>NZ_JBPOFB010000039.1:0-7210 GCF_051251565.1 Marivita sp. | reverse complement strand
GTAGCTCAGGGGTAGAGCAGTGGATTGAAAATCCTCGTGTCGGTGGTTCGATTCCGCCCCCGGGCACCATTTTACAAGCAAAATCAATGACATAGATCAGGGCAAAACGCCCTATGCGTGTGTTTGTCAAAAACACACCAAACACACACTTTTTGCCGTGTTTTCAGGCTGCGAGCAGAGCGGAATCGCTGTGGTGAACACTGTGAAGTTGCTGGGCACTATGTTGGCACGAGAACAGGGAACACTGTGTTTTCGGTTTTCTGTTCAAACACTGTGTTGGGGACACTGTGTTGGCGGATTTTTTTGGGCGGACGTGGTTTGGGACACGATTGGTGTAGTTACCAACACCGTGGGTGTTAGTAGGTCCCACACACCGACGTGGCCAATTTCAGCACTAAAAATATGACGAGTCGATCTAATGCTAGACTACGAGATCGCCTGTTATGGGCATCGTGTGACGATCTACATCATTGTATTCTTGCAAGAGAGGTCTTTGGCTGTCTAACCAATTTACCCCACGTTTGATATTTTCGTCTAGCATTTCGCTGTCTCTAACAACTATAGCAACAACTTCCTCTTCAGTCCGCATTAGACGGTGGTCACCATCAGCGAACACTTGGGCGTGCCAGTCTTGGATATTTTGCAAGAATTCATCAAAACATTCAGGCTTGGGTTTGAAACGAACAATCGATAGTTTTTTTGGCATTCCTCAACTCCTTTGTATTTACACTACTTGTTTACTGAAACACCTGTCACGTACCATTCACTAGCTTTACCGTTCACTTTTTTTGCAAAGAAAAACGCGTTAACCTTCCAATCTTTTCCTGAGCCAGTGTGCGTGCCCGCCATACAATCATCCGTGTCCTGTATGATCACGTAGTCATCAATAGAGATACAATCTCCACTCACTAACCATTCTAACGCTTCCGTTTTGCTCCTGTGTGTTCCTGAGCTTATTGACGTAAACACAAAATCATCTGTGGTGAGAGCGTCTAATTGCGACGCATCTTTTTCCCGGAACCCGTGACGGAAAGCATTCAAAAAATCGGTGGCTGTTGGCATTTTTATTTCCCTTTTATTTGCGATATCGCCACGCATGAAGTCAGCATCACGATGAAACTTGGTCCAGTATAAGTGTTAAAGTGGTTAGCGCATTCGAAGGCTACTTTTTCACAATCGGAGTGACCTCAAAATTCCCCATTTCAAGGATTGGATCGAAAGCAGTATCAAGTTGCTCAAAGGTATCGGCTTCTAGTACCATGAAAGCTGTATGCTCTAGGCGGTTGGAATAGTGACCATGCACCTTGATCCCGTGATCACCTACGCTTGCTAATGTATCCCTAAACAAAGGGAATTTTTCGAGATGATGAGCTTGGCACGTTGTATAATCATGCGTGAGCTTGACCATGAACAACATTATTGTTCTCCCCACATGCCAGCGAATTCGTAGACAACCGCACGCTTACCACCGACGCACCAAGCGTCATGGTTGGGTGAAATCGCGTAAGCATCGCCTGCGGTGTAGGTAGCCTCAGAGCCATCGTCGCAAACGCAGTGAATGGTGCCTTCAACGATGATACCTGTGTGCGTGGCTTGGCAGCTGGGTGTGCCCACAAGTGGCTTGATGTCGGTGGACCATTTCCAATCTGGCGCAAGCGTCAGCTTCATGATCCGTTGACCAAGAACATTTACAGCCTCCATACGTGCATTTGGCATGTCCTTGGCTTCATCGGCTTGCGATGCAAAACTTTTCACTTCTATTGACACCTTAGGTATCCTTTCAGTCTGTGGTTTGTTTGTGCGTCTATACAACGCGACAAAGAAAATGGGCTACCCTACACGCTGCTCTCTTCAAGTTAAAGGAGCAGCTGCAGGTAGAGTAAGGCGTTAGACAGGAAGGCGACCATCCAAGCAGCCGTGCGCAGCCAAGTGACCCCAAGAGCGTAGAGTGCGACGTAAAAAATGCGGGCGACCAAAAACGTCAGTAAAAGTAGATTGGCTAAGTCGGGTGCAGTGCCCGCCACGTGGATCATTCCCACAGCGGGTGCAACTAAAGCCAACGCCAGCAAGGAGTTATTCGCGGCGCGTTCCATTCGCCCAGCGAGACCGGTTAAAGTAAGGGCTTCTCGATTTCCGGCTAGCGTTGATAGTCCGACTTGCTGGGCGGCAATCAAGACTTGTACCAAAATTACGAAAATTACGAATGCTCCATAACACGCGAGATAAATCAGATATTCTTGCACAGGATGATCCTCCAAATGGTAGGTCCTTGAATTGTTAAAGAATGCCAGCGATCTTCGTTATTGAACGCATGTCGATTTCGAGGCCGTTCATCAGCTGCGCAAATTCAGGATTTGCCGCGAGAGTATCGTAAGTTTTCTCGATGGCCGACATGTCAGGATAGGTTACACCCAACATGTATGTCCCAAGATCAGACCCAGTAAGTGTTTGTCCCATGCGCATGGTCTGTGCACCTGCTGATTTGAACACGGGCGCGGTCTTGTTTAGCAAATCTAGCATTGCAGTTTCTTCCAAAGACCGACGATGGGCCCTCGTCAACATCAGATACTTGGGCGTGGGCTCAAGTTTTGGCTCAAATTCGATCGGTTTACCCCGAAATACATTTCGAGCAAAGGGCGCTACAGCGTGATCGCTGACCATACGCGAATAGGCGGAGGACTGCGGGATCATGTTCATAACGCTCTCAAATCCTTGTAGGTCATCAAAGAACTGAACATTCACCAAAGCCCCGGGATAGCGGCCTGAGATCACGCTGCCATATGTCACGCGAACTGCGCCATTTTGTCGGCAGTCCTGAGCGAAGTTGGCCAATTCGTTCAAAGCGCCGGATCTGCTTGCTGCGGGGCAAGTAGCTGCGGTGATGACGATAAATTTGGGAGTAGACATCCGAAAGCCTCCGGTTTTGTTGGAACTAACCGTTTCTTAGAACAGGTTGACCTGACGCAGATGTACCGTCTAGTCTGTATGTTAAAGTGGTTTGGAGACATGACATGCTTGACTTGAAAATCGTCGAAGAGGAAATGTGCCCAATCGGCCTGGCTGGACACCTGCTTATTGACAAGTGGATCCCAATAATTATCCGCGAAATTGCGTTATTTGATCGACGTGGCTTCAACGAGATATTGAAAAACAATCGTGAGGGAATTTCTTCGGCTTCGCTGTCATCACGATTGCACTATATGGTACAGCTGGACCTGTTGAATGTTCAAAAATCGGACGATCACGCACAGAAGAAGCTTTATTTCCTCACTGAAGCTGGGATCGCTTTCGTACCTATTTTGTTTCACTTGGCTAGTTGGACTGCCGAATTCAGAAACCCCTCGCCGGAATTTGTTTCGCGCACCAGTCCATTTCATTCAGGGGATGATGATTTGAAAAAGAAGCTACTCGAACGGCTGCACCAGATTCATGTGACGAAGACGATTGAACCAACGCCTTTGTGGTGGCTGGCTGATAACCTATAAATTTTTAGTTACACGTGGCTGCACGTTCGACAATATCAACAGTGAAGGATAGACAATCCTGAATCTGTTTCAACTGCGAAGCCCTAGCAGGCTAACACACACTTCCGTAGACTTGTTGGCGTGTTCGGCTGTATTGTTGCTGCGAGGAGTGGGACATGCGGCAGCTGCGGGACGATACACATCTGATACTGGACGGCGAGGTTCGCGTGTATCGCCGTGAGCGTAGTAAGCGTTGGCAAGCTGCGTTCAGCATCGACGGACATACGATCCGCGTGAGCACAGGCAAGCGCGACTTGGCTGAGGCCAAAGAGTACGCCCGCGACACCTACCTTGAATACAAGTTCCGTCACAAAAACGATCTGCCCATCGTCACCAAGAAGTTCTCTGATGTGGCCAGACTGGCGATTGTGGATATGCGCAAGCAGCTGGACGCTGGCTTGGGCAAGAAGGTGTACAAGGACTACATCGTTTGTATCGAACGTTATCTGATCCCGTTCTTCGGTGCCCAGTATGTGACTTCTATCAACTACGAGAAAATCCAGCAGTTCTACGAGTGGCGACGTGAAAAGATGGGGCGTGAACCAAAGGCCTCAACGCTGAACACCCATAACTCCGCAATGAACCGCGTGTTTGAAGAAGCTGTGGCGCGGGGATTTTTGGCCCACAAAGACGTGCCCATGCTGGCCAACAAGGGGGAGGGCAGTGAGCGCCGTCCAGACTTCACACGTGACGAATACCGCACACTGATCCGCAAACTGCCCCATTGGATCAAGCAGGGCAAAGCGGGCAAACCCACGGACATGCGGTATCTGCTGCGCGACTATGTGCTAATCCTCGCCAACACGGGCATACGACACGGCACAGAAGCACTGAACCTACGCTGGAAACACATCACTCTGTTTGAAGAAGATGGCCTGCAGTACTTGGAGATGAGTGTGCGCGGCAAGACTGGGCGGCGTGACATCATTTGTCGTTCGGGCACCATCAACTACCTTCGGCGCATTCACGAACGCTCAGAAGACATCAAGCACATCACATTTGAGGACGTGCTCCGTCAGCGTGTTGATTTGCCCGTGTTCCGCTTGCCAGATGGCACAGTGTCAAAGAACCTTCATCAAACCTTTCGTGCGTTCGTCACAGAAACGGGGCTGATTACCTGCCCGCGCACGGGGCAGAACCGAACACTGTATAGTCTGCGACACACCTATGCCACGTTCGCGCTGCTGAATGACGGCATGGATATCCACGCACTGGCAATACAGATGGGAACATCAATTGGGATGATTGAACGCCACTACAGCCATCTCACGCCGCGTCTGAAGAAAGATATGCTCACAGGCAAGCGGTACGACTTGTCGTTGGAGGAATATCAGCAGCGACAAATGTCAGAGTAATTCAACTGCCGCGCTCAACTGTTCAGCGTTCACGTCAATGTAGCGTTGCGTCGTTGAGATATGACTATGCCCCGCCAGTTCCGCCAACAAGCGCACGCCCACGCCCTTGTTCGCCAATCTGGTGATGTAGGTGCGGCGACCTGAGTGGCTGCTGGCGTCCTTGAGCCCCACTGCCTTGTAGATGTCCAAGAACAGCTGGCACATGGTGTTAGCCGAAAAGTGCCCGCCCTTTTGGCTCTCAAACAGGGCTCGATTGGGATCGCTCAAGTTCAAGCCTGCAGCATATTCCGCCAATGCCCTGCGCAGGCGTTGGTTGAGGTACACAGTGCGTGTTTTCCCGCCTTTGCTCTGAGCTGCATCAAGGATGAACTGTGTACGCACAGCACCAGCTTCGTCGTACACGTCGCCCACTGTGAGTGCCGCAATCTCCTTGGCCCTGAGCCCTGCATAGAAGCTGAACAGGACGATGGTTTCGTCACGTGTTGGATGACGGCGGCTGCGGCAGTAGTGTAGTACGCGGCGCAGTTGGGCTTCGTTGAGCGTCTGTGCTTGGCGCATGGTGCGATCCCCTCAAAACCTAATGTTATGCTGTATTTGACTGTAAAGTCTGAGGTTTCGGTTGGTCGACCGGAAATGGTGACGACTGTAGTTTCAATTATTTCAATGACTTAGATGAAAATCTCATACAATGCTTGTTCTATGAGATTTTCAGCTGTGTCGTGCGGTATAGCCTTTCTGCTTGATATTAGGGGCACGGCGAAGTCTACATGAAGGCCTCAACTGTTGCCGTTTTGAATACCCCTACTCTTCGCGAATATTCATAAAACAAGAGGCCCGACGCATGACTGCTCGCCCCACCCTCTTCATCGCTGCACTTGGAACAGCCTTGGCTTGCGCAGGCTATGCGGAAAATGGCTACCCGCCTGTTGACGTCCTGCTGCAATCAGAAACAACCATCATTGGGCAACAGATCGTCTACCCTGAAGGTCCTGCTCAGATCACCGCAGCGATTGTTACCATGCAACCTGGCCAAGTCACAGGTTGGCATCGGCACGAAGCGCCACTCACAGCCCACATGCTCGAAGGCGAGCTAACAGTAGACTATGGCGATGATGGAAAACGGGTATATCAAGAAGGTGACACCCTGATTGAAGCCCTTGGCTCCCGCCACAATGGTGAAAACACAGGCGATGGCATCGCACGCATATTCGTTGTGTTTTCCGGTGCAGTGGGGGTACCAAACACCGTTTCAGAATAAACCCAGCGCTGTCAGTGTTTCTGCATTGGCGCAAGAAGCGGATCTGTGTCCAACTCCAGCACTGAGCGCCACAGCTGTGTTTTGACATAATGCTGCCGAGGGAGGTTATTCTCGTCCTTGCTTGCCACAGAGTCCAACATGCCAGCCCATTTCAAAGGGCTTAACACGCAAGACGTAAAAGCTGATGCTTCCCGCCACGTATCGTCGGCATAGGATGGCTCGTACCCATAGAACGTGCGAAACAGCTGTGTTCCATCTATACCGTGATCTGCTTCCACGTTGATCACGTTCAGCCACGTATCCCAGTTGCCCGTGGGCGTTTCTGCCAAACGGCTGTAACTGCCGTGATCAATGCGAAACAGAAAGAACGGGATCAGCTCAGCAAACAGTTTCCCTCTATCTGCGGCCAATGCTGCGCCCTGTTTTGTGGTTTTGAATTGGCCTTTGTAATGGCGACCGAGCTTGAGCGTTTTCAACAGAAAGTGCGTCATCTCCAAGGGTGGGAATTCGTATTCGTTCAGCACCTTGTTGTAGCGAAACAGCTCTTCATATCCCATGCCGGGCCAGTGAAAGTGCTCAGCTGCCCAGTGCACGAATACCCGCTTGAATGCCTTGGTTTGCGTCAGGCCTATGCCATCATGTTCAAAGGCATATTGCAGCGTCATCTGTGCAGCTCTGAGCAAGGGGCAGATGTCCAGTTCAGGTGCGTCATGGGGCAGTGTTCGAAAAGCAATCATGGGAAATCTGTGCCACGAACCGCATCAGTTCGCCACAGAAATCCCCGTTCAGTACTCTTCGGCCAACATCACCGTGAGCACCCGCGCTGTGACAGTTTCATCATTGGGATCGGGCGAGTGCATTGAGTAATCCAAGTCGTAATAGTCGTGTGTGGATGCTCCCGGTTTCGCAAGGTAATTTCGGGACATTTTCTGGGTCAAGTTTATCGGTATCGGTCGTGTGTCAGGCCTCGTCAGATGTGGCTCTGATCGCCACGGGCCGTTCTCTGATTGCGGCCCTGTCAAGCGGAAAGCAACTGATCCGTCCGGGGTCATAGTTCTCTTCGAGGTCACACA
>NZ_JBPOFB010000038.1:0-7289 GCF_051251565.1 Marivita sp. | reverse complement strand
GAAAAGCCCCGTCGCCTTCGAGCGGAAAGTAGCTTAAACGAGCACTTGGGGCGGCACAGAAGCGTGACAGGTCCAGTCTCGGCATTCATTGCGAACAAGAGCCGGAATGTCGCTCTGCTGATCGTCAACGATCAGCTCGACGCGCTTGAGATGGGCGAGACCGGACGGGATGACCTTTCCATATTCGTAAAGCGCAGAGCGCAATGCGCCCGCAAGTTCGGTGCGTTGAGCAACAAGGCGTTCACGTGCCCGGAACAGAACTGCGCGTGCCTGTTGTGCGGAAGTCTTTATCTCAACGAACCGCATCTCGGGCTGCCGTGCTGCAACTGCGATCGCCTCAGCGTCTGCGGCGTCGTTTTTCTGGCGTTTCACGAATGGCCGTACGTATTGGGGCGCTATCAGTTTGACGTCATGACCAATCTTGATCAGTTCGCGTGCCCAATAATGGGCACTACCACAAGCCTCCATGACGACAAACGACGGAGCGTGTTCTGACATGAAGTACAAGAACTGTCCGCGCGACAGTTTCTTGCGGAACTTCACGTCTCCCGTCATCGACGTTCCATGAAGCTGGAAAACGCTCTTTGCCAGACCTACGCCGATCAGCACATCTTTCATCTTACCGTCCTCTCCATGATTGTGGGTGCAGTCAGCACCACTGTGGCACATCGCGATGCCGGCTGGGGAAGGACGGCAACCACCCCATCTTTACTGGCTGACGGACGCCCAGATGGAGCGTCTCAAACCGTTCTTTCCGAAGAGCCATGGTAAGCCCCGCGTCGATGATCGAAGGGTTCTGAGTGGCATAATCTTCATCAATCGCAATGGGTTGCGTTGGTGCGATGCGCCGAAGGAATACGGTCCGGCGAAGACCCTTTATAACCGATGGAAGCGGTGGAGCGACAACGGGGTCTTCGCCCGGATCATGGTCGGCCTGGCCGCCGAGAGGGCCGAGTACAAGACAATCATGATTGACGCGACCTATTGTTTGATCCCAGGGTTTGATGGTGTGATCCTTTCGAAGGAATGGAAGGATACCTTATGGGACAAGTTCGTCACGGAGGCGCCACGACCACGTACGCCGTCAGAGCAGCAATACAGCGATCGCAAGCTTCGCTCGCGACGTTGAGCCGGGAACTCGGCATCAATCCCAAGACGGTTGCGAAGTGGCGCAAACGGCAGACGGTCGATGATCTCAAGACTGGCCCAAAGGAGCCACGTTCGACGGTCCTCACCGAAGCCGAAGAGGCGGCCATCGTCGCGTTTCGGCGCCACACGCTTTTGCCGCTTGATGATTGCCTCTATGCGCTCCAACCGTCCATCCCGCACCTGACACGCTCAGCACTGCACCGCTGTCTACAGCGACATGGCATCTCGCGCCTGCCTGACGTCGTGGGTGACAAGCCAAAGCGGTCGAAGTTCAAACGCTACCCTATCGGCTTCTTTCACATCGACATCGCTGAGGTTCAGACTGCTGAAGGAAAGCTTTTCTTGTTCGTTGGCATTGATCGCACGAGCAAGTTTGCCGTGACCCAGCTCGTCGAGAAGGCGGACAGAAAGACGGCTTGGGAATTCCTGCAACATATGCTCGAAGCCGTGCCATATCAGGTTCACACCATTCTAACCGACAATGGCATTCAGTTCGCAGAGCAGCCACGGAACCGGAACACCGCATATTCACGGCCGATGCGCTTTGACATGATCTGTGAGGCAAACGGGATTGAGCAACGACTGACCAAACCCAACCATCCCTGGACCAACGGACAGGTCGAGCGCATGAACCGCACGATCAAGGAAGCCACCGTGAAGCGCTTCCACTACGACAGCCATGATCAGCTGCGAACGCACCTCACAGACTTCATGGCAGCATACAACTTCGCGCGTCGGCTCAAGACCCTCAACGGACTCACTCCTTACGAATACATCTGCAAGATCTGGACATCAGAGCCGGACAGATTCATATTGAACCCGATCCACCAGATGCCGGGACTGAACACCTAGAAGTTTGCCCGTGGGTTCTGTCAAAGCTCAAGTGTCAATGCTACGCGCAGGACAGGAATCATCCGGTTTGACACGGTTGTTCTGACCACGGATTGCTGGCGGACGATTTACAGATGCAGCGTCTTGAAATTCCGATCACCTCGGCGACCTGAGCTTCTTGCATAGCAAGCTAACAAATTTGAGACCTTGTTGCTCGGGAGATCGGGATGTAGTCGCGACAGTGGCCCTAGCTTGGCCGATGAACGTGGAGAGAGAAATACGTTATGTCTTACAATCCGACTTTCGCGAGTGTGTGCGCTTTGGTTGTGATGCTTTTGGGGTCCGGCGCTATTGCCGAATCCGCCGATCACGTCGTGTCCGATGAGGTCACCGCCGAACAGCGGGCAACTCTTGCAGCCGCGACTAGTGGAATGGGCTACGGTCCTCAGTCCCCGCGCGACATCGATGCGCATGACGGCATGAACCACCGCGCGTTCACCGCAGCCCCGGTTGTCACTGATATGGCTCTGTGCGACATTCATTTCCACGAGAACGCTGAGCACAAGGGGGGCAACTTTACCCTATATGCTGGCAATGGCGACGGCCATGGTTATGGGACCGGATTCAAATATGCCGGGACATTGACTGATGCAGAACTCGCGCCCGTTGGCATGACGGTTGGTGGAAGCGAACACGGCGACTTGGTCCCCGGAGACACAATCGAGATCCATTTCGTACATTCAACAGCACAAGCGACGCTCGGCCCGACTCTTGGGACCTGTCTGAGTGATGCAATTGGCAACCCGCAATTGCGTGTCGAAGCCGTTGTGGCAGTATTGGTCTCCGAAGGCGGTGCAAACTTCGTAGAGATGGCTCATATTGAAGAGATCGGTGGTCTGAACCAGGTTCCGAATCTACCCGGCGACCTAGGTGAACCAGTCGTTTATGCAGGTTCAACAACTGGGCCAAGCTACAACGAAAAGGGATCGCCATTCCAGGTGACGTGGAGCGTGCGCTCACAGGTCGTCAAGCTCGACATTTCATCACTTGACGCCTGGCTGAAAGACAATCCTTTTGACGAGGATCACGCGCACGGCGTAAGGAACCTCATCACCAATCCCGATCTTTTGTCTCAGATCGACTAATCGCAAATGGCGCGAGGGGACTTGCAGTTTCGTCTGTCCCGTTTTCAACACGGGGCTCCCCTCAGCCAAAACTCATCATTACCGGGTCATCCTCAATTTGTGTGGCGCAGCGGAAGCATTCGGGCTTTGAGAAGTTCTGGTCCGGCGCGACCATACATGGCGCGCTTGAGGGTCTTCAGGCGATTGATTTAGCCCTCAGCTTGACTGTTGCTCCACGGAAGTTCGATGGCATTGCGCACGGCCTCGATATCGCGGTGCAGCGTGCGGGCAAACCGCATGATTGGTGGGATGCCAGTTTCAATGGCCAGGTCGATCCATGCGTCCAGTGGGGCGGACTGGTCGCCGCGTAAATTGCCCTGAAACTGCATGGCAAGGCTCCGCATCGTGGCAAAGCTTGGCGATCCGGCCTTCAATGCATCTACCTTTTGGGCCTGGTCTGCGGTCAATTTGCCTCGCGGCTTGATACAGAGCACCGCTGCGACAACCGGCGAAATGGCATGACCGGTTTGCGGGTCCCGCACAGACGCCAGAGGCAGCGGCGTGTCGGTCCGGCCTGCTAGAGCGGTTTGTTCATCCCTTCGCCATCCGGCCAGCAGATGTTGCAAATGAGACAAGCTGCCCTCATAGCCATGGTGTTGAATTTCAATCAATAATTCCTGACCGGACCGGACACCCTGTTTCCAGAGATCGGCCAGTAAGCCCTCAAAATACCACGGCGACGTGGGCTTCAATGCAGTTCGGCGGCGGTCTGGTGGCGAACCGGAGTTCAACCACTTCGCCACACTGCGACGCGGGAAGCCGGTCCGCCGTCCAATTTCGCTATAAGACAGCCCTTGATCACGAAGCGCATGGATGTTTCGGAAAATCTCCTCACGTGATTTCCGATGGGCAAGACGCGATCGCAGCAGATGATTGGCCGTGCTGATGTTTTCGGCATCTGACAATAGCGCCCGCCCGGTGGCACGGCCATACATATTCATCTGCTCTTCAATGGCCTGGCGCAGGTTGTGGACGAGATGAAAACGGTCTGCGACCTGCAGGGCTTGCGGTGCGCCCTGACGTGCGGCCTTCGCATATGCACCACAACGATCCCGACTGATGACTTCACTCTCAGGGTGCTGCCGCAGCCAGCTCGCACAGCGTTCAACGCTCCGATCCGGAAGGATATCAATTACGGTCTGCCGCTCGAGATCGACAATAATGGTTCCGTAAGTCTGCGACTTGCGCCAGCTCCAATCGTCGATGCCAATGATCGTTGGCGGCGGGGCGGCGCTTTCCGCACGCTGCTTGAGGTGCCGCAAACCGTGTCATCGCTGACACCGACGCCTAACCGGCGCAAGAGCCGCTCGGCAGGCTGTCCACCCATGGCGTGCCCCAGGTGACCGACAATGTCATCAACACGCGAAGTTCGACGTGCAAATGGGCGCGCAATTGACGAGGTGTAGCCTTAAAACGTCCTCCGCGGGCATGTGGAAGCGGGACATCGCCATCTACAGACCCAGAGTGCGACTGTTACCTTGTCGCCATGTTCGGGTAAATCCTGCAGCCGCCTTTGCCGCCACTCGTGACGACGCCGAGAGTGCAAACCACAATCTGGGAAGATGCCTCTCGGTGCAAACACGCCGGATACATGCCACACGCCGGAATCACGTCGCTTAACGCCTTGAACCGAAACGTCGCTCTCGGGCGACCAGTGCTTTTTTGAAATCACGACTATCCCTCCTGAAAGTTCCAAGCTCAGGATAGTTGCGCCACACAGATTGAGGCAGATCCCTCCTTCATGCTCGGTGCCGAGCGGTGCGCAGTGATTTTGGCGCGATATCGGTCCAGTTTTCTTTGATCCAATTGAGGCAGTCTTGCTTTGGGCCAACGGGTCCGACTTGGTCCCAACCATCTGGAATGGGTTGAGCGGATGGCCAGATTGAGTGCTGACCTTCTTCGTTTTTGAGGACCTTGAAGGTATCGCCGTCCATGCTCCAGTTGTTTTGTGTATCGTTAGACATGGATGCTCCATTAAGATATAATTTTGTTTGTTTTTATGCACTTATTTTGTCGACAAAGCGCCCTGTCCTTGATTGAAGTTATCATGAACAGCGGATGTTGGAAGGATAAGTTTGATGGCGATGACGGAGCAGGTGATTTCGAACGATGTGCATGCGCAAGCAGCGCGGGTTATTTCGTCTGCGGTCAAGTGGTCTGCGGCGGCGGCGATTGTTCCGATCCCTGTTGTTGATCTGATTGCGCTTGGTGCGGTGCAGGTCAAGATGGTGCGCGATCTGGCGCATGTATACGGCGTCGATGCTGACTCTGAGACGCTACAGAGCGTCGTCTCTGCGCTCTTGGGCACGCTTGCATCGGCTACGATCAGCGGTGGCCTGCTCGGCTCCTCGCTCAAGGTTGTTCCGGTTGGTGGTACGATTTTGGGGAGCGTTGGGCTTGCAGCTTTTGGGTCTGCTGCGACCTATGCGATCGGGAAGATTTTTGTCGCTCATTTTGAGAAGGGGAGCACAGTGTCGTCCTTCAGTGCTGAGGCTGTTGAGGCGGAGCTCAAGCAGGAATTCGCAGCCGCCAAAGCCAAGACCTGATTGGCCGATACATCATGGCGTCCCCCCTTTTGATCCTCGGCTATCTGGTGCTTGCCAGTGTAGTCGCCTTCTTGGGCCGTAAGCGTGCCGTCGGCTGTTTTGTGCTGAGTTTGTTGCTCACGCCGTTCGTAATAGCTCTTGTTTTGATGGTTGCGGCCCCCCGCACCGATCCGTGAGGCGGCGGGATGCCTGGTTCTGACGAGGATGCCTGTGGGCAAAATGGAGGTCACGGGGATCAGTACAGCGGCAAGACATCTCTGCCCCTGAGCCCTGCACAACTGGGTGTGTACTTTGCGCATCTTCGCGATGTGGCGGGCGGCCGCTATAACATTGGCCAAGTGAACTCGATTGCAGGGGATCTGGATATCGAGGTGTTCCGCCGCGCCGCCGCGCAGGTGATTGCTGAGACGCCTGCTTTGAACATGGCGATTGTGAGTGCGGGGGATGAGCCGTGCCAAGCATATCTGGATCGCAGCGCGGTTGAAATCGGCTTCCACGATCTGCGTGAGGACTCTGATCCCGCAGCCACGCGGGCAGCGCTTTTAAAGCAGATGACGTTCGCCCCTTTTGATCTGGCGCGTGATGCACTGTTTCGGTGGGCACTGATCAAGACCCGTGATGGCGCGACCGACTGGGTGCAGGTCTACCACCATATTGTGGTGGATGCCTGGTCTGGTCAACTTTTGGCGAGCCGGGTTGCTGCTCGATACGGATTGTTGCTTTCGGGCGATACTGCGTCGGGTTCTGCGAATGATGAGTCCGAGCTCTATGCTGGGCACATTGCCGAGCAGCTTGCCTATCAGAGCAGCGATGTGGCGGTTCGGGATGGGAGCTACTGGCGTGATCTTCTCTCTGGCGCGGATTTTGCCACGCCGTTTGAGACACGGCGAGCCACATGCCAGCCTGCCAATGAGCCGCAGTTTGTGCGCCATGGGCTGGTTCTTGAGGGTGAGCGGCTCAAAGCTGTTGAGCAGCTGTCCAAAGTTTATGGGGTCACATCCGGTCAGGTGGTGACGGCTGCTGCGGCCGTGCTTGAGGCCATTTGGACGCAGAGTTCGGATGTTGTTTTGGGCACGCCGCTTTTGGGCCGCTTTGGAGCTGCCGCGCGCGTGATTGTCTCCATGTCGTCGAATGTCGGGCATCTACGGATCAGGGATATCTGGGCACATTCGGTCGGATCCTTGCTTGGTGAAATCAAGAGCAAGCAGCTGGCGGGGCTGCGCCGCCAACGCTACCGCTACGAGGATCTAGGGCGCGATCTGTTAGGCTCTGGCTCAGAGGCCTCTCTGGCGCGGGTGCAGGTCAACCAGATGTCATTTGAGTACGACGTCCGGTTCGGGGATTTGGTGAGCACGACTACAAACCTATCGAACGGTCCAGTCGATGGGATGAGTATCGCGCTTTACCCACAACCTGACGGACGATTGGCAGTTGATCTGGATGGAGAGCAAGTAGCGTTTGATAAAAAGGCCCTTTGCCATGTAGCCGATCAACTTCTGCATGTGCTGGATCAGTTTGCGGGATCGGGTGCGACCGGGGAGTCTTTGGCGCTTGGGTCGCTGAGGTTTGCGCCTTTGGG
>NZ_JBPOFB010000037.1:0-9771 GCF_051251565.1 Marivita sp. | reverse complement strand
GGAAAAGCCCCGTCGCCTTCGAGCGGAAAGTAGCTTAAACGAGCACTTGGGGCGGCACAGAAGCGTGACAGGTCCAACCCCAGAAGGATCGTGAGCCATATTCGCGACGAGAGTTGTCATCGCTTCCGCGAGGACGGATCGAGGATCACCGGATGCATCGATATGCAACCAGGTCATTTCGCCGCGCCAAGCGGTCAGTTGGCGCTTCAGGACGTCGATATCCGCGTCCGAGGGGTCACCCTGCCTTGATCGCAGACGCTCCTGAAGAACGTGCTCGGGAGCCTCAAGCCAGAGGCCGTGAAAAGGCACGTCCGCGCGTGCGGCCACCTCTTCGGCAGCGTCTCTCAGCCGCGGGTCCACGAACGTGGCGTCAAGAACAACCGAATGACCCGCGGCAAGCATCGTCGCCGCGCGCGCGAACAGATCACGATAGACGTCTTCGCGGCGCTCTGCGGCATAGGCCCCGGAATCAAGCCTCGTGCCGGCGGGCAATCCAGCCTTCCTTTCGAGGTCCGAACTCAGCAGGGCCGCCCCGGGCAATCCTCCCATTGTTGGTGCCAATGCGCGAGCCAGAACGCTCTTGCCACTTCCTGAAAACCCTCCGACGGCGATCAACCGTGGCGCTTCGGGCTGCAAGGCGGCGCAGGCAAGCTCCAGATAGGCTGCCACCTCCTCCTCCGATTTGCCCGATTGCCCGCGTGCCCGGTCCGTCTGCAGCAGCACCATGGCCCGGATTGCGGCCCGAACCGACAGGAATAACGGGAGTGCCGCCAGTCCGGAATCCTCATTTTTACGAGCTGCGCGCAGCCAGGCATCCAGCACCCTGCATCCCTGCCGACGAAGATCGCGGTGACACAAGTCCATGACGAGGAAGGCGATGTCATAAAATACGTCGCAGGTTCCGAGCGTTTCATCGAATTCCAGAGCGTCATACAGCACCGGCCGCTCGTCGATAACGACGAGGTTGCGCAGGTGGAGGTCCCCGTGGGCGCGGCGCACATGGCCATTCCGGGCGCGGCTGTCCAAGAGCGCGCCGTTGGTCGTGAGACGGGCCGCTGCTGCCTTTCCCCATTCCGCAACCCGGCTGGTCCCTGGTGCGCCGGGGAACTCTGCAAAGACACGGCCCAACTCGGCCAGGATATCCGCAATCAGATTGCGGCCCGGGCACTGCATCACCGGAGCCGCTGCGTGATAGTGCGCAATCGCTTCCCCGACTGCGGTGGCAAGGCGATCGTCGAGGGCGCCGCTTTCCGCTATGCTCTCCAGTTCGTTTTCCGCCGGGAAGCGCCACATCCGCAGAACCCAATCGACGACCGGACCGTCACCGTTCAGAGCAAGACCCGTTTCACTCTGCGTCACCGGCAACATGTCACGGTATATTTCGGGTGCCGCTAGTCGATTCAATTCCAGTTCGCGGGCAATCAGGCTCCGGCGGAGTTCGACCGTGCTCAGGTCCATGTAGTCGTATTTAACGGCACGTTTCAGCTTCAAGGCAGTGTCGCCGCAAAGAAACACGTAGGCACCATGCGTCTCGATGACCTCGACAGGAGCATCAGCGGCGAACGCGTGGCCGTTGGAGAGGAATTTGATCGTTTCGGCCTGTTCCATCGAAAACCCCCGTTGGCAACGCCAGTGTCTCCCATGGCCGATCTGTGCCGCATTGACGCCGCGCAATGTCATAAACTGCCCGACATGCGATGATTGAGAGAAATCTCGCGTCAATAAGGAGAAAAGAGCAATGGCAGACACAATTGTGGTAGCCACGGACGGCTCGGATACGGGACGCCGCGCGGTCGACTTCGCCGCGACAATGTCAAAAGAGTTTGGTCAACCACTGTGCATAGTGCATGTGCTGATGCTTGGGCGACCCACCGAGGAATTCGCGAAGATGGCAGAAGTCGAGGGCCTCGCCAAACCCGCCCTCAAAAGCGGTGGCACCGGCGGGATGGCCGCTTTGAGTGGTCTGTTCCCAAGCGCTGAAGACGAGATCGGGACCGCCCGAATGATCACGGCGCTTGGCGAACACGTTGCCGCATCCGCCAAAGAGCGGGCCGAGGAGGTCGGAGCGCGCAATGTCACGACGCGGATCTGCGCCGGCGACATCGCAGATGAAATCCTGGATATTGCCGAAGCCGAAAAGGCAGATGTCATCGTATTGGGCCGCCGGGGGCTGGGCCGTGTGCGGGAAGTACTGCTCGGCAGCGTATCGCAAAAGGTACTGCACCACGCCGACTGTAAGGTGGTCATCGTTCCCTGAAACACGCACCGGAGGTTTCAATTCGCATGTTCACGGACAGACGTGAGGCCGGTCAAAGACTGCTGAATCGACTTGGGCCGATTGATCCCGAAAACACAGTCATTCTGGCCCTGCCGTGCGGCGGGTTGCCCGTAGCCGATGTGATCGCAGAGGCGCTCGGCGTCCCGCTTGATATCGTGTTGGTCCGCAAGGTCGGCGTTCCTGGGCAGCCGGAACTCGCTGTTGCGGCGGTGACCGATGGCAAGACCCCGAAAATCACCGTCAACGAGGATGTGGCGCGGATGACCGGGCTAAACCATGCTGACATCGCCAGGCTTGCCGAGCGCGAATTGCCGGAAATACACCGGCGGCGCGAAATCTACCTGAATGGACGTCCGTCGGCGCCGCTTGCGGGAAAGGTCGTGGTGGTCGTCGATGATGGCATTGCCACTGGAGCAACACTGCGCGCGGCACTGCGGCTGGTCCGCGACGCCGATCCCGTGCGCGTCATCGCGGCCGTTCCGGTCGCGCCAGCGGCAACGATCGCGGCTCTTGAAAGTGAGTGCGACGAGGTAATCTGCCTCGAATGTCCGGCTGATTTCCGTGCGGTCGGGCTGCATTACCGCGATTTCGAGCAGGTTTCGGACGAAACTGTGTCCGAAATAATCGAACGTCATGCCCGCCGGCCATCTGACAGATAAAAGCGTCAGGGCGATGCGCGGGACACACGGCCCGATTCTGGGAGTTGCCGCCTCAGAATGGAGACGGGCGCAAGGATTTCCCGGCATCGACAAGCAGAGCCCCCGCAACCCGTTGACGAGCGTCAATGCCATCACAGGGCGCTTCAAACATACTTAACAGGGAACGCCGCTATTAAGGGAGATCGCAAAATGAAACGCAAAGTTACAATCCTGACCATCTTGTTCTTGGGAACCGGAATACCCGTGGTCGCCCAAGGACAGGGGCCAACGGGCCAACTTGAACCTTGGGGGCCTGTCATGATCGAACCATCAGAACGGGAATTCCGGAACTCTTGCGCATCTTGCCACGGCACGGACGGAATGGGCGCAGGCTTTCTGACACGCCTGTTCCGCGGTATCGATCCCGGTGACTTGACGCAGCTTTCGGCACGTAACGATGGCACTTTCCCGATGGAACGCGTCTTTTCGGTCATTGATGGCCGGGCCGAAGTGGCCGCGCATGGCGATCGCAAGATGCCGGTCTGGGGTGATCGTTACATGAACGCAGCCATGTCTGAACACGGACCGGATGAAATCAACGAAATCCGCGTTCGCAACCGCATCTATGAACTGGTCCACTACCTGCAATCAATACAGGCAGTCGGAGCAGACTCAGAGAACTGACACTGTCATAATGGCTGCACTGACCTGATCCTGCAAGGTGATGCCGGAGTGGCTGGACGTGGGTCAATTGTTTGTGGCCGCCTGTTGGCAATCGGTCTCAATGGCGACGTACCCTTCCGGCAGATAGAGTGATTGGGCAGATTGCTGTAGCTCCGAGCGGACAACCCGTCGTCAATCGGACGCCTGCAATCGTTGCAAGACGGCCTTGGCACTGGCGCTAGCGAGCTTCTGATCCCTCCCGAAAGCTACGAAGTGGGTGCCCAGACCCGCTTCAATCAAGTTCGGACTGAGGAACAGCACACCGGTTTGAATGTCCGGCGACAGAGCAAGATCCGAGAACTCCTGCAAGGCCTTTGAAAACGGTAATGGCGAGAACCCGCTGCTCTCGCTCTGCACGATAACGTAGTGAGGCATCCGACCTTTCAGTGTCAGCCGATTGACCAAAGTCATCGGCACCGAGACCCCACCCCAGCGTGCGTTGCATTCGATCCAGTGGACCGTGTCGGCGGTGCCGTGTTCACCTGTGACAACCGTGTCGAAACTGCATCTTCCAAAGTAGCCAAGTTTTTGAAACAGAGTGGCAAGCCGGAACGCATCTTGACAAAGGGCAGTCTCTACATGCTGAGGAAGATGGGCTGGGGCAGCGCCCGCAAACGCCGCCCGGTCCCCGCTCAGGGCTTGCTCGAAAATGCCCTCTATCACAGGAGGTTCCTCGGCGATGCGCGGAATCCACATCTGGACCGAAGGGCTTGCGACAACATTTGCGTCCCAAACCTCGACAAACATGGGGAACCGGCTTTCGCACCCCGCAAGCGACAGTCTCTTCAACAGCGAGTCCCTGAGCAACCGTGGTGTCAGCCCCCGAACATCCCGCGCATCCAGAATGAAATTCCCGGCTGATCCAGCGCTGTCGGGCAGTTTGACGACCAACCGGTCGCGTTTCCGCGCAAGATCGGCGACATGCCGCGTGAGGGCCGAAGCGGAATGTGCCGCATGCTTTTCGGGTGTGGCCCCGCTCCCCAAAAGCCTTTGGGCGACGTCCCCGAACCACAGCTTGTTGTTGGCCAGCCGGGACAGTGTCGGCGGCGGGCCTGCGACATGGATCTCGGCGCCTAGGTCCTGGCTCAGCCGCGACGCAAGCGCCCATGCCCGGCCCGTTGTCTGGTGAGCGTTAAGCGTAACACCACTGGCACCGTCGAGCGTGGCGACAAGCCTGCCATAGGCATCTGGATCGCGCAGGCAAATGGCCAATGTAGAGGTTCGGGGAGGTTTGCTTTGCGGATCGACGTTCAGATATGTGAGTCTGGGCGCCTGGAGCCACTCGCGCTGATAGGTCTCGAACGGTCCGCAATTCGGGCCACCAATCACGACGATGTCCCCGTCGGCGGCAAGCCATCCCAAGCGGTAATCGAATCTCTTGGCTGGATTGCGACCTTGCAGCGGTATCTCGGCGGTATCGCCGAACCAAAGAGCGGGTCCGTTTCCCCATCCCTTGACCACGTCCGGACCGAACGTCTGTACGTCATCGATCCAAGGATAGTGCGCTCTGATTTCTGATTCTAATGCATCGATCTTGCATATGTCTTGAGAAGAAATGGCAGGATGCGCGCGCGCCCGGATGTGCAAAGGGCACGAGTGTGAATTGTTCTTGGGCTTTGTGGCTTGGTCCATTTCGACCGGTCCAATCATGGAATGAGCATGTCGTTTACGGATTTATTCTGCCATTCTGGAAACGTCATCGCCTTGACGGTGCGCAATGTGCCCCACCGCCCCGACCAGCTAGGATGCACCAAAACTAAGGAGTGCTAGCGCATGTGTCGCCTCTACGCCATGAGCGCCAACGAACCGACACGCGTCGAATGCAGTCTGGTTCACGCGCAGAACGCCCTGATGCAACAAAGCAGGAAGGACCAGCAGGGTCTGCACAACGGCCATGGGTGGGGCGTGGCCGATTACCGCGACGGTATTCCGCTGATCGAAAAGCAGACCTGGGCGGCTTTTCATGGCGAACATTTCAGGAAAACTGCTGCGCGGGTCTATGCCCATACCGTCATCGCCCATGTCCGCAGGGCGACGGTCGGCGGCACGTCGATCGAGAATACCCATCCGTTCCATTACGGCAAATGGATCTTCGCACATAACGGAACCATTCCGCATTTCCTTAAGATCCGAGACCACATGATATCGGAGATTGATCCGCTCTTGCGCAACGATATCAAGGGGACGACCGATAGCGAGCATGTCTTCTATTTCCTGCTGTCGCTTCGGCTGCGATTTCCCGACCACAATCTGCGTGAGCTGGTAGCTATCGGACTGAATCGGCTGCGCCAGTTCTGCGAGCAGGTCGACCCTATGGCCCCGGTTGGGCTGAATATTGTGCTGACGAATGGCGATTGTCTCGTCGGATCGCGCCTAGGCCGCACGCTGTGGCAGCTGCGGCGCGAACGGGTTTACACCTGCGAGATTTGTGGCCGTTCGCATGTGCACCATGACGCGGGCACCGACTATCGCGCCGTCGAGATCGCCTCCGAGCCTATCTCGGAGGACAACTGGCAAGAGCTTCCGGATGGTGTCGTCTACTCAGTGGATGAAGATCACTATCTGCTGGTCGAGTCGCTGGCGAAATACGGCGCCAGCGTGCTCGACGACAGTGTCCTGCGCGGCTGAGGTCACCCTGCCCCCATGCCCACAGGCGTTGCGCGCAGATCCCACCAAGTATTCCACGGCGAAGATGGAAATCGTGTGCTGCTCGATGTATTGCCCGATTTCCGCAGAATAGCTAAATAAAACCTGCAGGTTAACCCTATTGTCCAATCGCATTGACCGCCGTCAATTGGAATTTTGATGATCCGGGTTAAGGAAGAGAACGTCTGCGAGGAGAAATTTATGCTTCAACGCTTGCTTGTCACAAACCTGAAGAGCCTTCTGCGCGAGGGAAACATCACCTTGCATCTGCCAGACCAAAGCACCGCTCGTCTTGGCGATGGCAAGGGCCAGCCTGTTACAGTCCGACTAGCGCACTCTGGCATAGTCCCGCGTCTTATCGTGAATCCCGAGCTTGCGCTGGGGGAAGGCTATATGAACGGCGAGATCACGATCGACGGCGATGATCTGCACGGTTTCCTCGGGATTGTCGTGCGCAATGTCAAAATCCAGACGCCCGTCTGGTGGATACGCGCGATCAGCACCTTGCGACTTTTTCGCCGGCGGTTTGATCAAAACAATTTTGTGTCTGCCGCCAAACGCAACGTCTCCCATCACTACGACCTGTCGGGCGCCCTCTATGATCTTTTTTTGGACCGCGATCGGCAATATTCCTGTGCGTACTTCACGCGTCCAACCGACACACTGGACCAGGCGCAGGCCAACAAGAAACAGCACATTGCTGCCAAGCTGTTGTTGGAACCTGGAATGCGGGTTCTGGATATGGGCTGTGGCTGGGGCGGTATGGCCCTCAGCCTCGCGCGAGATCACGGGGTGTATGTACTGGGTGTGACGCTGTCAGAGGAGCAATATCGCATCGCGACAGAGCGCGCTCACGCGGAAGGCCTGTCTGATCGCGTCACGTTTGAGCTCTGTGATTACCGTGATGTCAGCGGACCATTCGATCGAATCGTGTCGGTCGGCATGTTCGAACATGTCGGCATACCACATTACAACGCCTACTTTCAGAAGGTCCAATCCCTGCTGAAACCTGATGGCGTGGCGCTGGTTCACACCATCGGGCGCTGCGCACGGCCCGATGCAACCAATCCATGGATTTCAAAATACATATTTCCCGGCGGCTATGTTCCCGCCATGTCCGAAGTATTGCCCGCAATCGAGAACGCGAACCTGTGGCTAGATGATGTCGAATGCTGGCGCCTTCACTATGCCAAGACGCTCCGGCACTGGTTCGACAGATTTCAGAGTAACAGCGAAAAGGCGGCTCAGATTTACGATGATCGGTTTGTCCGGATGTGGCGGTTCTATCTTGTCGCGTCCGAGCAGACCTTTCGGTTTGGTCGTCAGGCGGTGTTCCAGTTTCAGATATCCCGCCGTCAGGATGCGGTCCCTCTGACCCGCGATTACCTGTATGAAAAGGCACCAGCGTCAAAACTCTCGCATGCTGCGGAGTAACTCAGCCAAACTCTGGGGGGTTGAGCGGCAGTATACTTTGATCAGGATCGCTCGTCAGAACTCCGAGCGGCAAGCTAAGACCGGTGACGCACAGCGCGCAGCCAGCAGCTTCTTTGCATCCGACCAAAGGGAGGAGAAGCGATTATGAAACTGTCCCACCAAAGAGCTTTGCCCGCGCCAGCTTTGCGAATTCGCGAAGGCTGCCAGCCCGGTCAGATCGCTTGCTGCCATCCGACAAGCGTTTGATCCTGCGCGGTGAGACTCCGAAGTATTGGGCGATCTCGACGTCGTTCAGTCCAAGGTCGCGAAAGATCTCCACCGTCTGTTCGGGATACGGGCCGAGCAGATCGTCAGCAGCGTTTCGCCAATCCTGACATTTGGCATGCCGCATTGGGTAAAGTTGCCAAGGTGTGCTCTCAGGCGCGAGGACCGGCTGCCCGTCCGCTTTGATTGCTGCGTCGTCATTAAATCTTGTCATTGCGTAGCCCCCTCCGAAAGCAGAAATCCGGTGAAGTATGGAGGTTCGCAGATTTGCGACATTGTCAGCCGTCAACCGGAATGGATTCCCATGCAGTTGGACCATGGTGCATTGGCCAAATTCCGCGCATCTGTGTTTCTACGATGGCCAGCCGATGATCTCCGTCAATGAAACCTCCCTGAAATGTTCACAGCCTCGGAAACGAACGTACCGCAAAACAAGGGGGTTGCATGAAACCGATAAGCCGGATTCTGGCATCAATGGCCGTCGGGAGTTGTCTGTCGGCCACCGGTTTGGCCGCAGATGAGAGCACACCGATCAACGGGTTGGTCTACTTGATCAACTCTCATGCCGATGAGCCCATCGATGGCTTGCTGCGCTGGGAACTGGAGCTTCGCGAGCGCGGGTTGACCGCGATGGTCAAGGCCTTGAACCCGGTGCTGGAAGCCTACCCAGAGGTCTTTCGCCGGCTGGCCGCCGCAGGGCACGAAATCATCGGTGGCTACCCCGGCATCTGCTGGGACAAGCCTTACGAGGAACAGCTTGCCGCCATGGCCGAGGTCAAGGCCTACATGGAGGACTTGACCGGCCAACCGATGCGTATCTTTGCCTGCTCCTATTCCTCGTATGATAAGAACACCCTACGCGCAGCCGAGGAACTGGGCGTTCCTTACGTTCTGGCGCGCGGCACTGAGGATGTGCGCGCCCTGATCTATCGGCCCGAGGAATACGATGTCGGCCTGATTGAGGTGTCGAACGTGGCGTTTGGGGAACTTGGCCGCGGATTGCTCTGCGACATCAGCCTGTTTGCGCGTGGCGCGACCGAGGATGATTTCACGCAGATTTTTGCCGAAAGTGTCGCCAAGCATCCCGACAGCATGATCCTGGTCTCGCACCCGCATATTGGCGGCACCAAGACCGGCTACTGGGAGGTGTACGAGTCAGCGCTCGCTGAACCCGCGCTTGCCTGGCGCCCCTTCGATGCTTGGCTGGATTCGGTGACCGTCATCGAACTGCCGCTTGCCCAAATTCCGGAAAATCGCGAACTTCAATACCTTGAGCCCCAGCCAGCAGTTCCGCTTGAGGATCTCGCGAGTATGCCCGAGGTAGGAGACAAGCTGGTGATGTTCCACAATGGCGAGGGCCCGATGTGCCGCGAGGCTGCTGCGTTCATCGCCGGTCTTGATTATCCAGTCGAGGAGCATCTGGTGGGCGAGCGCAACTTCCTGCCCCTGCTGGAGAGCTACCGGGCAAGATATTCGACAAGCGAAGGCGTCTCGAAGCGGTTCGAGCTTTTCCCGCTCATCTTTATCGAGGGCCGGGCATTTTCAGGATTTGACGGTGCCGTGCGTTCTGCCATCGAGGTGGAGGTGGCGGACTAGGAGACAGAACATACGACAGGTTAGGATGGTGCCACTCTGCCCAGTTTACGTCGCGCTTCCGTTGTCATCTTTCTTGCGCGGCAGCGGCGTGACCACGGATACGACCGGTTTCAGACATGGACCTGTCACGCTTCTGTGCCGCCCCAAGTGCTCGTTTAAGCTACTTTCCGCTCGAAGGCGACGGGGCTTTTC
>NZ_JBPOFB010000036.1:0-11642 GCF_051251565.1 Marivita sp. | reverse complement strand
TATGGCGCAGCCTGGTAGCGCGTCCGTCTGGGGGACGGAAGGTCGCAGGTTCGAGTCCTGCTAGCCCGACCAATCATCACACAGCTATCATCACCGCCACCTGCGCACAGCGCGCGGGAAAAACGCCCTCGCACGCGGCGCACGCGCTTGCTATGCAGGGCAAACTGCGGATGAGGAATGATATGACAGGTGTGTTGGCCAATCAGCAAATCAACGATTTGATGGACCGGGGCGTCATTGCCTCTGACACTGCGTTTGTTGAAGGTCAGGTGCAGCCTGCCAGCCTTGATTTGCGGTTGGGCACGGTTGCCTACCGGGTGCGTGCGTCGTTTCTTGCCGGCAAAGGCCGTCGTGTCGAAGACAGGCTGGCCGATTTCGAGATGCACCGCATTTCGCTTGATGGCGGGGCCGTGCTTGAGAAGGGCTGTGTCTATCTAGTGCCTTTGATGGAACGCCTTGCTCTGCCCGAAGGGATCAGCGCAGTCGCCAATGCCAAAAGCTCGACCGGACGGTTGGACCTGCTGACGCGGACAATCACCGATGAGGGCACGGAATTTGACCGTGTGGCGGGCGGGTATACCGGGCCACTTTATGCCGAGATTTGCCCCCGGTCCTTTTCTGTGCTGGTGCGTCCGGGGATGCGGCTCAATCAGATCCGGTTCCGCAACGGCCAGTCAGTGTTGGACGATGACAGCCTGCACGCGCTGCACGCCGAACAAACCTTGGTTACGGGTGGACCGGCTGTCATTGGGGACGGGCTTGGGTTCTCGGTTGATCTGCGGCCGCAAGACAGCACGCTGGTCGGGTATCGCGCCAAGCCGCATACGGGGGTGATCGACCTCGACAAGCTGGGCCATTACGCGCCATCGGAGTTTTGGGAAGAGCTGCACAGCGCAACCGGTCAGATCATTCTTGATCCAGACGCGTTCTACATTCTGGTCAGCCGAGAAGCCGTTCATATTCCACCAGATTATGCCGCCGAGATGGCACCGTTTCTGGCGATGGTCGGGGAGTTCCGGGTGCATTACGCCGGTTTTTTTGATCCCGGATTTGGCCATGATGCAGCCGGTGGTCTTGGATCACGCGGCGTGCTTGAGGTGCGCTGCCACGAGGCGCCTTTTGTGTTGGAGCACGGGCAGATCGTGGGCCGGTTGGTCTATGAAAAAATGGATCAATCCCCAAGCCAGTTGTATGGCGCGGGGATTGCATCAAATTATCAAGGACAGGGGTTAAAGCTGTCCAAGCATTTCAAAACGGCCTGACGCGTCAGCGCGGCGCGGTGTCTGACTTGTGTTGAGGTGCGTCACCTTGGGGCTTTTTACGGCCAGACATCATTTTGCTGCCAGCGCTCATACCGGCATTGATGCCCGAATTCACGACGCGGCGCATCACAGTGCGCATCACCATGTTGATGATTGTATTGAGATTCATGTCGTCCTCCTGTGCTGTGTTTGTCTGCCTCGGGGGATATATAGAAAACAAATGAGACGATTTTCAGGCATTGTTTCAAAAGTTTTAACGAAATTTACTGCATGCGGTGTTCCGACGCGTGGACGCATCGTGTGCTTTCCATTGGTGGAACGCCGCGCTTAATCCTCAAAAAGCTCGGACTGGCCGTCTTCGGTCGCCTCCTCGGCATCGACATCACCTTCCCCGATTTGCGGCATGGTGCCAAAGGGCGGGCGGTTCTCAAGCAATCCGGCAGAGCGCAATTCCTTCAACCCCGGCAAATCACGGGCGGATTCGAGACCGAAATGATCCAGGAAATCCTGGGTCACCACAAAAGTCACCGGGCGCCCCGGTGTCATGCGTCTGCGACCAAAGCGAATCCACTCCATTTCCAGCAACAGGTCCACAGTGCCCCGGCTGACCGACACGCCGCGAATTTCTTCGATCTCGGCGCGGGTGACGGGCTGGTGATAGGCAATGATCGCCAGCGTTTCGATCGCCGCTCGGCTGAGTTTGCGGGTCTCGATGGTTTCCTTTTGTATGAGAAAGCCAAGATCGGGCGCTGTCCGAATGGCCCACGCATCCCCAACCTTGACCACATTCACACCCCTGCCCTCGTAGCGTTTGCGCAGAGTGACCAGCGCTTCGGCGGCGTCTGATCCATGGGGCATCCGGTCGTTCAGTTCCTTAACCGTAACCGCCTCGGACGTGGCGAACAGGATCGCCTCGACCATGCGTTCTTGTTCGCCCATGGGCGGTGCCTCGAACAGGCTTTGGTTGGGTTCGGTTTCAAAAGTATCAGTCACTTACGGTCTCTCCGACGTATCTCAATCGGCTCAAAAAGCGCAGATTGGCGCAGCTCAACCTTACCTTCCTTGGCCAGTTCCAAAGACGCGGCAAAGGTCGACGCGGTGGCCGACCGCCAGCGCATCGGATCGGCATCCCACCCCTCTGGCAAGTAGGACGAAATATCCGTCCACGTCCCGGCAAACCCGATCAAACCGCGCAGGCGTTCCAGCGCCTGTTCCATCGTGAACACCGCGTCCCGGTCCATAACAAAAGGGCGAAATTCGTCCTTGGTGCGGATGCGCGCATAGCCCTGCATCAAATCCAGCAACGTGGCGGTGTGGTGCACCTTGCGGACACGTTCGACCTGTTGCGCAGCCCCACGGGCAAAGAAATCACGGCCCAGCTGGTCGCGCGCCATCAGTCGTGCCGCCACGTCCCGCATTGCCTGCAAACGCTCAAGCTGAAAAGCCAGATGCGCGGCAAGGTCTTCGCCCGAGGGGCCGTCCTCGGTTGGATCGGGTGGCAACAGAAGGCGCGATTTGAGAAATGCCAGCCACGCCGCCATCACCAGATAATCCGCTGCCAGTTCAAGGCGCAGTGCTTTGGCCTGTTCCACAAAGGCAAGGTATTGGCGGGCAAGTTGCAGTACCGAGACTTTGCGCAGATCGACCTTTTGGGTCCGGCTCAGCGACAGCAAAAGATCAAGCGGGCCTTCGAACCCGTCCACATCCACGATCAACGCTTCGGCAACCAGCCGGTCCGCAACCGTGGTGTCAAATCCGTCTTCTGGGGCCTTGCTCATGCATCTTGCCTTTGCTCCAACCGGGCAAGCATGGCTTTCAAGTCCGCGATGTCAACATCCAGCGGCGCTGTGCGGCTGGTCAACGCCGCCTCGGCGCGGATCTGGCTTTGCGCGGGCATGGTGCCGATCCGGTCCATCAGGGCGATGCGTTCGTCCAAAGCGCCGTTGCAATGCAAGATCACGTCACACCCGGCCCGCATCGACGCGGCACCGCGATCTGGCACCGTGCCAGACAATGCCTGCATAGAGATGTCATCGGTCATCAGCACCCCGCCAAAGCCCAGGTCGTCACGAATGCGGCGGATCATGGCGGCGGATGTTGTGGCCGGACCAGTTTCGCCAAAGGCGCTGTAGACCAGATGCGCGGTCATGCCCATCGCCACATCGGCAAAAGGCCGGAACGCGGCAAAGTCGATTCTGTCCAGCGTGTCTGCCGAAGCATCGATGCGCGGCAGGTCCAGATGGCTGTCCATCTGGGCAAGTCCGTGACCGGGGATGTGTTTGACCACAGGAAACACACCGCCTTGCATGTGGCCTTCGACGACGGCGCGGCCAATTTTTACCACTTGGTCAAGATTTGATCCGTAACACCGATTGCGCAGGAAAGTGTGAGTTTCAGGCCGCGCCACATCCAGCATCGGCGCGCAATTGGCGTCGATGCCAAGGGCCATAAGCTCGTGTGCAATGATCCGGTAGCGCAGGCGCATGCCGTCTTCGGCATTCGAGCCCAGCAGATCAACATGCTCCAAGGGCGGCAGCCAATCACTGGCCAAAGGCGCGCGCAGGCGTTGCACGCGGCCACCTTCCTGATCAATGAAGATCGGGGCAAACCAGCCAACAGCGTCGCGCAGATCAGACGTCAACGCGCGGATTTGATCCGGGGTATCGAGGTTGCGATCAAACAGAATGAACCCGAACGGGTTGGCGTCGGCGAAAAACGCGCGTTCGTCTGTGGATAAACGCAGGCCATCACAGCCGAAAATGGCCGCTCCGAAGGGGCGATGCGTCACCGGCTGACCACGGGGATACAATCGGCCCCTTCGGCCACAAGCGCCGCACAGAAGCGCCGGGACTCGCTCAGATCGGCGAACCCATGGGCGCGAAGACGGTAGAACACCCGCCCCCCCGATGTGGCTTCTTCGATCACGCGGTCTTTTCCGCCCAAAAATTCGCCAAACCGGGATTGCAGATTGGTCCATTGTTCGCGGGCGATTTCGGGGCTGTCAAAGGCCCCAAATTGTACAAGACGGGTTCCTGCGGGAATGTCATTGGGATTGCGTTCACGTGCACCCGTTGGGGCAACAGGTGCGGGGGCCGAAAGAGACGCCAATTGCAGGCCAGCCGGTCTAGTAGCCGGACGCAAGGACCGCGCGACGCCGGGTACGGATGCGGGAATGGTCCCTGTCAGGGCAGCCACCTGATTTTGGGGTGCCGATTGGTCAAACGCGCCGGTTTCGGGCGCAGGGTCAACTTGGGTGAAGGGCGTTGCATTCGCGGCGATCTGATCGGCCAGCGCTTTGATCGGATCGTCTGCGTTTGCGATGTCAGACAGCGCAAGCGCGGCTGCATCGGTTTCCGCATCCTGCCGCAACGCTGCGAGGGCCAGTTCTTCACGGCCGTTCAGGTCTGCCTCGACTGGGGCCAGAGTGACCGTCATGTCTTCATCCGTGATCTCAAGCGGACGCGGGGCCAACACGATCTGATCTGGGGGCGGTGCGGATGTGCCGGTGCCCGCCACAGTGTTCACGGCCAGCCCTTCGTGACGCGCGATTTGCCCACCGGGGTTGTCGGGGGCGACGCGCATCGGGCCTTCGACCGCCTGCACCACAGGCACGCCGGACACATCGCGCACAATCAGGCGATATCCCCAGATCGCCACGCCCACGACCAACGCCAAAGACATGGCCGCGCCCAGCCAATTGGCTGCCGAGGCCAGATTGCCCGACGTTTCTTCCCCACGCGCGGGGCCCGTCCTATACATATTTGCCATGTCCGCCTCATTGCCCCGGTGGACGTTGCCACCGGTGGTTTCTTGCCTTCGCCTCACCCGGTCACGGCGCTTTTGTCAGCGCATTTCTTCGACCGGTGTGACGCCCAAGATACCAAGACCGGCGGAAATAACAACAGAGACGGACCGCGCGAGGGCGATTTTCGCCTGCGTGGCGTGGGTGTTGCCTTCCTGCAAAAAGCGCAGGTCAGGCACATCGTTGCCTTTGTTGTAAAGCGCGTGCAGATCTGACGACAATTCATAGAGGTAAAACGCCACCCGGTGCGGTTCGTTCGTGCGTGCCGCGATCTCGACCAGACGGGGCCATTCGGCCAGTTTGCGCGCGACCGCCAGTTCGCTGTCATGGGTCATGTCTGCAAGGTCGATATCGGCCAGAGTGGCATCATCCACGGCAACACCCGTGTCGCGCGCCTTGCGCAGGACCGAGTTTACCCGCGCAATCGCGTATTGCACATAGAACACCGGGTTGTCCTTGGACTGTTCCAGCACCTTGTCGAAATCGAAATCCAGCGGCGCGTCGTTCTTGCGGGTGAGCATGACAAAGCGGGTCACGTCGGGGCCAACCTGTTCGACCACATCCGCAAGGGTGACAAAAGTCCCTGCCCGCTTGGACATCTTGAACGGCTCACCGTTTTTATACAGCTTCACAAGCTGCGTCAGCTTGATATCCAGCGGTGTCTTTCCACCAGAGAGCGCACTGACGGCGGCCTTCATCCGTTTGACATAGCCACCGTGATCGGCGCCGAACACATCGATCAACAGGTCATAGCCGCGCTGCACCTTGTCGTAGTGATACGCGATATCGGGTGCGAAATAGGTCCAGGCCCCATCAGATTTCTGGATCGGACGGTCCACATCATCGCCATGTTCGGTGGACTTGAACAAGGTCTGTTCGCGCGGTTCCCAGTCTTCGGGCTTTTTGCCCTTGGGTGGTTCCAGCACGCCGCGATAGATCAGGCCCTTATCGTCCAGATCCTTGATTGCCGCTTCAATCAGACCCGTGCCGTAGAGAGATTTTTCGCTGTAGAACGTGTCCATTTCAACGCCAAGCGAGGCCAGGTCCGTGCGGATCAGCGCCATCATGGCGTCGGTTGCGTAATTGCGCACCTCTTCAAGCCAGACAGCTTCCGGCTGGCCCACAAAGGCATCGCCTACCTTGGTCTTGAGCGCCTGCCCCACCGGGATCAGGTAATCGCCCGGATATGTGCCATCGACGAAAGCCACGTCCTGACCATGCGCCTCAAGATAGCGCAGGTACACGGACCGTGCGAGCACATCGACCTGCGCGCCGCCATCGTTGATGTAGTATTCCCGCGTGACGTCAAAGCCTGCGTAATCCAGCAAGGATGCCAATGCATCGCCAAAGACAGCTCCGCGCGTGTGACCCACATGCAACGGGCCGGTGGGGTTGGCCGAGACATATTCCACATTGACGCGCTTGCCCTGCCCGACCGTGGATTTGCCGTAGTCGACGCCAGAGGTCAGGATTGCCTTGGGCAAGCTTTGCCAGACCGGATTGGCCAAGCGCAGGTTGAGAAAGCCCGGCCCCGCAACTTCGGCGCTTGAGACGCGCGGATCAGCGGACAGTTTGATGGCCAGAGCATCGGCAATATCGCGCGGTTTTGCGCCTGCGGGTTTCGCCAGCACCATGGCCGCGTTGGTGGCCATGTCGCCATGCAACGGATCGCGCGGCGGCTCTACCGTCACATTCGCATAATCAAGACCATCGGGCAGCGCCCCGTCTGAAACCATCGCGGTCAGGCTGTCGATCACTAGTGCCCGGATATCGGAAAAGAGGTTCATGTTACACGTCCTTTGTTGGCATGTCCTCTACCACCTTGGCGCGCGGCGTCAAATGTTAGGCTTGTCCTTCGGCTTTGGCGCGGTGCGGTTTCATCGGCAGCATCGCAATCAGCCGTGTGCCGCGCGTGTCCTTCGGCGTGTCCTTTGGGCCAAGAATGCGCAGATTCCCACGCGGGCCGATATCGGCGATGGGGATGCCTTTTGGGTGGATGTCAAACCAGTTTTGCAGCGTAAATTCATCTGAAAGCGTGGTTGAGCGAAACTCCCATCCGTCCCACATACGGCGTTGCACCTGCCAGTATGTCTCGCCCGCGCCCAAGGCGCGCCCGCCCAGTTTGGGGGGTAGCGCGTAGCGGGCTGAGTCCGAGGCATCGCGGTTGAGCTGATAGACGTTTTCGCGTCCGAACTCCGGGGCAAGGTCAGTTGCCACAAGCGTGTTATAAGCATCATTGTCGGTCGCCGCGATCACGGTTTCATAGGCCACCAGATCCAGACGGTGTTCCGCGCCTTCTGACAGGATGTCGCCAGAATAGATCGGCAAACCGGCTTCGCGCGCGTCGCGCAGATGGCTGCGGTTCGGGTCCGAGATCATCACCGGCAATTCAAGCTTTTTCAACAGGGCGGCGAACTCAACCGTCCAGCGGTTGCCGCCCACGATCAGAACCCCCGGCGTGGTCGATGCGCTAAGATCCAGGAACCGTGCAATCGGTTTGAGCGTAAATCCATGCAGCACCACCGTTCCGGCCACCAGCGCGAACGCAAGAGTTGAGATCTGTGCCGCGTCCTCGATCCCGGCTTGCACGAGACGGTCACCAAAGAGCCCCGCCACCGCAACAAGCACGACCCCACGCGGTCCTGTGAACGCGACCAGCAGGCGTTCGGCCCGAGGGACGTTTGAAAATGCGAGCGAGGTCAGAACCGTGACAGGACGGGCAAATAGGATCACGGCAACCACTGTTGCCAACGTCTGCCAATTCATGCTGAGCAACGTTTCACGGGTCATGTTGGCGGCCAGAAGAATGAACACGCCAGACACCAGAAGGATCGTCGCGTGTTCCTTGAAGCGGTGCATTTCGGCATGGCTGGGCAGGTGCGCATTGGCAATCCACACGCCCATGATCGTCACCGCCAACAACCCGCTTTCATGCAACAACGAATCCGAGGCTGCAAAAACCACAAGAACGCTGACAAACAGGACTGGCACCTTCATGTATTCGGGCACCCAACCGCGCGAAAAGGACCGCGCGATACCGCAACCCGCGATGATGCCGACCAGCGTCGCCATGGTCACACCGATGGCCAGCGTCCAGATTATTTCTTCTACCGTTGTGGCCGTTTGCCAGACCAGCACCACCTCGAACGCCAGAACGGCGGCCAACGCGCCCACCGGATCGTTGACAATCGCCTCCCATTGCAAAAGCGCCGCGGGACGACGTTTCAGCCGCGCCTGCCGCAGCAAGGGCGCAATCACGGTCGGCCCGGTGACAATCATGATTCCGCCAAACACCGAGGCGGCCGCCCAGCTTAGGCCGCCGACATAGTGCAGAACCGAGGCCGACAACAGCCAGCCCACCGGTCCGCCGATAATGACAAGGCGCTTCACCCCCACCGCCGCATCGGACAGGGATTTGAAATTCAGCGTCAGACCGCCCTCAAACAGGATGATGGCCACGGCGATGGCCACAATCGGCTGAAGCAAGTCACCCATCGCCACAGACGGGTCAAGGACGCCGAACACTGGACCGACAAGCAGCCCTGCGACCAGCATCAGCACGATCGCGGGCAGGTTCAAACGCCATGCCAGCCACTGCGCGCCCACGCCCAAAGCGCCGACCAACGCAAAGGCGGTTACCGGGGTCAGGCCGGTCTCTGCTGGTGTTGCCACGACTATGTCCTTTTATGACCGCACGGATTATGACCTTGCGGAAATCACATCTGTCCCTGTCAGGCGCGCATGTTCCTGAAGGGCGAAACGATCCGTCATCCCAGCTATGTAATCCGAAACAATGCGGGCGAGTTCCGTCTCGGATTGAATTTCTGCCACATCCTTGCGCCATTGCTTGGGCAAAACGGACGGATCGGCCATGAACAGCGGAAAAAGCTCGTTGATGACGCGGGTCACCTGCGCGCGCATCTCGACCACGTCAGGCGCGCGGTACATACGGTGGAACAGGAAGGTGCGGATCACCTTGAGGTCCGACCAAAGGCTGGGCGAAAACTGCACCATCATCCGGCCTGCGGCGCGGATGTCTTCGGGTGTGTTCGGTGCGAGGTCTTTCAGATTGGCTTGGGTCACAGTGATCACATCACTGACCAGAACCCCAAAGAACCGACGCAACGCCTCGTGGCGGCGACGGTAGTAATTCAGGTTTGGGTAAATTCGATCTACTTCGGCAAAACAATCGCTTACGATGGGAAGCTCGGCCAGTTCATCGGTCGAGAACAATTCGGCCCGCAGCCCGTCATGCAAATCGTGATGGTTGTAGGCGATGTCATCCGACAGGGCCGCAACCTGTGCCTCGGCGCTGGCATGGGTGTGCAGCTCCAGATCGTGCCGTGCATTATATGCGGCCAGCGCGTGCGGGACCGGTTCGCCCACTGGGCCATTGTGTTTTGCAATACCCTCAAGGGTTTCCCAGGTGAGGTTCAACCCATCAAACTCGGCGTAGTGCCGTTCCAGAGAGGTCACGATCTGAATGGCCTGGGCATTGTGATCGAACCCCCCATAGGGCTGCATCAACGCATCCAGCGCCTCTTCGCCGGTATGGCCAAAAGGCGTGTGCCCCAGATCATGCGCCAGCGCCACGGCTTCGGTCAGTTCAAGATCGAGGCTGAGCGTTTTCGAAATGGTCCGCGCCACCTGCCCCACTTCGATGGAATGGGTCAGGCGGGTGCGAAAATAATCACCCTCGTGTTCGATAAACACCTGCGTCTTGTGCTTGAGCCGTCGAAACGCGGAGGCATGGATGATGCGATCCCTGTCGCGTTGGAAACACGACCGGAACGCGCTTTCCTCTTCCGGGTATAGTCTGCCGCGTGATTTGTCCGGGTCGCATGCATAGTGCGCCGTCATGATCGACCGCCTGTTCTTGTTCCCTGTCCCATCTGGCCTTATATTCAGGACAGAGCACAAGTTAAAGCAACCCGAGGATAATATGCAGCTTCCCCCAAAAGTGACAGATCGTGCATTCGAGCGTTTGTCAGAGATCGGCGCCAGCGCCGAAGGCAAGGCCCTGCGTGTCGCGGTCGAAGGCGGCGGCTGCTCGGGATTTCAATATGAAATCAAGCTTGATGCGCCGGGAACCGATGATCTCGTGCTTGAAGGTCAGGGCGAACAGGTTGTCGTGGATTCGACGTCCCTGCCATTTCTGGCCAATGCGGTGATCGATTTTTCAGAAGAACTGATTGGCGCGCGGTTCGTCATCGAGAATCCCAACGCGTCATCATCATGCGGCTGCGGGATCAGTTTTTCGATGTAGGCGCGGCAGGTTTGTCCGCGCCCCAACCGATATCAGTGCAGCGTCTTGGGGGCCGCGCGGGCAAAGCCGTGAAAGAAATCCGCAAAATGCCGCGAGGATGTTTCCGCTTGCGCAAGAACTGTCATCGCTTCGGGTGACAACGCGTCCTCCATCTGAAGACGCATAGACATCCAATCACCGCTGCGTGCGTCGTCGAGGTTGAACATCGCCTCTGACATTTCGCGCATGGGTGTCGCGCGCCCTGTACTGCGGTCAAACCGCATCCGGTCTGCCAAGACACTTTTGACAAAGGCGGCTTCGCCAATGGTGGCCTGATGCCAGTTGCACACTAGAAATTCGTGGTAATCATCCTGCACGCTGACCGTTTGACCCTCGGTCACAGTGAAAAGTGCTGTCTCCCGCTTAAGCCAATCGGTCCAAAGAGTGGGCGGCGTTTCGCCAGCATACCGCATGGCAATGCAAATCTCGGCCAGCAGATCTGCGTTCTGTTCGATAAAGGCCAGCAATCCTGCGAAATGCAGACTTCGCTTGGCCGCGTCGTCAATCTGCGGGTCGCGTCGGCCATATTCGCTGAGGTAAAACACCAGATGTGTCAGCTCATAGGCGGCTTTCTTGTTCGGCAGGGCAAATGTGTCTGACCGGGCCATGAAATGGCGCGCACGGGCCTCAAGCGCATGGATATCCCCGTTTGGCGTGACTCCGCGGCGGGACAACAGGCGGACTGCTTCCGTGCGTTGAAGATCCGACAATTCGGCTTGTGGGAGGGATTGATCGCAAGCCCAGTGCACCAGCTTTTCACCCTCAGTGCCCGGCATGCCAAGGTCTTCGAGATCCAGAACAATACCCAGAAAGAACCTGTAATATTGGGGGAAAAAGCGCATCCGCTTTTCGACACTGGCGTAAAATCCAGTATAGGCGTCCAGCGCGTCTGACCCGAGTTTGGTGCCAGTGGATTCCAGAATATTCAGAATTTCAGCGTTTTCCTTGAGCCAGAACACATCGTCGACAAAGCGCCGGTGTTCGGAAAAGCAGCTTAGAAGCGCACCAAGGCGCGCCTCTTGAGGGTTGATCCGGGACGGGGTGGAAAGGTGAATGACGTTTGTCATGGTCCGTGCCTCCTTGAAGGTCACGGGACGGGTATTCCCGCCCCGGGTCAGTGCCTGCGTTACGCGCCGGATGTCAAAGGTGCGCAACTTGTGGTGAACATCTCGACCAGATCACCTTTGCGGGCGTCGGATGTGGTCGGTGCGCAGCTCGTCGTGAACATCTCGACCAGATCACCAGTGCGGGCGTCAGATGTGGTCGGTGCGCA
>NZ_JBPOFB010000035.1:0-11668 GCF_051251565.1 Marivita sp. | reverse complement strand
CTGGCCCAGACATCAGCACCGCGCTGACGGGCCATTCTACCATCCAAACCAAATGTCAGTTTGCGGGAAGCCGCCGATTAGCAATTTGCTGCACCGGCAGTCGGCTGGAAAGAGCCCAACCCAGCCATCGCTAATTTGTGCTGCGTGCACTCGCAGCGCTGAAAATACTGCATAGGCATAAAATCTGATGCTGGTTCGCAGCTTGAAAACCAGCCATTCAAACTTGGGCGAAACAATCGCTTCCAACTATGCAACACAAGGAACGGGATGCCTCATAGTGACAAGGAATTGCACGCTTAGGCTATTCAACCGCAGTCTTTTTGCGCGTCAGATTTGCCCAAGCGTCGTATTGTGAAAGGAATACGTTGCCGTTCAGATCACTGATGAGGTGTGATTTCTTCAGGCGGTCCATGACCGGTCCCTTGACCTCTGACAGGTGCAGCCCCACGTCCATATCGGTCAGGCGCAGGTTGATCGCTTCCAGGCTTTCGAGCGCGGAAAAATCCACCTCATTGACCGCTGAAAACATCAAGATCACATCTTTGATCTCGCAGCCGGTGGTGACGCGTGACTGGACCAGATCTTCAAGAAAGCGCGCGTTGACGAAATAAAGGCTTTCATCCACACGCAATGTCAGCACGTGGCGGTTGGTTTCAACGCTGTGCCGTTTCACATTGCGAAAATGTTGCGTGCCGAGGACAAGCCCGACCTCGGCCACATGGGGCCGCGAGGTCTTGTAGAGGTGCAGCAGGACAGAAATTGCCACTCCGCTGGCGACACCAACTTCGACGCCCATGACCAAGGTCAGCACAATAGTTGCAGCGACGGCGATGAAATCCGACCGCGCGTAGCCCCAAGTCTTTTTCAGGATCGAAAAATCTACCAGTGACAGCACAGCGACGATGATCGTCGCGGCGAGGGTCGCGTTTGGCAGATAGTAGACCAGAGGTGTCAATGCGACAGCCGCAACCGCAAGGCCGATTGCAGTGTAAATCCCCGCCGCAGGTGTTTCAGAACCTGCGTCGAAATTCACAACCGAGCGCGAAAAGCCGCCTGTGACAGGAAAGCCGCCGGTAAAGGCCGCACCAAGGTTGGCCGCCCCCAGCCCGATCAATTCCTGATTGGGGTCGATCCGCTGGCGTTTCTTGGCCGCCAGTGTCTGGGCCACCGAAATGCTTTCGACAAAGCCGATGACGGATATTAGGATGGCAGGAACCAGAAGGGATTTTATCAGATCGGGCGAAAGACCGGGCACCGTGAAGGGCGGCAGGCTTTGCGGGACATCACCAACGATGTTCACGCCCATGCCATCAAGGCCGAAGGCCCAGACGGCAAGGGTTGTTGTCACCACTGCGGCGACAGGGCCAGCTTTGGCCAAAAGGTCGGTCAGCAATGGCCCCGTCCCGAGCCGTTTCAACATAGGTTTCAGGTTGCCACGCACCCAGAATAAAAATCCGGTCGCACTGACGCCGATAACAACTGTGATCCAGTTGATCTGATCCAGATGTGCAAAGATGGACCCAAGCATTTCAGGCAACGTATGCCCATGGGCGCTAACCCCAAGGATGTGTTTGAGCTGGCTCGTGGCAATCAAGATGCCCGATGCCGTGATGAAGCCCGCGATGACAGGGTGGCTGAGAAAGTTCGCCAGAAACCCAAGTCGGAACACGCCCAAGAGCACCAGAAACGCCCCGGAAAGCCCCGCCAATGTGAGCGCGGCAACGGCGTAGCCTGCGGTCCCTGTTTCGGCCACTTGCCCGATTGCGGAGGCCGTCAATAGCGACACCACCGCCACTGGCCCTACTGCGAGCGCTTTGGAGGTACCGAAGATCGCATAGAGGACAATGGGCGCGATCGAGGCGTAAATCCCCGCCTCGGGCGGCAGGCCCGCCAGCAGCGCGTAGGCCAGCGATTGCGGGATCAACATGATCGTCACGATCACGGCAGCGATCATGTCATTGGACAGGGCTGAGCGATTATAGTGCCGCCCCCATTCAAGGATCGGCAGGTAGCGGGAAAAAGATGTCATGGGGTGTTCAGTCTATCAGGGGAAACCGCATATGACGTGCGGTTTCCCGTTAAATGGTCTTGCGTATGCAGTGTGCGATTAGTCCGCCGAGACTTTCAGTTTCTCGGGTGTGGCCATCCATTCCTTGCCCTTCAACATGGCTTGCCAATAGATCGGCGGCAGCAACTTTTCCTTTAGGAACCATGCCGCGCGGGTTGGTTTGGTGCCGTCGACAAGGAAAGACGGAAAGCTGGGTTTGAGCACAACGCCATAGCCAAATTCGGCCAGCACGATTTTGCCGCGCTCTACTGTCAGGGGGCACGAGCCGTAGCCGTCATAAGCAGACACGGGCGAGCGGCCCCGGATGTCGGCGACAATGTTATCGGCCACGGTGGGCGCCTGCTTGCGTGCGGCGGCGGCTGTCTTGGCGTTTGGTGCGTTCATCACATCACCAAGCGACCAGATGTTGTCATAGGTTTTGTGCCGCAACGTCGCCTGATCCACGTCAACCCAACCTGCGGCATCCGCAAGTGGCGAAACGCGAATAAAGTCCGGCGCAGTCTGGGGCGGACACACATGCATCATGTCAAACTCAACTGTGACCATTTCGGGATCTGTGTCAGGTTTTGCCACCTTAAACGTCGCTGTCTTGGCAGAGCCGTCAACTGACACCAGATTGTGGAAATAGTTCAGCGTTGCGTCGTACTTCTTAATGTACTCCATCAGAGCCGGAACATAATCCTTGACCCCGAACAGAACCCCGCCCGCATTCATGAATTGAATGTCGATGTTTTTCAGTGCTTTATTGCGGAACCATGCATCGCCAGACAGATACATTGCCTTTTGCGGTGCACCTGCACATTTGATTGGCATGGGCGGTTGTGTGAACAACGCGCGCCCTTCTTTCAGTTCTTGAACCAACTGCCATGTGTAAGGCGCAAGATCATAGCGGTAGTTCGACGTCACGCCGTTGCGGCCTAACGTGTCTTCAAGCCCTTCTACGGCCTCCCAATCCAGCTTCAGTCCGGGACAGACAACCAAACGGTCGTATTTGACGACACGGCAACCATCAAGAATGACGGCGTTGTTTTTAGGCTCAAACGCAGCGACAGCGGCTTTGATCCATTTGACGCCGCGCGGGATAAGGGACCCCATCGTTTTGGCCGTCTGTTCGGGTTGGAAAATGCCGCCCCCGACCATGGTCCAACCGGGTTGGTAATAATGGATGTCTGCGGGATCAATTACTGCAATCGACAGCCCCGATTTTCGGGACTTCAGACTGGCCGCGACAGAAATGCCGCCCGCACCTGCGCCAACAATGACCACGTCGAAATGTGCATCGCCCGTATCAGTCGGTGTCTTGCCACCATTGGCGATACGGCGCGCGACGCCGTTCATATCATAGCCCGCGGCCTTTGTCGCAGCCAAGATCTCTGGCATGGGGCGTTTTTTGGATTCATGAAAGGACCAAAGCGTCGCCGAGCGTGTGCCTGTGCGGCAATAGGCCAATACGGGGCGTGGCAAATCTTTGAGGGCCGCCGAGAAGGCGTCCACGTCGTCGTCGCTGACCATGCCTGACTGCACAGGAACATAGCGCGCCTCGATCCCGGCCTTTTTGGCGGCGGCTGCGATTTCCTCGAATGAGGGCTGATCTGCGCCTTCACCATCGGGGCGGTTGCAGATGATCGCGCGGATACCGGCGGCTTTGATGGCCTCCATGTCGGCGGGCATGATTTGCGCGCTGACGGTTGTCTTTTCTGTGATTTTCTTGAGTTCCATGATCCTATTCCTCCTACAAACCGTTCACCGGCACTTTAAGCATCGGGTTGCCGTCCTTGTCGGTCGGCACTTCGCCCGCGCGCATGTTCACCTGAAGGGACGGAATGATCAGTTTCGGCATGCCCAATTGCGCATCACGTTCGGTGCGGAATTTTATGAAGTCTGCGCGTGTTTTGTCGCCACCCACGTGGATGTTGTAGGCCTTTTCATCGGCCACAGTGGTTTCCCACTGAATATCGCGCCCGCCCGGGCCGTAATCATGGCACATAAACAGGCGCATGTCGTCGGGCAGGGCCAGCACCTTCATAATGCTATCGTATAGCTCTTCCGCAGAACCGCCTGGAAAATCGCAGCGCGCCGATCCTCCGTCGGGCATGAACAGGGTATCGCCCGTAAAGGCTGCGTTGCCCATGACGTGTACCATACAGGCAGGCGTATGGCCGGGTGTGTACATGGCAAAGGCCTGCATATTGCCGATCATATAGGTGTCACCATCCTCAAACAGCGCATCGAACTGACTGCCGTCGCGCTGGAATTCGGTGCCTTCGTTGAACACCTTGCCAAAGACTTCCTGCACAGTGGTGATCTGCGATCCCACACCGATCTTGCCACCCAGCTTTTCCTGAATGTAGGGGGCCGCGCTTAGGTGGTCGGCATGGACATGGGTCTCAATGATCCACTCCAACTTCAGGCCCTGCGTCTCAATTTGACGGATCAATGCGTCAGCGTGATCGAAGGTGATCCGGCCAGCGGCGTAATCGATGTCCATGACGCTGTCGACAATCGCGCAAGCGTCCGATGTCGGATCTTTGACGATGTAGCTGATCGTATTTGTTGCGTCGTCGAAAAAGGCCTGAACGTCGGGTTTAATGTCCATATTCACAGGGTAATTCATTCTAATTCTCCTTGGTATCAAACGCAGTCAGTGGCCGCGCCCTTGTTCCATCATCATCTCGTGGACAGCGGCCATGCCGCGATCCGCCATTTGGGTGACTTCGGCCGCATGGGTTTGCAGCGCGGCAATTATTTCTGGGTTTTCAGAGGTTTGGATGACGACAAGACCGTCATCGGTCATCTCAACATTCGAGAGAATTTCGTCACCATGCAGGAAGAAAATATCCAGCGTGGGGCTTTGGATGCGGATTTTGGGATCGTCCCTTTGTCCAACCCGATCAATCATGCCGACCGAGTGGCTAACAAGCGCATCCATCACAGCCACATCCGAGGACCGCGTCACGGTGCGGATACCGTTGGGAAGGTTTTCCACCTCGCGGGTGATCGTATCGAAATTGCGAAACATCAGCGCAATTTCCGCGCTTTCCTCGGCGCTGGCGTTTTCACCTATCAGGCCGGGCATGGTCGCTTCGTCATGCTGATGCATGCCCGCGCCATGGCCCATGTGGGTATGGGATTGCGAAACGGCAAATCCCACGCCACCGATCACAAGTAAGGCGATGCCGGCACCTATGATCACCCCCCGTTTCATTGCACCAACGCCGTCGGTGCCATTCGTGCCAGCACGCGGCGCAGCATGAAACCGGCAATCACAGCGCCGATGAACAAAGCAACCTCCCAGCGGCCTGTCCCAAGCGCCGGGATCGCAGCGCCGGGGCAGAATCCGGCGATACCCCAACCGATGCCAAATAGGGCAGAGCCACCGATAAGGTTGCGATCAATCTGTGTATTGGTGGGCACTTGGAACTTGCCGCCAAACAGCGGCTGCGCCCTGCGCCACGCAAGGCGATAGCCAATACCAGTGACAACCAAAGCACCACCCATCACAAATGCAAGGCTGGGATCCCAGGTCCCCGCAACATCAAAGAAATTTAGCACTTTGGCCGGGTTCATCATCCCCGAAAGGGCGATCCCGATGCCAAAGACAAGGCCTGTTAGACCGGCGAAAAGCAGTTTCATGGATCAGGCTCCGATCACGTGGCGAAGGATGAAAACGGTGACAGCCGCAGTGGCCATGAAGGTTGGAACTGCAACCAGCGATCTGATCGACAGGCGCGACAGGCCGCAGACACCGTGGCCAGATGTGCAGCCCGAACCGAGACTTGCACCAAGCCCGACAATCACGCCACCAATGGCGATCAAGGCCGGGCTGACCGGGACATCAACGGTGGGCATGGTGCCACTTGCCAGAAAGATCACACCGGGTGCAGCGATCATTCCGATGACCATCGCGATCCGCCATGAGGCCTCTTCGCGACTTTCGGCAAAGACCAGGCCAGACATGATACCGGTCGCGCCAAGGATGCGGCCAAGTCCAAGCATCAACAAGACCGCACCAAGGCCAATCGCAAGACCACCCGTGAGTGAGGCGAAAGGTGTGAAATCTGTCGCCATGTTTATACCCGACACGTCTTGATGCCGAAGATGCTATAGATCGGGCACATGCGCACCGCTGCCACAACGAGCATCACAACGCCAACAATGGCTGCGCCGTATTTCACAATTCCGGCGTCAAAGGCGGGCAGGCCGCTGAAGAAGGCCAGAAAAAGCAGGACCGCACCAAGAGCGGCGCGCAAGATGCGGTCGGTAGTGCCTACGTTGATGGTCATAGTCGTCTCCTTGGGTTAGAAGTTGACATTGAGATATAACTTTACCAAAACGTCTTCAGTGACATTGTCACCTAACTCAAAGAAACCTTTCTAAACGCTTTCGGCGATCGCGCCCAAACCGGCCTTGTTTCGAAATGTTATGACGCCACGGGACTGTTCGATCAGGTCGCGCTTGTGGAAATCATTCAACACGCGGGAAATCACTTCGCGGGCGGTGCCAAGCTCGCTGGCCAGCTCCTGATGGGTTGTACGGATTTCTTTCAGGCCGTCGCCCAGCGTCAACAGCCGCTCTGCCAACCGCACATCAATGCGACCAAAAGCGACGTCATCAACGACGCGCAACAGATCAATTAATCGGCGCGAATAGGCGGCAAAAACAAAGTTGCGAAAGGTGTCTTCCTCGGCGGCAAGACGGTCAAACGCAGGCTTTGGCAGGACCACCGCAGTCACATCCGTCTCGGCAATGCCCTCGGCATTATAAGCCTCCTCAGCCAACATGCAGGCGGTTGTCAGCACGCAGCTTTCACCCGCATCGACCCGGTACAGCACGATCTCGCGCCCATTGTCGGAGCTTTGGGAGACGCGGATGCGACCGTCATACAGGAAGAACAAACTGTCAGGAATATTCATAGGCCCAAAGACCTGATCTCCCTTTTTTATCTGGATTATCCGCGCGGTCGCATTCAACCTCTTGCGGATCGCGGGGGGCAAGGCGGCCGTGCCCTTAAAGCGTTCTGTCCAATCAATATCTGTCATTTCGCACTCCGTTTCGGGATGGTGATGCCGTTCTCCAAGGGTGCGATACGGGCCAGCAGGTCGCTTCGGTTCGATGCAATATCGGCTAAAGTGAGGTCATCGAGAACTGCCATAAAGGCACGGGTGGCATCTTGCAGGGCGCGCGACAGTTTGCAGATGCCGATCAGGGGACAGGTGTTGTTTTCCGGGTTGAAGCATTCAACCAAATCAAGCGGGCCTTCCGTCAGCCGCACGACGTCGCCGACGATGATCTCTTCTGCGGGACGGGCCAAACGAAATCCACCGCCACGCCCGCGTTGTGTTTCAATGTATCCGGCCACCCCGAGCTCATGCACAATTTTGACAATGTGCGGACGCGCGAGGCCATGCACGCGAACCACGTCATCGACCCGGATGAGATCAGGCGATTTCAAAGCGGCTAACTGCAACGAACGCATAGCGAAATTTGTATATGATGTGAGCTTCATGACGTCCTCCCAAATTAAAGATATATCAAAAGTAGAACTTTTTGCAAGTTGCGTGACATTGTCACTGAAAGGGGCTGGGCGCGCCACTAGGTCAGGTGCAAACACAAATTGGAGATGACCATGACCTTGCTTCTTGGAGACACCGTTCCCGACTTTACTGCCGAGACAACGACCGGCCCGATTTCCTTCCATGACTGGATCGGCGCTGAGTGGGCGTTTTTCTTCAGCCATCCGGCAGATTTCACACCCGTTTGCACGACAGAGATGGGGCGCACCGCCCAGTTGGCCGAAGACTTTGCCAAGCGCAGAGTAAAGCCCATCGGGCTTAGCACTGACGGCGTCGCAGAGCATCTGAAATGGATCGAGGATGTGAACGACACGCAAAACACGACCCTGCGCTTTCCCATCGTTGCTGACCCAGATTGTGAGATCGCGAAGCTTTATGAGATGATCCATCCCGGTGAATCCGTCACCGCCGCCGTCCGTTCCGTGTTCATCATTGATCCTGACAAGAAACTGCGCCTGTCCATGACCTACCCGATGAGCGTGGGGCGCAACTTTGATGAAATACTGCGGGTCATTGATGCGCTACAAACAAGCGACGCCAAAGGGGTGGCTTTGCCAGCCGATTGGCGGCCTGGTGACCGTGCGATTATCCCGCCCTCTGTTTCAAATGCCGAAGCGACTGCGAAGTTTCCGCAAGGCTTTGATGAAATCCGCCCATATCTGCGCACCGTCGATATCGACGCTGCATAACCCAAAGGAAACACTATGAAATTTACAACTTTCGCGCTCGCCGCCCTTTTTCCGCTTTCTGTTGCGGCGCAGGGTGCCCCCGGCTCGCATTTTATTGAGAACTGGGATCTTAACGCCGACGGCACAGTCACCCTTGCTGAGCTTGAGCAAAAGCGCGGTGATGTATTCTATACTTTTGACTCGGATGAAAACGGGTTTCTTGACCAAGAAGAATACACCTACTTCGACGATGCACGGGCTGCTGACATGGAAGGCCAAAGCGCCCACGCCGGCGGCAAAATGGGCCGGGTGCAAGAAGGCATGGCTCTGACCTTCAACGACACAAATGGCGACGGACAGGTCAGCGAGGCGGAGTTCCTTGCCAAGGCTGCTGACTGGCTTGCGATCATTGATCGTGATGAAAGTGGTGGTGTGACGTCTGCTGATTTCGGCCCTCGCGGCTAAGTCTACGACGCTAAGGCCCTGCCTGGGCCTTGGCTTTTCATCCCAGTCCAAGAGGCCAATCATGTTAGACGGTTTTTCCGCAGAAACGCTGGCGCGGGTTCAATTCGCGTTCACCGTGTCGTTCCACATTATCTTCCCGGCGTTCTCCATCGGACTTGCCAGTTTTTTGGCGGTCCTGAATGGCATGTGGCTTCGCACGCGCGATGAGACTTATCTGACGCTGTTCAATTATTGGAAAAAGATCTTCGCGGTCGCATTCGGCATGGGTGTCGTCTCGGGCATCGTCATGTCCTACCAATTCGGGACAAATTGGGCGGTATTTTCGGATAGGGCCGGTCCAGTGGTTGGGCCTTTGATGGCCTACGAAGTGCTGTCTGCGTTCTTCCTTGAAGCTGGTTTCCTTGGGATCATGCTGTTCGGGCGAGAACGGGTTGGAGAGCGACTGCACATGTTCGCCACGGCGATGGTTGCCTTCGGCACCTTGATGTCTGCGACGTGGATTTTGTCAGTGAACAGTTGGATGCAGACGCCTGCGGGCTTTGGCATCAATGAGGTGGGTCAGTTCGTCCCCGAAGACTGGTGGGCGATCGTCTTTAACCCGTCTTTCCCCTACCGCCTTGTCCATATGGTGCTGGCAGCTTTCTTGACGACTGCACTGGTGGTCGGCGCTGTGGGTGGATTGCACCTGTTGCGGGATCGCGGCGACAAAGAGGCGCGGCGCATGTTCTCTATGGCAATGTGGATGGCGCTTCTGGTGACGCCACTTCAGATTGCAGCAGGTCATGAGCACGGGCTGAACACGCTCGAACATCAACCGGTGAAAATCATGGCGATGGAAGGGCACTATGAAAGCCACCCCGAAGGCTGGGCACCGCTCTATCTGTTCGGCATTCCCAATGACGATGAGCAGAGGCTGGATTACGCGGTCGGCATCCCCGGCCTCGGCAACCTGATCTTTGAAAAGCCGCTCGATGAGCCCGTGATGGGCCTCGACACGATCCCCGACGAGGATCAGCCGCCTGTGGGCATCGTTTTCTGGTCCTTCCGCATCATGGTCGGGCTTGGCTTTCTGATGCTGGGTTTGGGCGCGTGGTCTGCTTGGGCACGCTGGAAGGGGCGGTTGTTTGATGCGCCATGGCTGCATCGCGCGTGCATCCTTATGGGACCAACGGGTTTTATCGCTGTATTGGCTGGCTGGATCACCACCGAAGTCGGACGTCAACCCTATACGGTTTACGGCCTGCTGCGCACGTCAGATAGCCTCGCGCCGATTGATGCGCCCGCTGTCGCGGCCTCGCTGATCGCTTTTATCATCGTCTATTTCTTCGTCTTCGGCGCGGGCACCTTTTACATCCTTCGGATGATGAACAAACGCCCCTCAACCCCGAAACTTGGACTCGCTGACGGCCCGATCCGCACGGCTGGCATCACGCCAGCCCCGCAGATCGACGACACATTCATCCCGGGCGAATAGGAGAGCCACAATGATTTTTGACCTCGCATTCATTTGGGCTGGGCTGATCGCCTTTGCGGTCCTCACCTATGTTGTTCTCGACGGGTTCGACCTTGGCCTTGGGATCCTGTTTCCTTTTGCAAAATCTGACGGTGACCGCGATTTGATGATGAATTCGGTCGCACCTGTCTGGGATGGCAATGAAACATGGCTTGTGCTGGGCGGCGGCGGGCTGTTTGCGGTGTTCCCGCTGGCCTATGCCGTCATTATGCCTGCGCTCTATATGCCGATCACCGTGATGCTTTTGGCGCTTGTGTTTCGCGGGGTCTCGTTCGAATACCGCTGGCGCACGACCCGCTGGCGTGGCGTATGGGACGCCGCATTCTTTGGAGGATCGCTTATCGCGGCGCTGTGTCAGGGCGTGGCGCTCGGGGCGCTGGTGCAAGGGATTGAAGTGACAGATCGCGCCTATTCGGGCGGCTGGTTTGACTGGCTCACACCGTTCTCGATCCTGACTGGGGTCGCAGTCGTTGTCGGCTATGCCTTGTTGGGGGCCACATGGCTGGTCCTGAAAACCGAAAACGCATTGCAGAACCAGATGCGCAACTATGCATGGTATCTGGGTGCTGCGACACTGAGCCTTATCGGGTTGATCAGCCTTCTGACCCCGTTTCAAGATCCAATCTACTTCCAGCGCTGGTTTAGTCTTCCCGGCAGCCTCTGGACCATGATTGTGCCTGTGGTCATGCTGGCTCTGGTTTGGTCGTTCTTCCGAGGACTAAATGACCTAAAAGACCTACAGCCCTTCCTCTCCGCGTTAGGATTTTTTACTGTTAGTTTTGTTGGGATCGGCATCAGCTTTTATCCCATGATGGTGCCCCCGTCGCTGAGCATTTGGGACGTAGCGGCCCCAGATAGCAGTCTGGCCTTTGCGCTTGTGGGTGCTGTGATACTTATACCCATCATTTTGGGCTATACTGCCTATGCCTACTGGGTGTTTCGCGGCAAAATGGACCCAGCCGAGGGGTATCACTGATGTTGGGCACTCTTATGCGAAAATGGCTGTGGTTTGTCGGGCTATGGCTGGGCAGTGTACTTGCCTTGGGTATTGTGGCCTATGCGATAAAACTGGTCATCTGACCTTGGGCAATAGCGTGGCTTTAGACGACTTATTGCCGCTACCACGGTCAAAAAATATCGCGCGCCTGGGAACCACTCGAGTTCTCCCCCCTTTACCGATGCTGCAACCTGTCAGTTGCCCGTTCGAATGGCGGCTTCGGCGGAAATCTAACCGTTGCTGCAACATTGTTGCTGCGCGCGCGGGGGAATGCTGCGCAAGCGAAGCAGGGAAAACGAATGACGGCAAAGTCCCGCGACCTGTAAGTTCGCCGCTTGATCCATGCTGCCACCTGCACGAATGGCCGGTTGTTCTGCTGCGCGA
>NZ_JBPOFB010000034.1:0-12001 GCF_051251565.1 Marivita sp. | reverse complement strand
TTCGGACTCAGACACGGACCGCGCATACATCTCATCATACCGCGCCGCATCAACATGCGCCCGCAACACCATCTCAGATGTCGGCGCGTAGACGCGCGTGGCCTCGATTCCAGTGGTTTGGTCATTCATGGTCTTGATCTCCCTCACGCCGCCCGATCCTCCTCGGGCGTTTCAGACTGCGATCACAGATGTGTTATCGCGGCTTGCTTTGGATCATACGCGAGGCTGAAAACAAATAAATAAGTAAATTAAAATCAGCTAGTTAGATGTAAATAGTTTTCAAATATAGTGAAAAAAATGTAAATAAATTTACCCGACGCAGGGTAACATGCTCAAAATCCACGCAACTTGCGAACAATCACACATGGTATGTGTGCGGCTCGAAATGCCTCTCTCGGTATCCAAAGCGATTTGGGTGCGGGTGTGACATATTGATCCGGTATGCCATGGCATGCAACGTGTTCTCCTCACGTTCCGCACACTGCACGGGCACCCGGTGCGAAACCGGGTAAAAACCGGGCCCTGAGTCGTTAGCGCTAAACAAAGTGGGGTTGGTTGTCGCAGTCCCGCTGCATAGACTTGGGAAAACCAATCCGGAGCATTTGATCATGACTGACGCATATTTGCTGGACCGCCGCATCGCCGTGGGGCGTGGCGACGCGCCCGCAGATTTGGTCCTGCGCGGCGCAAGGATATTTGACCTTGTCACTGGGAATTTTCTGGACGGCGACATCGCTCTTTGTGACGGGATGATCGCGGGCACCTGTGGACAGTATGACGGCGCCGAGGTCCGTGATATGTCGGGCCTGATCCTTGTTCCGGGTTTCATCGACACGCATTTGCATATCGAAAGCTCCTTGGTCACGCCGTTCGAATTCGACCGCTGCGTGGCTCCGCACGGCGTGACCACAGCGATCTGTGATCCGCATGAGATTGCCAACGTGATCGGCGCTGACGGCATCCGCTATTTCCAAGAGGCCAGCGCGCACACGTTGATGGACATCCGCGTGCAGCTGTCGTCCTGCGTGCCGTCGACCCATATGGAAACCGCCGGGGCGGAATTGCTGGCTGCTGATCTGGTCCCGCTTATGGGTCATCCGTCGGGCATCGGGCTTGCGGAATTCATGAACTATCCCGGCGTCATTCACCGCGATCCGCAGGCGATGGAAAAGTTGCGCCTGTTCCAAGGCGGCCACATCGATGGTCATTGCCCACAATTGCGCGGCATGGATCTCAACGCCTATATCGCCGCGGGGATCACGACGGAACACGAGGCGACAACAGCAGACGAGGCGCGCGAGAAGCTGCAAAAGGGGATGCGCGTGCTGATCCGCGAAGGGTCGGTATCGAAAGACCTGCACGCACTGCAACCGCTGCTGACCGAACGCACGGCGCCCTACATGTGCTTGTGCACCGATGATCGCAATCCGTTGGACATCGCGGAAGAGGGGCATCTGGATTACATGATCCGCACGCTCATCGCGCTTGGCACACCGCCGCTGGCCGCCTATCGCGCCGCGTCGCTGTCGGGGGCCGAGGCGTTTGGTCTGAGGGATCGGGGGTTGATCGCGCCGGGCAAGCGGGCGGATATCGTGGCAGTGACCTCGCTTGAGGCCTGCGATGTGCAAACCGTGTTCTGCGCTGGGATTGAGGCGACGCCTGCGAATTTTACCAAACGGTCAAATATCGCGCCGGTCGCACGCCGGTCAGTACACGCGCCGCATTTGACCCCCGAAGACTTCCGCGCCAAGGCCAACCGTGCGGAAACGGACGTGATCGGCATTGTCGAAGGCAAGATCATCACCGAACATCTGCACGAAACCATCGCGGTTGAGGATGGTGACAAACGCCCCGATCCCGTGCGCGATCTTATCCGCATCGCGGTGATCGAACGGCATGGCAAGAACGGCAACATCGCCACCGGCTTTGTGCGCGGCTTCGGGTTGCAGCGCGGGGCGATCGCGTCGACCGTGTGCCACGACCATCACAACATTGCTTGCGTGGGGGTCGATTATGCCGACATGGCTCTTGCCGCCAACCGGCTGACCGCAATCGAGGGCGGGTTCGTTGTTGCCGCCGGGGGGCAGGTGCTTGCCGAATTGGCGCTGCCGGTGGCGGGGCTGATGAGCCTTGAACCGTTTGAGGCGGTGCGCGACCGTCTCATCGAGCTGCGCCGCGCCGCGCGGGACTTGGGTGTGACGCTGAACGAGCCGTTTCTGCAACTGGCCTTTCTGGCGCTGCCGGTCATTCCCGCGCTCAAGATCACCGACAGAGGCATGGTCGATGTCACCAAGTTTGAGATCATCCCCTAGTTGCGCGCCGCCTCAAGCAGTTCCTTGACCAGCGGGTTCGGATAGCGCCGGTCCAAAGTCACTGCGTAGAACAGTTCGTGCAGGTCCAGCATCGCCGCCTGCACAAGATCGCCGCGTGCCAGTTCGTCCTGCACCACGATGGGCGGCACCACGGCCAGCCCGGTGCCACGCAGCGCCAGAAGGCGGATCATCGCCATGTCGTCAACCTCGGCGGCGATGATGGGTTTGGCCTGCACGCGGGCCAGCAGCGTATCAAAGGCGTTGCGGATTTGCGTGTCGCGGGTGGGCAGGATCAAGGGATGCTCGGCCACAAGCGTCTCGAAGGGCAGGGTGCCCTGCACGCGGTCGGGTGTGCCAAAAAGGCCCACGGTCTGATCCGCGAGCTTTTGCGTCAGGTACGGGCTGATCGCATCGCGGGCGGGGGGCGTGTTGGTCAGCACCACATCAAGATTGAGCGCATCAAGCGCGGCATAGAGTTCAGACGCGCTGCCGGAGCGCAGGATCACTTCGACATCGGCACGGCCCAGCACCGGCTCCAGAAAGGTGATCTGAAAGTTGCGCGACAGGGTCGACAGCGCGCCCACCCGCAACGCACGGGCCGGGCGCGCGGTGTCGCGCAGGGTGGCGACCAGTTCTTCGCCCGCTGCAAAGATCGTGTCTGCATGATCCAGCGCGATGCGCCCGGCTTCGGTCAGGTGCAGCGCGCGGCCCCGACGTTCGAAAAGGGCCTGGCCGATGCGGTCCTCAAGCTGTTTGATCTGCGCCGACAGCGCTGATTGCGACAGGTTCATCCGCTCTGCCGCGCGCGTGAGGTTGCCATCATGGGCCACGGCCCAGAAATAGCGCAGGTGATGATAGTTCAAATCTGACATTCGTTCTGTTTAATGGAACGATTGCCCTCAAACAATGTATTTTTCTTCAATTTGGTGCCGCGATAGATCGCCCCAGACGATCCAGATTTGAAGGTAGACCGCATTATGATCACCGCATTGCCGCTTTTGGCCCCGGCCTTTTTTGCCATTGTTGGCCTGATTTACATGCGCAGCGACATGCCGCGTGGATCGGCGCAATTGCGTCTGGGCGAATATGCCGGTCTGGCTGCAATGGTCGTGTCCTTGGGAGTGTTCGGCCTGTTGATCCGCGACGGATCGGCCACCAGCCCGCTGTTTGGTGCCGCCGAGATGGGCTTTGCCGCCCGGATTGACGCGGTAAGCGTGACGATGCTGATGCTGGTGAGCTTTGTCGGCTGGGTCGTGATGCGTTTCGCGGTCACCTATACCGATGGTGAAAAAACACAGACACGGTTTCTGGGTTGGCTGAGCCTCGCGCTCGCGTCGGTTCTGCTGTTGGTGACAGCGGGCAACCTGATCCAGTTGATCATCGGCTGGGGCGCTGTGGGTCTGTGTGTGAACCGGTTGCTGCTGACCTATCCCGACCGCGCGGCGGCGCAACGGGCAGCGCGCAAGAAGGGGCTGTGCTCGGCGGCCTCGGACACGGGGTTGATCCTTGGGGCGTTTGCCTTGGCCTCGGCTTACGGGACGGCGGATATCGCCACGATCATCGACGCAGCCCGCGCCGGAGAAGGCGGCGGCGCAGCCCTTTTGGCGGCGGGTCTGCTGGCGATTTCAGCGCTGTTCAAATCGGCGCAGGTGCCGACCCATGGCTGGCTTACCGAGGTGATGGAAGCGCCGACGCCGGTATCGGCCTTGTTGCACGCTGGTGTGGTGAACGCGGGGGGCTTTTTGCTGATCCGGTTTGCGGATGTTCTTTTGCTGGCACCGGGTGTTTTGTCGCTTCTGGTGATGGTCGGCGGGTTCTCGGCGATCTTTGGCGGGTTGGTCATGCTCACGCAGCCATCGGTCAAGACATCGCTGGCATGGTCTACCGTCGCGCAGATGGGCTTTATGATCCTGCAATGCGGTTTGGCGCTGTTCCCGCTGGCGCTTTTGCACATCGTGGCACACTCGCTGTACAAGGCGCATGCGTTCCTTGCGTCGGGCGGCGCGGTGCAACAGGTGGCGTCGATCCGGCGGCCGGGCCCTGTGGCGATCCCGAACAACAAGGCCGTGCTCAAGGCGTTCGCCTTGGCGCTGGCGATCTATGGCACCATCGGGCTGCTGCTGGGTCTGGACGGCAAGTCGGCACAGGCCATTGCCTTGGGCGCGGTGCTGGTCATGGGGGTGGCGTATCTGCTGGCCCAAGGTCTCGCCGATGCCGCACCCGGTGTTCTGACGCAGCGCATGGCGATCTATTCGGGGGCCACCACCCTAAGCTATTTCGCGCTGCAATCCATTGCCATCTGGATCACCGCAGGAGCGCTGCCCGAAACACCGGCCCCCGGCCCGCTGCAATGGGCGTTGATGGTGCTGACCATCATCAGCTTTGGCACGGTGGCTTGGGCGCAGGCCACCTTCCCGAACTGGGCCAGCCATCCGGCGGCCCAAGGGCTTCGGGTGCATCTTTCAAACGGCTTTTACCTCAATGCGGTGTTTGATCGGTTGACCGGCGGCTGGGCCGCGCGGAACCGGTGAAACAGGGACAGGAGATCACGACATGCTGACAATGGTTGAACGGTTCTCGGGTCCCGCCCTTGAGATCATGGCAGGCGCCAAGAACGCCGCCGCCCATATCCCGCCGCTTTGGTCGCTTGAGGCGACGGTTGCGGTGAACCCCTACGTTGGGCAAGCGGGCGAGCCGTTGCACATGGCCGCCGCGCGGTTGGCGCGGGTGGCCGGGGTGCGGACGGTGGCAGAGCGCGCGCATTTCAAAGCCAAGTTTGCCGCGCATGATCTGAGCGTGGCCGATCTTGAGGCCGGTCTGGCCGAGGTGGCGGATCTGGTGGCAACGGTCGAAGACCTGATTGCAGCGATGGACAAGACGGTCGCGGCCCCCGAAACCCTGCCCACGCTGGCCGATCTGGCCGAAGAGGTGTCGGATATCAACTGGCCCGATTTTGTCGCTGAACGCATCGGCCACTGGGCAGGCGGGCATTACGACACCGGCCAAGCATTGTGGCCCGCACCCAAGACGCGGGCGTGGCTGTCGTGGCGGTCATTTGCGCAGCGCGACCTGACGCCCGAGATTTTCGGCCTGACTGGCTTTGCCAGCCGGGTGGCGGGGATGTCGATGTCCGCACGCGGCGCGCTGACCAAATGCGCCGAGGATATGGGGATCACGGCCGAGGCCTGCGAAAGCTATTTCCACACGCTGCTGATGCGGCTTGGTGGTTGGGCGCAGCTTGCCTCGGGCGAGGCGTTCCGTGCCAACCTCAAGGGGGGGGCGAACAACGACATCACCGATTTGTTGACCGCAAAGCTGGTGTTCGAGGCCGCGCTTTTGGCGCGCTACAAGGACCAGATTGGCGACAAATGGGCCGCCGTGCTTGAGGCGCATGCCCAGCCTATCGTCCCCAGCCAGGACGATCTGATCGATGCCGCGTTACAGGCAGCGGCGGATCATGCGGCGGCGCGGGCGCTGGACGCCACGTTGGCGCAACCGGGTGCAAGCGCGGTCGAGGCGGCAGACGTACAGGCGGCGTTTTGCATTGACGTGCGTTCCGAAGTGTTCCGGCGTGCGCTGGAGGCGTCGGGCAATAGCATCGAGACCATCGGCTTTGCCGGGTTCTTTGGAATCGCGGCGGCGCATCACAGTTTTGCGTCCGACGTGTCCGAGGTTCGGGGCCCGGTGCTGATCAATCCGGGCGCTGCCTCTGCCGCGACCGATCCTCAGGACAGTGATATGCTGACCCGCGTGTCGCGGCGGGTGACGCGGGCCTGGGGCCGGTTCCGGCTGGCCGCTGTGTCAAGCTTTGCCTTTGTCGAGGCCACAGGCCCGCTGTATCTGGGCAAGCTTGTGCGGGATTCTCTGGCGCAAAAGCATCCGCAACTTGGCAATGATCCGGCACCGGCTTTGGCGGCGTCCATTCCGCTGGCGGACCGGATCAACATGGCCGTTGGCATCCTGTCGGGGATGTCGCTCAAATCCGGGTTTGGCAAGGTGATCCTGCTGGCCGGTCATGGCGCGGGTGTGGTCAACAACCCGCATGCCAGCGCACTGCAATGCGGGGCGTGTGGCGGGCATGCGGGCGATGTGAACGCACGTCTGGTGGCGCAATTGCTTAACGATGTGGATGTGCGGGCGGGGCTGGCGACCAACGGGATCGACATCCCTGCGGACACGGTGTTCCTTGCCGGTCTGCACGACACAGTGACCGATGAGGTGCGGCTTTATGAGGGCGATCTGCCTGAGGGCCATACCCAGGGCGCGGCGATCGCCACTCTCAGGACAGCGCTGAAAACAGCGGCCAAGGCGACCCGGACGGAGCGGTTGGCCCGGTTGCCCCGTGCGACCGATGCGGCGGCGGTGATGGAGCGTGCCAAGGATTGGTCCGAGACACGGGCCGAATGGGGGCTTGCAGGGTGTTCGGCCTTTATCGCGGCACCCCGGTCGCGCACCGCCGGGCGGAACCTGAGCGGGCGATCTTTCCTGCACACCTATGACTGGCAGCAGGACACCAATTTTCAGGTGTTGGAGCTGATCCTGACCGCGCCCGTGGTCGTGGCAAGCTGGATCAGCCTGCAATATTACGGTTCGTCCGTTGCCCCGGATGCGTTTGGTGCGGGCAACAAGCTTTTGCACAACGTGACCGGTGGGATCGGTGTGGTCGAAGGCAATGGCGGTGTGCTGCGCGGTGGGTTGCCGTGGCAATCGGTGCATGATGGTGACGCGTTCATGCATGATCCGCTGCGCTTGTCTGTTGCGGTCGAGGCCCCGCGCGACGCGATCACCGACATTCTGAAGCGGCATGACGGTTTGGCGGCTCTGTTTGACAATGGCTGGCTGCGTCTGTTCGCAATGGACAGCGAAGGCCGGTTGGGCTGGCGCTATACCGGCAAGGGCGCATGGGTCTCTTTGCGCGGCGATGCGGCGCTAGGCACCATAGCGGCAGAATGATCGGTTAAACGAAATGCCCGCCCGGTGGCAATCACCGAGCGGGCGTACTTTCTCTGGCAAGACCTAACGATACAGGCGGGTGTTATTCGCTTTTGGTGATCTCAACCCCGACACCCAGCCCGCGCAGGACGTCCCAATATGTCGGGAAGGTCTTGGACACACAGTCAGGGTCTTCGATCCGCACGCCCTCTACCTTCATCGCAGCCAGCGCGAAACACATGGCGATGCGGTGATCTGCGTGGCTGTCGATCAGGCCGGTGCTGACATGACTGGCCAGTGCCGGATCGGCATGTACGATCAAGTCGTCGCCTTCGACCGTTGCCAGATCGGCACGCACCTGCGTCAGCCCTTTGTGCACGGCATCAATCCGGTCACATTCCTTGACGCGCAGATTCTCGATTCCGGTAAAGCGCACGGGTGTTTGGTTGAATGCGGCCAGAACGGCAAGGGTCGGAACGGCGTCCTGCATCTGCGAGCCGTTGATCGTGGCTGGCATGTTCGGGAAGGCTGCGATCATCTCATAGGCTTTGGCGTCGGGCTGGTTCATGTCGCCGGGGGCTGTGCCGATATCGATATCCCCGCCCGTCAGCTTTTCCGCCGCCCAAAGGTAGGTCGCGGCACTGGCGTCCGGCTCTACGTGGTAGTCGGCAGCGCTATAGCCGCCGGGAGCCACGATGATCTGCGTGTCGGATGGGAACTTAACTGTCGCCCCAAAGGCGCGCATGACGGCTGCGGTGATGTGCAGATAGCCCACCGCGCCAATCGCACCGCCTGCGATGGTGATGCGGGTTTCAGCATCGCCCATTGCGGCCAGCATCATGATCGCCGAGATGTACTGGCTCGACAGTTTGCCGCTGACCTCGATCTCGCCACTGCGGAATGTGCCAGTTCCGGTGACGGTCACGGGCGGGCAGCCGGTGTCAGAACTGGCCTCGACGCCCATCGCCTGCAACGTGTTCAGCAGCGGCGCGATGGGGCGCTTTTGCATATGTTCATCGCCAGTCACGATGGTGGTGCCGGTCACAAGCGCCACGGCCGCCGTCAGGAACCGCGTTGCAGTGCCAGCATTGCCAAGGAACAAGGGCTCGGAGGCGGGGTGCAGGGTGCCAGAGCCAGTCACCTCTACCGTGGTGTCGTCCAGTTCGGTGATGCCCACACCCATCGCGCGCAGGGCGGTCATCATATAATGCGTGTCGTCGCTGCGCAGGATACCCGTAAGACGGCTGGTGCCGCGCGCCAGACCGGCCACCAAAAGCGCGCGGTTGGTGACGGATTTTGAGCCGGGCAGGGTGACATGGCCGATCAAGGGCTGGGGCACGGGGGTGATACGGGCAATGGGCAGCGGCATGGCGCGTCTCCGGTCGAAAGGGTTGTTGCGGGTTTACGGGTTTTGCCGCGCGTCGCAATGCCAAAGTCTGAGTGCAAGGCGTGGCCCGCTGATCCGGGTCAAAGGGTCGGGCGCAGTGTCAGGCCTATGTGTTTTTGCCTAAACGACTCGTTGACAGCATCATTATTTCCATTATTCACAAAATATGGAAATAAGAATCGCCTCACAACTCTCGACCCTTGGTCATCCGCAACGATTGGCCATTTTCCGCATGCTGATGCGCCGCATGCCGGACAAGGTACCCGCCGGCGAAATCTCGGCTGCGCTGGACATAAAGCCGTCCACCCTGTCTGCCTATCTGTCCAACTTGCTGGACGCCGGATTGTTGGGCCAGACCCGTGTCGGGACATCACTGCGTTACACTGTGAATGTAGGCGAGGTGCAGGAGATGCTGGATTTCCTGCTGCTTGATTGTTGTCGGGGCAGGCCGGATATGTGCAGCCCGCTTGCGGCAGGTTTTGGACAAGGAACAGGTGATATGTCCCTGAAAAAATTTAATGTTCTGTTTATCTGCACGGGCAATTCTGCCAGGTCGATCTTTGCTGAAACGCTTCTGCGGGACATGGGCGGGGAGAGGTTCGCGGTGTTTTCCGCAGGAACCAAACCCTATTCCGAACTGAACCCGATGGCGGTCGATGTGCTGCGCCAAAAAGGGCATGACGTGTCCGCCTTGCGTGCCAAGAACGTGCAGGAGTTCATGACACCCGACGCGCCCAATTTCGATTTCGTCTTCACAGTCTGCGATCAGGCTGCGAACGAAGAGTGCCCGGCCTGGTCTGGTCAGCCGATCAGCGCACATTGGGGCATGGTCGATCCTGTCAAGGCAGCCGGGTCCGACGCCGAGCGCAGCCTTGCGTTCCAGACCGCGTATGGCGCGCTGCGCAACCGGATCACCGCATTTACGGCCCTGCCGATGACTGCGCTTGACCGGATATCGCTGCAAAAGGCGGTTGATGACATTGGACACCTGAACGAGGAAACCGCCCCATGACCACCTATGCGCTCAACGGCCTTGGCCGCATTGGCAAGCTTGCCCTGAAACCGTTGCTGGCGCGGGGGGCCAAGATTGCGTGGATCAACGACGCGGTGGGCGACCCCGAGATGCACGCGCATCTGTTGGAGTTCGACACCGTGCATGGGCGTTGGGATGCTGCGTTTTCGCATGATGCAGACAGCATCAGTGTCGATGGCGTGCGGTTGCCGTTTGTGGGCACTTCCGATCTGTCCAAGCTGCCGATGGACGGGGTGGATGTGGTGATCGACTGTACCGGCGTTTTCAAGTCAGAGGCGAAAATCGCGCCTTATTTTCAAATGGGAGCGAAGAAAGTCGTGGTGTCGGCGCCGGTCAAGGACGGACCCACCGCAAACATTGTCTACGGTGTGAATGACGACATTTACGACCCCGTACAGCATGACATCGTGACTGCGGCAAGCTGTACCACCAATTGCTTGGCGCCCGTTGTGAAGGTGCTGCACGAGGCGATCGGGATACGCCACGGGTCCATCACCACAATTCATGATGTGACCAACACGCAAACCATCGTCGACCGCCCCGCCAAGGATCTGCGCCGCGCGCGCTCGGCGTTGAACTCTCTGATCCCGACGACCACGGGCAGCGCCACGGCGATCACGCTGATCTATCCCGAGCTGACAGGCCGCTTGAACGGTCATGCCGTGCGGGTGCCGTTGCTCAACGCGTCGCTGACCGATTGCGTGTTCGAGATGGACCGGGCGACCACGGTGGAAGAGGTGAACGCGCTGTTCAAGGCGGCGTCCGAGGGGACGCTCAGCGGCGTTCTGGGCTACGAGGAACGTCCGCTCGTGTCAGCCGATTACACCAATGACACGCGGTCAAGCATCATCGACGCGCCGTCGACTATGGTAGTGAACGGCACGCAGGCGAAAGTTTATGCGTGGTACGACAACGAGATGGGCTATGCGCACCGTCTTGTGGATGTGGCGCTGATGGTGGGCGACGGGTTGTGAGCAAACCTGAGGGTCTTTCCGCCTATATCGCGGTGACGGCGGCCTATTGGGCGTTCATGCTCACCGATGGCGCGCTGCGGATGCTGGTGTTGTTGCACTTTCACACGTTGGGCTTTTCGCCGGTCCAATTGGCCTATCTGTTTGTGCTGTATGAAATCGCCGGGATGGTGACGAACCTGAGCGCGGGCTGGATTGCGGCGCGGTTCGGGCTGACCTCAACGCTTTATGCGGGGCTTGGTTTGCAGGTTGTGGCGCTGTTGGCTTTGGCGCAGCTTGACCCGACATGGGCGATCACCGTGTCGGTTGCGTTTGTGATGTGCGTGCAGGGTGCGTCGGGCGTGGCCAAGGATCTGGCGAAGATGTCGTCCAAATCAGCAGTCAAGCTGCTGGCCCCGACAACAGATGGCGGGTTGTTCCGCTGGGTGGCGATCCTGACCGGATCGAAGAATGCGGTCAAAGGGGTGGGGTTCCTGCTGGGTGCAGCCTGTCTGGCGACGATTGGCTTTGTCGCCGCGATTTATACGATGGCTGCGGTGTTGGCCGTGATCCTTGTGGCGATTGTTGTGCTCATGCCCTCGGGCCTGCCGACCGGGCGCAAGAGCGCCAAGTTTTCCGAGGTGTTTTCCAAATCCGCCAATGTGAACTGGCTGTCGGCGGCGCGGGTGTTCCTGTTTGGCGCGCGGGACGTGTGGTTTGTGGTGGGCATTCCAATCTATTTCTATGCTGTGTTGTCGGATGGGACCGAGGCGGGCAACCGCGCGACGTTCTTCCTGATCGGGACGTTCATGGCGGTGTGGATCATCCTCTACGGGGTGGTGCAGGGCTATACCCCCAAACTGTTGCGCGCGGCGGACCGAGACGCGGGCGCGTTGGTCGTGGATGCCCGCACTTGGGCGCTTTTGCTGTTGGTGGTTCCGGTGGCGTTGACCGTGGCAGCCCTGCTGTCGCCTGTGCCGCAAACGTGGCTGACGGTCACCCTTGTGATCGGGTTGCTGGCGTTTGGCGCGCTTTTTGCAATCAACTCGGCGCTGCATTCCTATCTTATCCTTGAATTCACCCAGAGCGACCGCGTGACGATGGATGTGGGGTTTTACTACATGGCCAATGCCGGTGGGCGGCTGTTGGGGACGGTTCTGTCTGGCCTCAGCTATCAGGTCGGTGGCTTGCCTTTGGTGCTGGGCACGGCATCGGTGATGGTGGCGCTGTCGGCGGTGGCGGCGGGGCGGTTGCAGGCAGGTGAGGCGCGCGCCGTCTAAGTCGGGCTGGTGCCTCGACACCGGGGCGAAACATGAGGTAATCGCGGCGGCGCTGATCGGATGGATGGTGCAAGCTGCGGGGATAGAAGCCTTGAAGGAGATACCCC
>NZ_JBPOFB010000033.1:0-13138 GCF_051251565.1 Marivita sp. | reverse complement strand
GAAAAGCCCCGTCGCCTTCGAGCGGAAAGTAGCTTAAACGAGCACTTGGGGCGGCACAGAAGCGTGACAGGTCCACCCCGATGATGAGCGATACCTGTCACTCGACGACCTCTTCGCCTCGGTGAAGGCGCGCGCTGAGCAGAGCCGGACGCGCACCGTGGAGAGTACCGCGATCCGGGTCGAGGCGCATCGCGATGACCCCGGAAAACTGGGGTTGGTCCTACCCGGGGCCGACGAGCCCATCGCGCCGACGCATTGGAGCTTTGGACAATTGTCGAGCATTGTTGGCGCGCCAGCCGCCTATCTGCGCCAGCTGCCCGCACCGCTTGCAGGCATCAACCTGCAATATGGGCTGACCAACCACCGGGCAGAGCAGATCAAAACCATGGAGGTCGCGAACGGGCGCACGGAACTCCGTGCCGTCACCGGCCCCGACTATGGGCGCATCTACGACCAAGAACTGGTCTCCGCCGTGCAGCGCATCGCCGGCAACGGCACCGGTGATACGCGCTGGAAGGTGCCGGGTGTCCTCGATTGGTCGACCGGCATCTACAATCCGCGTGTGGACGTGACCAAGGAAACAACAACGCTCTATGCCTCGGATCGTGATGTGTTCCTATTCCTCGTCGATGACCTGAACCCGATCGAGGCGGGGATCCTGCCCGACGGCTCACCCGACCTCTACTTTCGGGGGTTCTACTGCTGGAACTCGGAAGTCGGGGCCAAGACGCTGGGCATCGCCAGTTTCTACCTGCGTGCGGTCTGCCAGAACCGCAACCTCTGGGGGGTCGAGGATTTCCAGGAGATCAGAATCCGTCACTCCAAATACGCCGCCTCCCGCTTCGCACATGAGGCGGCCCCGGCCCTCAAGAATTTCGCCAACTCATCGCCCGCGCCCTTCATCGACGGCATCCGCGCCGCGCGGGAGAAGATCGTCGCGCGAACAGACGAGGACCGGTCGGACTTTCTGCGCAAGCGCGGGTTCTCCAAGGCTGCCGCGACGACGATCATCGACACCGTGCTGACCGAAGAAGGCCGCCCGCCCGAAAGCGTCTTTGATTTCGTGCAGGGCATCACGGCGGTCGCGCGCAACAAACCCCAGCAAGACGCGCGGCTGGAGATGGAAACCCGGGCCAAGAAGCTGTTGGAAGCTGCCGCCTGAACAACGTCGCACCCAGATTGTCCCGGTCCGTCCCTTCCCCAGAGGAAGAGGTGGGCCGGGTTTTTCGTGACGGGTTTGAAAGGTCGAGAGAGGTTCCCGGCCGGCCCGTCGCGGAGAACCCCGATGACCAAGCAACAGAAAATCACCCTCAGCGCCTCGCGCGACATCCCCTTCAACAAGCTCCTGCTCAGCCAGTCCAACGTCCGTCACATCAAGGCTGGTGTGTCGATTGAGGAGCTGGCCGAGGACATCGCCCGGCGTACCCTTCTGGCCAGCCTGACGGTGCGGCCCGTGTTGGACGAGACCGGCACCGAGACCGGCATGTTCGAGATTCCGGCAGGCGGGCGGCGCTTCCGGGCGCTGGAACTCCTCGTCAAGCAAAAGCGCCTCAATCGCACAGCCCCCGTGCCCTGTATCATCCGCACGGATGGTCTCGCCGAGGAAGACAGCCTGGCCGAAAACATCCAGCGCGCGCCGCTCCATCCGTTGGATCAGTTTCGCGCCTTTCAGGCGATGCGCGAGAAAGGCAAGAGCGAGGAAGAGATCGCGGCAGCCTTCTTCGTCTCCGCCAGCATCGTCAAGCAGCGGCTCAAGCTGGCCGCCGTCGCGCCGTCTTTGCTCGATGCCTATGCCGAAGAAGACCTGACCCTCGACCAACTGATGGCCTTCACCGTTAATCCCGATCATGAGCGGCAGGAACAGGTCTGGGAAGCGCTGCAGCGGCACTACTCCAAGCAGCCCTATGAAATCCGCCGCATGTTGACCGAGGGTGCCGTGCGGGCCTCCGACCGTCGCGCGCAATATGTCGGGCTGGACGCCTATGTGGATGCGGGCGGTGCGATCCTGCGCGACCTGTTCCAGACCGATGATGGTGGTTGGCTGCAGGATGCCGGACTGCTCGATCTGATGGTCGCCGAGAAACTGCGCGAAGACGCGGAGACCGTTCAGGCCGAAGGCTGGCACTGGGTCGAGGTGGATACCGACTTTCCCTATGGCCACACCTACGGCATGCGGCGCATGGCGGGTGAGGTCGAACCGATGACCGACGAGGAAGCGGCGACCTACGATGCGCTCAAGACGGAGTTCGAGAAACTTGAGGCAGATCATGCCGATGCCGACGAATTGCCAGACGAGGTCGATGCGCGGTTGGGCGAGATCGAGACGGCGATGGAGACGTTGCAGGATCGTCCGGTCCGCTTCGAGGAGGACGAGTTGGCAATCGCCGGGGCCTTCGTCAGCATCGACAGTTCCGGGCGGCTGCGCGTCGAACGCGGCTATGTGCGTCCGGAAGACGAGCCGGCCCTTCCCTCTGAAGGTCAACCTGACGCGGATACAGCCGATGCAGATGTTGATGACACCGGCATTGATCCTGACGCGGGAGCACCTCATGACGAGGAGGACGAAGACGACGGCATCAAACCGCTGTCAGACCGCCTCGTCACGGAACTGACGGCACATCGGACGCTCGCCCTGCGCGACGCACTTGCAGGCGATCCACATATCGCCTTCGTGGCAGCCCTGCATGTGCTGACGCTCAAGCTATTCTACCGCTACGGCCTCAACAGCTGCATTGAGATCGACCCGCGCAGCGGCGCCTTCTCCGCCCAAGCCCCCGGTCTGGCCGATACCCCCTCGGCTCAGGCCATTGAGGCACGATCAGAGAACTGGGCCAAGCACCTGCCCAAGGCTCCGGAAGACCTTTGGGACGTGCTGATCGACTTCGACAGCGACAGCCGTCAGGCCCTCTTCGCCCATTGCGTATCGTTGACTCTCAACGCGGTACATGAGGCCTACAATCGCCGTCCCGCGGCCTTGGCACATGCAGGTGTTCTGGCCACTGCATTGAACCTCGACATGGTGACGGTCGGCTGGACTCCGACGGCGGATGTCTATCTCGCCCGCGTGACCAAGGCGCAAATCCTTGAGGCGGTGCGGGAGGCCAAAGGCGATGTTGCTGTGGACCGGATCGCGGGGCTGAAGAAGCCCGAAATGATCACGGCTGCGGAAGAATTGCTCGAGGGCACCGGTTGGTTGCCGGAACCGCTCCGCACGCAAGGGCGGGAAACTTTGGCAAACGGAGCCGGTGCAGACGATTTTGCTGCGCAAGACGACATAGACGCGGCGGAGAAATCCGATGCGGAAGATGATGTGCCGATCGAACCGGCCGAACCCGTCGCCGCTGAGTAGCCAAGCCAGCCTTCCAAACACACCGGACCCGGTCACGCGCCGGGTCCTTCCTCTTTCAGCACAGGAGAATTCCGATGACAGAACCAAACACAACACCTGCCCCATCCTTCGACTTCGCCGCCTGGAAGGTCGAGCGCCGCGCGCATGAAGCCGCCCAAACCGCCATAAGACCGGCCAACAAATCCGCGCTCTTCAGCGTGCTGTCCGCCGCCGGTATCACCCGCGTTGACGTGACTTTCGACGGCTATGGCGACAGCGGCCAGATCGAAAGCATCGACCCGAAAGCGAACGCAGCAGATGCGCCCTTGCCGGACGGAACCGTGACCCTCGCCATCATTGGCTGGCGGGACTCCGAACACACCGAACGCACCCTGTCCGTCCGCGAAGCCATTGAGCATTTCGCCTATGACTGCCTCGCCCAAACCCATGGCGGCTGGGAAAACAACCAAGGTGCTTTTGGCACTTTTCTTTTCGATGTGGCGGACCAATCGACCACACTCGACTACAACCAGCGGTTCGAGGACATCGAATCTTTCGAACACGCATTCTGAGGGAGGCTGATATGGCACATCCTTGGCATCACGCCCACTCCTCCGCACGACGCTTTGGCGGCGTGGCGGACGACTATTTGGCCCTGCATAGCGGGTTCGACGAAAGCAAGCTCATCACAGCGGACTTTTCGGCACCGCGCGCTTAAGCACCACGCTGAGGGTATCTTCATGGCCGAGCGCTTCTTTGGTACGACAATCACCGTCTCGACGGGTCGCAAGGTTCCCGTCCGCTTGATCGGCGAGCAGCATGTCATCGAGGATCTGGGTTTCATCCCGAGCTTCGCGGACTGGGTGCGCTGCATCCGCCCCGAGCCGTGGATGGGCCGCGCGCAACCGCTCCACCGAACCGTCGAACCCGTTCCTGACGTGCCGGTGATCATCCCCATCGCAGCCGAGCGCAAAAACGACGGCAATTGGGCTATCGACCCGGACGATGGTTCAGACGATCCTGACAATACGAGGCAGGACAAGCAGTGCACCGCCGCGGAATGACGACTTCACTCCCCACTGGGTCCGCCGCGAGGCGGGCCCTTTTTTCATTGGAGGTATGGTCATGTCCCAATCCATCGCCGATCTGACCGAAGCGCTCACCCGCAATGCCGAAGCCGTTTGCCGACAATATCTGTCGAACGGTATACGTGAGGGCCACTACTGGATGGTCGGTGATGTGCGGAACACGCCCGGGCGGTCCCTTTTCGTGCGCTTAAAAGGGCCAATTTCGGGCAAAGGTGCAATCGGAAAATGGACCGATGCGGCCACCGGAGAGCATGGCGATCTGCTTGACATTATTCGCGAGACCTGCGGTTTCGTCGATTTTGCCGATATTGCACAAGAGGCCCGGCGATTTCTCAGCCTGCCGCTTCCAGAACGCCTTGGCGACATAGCCTCCCGATCTGATCCCGCACCGACGGGATCCCCGACCGCAGCAAGGCGGCTGTTTGCCATGTCGCAGCCGATTACAGGGACGCTGGCCGAAGAATACCTGCACAACCGTGGACTGACAGCATTGAACAACACCGCAAGCCTGCGGTTTCATCCGCGATGCTACTAACGACCAGATCGGCATTCCGAGACCGAAATCTGGCCCGCCCTCATCGCATCGGTCACCGATCTCAATGGCGCGATCACCGGCGCACATCGCACGTGGCTTGATCCGGACAGATTCTCGAAGACAAACTTGGGCAAAGCCCCAATCGACACGCCTCGCCGTGCGATGGGCAACCTGCTCGGCCACGCTGTCCGATTTGGCACCGCACGCGATGTCATGGCAGCAGGTGAAGGCATCGAAACCATTCTGTCGCTCAGAATTATCCTGCCCAATCTGCCGATGGCCGCAGCGCTGTCCGCTGCCCATTTTGCCGCCATCCGGTTCCCGCCGTCCCTCAGACGCCTCTATATCACCCGTGACAACGATCCAGCCGGTGATGGTGCATCGGCCCGCCTGACCCAACGCGCCAAAGATGCACGCATCGAGACGATCCTCCTGTCGCCGCACTTGGGTGATTTCAACGATGACCTTCGCCTGCTTGGCGCTGATGTCCTCTGAGACGCGCTCCGGGTCCAGATCGCGCCGGAAGACGTTGCACGCTTCATGAATACTACAGCTTTGACCGCGCACGACGCCGCGCCCGGCTAGTGCCCCCTGTCTGAGATCGGCAAAAGAGGTGCCCCCGGCGTCGGAGAGCCGCGCGACCCCGGCCTTCTTGGGAGGGCGACCGGACGGCAAACGGAACGGACCAGCAAGGCCTGCGGCCGGTTCTTTTCCGGCGGCGGCAGAGCCGCCTTTCCATCGCGAGCCAAAAGAACCGGCCTCCGGCCTCCTCCGCTGCGCTGCGGCCCATACGGGTGCAGGTCCGCCCCGCCTGCCCTCTTTCGGCGCCATGAAGGCCGCTGCGGTCGCGGTCAAACCGACGAAGGAGCACACCATGTATGCCGATCCCCACCACAGCGATGCCGAGCCACACCACGACGCGTCCGCCACCCACGCCATCTGCAGCGATCTGGAACTCTTTGGCTACCGCCATTCCGAAAACGACCCCGACCCCCGCGACGTACCCGAAGATCGCCTGATCGCAGGTGCCGTCAGCGACATCTTCGACGCCCTTGTCGCCACGATGGCCGACACCAGCCTCGACGCCGATCTCGACGAGATGCTCTGGTCGGCGGTTAACATGTTCCACCGCGCCACTGACCGGATCGAGCGCAAACTGGACGACAACGAACAGGCGCAGAAACGCCGCCAGCGCGAACAGGACGGCTCCGAGGTCAAATCCGTCCAGCTCGAACATCTGATTGCAACCGGTCAATCCCTGCTCGACCGACGTGATTGCATGGAGGTCTTCCGGGACCACGCCGCCGAGCATTATCTCCGCCTGACGGGCTCGCCTTGGTCGTCCCGCTCCGGGTCACGGGTCAATCATCGCAACCTCACTGCAGCCATGATCGACAGCCGGGACTTCCTCGCAGCGAAGACCCGCGCCGATACCGAGGTCTATCTGCCAACGGGAACCAAGATCGCCTTCACCGGCGGGATGGATTTCAACGATCATAGGCTGATCTGGGACGCTCTCGACAAAGTCCACACCAAGCACGCCGACATGGTTCTGCTCCACGGCGGATCACCGCGCGGTGCCGAACTGATCGCCGCCAAATGGGCCGAGACCCGCAAGGTCGTGCAAGTCGCCTTCAAGCCGAACTGGACACGCCCCGCCAAGGCCGCCCCGTTCAAGCGCAACGATCAAATCCTCGATGTCCTGCCCATCGGCGTCATCATCTTCCCCGGCACAGGCATCCAGGACAATTTCGCAGACAAGGCTCGGAAGCTTGGCATCAAGGCCTTTGATTTCCGCAAAGGGTGCAGCGCGTGAGCGCTGCATTTACCGGCAATATTGAACATCCAGATGCCAATACGCTCCAGACACGATCTGTGACACCCATCAGGTCTCACAGTCCGAGTTCGCGTCACGCGGGTCCCATTAAAACTCCAGCCCGAAGGCGGGTGATCGGTTGCAAATTCTCGCCGATCACTCGGATCACAAATACTCAAGACTATTAAAAACCCGCTTTTTGAACTACTATTCGCCTACGCTGAGGTGGTGGTGGATGGCGTTATCGTTCAACCGATTAGCACGGAGGCATTCACCATGCTTGTTCTTGCGTGAGCTTCGCGACCAATGACGAACGGACGGCAAAGCGCGTGTCCGACGCGCTCGGCACCGCTACCGAAATGCGGGCGATGAAGAACTATGCCGGTCATCGCCTGTCCCCCTGGCTCGGCCATCTGATGGTCAGCCGACAGGAGACCCCACGCCCCTCCTCACCCCCGGCGAGGTGATGCAGCTTCCTCCAACCGACGAGATTGTCATGGTAGCGGGCACACCGCCGATCCGGGCGCAAAAGGCACGGTACTTCAAAGATGATCAATTGCACGCCCGCATTCTACCGCCAGCGAAGCCACACAAGACTGATGCACCAGCCAACGACGCCTGGAGCCGGATCGTTCCACTCAAGCCACCAGAGATCGCTAATCCCAAGATACAGACGGCAGACGAAAGCGCAGCGACCGACGACCCGAACGAACAGCGGCGTCAACCAGAACTGGACCGAACCCAAGAAACAGAGAATGCAAAGCCCATCGAGAACGAATTTGAACCCGACCTCAAGAAGCCATCGAAAGACCAGGTCGTTCAATTGAGGCAGCTTGATCAGCGGGCCCGCCAGCTTGCCCGCCAAGCCTCGATGGATCCAAACGACGACATTGAACTGTGAAGGCCTGAAAATGAAACAACCCAAGAAACATCGCCTATCTGTCTATTTGGACCCAGACATCATGGCTTCACTTGCCGATTACGCCGCCCGGCGCGACCACTCACGCTCTCTCGTGGCCGAAGCCGCCATTGCATCATTTCTGTCGCCCGACGCCGCATAGCGCCAAGAAGCAGCTACCACGAAACGCCTCGACCAGATCGATCGCCGCATGATCCGCCTTGAGCGCGACGTCAGTATTTCGGTCGAGACCCTCGCGCTATTTGTCCGGTTTTGGCTCACCACCAACCCGCCTCTGCCAGAGCCCGCCAGAGCGGCGGCTCAGGCACAAGCAGGCGAACGGTATGATGCCTTTATCGCAGCGCTCGGTCGGCGGCTAGCCAAAGGGCCAGCTTTGCGTCAGGAAATCTCTGAAGATGTAAGCGGTGACGCAAAACAATTGTAACGAATACGGTCAATGGGGTTGTTCACTAGCCAACATGCAGGTTTCCGCAGTGCGGGCGAAGCGTAAATTCGCTGCGCATGCGTGTACGGCTGCTTAAGCGCGCGTTGCGGCCTTTCAAGATGGATTGCTGACCTTCATTGGTAATGGTCTTGATCCGGTAAGAGAGTCTGCTCATTGTTCCGACTTCGAGCCATAATCCAAACTTCTGTCCCATAGCTGACCGCCACGCCATGTGAAGTGGCGATCAAAGCAAGTGACTTAGGTGGTTAGACCTACGAATGGCGCTCAAACACAATCGTCTCTCCACCATGCAATACAAGTAGCGTTTCGAAAGCATCGCGTTGGTCGCCCATCTCCATGCCGGGCGAGCCGATCGGCATTCCAGGAACGGTCAGGCCGAGTGCGTTTGGACGCTCGGCCAACAGGCGTTGGATGTCAGCCGCCGGAACATGGCCTTCGATGACGTACCCTTCGATGAACCCTGTGTGACAGGAGCTGAGCTCCGGTGTTATCCCTGCCTTGTCTTTGGCGGCCCACAAGGCGTCTTGGGTGACGTCTTGCGCATCAACGTCAATCCCGGCGGATTTTACGTGGTCGATCCATGCAGAGCAGCATCCGCAAGTCGGGGAATTGAGCACTTTCATGCGTGACGTTGCGGCAAAGACCGGACCAGCGGCAAGTGCTGAGCCAGCGGCGATCATTAGGAAGTTTCTACGGTTCATTGGATTTCTCCTTTGGTGTTTTATTCTGGCGCTACGTGGTTCACGTCACGCGCAACCATGTCATCATTCCGCCTGCAGAATGCTCCAGCATGTGGCAATGCAAAAGCCAATCTCCGGGATTGTCGGCAACAAATGCGATCTGCGCGGTCTCGCCTCGGTCCATAAGAAGCGTGTCGCGCAGCGGACCTGCCGTCCCATTCGAGCCGATCTGGCGGAAATGGTGACCATGAAGATGCATCGCGTGGGGCCAGGCCGTATCGTTGGTGATGTCGATCCGAACGGCTTCGCCCCGATCAGCCGCAACCAAAGGCTCATCCGGCATGTCGGCCATGCCGTTGAAGGCCCAGACTTTACCGGCTCCGGCCATCTCGCGCATGCCCATCATCTGTCCGCCCATCATGGCACCACCCATACGTCCCATGGCCCCGCCTTCCATCAGAAGGGCTGCCTTTCTGGCAGTCTCCAAAGGGCCAAGCTGCGGCACCGGGTTGGGTGGCAGTGGTGACGGAGCGTCCAGACGTCCGGATCGGGCGATCGCTGTGACGTCAAATGTTGCGATTGCATAACCGCCGTCACGCTCGAAACTCACAAGGAAAGCTTCCTCGCCAACGCTCGCTGTCACGTCAACAATGATATCCGCCCGTTGTGCCGGTGCCAGTGTCAGGCGATCCAACGGTTGTGGTGCATCAAGCGGCATGCCGTCCAACGCAATGATCCAGCCCCCAAGGCCCTGAGCCTCAAGCGAGAAAATCCGCGCATTTGCGGTGTTCACGAGGCGCAAACGGTGACGACTGAACTGTTCAACCGGCTGACGCCAGTCTCCGATCCCATTTACGGTAATCCAGTTCCCGATCCGACCGGCATGCGCCCAATCGTGCATATCACCGAAACCGCCCGCGATCTGGGCATCCTCCGCCAGACGCCAGTCATCAATTAAAAGCACCTCATCGTTGTCGACTTCGGGGCCTCCCCCGGCCTCTTCGACGACCAGCGCCCCGGAAAGTCCCCGCGCCATCTGCTCATAAGACCGATTGTGGGGATGATACCAATAAGTTCCGGCATCGGGCACGACGAAGTCATAGAGAAACGTTGCTCCAAGCTCAACGACGTCTTGTGTCAAGCCGGGGACACCATCCATCGCGTTGTCGATGCGGATCCCGTGCCAGTGGATGGTGCTCGACTGCGGGAGTTCATTTAGAAATCGGCGCGTCATTCGGGCACCTTGCGGCAACCGGATCGTAGGCCCTGGAACCTCTCCGTTATAACCCCACATCTGCGTTTCAGGGTAGTTCGCGGGCGCGAGTTGAAGCACGCCCTCGCGCGCGATCAGGTCTGGCGGCGTTTCGGCCAGTAGCGCTGTCGGACGAAAGCCAGTTGCCGCCAGTGCAGCAACCATCCCACCTCCAAACGTCCGACGTGTGATCGATTTCATAAAAACCCCCCTCTGTTCATTTCCGTGGTCTGACCGCTGACGGCCGCATTACCGATTTGGTTTGTAGCTTCAGGCGCGCTGATCGTGGTCAGGATTGCTGTTGTCATAAGGATGAATGCAACAAGCACCGATTCCATTCGAATGCTCCGACGCAGATGCGCGCTGGCACCCGGCTCTTTCCGAAGCAAGGCAGGCGTCAGCCGCAACTTGTTCCATGCGGCAAAGCCAATGATGCCGAGAAAAACGCCCAGCTTGATTGCAAAAAACTGCCCGTAGGGTGTGGAGAGTGCATCCAGCACATTGCCCGTCAACAGCCGAAGGGTCACTCCCCCCGCCAAGGTCAACGCGCCAACGACCCATACGGCAATACTGCCAAAATCGTGGCTGATCTGGCCGGCGATACTGGCCGTGTTCGCCCCGGAAAGGCGGTAGAGCGGCGTGAAGACCCCAATCCAGAACGCCAAGCCCAAGATATGGAGCGAGATGAGTGCGGCAAGCAAAAAGCGTGGTTCTTCCAGCGCATGGCCGCGAAACACGAAAGATATCGCCACGACAAGGACGCCGAAGACCGCGAGCGGTCGCCCTTGGCGTGCGGGCAGCAGGATCGCACAAATCAAGGCCAGTCCGACAAGCCGCAAAGCGATGCTGGAGCCCAGGGGGCTTTCCGAAACCATCGTCAGCATCATCGGATCAGTTGCGCCCTGCCATGTGCCGCCCATCAGGAAACTCGCACGCAGCGGAAGTCGCAACAGAGACAAAAGGGCTGCCCCAATGGCGCAGAAGACCGACAACCGGCGCAGCGCTTGCACCTCGGGTGCGGGAAGACGGCGGAGCATCAAAATACTCAATATGCTGCCCATTGCGATCAAGGCCGTCGCGTAGACAAGCGCCTTTACGCAAATGGACAGCCAAGTGACCAAGTCAGCTGAAGCGAGCGCGCTCAGCATCGGCTCTCAATTCGAGATTTCAAAACTGAACGTCCCTTGCATTGGATGACCATCGGCTGCCAGTCCCCGCCACTCGACCTTGTACTGACCTGCTGGCAACGCTGGCGGCGCGGCACTGAATTCACTGACAGGCTGCATATTGTCGCTGCGCGTCACATCATGCGAAGCCCCATCCTGATCGGTGAGAGAGATCAGAGTGACGCGCATTGGCATGTCAAAGCGCATTGAAATTGTCGGCGGAGACGTCTCCAGAACGGCCCCATCCGCAGGCTCCGTTGCCTCTTTCTTGGAATGCGCATCTGCGCTTGGAGATGCGAACGCCAGCGAAAGTGCCGCGATCGCGGCAAAGTAAACGGCAGGTTTCATATTTTGCTCCTGAGCCTGGATTTGAAAAACGCTGACCGGAAACAAGGTCTCCGGTCAGCCGTCGCCGCCTTATTCAGGCATCATCGCGCCAATTGCATACATGCCGTCGTCGCCCTTGATCAGCATCAGCGTGACGGAATCTCCAGCCGCAATATCGCCCATCATTTCCGCGTCGGGCATCATCGCCAGATCCATAGTCATGGCAGGCCAGCCGATTTCAGGGATGGGTTCGTGACTGACATTGGCAGTGCCTTCGCCGATGGAATTCACCACGGCCTTGGTATGTACGGCACCTTCCATCATTTCGTCACTCATCGGCATGTTCGAATGGTCCATGTCCGAGTGGTTCATTTGCGCAAACGACAGTGGCGCGCTCAGAACGAGAACAGAGAGGGCAAGAGAGAGAGTTTCATGGGTCGTCCTTTCGGGTTGGGGTGATTGGCAGGCCTTATTCTGCTGGGACAGATGCTGCGGGCACGTTGGCTGGTTGCAGCAATTCTCTGTTGACCCGTTTCAGGGCCAGCCTTTTCCAGATCACGAAGATCGACGGAATGACAAAGAGCGTCAGAAGGGTCGCGGTCGCCATGCCACCTATCATCGGAGCCGCGATCCGCTGCATGATCTCGGACCCGGTTCCGGTGCCGTACATGATCGGAATGAGTGCTGCGAAGATGGTTGCGACTGTCATGACTTTGGGACGGACGCGTAGGAGCGCGCCTTCAAAAACAACCTCTTCCACATCTAGCGAGGTCATTTCGCGCCGCTCAGTCGCGGCTTCTTTCTTGCGTTTTTCCCATGCCAGATTGAGATAGAGCAGCATCACGATGGCCGTTTCGACCGCCACGCCAGCCAGCGCGATAAAGCCCACCAGAACAGCGACCGAAATATCGAAGCTGAGATACCATAGGAACCAGACGCCCCCGGCCAGGGCGACCGGGAGGGCGGCAAGGATAATCCCCACCTCGATTACCCGATTGAAGGCCATGAACAGCATCAGGGTGATAATTAGAAGTGTCGCCGGGGCTACGAGCTTGAGCCGTTCCTGCATACGTTCGATGTATTCGTACGGTCCGGACCACGTAATGGAGTAGCCTGTCGGCAATGTGACTTGATCCGCGACAAGGGCACGGGCCTCGTTCACAAATCCACCCAAATCGCGCCCCGCGATGTCGATGAATACAAATCCGGTGCGTCGCGCATTTTCGGACCGGATCATGGCAGGTCCATCGACGACTTTTATTTCCGCCAGACTGCCGAGCGGAATGTGCGCACCCGAGGGCGTCACTACCGCCAGATCCCGCAGCCTTTCGGGGCTGTTGCGCCATTCCTGCGGGTAGCGCAGGTTAATCGGGAAGCGTTCCAGCCCCTCGACGGATTCCGACACCTGCATGCCGCCGATGGCGGTCTGCACGACATCCTGAATGTCGCGCACGGACATCATGTAGCGGGCAGCGGCATCGCGATCCACGTTGATCTCAACAAAACGCCCACCAATGGGGCGTTCAGCGTAGGCCGATGCCGTACCATCAATATCGGCCACCACGCGCTCTACCTCGATCCC
>NZ_JBPOFB010000032.1:0-15375 GCF_051251565.1 Marivita sp. | reverse complement strand
GTACTTATAAATATTGTGGCGTAGAGTATTTTACACGATTAACTCGTGTTATGTTGATAAATTTGGGTGCGGAAAAGCCGCTCCGACAAACGGGGGGACGCTGTCCCCCCGCACCCCCCTGAGGTATTTGAAGCCCAAAGAAGGTTATGCGATCAGGTAGATCAGGCCGCTTTGCGCGACCGGCGACGACGATTGCCACCCGGCTTGGCTGTTGCCGATGCGGGGCGACCTTGGCCACCTTTGCCACCACGACCCTGACCGCGCGGTTGCGGCTTGCGGGCAACGGGATCTTTGGGGGCAGAGCCGCTGGCGACCGGAACCTCGATCTTCATCACCTTTTCGATCTGGCGCAGCAGATCAGCTTCGTCCGGGGCGCAGAAGGCAATCGCTTCGCCTTCGCGGCCCGCACGCGCGGTCCGGCCGATGCGGTGGACATAATTGTCGGGCACATCCGGCAGATCATAGTTGATCACGTAAGCCACGCCGGGAATGTCGATGCCACGCGCCGCAACATCGGTGGCCACCAGCACCTTGATGTCGCCATCGCGGAACGCCTTGATCGCGCGGTCGCGCTGACCCTGGCTTTTGTTGCCGTGAATGGAGGCGGCGTTGTAGCCGTCAGCCACGAGGCCCTTCATCAGTTTTTCCGCGCCATGTTTGGTGCGCGAGAACACAAGCGTCAGGGCGTCCATATCCCGCGACAGGATTTCGCGCAGCTTGCCGGGTTTTTCGCCCTTGCTGGACAAATGGTGCACCGATTGGGTCACCTTGTCGGCGGCTTTGCCCGGAGGAGCAACCTGCACGCGCTGCGGGTTGGTCAGGTAGGCCTTGCTCAGGTCTTCCATCTGTTTTGGCATGGTGGCCGAAAACAGCATCGTCTGGCGCGGTGTGCCCAGTTTCGGCGCAATGCGGCGCAGGGCATGGATAAAGCCCATGTCGAGCATCTGGTCAGCCTCGTCCAGAACAAGGTGCTTGACCGTGCGCAGATCAACCGCCTTGCGGTCCATCAGGTCGATCAGACGGCCGGGGGTGGCGACCAGAATGTCGGTCCCCTTGAGAAGCTGATGAATTTGCTTGTTGATGGACTGCCCACCGACAACAACGTTCACCTTGAGGTGGGTTTTCTTGGTCAGGGTGCGCAGCGCTTCGGCGATCTGGTTCACCAGTTCGCGGGTCGGCGCGAGGATCAGCGATTTCGCTGTCTTTGCAGCCGGGCGTTCAGGCATGTCCATCAGGTGGCTGATCAGCGGGATGCCGAACGCCATTGTCTTGCCGGTGCCGGTCTGGGCGAGGCCCAGAACGTCATTGCCCGCCATGGCAAGCGGGATCGCCTTGTCCTGGATCGGGGTGGGGCTGGTCAGGCCAGCCTCTGTCAGAGCGGCGAGGATAACGGGCTTGAGGCCCAGAGTTTCAAAATCAGACAAAAGGTATCCTTTGCGTCCGCACGCATCAGGCGCACGGATGGGGTTCTGCCGCATCATCGCGGCAAACGAGGGTGTCGCAGGACCTTAAGACATCACGGGAGCGCCCCGCACCGTCTGGTGCTGCGTCAGGGACCCTGCGTGATGGGGAACTGAATTCTTGTATCACCGATGCGCCTGAAGGTCGGGCGCGGCAAGCTCACGCGGCTGCGCGGTGATGTGGGGGACATGGGGCCTCGCGGCGCACAAGTCAACTGATAAAGCGGTACAGCACAGCCGCCGCTGCCACTATGTGGATCAAAGTGATCACAACCGACAGGCCGTGCAGCATGCCAAATCGGCGTTTATCGCCAGCATCTGTGGCGGCATTGATCGCGGGCATGAGGATCTGCCGTGTCGGGATCGTGGTCACTGCGATGGCGGCCATGATCGCGGCGCTTGTCGGGTCAGGCAGCGCTAGGGACGCCGCTGCCAGCGCGGCGCACGCAATCACGAAGAGGTAGAAATGCGGAAAGGCACGGCGGATCGTGGGGCCCGCAGTGTCTGCCGGAAGTGCCGTAAAGAGGAATGCCGCAAAGCCAAAGGAGTAGAGCACCATTCCACCGAACAGCAGCGCGGTCAAAAGCAAGGCGAGTGTTGTCATTTGTACGGCTTTTCCTATTCGGGTTTTTGGGCTGTGCCCATGTAAATGATCATCGTGCCGGGAACGCGCCCAAAGGTGAAATCCCCCCGCCGGTTGATCCCGCGCGGGCCAAGGCCGACCATCTTGCCCACCGCAAAGCCGGCCTGTTGCAGATGACGGCGCAGCTCGGCGGGTTTGATGAACATATCGGGGTCATGCGTGCCCTTGGGCAGCAGCTTCAGCACATCTTCCGCCATCGTGATCGTGGCCAGACGCGCAATCGGGTTGCGGTTGATCGTGTCGAACAGGAACATCCCACCGGGGCGCAGCACGCGGGACACTTCGACAATCACCCTGGGCAGGTCCTGCACGTGCTCCAACACATCCACGCAGACCACCGCGTCAAAGCTGGCGTCAGCATATGGAAGCGCCTCACCGACGCCGACATCATAGCGGATGCCTTTGCCTAAACCCTTGGCATGCGCGATGGCGGCGGCGATGGCGTCTTTGGCGGGGTCGATGGCTGTGACAGTTGCGCCTCGGTCATCCAATGCCTCAGCCATAAAGCCCCCGGCGCACCCAAGATCAAGCACGGTCTTGCCCGGCCAGTCGAGCTGTTTGTCGAACCAACCAAGCCGACCCGGCACCATGTTTTTGAGCGTGCGCACCCAACGGATGTCATCGGACCACCACTGCGCGGCGACGTCGTCATAGATTTGCAGGTTATTCCGCTGGGCTTCCGCCATTCTTGCGCTCCTTACGGGTGAGTTGCGGCACGATATAGGGCACCGCGTTGCGATAGCGATCAAATGCCGGGCCGTAGCGCTGTTCAAAGCGCTTCTCTTTCAGGCGGGGGGCCAGCAGACAATAGGCGGTGTAACAAATGGCAAGCGCCAATTGGTCGGGCGTCCAGACCGGCACGGCCCAAAGGGTGAGGGCAAACGCAACATATATCGGCTGGCGGATGTGGCGAAACAAGCCACGGGTTGGCATGGCGGGAAAGACAGGTTTGATCTTGGCCAAAAGCGACATCCAGCCCAGCGCGCCCGATTGCACCTCGCCGCCGGCGTCGAAACTGGCCTTTATCAGCAAGAGCCATGTGGCGGCATAGGCGATGCAAATGACGACAAAAGCAGCACCTTCGGCCCGGTACCATATGACACCGCTGGGTGTCCAAAGCAGGAACAACGCCGCCAGTTGGAACGACGCGATCATTGCGTAAGTCGTGGTGGACAGCGTGCCACCATGCGGTCCGGGGATCAGGCCCGCAACAATCCGCGTGCCGCGTTTCGACAAGAGCGCCGAGTGCAACAGCGGGAATTGAACGATGAGCGCAGCATTGGCCAGCGCGGCCCAAGGCCACGGGACTGCGCCAAAACTCTCGCTCATTCCAAAGAACATCGCGGCCATCATCGACATCACCGCCACGGCAAAGACCGCGTGGCAGACAAGCCCCATGGTCAGTGCCAGCGCGATGCGTCCTTTGCCCGGCGGTGCGGAGATGGCCGCTTTGATCAAGGCGATCAGGCGGGCGACGCGTGGATCATCAAAAGTCATACGCTGCGCAAAATGTCGTCGGCCGTGGCAGTTCCACTTTGCCATGCATGTTCGATCCGGGGGCCAGGGCACCAATCGCCACAGGCATAAAGCCCACCATCCAAGGAGGTCACAAAAGACTGGCCCAGTGGCTTGGTCACCAGCGCATAACGCCACCGATGCGCAGTGGCATAGGCCACCTCAGACGCGTGCAGATTGTAAAGGTCAAGAAACAGAGCAAGCATCAGAGCTGCGATCTCGTCCTTGGACATCTCCAGATGCGCGGCGCTCCAGTCTGCGCTGGCCTGCACCACCCAACAGGTCTGCATCGGGCGACCGGGTTTGGCGCTGTCTCGTGCGATCCATGCAAAGGCGTCTGTGGGATTGATCTGAGTGACTGGCGCATCAAGGGCGCGGGTCAACGCAACCATCAACGTCAGTCCGGGGTCATATGTGACGGCGTCCAGCGATTGCGTCAATGCTCCCGCCGTCAATATAGCCGTTTGCGGTGCCGGAGCGGTACAGACGACGCGGTCAAATAGGCCAAGCGGGGTGTCAGCATGCAGGCTCCAGCCACCCGCCTCGCGGGTCAGCGCGGTGATTTCAGTGGCTTGGTGCAGATCAAGACCTTGGCCCAGATACTTGGCAAAGCCCGTCATTCCGGGGGTGCCAACATAGGCGCTTGGGCTTTGATCATCGTGCCATTCCGCGACAAAGCCGTCTGATTGCGCCTGCGCAAGCACCTCTTGGAACGCTGCGGTGCGGTGTTGGATCATCTGCGCACCGTGGTCGAATTGCAGGCCATCTTCGGCGCGACGGGTCGCAACCCGCCCACCAATCCCGCGCCCTTTGTCAAAAATGATTGGCGTCAGTCCAGCATCGTTCAGACGCCGCGCGCAGGCCAGCCCCGCAACACCCGATCCGATGATTGCGATATTCATAAACCCTGCCCCATTTCGCTATTTCGTTTTGCGCAGAGCTAAAACGAACACCGCGCCCGTCGAGGGACGCGGTGTCACAGGGTTGGGTCAGACGCATCAGATCGTGAACGGATCGTCCACAATTCCCACCAACTGGATCAAGAACGCGCCAGTATCGGCGTCCAGCGCATCAGCGTAGATCGCGTTGATCGCCTCGAACGCGGTGTCGATCGAACCTTGGTCGCCGCGCACCACAAGATCCATCACCGCATTGGCGTCAGGCAGATCCGACAGGCCACGGATAACCGCGAAATAGGTGCCGATATCTGTCTTGTCGGACAGATAGGCCCGGTCAGCGAGTTGCAGATCAATGTCCTCTTGCGTTGCCCCTGCGCCCAGATCAATTTTGACCCCCTCAAGCGCATTTAGGATAAACGCATCGCGGGTCACAAATTCGCCTTCCAGCGCATTGATCCAGAAATTCAAACCGCCCTGATCCGGGGTTCGGCCCAAAACGTTGCCGTAGACCTGGGTCACGAATTCCAGCGTACTGAGCGTATCAGGATAGGCGTTTTCCGTCTCAGGCTGCGTCAGGAACAGGCGCGTGATCTCTTCCAAGGATACCCCGTTTGCAAAGGCCGATCCCCAGAAGTTCAACCCCTCGGCATCGGGTGCCCGGTTGAAATAAGCGATGTAAAGCTCGACAAAACTGTCGATCTCTTCGGCGCTCAGCGACGCAATGCCGATTTGATCCCTCAGGTTGAAATCCTCGCCGCCCGCAAAAGACAGAACCTCAATATCGCTCAACCGGTCGGTGCCATCGATGCCAGAACGGTCCACCACGGTGACGCCATCCCCGGAGATCTGAAGCGAATATCGCCCCTGAAGACCGGAATAGACGGCCGTGTCCCCGGCACCTGCCCCGCCAAACAGCGTGTCGTCATCCGCGCCGCCGGTGAACCTGTCATTGCCGCCAAAGCCGAACAGGATATCCTGACCCAGCCCACCATCAAACACGTTTGCCAAATCGTTCAAGTAGAACCAGTCGCCGTCATCCGACCCCGAAACCGCGCCATCAAGAGCGACGACAAAACTCGGATCAGAATTGCGCGATCCCACGATCAGCGTGTCCAGCGCGCTGGTCGCCGCAGGCAAGAGATCGGTGATGGCGCTGATGATTGCTTGGAACTGTGTCGCCGCCAAAGATTCGAACGCCGAGAGATCCACATCCGTTGCGCCGGTTAACGCCTGCCCGAATCCCTGAAGCGCCACGGATGGCGTAACAGTCGCAACCTCGACTGCGGCTTCGGCCTGCGCGCAGGTGGCGACTGTTACGCCATCCGTGGCGAATTGCTCCAACAACGAAAATTGCGTCTCAAAATACGACAGGATCGCATTGCCCGCCGCTTCGCCCACGATGCTCCAGAGATTGATCAGCGTTGAGCCGCTGAATTGCGACGCATCTGCGCCCGGAATGAACCAATTCCCGCTGTCCGCGTCGATGGTAAAGATCGGAGACGTGAACAGCCCGTCAGTCTGGTTCCAAAGCAGGTCGGCCAAGCGCGTCTGCGCCAGGTCAAACGCCGTGGTCAAATCGTCTTCCAGCGTTCCGCCAGAGCCATCCAACCCCTCGACGTTGATCAAAAGCGTGCTGCGCGGCACGCCGTCCAGAATCGCCCGGATTTCTGCAAATGCGTCGTTGATGAACCCCACATTGCCATTCGACCAATCCCGAAAGAACGCAAGCTCCTCGGCATCGAGACCTGCCGTGAACTCGGGATTGCTCAAAAGTGACTGAATAAGCGGACGATTGTCGAGCAACGCCTGCTCAGCCGCTGCCAGCAGGTCCAGGTATTCGCCGACCGTCAATGACACAAGATCTTCAAGTGAGGTTGGTGCGGCCAAGCCGCCAAATCCGGCCAAGGGCGTCAGCGATGCGAGGCTGTCGGCAAGACTTTATTCAAATTCGTTTTCCATATGTTCGTAAAATTCCCAAGCGTTAAAAATGATATCAGGAATCCGGCTTGCGCGGATCAAGTCAACAAAATTCGCATGCAAAGTGTTCTGTTACTCGTGTAAATCCGGGACCAACACGCACGGCGCCCCTGAACTGCACGACGTACTCGGCAGGTTGTTCAAACAAGGAATATCATGAATTGGCGGAGGCTCAGGGATTCGAACCCTGGGGACGCTCTCACGCCCAACGGTTTTCAAGACCGCCGCATTCGACCACTCTGCCAAACCTCCGGTGAGTGGGGACATAGCTTCCAGATTCCGATTCTGAAAGCGGGGGATTGGGAAAATCTGCACAATGGTGTCGTCAGACTTTTCTTGGCGCGACGAAGACTGTAAGCTTTGCGCAAAACAAATGCGGTGCAGGGCAAACAGCCCAGAAGCGCGCCCGTATCGGCATAGCAGAAGGCGAGCAGGCAATGAACTCCAGGATCAACAACTCTTCGGTGTGGCGCAGCGCTCGGGCGACTGCGATGTGCAGTGTTACGATTGTTGCGCTTGCAGGATGCGAGGGGGCGAATTTTCCTGCCTTTCTTCAAGGCGGGACGTCTGCCTCGCAAGAGGGTGCCGCACCCGCTGCGGGAACCCGCGCGACCCGGTTGGTCGAACGCGATGTCGAAGCGCCCGAGGTGTTCCAGGTCTCCGAGGCTGGTCTGTGGGATGGGCGTCCGTCACTGGGCGGCGTCTGGGCAGCACACCCTGATGTGTCCGACCCCGAACGCGTGATCATCCGCAACGAAGCCAATGGCAATTTCGTCATTGGGGCGCTTTTCCGCAAGGAACGTGAAACCCCCGGCCCGCGTTTGCAAATCTCGTCTGATGCGGCGGCGGCCCTTGGCGCGCTGGCAGGTGCACCGACACAGTTGAACGTCGTGGCGCTGCGCCGCGAGGAAGTGCCCGATGACGCCACGGCGGCCCCTTCTTTGGATGCCCCGATCGGAGACAGCATGCTGGACGCACCGACCGACGTGGCTGAAACCACGCTTGATCCGATTGCAGAGACAGCCGCCGCTGCGCTTGATGCGGCCCCTGCCGCTGTGGCCGCACCTCGCCCCACCACATCGGTGCTGGACAAGCCCTTTATCCAAATCGGCATCTTCAGCATCGAACAGAACGCCAACAACACCGCGACCGCGATGCGTCAGGCCGGAATGGTGCCGACGGTTCTGCAACAATCCTCAAGCGGCAAAACCTTCTGGCGCGTGGTGGTCGGACCGGCACAGACCCGCTCAGAACGCAGCGCGTTGCTTGCCAAGATCAAAGCATCGGGCTTTACCGACGCTTATGCGGTGACAAACTGACCCCGTAATCCAGCAGGAATGACAGGAGAGCTGCCATGATCCGCAAAACCCGTGCCATCCTTGCTGCAAGCGCCGCGGTGATCCTGCTGTGCACCGGCCCGAGTGCCGCCTTTGACACGCAAGCAACAGCCGCTTTCGTACTGGATGAAAAAACCGGAACGGTGCTTTTGGCCAAGGATGCAGACACCGCCTTGCCGCCCGCGTCCATGTCCAAGCTGATGACGCTATATATGGCCTTCGAGGCTGTGCGCGATGATCGCTTGCAGTTGGACGAAGAACTTCCCGTGTCCGCCCATGCCAATTCGTTTGGCGGCTCGACCCTGTTCTTGCGGGAAGGCGAGCGTGTTTCGGTGCGTGATCTGATCCGGGGTGTGATCGTGCTGTCCGGCAATGACGCGTGTGTTGTCCTGGCCGAGGCGCTGTCGCCCGACGGCACCGAGGCCGGGTTTGCGCGTTTGATGACCCAGCGCGCGCAGCAGATGGGCATGACCAATTCGGTTTTCAAAAACTCCAGCGGATGGCCTGCGGACGGCCATGTCATGTCGATGCGTGATCTGACACTTTTGGCGCAGCGCCTTATCGAAGACTTCCCGGAATTCTATCCGATGTTTGCGGAAACGGAATTCCTGTTCGACGAAGCGGAATCGTCCAACCGCTTCAATCGCAACCCGCTTCTGGCGCTTGGCATCGGCGCGGATGGGCTCAAGACGGGTCACACCCAAGAGGCGGGATACGGGCTTGTCGGGTCCGCCAAACAAGGGGACCGCCGTGTGATCTTTACCATCACTGGCTTGGACACGGCCCAAGCTCGGGCACAAGAATCCGAGTCCATTGTCAACTGGGCGTTTCGCCAGTTTGCCGAAAAGACCGTGACGCGCGCCGGCGCTGTTGTGGCGCAGGCCGATGTCTGGATGGGCGCGACTGAAACCGTGGGTCTGGTGGCAAACGACGATGTGACGCTGCTTTTGCCAAACACACCGGGCGCTGACATTTCCGCCGAAGTTGTCTATACCGGCCCGATCAAGGCACCGATTGCCGAAGGCCGCCAATTGGCCGAACTGATCATCAGCCCCGAGGGGCTGCCGGAACACCGCATCCCGCTTTTTGCGGCCAGTGCGGTTCCAGCCGCCGGATTTGTATCGCGCATGATGAATGTCTCGCAGGTGCTTTTGGGCCGTTTACAGCCGGGCTCTGAGGACGTGATGTGAACCGATCCGGGCTGTTTATCAGCTTTGAGGGGATCGACGGGTCGGGAAAATCCACACAAGCGCGCATGTTGGCAGACCGCTTGCGCCAAGACGGGACCGATGTTGTCCACACCCGCGAACCCGGTGGCAGCGCCGGGGCAGAGGAAATCCGCGCCTTGGTGCTTCAAGGCGACCCGGATCGCTGGTCGGCCGAGACCGAGCTCTTGCTGTTCACCGCTGCCCGCCGCGACCATCTGGAACGCACGATCCAACCCGCTTTGACGGCGGGCAAGGTGGTGATCTGCGACCGATTTGCCGACAGCACCCGCATGTATCAAGGTCTGTCACGCGGCAACCTGCGTGCCAAGGTGGACGCGCTGCATGATCTGATGATCGGGATTGAGCCTGACCTGACCCTGCTGATCGATATGGATCCCGAAACCGGCCTCAGCCGCGCCAAGGCGCGCAACACCGTCGAGGAACGGTTCGAGGATTTCGGCCAAGACCTGCAAGACACCATGCGCGCCGGGTTTCTGGCCTTGGCCAAGGAATACAGCGACCGCTTTCGTGTTATCGACGGCGCACGGGATGCACAGAGTGTTGCACAAGATGTGTGGGCTGCGGTAAGCCCGCACCTGCCATGAGTGACGCCACACAGCCAGAACCCGACCGGATCGACGGCGCCCCGCACCCGCGCGAGACGCTGAAATTGTATGGTCAGCACGCCGCACAAGCGGATTTCCTGCAAGCGTTCGGTTCGGACCGGCTGCATCACGGCTGGCTGATCACCGGGCCGCGCGGGGTTGGCAAGGCAACTCTGGCCTGGCAGATCGCGCGCTTTCTTCTTGCAACGCCCTTGGCGCAGGATGACGGGCTGTTCGGCGCGCCGCCCCCACCCACGGACCTGCACATTGCCGATGACCATCCAGTCAGTCGTCGGATCATGGCCGGGTCGGAACCGGGCCTCTTTGCACTGCGCCGCCCATATGACGACAAGGCAAAACGCCTGAAGGCGCAGATCACAGTAGACGAGGTGCGGCGGCTCAAGGGGTTCTTTGCCCTGTCCTCTGCCGATGGTGGACGCCGCGTGGTGATCGTGGATGCGGCCGACGACATGAACGTCAACGCCGCAAACGCGATCCTCAAACTGTTGGAAGAGCCGCCAGACCGCACGACGCTTTTGCTGGTCAGCCACCAACCATCGCGGTTGTTGCCGACCATCCGGTCGCGCTGCCGCGAATTGCGGCTTGCCCCGCTGAACGCAGACGACATGGCACAAGCCCTTACCGCGACCCAGATTGACCAGAGTGTCTCTGACCCGGCAGCCCTTGCGGCTCTGTCGGGTGGGTCAGTTGGCGAAGCCGTCCGCCTGATGCAGCAAGACGGGCTAAAGCTTTATGCCGATTTGGTGAAACTGTTCTCCACCTTGCCTGACCTAAGCCGTCCGCATGCCATCGCTTTGGCCGAAAGCGCAGCCGGACGCGGCAAGGAAGAGCGACTGGACCTGCTGCTTGGCCTGTTTGACCGGGCGCTCACACGGCTTGCCCGCACCGGGGCCACCGGACAGCCCCCCTCCCCCGAGGCTGCCGCGCAAGAAGCGCAGACCTTTCACCGCCTTTGCCCAACGCCTGCGTCCGCCAGAGGCTGGGCGCAACTGGCACAGGATCAAGGCGAACGCCTGCGCCATGGGCGCGCGGTGAATGTGGAGGCGGGATCGCTTTTGCTGTCGAGCTTTCTGGCCCTGCAAGACGGATGCCCACGGCCCTGAACAGGGCGCAAGCCACGTCTTGACGCCCCCCGTCGCATCCCCGATACCAACCGCATGCCTACACCACAGATAACCGACAGCCATTGCCATCTGGACTTCCCGGATTTTGACGACGAACGCGCCGAGATCATCGACCGCGCGCTGGACGCGGGCGTGCGTCGCATGGTGACGATCTGCACAAAACTGCGGCTTGAACCGCAAGTTCGTGCGATTGCCGAAACCTATGCGCCGGTGTTCTACGCCGCAGGTACCCACCCGATGAGCGCGGCGGATGAGCCACTGACCTCGGTGGACGAACTGGTGGCGCTGGCGCAACACCCGAAATTTGTGGGCATCGGCGAAACCGGACTGGATTATCACTACACGGGCGACAGTGCCGAAGTGCAGAAAACCTCGCTTGGGATTCATATCGCGGCGGCGCAGGAAACCGGATTGCCGCTGATCATCCACGCGCGGGCCGCCGATGACGACATGGCCTGCATCCTCACCGACAGCTTCAAAGCAAAGCCCTATACCTGTGTGATGCATTGCTTTTCCTCGTCCGCCGAACTGGCCCGCGCCGCGCTTGATCTTGGGTTTTATCTGTCCATGTCCGGCATTGCCGCCTTTCCCAAAAGCCAGGAACTGCGTGATATCTTTGCCGCCGCGCCGGTGGACAGGGTTCTGGTGGAGACAGATAGTCCGTATCTTGCGCCGCCGCCGCACCGGGGCAGACGCAATGAACCGGCCTATACCGCGCACACCGCCCGCGTTGGCGCGGAAGTGTTCGGGATGGACTACGCCGATTTCGCCGCCCAGACCGAGGCGAATTTCGAACGCCTTTTCTGGAAAGCCGCGCAATACAAGGCCGCTGCATGATGAACGAGACGCGCTTTACGATCCTTGGCTGCGGATCATCCGGTGGTGTGCCGCGCCTTGGGGGCATCTGGGGCGCGTGTGATCCGCAAAACCCCCGAAATGTGCGCCGCCGCTGTTCGATGCTGATCGAACGGGTGACCGCGGACGGGATCACCCGAGTTCTGATCGACACCAGCCCTGACATGCGCGCGCAGCTTCTCAGCGCAGGCATCGGAGAGCTGGACGCGGTTGTCTACACCCACAGCCATGCCGACCATGTGCACGGGCTGGATGACCTGCGGATGATCGTCTTCAACATGAAAAAGCGCCTGCCCGTCTGGGCCGATGGCGACACGCAGAACGATCTGTTTTCGCGCTTTGGCTATGCCTTTGTGCAACCCGCAGACAGCCCGTATCCCCCGATCCTGGACATGCACACGATCAAAGGACCAGTGACAATCGACGGCGCGGGCGGGACCATCACCCTGACCCCGTTCAAGGTCAACCACGGCAGCATCGACGCGCTTGGTTTTCGGATTGGCGATCTGGCTTATCTGCCGGATGTCGCCAGCATCTCGGAAGAGGTTTGGGCGAACCACCTGCAAGGCCTTGATGTCTGGATTCTTGACGCGTTGCGGCGTGATCCGCACCCGACCCATGCGCATCTCGCACGCTCGCTCGAATGGATGGCGCGTGCCAAGCCCCGGCACGGGGTTCTGACCAACATGCATGTCGATCTCGACTATTCCACCGTTGACGCGGAAACCCCCGACCACATCACACCGGCCTATGATGGCATGGTGATCACGCAGCCGCTTGGATGATCCAAACCGTCCGATATTGCGGGCGCTGCGTCCGGGCGCTGCGCTAAGATGCAGGCGTTGATTGATGTCATCCTGCCGGTCTTTCTGGTGGTCGGATTTGGCTACGCGGTGGCGTGGCGCGGCCTTCTCAAGGATTCGGCCATCGACGGGCTGATGCTGTTCACCCAAAACGTGGCGATCCCGTGCCTGCTGTTCCGGGCGATCTGGACTCTCGATCTGGGCGACAGTTTCTCAATCCCGTTGTTGATCAGCTTTTACTCAGGGTCGTTGACCTGTTTCCTAGCCGGCTTGTTTGGCGCGCGCGTCTTGTTCAAGCGCGATTGGGAAGACGCGGTTGCCATCGGTTTTACCTGCCTGTTCGCCAATTCGGTTCTGCTGGGCCTTGCGATCACCGAACGCGCCTTTGGGCCAGAGTCCCTGTCGGCCAACTATGCCATTATTGCGCTACATTCGCCGTTTTGTTACGGGCTTGGGATCACGGTCATGGAATTCGTACGCGCCCGCGCCGCCGACAAACCGAACCGCGATGTGCCCTTGATCGTCGTCAAAGCGATGTTCCGCAATGCGCTGGTGATCGGCATTGCCATCGGCGCGGTGTTCAACCTGTTCAACGTCACCCTGCCCGCCCCCGTCACCGAGGCGCTGGACATGATCGTCCGCACCGCCCTGCCCGCAGCATTGTTTGCGATGGGGGGCGTGCTCTATCGCTACCGCCCCGAGGGCGACATGCGGATCATCCTGTTCGTGTGCGCGATCAGCCTGCTGCTGCACCCGGCGATCACATATACGCTTGGCACCGCCTTTGCGCTTGAGGACAGCGCGTTCCGCAGCGCGGTGATCACCGCCGCCATGGCACCGGGGGTGAATTGTTATGTCTTTGCCAACATCTATGGCCGTGCCCGCCGCGTGGCGGCGTCTTCGGTTCTTTTGGCAAGTGGGCTTTCCGTGATCTCGACTTGGCTTTGGCTGGGGGCTTTGCCCTGAACCCCTTTCATCGCGGGCAGCTACGCCTGCGCGCGCCTCGACACGGGCAACCGCAACGCGCGGAGTTGACGGAGGAAAATTTGCTGGTTACAAAATTGTATCCAGCAGGATACAAAACCAGTGCCCAGCGATCCCTCTCTCTCCAGCGGTGAAACCGCCTATGCCAGCCTGATCACTGCGCTGCGCAGCGGGGATTACGCCCCCGGCGACCGTTTGCGCGAAGAGGACGTGGCCAAGCGGCTTGCCCTGTCGCGCACCCCGGTCCGCGAGGCGCTGCGGCGGCTTGAGATCAATGGCATCGTCGAACATCGCCCCCGGATCGGCGCGGTGATCCGCAAACTGTCCCAAACCGAGATTGTCGAACTCTACGAGATGCGGATCGTGCTGGAGCGCACCGCCGCCCGCATGGCCGCGCAACACGGATCGGACGCGGAATTCGATGCCTTGGAAGATATGAATGCCCGGATCGCAGCGGCCCAGGACACACCCACACTGGGGGCGGCCATCAATCAGGACTTTCACGAGGCGCTGTACCGCGCCGCACGCAACCGGTTTCTGGTGTCTTCGGCGGAGGCAATCAACAACGCGCTGATCTTGCTGGGGCCGACCACCTATCTCGATCCCGAGCGCATCCGCATCGTCGTGTCGCAACATGCCGATGTCATCACCGGGCTGCGGCACCGCGACGGGGATATGGCCGCCCATGCCGCCGAGATCCATTTGCAGACATCCCTGCGCTACCGGCTCAAGGCGCTGTCCGCGTGAGGCCGATCGTTCAGGTCTTCGCGGTTGCCGGGGTCGGGGTGGCAGTGTTCAAGCTGCTGCATCTGCCGCTGCCGTGGCTGTTGGGTCCGATCAGCGCTTGCCTAATAGCCGCGCTTGCCGGGGTGCAAATGCGCGGGATCAAACCGCTCAACGACACGATGCGCACCATTCTGGGGGTCGCGGTTGGTGCCACGCTGACCCCTGCGGTGCTCGCCACCTTTCCGGCGATGTGGCCAACGCTGCTGATGGTCCCCCTCATGGTGGCCTGCATTGGCCTGATCGGCGTGCCTTATTTCCAGCGCTTCTGCGGCTATGATTTCCCGACCGCCTATTACGCCACCATGCCCGGCGGGCTTCAGGACATGATTGTCTTCGGCGAAGAGGCCGGGGCCAATGTGCGCACGCTCAGTCTTATTCAGGCGACACGGGTCATGGTGATCGTCGTCGCCCTGCCCTTTCTGCTGATTGGGATCTGGGATGCCGATTTGTCCAATCCCCCCGGCGCACCTGCAACAAGCATCCCGCTGCACGAGTTGGGGTTGATGGTGCTTTGTGCGATTGTCGGATGGCGTGTGGCCAAATGGGCGGGCCTGTTCGGGGCGTCCATCCTTGGACCATTGATTGCCACCGCTGCGCTGACCCTTGCGGATGGATTGCACCACCGCCCGCCCGCCGAAGCGATCTGGGCAGCGCAGTTTTTCATCGGCATGACCATCGGTACGAAATACGCGGGAATCACTCTGGCCGAGATCCGCAAGGATTTGGTGGCAGGACTTGGGTTTTGCGCGATCCTGATCGTGCTGACCCTCATCTTTGTCGAAGCGATCTACAGCCTCGGATTGGCCCCCGGCATGGAGACGCTGCTGGCCTTCGCCCCCGGAGGACAGGCCGAACTGACAGTGCTGGCCCTGATCGTGGGCGGCGATGTCGCCTTTGTGGTGGCGCACCATATCCTGCGGATCTTTGTGGTGATCATGGGCGCACCCCTGGCCGCAAAGGTGTTTCGCGCGCGGTTTGCAAAGTAGCAAAGCCCAGTTTGCAAACCGGCATTCGTCTGGTGATGTTCGGGACATGGCAGGACATGCGCAGCCCGAAAACGGCTGGCCTTGCCCGGTGGTTCAAAGTGGTGCGGTCGGAGAGACTCGAACTCTCACGGGTGTTACCCCACAGCGACCTCAACGCTGCGCGTCTACCATT
>NZ_JBPOFB010000031.1:0-15931 GCF_051251565.1 Marivita sp. | reverse complement strand
ACTTCGCGCGCTTCGGCATTCAGCAGGTAAAGCACGACCGTGCCGCATGTCGCCGACAGCAACGCGACAATCCCAAGATTCGCTAATCCTGGTTTCCCGATCGACGACCAGAGCCGGACCAACCCAATCCTCTGACCCTTCTGAGCGGACTGACTGCCCGAGGCCATGAGCCTCAAAAGTCTTTCGCCCAGCCCTTGGGGCTGAGCGGATTGCGACGCTTTTTCGGTCATATTTTTCCCGGCACTTGCTTACTGCTTGGGCTGGGTCAAAAGCAGTGTGATGGCCACGATCGGCGGCGTCAAAACGACGGAGAAAAAGAACGCTCCGCCAAACCCTAGCGCACGGTCATGCCCGAGAAGCCCTACGATGGCGCACAGGCCAAGGTAGGCTATGACGACGATCGGACTCATCGCTCTACAGACCTATTTGGAGCTGGCGGCAGCGAATTCGTCCTGTAGGTCCTTTTTGATGGCATCGACGCTGAAGTCGAGCATCGATCCGCCGCCTTCGAAATGACGCACAAAGACTTTGCCGATTGCATAGGTGGATGCGGCGGCAAATGCTGCCATTCCAGCGCTGCCAATCAACGTACCGCTATACGGGATCAGCTTGACCGATGATCCCAGAAGGCCAGTACTTACCGCCGCCGGTGCCAAAGTTCCCAACAGCGCCGTGATCACGGCCTTAAGATTCTGCTCATCCGCATCCTGTGCGTATGCAGCCGCGATCTTGCGAACCATCTGTACCTGAACGGCGCCGATGGCGAGCAGATCGAGATAAGGCACGGGTACAACGCCGCCCGCAGCCGACCACTTCACCGAAGACGAGATGATCTCTGCAACTTTCTGGTGCCGGTTCTCGACAGTAGTTTCCGACTTGTTGTCATTTTTTGCCATTGTCGTGGTCGCCATGGTGTCACCTCATATCGGGCTTGGGATTAAATCGGACGGAAACACGTCATTTGACGGACGTCGATATTCCGCAACCACATCCATCTTCTTTTTTTATCCAGCAAGCCAAGTCCAAAGTCCAACCTAAATTACCCCCGATGTACAAGTTTTGTGGTTTATTTCCCAAGCGGAAGTTCATCTGCATTTGTATAGTGAATTTAACACCTGTGATATCACAGATTTAAGTAACTGATTTATATATAATAATTATAATGAGAAAATTATATAACTAATTTACTCCTACAGATTTCCTCCATGTTTTTATCAATTAGGTTTTCAATAATACTCTTAAGTTGCATTAATATATAAAGATACAAATGTGAGCCTCCCTCGATAATCGTGAGTGATTCACCGAATATACGCAGCACTCATCCCACATTCCCCAAGTAGGTCGCTGATTTCGCTGTCGTGATCGTGATATTTCGCATATAAATCATGGTGTTGAAGGCAGTGAGGGGCTCGTTTCATGGATCACCCAGAGGGTGCGAGCTCGGAGCGGGGTGACCGGGTCGATTTCGACCGCCGTGTGCGTCTGGAGTTCCGTGGTGCGCAGATCAGTTCAGACGGCGGCCTGCTGGTGATGCGCGAGCTGGATGACGTGCTCGGCCTGTCCAATCTGGCGTCGGAGGCGCTGCGAGACAGCCGCACCGGGAAGAACACGCTCCATCGGATTGACGGATTGTTCCGGCAATCGGTGTTCGGACGACTGGCCGGATACGAGGATGTGAACGATGCCGACCGCTTGGCCCTCGATCCCGTGATGCGTCAGGTCGTTGGCGGCAGGGCCGTCGAGGCGCAAGCTGCTTCGGCATCGCAGATGGGACGGTTCGAGACCGAGACGCTTGCCATGGCCGAGAACCGGGCGGCGCTGGCCGACCTGAACGGGCAATGGATCGACCGGTTCCATGACCGCAACGGGCTGAAGTTCATCGTGCTGGACATGGACAGCTCGGTCAGCCCGACCCATGGCGACCAGGAAGGGTCCGCCTGGAACGGGCATTTCGACTGCACCTGCTATCATCCAAACTTTCTGTTTAACCAGTTCGGCATGCTTGAGCGCTGCGCCCTGCGCCATGGCAATGTCCACAGCGCCGATGGTTGGCGGGACGTTCTCGACCCCGTCATGGCCCGCTACGCGGGGCGCGACCTTGGCGGCCGCTTCTTCCGGGCCGACGCCGCCTATGCGATCCCCGCCATCTACGAACGGCTGGAAGAAGCAGGCTACTTCTACGCCATTCGGCTGCCCGCCAACCCGGTGCTCAAGGACAAGATCGCGCATCGGCTGCCTCGGCCCGTGGGGCGACCCTCGCTGACTAAGGTCAAGCGGTTCTTCGAGGATCTCGAGTATCAGGCCGCGTCCTGGGACAAGCCGCGCCGCGTGGTCGCCAAGATCGAATGGCATCCGGGCGAGTTGTTCCCGCGTGTCGGCTTCATCGTCACCAACATGCCGATGGAACCGGATTGGGTGGTGCGGTTCTACAACCAGCGCGGCACCGCCGAGCAGCACATCAAGGAAGGCAAACATGCCTTCCGTTGGACGCGGCTGTCATGCCGGAAGTTCCGCGACAACGAGGTCCGACTGCAGTTGCACGCCCTGGCCTACAACCTGGCCACCTTCTTGCGCTGCATCGATCTGCCCGACGCCATGGCCGACTGGTCGTTGACCAGCTTGCAGCTCAAACTGATCAAGATCGGAGCCCGCGTCGTCCGTCACGCCCGCGCCATTACCTTCCAACTGGCCGAGGTGGCGGTGACCGGTGCAATGGTCAGGGCCATTCTTGCTGCGATAAACCGTCTCCGAGCGCCACCGCTATGCGCATGACGCAGAAACTGCCCGAGGGCGAACGAAAGCGGCAGGACAAGTCTGTCCGGCACGCCGAAGATCGGCGCTGCTGGGCCAGGATGCTGCGGGTTCACGGGCCGATCCGCACTGTTCCAGCAGCTTGCGCGACCGCAGATGCCGCTCGGGGTGAAAAACGCTTGTCCAGTGGGCAAAATCAGGCAATCTTGACGTCAGACGGCAGGCCACTTGGGGAGTGTCGGTTCAACCGACACTCCCCAAGTGGCGTGTCTCTTGAGGGAGGGTCGCCTGATCAGGCCTGCGGATCAAAGTATCTTTTGGCCCTGAAGGTCTCCAAAGTTGCGGATGCGCCTGAAGGCGGGTGCCTCATGCTTCGAACTTGTGCCGTGCTGGCTCGGAGGTGATGATTTTCAGCGCTTTGGACACACTTGTCCTGCCGCTTCCGTCCAGTTTGGGGGTGGACCCGCTGTCAGACGCATATCGGAGGCGCTCGCAGTCGGCGGATGGCGGCAAGGGTGGTGCGCACCATTGGGCCAGTGACAGCAACCTCGGCCAGTTGAAAAGTGATGGCGCGGGCGTGACGCACCACATGGGCGCCGATTTTGATCAGCTTCAGCTGGAGTCTGGTCAGTGACCAGTCAGCCATTGCCTCTGGCAGCTTGATGCAGCGCAGGAAGGTGGCGAGGTTGTAAGACAGCGCATGAAGTTGCAGCCGCGCCTCGTTATCACGGAAATTCTTGCACGACAGCCGTGTCCAGCGGAAGGCATACTTTCCTTCCTTGATATGCTGCTCGGCGGTGCCGCGTTGGTTGTAGAACCGCACCACCCAGTCTGGCTCCATCGGCAGGTTGGTGACGATGAACGCGACACGCGGGAACAGTTCGCCCGGATGCCATTCGATCTTGGCTATGACGCGGCGCTCCTTGCCCCAGGACGCCGCCTGATACTGGAAGTCCTCGTAGAAGCGTTTGACCTTGGTCAGCGAAGGCCGCCTCACGGGGCGCGTCAGTCGATGTGCGATCTCCTCGCGCAGAATGGTGTTGGCGGGCAACCGGATGGCATAGAAAAACTTGCTTCTTCCAGCCGCTCATAGATCGCGGGGATCGCGTAGGCAGCGTCGACCCGGAAGAAGCGTCCACCAAGGTCGCGGCAAGCATACCGGGCGATGACGGGGTCCAAGACCTCCTGCCAGCCATCAGCGCTGTGGACATTGCCATGGCACAGGGCGCAGCGTTCCAGCATGCCGAACTGGTTGAAAAGGAAGTTCGGGTGGTAGCAAGTGCAGTCGAAATGGTCATTTCACGCCGCGCCGTCCTGATCGCCATGGGTCGGGCTGACCGAGCTGTCCATGTCCAGCACGATGTATTTCAGCCCGTTACGTTCATGGAACCGGTCGATCCATTGGCCGTTCAGGTCGGCCAGCGCCGCCCGATTCTCGGGCAAGGCTAGCGTCTCGTTCTCGAACCGTCCCATCTGCAAGGCCGAGGCAGCTTGCGCGTCAATGGCACGGCCGCCCACGACCTGGCGCATGACCGGATCGAGGGCCAGCCGGTCGGCGTCGTTGACGCCCTCATATCCGGCCAGTCGCCGGAACACCGATTGCCGGAACAGCCCGTCAAGACGATGGACGGTGTTCTTGCCGCGCCGGGTGTCGCATAGTGCTGCTGCCGCCAGATCGTACAGCCCGAGCGCGTCATCCAACTCGCGCATCACCAGCAGGCCGCCGTCGGAACTGAGCTGCGTGCCGCGAAACTCCACCCGTACGCGGGGGCCGAAATCGACCCGATCTGCCCGCTGCAAGCCCACACCCTCTGGGTGATCCATAAACCGCGCCCCTCGTAGCCGCCAACACCATGATTTATATCGGAAATAACACGGTCACGGCAGCGAAATCAGCACCTTACTTGGGAAATGTGGGTTTGTCGCGGTAATTCCGGTTTCGACAGCCGACTCGGTCTGAAAACCCACAAGATTCACAAATCATGAATATTCTGAGTGAATTCAAATAAAACAACGCTGCGCTCAGCGCCCTTCGATTGAGTGTGCTTCGCCGCATTCAAACATGTGTGGCCGCACGCAAAGAGTCATTACGTGACCCTGCCACCAGCCCGCCCGAACCCGCAGAATGCTTTGACGGCCAAGCTGCGACGACAACTCCGGTTGCAGTTCAAACCGCAGATCGTCCCCCGATATGGCCGTCAGGCGGGCTTCGTGAAAATCGACAAATCTTTTGACCGTGGGGTAAACGGCCTTGAAAATCGACTCCTTGGCCGAGAACAACAGAGTAAATCCCGCGTCGGCCCAAGGAGTCTGAGAGACAAGTTCCAACTCTTCGGGCCGGATGATCTGCGACCGGATTTCCAGGCTGTCCTGCGGTCGAACAGTGGCTTCGATGTCGATGCCCAAACCGACGTACTGTCTAGACTTTGCCGTTAGGCAGACCACGAATCTGTCGCAGTGCGTCAGGCTGCCGGTGACGCCGGTTGGCCACACGGGCGCGCGGTCAGGCCCCAGGATCGGCCAGTCCGTGGCGGTGTCGGTCAATGCTAGCAGATCCGGGGCAAGATCGCGTATCGCCTCCATCGCACAGCGTCGCCCCGCACGATATTCACCCTTTCGCTTGGCGACGGCCCGGGCAAGCTGCGGTGGTATGGCAACGTCAAGCGCCGCCATTTCGCCGCCATCCAATGCCATCCAGCGAGCACACATCCCGTTTTTCGTCAGCCACAGCGGCAGTGCAGGGGTTCCTTGCTGGCCGCTACACCTGTGGGAACGCTGTTGATGTTCATCCCTGTCAATCATCCTGTGCACTCCTTGCGCGCCATATTCAAAGCAGAGCAAGTCTATGTCCAGACATGACAGCCGACCAGCAGGTCTTAAAACTGCAGGTTTGGGCACAACGCGATTTCCAGCTGGCGCCTTCGCTAGACACAATGTTGCAACCAAGTAGAAATGTCCCTCGTGGGGGTGTTGTCAGACCAATTCGAACTCGTCTCTGCAAGGACAATATGACTGCCCTTTATGCCGCACCGAGACCGCGCCACTCAGCCAGAGCGGCGGCACGGTTGAGCTTGAAATTTGGTCTCGTTGAGAGGCTGCGTTCCTGATTGAAGTGGTTGTAGACAGAAGAGTGAACGGCAGCGAATTTCTGCAAACTTTGCATGCGCCGGAAGCGGAGCATTGCCCTCTCCCGTCGTCGAAATGGCAAGTGTGAATTTTCCGCTCTGTTGTTCAGCCAGCGGCCCGTTTCCTGCCTGTCTGCGGCGCCGACCTCTTTCAGCGCAGCGCCGTACGATGCCAGCCCGTCCGTAACGAAGACTTCCGGCCGACCATGCTTGCGCATTGCTTTCTTTAGGAATTTCAAGGCCGACTTCTTATCGCGCGTCTTTGTGACGAAGCTTTCCAGCACCTCGCCTTCATGATCGACGGCCCGCCAAAGATAGTGTCGCTCACCGTTGATCTTCACGAACATCTCGTCCAGATGCCAACGCCAATGGCTGGATTTCAAACCATCGATCCGCCGTTTTCGGATCTCAGCAGCAAACATCGGACCGAACCGATGCCACCAAAATCGAATGGCCTCGTGGCTCACGTCGATGCCGCGTTCGTGGAGCAAATCTTCCACATTGCGCAGCGACAGCGGGAAACGGACGTACAGCATAACCGCCAGGCGGATGATCTCTCGGCTCGTTTTGAAATAGCGAAATGGATCAGGTTTGGTCATGAAGGGAAGTTACGCAACCGCCCTGCCTCGCTCAAGCTGGTTTGCTCTGACAGTGCCATTTTGCATTCGTGTCCACCTGGCGCGGGTTCGTTTACGTGGCCTTCGTGATCGATACCTTCACCCATCCTGAAAGACCCCGATTGCAAATCAGGCAACGACATTAAACGTTGCAAAAAGTCCACGACAGCTTGAGCGCTGGATTAAAGCATATTTGCATAAAGCGTTTTCCTGCTATCCTTACTTTTACGTGGGGGCCAATTTGAGGTGTTGTTTTATCATGCGCAAGTTCCCTCTGTCCGTGGCTTTTTCGTTGTTGTTGACAGCATGCACTGCTGGTCGGGACTACGTAGCTCCCACCGCGAACATGGAAAGCCGGTTTGTCAGTGCCGGCTCCACGTCGATGCAGAACGTCGCGTTTGCGAAGTGGTGGACCGATTTGCAGGATCCACTACTCAACTCTTTGCTGGAACGCGGGTCAGTACAAAACATTGATATTCAAGCGGCGTTGGAACGTATTCGCGCGGCCGAGGCGGCTCTGGGCCGGACCGGGCCAAACGCTCAGACAAGTGGCAGCGCATTGTTTGACGGGGTCGAGCGGAAGGACGATCCCAATACGACCGATCCAAGTCGCGGTCAGATCAACGCACAATATGTCTTTGATTTTGCAGGTGGGTTTCGCAGAGAGTCAGAACAGGCGCTCGCAAATTTCGATGCGGCACAAGCCGATGCGGGGACAGTGCGGCTCGCTTTTTTTGCGGACATCATCAATGCCTATATTCAAGCACGCTACTTTCAGCAGGTAGCTTGGATCACGCGTCAAACGATTTCCTCACGCGAACAGACATTGGAAATCGTAAATCAAAGACGAGAGCTCGAGGAAGCAACGGAACTAGAAGTTTTAAGAGCGGAATCGGACGTGGCCACGGCACGCGCCCAACTTCCGGTTCTGAACGCCAATTTCGAAACCAACGTCTTCCGGCTCGCGACACTGCTGGCCGAACCAGCAGGACCATTGATGCAAAAAATGCAAAGGGGCGCTGCACAACCGCGGCCACGAGCGCGCTCGATGGTTGGCATTCCGGCCGATCTTTTGCGTAACCGACCAGACGTAAGATTTGCCGAACGCAACCTGGCAGCCGCTACCGCGGCCATTGGCGTGGCGGAAGCACAACTTTATCCGTCAGTCGTGCTGAGCGGATCGCTCGGAACTGCTTCAGCGAACCGCTGGAGTTTTGGGCCAACAGTGACGTTACCCATTTTTAACCGGGGCGTGTTGCAAGCCAATAAAAGGGTCGCGGCATCTGAAGCACGCCAAGCTGAATTGGAATGGCGTCAAACGGTACTATTGGCTGTGGAAGAAGTTCAGACATATTTGACGCTGAGCAGGAACTGGCAAACACAGTTGGGCTTTCAAACAACGGCTGCAGACGCCTCTGCCAATGTCGAAGAATTGTCTCGCAAGAGTTACGAGGTTGGCTCGATCACCCTCACTGACGTTCTGGATGCCGAACGAAGGAACGCCGCAAATCGTGTAGAAGTTGCAAACGCGTTAAGAAACTACACCGAAAACTGGATGCGTTTACAAGTCGCTGTGGGCAAGGGATGGCTCGCCGAGGGCGTCGTCACAACCGACGAAACACGCAGTGCCTTGGCGTCTGTCGATCCCTTGGGAGTTTCCACAACTCAAACCGCCGACAAGGAGTGAGCTGTCTGGTCAGTGTTCACGGAACGCTCGCGTCATACTGTCTGCGATTGGCTTGGTAATATACTGCGCAAACGTTCGTTCTGCAGTTTGTATCATGATTTCGGCGGGCATGCCTGGCGTAGGGCGGAAGTTACGTACTCGGCGCAACTCATCCGGTTCGAGAGATATCCGGGCAACGTAAACTTCTTGCGCCACGCCGGTTGAACTATCAGTTACCGCGTCTGCGGAGAGATAAAAGACCTCTCCGTTCAAAACAGGCGTTGTGCGTTGGTTTAACGCAGTCAGTCTGACCGTGGCCGGTTGACCGGTGCTCACATCATCGATGTCTGCTCTCGAAATCTGCACCTCCACGATCAGGGGCTGATCCGCGGGCAAAATCTCGAGAATGGGCCGACCTGTTTCGATGACCCCTCCGGATGTGTGGTAATGCATCCGCACAACTGTTCCAGTTACAGGGGCTAGGACATCCTTTCTTTGCTTCACGCTCAGGGCAGCACGCGCCTGTTCGCGAACGCCATCGAGTTCGCCTTGTACAACCTGCAAATTGTCAAGCGCCGTTTGCCGATAGCGCGCCACTTCCTGTTGCATCTGTTGTTTGTACTTCAACTTTATCGTTTCGATTTCATCGACTTCAGCTTGAAGTCGACCAATCTGCCCTTCCGTATCGATGGATTTCCGCACGAAGGCTGAAAATTCGGATCGTCTGATCAAGCCCTCCTCGAGAAGGGATTCCTTGATTTGGAGTTCTTCCAGAAACAATTCATGCTGCCGTCGGTAGGAGTCGAGTTGTGTCTCGTAGCCAACGCGCCTGATTTCCAACGCATCGAAATTCCTTTGGAGAAGCGCCAAATCTTCTTCAAGCGCTGCCTCCGCTACCTGGAATGCAAGAAGTTGACCGTCCAGCATTGAAGCTACTTCATAGTCAGATCGCGCTGCAAGGAGATGCTCAGGAAAAACCAGACCAGCCTCATGATTATACTGCGCGAGCAGTCTTGCCTCGGTCGCCTCAAGGCGCATCTGCCTGAGAAAAAGTTCCCGCTCACTTGCAGCGGCCGTGGTCTGGTCAAGACGAAGCAGAATTTGGCCTTTCTCTACATGATCTCCCTCCTCGACCATGATGTTCTCGATGATGCCACCTTCCAGGTGCTGAACGATCTTGTTTTGTCCAGTGGCCACAAAACTGCCTTGCGCAATTACGGCCGCAGCCAGTGGGGCGCGAAAAGCCCAAAGTGCAAAGCCACCGAAAGACACCAGAAGAAGAACGAGGCCAAATATGACCTGTTTTTTCACTGATCGCGGCACTTCAGCGTACCACTGCTCCTCTTCAATGAGCATTGGAAGATTAGTCATTCTTGGGGACCTGCTTGTTTGGTGTCGATTTGCGCCCAGCGAGTTTTTCCAAGACTGATTGGCGCTCGCCAAACAGTTGGACCGTACCGTCCGCCAAGAGCATGATTTTGTCTACCACCGACAACAGCGACGGTTTCTGCGTTATGACGACTACGGTAATTTTGTTTTCTTGCGCGTGCTTGATCGCCTGAGCAAGTGCTTTGTCGCCGCTGGTGTCTAAGTTTGAATTTGGTTCGTCGAGAACCACAAACCGCGGATCACCGAAGAACGCGCGGGCTAACGCGATCCGTTGCTTTTGGCCGCCTGACAGCGGTGCGCCATCGGCAGCTACAACTGTTTCATAGCCTTGCGGCAAATTGGCAATCATTTCATGGACGTCTGCGAGACTTGCCGCCTTGTAGATTTGTTCGTCCGTGGCATCCTCTCGCATCCGACCAATGTTCTGCTTTATTGTGCCCGGAAAAAGCTGAACGTCCTGAGGCAGATATCCGATGCTTTCTCCAAATTGGCGCTGATCCCAGTTTCGCAGATCCATCAGGTCCAAGCGCACATTTCCTGACGTTGGCAATATGGAACCGACAAGCATTTTTCCCAAAGTAGTTTTACCGGCACCGGAGTTACCGATCACAGCAAGCGTCTCTCCTGGGTTAAGAGAAAAACTGATGCCATTGAGAATGACCTGTTTGGTGCCGCCGGGCACATACAACAGTCTTTCCACATCCAGCCGGCCTTCTGGCTTGGGCAGTTGAAGTCTTTCAAACTGCGCCTTTGATGAGTGCAGCAGATTTTTGATGCGGTGATAAGCTGACCGCGACAGGGAAAAACCGTTCCATCCTTCGATGGATCCCTCAATCGGCGCCAACGCGCGCCCAGCGATAATTGATGCCGCGATGACCATGCCGCCAGTAATCTGGCCATCGATCGCAAGAAACGCCCCCCAACCCAGCATCGCCACCTGCGTCAGCAAACGAACGGCCCGTGAAACCGCCGCCGTCATGATATTGCGATCCTGCGCGCATACCTGTGCTGTCAAAGACTGTGCCGTGTCCTTGCCCCAAATCACGACAGCCTCGGGTATCATGGCAAGAGCGTTGATAATTTGCGAGTTTCGCGCCATGGAATCCAGATGGAGATTGGCTTTTGACTGTGCGACATTCGCATCCGCAAAGGGTTTTGCCGTGATCTTCTGGTTCACGATTGCAACAACAAGCAAGATCAGCGACGTGACTACCACGATACTACCGAGGTGCGGGTGTATCATGTAAATGCAAAGAATGAAGAGGGGCGCAAATGGTACGTCCAGGAACGAAATGAGCGTTCCAGAGACCAGAAAACCCCTCAACTGCTGCAAGTCCCCGAGGGTCTGATATTCCCGCCCACTCCCGTGAAGCGAAGCATGTGATGCGGCACTCAAAATCGGTGCGCCAAGCTGAACGGCAACCTCCACAGCGGTGCGCATCAATATGAACCTGCGAACAGCGTCAAAAATCGCTTGCAGAATAACGGCACCGGCAATGATCACAGTTAGCATAATCAGAGTATCAACCGATCGACTGGTCAAAACTCTGTCGGAAATCTGAAAAAGATAAATTGGGATGGCGAGGATCAACAAGTTCGTTGCACAGGTGAGCACGAGAACAAACGCGAGGTTTCCACGAACGGCTTTGTGTCCCTTTCTAAGACTTTCCGCGAAATCCTCCGGACCTTTGCGCTTGTGAAATTGCGGCGGGGGGCCACCATGACCACCTCCGCCGCCGCCCCCTTGATCTGGAGGCTTATTGACTGAACCGATGTCGGAACGCTTGATTGGCCCCGTTTCGCCTTCGATCGTTACACCGGCGATCTTATTTCTCTCCGTCACTCTCCCCACGTCATTTTGCTTTGCGTCCTCACCTGGTGCGCGTGCTTCAGGCGCATTCTGAGATTTTTCTTCTTCCACACGTGCGCCGCCGCGCTCCGTTTCATCCAAAAGTTTTGTGTCATCTTTCCGGCGCTGTACTTCAGCCGTAGCCGCTTCCGGCGCTGCTTCTTGGCTTGGCTGCTGTTGCCCCGTTTTCGGCTCGGACGAGTTCCGCGTTGTATACGATTGCTCCGGAACGGTGTATTCTTGCCGTTCCGCATCTGCTTGCTGAGCGCTTTGCGGTTTCCGAACGCACTGACCTTCCAAGGTAGCTTTTGACTCTTTTATGTTGCGCACTTCTGGTTTTGAAAAAGCTTCTTGCGAGACAGGGGCCTTTGGCTCTGGCGCAAATCGAAGCTCGGGCTGTAAGTCTTGTGCCGGAGAAACTTCGGGCGAAAGCTCGCTGTATTCAATGCGGTCTTCTATGCGCAAGAGAAGAGGAAGCCTATCCTTGACCTGTTGGCGGCGCTCTTTTTTCTTTTCAATATCATGATGCTGGAGAAATGAAAGTGATAGATCGTTCACGTAACTGGCCTTTCCGGCTTGGTGCTTTTTCAGGTCAGTACAGCTTCGGTTCCCAAGGCCTGAGCCGCGGAATCCGTAACCGTATCATGTGCGCTAGCAACGATTTCCTTTGCAAGATCGGGTCCGATCAGACCATCTGCGAGAAACGCGACAGCCTCACTTGCCAATTCAGCAATTCCCATCGCGGCATCGGCCTGCGAGTTCGTATCCACAAGATTAGCTTGATGAATTAAGGCATCCGAATACGTCGTACCTTTTGCCATGACGACGCTGTCTTGGCCCTTGTTTTTTATCGAAGCGAAGTTGGCTTCGATATTTGAGCCTGTTGTAATCTGAATTTCTTTCTGCAGCGCAGCAGCAAAGTGATCATGGGCCATCTGGATTTGATCGCTGTCTCCAAGAATGTTTGACTGGCTCAAGATGTTAGCGGTCGTGAAATCGCCATCCACATAAAGAACTTTGAGCAATTCCGTGCCCAAAAACAGATCGTCCTGGACGAGATCCTCGTCTACCTCGTCACTGCCTTCGGCAAACTTTTGTAGTGCGGAGATAAACGTTTCCGAAATCTCTGCGTCGGTATCCTCGCCAATCTTTTCGATACTTGCTTTGTTGTAAAGAAGGTTGTCCGACGTCGATAAACCGGGCGGGGCTGCGATTTGCTCGGGTTCGTCTTGCCGAGGCGCCGGATCGGATTTTTCGGACCCAAGACTTTCTGATCCTGAGCCTGTATCCAGCTTCAATGGCTCTATCTCTACAGCAGTGGTTTCGCTCCCTTCAGTGGAGAGATCTTTTGTTTCCGCGAACTCAAGGTTGGCGGATTGCTCCGTCGGCTCATTGCTACCTTGATTTTCCAGAATACTGTCTGCGGCTGTAGCAGTTTTATCGGATGCTTTTTCGTGCCCGTCGTCAGTGGCAGTCGTCTTCGTCGCACGTGCATGAAAAGCTTCTGGGCCGGCGTCTTCTTCATCGACAGCGGGTGCGCTTTCCATGCTGATACTGTCAGTCATGGTACTTTGACCAATGGTTTCAACGCCCGACAACAACCCAGAAATTGGGACTTCACCATTGGCGTCGCTCACAGTTTCTGGCGTCTGCACTGTGTCTTTGGGCATGAACAAATCACTATCCAACATGACGTTGACCTGATCGATAAGATTGATCTCGACCATGTTCCCGCCGATCACAATCAGATCAAAGCCATATCCAAATTGCGCCGAGTTGAAACTGTTGGTGATCAGGTTCTCGCCGAGGCCCAAAAAGGTCGTTGTGGCACCAAAGGACAAAACTGCCTGATCCATGTCCGAGCTGAAGGTATATTGCTTCGCAAAATTGATTTGCGTGACATCACCGTCATAGCGAACCACGGCCCAATTCGATGGGCTCTGCCCGGATTTTAATGGTTCGTTTACTTTCTTTTCGTCGTTGCCTCCATCATCGGATGCCGTTTGCGCGCCGTCGGGCGGATCGTCCTCGTCTGCTCTCGGACTTTCAATTTCACTAGCATCTTCTTCCGCTTCGCTTTGCTCAAGCGCTTCGAGTTCAGCTTCCACGACCGACAACTCGCGGATGGACGCGGCGTTGATCGTCTGCGACTGGAGGGACCCACCGAGTTCGCTTGAGAACTGCCCGGTTCCCATATCGTGGTCGACGAGCACGTTTACCTGCGATATTGCATCAAACTTTAGAACATCTCCGGCAACGGCAAATACCGATGCATCAAGCCAATTCGAGTAAATGGAAGCGGAGTTGACCAAAGTGTTGGCCCCGGCAACCACTTCCGTGTTGACATCGTCATACTTGGCGGCCGAGCCTTCTTTCTCGAAATCTCTCGAAAAGTCGTGCTCCTCGTTTTCCCCTTCGCCCGCATCTTCCTCTTCCGCTTCTGCTCGCTTCAGCGCGTGATAAAGCGGGATGATGTCTTCCCATTCAGGCAGACTTTCGGCTTGCTCACCATTGACCAAAACAACGTCTTCTTCGGTCTGAAACAGTGCAACCATGACATGACCGTTGTCGACAGAAGTGACTTGCCCGGCCGTTTCCGAGATTTCAGCCACAACTTCGAACCAGTCAGTATCTTGTGTGAGCCCTTCGAACGAAATGATGCTCAAGGAATACGCGAAATCAGCCAGTTCGTTCAGGGAGGACAGGATCGCTGCTGTCGGCTGAAAATCTGCAAACTGAACGTTTCCAAATGTGTCGTTATCGAAGAGCGTCGCATGCTGATGTGTCACAGTGACCACAGACGCCGGCAGCGGGAGAATAAAATTCGCGTAGAAAATCGGCAACGGCAGAGCCAAGCCCGGAAACTCAACATTGGGGATATCATACCCGTTGCCCTGAATACTAAGAGGGTCATTGGTGGGCAGTGGCCCCAGGGCCTCTGGCGGGCCGCCAACGACGTCATCGTCTGACCTTATGCTATCGGATGGAAGCGTGATTTTTTGTGAAGGTTCAAAATCCTTCAGTTTGTGGCCGTGTTTAGCCTGATGCGAGAGCAGCTCCAATCTTTGAGCTTCCGCTTGTTCGGCCAAGAGAGCCCGAAACTCTTCATAGGCGTCGCGCATGCGCGCTTGCTCTATTGTCATGTCGAAAGAACCAATGAAGTGAGAGATTTTCTCGGTGATCGGATCTAAAGACATGGACTACCTCCAACGGTAAGAAACAGTAATTGAACGATCTTTCTGTAGGTCCCGGGGCCGGGCGACCGGCCCCGGGGATTCTTTCGCGCTCGGGCTTAGACGCCGTCGCTGCTGTCGTCGCCGATGTAGTTCGAGCTGAACGAACCGCCCACGACGTTCATATCGACAGTGTTGCCCAGAACGTTGGCACCCATCACGATGCTTTGGTTAAAGGCTGCCACATCGACGGCTGCCGCTGCTGACGCATAGGACTCACCAGTGACGTAACCGTCGTCACCATTGCCCGAGCCCCAGCTGCCCGCGTCGCCGCCAGCGCCACCGGCACCGTTGGTTGCGGTTCCGCCCATGCCGCCGGTGTTTGTACCACCGTTAGCAGCACCACCATCGGCGTCACCGCCCATGGCCTGACCGGACGCACCGCTTGCAGCTGTTGCCGCACCGCTAGCACCACCGTCACCGGAGTCTGCCATCTGGTTACCCGTTGCCGAGGTATCCATCGCGGCATCCGCCATGTTGCCGGTGGAGCCACCGCCACCGGTCGAGACGTCGGTGTCGTTGTCGGTCATAGACTCAGCCAGAGCTTCAGCCGCAATATCGGACAGACCGCCATAGCCACCATCGCTGTCGGAGTAGCCATCGGCTGCACCTGTCGCATCGGCGCTGTTGGTCGATCCGGTAGCTCCGCCGTTGCCACTTGAGGCCGACGAGTCGGAACTGCCGTCACCGCTGACGTCGGACATTGCAGAACCGTCCGTATCAGCGCTACCGCCAGTCGCCGCGGATTCGCCGGTGCCGGTGTTGGTCGCATCCGCGTCGTTGGATGCATCCGTGGCCCCGCTTGCGCCAGACTCGGAGTCTGTGCCGCCCGTGGCTGTGGCCGCAGCGTCATCGTCTGTCGACGAATTGGCCTGGGCCCCGGCTCCGGAGGTTCCGTCGTTCGCCGCCGCACCTGAGTTGGTGTTGGTGAACGTCCCGGTCGCTGCCGTACCTGCTCCGCCAGCGCCGGACTGGTTGTCCGAAGTGCCGGTGCCGGTATTGGTGGCATCGGTCGCCGCGTTGCCGGTTGCACCCGCACCGCTTTCGGAATCTGTTGCCCCGCTGGTATTCGCGCTGGCATCATCATCCGTGCTTGCGGTTCCTGCAGCTGCTGCTCCACTGGTGCCGGTGTTGTCCGCAGCGCTAGAATTGTCGTTGTCGACCATTCCAGTCGTTGCAGTTCCAGCTCCGCCAGCGCCGGACTGATTGTCCGAGGTACCGGTACCGGTATTGGTGGCATCGGTCGCCGCGTTGCCGGTTGCACCCGCACCGCTTTCGGAATCTGTTGCCCCGCTGGTATT
>NZ_JBPOFB010000030.1:0-21223 GCF_051251565.1 Marivita sp. | reverse complement strand
GTCTTGCCGTGGTCAACGTGACCAATCGTGCCAATGTTGCAGTGCGGCTTACCGCGCTCAAACTTTTCCTTGCCCATTGCAAAGCTCCTTTTTCTTTTCTCACGGTGCGTGCTTGGGCACACACCCTACAGGGTTGGTAGGGTGCGTGGTTTCCCACGCACCGCGGGTTATGCGTATTTCGACTGAATCTCGTCCGAGATGTTCTGCGGAACCGGATCGTAGTGATCGAACTGCATCGTGAACTGCGCGCGGCCCGAAGACATGGAGCGCAGCGTGTTGATGTAGCCGAACATGTTGGCAAGCGGCACCATGGCAGCAATCGCAACGGCGTTGCCGCGCGGTTCCTGACCGGTCACCTGACCACGACGCGATGTCAGGTCGCCGATGATGCCACCGGTATAGTCTTCCGGCGTCACAACTTCGACCTTCATGATCGGTTCCAAAAGCTTGGCTCCGGCCTTTTTCATGCCTTCGCGCATGCCCATACGAGCCGCGATTTCAAAGGCCAGAACGCTGGAGTCCACATCGTGGAACTTACCGTCGATCAAAGCGACCTTGAAGTCGATCACAGGAAAGCCCGCCAGCGGACCGGAGTCCATGACCGACTTGATGCCCTTTTCGACGCCCGGAATGTATTCCTTAGGCACCGCACCACCAACAATTTTGGATTCGAAGGAATAGCCTTCGCCCGGAACCGTCGGTGAGATGATCAGCTTCACTTCGGCGAACTGACCCGAACCACCCGATTGTTTCTTGTGGGTGTAGGTGTGCTCGACCTCGTGACCAATGGTCTCGCGGTAGGCCACCTGCGGTGCACCGATATTGGCCTCGACCTTGAATTCACGCTTGAGACGATCCACGAGGATGTCGAGGTGAAGTTCGCCCATGCCCTTCATGATGGTCTGACCAGATTCAATGTCAGTTTCCACACGGAAGGACGGATCTTCGGCCGCCAGACGCGCGAGGCCCTGGGACATCTTTTCCTGGTCGCCCTTGGTCTTCGGCTCAACTGCAATCTCGATCACCGGATCGGGGAACGTCATCGTTTCCAGAACCACCGGGTCTGCCTTGTCGCAAAGCGTATCACCGGTTGTGGTGTTCTTGAGGCCGCCCAACGCGATAATGTCACCCGCGAATGCTTCGGTGATTTCATCACGGTTGTTCGAGTGCATCATCATCATCCGGCCAACACGCTCACCATGACCTTTGGTCGAGTTGATCATGGAGTCGCCCTTGGACAGGGTACCCGAATAGATGCGTACGAAGGTCAGCGAACCAACAAACGGGTCGTTCATGATTTTGAACGCGAGGCCCGAGAACGCCATGTTGTCATCCGCGCGACGCGGGATGTTGCGTGTTTCGGTTTCATCACCCGGCTTGAAGCCCATGTAGTCAACAACGTCGAGCGGGCTCGGCAGATAGTCGATCACAGCATTAAGCAAGGGCTGAACGCCTTTGTTCTTGAACGCAGAACCGCCAAGAACCGGTACGAAGGACAGCGACAACGTGCCCTTGCGCAGCAAAGCGCGCAGGGTCGGCACGTCAGGCTCGGCGGCGTCCATCAGATACGCCTCCATCGCGTCGTCGTCCATTTCGACGGCGGCTTCGATCATCTTGGCGCGCCATTCGTTGGCCATGTCTTTGAGGCTGTCGCGGATAGGTGCCTTGATCCAGGACGCGCCCAGATCCTCACCTTGCCACAGCCACTCTTCCATGGTCACGAGATCAAGCAGACCTTCCAGCTCGGTTTCGGCACCGATCGGAATAGCAACCGGCACAGCTTTTGCACCGGTACGGTCTTCAATCATTGCAACACAGTTGAAGAAGTCAGCGCCGATCTTGTCCATCTTGTTGACAAACACCATGCGCGGAACCTTGTACCGGTCGGCCTGACGCCAAACGGTTTCAGTCTGCGGCTCAACACCAGCGTTGGCGTCAAGAACACAAACGGCTCCATCGAGAACCGCAAGCGAACGTTCGACTTCGATGGTGAAGTCCACGTGACCGGGGGTGTCGATGATGTTCAGGCGGTGCTTTTCGGAATCCGGCGACACGCCGTCCTCTGTACGCTCCCAGAACGTGGTGGTGGCAGCGGACGTGATCGTGATGCCACGCTCCTGTTCCTGCTCCATCCAGTCCATGGTTGCAGCGCCATCGTGCACTTCGCCAATGTTGTGCGACTTGCCAGTGTAGAACAGAATACGCTCGGAACAGGTTGTCTTGCCTGCATCGATATGCGCCATGATCCCGAAGTTACGGTAGCGCTCAAGGGGGTATTCACGTGCCATTTCGTTGGCTCCTGTTACCAGCGGTAGTGGCTGAACGCTTTGTTTGCGTCGGCCATCTTGTGAGTATCTTCACGCTTCTTCACGGCCGAACCACGAGAGTTGACGGCATCCAGAAGTTCAGCGGCAAGACGCTCTTCCATGGTGTTTTCGTTGCGGGCACGGCTGGCATTGATCAACCAGCGGATGGCCAGCGCTTCACGACGCTCCGGGCGAACTTCGACCGGCACCTGATAGGTTGCACCACCAACGCGGCGCGAGCGGACTTCGACCGACGGCTTGATATTGTCCAACGCCTCGTGGAAGATTTCCACTGGCGCGCGCTTTACCTTGCCTTCGACGCGTTCCAGCGCGCTGTAGACGATGCGTTCTGCGACCGACTTTTTGCCGTCGATCATCAGGTTGTTCATGAATTTAGTCAGAACCCGGTCGCCATACTTGGCATCGGGCAGGACTTCGCGTTTTTCTGCGGCGTGACGACGAGACATCTGTAATTCCTCTTACTTCGGACGCTTCGCGCCATATTTCGAACGGCGCTGTTTCCGGTCCTTGACGCCCTGGGTATCCAGAACACCACGCAGGATGTGATAGCGCACACCGGGAAGGTCTTTTACACGACCACCACGGATCAGGACCACGGAGTGCTCCTGAAGGTTGTGGCTCTCACCCGGAATGTAGCTGATGACTTCATAACCGTTGGTCAGACGCACCTTGGCCACTTTCCGCATCGCCGAGTTCGGCTTTTTCGGAGTGGTTGTGTAGACGCGTGTGCAAACGCCTCGTTTTTGCGGGCACTGCTCAAGGTGCTGCGACTTCGAGCGTTTGATTTTCGGCTGCCGCGGCTTGCGGATCAGCTGTTGGATCGTTGGCATTCCGGTTCTTTCCCCGTGTAGCTCACATATGTGGTGCACGAGGCAATCCCCGTGCGGTTTCCCATTCAAGCATCGCGCGTCCACGACACCGATTAAAGTCCCGCCTTTCCTTTCGGAACGACGCAAAAGACCGCATCCGCTTCCCCTATCGGAAGCGATGCGGTGGATTTCCAGAGGATCGAGGCATGCGCCCGGATCTTGACCGCTCCAGTTCTGCAAATCGACAAATTGGGCGCGGGCCCTGTCGAATTAAACGCGCGTATATGGAGAGTCGGAAAGCTTGTCAACAGCGCCCCAATGCTTGTGTGCAGGGCGTTGCCGAGGCAAGGTCACCCTACACGAACCGCCAGCGCGACACAGGGGCAATCGTCATGCAGACCATTCTTTTTTGCCGTTTTTCCTACCCTGCCGAAGGCGGTTTTCAAGTAGATCACAGCTCGGTCGAAGACCGCCGCTCCTCTCTCTATGCGCCCGACAGAATGGAAAGCCGGTTTGCCCTGTTCGAGCATTTCTGCCTGCCGGGGCTGATGGCGCAGACTGACCCTGATTTTGATCTGGTCGTGCTGGTGGGCACCTGCATCCCGGACCCGTATCTTGCACGGCTGCAAGCGCTGCTTGGCCCGATGCCACAGGCCCGCATCATCGCCCGTGACCCGGCCCCGCACCGTCAGGTGTGCCAGACCGTGCTTAACGCGGCACGCAAACACATCAACCAGCCCTGCATTCAAGTGCGCCATGATGACGACGATGCGTTGGCGGTGGATTTCGTCGCAAAGCTGCGCAAGGCAGTGTCGGATTGCGAAGGTCTGGTCTTGGGCAACCGACTGGTCGGGTTCGACTGGAACCGGGGCTATACCCTGTGCCCGTCCACAAGACACCCATTCGAGATGGCCGAGACAGTGACCCCCTATCTGGGCGTCGCGCAAGCGGTGACAGTTCAGGGCGGTGTCAAGCAAAGTCAGATGAACTTTGCCCACAGCCGCATCAACCGCTTTATGCCCACCGTAACTTTTACTGACCCACCGATGTTCCTGCGCGCACATCACGCGCACAACGATTCCCGTCAAAAACCCAAAGTGCCCAACCCAGATTTCCACGCACCGACGCTTGAGAATATCGACATGCTGCGCCGCAGGTTCGCGCTTACGGCTGACGCGGTACAACGGGCATTCGCGCCCGCCGCTTCAGCCGCGCCTCGCGCAAAAGACTGAACACCCCCGTCCCCACGATGATCGCCGCCCCAATCAGGGTGAGCGGTGCCGGCCATTCACCAAACACGAAAAAACCAAGGATCAGCGCCCAGACCAATCCAGTATAGCGGAAAGGTGCCACAAAGCTTACCTCACCCACGCGCATGACCATCACACTGCACAGGTAAGCGCAGATCACAAATGACGTCGCCATCAGCACCAGAACCGTCAGGCGCGGTGTCAGGGCCACCCACTCCTGCTCGATCGACCAGATACCCGCAAACAGCGTGACAATCACAGACGACACCACCGTCACTGTCAGCGACGGCACCACCTTGGACACACGCCGCGTGACCAGATCACGCACCGTAACCGCCGCCACCGCACATAGCGCATAGACCGACGCCGACGTGAACCCTTCGGTGCCCGGACGCACGATCAGCAGCATGCCCATGAACCCCACGATAATGGCGGACCACCGCCGCCATCCCACAGCCTCGCGGAACACAAGCGCACCGCCCAGCGTCACGGTCAGCGGCAACATCTGTAAAAGCGCGGTAACATTGGCCAGTGGCATCGCCAAAAGCGCGGTTAGAAAGAAGTACGCCGCGCTTGCCTCGGCAATCCCGCGCGCAAGGATCAACGCCCAATCCTGCGCGGGCAAGCGCAGCTGCAAGCCCCGGAAATACAGCGCCATTGCAACAAGCGCAGCCGAGGCAAGCACGCCCCGGATCACCAGCAATTGCGACAGCGGCAAATCCCCACCCGTCGCCTTGATCGACGCGTCCCCAAAGGTAAACGCCGCCATAGAGACGCACATCAAAAGCGCACCGCGCATGTTGTCGGAAAGCTGAACCATGCCTGTGCCATAGCAGCGCGCTGATCCACACGCCAAGCGAAAAGACCCACTGTGCAGTAGCGCACAGCAAAGACCTTTGCGGCACCGGGGATAGGGTGTAGGGCGAAATGGTGATTTCGCCGACCCAACCCCTTTGAAATGTCAGGAACCCAAGTGGCCCAACCTCTGAATGACGACCTGACCACCGGGACCATGCTCACGCATTTCAAGGCCCTCGCCATCCCTGCCGCCTTCGGCATGTTGTTCGCCACTCTGTATAATGTGGTCGACGTGTTCTACGCAGGCAAGCTTTCGACCGAGGCGCAGGCGGGTCTGGCCATTGGCTATCAGGCGTTCTTTATCCTCATGGCCATCGGCTTTGGCCTTGGGTCCGCGCTCAGCGCGCTGGTCAGCAACGCCAAGGGCGCAAAGAATGCAGCCCAGACACGGCGCATTGCAGCCCAAGGCCTGACCTACGGCGCGATTGTCACGCTCTGCCTGATGCTCATAGGGCTTTGGACAGGCCCCCGTCTGATCGCGCTGGTCTCTGAACCCGGCGGATACAGGGACGCGGCAAACGGCTATTTCCGATTCCTGATCCTTGCCCTGCCTGGCTTTCTTCTCGCCTATGGCGGCAATGGCATCCTGCAAGCCCATGGCGACAGTCGGTCCATGCAGCGCGCGCTCATGGCGGCGTTTTTTGTCAACATCGGCCTCAACCCTTTGCTGATGTGGGGCATTCCCGGCCTTTGGGACGGTATGGGCTTTAACGGCATCGCTTTGGCCACGGTGATCAGCCAAACGGGCGTCATGGTCTTTCTGATGACGCGCATCTTCGGACTCAACACGATGCAAAACGTCAAACAAAGCGAATTTGCCCCCGACCTCGGCGTGTTCAAAGAGATCACGGCACAGCTATTGCCGGCCAGCACGGCGCTGATGGTGATGTTCGTGTCGGGCTTTGTGGTGCAATTCGCCCTCAAGGAATTTGGCGAACATGCCATTGCCGCCTACGGTGTGGCGTTGCGGATCGAACAAATTCTGCTGCTTCCCGTGCTTGGCATGACAGGCGCATTGCTGCCCATCGCCGGGCAAAACTTTGGCGCCAAGGAATATGACCGGGTCCGTGAGGCGCTGTTCTTTTGTTGGAAAATCGGCTTTGTCATGTCCGCCATCGCCATGCCGATCCTGTGGTTCGGCGGCCAATACGCAATGCGCCCCTTCACGTCCGACCCCGATGTGATCGCGGTGGGGGCAAGCTATTTGCTGGTCGATGGGTTTCTGTTCCCGATCTACATGATGCTCTTTTCGATCAACTCTCTGCTGCAAGCGCTCAAACAGCCCATCTATACGCTCTGGATCAGCATCTACCGCCAAGGTTTTGGCGTGGCCTTCTTCATCTGGGTGTTTATCGCGGTGCTTGGCTTTGATGTCTGGGGTGTCTGGCTTGGTATCGCTGTGTCCGTCTCAAGCGGCTGGGTGATCGCGCTTTTGGTGGCTGCGCGCATATCCCAGCGCGAGATCGGCGGTCTGCGCCCCAATCCGGCATAAACAGCCAGGGTCTTTCCCACATTGGACACATGCTGTGAACCGCGCGCCTGCGCAGTTTCAAACATACAGCCCTCCACAAACAAAAACCCCCGCGACTGGCGCGGGGGTTTTTTTATCGTTTGGTAAAAAGCTGCGCTTATTCGCGGCTTTCCGGTGTGTCCACGATGATGTTGTCGAACTCGTCTCCACCGATCACATCGTCCATAGGCGCGGGTGCTGCCAATGCAGCGGCGGCCTCGGCCTCTTCGCGGCGCGCTTCGATCACGACATTGTCGCGGTCCTGCGCCACGCGACGCATCTTCTGGGTTGCCCCACCGGTGCCCGCCGGGATCAGACGACCCACGATGACGTTCTCTTTCAGACCAACAAGCTTGTCGACCTTGCCCTGAACCGACGCTTCGGTCAGCACACGCGTGGTTTCCTGGAACGACGCTGCCGAGATAAACGACCGGGTCTGCAAGGACGCCTTGGTGATGCCCAGCAGGATCGGTTCGCCCTGTGCACGGCGGCCATTCTTCTTCTCGGCCTTTTCATTGGCGAGATCGAATTCGGCCTTGTCCACATGTTCGCCCTTGAGCAGCGTGGTATCGCCACTGTCGAGGATTTCCCACTTCTGCAACATCTGACGCACGATGACTTCAACGTGTTTGTCGTTAATCTTCACACCTTGCAGGCGGTAGACGTCCTGAACTTCGTCGATCATGTAGTTCGCCAACGCTTCGACACCCATGATGGACAGGATGTCATGCGGCGCCGGGTTACCGTCCATGATGTAGTCACCCTTCTGGATGAAGTCGCCTTCAACCACCGGGATGTGCTTGCCCTTGGGCACCATGTACTCGACCGGTTCCATGCTGTCGTCCGCAGGTTCGATCGTGATCCGACGCTTGTTCTTGTAGTCCTTGCCAAAGCGGACATAGCCGTCGATTTCCGCGATGATGGCGTTGTCCTTGGGGCGACGTGCCTCAAAGAGTTCAGCCACGCGCGGCAAACCACCGGTGATGTCCTTGGTCTTGGCGCCTTCACGCGGAATACGTGCAACCACGTCCCCGGCTCTGACATCCTGACCGTCTTCGACCGACAGAACCGCATCCACGGACATCGGATAGGTGATCGGATTGCCCGCATCGTTGCGCAGCGGCTCTCCGTCTTCACCCATCAGAATGATCTCGGGTTTCAGCTCATTGCCCTTCGGCGCTGTACGCCAGTCAACCACGATCTTCTGGGTCATACCCGTCGCATCGTCGGTTTCGTCACGCACGGCGATACCAGCCACGAGGTCCACATGCTTGGCGATACCATCCTTCTCGGCGATGATCGGCAGGGTGTAGGGATCCCATTCGAACAGCTTGTCGCCGCGCTTGACCATGTCGCCCGCCTTGACGAACACCTTGGTGCCGTAGCCCAGCTTGTGGCTGGCCCGTTCGACACCATGTTCGTCCATGATACGGAGCTTCATGTTGCGGCCCATAACCAGCGTGTCGTCCACCGAGTTTTCCAGCGTGGAGGCGTTGTCAAATTCGACTTTGCCTTCCTGGCTTGCTTCCTGGAACGACTGCTGACCACCTTGCGCAACACCGCCGATGTGGAATGTCCGCATCGTCAGCTGTGTGCCCGGTTCCCCGATGGATTGCGCCGCGATGATGCCCACCGCTTCACCGGTGTTGACCATCGTACCCCGAGCAAGGTCACGCCCGTAACACATGGCGCAGACGCCTTCTTCGGCTTCACATGTCAGCGGCGACCGGATGCGCATCGTGGCAACGCCCGCCTCTTCGATGGTGTCGGCCATACGTTCGTCGATCAGCTGACCTGCGCGCAGGATCACCTCTTCGGTGCCCGGCTTGAGGATATCATCCGCCGTAACGCGGCCAAGGATACGCTCTGCCAAAGACGCCACGACTTCACCGTCATTGACCGCCGCTTGCGCGGTGATCGCCCGGTCCGTGCCGCAATCATGCATACGCACGATGCAGTCCTGCGCCACGTCCACAAGACGACGAGTCAGGTAACCTGAGTTCGCAGTCTTCAAGGCCGTGTCCGACAGACCCTTACGGGCACCGTGTGTCGAGTTGAAATACTCAAGAACGGTCAAGCCTTCCTTAAAGTTCGAGATGATCGGCGTCTCGATGATGTCGCCATTCGGCTTCGCCATCAGGCCGCGCATCCCGCCCAGCTGTTTCATCTGCGTGACCGAGCCACGGGCACCGGAGTGCGCCATCATATAGACCGAGTTCGGTTCCATGGTGGCGCCGTTTTCGTCGTACTTTTCAGCCGAGATGGTGGACATCATGGCCTCGGTGACCTTGTCGTTACACTTCGACCAGGCATCGACCACCTTGTTGTACTTTTCGCCCTGAGTGATCAGGCCGTCCATGTACTGCTGTTCGAAATCCTTAACCTGATCGCGGGTTTCTTCAACGAGCGGCCATTTGGTATCCGGGATCACCATGTCGTCCTTGCCGAACGAAATGCCCGCCTTGAACGCTTCTTTAAAGCCCATGGTCATGATCTGATCACAGAAGATAACGGACTCTTTCTGACCGCAATACCGGTAGACCGTATCAATGACCTTCTGCACGTCTTTCTTGCGCAGCAGCGTGTTGACAAGATCAAACGGCGCTTTGGCGTTGAGCGGCAAAAGCGCACCAAGACGGACGCGACCGGGTGTGGTCTCATAGCGCTTGATGATCTCGTTGCCTTCGTCGTCGATCTGCTTGACCCGGCATTCGATATTGGTGTGCAGGTGCACTTCGCCGGCGTTGAGCGCGTGTTCGACCTCTTCGATGGAGGCGAACTTCATGCCCTCACCTTTCATGCCATTGCGCGCAATCGACACGTAATACAGACCAAGGATCATATCCTGCGAGGGAACAATGATCGGTGCGCCGTTTGCGGGCGACAGAACGTTGTTGGTCGACATCATCAGGACACGGGCTTCCAACTGTGCCTCAAGCGAAAGAGGTACGTGCACGGCCATCTGGTCGCCGTCAAAGTCGGCGTTGAAGGCCGAACAGACCAGCGGGTGAAGCTGGATCGCCTTGCCTTCGATCAGAACCGGTTCAAACGCCTGAATCCCAAGACGGTGCAGCGTCGGCGCACGGTTCAGAAGAACCGGGTGTTCACGGATCACTTCGTCCAGGATATCCCAAACCTCGGGACGTTCCTTTTCGACCAGCTTCTTGGCCTGCTTGACGGTGGAAGACAGACCTTTCGCTTCTAGACGCGAATAGATGAACGGCTTGAACAGTTCGAGCGCCATCTTCTTGGGCAAGCCGCACTGGTGCAGCTTGAGTTCTGGCCCGGTCACGATAACCGAACGACCCGAGAAGTCGACGCGCTTGCCCAAAAGGTTCTGACGGAAACGACCCTGCTTGCCCTTGAGCATGTCCGAGAGCGATTTCAGCGGACGCTTGTTGGCACCCGTGATGACCCGACCACGACGGCCGTTGTCGAACAGCGCATCCACCGATTCCTGCAACATCCGCTTTTCGTTGCGGACGATGATATCCGGCGCGCGCAATTCGATCAGGCGCTTGAGGCGGTTGTTCCGGTTGATCACCCGGCGATACAGGTCGTTGAGGTCGGACGTCGCAAAGCGGCCCCCGTCCAGCGGCACCAGCGGGCGCAGTTCCGGTGGGATGACCGGGATAACCGTCATCACCATCCATTCCGGGCGGTTGCCGGATTCCAGGAAGGATTCAACCACCTTGAGGCGCTTGATGATCTTCTTGGGTTTCAGCTCGCCCGTTGCTTCCTTGAGGTCCGCACGCAGGGTATCGGCCTCGGATTCAAGGTCGATATTGGCCAGCATTTCGCGGATCGCTTCGGCACCGATATTGGCGGTGAACGCGTCCATACCATAGGCATCCTGCGCGTCCATGAACTCTTCTTCGGTCATCAACTGGCCGTAGGTCAGGTCGGTCAGACCCGGCTCGATCACGACGTAGTTTTCAAAGTAGAGGATACGCTCCAGATCGCGCAGCGTCATGTCCAGCATCAGGCCGATGCGCGACGGCAGCGACTTCAAAAACCAGATATGGGCGCAGGGCGCGGCCAGTTCGATATGGCCCATGCGTTCGCGGCGCACCTTTTGCAGCGTGACTTCCACACCACATTTTTCGCAGACAACGCCGCGATACTTCATGCGCTTGTACTTGCCGCACAGGCATTCGTAATCCTTGATCGGGCCAAAGATACGCGCGCAGAACAGGCCGTCACGCTCGGGCTTGAACGTGCGGTAGTTGATGGTTTCGGGCTTCTTGATCTCACCGAAGGACCACGACAAAATCCGCTCGGGCGATGCGAGCGAAACTTTGATCTCGTCGAACACCTTTGGCGGTGTGACGGGGTTGAACGGGTTGTTGGTCAGTTCCTGGTTCATTTTCAAATCCTTGAAAGGGAAGTTTCGGAGTTGGCCGGACAGATGCCCGGCCTACAGAGTTTGCGTAGGGTGGGCTTCAGCCCACCATTCGGCTCACTCATCCTCCTCCGCATCCAGGAGTTCCATATTCAGGCCGAGGCCGCGCACTTCCTTGACGAGAACGTTAAAGCTCTCGGGAATGCCTGCCTCAAAGTTGTCCTCGCCCTTGACGATCGACTCGTAGACCTTGGTCCGGCCAGCCACATCGTCCGACTTTACGGTCAACATTTCCTGCAAGGTGTAGGCGGCACCGTACGCTTCGAGCGCCCAGACCTCCATTTCACCAAAGCGCTGGCCACCGAACTGCGCCTTACCGCCCAGCGGCTGCTGGGTGACGAGCGAGTACGGACCTGTCGAACGCGCGTGGATTTTGTCGTCCACAAGGTGGTGCAGCTTGAGCAGGTACTTCACACCCACAGTCACCGACCGCGCGAACTGCTCACCGGAGCGGCCATCGAACAGGATCGACTGACCCGACGTGTCGAAACCAGCACGGATCAACGAGTCATTGACGTCCGCCTCTTTCGCGCCGTCAAAGACCGGCGTTGCAATCGGCACACCATTGGTCACGTTCCCCGCCGCTGTTACCAGTTGCGTCTCATCCATGTCCTTGATGCCTTCTTCGTAGACATCATCGCCGTAAGCAATCCGCATCGCTTCGCGCACAGGGGTCAGATCGCCGGAGCGACGGTAATCCTGCAAAGCTTCGTCGATCTTGATCCCCAGACCGCGCGCGGCCCAGCCCATATGGGTTTCCAGAATCTGACCAACGTTCATGCGCGACGGCACGCCCAGCGGGTTGAGACAGAAATCGACAGGAGTGCCATCCGCGAGGAACGGCATGTCCTCCATCGGCACGACTTTCGAGATCACACCCTTGTTGCCGTGACGACCGGCCATCTTGTCGCCCGGTTGCAGCTTGCGCTTCACCGCCACGAACACTTTGACCATCTTCATCACGCCCGGAGGCAGATCGTCGCCACGACGGACCTTTTCGACCTTGTCCTCGAAACGCGCATCCAAGGCACGCTTCTGCGCCTCGTACTGCTCGTTCAGGGCTTCGACGATCTTGGCATCATCTTCATCTTCCAGAGCAAGCTGCCACCACTGACCACGGGTCAGGCTGTCCAAAAGCTCTTCGGTGATCTGGCTGTTCGGCTTCACACCTTTGGGGCCTTTGACGGCCATCTTGCCAAAGATCATGTCCTTGAGACGCGCATAGATGTTGCGGTCAAGAATGGCCAATTCGTCGTCCCGGTCACGGGCCAGACGTTCGACTTCTTCCCGCTCGATCTGCAACGCACGTTCGTCTTTTTCGACGCCGTGACGGTTGAAGACGCGCACTTCGACGACCGTGCCAAAATCACCCGGCTTCACACGCAGCGAGGTGTCGCGCACGTCCGATGCTTTCTCACCAAAGATGGCACGGAGAAGTTTCTCTTCCGGCGTCATCGGGCTTTCGCCCTTTGGTGTGATCTTGCCGACCAGAATATCGCCCGGTTCCACATCCGCGCCGATATACACGATGCCCGCCTCGTCGAGGTTGCGCAGCGCTTCTTCGCCGACGTTCGGAATGTCGCGTGTGATCTCTTCCGGCCCAAGCTTCGTGTCACGCGCGGCGACTTCGAATTCTTCGATATGGATCGAGGTGAACACGTCATCCCGTGCAATCCGTTCGGAGATCAGGATCGAGTCTTCGTAGTTGTAGCCATTCCACGGCATGAACGCGACGACCACGTTCTTGCCAAGCGCCAGTTCCCCCAGATCGGTTGATGGGCCGTCCGCGATCACTTCGCCTTTGCCGACCGTGTCACCCACATTCACCAGCGGACGCTGGTTGATACAGGTGTTCTGGTTCGAACGCTGGAACTTGCGCAGACGGTAGATGTCCACACCCGCATCGCCCAGTTCAAGATCTTCGGTCGCCCGCACAACGATACGGGTAGCGTCCACCTGGTCGATCACGCCAGCGCGTTTCGCCATGATGGCCGCACCTGAATCGCGCGCAACCACGCCTTCGATCCCGGTGCCGACCAGCGGCGCCTCGGAGCGAAGGGTAGGAACCGCCTGACGTTGCATGTTCGATCCCATAAGGGCGCGGTTTGCGTCGTCGTTTTCAAGGAACGGGATAAGCGAGGCCGCAACCGAGACCAACTGCTTGGGTGATACGTCGATCAGGTCAACGCTTTCATTCGGCGCAAGCGTGTATTCACCCGACTGGCGGGTGTTCACAAACTCGTTCACGAAACGGCCTTCGGCGTCCAGCGTCGCGTTGGCCTGCGCCACGGTGTGACGCTGCTCTTCGGTGGCGGACATATACTGTACGTCATCGGTCACCCGACCGTTTTCAACACGGCGGTAGGGTGTTTCAATAAAGCCGTATTTGTTCACACGGGCAAACGTCGCCAGAGAGTTGATCAGACCGATGTTCGGGCCTTCCGGCGTTTCAATCGGGCACATACGACCGTAATGGGTCGCGTGCACGTCGCGCACTTCAAAGCCAGCACGTTCGCGGGTCAGACCGCCCGGTCCAAGCGCCGACAGACGACGCTTGTGCGTCACTTCCGAAAGCGGGTTGGTTTGGTCCATGAACTGCGACAGCTGCGAAGAGCCGAAGAATTCGCGCACAGCCGCCGCCGCAGGTTTCGCGTTGATCAGGTCTTGCGGCATGACGGTGTCGATCTCAACAGACGACATGCGTTCCTTGATCGCGCGTTCCATCCGCAGAAGGCCAACACGGTACTGGTTTTCCATCAATTCACCAACAGACCGCACGCGGCGGTTGCCAAGGTGGTCGATGTCGTCGATGTCGCCGCGCCCGTCGCGCAGTTCGACCAGCGCCTTGACGCAAGCCACGATATCTTCGCGGTCCAGCGTGCGTTGCGTGTCGGGCTTGTCCAGCGCCAGACGCATGTTCATCTTCACGCGGCCAACAGCCGACAGGTCATAACGCTCGCCATCAAAGAACAACGTCTCAAACAGCGCCGAGGCGGCCTCAACGGTGGGCGGCTCGCCTGGGCGCATGACGCGGTAGATGTCCATGAGCGCAGTTTCGCGGTTCATGTTCTTGTCCGCCGCCATGGTGTTGCGCATGTACGGGCCAACGGTGATGTTGTCGATGTCGAGAACGGGAATCTCGGTCACGCCGGCATCCACCAGCTCTTTCAACGTGCCACCTGTCACGGCACCGTCTTTGTCGACGGTCCATGTCAGCTCATCCCCGGCTTCGACGTAAATCGCGCCAGTGTCTTCGTTGATGATGTCCTTGGCCACAAACTTGCCAACAATCTGATCAAACGGAAGCAGCAGATCAGTGATCTTGCCCTCGTCGATGATCTTCTTGACAGCGCGCGGCGTAATTTTCTTGCTCGCTTCGGCGAACACTTCGCCGGTGGCAGCATCGACCAGATCAAAGGTCGGGCGGGTTCCGCGCACGCGCTCGGGGAAGAACTTGGTTTCCCAGCCTTCGCCTTTGCGCAGAGTGTAGGGGACCGTATTGTAATACGCGTCCATAATGTCTTCCTGGTCAAGACCAAGAGAATACAGAAGTGTTGTCACCGGCAATTTGCGGCGACGGTCGATGCGCGAGAACACAAGGTCTTTAGCATCAAATTCAAAATCGAGCCACGACCCGCGATACGGGATGATGCGGCAGGCAAACAGCAACTTGCCCGAGCTGTGTGTCTTTCCCTTGTCGTGATCAAAAAACACGCCCGGCGAGCGGTGCATCTGGGACACGATCACGCGTTCCGTGCCGTTCACGACAAACGTGCCGTTCGGCGTCATCAAAGGCATGTCGCCCATGAACACGTCTTGTTCCTTGATGTCCTTGACCGACTTCGCGCCTGTGTCTTCATCCATATCGAACACGATCAGACGCAGCTTCACCTTGAGAGGTGCGGCGTAGGTCATGTCGCGCTGCTGGCATTCCTCGACATCGTATTTCGGCTTTTCCAGCTCATAGCTGACAAATTCCAGCACGCTGGTTTCGTTGAAATCCTTGATCGGAAAAACCGACTGGAAAACGCCTTTGATGCCTTCGCCGTCAAGCGGAACAGGCTGGTCGCCGGATTTCAAGAAAAGATCGTAGGAGGATTTCTGAACCTCAATGAGGTTCGGCATCTCCAGAACTTCGCGGATTTTTCCGTAGTATTTACGAAGACGTTTCTGGCCAAGATAGCTTTGCGCCATGGTCGATATCACCTTTTCATTCTCAGCTGCGCGTCACGCCGTCGGGCCCCGGCGGTCTGCCCAATAGAGACAACAAAACCCGATCAATTCCCGGCATGCGTCCCACCGCACACCTCCCGATCCTTGGGTCCTGTCCAAGAAAAGCCCTTTTGCGTCAAAGGGCCTCTCTAAGACAGGCTTGGCCGGGCGTGGAAATTCCACACCCAGCCTGTGCTTTTCGGTTGATGCGCGCGTGCACGCACCAGTCGATTACTTGAGCTCGACTTCCGCGCCAGCTGCTTCCAGCTTGGCTTTGATGTCTTCGGCTTCGTCCTTGGAAACCTGCTCTTTGACAGCTTTGCCGCCTGCTTCGACCAGGTCCTTGGCTTCTTTGAGGCCCAGACCGGTGATGCCGCGAACTTCCTTGATCACGTTGATCTTGGATGCGCCTGCCGACTTCAGGATGACGTCGAATTCTGTCTGCTCTTCAGCAGCAGCGCCGGCGCCTGCGTCAGCCGGGCCCGCCATCATCACTGCGCCGCCAGCTGCGGGCTCGATGCCGTACTCGTCTTTGAGGATTGTTTTCAGTTCTTGTGCTTCAAGCAGCGTCAGACCAACGATCTCTTCTGCCAGTTTTTTCAGATCAGCCATTGTGACTTTCCTATCTAAATGTGTTCCAACGTCAGGGTTTGCAACCCTACGAGGTTTTCGTCAGTTGCCTTACGCCGCTTTCTCTTCGATGGTCGAGAGAATGGACGCAATGTTCGATGCTGGTGCGCCAATTGCGCCTGCGATGTTGGAAGCAGGTGCGCCGATCATTCCAGCGATGGTAGCAATAAGCTCCTCGCGCGACGGCATCTTCGACACGGCTTCAACACCGGCCCGGTCAAGTGCGTTCTCGCCCATGGCCCCGCCAAGGATTTCGAACTTCTTGTTCTCCTTGGCAAAGTCTTCAGACACTTTGGCGGCTGCCACAGGGTCTTCGGAATAGGTGAGAACCGTCATGCCCGTCAGATAGTTCGCAATGCTTGCGCAAGGCTTTCCATCAAGGGCAATCTTGGCCAAACGGTTCTTAGCGACACGTACGGAACTGCCAGCGGCGCGTGCGCGCCCCCGCAGATCCTGCATCTCGGCAACTGTGAGACCTTCGTAGTGGGCTACCACAACGACGCCAGAGCTTTCGAAGATTTGGCCGAGTTCTTCGACCACTTTCTCTTTTTGGGCTCTATCCACAGGTGTACTCCAGTTTGGGAGGCGGACCCCCCGGCTCAGTGGTACCGGATCGCTCCGGCGGCTTTGGTCCGCGGTCTGCGGTCCCAAACCCGCCTCGCACTCAACAGTCTGAGCCTTGGCATGTCGGTCTGTTCCCGCCTCGGGCAGGAATTATTGCAACCCATGTCACAACCCACCGTCTCGGACGTAATACAAAACACCGCGGGACGAATCGCGCGGCGCTCTGCATGGGTGGGAGTATTACGCGCAAAACGATTTGCCAAGCCCTGCGGCCTGCAAATCTGCATGGTTTCGCTTAAATCTACGAATGTGACGATATCACGGGCATCGTGGAACGCAAAACGCTTCTTTCTTCGGGCCTTCAGATATCGAAGATGCTTTCCATTTTGGAAAGGATCGCCACAAGGACCATTGTCCCGCAGATCACAAGGGCCAACCAAAACACGAACTGCATCACGATGGCGCCAATACCGAAACCAATTGCAAGCTTCGGAAGCGATGTCGGCTCGTGCCGAAACAGGCTGGCACCACCAAGCACAACTGCAATGGCCGCAAAAATCGGCGTGACGATCGACAATAGCTTCGTTGGATCGAACGGCGCAGGCTCTGATGCTGCGGCAGGTGCTTCAACTGTCTCACTGAATATGCCGTTTGCCGCAGCCCTGATATCACGCGCAATTTCACCAATGGATGTTCCAACGCTTTGCTGGGGTTCCGGCATGAACACACCCGAGGTCAACATCGCAGCGGCAAGCAATGCGCCCACACCAAAGAAAAACCCCAAAAGACCAAAGTTTGCGCGCGGCGCATCAGCAGTGAGTGACATAGCTAGGTTCCATATGGTGAACGTCTGTTTCACACTCTTCTGAAAATCAGCCCGAAATATGTCCGCTTTGGCGCGGCATGGTGTTCCGTTTCCTTCAAAAAATTTGCCAAAAAAAAACGGCGCCCCGAGGGACGCCGCTTTGTAAACTTGAAGCGCGAGGCCTTAGTGGCCAGCTGCGTCATCCACAGAGATCGACACGCCCGGACCCATGGTCGAAGACAGCGCGATCTTCTTCATATAGGTGCCCTTGGAGCCCGACGGCTTTGCCTTGGCAACCGCGTCAACAAACGCTTTCACGTTTTCGACCAGCTTGGCGTCGTCAAACGAGATCTTGCCAATCCCAGCGTGAACAACGCCGGCTTTTTCAGCCTTGAACTGAACCTGACCGCCCTTGGCGTCTTCGACAGCCTGCTTGACGTCCATCGTGACCGTGCCAACCTTGGGGTTCGGCATCAGGTTACGCGGGCCAAGCACTTTGCCCAGACGGCCGACGATCGGCATCATGTCGGGTGTAGCGATGCAGCGATCAAAGTCGATTTTACCGCTTTGGACGGCTTCCATCAGATCTTCTGCGCCAACGATATCCGCACCGGCGGCCGTTGCTTCATCCGCCTTGGGGCCACGGGCAAACACCGCAACCCGCACGGTTTTTCCGGTGCCGTTCGGCAATCCGACAACACCACGGACCATCTGGTCTGCGTGACGCGGATCGACGCCAAGGTTCATCGCGATTTCCAGCGTTTCGTCGAACTTGACGTTCGAATTCGCCTTGATCAGAGCAACCGCAGCTTCAACGGTCATATCCTCTTTTCCGACAAAGGCTTCGCGGGCGGAGCGGGTGCGTTTTCCAAGTTTCGCCATCTTACTTCACCTCGATGCCCATGGACTTCGCAGAGCCCAGGATAATCTGCATTGCACCTTCAATGTCATTCGCATTGAGGTCTTTCATCTTGGCTTCCGCGATCTCGCGCACCTGTGCTGCGGTCACGGTCGCCACGGTCTCACGACCGGGATTCTCGGCGCCACGCGGACGGTTCCGCTTGCCCACGGGCTTCAGCCCAGCGGCCTTCTTGAGGTAATAGGACGCAGGCGGCGTCTTGATTTCCATGGTGAAGGATTTGTCTTGGTAATAGACAATCTCTGTGGGGCATGGCGCGCCCTGCTCCATATCCTGCGTCTTGGCGTTGAACGCCTTGCAGAATTCCATGATGTTGATGCCGCGCTGGCCCAACGCCGGGCCCACGGGGGGGCTTGGGTTGGCTTGACCCGCGGGGATCTGCAACTTCATCTTGCCAACAAGTTTCTTGGCCATCTGGCCTCTCCTTTTCCAACGACCAAGGAACGCGTCCCAAGGTCACTCATGTTGTGTGGTCCGGTCTGCACATCGCGATGCGCGCGCCTCCCACTCTCTGGGTGGGACCACGCCCACCCCATGCCGGTCGCCCGACATATCTCAAACGGCGGGCAATCCTGCCCACCCGCGCTGGTCCCTATTGCTTGGTGACCTGCGTGTATTCCAACTCGACCGGGGTTTCCCGGCCAAAGATCACAACCGACACCTTGAGGCGCTGGTTGTCGTCGTCGACCTCTTCGATCATGCCATCGAAATCTTCGAACGGACCTTCGTTGACCTTGACCTTCTCGCCAATTTCGAAATGGATAAGCGTGCGCGGAGTTTCTTCGCCCTCAGCCACACGGCCCAGAATGGCCTGCACTTCGGCATCGCGCATCGGCATCGGGCGGCCCTGCGGCCCCAGAAACCCGGTCACACGATTGATCGAATTGATGAGGTGATAGCCCTCATCCGACATTTCCATCCGCACCAGCACGTAGCCCGGCATAAAGCGACGCTCTGCGGTCACCTTCTTGCCACGGCGGATTTCGATCACTTCTTCAGTCGGCACAAGAACTTCGTCGATCTGATCCTGAAGGCCTTTTTCTTCGACCGTCTGGAGGATCTGCTCTGCGATTTTCTTCTCGAAATTCGAGAGAACACTGACCGAATACCACCGCTTCGCCATCTGGTCGCAAACCTTTTTTCCGTGCGGCTGAGACGCCGTCTGATTTCTGCTGTCAGGCCTGTCGCCACGCCCGCTCCGGAATAAAAAAGCGGCGTGCAACTCGAATCGATGCACGCCTCATTCCGTCTCAGGCGGTCAACTATCGCCTTCGCCTGCGCTTTTCAAGGGCAGACAATGTTTAGCCAAACAGGTTGAGTATTCCCTGCAAACCGCTGCGGATCAAAATATCGACCAGCGCAAAGAACACTGCCGTCAACGCGGCCATGATGAACACCATCACCGTGGTCAGCAAAACCTCGCGGCGGGTCGGCCAGACGATCTTCGACACCTCAGCGCGAACCTGCTGAATGAACTGAAGCGGATTGGTCGTTGCCATGGGGTCGATCTCACTTTGCATATGTGCTCGTTCGCACTTAGCGAAGCCAGCACCCGAATTCAAGCAATGCACGATCAAATGCTTAAAATCAGATGCAGATCGCAGCTTTGGGCACACCGTAAGGAGATAGAGCGCGCGCGATCTCTTGGGCTGCACATCGGTTCCAGTGACGCCTTTCACAAATATGTGGCTATCTTTTCAAACGCTTGCAGGAACAATCCCGTCTCCAGCCTGTTTGTCCCCAAGAGCCGGCGGCGGGATACCCCGCCAACAGCACAAAGGTCTGGACCGGTTTTGGGAAGAAAGGATACCACAATGACACGCATACTGATTGCAACCGCACTTGCCACCACCCTTGGCACCGCAAGTTTCGCCGCCACCGACGCACAGATGCAGCAGGTGGATGGTTTTAACTCGGGCATCGACACATCCGGTTTCTCTGCGCGCGACTACACCATCGCATATGGGATCGTGACCTCTGGCATGTCTCACGGGGAAAAAACCGGACAGCTGCGCGCCCTTGCGGCAAACACCTCGATGAACATGGGCACGCTGATGATCAGCGCTGCCGAACTGTCGCGGATTCAGCAATATGCACCGGATGTCGATGTCAGCAGCCTCAGTCAAGCACAGGCAGAAACGGCTTTGGCCGTGACGTATAGCGGCGGGTCTGAAGGTACGATCAAACGGCAGGTTCAAAACATTCTGGGCGGCGCAGACATGGACGCGGCAACGCAGGCGTCGGTCACTGCCGGTCAGGCCAACATTCTGCGCGGCTACGTCGCTACGGCCGATTTGTCCGGGCTGACCCAGAACGATCTGAACATCGCCCTTAGCGTTGCCTATAGCGGTATGTCCCGCAGTGACAAAACCCAACAGATCGAAGCGCTCGTCAACAACTGACGCGCTGTCGTCACCACCAAGGGTCGCCTTCGGGCGGCCTTTTTGGCTCGGTCGTCAGTCTGCACACGCGCAGCGCGCGATGCATCTAACCGAACGTGAAAGGAAGTGGCAGGGGCACAGGGACTCGAACCCGGGACCTACGGTTTTGGAGACCGTCGCTCTACCAACTGAGCTATACCCCTATCGCCGGGATGACGGGTATTCCAAGCCATGGGCGAAATCAAGACCCAGAACACGCTCAACCTGACAAAATTGCCAGCCTCGTTTCTTTGGACGCCCCGAACGGCACACCGCACGCGACCGCGCGGTCTGTACGCCTCCACAACACGGTGCTTTCACGACGCGGAATCCGGCACCAACCATATCCATGCGATCCCGTCTCGCAGGGCACGACCGCCAAGAATCGCATGACGCGTTTTGGCTTGGGTTTCGGCGCCCCCCCAAAAAAACCTGACACGCCGTTCACAGAACCACGCCTCAGCGCTCTCAGGTCGGTGTACCCGTTGAAACAATGGGCTTTTTCCAGACCGTCACA
>NZ_JBPOFB010000003.1:0-431184 GCF_051251565.1 Marivita sp. | reverse complement strand
CCCCCGCGACGCCCCACCACCTAAGGCGCGTCGCGGTTCATGAACAGGCCGCCCAATTCGGGCGGCCTTCGTTCGTTAAGGGGTCAGTGCGCCGTTTCCCCTGCCAGTTCCACGGTAAAGAACCAGTCATCCTCGGGATCCTTGGACAAGACCTCGTCCGGGACCACTTCTGGGCCTGACAAAAAGACGTTCGATCCAAAATGACCATGCAGGCGCGACAGCTTTTCCAAGCGCACTCCAGTCAGATCGGCATAAAAATTCGCATAAGTCTCGGTCGCCCGCAGCGCATCGATCTTGTCACGGTGCGCACGCACCGCGCTGTCATGCGCCGCTTTGATCTCGGGATCGGCCATGAGCCGCGCCAGCTCGGCTTGCATCATCGGAAGGCGTGACTGGATAGACAGCTCTTCCTGATAATTGTTGTTCATCCGAAACCAGTAGGCCAGTCCCTGATCCCGATCCACATGGTTCACCCGACCGCGATCCCGCTTGACCAGAAAGCTTTCGGCAGAGCGCACCGCGTAATGGTTCAACTGCACCAGATCATAGCCATAGGTCTCTGTCGTCGACCGCCACCCATTGCGGAACATCTCGCGCGGAAGCGGCTGACCCGACCCGTTCACCCAGTTGATCTCTTCCCAAAGCTGTGGATTCAGCCCCTTGGGCCGGTGCACACCCAGTTTCTTGAACAGACCGATGTTCTTGAACAGCGTCTTGAACCCCCACGCCTGATGCGGCTTGCGGGCAAATTCAGGTGCGCAGAGCAGGAATTGTTCGGTGATGGGCCGGTCGAAAAATTCATGAACATCGCCATTGCCAAACAACCGCCACGTCATTGCGATCATGTTGGCGTCAGGCACCGCCGCGAACAATGCATCCAGCGTGCCATCACCCACCTTGATGTTTACAAATTCATCAACGTCAATACAGGTGACCCATTTGGCGTTCTTTATGATCGGTTCATCCTCGGACGCCTGAAGAGCCGCGTGTTGGGGCTTTAACCCACTTTCCCGAAACGGGTTTTCGCGGTGCTGCACAATGCCTTTGCGTTCCAGCATCTGAAGCATTGTGTCCGTGCCGTCGGTGCAATCATTGGTATAGACAATAATGTCGTCAAACCCGATGGCCCGGTGATACGCGAGCCACTCAAGGATAAACGGCCCCTCGTTCTTCATCGTTGTGACAATCGCCCTGCGCCCCTTGCCCTTGGACGCAGTTTCAGGCTCCATCTCGGGCATACGCACCGGTTTATGATCCCAATATCTCTCGGAGATTTCGATCAACGGGGGATGTTCGATCAGCGATGTCTTGGGCACGATCTTGGAAATCGACCGCGTCGGATGACGCAGCGCCATATGGCGATAGAAAAGCTGGGTATCCGCCCGAACCGGTGCCGCGTTGCCGATTCGGATCATCCGCCACACCACATTTTCCGGCGCTTTGGACGGCGCAATGCACCAGCGCTGGCGACCGCTTTTGGCGTCGAACTGAACGCAGATATGATCCGCGAACAGGGTAGGCTGATCCTTGCGCACGCGCCAAGGATAACAATGCCGCCCGAAAAGCGCGATCACCCCGCCATCCGCCTCGACCGCGCGGTCAAAGACGTTGGGCGCATCAGGCGGGATCAGGTCATGCACCTCTAGGTTTGCCACCGCGCGTGCCTGCGACAGGAACCGCAACCGCAGGATTTCATAAAGTGACATTGCCCCCAGGGGAGACGTCCAGGGCGCAGGGGCCGGAATCTTCATCCGGTCCTTGCCGGGCGCTTCAGGCACACAGAACGGATGCGCCTCGGCCGGGGCGTCATATCGGCCAAGCGGCTGGTCACTTTGCAGAACCAGCAACGTGCACTCCAACCCGCCGATCAACGCTTGCAGGTCACGGACAAACCCATCATCCGCACCCGGACGCGCGCGATCCACGATCACGGCACCTTGCACGTTCTGGGTTCTCACGTGGTGATCCAGCCACTGCGCCACGATCTGCGCGCTTTCACCGTTGCGCACCGCGGCCAGACAGTTCTTTCCCTCGAACAAACCCGGTTCAGCCTGAACGAGGGACAGGTCAAGAGCCTGTGCCCCGACCTGCATCGTGAATACGGCATCAGACGGAACCGCATAGCTGAGACAGGCGGCACCACCGACACTTTGCTGATGAACCGGTTCTGCCCCATCCAGAACACGCAGGCTGCTCAGGTCGCTTCCCGCTGCGAAAAACACCGTCACATGCCGCTGACCGTTGAGGACATGATCCACTGCGTCCAGCACTGTAACTGCGCCGCACACAGCGCCGTTCATCTGCCGTTCGATCACGTCTTTCGTCACCACGTCACCTTTGAACTCTTGCGTAGGAGCGCGCCAACGTCGCCCCGCCTTTACTCACAGCGCAGCCTTCAACCCATTGACCAGCTCATCCATATCCGGGTCCATCCGAAGCGACGCCGCCTTGCGCTTGTGCCAGTCAACGGCGCGTGCATGCAGGTCCTTGAGAACGGGATCGGATTTCAGCTCTTTCGCCAGCGCACCCGCTTTGGCCTTGTAGCGATCAATCGAGGTATCACCCTCGTCGTTCAGGTTGAAGCGATCCCAGTATTCCTGGCCAAGCACATGATGCGAATGGTTGGCCCGACCGCGTGCGCGCTTGACCAGAAAACTGTCCATCGACCGCAGGGCATAATGGTTGACCTGCGCATGGGTGAACAGCGGCGGATTGGCCGTGCGCTGACCATTGACGATATAGTCCGCCCCACCGGGAAGAACGCGGCGGGTATCGGGCACATGCTCATCCAAGGACACCGGCGCGTGCAGGCCCATGCGCTGAAACTTGTGCTGGTTGGTGTAAAGCGATTTTACGAACTTGCCGGTATCGGGACGCTCGGTCGCATCCCACTCCTGCTCGGCTTTGCGGAATTGCTGGGTGACCGGCTTGTCCTTGAATGACGCCACACCATCGGGGCCAAAAACGCGCCACGGAACCGAGATCACGTCACTCCCGTCGCCCGATCCGTCAACCAAAGCCTGCACCGACCCGTCACCGATATGAATGTTGAGGTATTCATCAACGTCACAGACAAACACCCATGTCGCGTTCAGAACGACGTCGTAGCGACGACTTGCCTGACGCAACGCCGAGCGGTGAATCCCCGCTTTGCGCACGATGGTATCATGCTGGGTGACCAGCCCCATCTCTTGCAAGCGCAGCAAAATATCGACCGTCGTGTCCGTACAATCATTGGTACAGACAAGGATATGGTCAAAGCCCAACGCTTTGTAATGGGCCACCCAATCAAGGATATAGGGGCCTTCATTCTTCATGGTTGAGACGACTGTATAGGTTCCGCTGCTCATCTCTGCCTCATGTGGCGGTTCATTTGACGACCGCGCTTGGTTTGGTTTTCCCAAAAAGTAGCGTGTTGGCCCCAGTCCGTGCAAGCGGCATGGCAGCAAAGGCACGAACCGCGCAAAAACTGAGTCAGAATTCACGCAGACTACACAAGACGCCTCTTTGATCTTAAGATTGTGATAAAGACGACGCCCGATACTCAAAAGAGGCGCGCAAATGAGGTAAAGCAGATGCCACGCACACGCGAGGTTGGTACGCTCTGGATCGGGGGACCGCTCAGTTGGTTGGAACAGCTGTGCCTGAAGTCCTTTGTCGACAAGGGGCAGAAAATCACCCTGTTCAGCTATGAAGACATCCCCAACGTGCCCGACGGCGTCATCCACCGCGATGGCCGCGAGATCATAGATACGGACGATTTCATCAAGTACGAGCAAAAGAACAGCTATGCGCTGTTTGCCGACTGGTTCCGCCTGCACATGATCCACCAGAACCCCGGCATGATCTGGGTCGACACCGATGTCTACTGCCACCGCCCGATGGACTATGACAGCGATTATGTCTTCGGCTATGAACTTCCCGGCGAACACCGCGTCAACAACGCCGTTCTGGGCCTGCCTGCCGACAGCGACGCATTGCAACAGATGATTGCCTTCACCGACGACCGGTTCTCGATTGCGCCGTTCCTGCCAAAGAAACGGCAAGACGAGATGCGCAAGAAGGCGGAAAAGGGCAAACCGGTTCACATCACCGAACAACCGTGGGGCGTCTGGGGCCCGATGATGGTGACCCATTATGTGCATGCCCTTGGCCTTGAAGATCACGTTCAACCGCTCAACGCTTTCTATCCGATCACCTTCCGCGAACGGTTCAAGTTCATGCGCCGCGCCGAACTGGCCGAGGGGCTGATCACCAAACAGACCACCGCGCTGCATCTCTGGGCGTCGAACAAACGCCAATTGGGCAACCTCCATGACGGCCTGCCGCCCAAGGGATCGTATCTCGAAAAACTGGTGCAGGAGCATGGCATAATCCCCGCACTTGCCCCCATCAAAGGGCGTGGCAACACGACGTTTGATGGGGCGCTGGTCGACGAGCTCGACCTGTCCGAGGTCAGCAGCGTGGCTGATCTCAGCGGTCAGGCGCGCAGCTTTGTGCTGGCCCTGCATCACAAGTTCGATTGCGACATCCATCTGGTGAACACCAACCGCCGTGCCAAGTTCAAAGAGGACGACATGCCGTGGCTGGCCGACTACATCACCTTCCTCACCGACAACGAGGTTGATCCAGACCGGATCAAGGTGATCCGGTCCGAGAAAGACCTCCGCCCGGTAGACGTGATCTGCAACCTTCAGGGCTTTGGCGATCAATGGAAGACCCAGTTCCTCGAACCCTTCCTGCTGCGCTGCGTGCACTCGGACACGCGCGTGTTCATGGATGTCCGGCGCGGTTCTGGCGCGTTTCCTTTCCTCAAGGCGCATGGCACGAACACCGTGCTGTCCACCCGCGAAGACGATGGCAAAGAAGTCACCCGCATTCGCATGATACCCAATCCACCCACCCCGGTGCAGGACGACACATGGGATGACATCGCGGTGCACTTGGCCGGCAAAAACGGCTGGTATCGCCCCGGCACAAACGGGCACAGCTTTCTTTATGTGCCGCGCGATCCCGACACGCTGGTCGTGACCTTCGACAATCTCGATATCGCCATGACCAAGCGCGAAGACCGCCGCCCATGGGGCTACAATTTCATCAAGGACCAAGGCTGGTCCATGCTGGGCGTGCTGGCCGGAGGCTGGACATGGTACCGCGAACCATGGGTCTATGATCAATTCGACGATCTCAAATCCAGCGGCTTTTTCAAACAGTTCAAACGCGTTGTGTTCTATGGCGCATCCATGGGAGGCTACGCCGCCTGCGCCTTTTCCCCTGCCGCACCGGGCTGCGACGTGGTGGCAATTTCCCCGCAATCAACAGTCGATAAAGCGCTGGTTCCATGGGAAACCCGGTACAAAGTGGTCTGGGACAGGGACTTTACCGGCAAATACGGCGATGCGTCCACGGTCAGCAAAGCCGCCAACCGCGTGTCGATCCTTTATGATCCCTATGAGCCCCTAGATGCGCAACACGCCGCCCGTTTCACCGGCACAAACGTGCAACACCTGCGCGCGCCGTTGCTGGGCCACAGGCTTGGCAGTTCGCTGAACCAGATGGGCATCCTTAGCCCAATCATCCTTGGCGCTCTGAACGGCACGCTCAGCAGCGAAGAATACTACCAAATGCTCCGCACCCGCCGCAGCTTTCCACGCTATCAGCGCGAACTCTTCAACCGGGCTGTCGAAAAGGGCCATACCACCCTCGCCCGCGCGCTGGGGGAACATATCCTCAAACAAAACCCCAACCGCGCTGTGCGCATGGGGATGAAAGCTTTGGGATGAAGTTGGTGCAGGTGAGAGGACAAACCTCGAACCACACCGGCCTCAAGTAGCCGAAGGCGGTAGGCCAAATAAAAATGGTGCCTCTGAAGGGACTCGAACCCCCGACCCCATCATTACGAATGACGTGCTCTACCATCTGAGCTACAGCGGCCAATCTCCGACACTGAACAACTCAGCCCGAGATTGGCGCGCGCACTAGCATTGGTTTTTGTCCAAGAAAAGTGCTATTTCACTTTTTTTCCGGCTCCAGCGTTTCGCCCGCTTGTTCAGAGGGCTCGGTCACCTCATCGACGGGTGTGTCCGCGACAACCTCATCTGGGACAATCGGGGCTGGCTCTATGATATCGGCATCGTCCACAGGGTTGGTCTTGTCCTCAATCGCGCCAACAATCAACGGCAGCATCTCGGCACCGGCGGGCAGCACCGTTTCGCTTTGCGGCGGTGTGGTCCAGCTCAGCGTATCAAAGCTTTGGCAGTTGTTACAAACCGGGGTCCAATCCGCGTGGATGGTCTTGCAATTATCGCAAACCCATTGCGGGCCACGCGGTGCGGTCAGCGCCCGCGCCAGCCAGCCGCGCACAACGGCGTCAGACGCACCTTGCCCCCGTTCCGTGGCCGCAACGATGGCCAGAACACGCGTGTCCGGTTCTGTCTCGGCCAGATCGCCAATGGCGCGACGCGCTTCAGGGAAATCCTCGGCCGCAAGGTTAAGCTCGGCCAAAAGCAGCTTGGTTTCCCGATGCTCCGGGCGCAACGCTGTCAACTGTTTGAACCGTTTGAGCCGCGCCGCGGCAGTTTCGTTCGGTTCAATCTCTGCAAATGCCGCTGCCAGATCCGGGTGAGGTTGCGCTTGCCATGCCTTTTTCAGGATACGTATCGCGTATTTGCCGCGTCCCTGCGCGATATGGCTGCGCGCTGCCATCGCCGCTGCCGGGATCAGATCGGGCGACGATTTGTTCGCCGCGATCGCCGCCTCTTGCGCCTCGATTGTCTTGCCGTCGTCCAACACACCCTTAGCCTCAGAAAGTGCCAGAACAGCATCGCGGCGCTTGTGCACATCGCGCGGCAGCGCCCCATGCTTGAGCTTGGCATTCAGCGTCCTGCGCGCCCCGGTCCAATCCGCGTTCTGCGCCTGAAGCCGCAGCAAAGTGTCCTGCACCTCTTCATGCTTGGGCTTGATCGCAAACGCCCGTTCAGCCAACTTCAACGCCGTGTCGGTATCGCCCGCATTCAGCTTTTGCTTCATCAATCCGCGCACCCCGACGAACCGCGTTGCGTCGTTCTGAACCAACCGCTTATAGACCTCTTCGGCTTTCTTGTTGTCACCTGTCATCTCGGCCGCTTGGGCCGTGATCAGGTCGGTCAGCTCCGGCTTGTGCAGGTACTTTTCCGCCTTCGTCGCCTTTGCCATCGCAAGACGACCTTCACCAGACGCGAGCGCCATCAACCCTTCGCTCAACGCCTGAAAACCCTTGCGTTCGCGGTTGCGGTCGAAATAGCGCGAAATCGCGGTTTCATCGCCGTTGATGAATTTCAGCGTCGCAATCAAAAGCGCAAACAGTTTGAGGAAAATCCAAACCACAAGGATCGCCACCAATGCTGCAATTACCGATTGCAACGGCCCAAGGGTAAACTCCGTCCCCCCTGCGGTGATCTGGATGCCGCCATTGCTTTCCATGAGAAAGCCAGCCCCCAAAGTCAGGCCGGTGACGATGACAACAAACAAAACAATCTTGAACAACGACCAAAGCATGAGACGCCCCCTTATTCCTGAAGAAGCTGCTGAACGAGACCGTCCGCAGCCGTTTGCGCCTCAAGGCGTGTTTTTGCGCGCGCTTGCCAATCCGACACCGCGCCCAGCGCAACCTCCGGCAACGCGGTCAATTCATCAAGCGCCGCACCCAGATCGCCCCCCCGCACCGCTGCTTCGGCGCGCGACAGAACCGCGTCCGGGCTGTCGCCCTCGCGCGGCGCTACAGATCGCGCACCAAGCTGGTTGGCAAAGAACGTGGCAATCCGGCCAGTGCCCTCGGCTGTTTCCGTCTCAACACTGCGGGCCGCAGACAACGCCGCACGCGCAGTATCCGGGAAACTGGTCATCAGGCCCGCCATCGTCGGCAATCCCGCCTCGGCGGCAGCGGCCAAAACCTCGGGCACCTCGACACCGTTGGCGGCCAGAACCCCAACCGCGTCGGCATAGCCCGTGCCGCTTTCAAGCGCGGCGGTGATCGTCGCCAAGGCCGCACGCGATGCTGCCAATTTCGCCTGCTCTTCGGCGTTTTCTTCGGCAGCAACCGCTTCTTGGGCCATCTGGACCACTTCGGCGCGCTGTGCCTCGACATCCGCCTGCAAATCCGCAAGCGCACGTTCGTAAGCGGCAATCGCCTCGGGCGACACGGCCTGTTCAAGCGGCTGACGCTCAAGCACATCTACCCGCGCGGTCATCTCTTCGATGCGCGCCGTGGTGGCATCCAGCCGCGTGGCAAGGTCAGACGCCGTGGACTGCACCGCTGCAATCTGGTCCTCAATCGGAGTCAAATCAACGCTCGGGGCTTCGGTCGCCTCCAGCGTCGCCAGACGCGCACCAAGATCGGACACCACGCCACCCTGTTCGGTCAACGCCGCACGGGTGTCATCCTCAAAGCTGTTGCCCGTTGCGGCAAACGGCCAGACATCCTGAGACACATATGCCGCCGCCCCATAACCCAGCGCAGCAGCAACAACCCCCCCCGCAAGCATCGGAACAAACCCGCCCTTGCGCTCAATGGTTGTTTCTCGAATCACCTCTGGGGCAAGCGGGACAGGCGCCGGCGCCTCTATCGGCTCGGGATCAGCAGCGTGCCCCTCAACCGTTTCCGCATCTATCAACAGCGCTTCCGCCTCATCTTCGGACAGATGATCGTCGCCTTTCTCGGTTGCCGCGACGCTATCGTGATCAAGCGCGTCATCGGACAGGGTCACATCATCCGATTTCGGCTCTTCAAGGGACAGAACGTCGTCAGCAACTTTATCGCCCGCATCAGGGGCCTCAGGTGCCGCTTCAAGGTCAGACAAAACGTCGCCCGCCACCTCCTTTGGATCGGTCACACCATTGGCATCTACCTGATCTTCGGTCTCTGTCTTTGACGTTTTATCCGTGATTTTGCGTTTCGCCACCGGCTATTCCCTCGAATCTGTCAATTCAACACGACAGTGCTGTCAATTCTACCTTACGATCGTCACGTGCGCCGCTCAAGATTCGTAGCGTCCGTGACCATTTCAACGATCAATTCAATCATGCCGCCCCGGTCGGGCGTCTTTGCAATGCGTGTCTCATTCTGTGCCGCCAGAGGCAACGCGCCCGCCACCGCCCGGCTGATCGCCGCAAACCTGATATCGCCAAGCCCTGCCGATTCGCGGCCAAGCTGCTGCGCTGTCCGGGCCGAGAATACCGGCGCAAGCACGGGTCTGTCTTGCGACAAAGCCTCCCGCGTGTCTCGTGCAAACGGCTCAAGCACCTGATCGTAGACCACCACGTCTGATGTTGCGACCCCGGCCTCCGTCAAGCGTTCTGCGATATCCCCGATCGCGTTTTCCCCCCTCACATGCAGCAGCGGCCCACAATAGCCACGGTCAAGAACATGCCTGACCAACTGATCCGCCGTTCCGCCAGACACGTCCGTGTCAAACCCAAAGGCGCGCGCTGCCTCTCCTGTTGATGCGCCCACCGCAATGACAGGCACAGACAATAAAGGCCCTCCTAAAACCTTATACGCATCTAAACCGTTCGCAGAGGTGAATATCAACCCGGCGGTCCCCTCAAGCGACGGCAATGGCCCGGTCACTTTGATCGACAGCAGCGGATTGATTAAAAAATCGACGGCGGCACGCACGTCCTCCGGCAGGGCGTCCCAAAACGCGTCCGAAGACGGCTTTGGTCGTGTCAGCAGCAGCAGAGGGCGTCGCAAGACCATCGCATCCCGTGTTGTTGTGAGCAGCACCCAAGGGTGGTAACTGCTTGCCCTTATGGGTGCAACGGAAAGTCTGATGGACCACGACATCACTGTTCTTGGGCTGGAAAGCAGCTGTGACGATACCGCCGCCGCTATAGTGCGCGGGCGCAGCATCTTGTCCTCGGTCGTTGCAGACCAAACCGCACTGCATGCCGCATATGGCGGTGTGGTCCCGGAGATCGCCGCCCGCGCCCATGCCGAGAAGCTTGATCTTTGCATCGAAACTGCTTTGTCCGAGGCCGGGATTCCCCTTGCCGATGTCGATGCCATTGCGGTCACCGCAGGGCCAGGCCTCATCGGCGGCGTGCTGTCTGGTGTGATGATGGCCAAAGGGCTCAGCGCCGCCACCGGCAAACCCTTGATCGGGGTGAACCACCTTGCCGGGCACGCGCTCACCCCGCGCCTCACGGACGGGCTTGGCTATCCGTATCTCATCCTTCTGGTGTCCGGTGGACATTGCCAGTTCCTCCGCGTCGATGGCCCCACTACGTTCACCCGTCTGGGCAGCACCATCGACGACGCCCCCGGCGAGGCCTTTGACAAAACCGCCCGCTTGCTTGGGCTGCCGCAACCCGGCGGACCGTCGGTAGAACGTCACGCGCTGTGCGGCGATGCGAAACGCTTTCGCTTTCCGCGTCCCTTGCTGGACCGCCCCGGATGTGACCTGTCCTTCTCGGGCCTCAAAACCGCGCTGCTGCGTCAGCGCGATCAGCTTGTCTTGGATCAATCCGGGCTGCACGCGTCAGACGTGAACGACCTGTGCGCCGGGTTCCAAGCCGCCGTGCGCGATGTGCTGGTCGAAAAATCCCGCCGTGCGCTGGCGTTGTCACCGGGCATCAGCGGCTTTGCAGTCGCGGGTGGTGTGGCTGCAAATGTGGCTCTACGCAGCGCATTAGAGACGCTTTGCGCCGATCACGCCCTGCCGTTCATTGCGCCACCATTGGCCCTGTGCACCGACAACGCCGCCATGATCGCCTATGCCGGGGCCGAGAAATTCGCCGTCGACGGTGCAGATGATCTGGCCCTGTCCGCGCGCCCACGCTGGCCTCTCGACACCCACGCGCCAAGCCTTATTGGCAGCGGCAAAAAGGGCGCAAAAGCATGATTGGCGTGATGGGGGCCGGGGCTTTCGGCACCGCTTTGGCCATCGCACTGTCCCGCACCGGAACCCCCGTCACCCTTTGCGCGCGATCACCAGACCACGCCGCCGAAATGGCCAAGTTGCGCCTTAACAGAGCCTATTTACCCAACGCGCCGTTCCCAGATGCGCTGCACATCACGTCCGACCAGGCCGCGCTCGACCATGCAGACGCGCTGTTGCTCGCCATTCCCTTGCAACACCTGCGCGCCGCACTGAAACACGTCGAAACACCCGATACGCCGCTGGTTGCCTGCTGCAAAGGCATCGAACTTCGCACCGGCTTCGGCCCCACCGGGGTGATCCGCGAACGGTTCCCGGACGCAACTGCGGCGATCCTGACCGGCCCAAGTTTCGCCGCCGACATCGCCATTGGCCGCCCCACCGCGCTGACGCTGGCCTGCGCAGATGACGCTGCGGGCAAAGCGTTGCAGGCACGGCTGACAACACCCACACTGCGTCTGTACCGCACAACAGACACGATCGGGGCCGAACTTGGTGGCGCGCTTAAGAACGTCATGGCCATCGCCTGCGGTGCGGTGATCGGTGCGGGCCTTGGCGACAGCGCGCGCGCCGCAACCCTCACCCGCGGCTTTGCCGAGATACAGCGGATCGGCGCACATTTCGGGGCGCAGCCCGACACGCTGTCGGGTCTGTCCGGTCTGGGGGATCTGGCCCTGACCTGCACATCCGACCTGTCCCGCAATTACCAACTTGGGCTGTGTTTGGGTCGAAATGACCCATTCGATCCAGCCATCACAGTCGAAGGCGCCGCAACCGCGCGCGCCATGCTTGAAATCGCTCAGCGCAAAACCATCGACGTTCCCATCACTAAAGCCGTGACAGAGCTGCTTGACGGGACGATTACGATTGCCGATGCCATAACAGACCTGATGACCCGTCCCCTAAAGGAAGAATAAATGCTGATTGCCCTGATTGCCCGCGACAAAGACGGCGCTCTTGAAACCCGCAAAGCCAACCGCGACGCGCACCTCGCCTATCTCAACGCGACCGGCGTTGTTGAACAGGCCGGGCCCCTGCTGGACGATGCCGAACAGATGATCGGATCGCTGATCGTGCTGGACGTGGCCGATATGCCCGCCGCGCAGGCTTGGGCAGATGCAGACCCTTATGCCAAGGCGGGTCTGTTCCAAAGCGTTGACCTGATCCCGTGGAAGCGAGTCATCCAGCGATGAAATACTGGCTGTTCAAATCCGAACCCTCGACATGGTCCTGGGACCAGCAGGTCGCCAAAGGCGATACGGGCGAAGAATGGGACGGCGTGCGCAACTATCAGGCGCGGAATTTCATGCGTGCGATGTCGGTGGGGGATCTTGGGTTCTTCTACCATTCGCAAAAGGAAAAGTCAGTGGTGGGCACTGTCGAGGTGATCACCACCGCCCACCCCGAAAGCAAAACCGACGATCCGCGCTGGGACTGTGTGGACATCAAAGCGGTGCAAGCGGCCAAAACGCCCATATCGCTGGACCAGATCAAAGCGGATGACCGGCTGTCGCAGATGGTGCTTGTGACCAATTCACGCCTCTCGGTGCAGCCGGTCACACCCGAGGAATGGCGGATCGTCTGTGATCTGGCCGGGCTGAAAGGCTAGACCCATGATGACCCTTCTTACCGTTCTGGTCGCCGGTCTGGCCGGATGGGCCTTTGGCGCAGTATGGTACAGCGTGTTTGCCAAATCCTGGTCGGTCGCGTCAGGCGTGCCTGTCGGCGCCAATGGCAGACCCACGAACCGCGCAAGCCCCAAGCCGTATGTGATCAGCATCATCGCTGTGATGATCGTCTCGGCCACGATGGTCTACGCCTTCGACATGTTGGGAACCGAAACCTTTGGCAAAGGCTTTACCTCTGGCCTTGGCATCGGGGCGTGTTTCGCAGCCCCTTGGCTGGCCCTGAGCTATGGCTTTGCCGGCAGGCCGTTCAAACTTACCCTGATTGATGGGGGATATGCGGCTTTGGGATCTGGCGTGATCGGTGCTGTTATCACGTTGGTCTGAAATGTTACGGAGGGTTCCAGCAAGCGCCGAAACCCTCCGTCCCCGCGCTCCCAAGTCACCACGCGCGTCAACTGAATATGGTTTCGGTCGTCCTGACCGTCACAGAGTATCTACCGCACCCGCGCGGCGTCGCCAAACACCAAACAGGTTGCATTTAACTCAATCCCAACAGACCTGCCGCCTGCCAGCAGGCAAACCGACTTGGTGATTGACAGGTTTGTCACAGTCCCGAATATGAAACGAACGCTCTGAACACGCCCCAACCGGGCACCGCAGGGCGGTCCAATCACAGCAGGTGCACCCCCGATATCTGGCGCAATGGAGACTGCAATGGAGCTTACACTGGAATCCGCCTTTTCAATCGGCGGGTTGGTCGGCCATCTGTCCTATCTCCTTCTCGTCCTCTCGATGGTGATGCGCGTGATGTGGGTTTTGCGGGTGCTGGTGATCCTGTCGGCCTTTGTCGCCATTGCCTATGATTTTATCTGGCTCAAAGACCCGGTTGGCGTATTTTGGGAAACCCTGCTGGTTTTGGTCAACATCGTGCAATTGTCTGTCACCTACGCACAAAACCGATTCGAGAAATTCGACGGCCGCGAAGCCGCGTTTGTGCATGATGCCTTCCCCGGCCTCAGCAACAAGCTCAAGCGCAAGATCATCCGCAAAGGCGCATGGCACGACGCTGATGTAGGTACCAAATTCACCCAAGCAGGCAGCCCTGTCGATAACCTAATCTACATCGCGGATGGAACGGTTGAGATCACCGGCAAGGAAACCACCCTTGGCCAGTGCCTGCCGGGCGATTTCGTCGGTGAAATGACCGTCCTGACCAAAGCGGCCGCAACGGGAACTGCTATTGCCCTAACTCCGATCACATACTGGGCGATCAAAGGCGATGACCTCAGATCTCTGGTCGCAACGAATGAAGAGGTCAATCAAGCCGTCTATGCCAGCTTCCACCGCAACATGCTCACCAAACTCGTCGCGGCAAACAGCCTGTTGGACAAACACGACGAACCCTCCATCGCATAGTGTCGATGTTGGCCAGAAGGCACAAAAAAAGCGCCCGCAGATTGGGGCGCTTTTCATGTCTGATCTTGGACAGAGTCAGCCGTAGACAGCTTCTTTGCCGAAATGCTTGGTCAGCATGTAATAGACCACCGCGCGATATTTATTGCGCTCGGATTTGCCGTAGGTTTCCAGTACCGAATTGATCGCATCCATCAGCTCGGGACCATCCTTGAGGCCCAGCTTCTTGATCAGGAAATTGTCTTTCACGGTCTCAAGCTCGGATGCCTGTGTCGCCGCCACTGTGGACGCGTCCGCATTGTAAATTGCAGGACCGCAGCCAATCGTGACCTTGGTCAATAAAGTCATGTCCGGTGTCATACCGCACTTGTTTTTCAAATCATCCGCATACTGCGCGATCAAATCGTCTCTCTTACCCATCACTGTCTCCCTGTGACTCTTGGCTACCCGGAGGACCGGCCCCCAACGTGCACAAAGGTGGCAAAAACCCCTGCATGGGGCAATGGGAAATACGGTTTTGCGGTCCCATGGCGCGGTTTCCCACTGGTTCTCGGCGCAAACTCACGGAATGGTGGGACATTATCTACCATCAGGAGGGATTTATGGGACTTTGGAATTTCATGAAAAGCGCGGGTCGCAAGCTGACAGGCAAAGATGACCTGCCAACAGCAGCGATCCTGCAAAAGGAAGTCGCCGATCTGGGGCTGGACACCAAGGGTGCCGAGATCACAGTCGACGGTGACAAGGTTGTCGTCACCGGTGGCGACATGACACAAGAAGAGCGTGAAAAGGTGATCCTTGCCGTGGGTAACGTCGAAGGCGTGGCCGCAGTTGAAGCCGACACAACAGGCGATCCGGTGTTTCACACGGTTGAAAAGGGCGACACGCTTTGGGCGATTGCTGCCAAGACCCTTGGCAACGGATCGAAATACAACGCGATCTTCGAGGCAAACCGCCCGATGCTGAGTCATCCGGACAAGATTTACCCGGGCCAGACACTGCGCATTCCGCAGGAAGCTTGATCTCAGATAGGCCCCGGCCCAGCGTCGATGCAATAATGGACCTTGCGGGCGCAAAGTGATGCGCCCGCAAGGTATCTCTTCAGTAGCGATAATGCTCGGGCTTGAACGGGCCTTCGGGTTTTACGCCGATGTAAGACGCCTGATCCGAAGACAGCTGGGTCAGCTTTACGCCGATCCGGTCCAGATGCAGGCGGGCGACTTTTTCATCCAGATGCTTGGGCAGAATGTAAACCTGATTGTCGTAATTTGCGCCGTTCTTCCACAGTTCAATCTGGGCCAGCACCTGATTGGTGAAACTTGCGGACATCACGAAAGACGGGTGACCGGTGGCATTGCCGAGGTTCAAAAGACGGCCTTCGGACAGAAGCAGAATGCGGTTGCCCGAGGGCATCTCGATCATGTCCACCTGTTCCTTGATGTTGGTCCATTTGTGGTTCTTGAGGCTGGCCACCTGAATTTCATTGTCGAAGTGGCCAATATTACCAACGATCGCCATATCCTTCATCTCGCGCATGTGCTCGATGCGGATGACGTCTTTGTTGCCGGTGGTCGTGATGAAGATGTCAGCGGTGCCAACCACGTCTTCGAGCAGCACAACCTCAAAGCCGTCCATAGCCGCTTGCAGCGCGCAGATCGGGTCAGCCTCGGTCACCTTCACGCGGGCACCGGCACCGGACAGGGACGCGGCAGAGCCTTTGCCCACATCGCCGTAACCGCAGACAACGGCAACCTTGCCCGCCATCATCACGTCAGTGGCGCGACGAATGCCGTCAACCAGCGATTCCTTACAGCCGTATTTGTTGTCGAATTTCGACTTGGTGACTGAATCGTTCACGTTGATCGCCGGGAATGGAAGCTGACCATTCTTGTGCAACTCGTACAGACGGTGCACGCCGGTGGTGGTTTCCTCGGACACGCCCTTGATCGCATCGCGGACCTTTGTGAACCAACCGGGGCTTGCGGCCATACGCTTGGCGATCTGTTTCTTGATCACCTCTTCCTCTTCGGATTGCGGCACCGGAATGATCTCTTCGCCCGCTTCGGCGCGCGCGCCAAGCAACACATACAGTGTCGCGTCGCCGCCATCGTCAAGGATCATGTTTGCGCCTTCGGGGAACATGAAGGACTTGTCGAGGTAATCCCAATGCTCTTCCAGCGTCTGACCCTTGATCGCAAAGACCGGAACGCCCGCTTCGGCAATCGCCGCCGCAGCATGATCCTGGGTCGAGAAGATGTTGCACGACGCCCAGCGCACATCGGCACCAAGCGCTGTCAGGGTTTCGATCAGGACGGCTGTCTGGATCGTCATGTGCAACGATCCGACGATGCGCGCGCCTGCCAGCGGCTTTTCCGCGCCGTATTCTTCACGAAGCGCCATCAAGCCCGGCATTTCGGTTTCGGCGATGTCCAGTTCTTTGCGGCCGAACCCGGCCAGCGCAATGTCTTTAACGATATAATCTTTGGCCATGTCCGGCGCTCCACTTCACAATCCGTTTGGAGGGCGAGTTAGCACGCAGGCACCGTCCCGGCAATGCGCGCCGGTTTACAACGGTCACTCCCCGCCTTACCCAATATAAAAACGAGGCATATTATGGCGAAACCCCCACGCGCATGGCAACGGATGCTGTCCGGTCGGCGGCTTGATCTGCTGGACCCGACCCCGGTCGATATCGAGATCGAGGACATCGCCCATGGTCTTGCCTTTGTGGCGCGCTGGAACGGTCAGACCTTCGGGGATTTTCCGTACTCGGTCGCCGAGCATTCGCTTTTGGTTGAAACGCTGTTTTCCCGCTTGTGCCCAACGGCCACAGCGGCGGAACGGCTGTCCGCGCTTTTGCACGATGCGCCGGAATACGTAATCGGGGATATGATTTCACCCGTGAAAGCGGCTGTCGGTCCGGGATATGGCGCGCTGGATGACAGGCTGACAGCGGCCATTCATATCCGGTTTGGACTGCCTGCCGTGACGCCTGCCAAGTTGAAAAAGCAGATCAAGAAAGCCGACCGCATCAGCGCCTGGATGGAGGCCACCCAGATTGCCGGGTTCACACGCGTTGAGGCGGACAAGTTCTTTGGCGCGCCGGATCTCCATCTGATCGCGGATCTGACGATTGTTCTGCGCCCCCCGGTCGAGGTGCGCCGCGACTTTACCAATCGCCATGGCACCTTGATGGGGCAGATGGTGTGATCACAGTCCGGCGCGCGGGCGATCTTGATGCCCGCGCCATGGCAGAGCTTTTGACAGCGATCATTCGCAAAGGTGGGACAACAGCGTACACGCAAGACGTGTCTCGCGGCGATATACTGGAGTGGTTCCGGCAGGCCCCGGACAGGTCCGCGTGGCATGTCGCGGAAGACGACAAAGGCGCATTGCTCGGGTTTCAGTTCATTGAACCGCATCCCGATTTACCCCCCGAGGCCTGTGACATCGCCACGTTTGTAATGCTGGGTCAGACCAAGCTTGGCATTGGATCAAAGCTGTTCGAGGCAAGCCGCAAAAACGCACTACACCTTGGCTATCGCTGGATGAATGCGACGATCAGGACGGACAATGCAGGGGCTCTGGCCTATTATCAAAGCCGAGGGTTTGAACCCTATGCACGGCATCCCGATCAAAGGCTGGCCAATGGGCAGATGGTCAACAAGATCAGCACACGCTTTGATCTTTAAGCGCGGTACGGTGTTTGGCAAAAGGCTGTAGAGCCAACAACCTATGCGAGAACTTGCCCATGGGCAAGTTTTTAGCCCCTACCGGGGGCTGCGCTTTGCCAGGATACGCTGCAAGGTCCGGCGGTGCATATTGAGGCGGCGCGCGGTCTCGGACACGTTGCGATCACAAAGCTCGTACACACGCTGAATATGTTCCCAGCGCACGCGATCCGCGCTCATCGGGTTTTCCGGCGGCGGCGGAAGATCGTCGCCCTTGGCCAAAAGCGCATTGGTGATGTCGGTCGCGTCAGCGGGTTTGGACAGGTAATCCGTCGCGCCGATTTTGACGGCGGCAACAGCGGTCGCAATCGCGCCGTACCCGGTGAGCACCACAACCCGACTGTCGGGGCGTTTGTCGCGGATGACTTCGACCACGTCGAGCCCATTGCCATCCTCAAGGCGCAGGTCAACCACCGCATAGGCCGGAGGGCGTGCCGTTGCGATGGCAGACCCTGCGGTGACGGACCCTGCGGTCTCGACGTCGAAGCCACGCTTCTCCATCGCTTTGGCAAGACGGCGCAGAAACGGCTCGTCATCGTCCACAAGCAAAAGGGATTTATCCTCGCCGAGATCGTCTTGAGTCCGCTCGCTCACGCTGATTTCCTCCCGCTGATTTACGTTATCGTCCAGTATTACCGGCGAATTTTCCAACATCAACGGTCAAATGACCTGCTAGCCAGCAACGTCAAGAAAGCAGGCGGCACGTTCGGCAACCTGGCCGGGGGTCAGGTCACGGCGAAAGAACTCGACAAAGCCGTCTTCGGGCATGACCAGATAGCTGAAGGTCGAGTGATCCACGAGATAATAGTCGTCATCCCCCGGCTGGGCCTTGAAGTAGGTGCGATAGGTTTGGCTTGCCGCGCGCACCTGTTCTTCTGACCCGGTCAGACCGATCATGTTCTCGTGCAGGTTGGCGGCGAAATCTCCAACAACCTCGGGCGTGTCACGTTTCGGATCAACCGAGATGAACACAGGCGTTACGTCAAAGCCTTGCTCGGCCAGAAGATCGACCGCTTCGGCATTGCGCACAGTGTCCAGAGGACAAACATCGGGACAGAATGTATAGCCGAAATAGATCAGCGACGGCTTTGTGATCACGTCTTGATCGGTGACGGTTTCGCCTTGCGCGTTGACCAATGTGAACGGCCCACCAATGGTGTCAGAGCCACCCGCGATCTTGGTCGTCCGGCAGGATGCGTATTTGTCCCCGCCGCTATCCGCAGGCTGGCTTGCATACCAAATGCCGCCCACCAATGCGACAAGCGCCACACTCGCTGAAATCGCTGCCAATCGTACCATACGAGCCTCTCAATCCGTTTCCCAACAAAGCCTTTCTCATCCAGGGGGCCTTGCCTATGCTTTGATACTGTCGAGGTAAGGATTTTGACATCCGGGACAAGAGGCGAAAGGGCGCAGATGACTCAATCCGAATTCGGACTGTTCCAAGAACGGCAGCGCGGTAGCTTTATTCGCCTGCGCACAATGATCTGGCTGCGCTGGTTTGCCATCGTCGGGCAATTGGCCGCGATCACGCTGGCGCAACGGATGTATAACCTGCAACTTGAACTTGGCCTGTGTTATCTGGCGGTTGGCGTGTCAATTGTCGGCAACCTGATCGCAATTTTCGTGTTCCCGGAAAACAAACGCCTGAACGAAGCAGAGAACTTTCTGATGGTTCTGTTTGACCTCTTGCAGCTTTGTTTCCTGATTTACCTGACCGGGGGTCTTCACAATCCTTTTACCATCCTGATCCTTGGTCCGGTGATTGTGTCAGCCACAATCATGACCTTGCGGTCCACCATCATCATCGGGGCGACGGCACTGGCGCTTGTGACGCTGATGGTGTTTTTCCACCTGCCCCTGCGCACCGAACAGGGGTTCATCATGCGCATCGCGGATGTGTTCGTGTTCGGCCAATGGACCGCCATCACCATCGCGGTGGTGTTCCTGTCGCTTTATGCGCGCCAGATCACTGAAGAAATGAATTCGATGAGCGACGCGGTGGTCGCCACGCAAATGGCGCTAAGCCGAACGCAGATGTTGAACAATATCGGCGGTGTCGTTGCCGCTGCCGCGCATGAGCTTGGTACGCCGCTCGCCACGATCAAGCTGGCCAGCGCAGAGCTGATGGACGATTTGCAGGACCAGCCCGAGCTTCAGGACGACGCGCGCCTGATCCGCGAACAGGCCGACCGTTGCCGCGATATCCTGCGTTCCATGGGCCGGGCCGGCAAGGAAGACCTGCACATCCGCTCTGCTCCGTTGGTCGAGGTGATCCGTGAAGCCGCTGAGCCGCATTTGCACCGGGGCAAGGACGTTCTGATCGACGCCTTCCGCGATACCGAAGACGCGATTGACCCGCCACTGGCACTGCGACGCCCCGAGATCATTCACGGACTGCGGAACCTGATCCAGAATGCGGTTGATTTCGCCCGCGCCACCGTCTGGATCGAGGCACGCTGGACCGCGACGACAATTGCCATACGGATCATGGATGACGGGCCGGGCTATCCGACCAACATGCTGGGGCGCATCGGGGATCCGTTTGTGCGCAACCGCCGCACCGACCGCGACCGCAGCGCGCGCCCGGAATACGAAGGTATGGGGCTTGGCCTGTTCATTGCAAAGACGCTGCTGCAACGTTCGGGGGCCGAGCTTAGTTTTGCCAATGGTGCGGACCGGGCGTCTGGGTCATCGAAGCGTCGTGGCGCGGTTGTTGAAGTGGTCTGGCCGCGCGACGCCATTGTTCCACCCAGCTTGCCCAAGGGCGAAGGCATCGGGGAAAATCCGTCGTTCAAAGCATGATGACAGGCTGCTGGTCTTAACCTAGCGTTAATCCTCTTGCGGTTCACTGGACGGACGAAGGAGACCGGGTGAAAGATGGATTCGCTTTTTTGGATATCAATCCTGATTGGGTTGGGCTGTGCGGGTCTGACGGTTGCAGGGCTAGCCCTATTTGCCCGCCGTCCTGTGCCCGAAACAGTCACACCTACAGATGGTGCCCTGTACCTGTTGTTCGAAGGTGATCGCCTGATCGACGCTGACAACGCTGTCTGGCCGTTATTGCCGGATACCGCCGACATCCCGCTTTGGCAGGATGTGCGGCAAGCCTTGATCGCCTATGCGCCCGGCCTTCCAGAAACGCTGCACAAGGCCGAAGGCATGTCCCCTGAAACCGGCATCTTGTTTGCGATCACAGCGCTTGGGCACCGGTTTCAGGTGATGCTGATGCCTGACCCGGACCATCCGTCAAACTGGTTTGAGGGCAAACAGAACGAGGTTGCGTTGTCCCGTATGGAACCGGCTTTGACCCATGCGCCCGATCCGATCTGGACGGTGGACCTGAATGGCGACTTTATCTGGGGCAACGAAGCCTTTGCGCGCTGCGCGGCGGCCCACGGGGGCGATGCGGCGTTGGCGGATCGTCTCTCGGATCTGCTGTCCCAGCCCGAGGTTCTGCGCTCAAAACGGCTTCGGCTGGATGCGACGGGCAAAGGCCAGAACCGCTGGCTTGAGGTGACGACCAAGGAAACTGAAACAGGCCGGTTTTACTATGCGACCGGCGTCGATGCAGTGGTGCGGGCCGAAGAGGCGCAGCGCAATTTCGTGCAGACCCTGTCAAAGACCTTTGCCAATCTCACCACCGGGCTGGCGATTTTTGATCGGGACAGACGATTGGCGCTGTTCAACCCGGCGCTGATCGACCTCAGTTCTGTATCGGTCGATTTCCTGAGCAGTCGCCCCGCCCTGTTCGAATTCTTCGACAAGCTACGGGAAAAGCAGGTGATGCCCGAACCCAAAAGCTATGACGATTGGCGCGAACGCATGGCAAAACTGGTGGCTGCCGCCAGTGACGACCGGTTCCGGGAAACCTGGAACCTTGCCAGCGGTCAGACGCTGGATGTGACGGGGCGCCCCTACCCGGATGGGGCGATTGCGTTTCTGTTCAACGACATCACCGCCGAAGTGTCTCTGACACGGGGGTTTCGCACCGAATTAGAGACAATGCAGTCCATGCTGGATGTGATGGATGATGCGGTCGCAGTGTTCACGCAGCAGGGGATTCTGACGATCTGCAATGCGGCCTATAAACGGATGTGGAATGTTGATCCCGATACCTGCATCGAAGACGCGACCATTCTTGACGCCACGCAGGAATGGAAATCGGCGTTTCACCCCGCCCCCGTATGGCCCGAATTGCGCGATTTTGTCACCACCACCACGGAACGCGCCAGTTGGGACAGCGAATTGCGTGCCAAGGACGGGCGCGAAGTGATCTGTCGGATTGATCCGATTTGCTATGGCGCGACGTTGATCCGGTTCTGTCCCCCACCCAAACGCGGCGATGGCAGCGATGGACCCCGCGAAAAAGACGGGTTGCGCATGGTTTCCGCCTAAGTCCCTGTTTCCAATCTTGCGACGCGGGACGGGGCGGGTAAACATGGCAACATGACCCAACACCGCGCGGCCTTTACATCGACCTCTCCTCATCAAACCGCGCTTTTGGCCAGCCAATTGGGGGCTGGTCTAAGGCCCGGCGATTGCGTGCTGCTCGACGGCCAAATCGGCGCAGGCAAAAGCCATTTCGCGCGCGCGCTGATCCTGTCGCGGCTGACTGTGCCCGAGGATGTGCCCTCACCCACCTTCACGCTTGTGCAGACCTATGATCTGCCCGAGTGCGAACTGTGGCATGCTGATCTTTACCGGCTGCCAGACCCGGACCAGATCATTGAACTGGGGCTGCTGGATGCGCTTCAAACCGCGATCTGTCTGATCGAATGGCCGGACCGGATGGGCGATCTTGTCCCCGAAAACGCGCTGCTTCTGCGGTTTGACGATCCTGACCAAAACGACACACGGCAGATCACCCTAAGTTGGACAGACCCCAGATGGACCGCGCGGATCGAAGGCAGTCTTCTATGACCATCGACACGTTTCTGGACACGGCCGGGTGGGGCAACGCAAAGCAGCACCCGCTTGCAGGCGACGCATCATCGCGGCGGTATATCAGGCTCTGTTCCGGCCCAAAACGTGCCATTCTGATGATCGACCCACAGGGCGACACCGGGCAGTTTGAACATATCGCGCGCCACCTGTCCGCAATAGGGCTGTCCGCGCCAAACATTCTGGCCCACGCGAACGGATTGATGCTGCTTGAGGATTTCGGCGATGCGCAGTTTGCCCAAGTGATCGCCGCCTCGCCTGACCATGAGACCCCGCTTTACGCGGCTGCAACAGACGTGTTGTGCCAGCTTGAAACCGCGGCTTTGCCAAGCGGGTTGAACGTTGCGACGCCAGAGAGTCTTGGCCAGATGATCGAACCGGCGTTCACCCACTACCTGCCCAGCCTTGGGATCACCGCAGACGATCAGGCGACCAAGATCACGGACTGCCTGACCGACCTGCTGGCGCGATATGTGCCGTCTGACACCGTGCTGGTTCTGCGCGATTTTCATGCCGAAAACATGATCTGGTTGCCGGATCGCACCGCGGTGCGCCGCGTTGGTCTTTTGGATTTTCAAGACGCGCTGGCCGGGCCGCCAGTTTATGACCTTGTGTCGATGCTACAGGACGCGCGCCGCGATGTGTCGGCCACCTGTCACGCGGCGACGATCCGACGTTACCTTGATCAAACAGGGCGGTCCGAGGCAGAGGTGTTGCTGCTGTTTCATGTGCTGGGAGTGCAGCGCAATTTGCGTATTCTGGGCATCTTTGCGCGGCTTGCGCGTGAAAGAGGCAAACCCGGCTACATGGCCCTGATCCCGCGTGTTTGGGGACATATCTGCGCCAGCCTTGCGATACCGGAGTTCCGGGATTTGGAGCCCATGGTGCACGGCCTGTTCCCAGACCCGAACCCAAATCTTTTGCAAAAGGGACACCCTGATGCCTGATGCTGTCATGCTCTTTGCCGCCGGGTTCGGGACGCGGATGGGCGCGCTGACCGAGGACCGCCCCAAACCACTGGTCGAGGTGGCGGGCAAGCCGTTGATCACCCATGCGATGGATTTGGTGAAGGATCTTGGCTCCGCGCGGGTGGTGGTGAATGCACATTACCGCGCCGTGCAGATCGTTGATCATTTTGCAGGGACAAACGTGCAGGTGGTGATTGAATCGCCGGACATTCTGGACACGGGCGGCGGGTTGAAGGCTGCGTTGCCGATGCTGGCGGCGGATGTTGTTTTCACGATGAACACAGATGCCGTGTGGGACGGGCCAAACCCGCTTTTGGTTCTCGAAAAGGCATGGACGCCGGATATGCGCGCGCTGTTGCTCTGTGTGCCCAAAGCGCGGGCGGTTGGTCATGCCGGGGCGGGCGACATTGATCTGGACGATCGAGGGTACGCCCGTTGGGGCACCCAGACGATTTATACGGGTGTGCAGATCATTCGGGCCGATTGTGTCTCTGACATTGCGGAGAATGTGTTTTCGCTGAAAGCGGTGTGGGAAAGACTTGAGGCGGATGGCGCGCTGCGGGCGGTTGAATACCCCGGAACATGGTGCGATGTCGGGCACCCCGGCGGCATCACGCTGGCCGAAACGATGCTGGGATATCCCGATGTTTGACGCAACCGACAGATCCCGCCTGTTCGCCTTGCCCCCCGGTGCGGATTTCGCGCGCGAGCTGGTTCTGGGCCTGCGCGCGCGGTTGGCCGACCAGCCGCCCGAAGCGATGGCGCGGGTTGAATTGATCCTGAACACGCGGCGCATGCAACGGCGGGTCGAGGCGGTGTTCGACAGTTTGGGTGCAGGATTCCTGCCACGCATTCGGCTGGTCACCGATCTGGCTGATCCCGTGGATGCCGCGCTGTTGCCCAAGCCAGTGCCTGCCTTGCGACGGCAACTTGAACTGGCCGAGTTGGTGCGACGCCTGATCGAAAGCGACGCGGGCCTTGCCCCGCGATCTGCGGTCTACGACCTTGCCCAAAGCCTTGGCGCGTTGATGGACGAAATGCAGGCGGAAGGGGTCACCCCAGACGATATTGCGGCGCTGGATGTCAGCGACCAATCCGGCCATTGGGACAAGGCGCTGCGGTTTCTGACAATCGTCATGCCATATTTTGCGCCCGATTTGGACGCGCCGGATGCGGCGGCAGTCAACCGGATGGTTCTGGACCGACGACTGGCCCAATGGCGCGATGCCCCGCCCGACCATCCGATTGTCATTGCCGGGTCCACTGGGTCGCGTGGATCGGCGTTCAAGCTGATGACGGCGGCGGTTTCCCTGCCGCAAGGCGCAGTGATCCTGCCAGGGTTTGACTTTGACATGCCAGGTGCAGTTTGGGACGCGCTGCGCGATGATGTGCGCAATTCCGAGGCGATGCAGGGCGAAGATCACCCGCAATTCCGCTTTGCCCAGCTTATGGATGCGGTGGGTGTGGGCCGTGATGCCGTTGCACCATGGACCGACACACCCGCCCCGAACCCGGCGCGCAATGCGCTTGTGTCCTTGGCACTGCGCCCTGCGCCGGTGACCGATCAATGGTTGTCAGATGGCCCGAACCTTCCGCCATTGGAGGCCGCAACACAGTCTCTAACGCTGGTAAAAGCGGCCTCTCCGAGGGACGAGGCCCGCGCGATTGCGTTGCGGTTGCGACAGGCGGCCGAGGACGGAACAACGGCGGCGTTGATCACGCCGGATCGGATGCTGACGCGGCGGGTGTCTGCACTTTTGGATCGGTGGGACATTCTCCCAGATGACAGTGCGGGCACGCCTGCCCAATTGTCCGCACCGGGGCGATTGCTTCGGCACGTTGCGCATTTGGCAACCAGGGGACCGACCGCAGACGCGCTGTTGACAATCCTCAAGCATCCGCTGTGCCATATCGGAGCAGAGCGTGGTCAGCACCGGCTTTGGACATCCGAGCTTGAGCTGTTCATCCGGGACAGGGGCGTGCCCTATCCCGACCTGGCGCAGCTGGAAAGCTGGTCAAAGGCGGATGAGGCCAAGGACTGGCTCGCGTGGGTCGATACCCATGTGCTGCGCCCCGCAATGACCTCACATCAGACGTTGGCCGATCTGGTGCAGCAGCACATTGCCACAACACAGGCTATCTGCGCCGGGTCGTGCAGCGATGACGCGTCAGAGCTTTGGGACAAGAAGGCAGGCACCACCTGTCGCAAGGCGTTTGACGCGCTGATCGAAAACGCGGGTCATGGCGGCAGCATGTCGGCGCAGGATTATGCCGATCTGGTTGATGCGCTGCTGCGGGCGGAAGAGGTGCGCGACCGGGATGCGCCGCATCCACATATCCTGATGTGGGGCACCATCGAGGCGCGGGTCATGGGTGCGGACCTGGTGATCCTTGGCGGGCTGAACGAACAAAGCTGGCCCGACGCGCCGCCTGCCGATCCGTGGCTCAATCGCAAGATGCGGCAACAGGCCGGGTTGTTGTTGCCCGAACGGCGCATCGGGTTGGCCGCGCATGATTTCCAACAGGCGATCGGGGCTAAAGAGGTCTGGCTGACACGGGCGGAACGATCCGAAGACGCAGAGACGGTGCCGTCACGCTGGCTCAACCGATTGAACAACCTGATGCAGGGCTTGCCACAGATCAACGGGCCCAAAGCACTGGCTGAGATGGAGGCGAAGGGGCACAGATGGCTGGAGTTGGGCCGCGCGCTTGAGCCGCCGATCCATGCGCCACCTGCACCCCGTCCGTCGCCGGTGCCGCCTGTGACAGCGCGGCCAAACCAATTGTCCGTGACCAATATCGAACGGCTGATCCGCGATCCCTACGCGATCTATGCGTCCAAGGTGCTGCGGCTTCGGCAATTGAACCCGATCCAGCATGCACCCAACGCGATGCACCGGGGAACGATCATCCACAAAGTGTTCGAAATATTCGTCTCTAACGCGGCCAAAAACGTCGATCTGGTGACAGAGGACCAGCTGCTGTGTGTGGCGCGTGCGGTGCTTGAGGCCAATGTTCCCTGGCCTACGGACCGCATCCAATGGCGGGTGCGGATCGAAAAGGTGGCGCGGTGGTTTGTCGAACAGGAACGCGCGCGGCGGGCCTATTCTTGGCCGGTTCAATTCGAAAAGACCGGGGCAATCGACATAGCAGAACCGCCCTTCCGGGTGACCGCCAAGGCAGACCGGATCGACCTGAACGACCGGGGCGAGGCGTTGGTCTATGACTACAAGACGGGCACGGCCCCAACGTGGGACCGGCAGTTGGCCTTTGACGTGCAATTGCTGGTCACCGCGGCAATCCTGTGTGAAGGCGGCTTCCCGGATTTGTCGCCGCGCGGCGTGGCGGATGCGCGCTATATCTCGTTTGGGGGGGACGCCAAAGAGGTGCAAGCGCCGCTGGATGTATCGCCGCCCGAACGAACGCTGGCGATGCTGAACACTCTGATCGACGCCTATCGTGACCCCGAGATGGGCTATACCGCGCGCAATCAGATGCACAAAGACACGTTTGGATCGGATTATGATCAGCTGTCACGTTACGGCGAATGGAACGCGTCATTCACTGCCCAAAAGGTGCCCCTGACATGATCCGCGATGACGCCACCCTTGCACAGGTCCGCGCGGCTGATCCGGCGGCGTCAACATGGCTTGGGGCGAATGCCGGATCGGGCAAGACCCGTGTTCTGACCGACCGTGTGGCGCGACTTTTGCTGGGCAATGCGCGGCCCGAACATATTCTGTGCCTGACATTCACCAATGCCGCTGCCAGCGAGATGCAGAACCGGCTGTTCAAACGGCTCGGCGAATGGGCTATGCTGGACGACGGCGCGCTTTCACAGCAGTTGGAGGAATTGGGCGAAGACCCGCACATGCTGGACAGCGCGTTTCTGGCGCGGGCCCGGACCTTGTTTGCCCGCGCGATCGAGACGCCGGGTGGATTGCGGATTCAGACAATTCACGCCTTTTGCGCGTCGATCCTGCGGCGGTTCCCGCTTGAGGCCGGGGTCAGCCCCCAGTTTCAGGAAATCGACGACCGCGCGGCGCAATTGCTGCGCGAACAGATCCTTGATGAGATGGCCAGCGGCCCCGAAGCCGACCTGATCGCGCAGATCGCGCGCATCGCGTCGAACAATCCGCTTCAGGATCTGGGCGAAACGATTGTGGGTCACCGGGACGCATTCACGCCCGCATTGACGCGGGAAGTTCTGGCCAAACGCTATGGGCTGGCCGCGCATGACACGATCCCGATGGTGTTGGCCACGGTGTTTCCCGCAGGCGAAACGGCGTTTTTGGCCGAATTGGTGTCTGATCTGCGCGGCGTTGGCAAAAGCGACAACGATCTGGCGGATGCGATTGTTGCAGGTCAGGCCGGGGATATGGCGGCCCTTTTGGGGTTTGAGGATATCGTGTTCACCCAAAAGGGAGAGCGACGGAAAAATCTGCCTCCAACGATGAAGCTGCGCAAAGGCGCGTTGGCGGTCAGCGTCACGCGTCTTGAGGACTTTTACCAACGGATCGAAGCCGCGCGCGAGACACGGCTGGCGATTGAGGCGGTGGACCGGGATGCCACGCTACACCGCTTTGCCGAGAGCTTTTTGCAGCGCTATGAGCAGACCAAGCAGGCGCGCGGATGGTTGGATTTTGACGATCTCATCAGCCGGACGCGTGGGTTGCTTCGGAACCGGCAACAGGCGGAATGGGTGCTGTACCGGTTGGATGGAAGCATCGACCATATCCTTGTGGACGAAGCCCAGGACACAAGCCCGGCGCAATGGGACGTGATCAACCAGCTTGCCCGCGAATTTACTTCGGGCGACGGGGCGCGCAGCGGGGTGCGGCGCACGATTTTTGTGGTCGGAGACAAAAAGCAGTCGATCTATTCCTTTCAGGGTGCTGATCCCAAGGAATTCGATCACATGCGCACCTCCTTTCAGGATCAGATGGAAGCGACCGATGCACCACTTCGGGATGGGCAGCTGAGCTATTCGTTCCGATCCTCGGTGCCGATCCTTCGGCTGGTGGACGCAGTGTTCAAAGGGCGCGAGAAAGCGGGTTTCCTAGAGGATCAGACCCATATCGCGTTTCACGAGTCCCTGCCCGGTCGGGTGGACCTTTGGCCGCTGATCGAACCTGCCGGCGACAACGAGGACGACATGCCGTGGGACAGCCCTGTGGACCGGGTCAGCCCAACGCATCACAATGTTGTCCTTGCCCAGCGCGTGGCGCGGTTCATCCGGGACACGCTTGCGAATGGTACCGCGCTGCCACTTGGTAAGGCAGCGGATGGTACCCCCCAAACACGGACTGTGCATGCGGGCGATTTCCTGATCCTTGTGCGCAGCCGGGGCGCGCTGTTTCATGAAATCCTGAAGGCCTGCAAGGGGCTCGACCTGCCGATTGCCGGGGCGGACAAGCTCAAGGTCATGGCAGAACTGGCTGTTCAGGATCTGCGCGCATTACTGGCGTTTCTGGCCACACCCGAAGACAGTCTATCCTTGGCCTCTGCGTTGCGATCGCCCCTGTTTGGACTTGATGAACAGGCGATTTTCGACCTCGCACATCGGCGTACCTCTCCTCATCTTTGGGCCGAGTTGCGCAGGCGTAGAGACGCATTTTCCGCTGTTCTTTCCGTTTTGGACGACCTGCGGGACAATCTGGATTTTCTGCGCCCCTATGATCTTTTGGAGCGTATCCTGATCCGTCACCAGGGACGGCAAAAGCTGATTGGTCGGCTTGGCGAAGAGGCGGAAGACGGGATTGATGCATTGCTCAATCAGGCCCTGGCTTATGAACAGACCGACATTCCAAGCCTGACCGGATTTCTGCATTGGATGGAAACCGACGACATCGAGATCAAGCGCACCGTGGACAGCGCGGGTGCGCGCATCCGGGTGATGACAATCCACGGCGCCAAGGGGTTGGAGGCGCCTATCGTGATCCTGCCCGACACGCATAAGAAGACGTCACAGGCCAATAAGGACACGTTCGTTGTGGCGGATGGGTCTGCGCATTGGCGCGGGTCTGACACCACGCGCGCGGCCTATCAGACAGCGGCGGTGGAGCGTGCGCGCGAGGCGGATGCCGAAGAACAGGACCGGCTGTTATATGTGGCACTGACACGGGCCGAACGGTGGCTGGTGATTGCGGCGGCAGGCGCGGCGGACAAGAGCGCAGAAAGCTGGCATGACCGGGTTTCTGCCACGCTTGCCACCTGCGGAGGCATAGAGCACACGTTTGCCTTTGACGATGACGGCCTACAAATCGGTCAGCGGCTGGAACATCTGGACTGGCCCGTGCCCTTTGGCTTTGCCCCGGTGCAGACCGACGAGGTGGCAGAAGTGGTTTTGCCTGATCTCTTTTCGGCCAAGGCGCCCGTGCCGGCAGCAGCTAGACCTGTGTTAAGCCCCTCTGATCTGGGGGGCGCCAAGGCGCTGCCCGGTGCGGATGGCGACCTGAGCGATAGTGCCATGGAACGCGGCACGCTGATCCACCTGCTGCTTGAGGTGTTGCCTGATGTGCCGCGTGCAGATCGCCCCGGTATCGCCGCGAAGATCATCGGGGATCATGCCTTGGCGGCTGACCTTGTCGATGAAGCGCTACGCGTTCTGGACGCCCCGGACATGACCCGGTTCTTTGCACCCGAGACCCTGTGTGAAGTGCCCGTGACAGCGGCCATTCCGGCATTACCGGATAAGATCCTGCACGGGATCATCGACCGGCTGGTGATTACAGATACCAAGATCATCGCTGTGGATTTCAAAACCAATCGCACCGTGCCGGTTGCGGCAGAGCAGACCCCGGAAGGGCTGCTGCGCCAAATGGGCGCGTATCGGGCGATGCTGGCCGCGATTTACCCGGATCGTGAGATCGAAACCGGCATCCTCTGGACGCGCAGCGCCACCTACATGCCGTTGCCCGCCCCCCTGACGACGCACGCCATTGGACGGGTGCACGACCTTGACGCCCCGGCCATGGATACATAGTCTCATACATCGACCCCAATACGCGCAAAAGCCGCAAGGAGAGACCTGATGTCCACCGTCGCCGTCACCGATGAAACCTTCGAAGCCGAAGTCAAGAATTCAAGCGTTCCCGTTGTCGTTGACTTCTGGGCCGAATGGTGTGGCCCGTGCAAACAGATCGGCCCCGCCTTGGAAGAGCTGGCCGCCGAATACGGCGACGCCGTAAAGATCGCCAAGGTCGATGTCGACAGCAACCCGAACTCTGCCGCTGCAATGGGCGTGCGGGGCATTCCATCGCTGTTCATCTTCAAAGACGGTCAGGTCGTGTCGAACAAAACAGGCGCTGCACCCAAAGCGGCGCTTAAGGGGTGGATCGACGAAAGCATCTGATCCCGTTGTGATTTTTAGCAAACGCCCGGCCCCTTGTGCCGGGCGTTTTGCGTTGCAGGGCTTGTGCGATCCGGCCTGTCGGCCCATATCGAAACCAATGAAGCGAAGGACACGACATGGCTGACAACGACTTTCCCGGCTGGCATGGCACCACGATCATCGGCGTTCGCAAAGGCGGCAAGGTGGTGATTGCAGGTGATGGGCAGGTGAGCCTTGGTCAAACCGTAATTAAAGGCACCGCCCGCAAGGTCCGCCGCATTTCGCCCGGTGGGTATGACGTGGTTGCCGGATTTGCCGGGTCAACGGCGGATGCGTTCACCCTGTTGGAGCGGTTGGAGACCAAGCTGGAGGCGACACCCGGTCAGTTGCAGCGCGCGAGTGTTGAGCTTGCCAAGGACTGGCGCACAGACAAGTACCTGCAAAAGCTTGAGGCGATGTTGATCGTGTCGGACGGCAAAGACCTTTACGTCATCACCGGCGCGGGCGATGTTCTTGAGCCTGAGCATGACGTGACCGCAATTGGATCGGGTGGCAACTATGCCTTGGCTGCCGGGCGTGCGCTGATGAATGGCGATCTGGACGCGGAAGCCATTGCCCGCCGCGCGATGGCGATTGCCGCCGACATTTGTGTCTATACCAATGGCAATCTCACGGTTGAGACGATCAGCGCCTGACGCGCTGACCTGACTCCCGCATTTTATAAGGATACTCACATGACCGACCTCACCCCCCGCGAAATCGTGTCTGAACTGGACCGGTTCATCATTGGCCAGCAAGATGCGAAACGGGCCGTGGCTGTGGCCTTGCGGAACCGATGGCGGCGCAAGCAGTTGAGCGATGATCTGCGCGAAGAGGTGTATCCCAAGAATATCCTGATGATTGGCCCCACTGGCGTAGGCAAGACCGAGATCAGCCGCCGTCTGGCCAAGCTGGCCAAGGCGCCGTTCATCAAGGTTGAAGCCACCAAGTTTACCGAAGTGGGCTATGTTGGACGTGACGTGGAACAGATCATCCGTGATCTGGTAGATGCCGCGATTGCCATGACCCGCGACCTGATGCGCGAAGACGTCAAGGCGCGCGCACATGAGGCCGCCCAAGAGCGTGTGATTGACGCCATCACAGGCGACGGCGCGCGCGAAGGCACACGTGAGATGTTCCGCAAAAAGCTCAAGGATGGGTTGCTGGACGACACCATGATCGAGCTTGAGCTGATGGACACCTCAAGCCCATTTCCAACGATGGATATTCCCGGCCAGCCCAATATGGGCGGCGGCGGGATGATGAACCTTGGCGACCTGTTCGGCAAAGCGTTCTCGGGGCGGACCGTGCGCAAGCGAATGACGGTTGCCGAGAGCTATGAAACGCTGATCGCGGAAGAAGCGGACAAGCTGCTGGATGACGATCAGATCAAGGAACTCGCCCTGGAGGCGGTTGAACAGAACGGGATCGTGTTCCTCGACGAGATCGACAAGGTTGCGGCGCGGCAGGAAACTCGGGGCGGTGATGTGAGCCGCGAGGGCGTGCAGCGCGATTTGTTGCCGCTGATCGAAGGCACGACGGTCAGCACGAAACACGGGCCGGTCAAGACTGACCATATCCTGTTCATCGCATCCGGCGCGTTCCACATTGCGAAACCGTCGGATCTGTTGCCCGAATTGCAGGGCCGTTTGCCGATCCGGGTGACCTTGCGGGCGCTGACCGAAGAGGATTTTGTGCGTATTCTGACCGAAACGGACAATGCGTTGACGCTGCAATACACTGCCTTGATGGCGACAGAAGAGGTGACCGTGACCTTCACCGAAGACGGGATTGCGGCATTGGCCAAGATCGCGGCGGACGTGAACCAGAGTATTGAAAACATCGGTGCGCGGCGGCTTTACACGGTGATGGAGCGGGTGTTCGAAGATCTGAGCTTTGACGCCCCGGACAGAGGCGGCGATGCAGTGATTGTCAACGCAGCGTTTGTCGAAACCCACCTGGGCGAGTTGACCCGTTCCACCGACCTGAGCCGCTACGTGTTGTAATTCCGGGCAGAATCGGCCGGGGGTAAGATGGCTTTCATGCGCGCGGCAACGTGCGTATGTTAGCGCCATCACCCTGAACGAGGCGCTTATGAAACGGTCCCGCATCAACGACATTCTACGCGAAGGCGACGCATTCATCCGGTCTTTCGGCTATGTCTTGCCAGCCTTTGCCTACCTGTCGCCAGAAGCGCTGCGATCCAGTGATCACACCGAGATCAAGGCGCGACGCATGGGATGGGATATCACCGATTACGGCACCGAAACCTTCGATGATCTGGGCCTGTTCCTGTTCACCACGCGCAACGGGCTGAACGCGGATTTGGGCAAGACAAGCGCGATGCTTTATGCCGAAAAGATCATGATATCGCGCGAGCGTCAGCTAAGCCCGATGCACCGGCATGACCTGAAGGTCGAAGACATCATCAATAGAGGTGGGGGCACGTTGGTGATTGAACTGTTCATGGCGGATGCCGAAGGTGGGATCGACCGAACCACAGATGTGTCGGTTATGGTGGATGGCGTAATCCGCACCCTTCCAGCCGGAGGGCATCTCAAGCTTGATCCCGGCGCCTCTGTCACGCTTTTCCCAAACAACTGGCATGCATTTTGGGGCGAAGGCGGGGATGTTCTTATCGGTGAAGTTTCGACCGTGAATGATGATCTGACCGACAACATCTTTGAACAGCCGATTGGGCGGTTTTCAAACATAGAGGAAGACGAACCGCCCTTGCACCTGTTGGTGTCGGATTACGAGACGCATTTGTAAGCCAATGTCCCGACCGACAAATGAAAACGCCCCACCAATCTGATGGGGCGTTTCGGTGTTACAGTTGGTGGGGCTTAACCCATCCACCACCGTTCGGCCATACGACCGTTGTCCATCTGCCAGAGGTTGCCCACAGTTTCGGATGTGGCGATCTTGGTCGAGAGGGCCTGCACGTAGTTGGCAAACATCGGCAGAACCACGCCGCCGTCATCACGCAGGATTTCCTGCATCTCGAAATACATCTCGCGGCGCTTGTTGGAATCAAGCTCAGCACGGGCTTCGATCAGCAGGTCCTGGAAGCGGGGGCTGTCGTCACGATCCCACTGGCTGTCATTCCACGGCACACCGGCCTCATACGCGGTTGAGAACATCCAGTCCTCGGTCGCGCGACCAGACCAATAGCAGGCACACCATGCCTTTTTCAGCCAGACGTTTGACCAATACCCGTCCGCAGGTTCCTGCACCACGTTGATGTTGACCCCACCAGCCTTGGCCGATGCCTGATACAGCTGCGCCGCATCAACAGCGCCTTCGAACGCCGCGTTTGATGCGGACAGATCCACATCCAACGAATCCAAACCCGCCTCTTTCAGGTGGAACTTGGCACGATCAGGATCATACGTGATCTGTTCCATCTCGGAGTGGAAATATTGGTTGGCCGGACCAATCGGGGTGTCGTTGCCAACACGGCCGTGACCGAGCAGAATCTTGTCCACCATTTCCTGACGATTGACGCCGTATTTCAATGCTTTACGGACGTTCACATCGTTGAAAGGCGCGATGTTGGTCAACATCGGGAAGGTGTATTGCTGGTTGCCGGTGACTTCCTGAATGCGAACCATTGGGTTCGCTTTGAGAAGCGCTTCGGTCTTGAAGTCGATCCGGTTGATCGCATCAACCTGACCCGTCATGAGCGCATTCATCCGGGCCGTATTGTCGTTGATCGCGATATATTCGATCTCGTCAAACCAGCCGGCATTGCCGTCTTTGTAGTGGCCGTCCACGCGGCTGGCGACCATGCGGACACCCGGCTCAAAGGCTTCAACCTTGTAAAGGCCTGTGCCGATCCCCTTGGCAATGGCTTCTTCGATCTGGCCCGCGGGATAGATCAGCAGGTGATAGTCGGACATCAGATAAGGGAAATCCGCATTTCCTGCTTCTAGTGTGAACTGCACCTGATGATCGGTGATCTTTTTCATCTCGGTGATGGCGGCAACGATCGGCTGGGCAGCGGATTTTGCGCCTTCGGCAATATGAAGTTGAAGGGATTCGATCACGTCATCCGCGCCAAACGGCTTGCCGTTGTGGAAGGTCACGCCCTGACGCAGGTTGAACGTCCAAACTTTCGCGTCGGGGCTTGCATCCCAATCGGTGGCAAGTTCACCCGTCAGCGATCCATCGGCGTTCACCTCAGTCAGACTGTCAAACACCGCGCCTTGGGCACTGGCGATCATGTAGAGGTCGGAATGCGTTCGGCCATCCCAGCTGTCGGACGTGTTGGCACCGGACAAGCCCGCGCGTAGCCTGCCACCACGGCTGGCCTGTGCGCGAAGAGGCAGGCCACTGGCTGCCAGAACACCGGCGGCAGCACCGGATTGAAGAAGTCCACGTCTTGAAATGCGAGTCATTGTTGTCTCCCTGTGTTAACGAGCGGTCTAGAGCCGCCTGACAGTCCTTTATGGACCGATTCTCATGTCATCTTATCAACGGCTGCATCGCCTATGTTATCAACTCCACGTTCGTTGAGCAGATTCGTAAGCCAGTCTGGATCCATTTCGGGCACAGAGCTGAGCAAAAGGTCAGTATACGGATGGTGTGGCGGCACAAACATTTCAGTTTTGGGGCCCTGTTCCACAACCCTGCCTTCTTTCATCACCACAACTTCGTCAGCGATGGCTTTGACCGTCGCAAGATCATGAGTGATGAACATGTAGCTGAGTTTCAAATCATCTTGTAACCGCGCCAGCAGTTTGAGGATGCCTTCGGCCACCAATTGGTCAAGCGCACTGGTAACCTCATCGCAGATGATGAATTTAGGCTCTGCCGCCAAGGCGCGGGCAATTCCGATGCGCTGTTTCTGACCGCCCGAGAGTTCACTGGGCAGGCGATTGATATACTGATCCGCTGGCAATTCGATCTCGTCCAACAGCTCTTCCACGCGCTTACGTTTCGCCTTGCCCGTGAGGCCCATGTAGAACTGCACGGGACGGCCAATGATGTCTCCGATGGTCGTGCGCGGGTTCAGCGCGGTGTCAGCCATCTGGTAGATCATCTGGGCCTGACGTAGCTGATCCTTGTTGCGCTGTTTGTAGCTCGCAGGAAGCGATTGACCATCGAACTGGATCACACCCTGATTGGGCGGCAAAAGACCAGTGATGCACCGCGCCGTTGTTGATTTGCCAGACCCGGATTCCCCCACAACGGCGACCGTGCGGCCTTCGTGGATGTCAAAACTGACATCATGCAGGACGGGGATCTTGCCATAGGCAGCAGAGACATTCTGCACCGACACAACCGGGGTCGACTTTGTGTGCACAGCAGGCTTTTGCGGGCGTTCAAAGGCACGTACCGCCCAGAGACTTTTGGTATAGTCCTCGGTCGGATGCGACAGCATCGTGCGGGTGTCAGCCTCTTCGACCTCGTCCCCCTTCAGAAGGACTTTGATCCGGTCTGCCATCTGCGCGACGACAGCCAGATCATGGGTGATATAGATCGCGGCGGTGTCAAACTGTTCCACAATATCGCGGATCGAGGCGAGCACTTCGATCTGGGTGGTGACGTCCAGCGCGGTGGTTGGTTCGTCAAAGATGATGAGGTCAGGACGGCAAGACATCGCCATCGCCGTCATCGCACGCTGCAATTGCCCACCAGACACCTGGTGCGGATACCGGAACCCGATCTCTTCGGGGTTGGGCAGACGCAATCGGCGATACAGCTCTATTCCGTCTTCCACGCTTTCGGCGCGGCTCATGACGCCGTGCTGCACCGGGCCTTCGGTGTGCTGATCCATCAGTTTGTGCGCCGGGTTGAAACTCGCGGCGGCAGATTGCGCCACATAGGCGATGCGTTTGCCCAACAGCTCACGCTTTTGCGCAGCAGACGCGGCGATCAGGTCAATCCCGTCAAACATGACAGAGCCCTTGGAGATCCGAACGCCGTCGCGGGTAAAGCCCATCGTGGCAAGACCCAGCGTGGATTTGCCTGCGCCGGATTCCCCGATCAGGCCCAGCACTTCGCCCTTTTTCAGATCAAGGCTGACACCGTTGATGATTGGTGACCACGTCTCATCGCTGCGCCCTTCCATCCAGATATCGCGGATTTCAACAAGGTTGGTCATTCCTTCAACCCCGAGCTTTTGTGCAGCATCCAGTCGACCACGAAATTTACCCCAACGGTCAGCAACGCAATTGCGCCCGCCGCCAGCAGTGGCAACGCGGCTGTAAGGGGTGAGAACGCGGCAAAGTTGATGAACTGCGCCGAATCGCGCACCATCGTGCCCCAATCGGCCAGCGGTGGCTGAATACCGACACCCAGAAACGACAGCGACGCGATTGTAAGGAAAACAAAGCAAAACCGCAGACCGAATTCAGCCAGAAGCGGTGCCATCGCGTTGGGCAGGATTTCTTTGAAGATCAGATAGGACAGCCCTTCACCACGCAGTTTGGCCGCTTCGATATAATCCATAACCACGATGTTCAGACCCACGGCGCGGGCAAGGCGGAACACCCGCGTGCTGTCGATCACAGCGATGATCAGGATCATGTAAATGGTCAGCAGCCACCGTTCCGATCCGGCCCATGCGCTTGCGATTGTCATCAGCAACAGCGCAAAGATCAGCGATGGAATGGCCATCAACACATCCACCGTGCGGCTGAGTAGTTGGTCCAGCCAGCCCTGCAAGGTGGCTGCAAGAAAGCCAAGTGTTCCACCCAGAAAGAAGGCCAGACAGGTCGTGACAAAAGCAATGCCCACCGTGTTCTGTGCGCCATAGATCAACCGACTTAGCAGATCCCGGCCGATCTGGTCGGTGCCCAAAGGATGCAGCGGGTCGCCTCCAGTCGCGGGATTTCCACCGGGCAGGACGTTGACCTTGGCAAAAATCTCTTCCTGACCATGCGGCGCCAGCCAAACGGCAAAGATCGCAGTGACAGCATAGATGATCACGATCAACACACCAAAACTCGCCGTCAGGGGCATCTGGCGAAACAATTTCTTGCTGCCCACGGTGCCAACGGTCCGGCCCAGCGCACGAAACAGGTAGGCAGCGATGGCGCAAACGATGAAGAACTGCACCGCCCAGCGAAAGAACACGACCCCGGCATTGGGCGTACCCGCCTCGGTCACGGTGGGCTGGACGAAATACCAGACCGAGAACAGCAACAGGCTGGTTCCCAGAATATACCCAAAAGCGACGGCAAACGGCATATCACGGAACGTCGGTGCGTTGGCCGTTGCCTTTTGGCCGGCGAACCGAAACACCCATCCAAGGGCAGCAATGCCCAAAAGCAAAACGGCCAATGTCAGAAGCGTGTTCATTTCGGATGCCTCAGACGCGGGTTCGACAGGATCGACATGATATCCGCCGTCAGGTTCAGCAGAATATAGGCGGCGGCAAAGATCAGGCAGCAGGCCTGAACCACCGGGATGTCACGGATTTTCACGCTATCGACGAAAAGCTGCCCAATGCCGGGATAGACAAACACCACCTCGACCACGACCACCCCGGTGATGAGATACGCAAGGTTGAGCGCGATCACATTGATGATGGGCGCAAGCGCATTGGGCAGCGCGTGCTTTACGATCACGCGCATCGGTGACATCCCCTTGAGCCGCGCCATTTCGATATAGGGCGAGGCCAGCAGGTTGATGATCGCGGCGCGCGTCATCCGCATCATATGCGCCGTCACCACAAGGGTCAGCGTCAGCGCGGGCAACAGCGTTTTCTCAAGCCGTTCACCAAACGACATGCCTTCAAAGATGTTGGACAGCGATGGCAAGACAGGGTTCAGCACAGCCAGAAACAGGATCAGAACATAGGCCAGAAAAAACTCGGGCGACGAGATCGAGGTCAGCGTGGTGATATTGGTCGCCCGGTCAAACACCGAATTGCGAAACAATGCAGCCAGAATGCCCAGCGTGATCGAGACAGGCACCGCAATCGCCGCGGTCACAGCAGCAAGAAACATGGTGTTTTCGAACCGGGGCGCGATTTGCTGCGCCACCGTGGTGCGCACGCCACTGTCGGCACCGACAAAGCTGGCGAAGTTGGCCTGCGCAAAGGAATTGCCCAAATCGCCCTGAAGCGCGCCACCAAGCCATTGAAAATACCGCGTGATCGGCGGCTGATCGAGCCCAAGATCCCGGCGGATCGACGCAACTGCTTCGGGTGTTGCGCCTTGGCCCAGAATAGCCTGCGCAAAATCCCCGGGCAGCATGTTCACGGCTGTAAAGATAACGATTGAGACAACGAAGAGCGTCAAAAGCCCAAGCGCGAGACGCTGAAGAATGATGCGAATGACTGATTGCAACTTGTGGCTTAACCTTGGGTTTCGTGGCTTGCATACGTTACCAAGCGCGGGCGGTGTGTAAACACCTATTCCGGGCTAAAACTTAAGTCGTTGAAATTCCGTCCATAATTCTGACCAACTCCGCGCTGATGCCGGGTTCGGACAACGCATGACCAGCGTTCCGCACCATCCGCAGATCACAGTCGGGCCACGCTCGCGCCAATTCCCAGGCACGGACAGGCGGACAGATCATGTCATAACGCCCCTGAACGATCGCCCCCGGGATACCGGCAAGCCGATCAATGTTCTTGAGAATCCACCCGTCTTCCTCAAGAAAGCCGTTGTTGATGAAGTAGTGGTTTTCCAGCCGCGCAAAGGCGCGGGCGTAGTCGCCGGGCGATTCCCCACCAGACCCGCTGGAATAGACCGACGCCAGCGCGTTTTCCCATGCCGACCACGCCCGCGCGAACCGTGTTTCGGTGCGCAGATCGCCAGAAAACAGCCGCCGGTGATAGGCCCCGATCAAGTCGTCGCGTTCATCTTCGGGGATCAGATCGACAAAGCGCGCCCATGTTTCCGGCCAGAACTGCCCAGCGCCGCCGCCATAGAACCAGTCCAGCTCGGCTTTTGTCATGGTGAACACGCCCCGCAGAACAAGATGGCGCACGCGTTCCGGATGGCTGATGCCATAGATCAGGGCCAATGTGGCGCCCCAGCTTCCGCCGAAGACAATGAACGTCTCAATGTCCAGCGTTTCGCGGATCAGCTCGATGTCAGCGACCAGATCCCAGGTGGTGTTGTTGGTGACGCTGGCATGGGGCCGCGACCGGCCACAGCCGCGCTGATCGAACAGCACAACGCGAAACACCTTGGGATCAAAGTAGCGCCGCATCGACGGGCTACAGCCGCCTCCGGGGCCGCCATGCAGCACGATCACCGGAATTCCGTCTTCGGCACCGCATTGTTCGACATAGACATTGTGCCCATCCCCAACTGACAGCATGCGCTGGTCATACGGGTCGATAGGGGGATAAAGGTACTGCACTGCGCGCTTTTGGCTCGGGAATTTATCCATACCCAATCTATATTGGCAGCAAATACCAAAAGACCATGGGGAAATGTTCGATGACGGGCACGACAACTGTCGATCCATCTGAAATCGCCAAGTTCGAGGCCATGGCCGCCGAATGGTGGGACCCCAATGGCAAATTCAAGCCGTTGCACATGATGAACCCCATACGGCTGGACTACATCACCGCACAGATCGCTGCCGAATTTGACCGCGACCTGTCCCAATCACGCCCATTCGAGGGGCTGCGGCTCTTGGATGTTGGGTGCGGCGGTGGTTTGTTGTGTGAACCGATGGCACGGCTTGGGGCGTCCGTGCTGGGCATTGATGCCGGGGGCAGCAACATCCCCGTGGCGCAGGCTCATGCGCTGCAATCGGGGCTGATCATCGACTACCGCCACACCACAGCCGAGGCATTGGCCGACGCGGGTGAACAGTTCGATATCGTGCTGAGCATGGAAGTCATCGAACATGTGGCCGATCCTTTGGCGTTTCTCACGGCGTGTCGGGCCCTGCTCAAACCCGGTGGCCTGCATCTGTGTTCGACGATCAACCGCAACGCCAAAAGCTTTGCCGCCGCGATTGTAGGGGCAGAGTTCGTGATGCGCTGGTTGCCCAAGGGCACGCACGACTGGGCCAAGTTCATCACCCCGGACGAGCTTTATGCGCATCTGCGCAATGCGGGCCTTGATCCGGTGGACCGCAAAGGGTTTCTGTTCAATCCTGTGTCATGGAAATGGCGCCTGTCGGACCGTGACCTGAGCGTGAATTATGCCACCGTCGCGGTGAAACGAACCTAGCGCTGGCGGCTATCCCCGATTGTCCGGCTCTTCCAGCTTGACCCGCAATTCCCGAAGCACCGGGATTGCCGCGCGCACCTTGGCGTCGCCCAATTCCTGAACCATCTCGTTGATCAACGGCGCGATCGCCGCCACCGCCGCATCCCGCGCGGCCAGACCTGCCGGGCTGATCGATACTTGCTTGCGGCGCGCATCATCCCAATCGGGGCGGATATGCACATATCCCGCCGCCTCAAGCTTGCCCAACGTATTGGTCATCGCCCCACGGGTGACGTGAAACGCCTTGGCCAATTGTGCCGGCGTTTTTTCAGACCCACCCCGCGCCAATTGGTTCAACACCGAGAAATGCGAGATTTCCATCTTGTTGGGCAACACCCGAGTCAACCGGTTCCGCAACAACTGATCCGCCGTCAGAAGTTCGCTGAACAAGGAAATGGCAAGGGTGCTGCTGTCGCTCATGAGGGGCCAGAAAATTGTCTATCATGCTGTAAAGAGGGAATTTTATGTCGCGCTTTTGCCACGTCAGACAGGCTCAGGTCAACACAACACGCCCCGGGCCGCTGTCCGGCATCCAAAAGCACCTCGCCCCAGGGCGACACGACAAGTGAATGACCATGGGTTGTGCGGGGTTTGCCCGTGCTGACCCTGTGTTGGCCGACCTGTGCCGGGGCCAGAACGAAACACCCGGTTTCAATCGTCCGCGCCCGCAACAGCGGTTCCCAATGCATTGGCCCTGTCGCGGGCGAAAACGCCGCTGGCACCGTCAGGATATCCGCACCGGCCTGCGCCAACGCGCGGTGCAGGTACGGAAACCGCAGATCATAGCAGATCGTCATGCCGATCTTGCCAAAAGGCGTGGGAGCCAGAACAGCACGATCCCCCGGGGCAAACCCGGCAGATTCGCGGAAGGTTTCCGTCTCGGTCACCTGCACATCGAACATGTGCAGCTTGTCGTACCACGCCGCGATGTCGCCATTTGGGGCGATCAGGAACGACCGGTTGAGAAACCGCTCTTCCGGCGGGTCCGCCCTGAGCGCGAGCGACCCAATCAACAACCAAACGCCCAGACGCGCCGCATCGTTACGCAGACCCGCCAGTGTGGGATCGTCTTTCTGGTGGTGCAGGACGCTGCGCTGATGGCTACGGCTGTTGCTGATACAGTTCGTGACCTCGGGCGTCAGAACGAACCCGGCCCCATCCGACACCGCCCCTTGCATTAGGCCGGAGACCGTCCGCAGGTTATCCTGTGGATCATCGGACGAGGTGATCTGTAACAGCGCCACCCGCATCCGCGTCAGACCGCAAGCAGCGGATCAAGCTTGCCCGACCGGTCCATCGCAAACAGGTCATCGCACCCGCCAACATGTATGTCGCCGATAAAAATCTGCGGCACAGTCCGGCCACCATTGGCGCGCTGTATCATCTCGGGTTTGCGGTCCGGGTGTGCGAGCACGTCAATCTCGGTGAACGATGCGCCTTTTTGCGTCAACAAACGCTTGGCGGCATGACAAAATCCGCAGAGCGGAGACGTATAGATTTCGATGTTTTTCATGGCATTTTCCCTAACACGTTTGTCAGGGATTTAAGCCGCCTTTGCAACGCGCGCCAGAACCGTGACATAAATCTCTCGGCTCTGTGCACTTTGGCACGCCACGGCACAGGCCGCCAGCGTCGCACCAGAGGTCATCACGTCATCGACGAGCAGCACGGGACGGTCACGCAACAGCATCGCTTTGCGGGGGTTTGACCCAATCGCATCCGACAGTTCCGCAAAGCGGGCATCGCGCGATTTGCCGTCCAAAGATTGGGTGCGCCGCGTCCGGCACAGCGCATCGGGACAAAAGCCAAACCCGGTGCGCCGCGCAATCGCCTGTGCCAGCAGCGCAGATTGGTTGTAGCGACGGCGCAGCAACCGCCCAAGGTGAAGCGGCACGGGAACAACAATTGTATCGTCAGGCATGTTATGGGCCAGCGCGCCAACCATCCAATCCGCAGCGGTGTCGACAATGTCGTGCCGATCCCCATGTTTGAGGCCAAGAACCAGCCTGCGCGCCACCCCTTCATAGCGCAGCGGCGCCCGTCCTTTGACCCACGGACGCCCGATAGACAGGCAATCATCACAATACACCAAATCGTCGGACAGACCGGGCAACGGCACGCCACACAGGTCACACACAAGCCCGGTGATAAAGGGCGTTTCCTTGAAACAGGCCGCACACAGCCCGTTGTCCTGCTCCACCAGCCCGCCGCAAGCAAGGCAGCGCGGCGGATAAATCATGCGCAGCACGGTTTGCAATCCTGTCTGGAGCATCCTATTTCCCGCTCATGTCCGAAGCTCCGATCCTGTTTGACCGCACCGCGCTGACGCGGAATCGCGCCCGCGCATCCCGCAAGCCTGCGCTGTTTTTGCACGAAGAGGCGTTGGCCGATATTCAGGATCGCCTGTCTTTGGTTAACAAACCCTTTCAATCCCCGGCAATTGTGACGCCCTTTCCGCAGGTCTGGCAGACCGCCTTTGAAACCGCGCATATTGTCAGCGATGATGATGTGCTGGACCTGACCGAAGGCGCGCATGATTTGGTGGTGCACGCAATGGCGCTGCATTGGGCGAATGATCCGGTGGGTCAGCTTATCCAATGCCGCCGCGCGCTAAAACCGGATGGGTTGCTGCTGGTACAGGCGCTAGGCGGGCAGACATTGCAGGAATTGCGCGCCGCCCTTGGCCAAGCCGAAATCGAAGTGACCGGCGGTCTATCGCCGCGTGTGGCGCCCATGGGCGAAATTCGTGATCTTGGCGCCTTGCTTCAACGGGCGGGTCTGGCCCTTCCGGTGGCGGATAGTGCAGTTTTGACGACAAGCTACGCAACGCCCCTGCACCTGATGCACGATCTGCGTGCAATGGGTGAAACCAATGCTTTGTCGGGTCGGATCAAACACAGCACCCGCAGGGATGTACTGTCACGGGCAATGGCGCTTTATTCCGATGCGTATTCGGACGGCAATGGCAGGATAACCGCCACATTCGAATTGATCACCCTGACGGGATGGGCCCCGGATGCCTCACAACCGCAGCCTTTACGACCCGGTTCCGCGGCACAAAGTCTTGCAGATGCCTTGAACACGGTGGAAACACCGCTGAAAGATTGACCTGACCGCGATAGAGGTTAGTTAGCCCGCTAAACGACGTTAAGGATGCAGGCCCGATGCTGGACGCCACGAAAACCGCACAACGCCCGATCCACGCTCCGACCGATCACCCCAAGGTATCGGCAGGGCGTGTAGGGATTATTCTGGCCAATCTTGGCACACCGGACAACTACACCTATTGGCCGATGCGCCGATACCTGAACGAGTTCCTGTCGGACCGCAGGGTGATCGACTACAGCCCGTGGCTCTGGCAGCCGTTGTTGCAGCTTATCATCCTGACGAAACGCCCGTTCAGCTCGGGTGAGGCGTACAAGTCGATCTGGAACGAAGATCAGGGCGAAAGCCCGCTTATGACGATCACCAAAGATCAGACCGCCAAAGTCACCAAAGCAATGCAGGACCGGTACGGCGATCAGGTCATGGTCGATTTCTGCATGCGCTACGGCAACCCGTCGACCAAATCAAAGGTCCGCGCGATGGTCGAGGCCGGATGCCGCAAGATCCTGTTTTTCCCGCTTTATCCGCATTACGCGGGCGCGACATCCGCCACGGCGAATGACGAATTTTTCCGCGCCCTGATGAAGGAAAAGTGGCAACCCTCGGTGCGCACCGTCGATCCGTATTACCAGCACCCGATGTATATCGAGGCCTTGGCCCAATCCATCGAACGCGCTTATGACAAGATCGAAAAACGCCCGGATATCCTTGTGTGTTCCTACCACGGCGTGCCAAAGCGCTATCTTTTGGAGGGCGATCCTTACCATTGCCAGTGCCAAAAAACGACTCGCCTGCTCAAGGAACGGCTGGGCTGGGAAGATTCGGAAATCATGACGACCTTCCAGTCCAAGTTTGGCCCGGAAGAATGGCTCAAGCCCTATACCGTTGAAGAAGTGGCGCGGCTTGCCGAAGAAGACGGCAAGAAAAATATTGCGGTTTGCGCACCCGCATTTTCCGCCGATTGCATCGAAACGCTCGAAGAGATCAACGAAGAGATCAAGGAAAGCTTTGAAGAGGCCGGCGGTGAGCACTTCACCTATATTCCGTGCCTCAATGATGACGACGCTCATATCGCGGCGTTGTCTGCGGTGATCGAAGAAAACCTGAACGGTTGGATTGATTGAATCTGGCCGTTACTGCGACCTGGAAACAAAAAAGGCGGTGCAAACGCACCGCCTTTTTCGATAGAGTAGTCCGCCGTGGACTATTAGTCAGCAGCAGCAGCAGCCAGCAGGGCGATAACGACCAGCGGGATGATGAGGCCTGCGGATGAGGAGCTTGCAGCGGCTTCTTCAACCACAACAACCGGCTCCATCATCACGTCATCTTTAGCGTAAGAACCGGCCATTGCTGTCGAAGCAGCACCAGCAAACGCAGCGGCGAGAACGAATTTATTCATGTTAACCTCCAGAAATTTGCATGTCGGCGCGCAAAAGCATCACACGACAGGCACCCAAGACTTACCTCGTAAGACTCTCTAACCAGTATATAGTGGTAAATGCAAATCTATCTTATCGCACAACTTTCTTGGCCCACCATCATGTCGTCAAATTAGCAACACCTGAGTGCCCACTTGTGCCAATTCATAAAGCTCTTCGATATGCTCATTATACAGACCAATGCACCCATTCGATGATCGACGTCCGATTTTGCGCGTATCGTGGGTTCCGTGAATGCGATAGTAGGTCCAGCTTAGGTGCAACGACCGTGTGCCAAGCGGGTTGTCCGGGCCGGGTGGAACGTAGTCGGGCCATTCAGGATTGCGAATCTTCATCGACGGTGTCGGGCGCCAATCCGGCTCTGGATCTTTGAGGGTCACCAAGGTCCGGCCACGTCGTGTCAGGTCGTCGGTCAGCGGCACGGAGGATGGGTAAAGACGGTAATTTCCGTTCTCTTCCCAATAGTGAAGCGCCCGCGAATCGATGTCGACAAGGATCGCACCCTTGTTCAGATCGCTGAAGTAAGGCTGCCAGTCCAGTGTCCGGAAGCTTGATACATTGCGCCGGACAGACTGCGACAGATCGCGCTCAATCTCGACGGTAGAGCCATCATTGACGTCTTGCGCCACTGCGGGCGTGGCGAGCATTGCAGCCGACCCAGCCAGAAAGCTGCGGCGATTGAAGGGAAAACGCAGGGTTTTTGCCATCTTATGGCCTCTTCATGTGCAAATAGTTATACGTGGAACGCATATACATATATGGCGTCAATGCCTCAGTCGCAATTCAAAGGAATGTCATTTCGGCAAATCTCGGCTTTGTGTGTTTGATCCCACCCATGTCTGGGGCTAAGCCCGGCTTAGACTTATCTTGGATGGCCTGACATGAAGCGTTCGACATTTCTTTTGGGTGCAGCCGCAATGGCACTGACTGCCTGCGCTGGCGCACCGACACCCCCGACGCTTGGAGCCGATGGCAAACCTCTTCCCAAGCTGTACCGCATTCGCCCCAGCGACACCGGACGTATCCAGTTCCGTATGCTGGACGCCATCAATGCGTTGCGGCAGGCGTCTGGTGCAGCGACACTGGAATTTGACGCGCGGCTGAACGCTGCGGCGGCAACCCATGCGCGCGACATGAGCATTCAAAACCGCCCCTGGCATTTCGGATCGGACGGATCGTCGCCCATCACCCGCATCCAGCGCGCCGGGTATTCCGGCAAGTTGGTAGGCGAGGCGATTTCGGAAACCTATGAGACCGAGCTGGAAACGCTGGCCGCCTGGATGGAAGCCACCAACACGCGTACGGTGATCCTTGATCCCACCGCACGCGAGCTTGGGTTTTCGTGGTTTCAGGAAGAGAACGGCAAAATCTGGTGGAACCTCATTCTGGCAACACCCGAAGCAACCGGATTCACCCCCGTCAACGCACCTTCGTGATTAGGTCCGGTCCGGCCCCATTGTTTCGCGCGCGAAACATTTGGTCAGCCGGGCTTACCTTTCTCAGGGGTTAATGGTGATCGGCGTGCCGTTCTTCACCATCGCATAAATCTCGCGCATTTCGCGGTTGGTCACGGCAATACAGCCCCATGTCCAATCGCGCCCGCCCTTGCGGTTCTTCCACGGGCGACCGTGGATAAAGATGTCTCCGCCCGGAGATTTGCCCATGCGGCGCGCGTTTTCGATGTCACGCGGACGCGGGTAATCAATTCCAATAGACAAGTAAAAGGCGCTGTTCGGATTGCGACGGTCGATCAGGTATTCGCCCTCGGGCGTTCTGCCATCGCCTTCGATTTCCTTGTGACCTTCGGGCGCAAAGCCTAGCCCGATATCGTAGGTTTTGAGGATCGCGTTATGATGCAGCAGATACATCTTGCGATCGCCTTTCTCGACGATCACGCGCGTGACCTCGGGGCCATTATACGTCGGAAACTTTCCACAGGCCGTCAGACCAAGGACAAGCGCCAGAAGACACAGGATTCGAAACATTGGAAACAGACTGCCCGATTTGCTTTTTCTGGACTGTACCAGAGTTTGTGGCCAACTGGAAAACGAAAGCGTGAGTCAATCCCTCAGACTTACTGCCGATCCAGACGCTTTTCGATCGCTTCAAGGCGGGACAACACCTGATCCCGGTAGGCATCGGTCTTTTCGTTCGATTCCTCGGCATGGGCGTCCTGCATCGAATTCACGATCAGGCCCACCAAAAGGTTCACCACGGCAAAGGTGGTGACCATGATGAACGGCACAAAGAATGCCCACGCATAGGGATAAACCTCCATCACGGGCCGCACGATCCCCATGGACCAGGATTCAAGCGTCATGATCTGGAACAGCGAATAGCCCGAGCTGCCAAGATCGCCGAACCATTGCGGAAACGTATCGCCAAACAACTTGGTCGCCATGACAGCGCCGATGTAGAAAATAATGGCCATCAGCAGAAACACGCTGCCCATGCCCGGAAGCGCGGTGATGAACCCTTCGACCACCCGACGCAGGCGCGGTGTCGCGGAAATGACGCGCAACACCCGCAGGATGCGCAGCGCCCGAAGCACCGAGAACCCTTGCGTTGCTGGCACAAGAGCAATCCCGACGATCACGAAATCAAACAGGTTCCAGCCACTCTTGAAGAAGCGCCACCCTTGGGCAAAGAGCTTGAGCAGAATTTCCACGACAAAGATCGCAAGACAGACGCCATCCAGAAACAGAATGATCGGTCCGGCAACAGCCATGACGTGATCCGAGGTTTCCAATCCCAACAAAACGGCGTTGAAAAGGATCACGCCAATGATGAAATTTGTAACCCAGGTCTGCTCAAGAAACGCGGACACTTTGTTGCGCATAGCGCTGCCTCTTTATTTCGGTCGACGCAACAGCGCCACAAGTTCCACATGGGTCGACCAACGAAATTGATCAACCACCTTTACCCATTCAAGATCATATCCGGCCCGTATCAAAGTAGCGGTATCCCGCGCAAAGGTGGCCGGATTGCACGAAACATGGGCAATGCGCGGAATTTTGCCCTTTGCGAGTTCGGCAATCTGCGCGGCCGCTCCTGCGCGCGGTGGATCAATCACAACGCCATCGCATTTCGCCAGATCTTCTGGTTGGAGCGGATTGCGGAACAGGTCGCGCACCTCGTGGGTGATCCGCTTGAGCCCTTCGGCATTGCGCCACGCATGATCCAGTGCATTGATCATATCACGGTCGCCTTCGACCGCATGGACCAGCGCATTCTGTGCCAGCGGCAAGGCAAAGGTGCCACACCCCGCAAACAGGTCAGCCACGCGTTTTGCCCCTGACAGAGCCTCGGTCACCGCGTCGATCAGGGCGGTTTCCCCTTGTTTTGTCGCTTGCAGGAACGCGCCCGGCGGCGGCGTTACATCGGCAGGACCAATCCGCAAGACCGGCGCGCGGCGTTGCAGCGCGATCTCTCCGTCCCATGCAATACGGGCAAGATCATAGGTCCGCGCCAGTTCGGCCAGATCCTGATGCAGCGCCACGTCCAATTCTTTGCCGCCGTTCACCGACACATCCAGCCCCGTGTCCGTATGGGTCAGCATCACCGACAATTCGCCCTTGCGCGACGCGCCAAGAACGCCCAGCGCTTCGACCATCGGCAGGGCCGCTGTCAGCTCAGGATGCACAAGCTGACAATTCGGAACAGCGACAATCGTGTCCGACGCCTTCATGTGAAATCCGGCAAGCGCGCCCTTCTTGGTGCGCTTTACCGAAAACGCCGCGCGTCTGCGTGACTGGGCCGGTGAGGTAATCGGATCGTTCAGATCAATCGCAATGCCTTGCGCGGCCAATGCCTGTCGCACCACATCGCGTTTCCAGTCAGACACGAACGCATCGGCTGCGTGTTGCAACTGGCATCCGCCACAGGATTTGGCATGAGCACAGGGCGCTTTGACCCGGTTTTCGGACGGCGTGTCGATCTTTGGGTCGCGCAGATGTTCACCGTCAAGCGTACCACTGACCACTTCGCCGGGCAGCGCTGCGGGCACATAAATGGGACCGTCGGCAATACCGTCGCCCAAATGGCCAAGTCGTTTGATCTTTACTGTTGTCATGACGCGGCTTGTGCCCCAGCCACGCGCGCGGGTCGAGGGCTATTCCGCGGCCTCGGACCCGATGAAGCCGCCCGATTGCCTGTTCCAATAGCGCGCGTAAAGCCCATGTTTGGCCAAAAGCGCGTCATGCGTGCCCATTTCGACGATACGGCCCTGATCCATCACGACGATCCGGTCCATGCTGGCGATGGTCGACAGACGGTGCGCGATGGCCAGAACGGTCTTGCCCTGCATGACATGATCAAGCGCGGTCTGGATTTCGGCCTCGACCTCGGAATCAAGAGCGCTGGTCGCTTCGTCCAGAACAAGGATCGGCGCGTCTTTGAGGATCGCCCGGGCAAGCGCCACCCGCTGACGTTGCCCACCAGACAGCTTGACCCCCCGTTCCCCAAGATACGCTGCATAGCCGGTGCGCCCTTTGTGATCGACAAGTCCCAGGATGAAATCATGCGCAGAGGCCCGCTTTGCCGCCTCGAACACCTCGTCATCGGTGGCGCTGGGGCGACCGTAGCGGATATTCTCCATCGCGGATCGGTTGAACATCGACGTTTCCTGCCGCACGACGGAAACATCGGTGCGCAAAGCAATCTGCGTGATGTCGCGGATGTCGGTCCCGCCCAACGTGATCCGGCCCTTTTGCACGTCATAGAGCCGCAACAAGAGCGACACGACCGTCGATTTGCCCGCGCCTGACGCACCAACAAGCGCCACTTTTTCACCCTCGGCAAGGGTCAGATCAAATCCCGTCAACGCCTGCCCTGCCCCGCCATAAGCAAAGGTCACGGTGTCAAAATGCACCGGACCACGCGGTGCGGATGGCGTGGCACCCGGTCGGTCGGTGATCCCGTGTTGCGGTGTCAGCGTGCCAATGCCGTCTTCAACCTCTCCGATATTGGTGAAGATCGACATGGCGACCCGGCCCAGACGGTTGGTCAGCATGGACAGGCGCGTGGTGATCATCGCCGTCATGGCGATGTCGCCGGCAGATGCGCTCCCGATGCTCCAAAGCCAAAGCGCGCCAAGGATCGCAAACAGGGGCAGCATCCCGCCCAGAGTCATCAGCACCATGCGGAACACGGCCGACAACGTGCCAAAGGCCAGCGACCGATCCCGGTAATGGTCAAGCGCGGCGCGGGTGGCCGTGTCTTCGTCAGCGTCGCGCGCAAAGAGCTTTACAGCGGCAATGTTGGAATAAATGTCGACCACCTGACCGGTGACCTGCGTGCGCGCACCCGCCCGCGCCTTGGATCGCGTTTGCACGCGCGGGATGAAATACCGGAGCGCCGCAACATAGAAGACGGACCAGATGACAAAAACCAGCAAGAGCCGCGCATCAATCGACGCCATCAAAAAGAACGCACCGATGAACATGGCGAAAGAATACACCACCACATCCGACACCTCGATCACCATGTCAGTCAGCGCACGAGCGGTTTGCAGAGCTTTTTGACTTAGGCGACCGGCAAAATCATTCTCGAAGAACTGCATCGAATGGCCCAGCGTGTGCTGGTTCAGCCGTGCAAGGATCATCGGGTACAGGTTTGGCCCCAAAAGAACCCCTGTAACCCCGGCATCCATGACGAAAATCAAAGGTCGGATGACAAGGAAAAAGACCACGCCAACCACTACCACTGGCCAGAACGTCGCCCAGAATGCGCCCTGTTCGGCAATTGCGGTCTGGTCGATCACCCACCCGGTGAATCGCGCCGCGACCAGCTCTGATATGCCGGTGACAAAGGTGATCGCAAAGGCAATCAGGATCGCGCGTTCAGACCCGTGCAGCGCCCAGCGCATGAAAGGCAGCATGTCCTGCGGAGGTGGTCCTTTGGCCGGTTCAAACGGTCGGATCATGTCAGAGACGAATTTCATTCCGCCGCCTCAGCCCCGATAAAGCCGCCTGATTGCCTGTCCCAATAGGGGACTTTTGCGTTAGCTTGCCTGGGCTTCTCGAGTGTCGGTGCGGCGCATTGGGTCATGTGGTTTGGAAGAGCCCGCTGATGAAGCGGATTTCACCGCGGACGCCTGGACTACTGTTTTGAATATGGCCGCGTTTGATGGCTCCGATCGGTTCAAGCCCGCTCAGGATTGATTTGGCCGCTTTGGCATCCCGCCGGGCAGGCAAGCGGAAATAGGTGTCGTCACCGTGCCAATCGACGCCCGCACAACGCAGATGCTTTTCCGCTCTTTTGGTGATCTCCGGGCCAAACTTGATCACCCGGCGATACACGGTCGACCGATCAACACTGATCCCGCGCTCTGCAAGCGAATCCACTACGCCCTGATAGGAGAGCGAAAAGCGAAGATACCAACGGACAGCGCACAGAATGATCTCATACGGAAATCGATGGTGCTTGAAAGGTGATCTATGCTGCATGTTCATCCCCAGAAGACTGAAGCTTGTCGCGCGCGGTCGATTAATGCAACAGTCCCTTCCGGGTTAAGTTGTCGATGGGCCAGGATTTTACCCAATACGAACCCGCCAAATTCGAATCTGAGGTGGCCGATTTTTTGGGGGGCTCAACGGCAAAAAATGCACTGCCCCTGTGGGGTTACCCCTGTAAGTCATGGAGACCCGCGAGTTTCCTATGGTAAGATCCGCAGTAATTATTGGAGACCGCATGTGACCAACGCAGCCCTCATTGTCGCCGCCGGACGCGGACAGCGGATGGAACGCGACCTGCCCAAGCAATACCTGACGCTTGGTGATGGAGTTGTGCTGTCGCAGACCATTCGCGCGATGCTGGCCTCGCCGTTGGTGGGGCTTGTACGCGTGGTTATCCACCCGGACGACCGGTCGCTCTACAATGTGGCAGTTGCGGGCCTCTCAGACATGCGCTTGCTGGAACCGGTCACGGGTGGGGCGTCGCGCTCGGATTCAGTGCGGCTCGGATTGCACAGCCTGTCGGAATACAGCCCCGATACGGTGTTGATCCACGATGCTGCGCGTCCGTTCTGTTCCGTTGATCTGATTGCCCGCGTGCTGTCTGAACTCGCCAATGCCGACGGTGCATTTGCGGCCTTGCCCATCGTGGATGCTGTCTGGAAAACAACCAATGGCTGTGCATCCGGCACGGTGGACCGAACCGATCTTTGGCGCGCCCAAACCCCTCAGGCGTTCCGGTTCGCCGCCATTCTGGGGGCGCATGATGCGGCCACCACCGACGCCGCTGACGATGTCGAAATCGCCCATCTGGCGGGACTGACCATCAAGACCGTTCAAGGGGATGAGCGTAATTTCAAGATCACGCTGCCGCAGGATCTTGACCGGGCCGCACGTCTGATCGCAGAATAATTCCCAGTCACCATCTGTCCAAAAGGGGATCAACCGGGCAACCGTACTCTGGTCGGGCAGGAAAGAGGTCCTTAGGGAGCAGGGCAGCAGATATGCTGTCTTGCTTGACGCCTTGGCGCGCAGACCGCAAAGTGACTTTCAGGTTCGCAGTATTTTGGCGGCGCGCGTTTTTGAGTGGAGCTTATTTGTCATATGTCCCGTTTCAGTAAAGTTGCGTGGAAGGAAGGCTTGTTTCTCAAGCCCCAGCATTTGCAGCAGTCTGACCGCTATATGGAAAAGACAGTCACGGCGCGCACCGGGCATCTTACTCCGTTTCCGTGGGGCGTTGTCGAAATGTCGTTTGACCAGTCGCAACTGCGCCAAGGGCGGCTTGAGCTGGAACTGATCTCTGGCATCTTTGCCGATGGCACACCCTTTGATGCGCCGCACACGGCCCCATTGCCGCGCGAGATTGATGTCCCCGAGGAATCCATCGGCAAGACCATCTGGCTGACCCTGCCCAATATGGCGCAGAACGACCGTGACACCGGCATGCCCGAAGACGCCGGAACCCGATATGTCATTCAGGAAGAACGCGGGCTGGCCGACACCAGCGCCGTTGCCCGTTCCGAAGAAGCGATTGAGGTTGCGGTGCCGCGTCTTGAACTCACCTTGCGGGACAAGGCCAAGGAAGGCTTCCAGTGTATCGCGCTTGGCCGCATTGCCGATGTCAGCGACGGCAAGGTGGTGACGTTGGATCAGAACACACCGCCCACCGGATTGGTATTGTCGGCACATCGCGCATTTGAAGGATATCTGAAATCGGTCATCGGATCTGTTGAGGCCCGGCTGGAGGTGCTGGAACGCTACGCGGCGGACCCGACCTCGGGTGGGGGGATGCAGGACAAGGACTATCTGATGCTGATGGTTCTGAACCGGAACCTGCCGATCCTGTGGCATCTACGGCAATTGCCTGCGGTCCATCCCGAACGCCTTTATGAAGCCTTGGTTGCTTTGGCAGGGGAGTTGACCACCTTTGAAGAACGCGACCGCCGCGCGCGCGATTACGGACGCTACCGGCATGACGATCCGAAGGAAACATTCAAGCCGCTGGTCGACGACATCCGCCGACTGCTGTCGCGCGATGTGGGCCGGGCGCTGCGCCTGCCGCTGGAACAGCGCCGCGAAAACAGCTTTGCCGCCATGGTGGACGATCCGAACCTTTTTGCCAGCGCGACTTTCATGATCGAAGTGTCCGCCGCCTTGCCGCTGACGCAAATCCAGCAGCAGTTCCCGCAATTGTGCAAGGTCGGCCCGTCGACACGGATGAAAGAGATCATCGTCAACAACATGCCGGGCATAACGCTGGTGCACACACCCAACCCGCCGCCGCAGATCCGGGTGGTGGCAAACCATGTGTATTTCCTGGTCGACAAAATGAGCCCGCTGTGGCGCGACTTCTCGGTTGCGCCCGCGATCGGTCTGCATTTCGCCGGTGCATGGCCAGGCCTTGAACTGGAGCTGTGGGCGATCCCAGAGGAGCGTTGAGATGGCATCGGACGACGACGAACGCACGGTCTTTGGTCAGAAGATACCTCCGCGCCAGCCCGCGCCACCGGCAGGGCAAGGGGCCGTACCCGCGCCACCTCCCGCCACCGAAGGGGAACGTACAATCTTTGGGGTGAAAGTCCCGACGCCGCATCCGCAACAGCCTCCACCGCCGCCCCAGCAGGCGGCACCACCATATTATCCCCCACCGCCCCAACCCTACCCGCCCTATCCCGCGCCGCCGCCGGCCTATCCAGCACCGCCTGCGCAAAACGCAGGTCCGCCGCGTGGATCAGAGGACACATGGCTGGGCGGTGCGCTCAGCCCGCGTGGCAATGTCCCGCCGTCACAGCCCCAGCCACCGCAACAGCCGTATCCACCCTATCAGCAATATCCCGCTGCGGGCGCACCGCCGCCGGGCTATCCCCCGCAGCCCTATCCGCAACAGCCGCAACACCCCTATCCGCCGCAGTACCCGCCCCAAGGCTACGGCCAGCCTCAATCTGGGCTGGGCACGCCGCCGGACATGCAGTTCCCGCATGCCGCTCAGCCAGCACAGGCACCTGTGCGCAATGTGCCCAAGATCGCGTTTACGGATGCGCTGCGTGGGGCCGGGCTTGATGTTGGGGCATCGTCCAACCCAATGATCGCCGCCGCTGCGGATCTGCTTGTGTTGCTGGGGCGGTTGCGCACCGGCATGGTGGAAATGCACGCGATCCCGCTGCGCGACCATGTGGTCCGCGAGATCACCAAGTTTGTGCAGAAGTGCCACGAAGCAGGTCTTCCGAAAGAGGATATCGACATCGCGCGCTATGCGCTTGCGGCAACGTCGGACGACATCGTGCAAACCGTTCCGGGCAATGACCCGCAATATTGGCAGCAGTTCTCGATGGCAGCGGAATTGCTTGGGGACCGGTCCGCCGGGATCGGGTTTTTTCACCATCTCGAACAGGTCGTCGCCTTTCCATCGCAGCGCAAGCACGTGCTGGAATTGATGCTGACCTGCCTTGCACTTGGGTTTCAGGGCAAATACCGCACGGAACCCAACGGGGCGGTTGCGTTGCAAAGGGTACGTACGGAAGTGTACCAGCGGTTCCGGTCCACCACCGAACGCCCGACAACTGACTTGTCGCATAAATGGGTGCCTGTGATCCTTGGCGGACGGCGGCGTCAGGGCGGGGTGCCGCTTTGGGTCGTGGGCAGCGTCGCGGCCGGTATGGTTGTGGCACTGTTTGCGAGCCTGTCGTGGATCTTGTCCACCGATGCGCAGGCCGCACAGAACCAGATCATCGCGCTGCATGACCTGCCCAACGAGGTGGCCATCGAAGGCGGACAGGACGTGCCGGTCTACGAGGCCGCCGCCACCGGGCAGCTTGAGCGTATTCAGGGGCGGCTTGCCCAGGATATCGAAGCGGGGCGCACATCGGTGCAGGAAGAGGGCGATTACATCTCGGTTCGTCTGGGTGCGTTTCTTCGGTTCGGGTCCGGGTCTGCCGATCTTCAGGAAGATGTCAGTGAACTGATCCAGCGGATCGGCACCGTGCTAGAGGCCGAACCGGGCGGGATCATCGTGGAAGGCCATAGCGACAACATCCCGTTGCGCGGCACCGGGCGCTACAAGACCAATGAGGCGCTGTCAGAGGCCCGCGCGCAAACCGTGCGCGACGCGATTGCGCCGCATCTGACTGACCCGGACCGTATGACGGTTGTGGGCCATGGTCCGGCAAAGCCGCTGGACACTGCCGATACAGCCGAAGCACGGGCCAAGAACCGGCGGGTTGAAATCCTGCTGCGCAAGGAGCAGCGGCTATGAGATGGGTGTGGCGTCAGTCGAGGCAGCTTTGGATTCACAAGTGGTTCCGCATCCCGATGATGATTATCGGGGTGATTTCGCTTTGTGCAGCGATCTGGTTCGGCTTGCCGATGACCGGGGCGGAGTGGCTGTTGTCACCATGGCTGCGCGGTGGTCTGATCTTTGCTATTCTGGGCACCATCGCGTTGGTGGCATTTCTCAAATACCGCAAGCGTAAGAAGGCCGCAGACGAGCTTGAGGAAAACCTTGTCGAGGTGCCTGTGGGCGACGGCACTGTTCTGGCTGAACGCATGCAAGAGGCGCTGGCCAAGCTCAAGAAAACCGGGGGTCCGACCTATCTCTACGATCTGCCCTGGTACGTGATCATCGGCCCGCCCGGTGCGGGCAAGACCACGGCGCTGGTGCATTCGGGGCTGGAGTTTCCGGGCACTGATGCCTCTGCGGTGGCGGGGTTTGGCGGGACCAAGAATTGTGACTTTTGGTTTTCAGAAGAGGCGGTGCTGATCGACACGGCGGGCCGCTATACGACACAAGACAGCGATGCGCGTGCCGACAAAATGAGCTGGGCGGCGTTTCTGGCACAGCTCAAACGGACACGACCCAACCAGCCGATCAATGGTGTGATCCTTGCGTTTTCGTGCGAAGACATGATGACGGCGGATGATGACACGCTCGACAGTCATGCGCTTGCAGTGCGGGCGCGTCTGGCGGAACTGCATGAAACGCTCAAGATCGACGTGCCAGTCTATACGATCTTCACCAAGGCGGACATGATCGCGGGCTTCCGCGAATACTTTGGACCGTATGGTGAAGACCGGCGCAGGGCTGTCTGGGGGATCACCTTTCAGACCAAGAACCGCAAGGAAGAGACCTATCGTACAGTGTCGGCTGAATTTGATCAGTTGATCACGCGGTTGTCTGACGAGGTCACGGATCGCCTCAACGAAGAGCCCGATTCCGTTGGGCGTATAGCGATTTTCAGCTTTCCTGGTCAGATGGCGCTGTTGCAGCGCAACGTGAACGATTTCCTGCGCCGGGTGTTTCAGAAGCCACAGGAAACTCATGCCATTCTGCGCGGGTTTTATTTCACTTCGGGCACCCAAGAGGGTACGCCGATTGATCAGGTCTTGGGCAAGATCGCGTCTGACGACGGGTCGGTGCAGCCGTCCTTCATGTCGGGCAAGGGGCGCAGCTATTTCCTGCATGATCTTTTGAAAAAGGTGATCTTTGAGGAGCGCGACTGGGTCGGGTACGATCTGCGCGCCATGCGGCGTCGGGCGATCTTGCGCACTGGCGCGCTGTCGCTGATCGCGGCGGGCTGTGTCGCCGCGATGGGGCTGTTTGGTTATAGCTTCTGGATGAATGCGTCATTGATCCGCGAAGCCAATGCCGCGCAGCAGATCTATGCGGTCGAGGCGCAGGAATTGCTGGCTGAAACCATCATCACCGACTCTGCGACCCGCCCGTTGTTGCCTGCATTGGCAACAGTGCGCGACATCCCGGCGGGATATGGCAATCCACGCCCGCAGGCCTTTGGCGAACGGGTGGGTCTGTCGCGCCGATCCAGCATTCGCAGCGCGGCGCTGGAATCCTATTCCGACAGTCTTGAACGGCTGCTGCGCCCGCGCATGATGCTGTTTCTCGAAAACCGGTTGCCCATGCTTCTGGTGAGCGGGAACACTGAAGAAGCCTACCGGGCGCTCAAGGTCTATATCCTGCTGGCCAAGGAACAGGACGGCCGCGAAGACGATCTGGCGATTCAGGCTTATTTTGCAGAAAGCTGGGCACCGGAATATTCCGAGCCGGGGCTTGATGGCGAATACCGAGAGATCAACGAACATCTGGCGGCAATGCTTGAACTGGATGAACGGGTGACGCCCGCGCTTAAGCCGAACCGCGATCTGGTGGAACGGGTACAAAAGGAAATCGCCACCCTGTCGTTGGCGCAGCAGGCCTATTCGTCGATCCTTAGCCAAGCGGCGGCGATGACGCCGTTCCAGCTTTCTGATGAACTGGCGGATGTGCAGACGGATGTGGTGTTCCGAACCACTGATGGGCGTCCGCTCGATTCCCTGACTGTGCCGGGACTGTTTACCTTCACCGGCTATTGGAGCGTGTTTCAGGACGCGGTGGCCAATGCCGCCGAACGGCTTGAGGATGAACGCTGGGTTCTGGGCGAACCGGGTGAAGGTGTGGATTACGACGGCCAGTTGACCGGGCTGAACCGCGATCTGCATGCGCTTTATACCCAAGACTTTGCCAAGGCATGGAACGGGATGTTGGGCCGGATTGAACTGGTCCCGATGTCGAACGGCGCGCCGCAATATCCCGCGCTTGCGGTGGCGTCCGCGCCCTTTGCGTCGCCCATCCTCAAGCTGGCCGAAGCGGTGGACAACGAAACCCGTCTGTCGCGGTTTCTTGACGTGATCGAGAACATGGAGATCACCCCCGAGGCGCTGGCCACTGGCGATGTGGGCGGGCAGCTTGCCAATGTCGGGTTTGATGAGGCAGAGCGGCGGTCTGGTGCGATTCAGCGGATTGCGCTGAACATGTTGCGCGACCGGAGCAAGTTTCAGGAACGTGCGGTGCCCTCTGCTGCCGCACCCTCGCAGCGTCGCCAGTTGGAGCAGATCGAGCAGCGGTTTGAAAAATGGCATCGTCTGGTGCGCGAAGAGGGACCATCCAAGCCCATCGACATTGTTCTGACCGGGTTGTCGGCCCTGCTGGAGAACCGGCAGCTTGCCGGGCGGACCTCAACGCCGTTGATGGATGAACGCGGCTTGCAGGACGCACTGAACACCCTGAGTCAGGGTATTCCGTTTTATCCTGAAACCATCATCGGGTTCGTGAACCAGATCGAGCGGGAATTCCTGACCGTGTCGGCCAATGCAACGATGGACGAATTGAAACGTGCGCTGACCGAAGAAATTTCGTTGTTCTGCACGCAGAACGTTGCGTCGAATTTCCCGTTTGCGGGAAGCGGGTCGCGGCATATCTCGACCGCCGCGTTTGGTGAATTCTTTGGGTATGGCGGGCGGATGGATCGGTTTTACAACGAGCGCCTGCGCGACCACACCGAACGGTCAAGCGACGGGTCGATCGTTCCGCGCGATGGCAGCGCACTTGGCGAACGGTTGTCGAGCGCGACGCTGGCGCAATTTGCCCGCGCCGAACGCATCCGGCAGGCGTTCTTTGAACCCGACAGTGCCAAGCCGACGGTGTCGTTCTCGATCACGCAAGTGGCGGCATCGCAAAGCGTTGAAGGCAGCCAGATCGGGTTTGGGGGCCGCACCGTACAGCTTTTTGCGAATTCGAGCGGATCAACGGTGACATGGCCAGATGACACCGCGGATATCGCAGTGACGATCATTCCGGGGGTAGAGGGTGCCGAGAACACCCAGCGCTTTGGCGGGGGTCGGTGGGCGATCATGGATTTCATCACCCAAGGCCGCAACAGGATCGAAGGCACACGCGTGGACGTGACCCATCAGATCGGCGGGCGGGCGGTGACGTTCCGACTCGAGTTTGACAGCATCACGATCCCGTTCCTGATGCGCGAAATTTCGGAGTTCTCGTGTCCGACAACGCTGGAATAATACCCGTCACCCCGGTGATCTATGGCAAGCACCCTGCCTATGGGGACTTCCTTGCACATGGGTTGGAGCATGGTCAGTTCCTTGGTCTGGATCAGTGGCTCGAAGCCGTGTTGCCACCGTTGAAAGCGGGACTTGGCGACAGTTGGGAAGCCGCGTGGCGCTATGCGCCGGTCTTGCGGTTCTGGATTGGGCCAGACGTGTTCGGGGTGCCGTTGTTTGGCATTTTCATCGCATCGCGCGACAAGGTGAGCCGACGCTATCCGTTGATGTTTTGCCTGACCGGTCTTGTGCCCCCGCCGCCGATCCACCCCAGCCATGATGAGACGCCCTATGACGTGTTGTCTACGCATATCGGTGGATTCGAAGTGCCGCGTGACGGTACGCGCGGCGCCAAGACGCTGTTGACCGGCTTTGAGGTGCCAGCGGTTCTGGGCACCCCGTTTGAGGACGGCTTTGACGGAGTGTTGTGGGGCAGTCGCCATGACGGTGATCTGGCGCGGTTGTTTCAGGATGCCCGGAGCGCGGATTACGACAAATCGCAGCTTGCCCGGAGCCATTGGTGGCATCCCGCCGACGACCTGCGCGAGGCGGGTTGGCTGGCGGTGAACGGGTTGCCCGACACGCAAGCGCTCAACTGGCTGTTGACCGGACGGCTGCGTCCACCAGAGCCGAAACAAACCGCGGCGCCGGACACCCGGCCAAAGGCGGAAGACGTCCAGGAGGGGACCGCGCAAGAAGTCGCCCCGGCAGGAGAGGAAGACAATGGACCAGACAAGAATAACATCGGGTGACGGCCTGTTTGATTTCGAGACCCATCATCGCACGGATGTCGGTTGTGTCCGGGCGGTGAACGAAGACAGTATGCTCGCCATGCCCGGATCCGGCCTGTGGTTGGTCGCTGATGGCATGGGCGGGCATGCGGCGGGGGATTTCGCGTCGCAAACTATCGTGTCCGAGCTGGGGACGATGGGCGTTCCCGCCGGGGCGCTTGACCTCAAGGCGCGGTTTCTGGAACGGCTGGGGCAAGCCAATGCCAAGATCTTTCGTCATGCCTCTGACTTGGGGGGCGGGGCTATCGGATCGACCATTGCAGCGCTGCTGATTGCGCAAGACCATTTCGCCTGCATCTGGTCCGGAGACAGTCGGGTTTACAGGATGCGCGGCGGTGGATTGTCTCAGGTAACACGCGACCACACCGAAGTTCAGGCGCTTTTGGATGCGGGCACCATTTCGCAGGCCGAAGCAGATGCGTGGCCGCGCAAGAACGTCATCACCCGCGCCATCGGTGTGACCGAAGCCCCTGAATGCGACATGGTGGAAGGTGCGCTGGCGCATAACGATCTGTTTCTCATCTGCTCGGACGGATTGACCGAGTATTTCAACGACAGTGAATTGGAAGGTGTTTTGAACATTGGCCAGTCCGGGCCATTGCCGGACCTGTGTGACCGGCTGGTGAACACCGCGCTGGAGCGGGGCGGTAAGGACAACGTGTCGGTGGTGATCGTGCGCTGCACCCAGAACCGGTTGCCCAATATGGATGTAGCCGGGATGTACCCAGAATATAGCGGGCAGCTATGAGCGATCCGTCGACCCAGCCGCCCAAGCCTGACACGCCCGACGTGGACGAGGATCGGACCATCCTGTTTCGCCCAGACGGCACATTCGGCGACGCAGATGCGCCTGATCCTGACAGGACGGTGATTGCGCAGCGCCCAGTGCCGAAAGACGCCACGCCAGACCCGGATCGCACGATTCTTGCCACCACGCCGCCGGGTGCGGGTGACGAGGCCGAGGCCGAGGCCGAGGCGACTGTCCCGCCCAAGGCAGAGCCGGCTGACCCCGATCGCACCGTGATCGCGCAGACGCCTGTGCCGGGTGAGGTTCCATCGGAGCCAGAGACCACACCCGAGGTTGACCCTGACAGGACGATTGTGTCCCCGATGCCGGGAACGTCTGCTGCGGCCGCCACGCCACCGGACGAAGACCGCACGGTCCTTGCCGGGGCCGCGACCGTACCGCCGCAACGCGACGTGCCCGAGCCGACCGCCACGACGGATGCACCGGATGGATCAACCTACAGGCCGATGTCCGAGGTTACCGCGACCGATGCTCCGGCCCCTACTGACGCACCTGCGCAGGAAGGCGTGTTCGGAACGCAATCGGTCCTTGGGACGGCAACGCTAAGCGCGATTGTGCCGCCGCCGCCGGGCACTGCGCCGACACCGCTGAGTTCGCTTGAGCCGGGAACGGTCATCAACAATATGTACCGGGTCGAGGAACGGCTGGATCAGGGCGGTATGGGGCGCGTGTTCCGGGGGGTCGAGATTGGCACCGGTGAATCCGTGGCGATTAAGGTGATCCTGCCCGAGATGGCCGAGGATGTGAAAGTCGCGCAGATGTTCCGGCGCGAGGCGCGCACCCTGCGACAGCTGCATCATGACGCCATCGTCCGCTATTTCGCCTATGTGCCGCCTGATCAGAACCTCAACCTGCACGCGCTGGTGATGGGGTTCATCGAAGGCACCAAACTGTCGGACAAGCTTAAGGCAGAAGGCGCGTTGCGGCGGGATCAGGTGCTTGAACTGACGCTGCGCTTGGCAGGCGGGCTGGACCGGGCACACTCTAACGGGATCGTGCACCGCGACCTGTCACCGGACAATGTGATGCTACCGGATGGCGATATCTCGAAGGCGGTTCTGATCGATTTCGGGATCTCGCGGTCGTCCAAGATCAAGGACGTGACCATCGGCAATGAATTTGCGGGCAAGCTGAAATACGTGTCGCCTGAACAATTGGGCGATTATGGCGGGGAGGCTGAAGCGCCAAGCGATGTTTATTCGCTGGGTCTGTTGATGATGGCGATGCTGACGGGCAAATCCGCCGCGATGGGCGACACGATTGTTGAGGCGGTGCAAAAACGCCAGAGCGTGCCGGACCTGACCGGCATTCCAATGGAATTTCACGATGTGCTGACCAAGATGTTGGAGCCGAACCCCGAGCTTCGGTTGCGCACCATGACTGCCGTCATCGAAGAGCTGCGCGACATGGATGACAGTGGCACCGGGTTTGGCACACGGTCGCGCATTGGTGCGCGCACTGCGGCCAAGGACAGGGCGGTGCCCGGTTTGCAGGCGGTGCCGATAGCCCGCTCGATCAGTGGCGGTGCAGGGGCAACGGAACCCCCGGCCTTCCATACGGGATCGGCCAAGGGTAGCGATCGGAGTGGCAAGGGCCTTATGCTGGCAGGGATTGTCGTATTGGCGGTTGTCGCGGGCGGTGCGTTTTTCGCGTTTCAGGGCGGTGGCCTGCCGTCGGATGGTGGTGGCGACGCGGTGACGCCAGACGAAGCGATTGCCGCCGGGTTGGAGCGTTTGCCCGAAAGCCGTGAGGCGTTCTTGGCCACAACCCTGCCGGACGGCTGTGTCTTTGCCACGCGCCGCCAGCAAGGCAGCGCTGCGGGACTGATCGAAGGTTATACTGACAGTGCATCGCGCTTGCGCGGTGTGGGCGAAGCCTTTGCGGCGGAATACGGTGCAGCTCCCGAAGTGATTACGCGCGATATCCCGCCTGCGCATTGTGCCGTGCTCGACTTTGTGCGCAGCTTTCAGGGTACGCGTGGCGCGCGGATCGAGATCGCGTTGGACACCCATGTGGCCGCGCGGGGTGACGGTGTGATCGGGCAGGTGACTGGCAGCGCCGGTCGTCAAAACTGGCTGTCGCTGGTGGATGCGAATGGACGGGTCTTTTCGCTGATGCGGCAGTTTGATGATCCCATCGGCAATGAGCGCCGCTTTGCGTTTCGCCTGCCCTCGGCACCTCCGGGGAAGTACCTGTTGGTCGTGACCGCGTCGGATCAGACGCTTGTGCGCGCGGGCGCGATGCAGGATGGCACTTTGGCGTCGGACATCCTGCCGCTGATGCTGCGCGAACTGGCGCAGGACGGTCAAGGCGCGGTTGACATCGCCTACCTGGAGCTGACGCAGTAGCGGTGTTTGTGCAGGTCACTGCACATCAAAGGTGACAGCCCCGAACACCATGTTGCGCAGGGTCTCGGTTGGGATTGGGGCGAAGACATCCTGGGCCTCGCGCCCGATCCGGTCAGACAGATCCAGCGGCGCATCCGTGGTGCCAAGCGCGATCAGCATTTGCCGCGTCGCGCGGGGTGGGCCGGAGCGGGCAACGGGTGCGTCAAAGACCGGAATATTGCCGTCCAGCGTGATGAACGGAGCAAGATCCTGCACCACGCCATTGTCGTCGATCACCAGCAACGTCACGAACAACCCGCCCGCGCCGATCACTCTGCCGCGCAGCGTGTCTCCGCTTTGCAGGGTCGCATTGTCGAGAGACAGGCCGATTCGGTTGGCCGGATAGCTTTCGGACTGGCGCAGCGCATCGAGAACGGCGCATTGGCGCGGATCGACGAATTCGCGGGTTTGCACCGGGGCCGGATCAAGCCCCGCAGTGATCCTGTTGGACAGATCGCCCAAGACGCTGTCATCAGCACCGACAAAGGACACCCCGGCCCCCGGCGCGCCGCCTGCGCGGCGAGGCAGGGCGAGCGTGCATTGCGGGTTTGGAACGGCACGGATGCGGCGCAAGAGCTGGCCGATGGCGATGTCAGTGTCGGTCAGGTCTTGCAGCGGGGCTGCTGCGGCAAGAGCGGACTCTTCGGTGGCACCCGTGTCTTGTTCCGGTGGCGTGTCGTCATTGAGCTCTGGTTCTACGGTGGGGGCGATAGGTTCGGGGTCAGGCAAAACCACGGCATCCACCGCGTCGTCGGTTTCGAACGGGCCAATGGTGGATGGGGCCAGAACCTCGGGTTCGGGCGCAAGCAAGGCGAGGCTGTCGGGTTCTGCCACGATTTCCGGTTGAAGCGGCGCGCCGGACCCGCCTTCGGCCAAGGGCGAGATGAAATCGTCTTCGATCAAGCTCAGGTCATCAATGCTGAGCGGTTGGTCGGCAAGCGGGGTTGGTTCTGGCTGGATCTCGGCGATTTCGGGGGTCAGCACCTCGGGTGCAACGGGCTCTGGTTCTGCCAGTTCCGGCTCTGTCAGGTCTTGGGCGACATCCGGTGTCAGAACCTCGGGGTCGGATGTGTCGGGGGCAATCGCCTCGACCGGCGTGATGTCGTCCGGCGCGACTTCTGTCTCGGGGGCGATGGCCTCGTCCATGGGTTCAGTCAGGTCGTCTGCCGGGGCGTCCGGCTCCAGCGCACTGTCATCCGGGGTGAGCGCTGCAAAGTCTTGTTCAAGTTCGGTTGTGTCAATCTCTTGCGGCAAGGTTGCGATGGCGTCGGGGGGAATGCGGTCGTCGTCAATCGGGTCGGCCTCTTCCACGATTTCGGCATCGAGGATTTCCAGGCTGACCGCAAAGGCGGCATCGAGGCTGTCGGCGGGTTGGCCTTGGGGCAGGAACACCACGGCCCCCGACATCATGAGCGCGGCCAAAGCGCCATGCGCAGCGGTGGATATACCCATGGCACCGAACCACGCTTCGGCGCGGGGGGCTGCGTGGGGCAAAAAGCTCATGGCGCGTCCCCGGTTTCCCGGTGCAGTGTGACCAGCCGGACTTCGACCGCGACAAGGTTTTCCGCCGCCAGTGTTTCCAGCAGGAACGTGGCACTAAGCCCCTGATCGGTCAGAACATTCACGCGCGGGCTGTCGATGAGCGCGGCGGCCAGAGTACCGGAGTCTATCGGGTCGCCATCCAACGTCATGCCACCATCCGCAGACACCGTAAGCAGCGGTTGGGGCAAAAGATCCAGCGGCAGGCGAGTGGTTTCCGGCAACGCGACTTCGATGCTGCGCGAGTTCAGCAGTGACCCGGTTGTGAGGAAGAAGAAGATCAGCAGCAAAACGATATTGACGATCGCCAAAGAGCTGTCGATCGGGTGGCGGACGCGCGGAGCCGGCAGGCGGGACGTCTTCATTGCGTCGCCTCGCGCGTGATCTGAACTGCATCGATATTCGCATTTTCCAATGCCTCAAGCGCAAAGGCAACGTCTTGCACGCGAGCTTCGAGCCCGACTTGCAGCACCACCTGACCGGGTTGATCCTGAGTGCCGATGGCAAGGGCAAGATCGGCCAGTTGATCCATGCCGTAGGTTTGGCCAGCGATGCGGGCGATGTCATTGCCGATTTCCCAGATCGTCGCAGCGGTGCCTGTGCTGTTGGCCTGCGACGGGCCATCACCGGCACCGGGGCCCCCGGTGTCTTCTTGTACCGCGTCGTCCGACACACTTTTGAGGGTGATAAGCGAATAGGGCGTCAGGCTTGTTGTCAGCATGAAGAAGATCAACAGCTGAAACATGGCATCGGCCAAAGGCGTCAGCGCAATCCGGTAGCGGCGGGGCCGTTCGGGAAGGGGTTGGCGTCGGGCGCTCATTGCGGACCCGGCTTACGTGTTGGAGGCGTTGGGATCGACCCGCCCATGGATCGCGGCCGACATGAGCGCTTCCATCATGTTGCGTTCCCGGTCGATGCGCGATTCAAGCCATGTGGCGATGAAGAAGGCGATCAACGCAATGATCAGGCCAAGCGCCGTTGTTGTGAGGGCGACATAAATGCCGCCGGCAAGCGCGGTTGGATCAATTGCGCCTTCGGTGACGGCCAGAACCGAGAATGCTTCGATCATGCCGATCACGGTGCCCAGAAGGCCCAGCATTGGCGCCGCCTGCACCACCATGTCGAGCGATCGCATCCGTTCGGACATGGTGGCCAGCTCGATGATGGCCGTCTGGCGGCTAAGTTCTTCGGCATAGCTGACATCGCTGGGGCGTGCCTGAATGCCGGAAAATACCGCTTGCATGATGCGGGCCAACACCGATTTGCGTTTGCCTGCGGCGCTGATCGCCTCTTCGACACGGCCATTCAGCCAATCATCAAGGATCTTTTCGGCCTCGTTGCGCTTGCCGACGCCAAGACGGGAAAACTGTGCGATTTTGTAAAGGCCGATGCCCACTGCAAAGAGCGAGAGCACCGCGAGAAATCCGTAAACACCAAAAGACGCAATTTGAAAAATGGACATGGATGCCCCGTATTGAATGACTTGTTAAAGACCGAACGCAATATCGGTCCGGGACGACACGGTCAGTTGCGACAGGCAGGCCGCGCTGTCCTCGTCAGATCCGGCCATTTTGCAGTCACTGACATCGTTCACAATGATTTCCGACATTGCCTCGCAGGCGGATGGCAGATTGTACTGCACGATACGGCGTTTGCCTGCGCTTAGCGCACCCAAAGGCAGAGCGAGCAGGTTGAGAAAAACACCGTCCGCGTCAAACACGGCCAAGCGCCACGTGACTTCCTGAAAATCCTGATCAAGACCGTTCTGGCCGAAAAACGTAACCTGGCATCCCCCTTCTGACGTTGGGGCGATGCGGTTGAGTTCCAGCGCGATCACCGGATCGGAGTCTTGTGCGGACAAGGATGTTGCCCCGAGCACAATTGCTGAAAGGGCTGACAAACAGGTTCGACGCATGGGAACCTCCTAATACAATTCATAAATTATGACTGCATTAGCGGCGGTGGGACGATTGGTGTCAACTGTAGATTAAGGAAAATCGCAGCCCGTAGGGTACGGGCGCAGGGAATTTAGCGGTAAACGCCAACCACATAGTCAGCGGAAATGATCCGGGCCTGTGTCACGCGTGGCACCTGAGAGACGATCATCGGCGCAGAGGAGGATTGCGTGGACAAAACCTGCGCGCGCGGCTTGGGCATAAAAGCCATCTGAGCAGATGTTTTCGCCGGTGCGACGACCGGGGTAACCACCAATTCATGCGGGATCGTCACAACGATGTCTGTTGTGCGCGCGGTTGGGCGCAAAGACGCGGCCGGGCTAAGATCGCTGGTGTTGACGGTACGTTCCACAATCGGGTCTTCCGATGACAAAACAGGTGTCATCACAGTCGTTGCCACCACATCCAACGCAGCCGGGACCGTTTGGGACGGCGTCACGGGCACAAATTCGGGAATCACGAAACCCGACGCTGTTTCTGCCGGACGCGGTTCTGTCAGAACGGGCGCATGCGTCACAACCGATTGATTATGAACGGTTGACAGGGCAAATCCCGAGACACCCGACATCGCAACAAGGGCGAAAGATATGATGAATGAACGTGTCATGGGATGACATATAACATAAGGTTTCCCAAATTTCATGGGGAACATGTAAGAAAAACGTTCATGACGCAGAGTTTTTGCAACAGTGCCCTTCCTTTTCGCCGATTTCGGTCGACAATCAGCCACGCTTGCGCGGCGTTTGTGCAGTTTGATGGACAAAGGGTCCGGGCAATAGGGGTTTTTATTGCCGGATTTCTGGCAGTTCCGCAGCAGGCAGAGGCCAATTTTCAGGTCTGCAACCAGACTTTGGACGTGATCAACGTTGCCATCGGGGCCTGGGATTTGGATGCTTGGGAAACCGAAGGCTGGTGGACAGTTGGTCCAAACCAATGCGCAAACGTCATTGAAGACACGCTAACGTCACGGTTTATCTATGTTTATGCGCGCGACGTATTCAACAAGTCGATGCTCGAAGGGACAACTGCGCTGTGCATTGATCCCGAGGAATTCGTGATTCGCGGGCGCGAGGATTGTCTAGTGCGCGGTCATATTGCAGCACGGTTTCACGAGGTGGACACCCGCGCATCGGAACGGTGGACGTTTTTCCTGCGGGCACCAGAGGGCTAATGCGCCGTGGGACTTGCCCCAAGGCGGCAGGACTCGTTAGACTTGTGTTGTCTTTTCAAACGCAAATTTTCTGGTGCCATGACTCAACACCGCTTCGGCCTTTTTTCCGTGATTGCCACATGTGTCGCTTGCGCGCTGCCTTTTGGGGCGTTTGCGCAGGGACTAGAGATAGAGCCGATTGTCTTTGATCCAGCTCCGGGATCGGACAGCGATGTGATCCTTGCCGCTTTGCCAACAACGGATGCGGCGCCGGTTCTGCGGGACGGGTCGGGTACCACGCGGGTGGCGGCGCTTGCCGGATCGGGGTTGCCGCAGCCGTCGTTGATACTGGGGATGATTGCGGCAGGCGAGGAAGAGGCGTTCGGGATTGAACGCCTGTTGCCCGCGACGGTGCAAGAGATCGCGTTCCCGCTGGATGATCTGACCGCGCGCAAAGCGCTGCGAGATCGGAATCCGGATTTGTTTCGGCAATTGGTCGAGGAAGGTCATGTTGACCCTGCCCCTGATCAGTTGAACCGCGTGCTTCAGGTCGAATTGCAGCGCATGAATTGCTATCGGTCTGGTATTGACGGGGCATGGGGGCCGGGATCGCGCGGGTCGGTGGCGTCCTATTTCGAAGAGCTGGAAACCGTGAGCTGGCCCGATCAGGAACCGTCGAACCCGCTGTTCCGCGCCATCCTGATCAATGGTGACGTCGAATGCCCAACCCCTGTTGTGGCCGCGCCCGCGCCTCGGGCCACACCGGCCCCCGCCCAGACAACCCGGTCGACATCGACCACACCTCGGGCAACCACCGCTGCACCGACACGCCGCGCGCAACCGGCACCCCAACCCGCCCCTCAGCCGCAGCAGCCCCGGCTGAGCATCGGTGGAAGCGGGGTCTTCCGGTAAGTGAGCGTGGACACTCCCATGCAGATCGAGGTTGATCCGCGGTTCCAAGGCACAGGTAAGGCTGTGCGCAAGCGCCGCCGCAATCGCCTGATCCGGCGGCTCGGGGGTGGCGTGGCTGTTGCGGGGCTTTTGGGTCTCATCGGTTTTTTCGCGCTGCGCAACGGGGATGGTGCGGAGCGCGCGGCGATAGATGACGGCGAAACCCTTGTTCAAAGCGAAGAGACCGCGGAAAGCGGGATCGTTCTGGCGGATGCGGCAGCCGAAGTGTTTCTGGATCTGCGCGGCGCGCCAATGATCATCAATTTGCCGGATACTGCGCAATTGGCACAGCGGCGGTTGATCCTTGATCAACCCATCCATCCCGAACGCGCCCCCGGTGGAGCCGAGATACAGGTGTTTGACGACACGTTGCTTGACGGCGTGGAGCGTGTGCAGCTTACTCTGCCATCGTCGAGCGCCGATCTGGCCGCGTTTCAGGCGCGCCGCGCCACCGCGCTTGATGTGCCGATGGGCGGGCCGGTCGTGGATGAAGACGATCTGATCGGGGTGGTGGACGAAGGTGAGGAAATCACCGTTGCCGAAAGCGACGGAAGCTGGGGCACGTTTGTTGGCGACGCAGGCGCGGCGACGCAGGTCAGCTATGTCGAGACAGTGATAGAGAACACGACCACCGAGGTGCTGAGCGTGAAATCCACCGTCCGCAAGCCACTGTTTCAAGACACGATCCTGCGCGGAGCGGCGGATACCGATCTGACCACACTTTTGTCCGAGGCGGGTGTGCAACAGGCCGAAATTGACCGCATCATAAGTTTTCTGACCCGCGAAGCGCCAAACATCGGACTAGACCCAGAAGCGCTGCTGTCCGTGGCCGAAGGTGGTTTGGTTGCCTTGCGCAAACAATATGGCGAGCCGGAAGCGGTGCTGATGCAAATGTCGATCTACAGCGCGGACAGGTATCTGTTGACCATCGCGCAACCGCGACCGGGACGGTTTGAGACGGCGGCAGACCCGTGGTTCAGCGACAATCTGCTGAACAAGGCCAACACTCTGCGCGCCGAGACCGCGTCGCAATCTGATGTGCGCTTGAAAGATGCGATCTATTCGGCGGCGCTGCGTCAGGGGGTTCCGTCCGAGCTGGTGGGGGAACTTCTGGTGATGTTGAGCCGAGTTCAGGATCTGGACCGGATCACCGGGCAAGAAGACCGTCTGCGTGTTTTGTTCACAGCCGATGACACAGGCACCGCGCCTGCGGGGCGTATTCTTTATGCGGCACTGCGGGGCCCCGAGCTTGATTTCAAATGCTACGTGCTGCGCCCCGAGGAAGACGGCGCGCCCTACGGATGTTTTAATCCCAACCGGCGTGGGCAGGGCGCCGAGGGTGGCAGTGGTCTTGGCGCGGGATATCTTGTTCCAGTGTCCGGGACCAAGACATCAGGCTTTGGGCCACGACACCATCCAATTTTGAAACGCACTGTCAATCACAATGGTGTCGATTGGGCGGCCCCGACGGGCACACCAATCAAGGCCACCGCCGCGGGACGTATTGCCGTTGCCGGTGTGGGCGGCGGCTATGGGAATGTTGTCTATATCGACCATCCCGGCGGGGTGCAGAGCCGGTATGCCCACCTGCACGAATTCGCCGCCGGTTTGCGCGTTGGTCAAGAGGTCGCGTCGGGCGAGGTGATTGGCTATGTCGGTACCACGGGGCGGTCCACCGGTCCGCACCTGCATTTCGAATTGCATGTGAACGGGCAGCCCGTTGATCCGCTGTCGATGGGTGCGGCGCGGGCCTCGGGTGCGGTGGAGGCGTTGGTCAACCAGATCATCCGCGTGGAAAGTGCAGGGAACGCGACGGCGAAGAACCCGCTGTCGACCGCGACGGGATTGGGCCAGTTCATCGAAAGCACCTGGCTGCGAATGATGCGCACCTACCGGCCTGATCTGGTGGCACGTCTGAGTCGTCAGGAATTGCTGAACCTGCGGGTTGATCCGGCGCTCAGCCGGGCGATGGTGACGAACCTTGCCCGCGAGAACGAAGCGTTCCTGCGCGCGCGGGGTCATCACATCACGGCGGGGCGTTTGTATCTTGCGCATTTCCTTGGACCTGGAGGGGCCAATACCGCGTTGCGGTCTGATCCCAATGCGACGGTGCTGTCGGTGATGGGAGCAGGGGTGGTGAACGCGAACCCGTTCCTGCGAGGACGAACTGTTGGGTGGATGACCGATTGGTCCGACCGCAAGATGCGCCCTGTGGGTCGCGGCGCAGGAACCCGCGTTGCCGAAGCCGCCCCGCCCCCGCAAGCGATGCCGGTCCCCGCGGAGGTAAAGCGTTTCAAAGAAGCGGTCGATGCTGTGGTGGCGGCACTCTGACCGCCCCCTGTCCTACAGGTCGAAATATTTGATCAACGGCAAGAGGTGGCGACCATATTCACGCCCGATATAGTCGCCGATGTCCTCTCCAAGCTTGCCCGCATCCACGAGTCGGTCGTAATACCAATCGCCCAGAAATTCGCCGAGTTCGACAAAGTTGCGTCCCGAAGAATTGCGCATCCGTTCGACCAAGGCTTCGAGCATTTGCATATCCATCTTGCCCGAGCGCACGGCCTTAATGCAGACTTCGACAATCGTAACCGCGCTGTCGACCGCATTGCCGCCATGGTCCAAAAGGTTGCCGTGGCGCAGGATTTCGAAGAAAACATTGCCATCAGACCGGCTTGCCACACCGGGGTCCAATCCCTGCCATGCGGTCACCACGGCATCCACGATGGCAACAGGAAGAACGGCGAGAGCCATGGTGCCTTTGTAAAGCTCTTTGACGCATGGGCCGTAAAGCCCTTTGTCAAAGTAGTTCTTTGCCTCCATCACGCAAAACAGGATGCCGATCCCTGCCGCGAGTGTCCCCGCGCCGCGCAGTACGCCGGCAAACCTGGGGTTCATGCCAGCCGCGGCGATGCAGCGAATGGTCTTGAGAGCGCCCTGAGATTTGGCCAGATCCCCAAGCGCCTTGCAGAAGGCCTGCGGGTTTCCGTAATTCAGATCGCTCAGGATTTTGAGACCCTTGGCGAAGTTCTGTAGCTTGCCTTCCACCAAGGCTGTCTTGAGCAGGTCAAGAATGGCATGGGCGGTCTTTTGGTCGGGCAATTCGTTCTGCACATAACAATCCAGAACGGTCTTGCAGACCTTTTCCGAAGGTTGGTCCCCGGCAAGCATCTTTTTCGTATGGACGGCATGCCATACCATATCAAAGCTGGCTTGGGCGTTAGAGGGCATGTCGAACGAAAGGGCGAGTTTTGGTGCGCCCCCGGTTCCAGCCCCGCCGGGAGACTGCGAGGGTGCGGACGTGTAATCCGCTGGCGCCATCGACATACCAGCCCATTTGCCTTCTGAGGCTGGGTTGTTGAGCGCGCTTTGGGTTTTGCCACGCGGATCGATCCGACCATCGGGATATGTAAAGCCCAACACGCAGCGTTGAAAATCACGGATCGTACCTTCGGTCTTTTTGCCCGACACCCCATCAACCGTGAGGGCAAGGCGGGGCGGATTCATATGAGCGTTCAACTGGCGTTGTACGGCCCGAACGTCGTCTGGTTTGTTGTCCCCCTTAGCCCCCACACTGCCAAGAAGGTTGATTGTCATGTTGATCGGCATGCACCGTCTCCTGAAAAAGCGAGTTTATCCAAATGCGTATTCAAAAGTTCCGTCGTTCAATGTGATGGTCACAGACGAAAAGTCTTCGCCCGAGACCATCCGCTCAAGAACCCTGCGGGACATGTCCGGCAAGATCGAATTGGTGATGATGTTGTCGATCATGCGGCCGCCGCTGTCGGGATCTTTGCACTGTTCGGTGATGTGGTCGAGCACATCCTCCCCGTAAACCAGGTCAGCATTGTGCGAGCTGCGCAGACGTTTGGCGACCGATCTCAGCTTGAGCTTTGTGATATCGGCCAGTGCCTGTTTGCCCAGTGGGTAATAAGGGATCGAGACAAGACGCCCGATCAGGGCAGGCGGGAACACGTCAAGCTGATACGGGCGCAGGGCTGCGGCGAGTTCATCGACATCCGGCGTGCTTTCGCCCGCTTCGGCCATGTGCATGATCACCTCTGTGCCAACGTTCGATGTGAGCAGGATGAGCGTGTTCTTGAAATTGATCGGCCTGCCGTTGCCGTCTTCCATGATACCCTTGTCGAAGACCTGAAAGAACAGTTCGTGAATATCGGGGTGCGCTTTTTCGATCTCGTCCAGCAGGACAACGGAATAGGGTTTGCGCCGCACTGCTTCGGTCAGGCGTCCGCCTTCGCCATATCCGACATATCCCGGAGGCGCGCCTTTGAGCAGGGACACGCTATGGGCTTCTTGGAATTCGGACATATTGATCGTGATGATATTCTGTTCACCACCGTACAGGGCTTCGGCGAGTGCCAGCGCGGTTTCGGTTTTGCCCACACCGGACGGACCGCACAGCATGAACACACCGATGGGTTTGTCGGGGTTGGCAAGGCCCGCGCGGCTGGTTTCGATCCGTTTGGCGATGGTTTTGAGCCCGTGATCCTGACCGATCACGCGTTCCTGCAAGCGATCGGCAAGGGTCAGAACCGCGCTGAGTTCGTCCTGCACCATGCGACCTGCCGGGATGCCGGTCCAATCGGAAATGACTGACGCAACGGATTGCGCGTCAACATGGGCATAGACCATGCGGTCATCCGGGTTGCCGCCTTCGAGCTCGGCCATCTTGGCGGCCATGGCGCTGCGCAGCGCGTCTGGATCAAGGTCCGTTTCCGCCTCGGCATCCTGCGTGGACTGGTGCGCCTCGTCTTCGGGGCGGGCATCGGCCACGTCTTGCACCGCACCGCCAATTTCCTTGGCCAGCTGTTTGCGCAGGGCCAGCACCTCGTCCACCAGCGCCTTTTCATGCGCGTATTTCTCTTCGAGTTCCGCCAGTTCCGCTTCGAGTTTGGTTTTCTCCTCCTCGGCTTCGATCAGACGGTCTTCGTCGGTTTCACCCAGATCCCGTTCTGCGATCTTGCTTTCGATTTCCTTGGCCAGCGCGTTGATCGACTGGTTGAGATCGCCAATTCGCGCAGGTGTGCTGGATTGCGACACCGCGACCCGCGCACAGGCGGTATCAAGCAAGGACACCGCTTTGTCCGGCAATTGCCGCGCCGGGATATAGCGGGCGGACAGGTTCACAGCGGCCACAATCGCCTCGTCCGAGATGCGCACATTATGGTGCGCCTCCATCGGACCAAGGATGCCGCGCAGCATGAAGCAGCAGCGGTCGTTGTCCGGCTCGTCCACATTGACGGGTTGAAAGCGGCGGGTCAGGGCGGGGTCTTTTTCAAAGTAGTTGCGGTATTCCGACCAGGTGGTTGCCGCGATGGTCCTTAGAGTGCCGCGCGCGAGGGCCGGTTTCAGGAGGTTCGCCGCATCACCCGTGCCTTGGGCCCCGCCTGCCCCGATCAGAGTGTGGGCTTCGTCGATAAACAGGATGATGGGCGTGGGCGAGGATTGCACCTCGTCGATCACCGATTTCAGGCGTTGTTCAAATTCACCCTTCATCGACGCACCGGCCTGCATGGATTGGATGTCCAGCTCAAACAGCTTGGTCCCCTTGAGGATGGGCGGCACGTCCCCGGCGGCAAGGCGTTGGGCAAAGCCTTCGACCACGGCGGTTTTACCAACACCGGCCTCGCCCGTAAGGATCGGGTTGTTCTGACGGCGGCGCAGCAGCACATCAACGATCTGCCGGATTTCATCGTCTCGCCCGACGATCTGGTCCATCGTTGCAGCGGCGGCGGTCATGTCCTTGGCGAAACGTCCAAGCGCAGTGCTGGCGCCCGGTCCATCGCCCGCTTCGCCTGACGCGGGCGATCCGAGACCCGACCCGTCCATCGGGCGCATGTCTTCTTCTTCGCTGTCGGAAAACAGCGAGGCAGCTTCCTTGGCCAATTGATCACCGGACAGATCGCCGAGGATCGGGGACAGGCGCGACAGCACGCGGCGCTGTTCCGAACTGGACAACAACGCGACAAGCGCATGGCTCGACCGCACCTGAACTTCTCCAAAGAGCAGCGTCGCATAAACCCAACCGTTCTTGAGAACATTTGCCATGCTGTCGGAAATCGCGGGCACTTCGGTCACGTTCTTATCGAGCCGCCCAAGCGCGTTGGTCAGATCGGTGAGAACCTGCCCCCGGTCCAGAGACAGGGCGCGCAGCATGACAGAGATGTCACTGTGTTGGTTTGACACGATGTGGTAAAGCCAGTGCAGAACATCGACATGGCGGTGGCCTTCGGATCGCGCGAGGCTCATCGCTTTGATAAACGCATCATAGCCTGTCCGGTTCAGTTTTCCGGCGTATTTTTCGACCTGAATCTCAGCAACCATGTCGTGTCCCCTTCGTAAAAATGCTTTTATGCGTCAGAATAAATATGAAATTGTGCCGCCTGAATGAGCTTTGAATTTGCCTCTGTGGCTGGGATGGGCAGGGCGCTTGTCCAGCCCAGCTGTGACCCTGACCCAAGCTGCGTTGGTTTGACCTGATCCTTGGGAATCCACAGGGCCACGTCGATGGCAAAGAATCCCCCCAGATACCCCAGCACCAGATCCGCCAGTTGCGCCTGCTTTTCACGGCCCGGCAGAAACGCCTCGTAATCGGCAAGAGTTGGGCATTCGACATGGATGATAATTTTTTCACCAATCGACGGCGTGCGCGAACCCATCCGCAGATCGCGGCCAAGAGACATACCCTGAAGCCCCATTTGCGACCGATCTTCGTGCGGGAAGTTCAGCCAGCTGAACACAAATTCCTCGATCCGGATCGGAATCCCGAAATGCGCGCGCAGCACTTGGCGCAGTTTGACAGGGCTACGCACCCGACCGGCCAACCCGGCGGAATAGCGAAGGCGGGTGACATCATCGATTGGGCTTACATCGTCATAAGACCGATGCGCATCGCCGGTCAGGGCGCGCAGGTAGCGCGGGAAATTCCCACCCGAGGGGTGGTCGAATTGCGTGATGGGGCGCGCATCAGACCAGCTTCGGTAGAACAATTGTTGAAACCGGGCGACCAGCATATCGGCAAAGCGCACAAAGCTGGTGTCGCCATTGCGCGCCCAGTGATCAACCTCGCGGCTGAGCGCGAGTGGCAGGGGGCCAAATGGGCCAAAGAACCCCAGAAACTTGGGGCGCACACGCGGTGGGGTAACGGTCAGATCTGCCACAGACAGATCTTCGCGTGCGAACCCAAGATAGGGGTCTTGCCCCATATCCGCGATTTCGTCCTTGATCCGAAGGTTCTGGCCGACCCGTGGCTTTGACGTGGCGCGCCGTTCAAGGTGCCGCATCACCGACAAAAACCCCCAGCCCCCTGTATTAGGCGCATCGGGCGGTTTTGGTTTGACGCGGCGCGCCGTCATAGGAGCGGCCCTGATCCACCGCGCGGTGGCCATTGCTTGACCCGCTGGCCCTTGCTGTTGGCAAGCACGCATTGGGTAAAGGTGTTCACGGCTGCATAATCGGCAAGGAACCGGTCAAGAACCGCACCAAGGCTGACCATGGTGGCGGTGTCCATTTTGGCCTCGTCAAAGGTCAGTGTGATCTCCAGCCCGCGGGTGGGATGGTAGCCATCCGGGCGTTTGATCGTTCGCGTGATCGGTTGCGAAGCGATGTCGGTCAGCGCCATGATCTGTGCTTCGGTGAGTTGATCGGACACATCCGAGAACAGCCGTAACACTTCGCGGATCGCATCCACATTGCCTTTGCCATCGGTGCCGAGAAACCCACGATAGCTGAGCGACAGGAAGGCAATCAGACGCCAGTAATTGTCACCCGATTGCATCCGGTGCGGCGCGTCGGATTCAATCTCGGCCACCGCATCGCGTGGGGTTGACGGCGTGCACACGCATTTGAACTTGACCATCCGATCGTCAATGAGGTGATATGTGCCCTCCGCCAAGGGCAATATCTCGGTCAAGTGACGGTTGGAACACAGCGTGGTGACAAAGAGCAACCCAGCGGGCGTTTCCGTTGGAGGCTCAAAAAAGGTGATCCACGTCTCGGTGCCCTCGTAGCGATGCCGCGTCCCGCCCATGCGCCGTTCTTGGGGTGACAGCGCGCGGCGCTGGCGTTCACTTGTAAAATAGAGCGTCTGGCGCGCGGGTTTGTTTCCGCTTGGCAGAGCATAAAGCGGGTCCGCCGGAACCTTGTCGCGCATCCCGTCATATTGCGCGCGCACGCGGGTGACGCGGTGCACTTCGAAATGCGTGGCGGGAGACCGGTTGGGCGACACAAGATAGCGGTGATGCTTTTGGTCCAGCGTAACCGGCTTTGCCTCTTCTTCAAACAGGTTCACCACCGGTGCGCAAAACAGGCGCAGATTGTCGGGGTTGAAATGGGTGCTCAGGTGGCTGTGGGCCTTTTCGAATTCGAAGATCACCTGCACCCTGCGGGTCGGGATGCCGCGCAGAAGTTTGTCCAGCCCCATCAGCCGCAGCCCCATGAATTTGCGCGTATAGGCAAAATATTCCAGCAGGGTCGAGGAGCCGGGAAATTGCCGGTCGTCCCGCCCAAACAACGGTGCATCAGGATCAAACCCGACCTGTTCCACCGCCTCTGGCGGAAGGCGTCGAAAGATCGGAGTGCCCATTTTGTCTTCCCAGCGCAGCGTCACACGCCAGCAATTTGCGAAAATCTGCTCATAAAGCGCGCTCGCTTCGCGGATTGGGCCGGTGAAGTGGATGGGCAAATTGACGAGCTTCAGCGCGTCGATCCCGCCTTTGGCCGTGGCTTCCAGCGTGATCGACAGTCCCGCCGCCGTGGCACGGGTGCCAGATCGATCTGCGGCAACACCGTCAAGGCCCAGGCCGCTGATCAGCGTGGGTGTTGAATAATACTCGGACGTCGAAATCTTGATTGGCCAGAATTCCAATGGTTCCGCCAGTCGGAACCGGCAGGCCACGCGGCGGGATGCCTCGCTGAACATACCTTCGATGCTGTCCCCGATCTCGAACCGGCGTCCGTCCTTGAGGTCATCGGCTTTGCCCGGCGGCATACCCTGGACCATCATTGCGCAGGGCAGCGGGGCGGTCATGTCTGGGCAGATCTGTTCGAGCAATTCATTCGAAAACGTGCGGAACTGCTGGTCGATATTGAGCTGCACCCGCGCCGCCAGAAATGCCGAGCCTTCAAGCAGGCCGGCGATTGACGGGTCAAGATTCTCTTCAAGCAACCCACCCAGCCGGTCGGCCATCCCGGGATAGTCCAGCGCAAAGGCGGCGGCCCGTTCCTTGAGCAGGACAAGCTCGCGTTCGTAGGCTGTTTTGAGGGCTTCTTTCATCTGTCAGATCCGTTTCGACGCAAGGATCACCTTGCCCGCGCCCACATCGACATCCGCCATGAATTCCACCGGAATGTCCGCTGGATCGGCAATCAGGTCTGCGGTGACCTGCACCGCGACGCGCTGGTTTTCTTCGTCTTTGACCAGCAACACCTGCACTACGATGCTTTCGGGGACCAACCGGGGTTCGTGATCCTTGAGGGATTGTTTGATCGACTTGGAAATTTCGGCACTGGTGATCTGTTGCCGGGACAGGTTCGACAAATCCTGAAACCCGTAATTCAGCACCGAGCGCGCCACTTCTGGAGTGTCTTCAAGCGGGATGATGGCATCAAGGCGGATACTGTTCATCAGTGTAGAAAGGTGCGCACGGACGTGATCGCGCAGGGTTTCTTCATCAACGCCCTGCCTCCGTGCCTTGGACCGGGCCGAGACAACAGCAACCGTGCTTTGTCCCCCGCGTTCTGACACGGAGGCAGATCCCTTTCGTGCATCCTTTTCCTGAAAGGATTGCCGGAAGACATCAATAAGTGAGATCCGCGACCGATCAGCCACCCGGCGGCTGCTCCGTCGCCGAGCCTCAGGCGTGGGCGAAGGTCTGGTGGCCATGGTTTTGGTCAATCAAAGAGAAAAGCTCCGGCACAGGATATGCGCCGGAGCGATGTTCAGGCCTGAGATCAGACCTTGACGTTTTTCGCGATATCAAACCCAGCTTGACCCTGCGGGCCTTTGCTGCCGTCGTTTTTCTGCGACGTGTAGATGACTTCATATTTCGCGAAGTTCAGTCCCACCGTTTCCATAACACGATCAAGACCATCGCCGGACCCGCCTGTCTGGTAGGACGAAACGATGATGTCGGTCATTTTGATGACAAGATAGTCGAGCGGCGTTGCACCGGCCTTGCGAACGGTCAGTTCGCCAGACGCGATATGCTCACCCGAGGCACAGAACTTGAGCAGTTCATGTGTTGCCATATCGACGTATTTTGTGACGCTCATGTCGTGAACGTTCACCTTGCCCGAGCCGCCACCCGGCCCAAGATGTGTCGTTCCGGACTGGGTCATGCCCCAGTTCCACTGGAGCACGTCAATCGTGCCAGCCAGCTTATCGTCGACGGATTCGCCTTTAATCTTGTCAAGTTTTAGAAAAAAATCGACAGCCATTTTCTGTCTCCTTCGTTAATGATTTTTGGTTACTTGGGTGGCGGAATTTTGGAAATCAGGCTCATCCCGATATCCATACCTTCCATCTGGAAGTGCGGTTTGAGGTAGAACTTACCGGAATAATACCCCGGATTCAGCTCGTCCTCCATAACTTCAACCCGCGCATCGGCAAGCGGCTTTCTTGCCTTCTCACGCTCGTCGGCATTGTCAGGGTTGAGGGTCACGTATTGATCAATCCACTCCTGAAGGTTCTTGCGGATTTGTTCCTTTGAAGCGCTCGATCCGATCTGGTCGCGGATCATGGCCTTCAGGTAGTGACTGAACCGGGAAACAGCGAACATATAGGGCAAACGCGAAGACATGTTGTCCGAAGCCGTAGCCAGCGGATCAACGTATTTCTTCGGCTTGTACAACGATTGGCCGCCAAGAAAGACAGCCTTGTCGGTATTCTGGCGATGCACCAGCCCAAGCAAACCGACTTTTGACAACTCGCCTTCACGGCGGTCGTCGATGGACACTTCGGTCGGACATTTCAGGTCTTTCTCGCCCGAGCCCGTATCGAAGTGATGGGTGGGAAGTTTAATGACTTCGCCCCCTGACTGAACGCCACGAATACGCACGGTCCAGCCATATTCCTTGAACGCCCGGTTGATGTTGACGGCCATCGCATGTGCCGCGTTCATCCAAGAATATTTCTCGCCACCGTGACCATCGGTGTTTTCGGTGAAATCGAATTCATCAACGGTCATCGCGCTGTCGGGGCCGTAGGGTTCACGGGCCAAAACGCGTGGCATGGTCAGGCCAAGGAAGCGCGCGTTTTCACTATCCCGCAGACTGTTCCAGCCAGCATAATCCGACGCGGTGAACAGGTCTTCGATGTCGGGCGGATTAGCCAGATCGTTCCAGCTGTCCAGCCCAAGAAGACGCGGACCGGCAGCCGAGATAAACGGCGCAAGTGACGCTTCGCAGATCTTGGACATTGATGACAGCAGCGTCACGTCTGCCGACGAATGGTCAAAGTAGTAGTCACCGACGATGGCCCCCATCGGGTCCCCGCCAAGCGTGCCGATCTTGCGTTCATAGATCTGACGATAGAGCGGCGACCGGTCCCATTTGGCACCCGGATACCGCTTCATCATGCCTGCCAGTTCCTTTTTCGAGGCGTTCAGCACCTCGACCCGGAGGGACGCGCCGGTTTCGGAATTGTTGACGGTATAGGCCAGACCGCGCCACGCACTTTCCAGCGTTTGGAATTCTTCGTTGTGCAGGACTTCGTTGATCTGCGCGCTCAGCTGCTGGTCGAGACCGGCAATCATGGCTTGCAACGTGTCGATCACATCATCGTCGATCAGGCTTTGATCTGCGACCGCCGCTTGCACCACGGTGGCCAGTGCGTTGTCGATTGCCTTTTCAGCAATCTCGGTCGTTGGATTGATCGTCTGCTTGAGGATCGAGGAAAAATCTTCGAGTTCGCTCAGTGCACCACCGGACTCTGGTGATGTGACTTGTGCTTTTTCTGCCATTGGCTATCCCCCTGTCAGAGTATTCATTGCGCCCAATGGCGATTTATTCGGACTTTTCCGTTGACCCTGCTGCCGCTTCCGCCGCGGCGCGTGCCGCGTCGGTTTCAGCTTTGGCCTGTGCAGCCAAAACCTTGAGACGTTCAGGATCACTCAGCAGTTCTTTGATCTGCGCCGCCGCTTTGGGTTTGGACGTCATGTAAAGCATCAGGTCGGCCAATTGCTTGCGCGCTTCGAGAAGTTCATTCAGCGCCGGAACCTGACGCGCAATCGCAGCCGGTTCAAAATCTTCCATGGAATTGAACCGCAGATTCATGCCCATTTTCTGGCCGTCACCGTTCTTGAGCTTGTTGTCGACGGTGAAGGACAGACCGGGTTGAACCTTTTCGCGCATGAAGCTGTCAAGCGTGGTGTTCGTCACCTTTTCGAACTCGCGGTCTTCAACTGGTGCTTTTTCTTTGCCGGGTGTGTTGCCCGACAAATCGCTCATCACGCCCATGACGAAAGGCAGCTCTACTTCTTTCTGAGAGTCGATGGGGTCTGTGTATGAAATGTGTACCCGAGGCGGGCGATTGCGACGAATATGTCCTGATCCAGTATCTGAAGCCATGATAATATCCTCTTTAAATTACCGTAAGGGAACGCGGTGACGTTCGCCTTGTCAATGATTCAGTGCTTTAAATGTCGTCTTACACACTTAATCTTGCACCGGAATAATCTCCTTTAGCAAGGCCTCAAAATCCTGCCCCATGTACAATCTTGCGCGGTTCAGAAGGACGGGGATGGGTGAAGATCTTTCCACAGCGCGGAAAAATGTCTCGACCGCTTGTATTTGGGCGGCGGCCTCGGTCGGGGTTTGAACCCGGTAAAATGCAGGTCGGTCGGGTACGGATTGCGGGGCAGTCGGAGGAGGCGGCGCAGGGCTTAGTTCAGGTGGAGCCTCTTGCACAGGCACTTCTTGCGCAACGTCTTCGTCGTCCGGCGTGCCCTGATCTTCGGTCACATCATCCGACATGGCGGGATCATCAACGATCTCTTCAGGCACCGTCTCGTCTTGCGGGGTTTCGGCCACTTCGGGTTCCGGGTCAGGTTCGGCTTGCGGCCAGTCGGGCTCTGATGCCGCTTCGGCTTCGGGATATTCGTCAATCTGGACCTGGTCGGCCAGTTCGCGCAGTTTGCCGAACGACATCTGGAACCCAAAATCGGAAAGAAACGACACCTTTGCGTCGGGTGCGGTGTTTGGCATCAGCGATTCAAAGGCATCAACAAGATTTCGACCGATCAAGATACGCGCCTGCGTCACCATCAAAACCGCCGCAGAAGAGGGTTCGTTTTTGCCAAAATAGGTCTCGACCCCGATCAGCCGCAACCGCGCGTCATCATGATCCAGCACCTCGGTCACGGGTTTGGTGTAAACGGTTGTCCCACCGCCCGAATTTGAGACCACCGCATCCGCCCCGACGGGTGCAGCATCCTCGGCGTCGGACAGGCTTTTCAACTTAGGTTGCGCTTCGGACAGTATTTTCAGAACCGCATCGATCTCGGTCGTCAGCGGATCAATCTGGACGGTGTGCGGAGTGTCATGCGCAAGACAGGCATTGGCGATCCGTGAGAGTGCGTCCTTGAACGCGTGTAGTTGCTCGTGGACCAGTGCCGTTGCTTCACCCTCTGCCGACAGCGCTCCGAGAAGCGCATCCACCGTCAGGTCGTCTTCGCCGTCATGCGGGCGAAAGTCGCCCCGTGCCACGCGCAGTTTGCGCAAGGATGTGCCGCTTGAGGCCAGGTCCAGATAGCGCAGCGGCAGGATCATCGCACCCATCTGGGCGAGATCGTTCAAGGCATCGGCCCTGTCCCGCGCGCTGCCATCGACAACCGGGTGGGCTTCGTTCGGCATTGTTTCAAGCAAAGACGCCAGACCGCCCACACTGTCGACAACGGCCCCAAGATTGCCCGCCAACATGCTCCATTGCGCGCGAAGGGTCAGCAGCCGCACATCCCGCGTGCGACTTAGAAGGCCGTCAATCGTCTTGAGTTCCGCACTGAGCTTGACATCGCTCGGATCGAAAATCTGGTCTGGCGTCTTATTGCCATTGGACGTTTCAATTCCCAGCTTGACGTAATCATCCGCTTCGGGAAGCCGCGCGACGGCGTCAAAATAGTAGTCCGAAAACGTCGGATCGTCGTCTTCCCAAAGATCGGGGCCAGCCGGAGCATCGTCGCTGATCTGTGCTGTAATCCAGTCCAAGGTCATTCGTTCGTCCCAGTCTTTCGCGGTTTACTTCAACTTGCGTAACGCGTCGCTGTAATGGCGCGAAAAGGCCTTTATGAAGGCATCAAGCATCCCGTTCTCGCCTTGTGCGGCGCGTTCTTCCCAGCGTTTGGAAAACGTGTCCCAACGCTTGCGTCCGCCCTGACCAAGCATGCCCTTGCCGGCCTCTTCCTCGATTTCATCGGGGGACAGGCCATCAAGCATTTCCGCCAGCGCAGGTTGAACGGCTGCGATCACTGCGGCCTGATGCCTGCGGATATCGTTCAGCGCGTTTTCGAACCCGTCAGACCCGGTCAGATATCCGTCGCGCGGCTTCAGGAACAGCGCCTCGAATGCCTGATCGCTGTCGGCCATGAATTTCATCGGGTTGTTGCCGGTCGCCACCCGCATGGTGCGATCTTCGTTCGACACGAACAGTTTGACCGCTGCGCGGTCCTGCAACATCCGCATCAGTTCATTCGTGCTCATCCGCGCCATCCGGCCAAGCATACGGCCCAGATCCTCTGGGGGTATGGTCATTCGATTGGGGTCATCTATTCCCGCGCCCTGCATGAACCCTTTGATGAACGCATCCGCCTGTGCGCTTTGCGGATAGGCTGGCGTCGGGGCGGGTGCGTGGTGGCCATCGTCGAAAAAGCTTTCGCCAAGTCCCCGCATGCCTGACACTTCGGGCGCAACCGGTGGCAAGGGCATAGGCGCATGTGCGGCAACCGGGGGCGGCGGCGGCGCGTATGCAGGCGGCACAACCGGGGGAGGCGGCGTAGGGTCTGCCCGCATCGCTGGCGGAATCGACACCCCGGTGCCCGAAGGCCGCTGCGGCGTTGGTTGAGAGTCGGCGGGGTGTGCAGTCACAGGTGGTCTGGAGATCCCACCAGGGCTTTGTTGGTTCTGGAAACGTGAAAAATCTGGTGCCTGTGTAAGACTACGGCCCGGAGCAGATGCGCCGGGATGCAGGATGTTGGCCGCAGGTGGTTTTTGAACCGATTCCTTGCCCCCTTTGGGTGTTGCGATATCGCCCCAGACATCTTCGAACTCGTCCTCGACAACGGGCGGTTCCGGCGCGGGAGGCGGAGCTTCGACCTCTGCGTCGATCTTGGCCAGGATGATATAGTGCCCAACTGTAAAACGGTGCCCGTCCTTGATCTCGTGCGGGCCTTCAAGTCGGTAGCGTTCGCCCTGAAGAAAGGTGCCGTTGCTGGACACATCTGTCAGCAGATACCGGCCGCGTTCAAAGCTGACATCGAAATGATGCCCAGAGATATGACGAGTGGGATCTGGCAACACCCAATCATTGCCAGGCTTGCGCCCGACCTGAGCGTTCTTGCCCCTCAGCGTGATCGAAACCGGTCCCCCGGTTTCAAGTGTCGCATGATTCTCGATCCGTAACGTCAGTATGTCCATGTCTGCCTTGGAGCCCTTTTTCCGACAATGCGTGTGTTTTGGTTCGATTAGTAGACCCGGAATAGGCCAGTTGCGAGATCGAGAATCCGTGCGAGCCGGACCGACCGTTCGGCAAGTCCAACCTGACCCACTGCGCGCAAGACGGCTGCGTTGACTGCGCGGGGAGACCGCCATTCTGGCACTGAGACAGGATCGTTCGGGGCCAAAGGTCCGCCCGACCAACCGACGGCCAGTCCGAGATAGACAGCCGGTGAGCGGCGAGGCGCAAACAGCGCAACCTGCAAGGTGCGCCAGCGGTTGTCTGTGGTCGGGTGTTCGATCCATTGAGTGACCCAGCTCATCAACTGCACCTCGTCGGGTGGAATATCCGGCAAGGTCATGCGCACCGCGTTCAACCCCCACTGGATAGCCACACGCGGTTCCGTCGCAAAGGCGGTATACGTTATGGCATCTTCCGGCGTGGTGGAGGACCGCAACCGATCAAGATAGCCCAACGGGTCTTCGTCTTCGGTTGGCCTGTGCCGTGTGAAACCAGATATCTCGGGGATGCCACGGTAAAGATCGTAGGGGCGATCATAGCGCAAAGAGCTTTGCGGCGGGATCGTCTGATCAAAATCGGAATCGTCTTGGGAAGCCGTCATCTGAAATCTTTCATCACTATGACTTAACTCTGCGTTGCGTTGACGCGCAGGTCAATGATTTCAAGGGATTCAACGGAGACAGGATCATCGTCCGACAATCTCGCTAATCGCAAGCTCCAAAGGCGCTTTTTCGTCGTGGGTACGCCGGTGTACCGGGCATTTCAGGGAATTTGTGCGCATGCTTCAAAAATGTGAGTCAAAAAAACAAGTTATCTGACGAGCTGAATGCCATGCAGTGTGCAACGGCCATATGACCACGGCGTCCGGTATCCATCTCACAGCGGTGGAACGCTAACATCACAGACATTGTATCGCAATGGGCATACCACGGCGAGCCACAGTTGAACTTGCGGACTATGATTTCAGCAAGGTCAGAGGGTATGCAGACGGCCTTTTTACCCCTGCGTTTTGCGATCAAATAATTGCAGGTTGAGGTGCGTCAAAGTCCATCGGGTTGCGCTATTGTGCCGAGCTGCTGATCAAACGATAAGGAAATCCATCATTTGAGGGTGCGACAGTATAGTTGGCAGAAGATACAAAGTCTCATTGCTACCGCTCTATAGCTGCATTTACGAATGTAGCTACCTCAACTAGGCCCTGCCATTTTTGGCGGGGCTTTTTTTCTTAGTGGTGGTTTGTTGAATAGAAGACATGCTTCACAAAAGGTCATTTCTAAATCGAAAGTCCGTCTGCCCTTTTGGTGGTGCCTGAAACCCTAAAGCGCAATTGTAACTGAAGTTCATATTGCGACAAGCTATCGTTGTTTGGATTTCGGAGGACATATGTCACTTAGAAAAGAAAATATTGCGGTTCTAATAGATGGTCATGCATTGAGCATCGTGTCGCAAGGTCTTGGACTAAAGCCTGACTTCCGGAAACTGCGAACAAGTTTTTCTAGTATGGGTCGTTTGCGGCTTATCAAATATTATAATGTAGTTGTCGAAAACGACGGCTTCGAAAATTCGATAATCAAAGTTCTTGATTGGCTTGAGTACAATGGATACCGCGTGTTTCGTAAAATGCTCCGCCCCTTCGAGAATGATCCAGGCAATCGTCGGATAAAAGGCTCGATCACTGCTGAGATCGCTGTGGACTTGGTTCTTCAGGCACAATCCGTCGACCAAATTTACTTGATTGGGAACAGTGTTGATTATGTCTACGCAGTGACAGAAGCCCAGAGGCTGGGTGTCAGTGTCACTTTGGTAAGCACCTTGAACGCCGACGGATGCCGTCCTGCTGTCGAGCTTCGACGTGCAGTAGATGATTTCATCGACATTGACGATTTTCGTGCGGAGATGGGATCATCGGTTGCACAGATGGCGGCTGAATAAATACTCGATTCATTTGCACGCAACCCGAGCAACGTGGACTTCATGACATAAAGAACCAGTTGCAAAAGTTTCCTTTAGTCGCCGATTTTTTTGTGGCATTGTTTTTTTGGCCGAAGTTCTACAGAATTGAGGTCGTTATGGGCCCTCGCATTGTAGTGACTTCCACCAACATCAAATCATATGATGCCGATGTTGGTGGTAGAACATCTGTCAAACTTGGCGTATAGATGGATGTCTACCTTCCAATAGAATGAATGCGCTGTTTTGGAGTTTCTTCGAAGCGTAGCATAGAGTTTTCTTGAGCTGATGCGATGCCTTCAATCAGTCTTTTCCGGAAAACTGGTTTTCGCAGTATTCCATCTGAAATTGGATTTCGCTCACGTGACAAATCATCCTGACCAACACCGCTGGATATCAGCAAGACAGGAATCCCGGGGCAGGTTGCGCGAAAGGCAAACAGATCATCCACGGCTGTTTCCGCCTCTTCGAACAGATCAAGGTCGACAATAACAAAATTCCAGGCGTCTGACCGGTTTATAACACTGTCAAAAATGGCCTCCGTTTGTGTGTTGTGATGAAGTTCGTGCCCAAGATCGGCCAGCTCCGTGCAAATGCGGCGGGTATGTGCCGTGTTGGGGGCCGCGCACGCAATTTGCAACGATGTGTCTGTGTTTGGTTGGTCCACGTAGCTAAACCAAACGTTGCGGATTTCAGTCTTAAGTTCTGGTGTCGTTCGATCCTTGCGAGGCGTCAGTTGCCTCGTGGCTATTGATCGAAACAAGCGAGTGCTGAAGAAAACCCAGACCAGCACGCAAATCTGAAGGAGTAGCGCGTATCCCAACGCAGCGAAGAAGTGCCATTTGGCGCCCAGAAACAAGGCTGCGGTCACAATCATTACACTGCCACTGAGAAAAATGCCGGTCAGCATCACGTTGTTACGCTCTGCCCCCGCCTCCTTGCTGCGACGGCGCGGCGTTCGGAACATACGGTTCTGGGAGAACCCGTTGGCATCATGCTGGGGAATCGACGCATCATGAGCGTTAGATTTAAAAGAAAGCAGCATAGCGACTCCGGTTTTCTATTGACGTGTGTGATCAGTCACGCTGGCATTTAGCGGCCATAGAACGTGAAATACGGTGCCCATTCCATGCTGAGTATTGACGGAAATTGCACCGCCGATCCCGCGAATGATTTCCGCGACAATCGGAAGGCCTAGGCCTGAACCTCCCTGATCAGTCTTTGTTGAAAAACTGGTATCCCACATACGGTCCCGCACGATTTGAGAAATGCCATTGCCGGTATCCGAAACGCTGATGATTGCGTAGGGCACGACAGGGATTTGGCCCACGTCAAACCGTGCTGATCCTGACACGAACGGTCCTTTGCGCAGTGTGAGTTTGATCTCTTTCGTACCGTCACCCAACGCATCGCGTGCATTTAATCCAATGTTCAGGAGAACTTTAAAAAGCTGTCCTGCAACAAGATACCCGACCAGCGGATCATCCGGAAGATCGGATACCACGTTCAACTCGGGGCCAGACCCAAGTCCAAGAAGATGCGTGACTTTCTCAACAATAGCGCCCAAATCCTTGGTCTTCGGTGGAAGGCTTTGGCGCCCGAGTGACTTGATAGGTGTTAGTAAATCCACCATTTGGTCTGACGCCCAATTGATAACGATCATGGCCTCTTGCAGCTCGTCGTGGGTAAGTCCCGGAGGTATGTCTGCGACTTTTGAGGTTAGGGAAATCAGCCCGATCAGATTACTGATGTCATGTGTGAGGCCAGCCGTTAACAGGTTGATCGTCTCTAGCTGGCGGGCTGCGTCCAACCGTTGCTTGAGGAGGTTTTCTTGCCTTCTGAGATCTTCACTGAGCGAGACGTCGTTTGACACGCACACAACACTGCCGTTGGGCAACAAGGTCACGCTCAGGCGTTTTTTAAAATAACTGCCGTCCAAACGACGTGCGCGCGCAAAACCTTGCCATTTCCCGGCTTTTCGGAGTGAGGATTTGGCGACGTTCGAGAGTTCCTTCACGTCCTTTTTGTCGTAAAAGTCGGTCCATGGTCGGCCCAGGACTGTTTGCAGTTTTTCTGCTCCCAGCATTTTAAGTTGCGCAGGGTTTGCGTAGGTCACTGCACCACTTTTCTCAAGTATCGCTACACCGTCTGCCATGGTATCAAAAACGGCTGTCCGTTCCAAAGCCTCCACTTCAAGAGTTTCGAGGGTTTGGAGCAATCCAGTATACGGCATTTCGCTCCGTGATTTCGCTTTGATCCGGTTTAGGGGCCGAGTGGCTGGCATAGATCGCTTTTCGTGTTCGTTAAGTCGATGCGCAGTTGGACGCTTTGCACGTAAATAGCGCAGAATTTCCGCTCGGAGATTTTCAGCTGAAAAGCTCTCTGTTTTTCCTGGAACGACTCTATTCATAGCTTGATTGCAACCAGGAAATTCGAATTACTGGAGAATACTTGGGTTTTTGGGTGGCCTGAACCAGTTCTATATATCGCACTAGATCCGTCCAAGCCAACGCCGCTCCCACAATTTGGTTACTTCATGCTGCTCTTTTCCAAAATAAATTACCTGAATTTATAAGTTAACTTGCCTTATCTATCGATAATGTATTCTCTGAAAGTTCGACGTGGATCAGGATGCCGAAGGACAGCGGATTAGAAAACTTGGGGGAACCCTCTCACACTCAAAAATCCAGTCACACTGAGTGATAATTGATGGACACGCGGGTCCGTGGGTTTACGGCACTCTGCGCGTTGAGCGGTTGGATGTTCATCAAGTCGCGTATCGGCTTTACGGATTATGGACTGTGTAATTACGTTACGGTTTGTGATGAAGCTGGTCGGTTTTGTCAGGCGTGTTCCAAAGAGAATGGGGGCACCGAAGCGCCCCCATCGTTTTTACCATCGTCGCTGGGTTTATGCCGCGAAGATGAAGCTGTGCGCAACATCCGTGGCATCGACACCGAGCAACAGGATTTCTCCGTCGAACAATTCGCTGGTGATAAAGGTGCCGACGTCGTCGGTAGTAATAGCAAGAGTATCGTCATCACCGAGCAGATCGTCGTTATAGAAGATGACCAGATCATCAGCGGTCAGATCTTCGAACGCCGAGAAATCAAGGCGATCGCCATATTGACCGGTGTTGGTGTCAAAGTCACTGATCCAAACAGTACCGATGTCGTCACCCAGGAACTGGAACGTTTCCCGTGCATCGCTCATCTGGGTGATCAGGTCTTGTTCGTCCAACGAGTCCTCGCCAAGGTCCACTGAGCTGATGTCCGTTAAGTTGCCACTGACGTACAAATCAGCTGTACCAAGGTTCAACTGACCATCGGGACCGGCAGAGCCCCCATCGGCGTCAGTATGGGTGTCTGCAAAGCCATAATACAGGTTACCTTCGCCGACCTTAACGGTCAGTTCCTGTGTGATCGGAGCTTCGAACCCAACGATAACCGAACCATCCGTCGCCGATACGTCGATTGTCTCAAGGCTTTCTTCTTCTTTACCGAAGAACAAAGTTGCGCCCGACGCGTTGTCGCCAGTGATGGTCACCGTGGTCAACGCATTTGCACTACCTGCGATCGGTCCAGCAAAGCCGCTTCCTTCACCCAAATTGATGGTCAGGGTTTCAAGCTTGTCAGCTTCCAACGAATTCACGTTAGCGGTAAAGCCGTCATCAATCGTGATGGTCGCAGTCACCAGGTCTTCAGCAACCATGTTGATGCCATCTATAGCGGGGTTAAATGGCGAAACGTCGTCCTCACCGCCAAAGTCGGCGTTGATATCGATCTCGACCGTTTCAAAACCCTCAAGAATGATCGCTCCATCCTCGCTATTGTTTGAGTCGACAACAGTACCATTCAATTCAAACTTGGCGAAATCAGCCGAACCTTTGATCGTGAGATCGTTGCTGTTAACCATGTCGATCCCAAAGTCCATGACCAACGTCGTGAAGTCGGTATCGCTCAGGTCAATAATCTCTGCAGAACGATTGATTATCAGTGCATCCGAGTTGATCGATGGATCCAAATCCAACACCAGAGTTTCGAAATTGCTGACATTGGTGAAATCGAAACCGGGGCCATCTGGAACCAAGCTGAAATCGTAGCTAACACCTATAAACGCTTCCAGCGTGTCGTCCCCGTCACCACCATCAAGAATTACGTCGTTGTCGGTGAATGGTTCGTTATTCAGATTGCCGTTGAAAGGCTGTGAGGGGTACGGGTTAAGATCGCTGTTCAATGAGTTGATTGCACTCGCATGAACACGCAAATAGTCATCACCGCTGCCCAGTTTAGCCGACGTGAGCGAGTCGCTGCTATCACTAGCATCTTCCAGATCGATAGAAAGATCACCCGTATATGCAGTTGCATCGAGTGTTTCGAGGTCGCCAACGTCACTAAAGCCGTTATCCTCACCGTCGATTTCGGTGATATTCAAAATACCGCCTTCGTCACCAGTGATGGTGATATCTGTAAGCTTCCCAGCGTTACCGTTCAGGTCGATGTCGATGTAGTTTTCGCCTGTCGCTGTGATATTCAGCTCGTCTACTTGAGCGCTGCTGTCCCTGACAGTGAGCACAAAATCAACATCTTCGAATTCGTCACCAACGCCATCGAGAACGAGCGCCTGAGCAAAGTTGTCACCCTCCGGGTGCGCGGTGGGATCGTACTCAACGTTGAACGTTGTGCCCTCTTTCACATCCCGCATGCCGAATGTCACCAGGTTCTGCACATCACCCACGCGAAGGTCTTCTGTGGAACGGTGGCTCCAAACCTGCTCTACGCCCTCTGCATTTTCCAACGACAGGGCTGCCGTGTCCTGAACCGAACGCAGGAAGATGTTTTCAATGCTGGTCAGGGTGGGCTCGGGTTCGTCTTCACCACCAAACTGACCATCATAGTCAAAACGCATGTCAGCATAAAGGCTGTCAATGCCACCGCCGCCGTCCAGGACGTCCGGATGACCCAATGTCTGGATCGAACGTTCACCGTAGATACCAAGGAAAACGGTTCCTTCGGCAGCGACAAACGGTGCAACAAACGTGTCTGCCGCAGGTCCACCAGAAATGATGTCTTCTGTTGTCGTCAAGAAATACGTGTTGGAGCTGTTTTCGAACACAGCAAGTTCTGCATCCGCCACTTCTGCACGCGCTATTGCAACAGCTTCTTCGGCATCCGCAACAGCCTGAGCCGCCGCATCCTGCAACAACTGTGCAGCTGCGTTGTCGTTTGATCCGTCAGAGGCTGCTGATGCTTCCGCTGCTTCATTTGCAGCAACAAACGCAGCTTCGGCCTGATCAAGTGCCGCCTCTGCTGCATCTTTCGCAACAATTGCCTGAGCAAGGTACGCTTGTGCTTCGTCCAGTTCATCTACGTTGATGTCCGGCGTCAGCCCAGCTTCAAGAACGTCAGCCGCTGTCTTTTCGTCACCAGCAACACCCAAGAGGGTTGCAGCATCGTTCAGGGCAGCTTGTGCATCAGCAATCGCCTCAGCTGCTGCAACCGCGTTGGTCGCATTCGCAACTTCACCGTTTGCCAAACCGGCATAAGCAGACGCGCCAAGCAAGGACGCGGAGGCAAGCGCCAGAGCAGCGTTTGCAGAACCGTCATCAGACGATCCAGGTGCTGCCTGAGCTGCTGCGAGAGCCGCGTCTGCATCCGCCACAGCAGATGTCGCAGCGTCAAAGGCGGCTTGTGCCGCGATCTGTGCTGCTTCTGCCGCATCTGCATAGTCCGCAGCAGACACTACATCTTCTGCATCGTCAGCCGCTTCGACTGCAATCTTAGCCGCTGCAATCGCAGTGTTTGCGTCTGCAACTGCTTCCATCGCTGCGTTCAGCGCATCGACAGCCGCTTGCGAAAGATCAGCCAAGTTGGTTGCAATAGTCAGCTTCTGTTCTGCCAAGGCAAGATGCTGCGTCGCCGCGATCTTGGCCGTGTTCGCATTGTTTACTGCTGCATCAGCCGCCACATCATCTGCGGCACTTGCCGTTGCGGCTGCTGCGGTGGCAAAGTCAGCCGCCGCTTCTTCTGCAACTACTGCCGCCGCAAGCGCGTCGTCAGCATCGCTCTTTGCTGCTGCGGCCGCATCGCGGAAGGCAACAGCGCTGGCAAGGTCTTGTGCCGACGCTTCGGTCCCTGCAGAATTGAACGCCGTCAAAGCAACTTCCAGCGCCGAACGGGCATCTGCGAGGGTTGTCAGTGCGTCTGCTTGTTGTGCGGGCGACTCGCCTGCAACAGCGGCATTTGCGCTTTCAACTTCCGCGGTGGCCTTCGTCACTGCCGCTTGTGCTGCGGCAAGAAGCTCTGCAGCTCGCGCTGCTGCTCCAGCGGCAATATCGCCATCGTCGGGGTTGGGTGTCGCGGCCGCAAAGCCAGCAAAGACACCAGCAGCACTTGCCGCTGCCTGTGCGTCTGCAAGAGCGATATCGGCAGCAGATTTTGCTGCGTTTGCGGCAGTTTTGTAAGCCACAGCCGTATCGAGGTTTTCGACAGCAAGCTCAAGTGTGTCAGCGGCTGCCTGCGTGCCATTGGCCTCTGCAAGCGATGCTGCTGCTTTGTCGCCTGCATTTTCTGCAAGGATTTGTGCTTCAGACTCGTTTGTCGGGACTGTCGGCAGAACCGGGGTGGCCGGTGTCAACGCGATGACAGCTTCGGCGGCAGTTGCCGCATTCGCAGTGGCTTCAGTCTGTATGGCACGCATTGCTTCGAGCGCAAGAGCGGCTGCAGCAACGGCTGCCGAAGCTTCTTCGCCGTCAGCTACGCTGTCAGTGGATTGTGCCGCAGCAGCGAATTCGTTCGCTGCTGTTGCTGCTGCCTGAGCGTCAACAACGGCTTTGTCTGCGGCAGCTTTAGCCACATCTGCTGCGGCTTTGTATGCCTGTGCGCTTGCGAGATTGATGACCGAGCTTTCCAGAATCTCTGCAGTTTGCTGCGCGGTTTCCGCGGCGGCTGCGGAGATGGCTGCGGCTGCGGCGGTTGCAGCTGCAAGCTCACCGGACGCGGCATCAAACAAGTTTTGTGTTGCTGCCTGAGCGGCGATCACAGACGAGAAGTCGCTTGTCACTTGGTTCAGGATCGACTTGGCGCTTGCCTGCAAGGCACTGCTGTCCATGTAGTCGTTCTCGCCGGTCAAGCCAGCTTCTTCAGCTGCGTTGGTCCAGGCCGTTGCAACGTCGATCTTGTTCATGATCGTCGTCTGATCCTGGGTTCCACCCGGAACATTCTGCGCACCAAGCAGGATCTCGATTACGATCTGACCGACGGAAATGTCATTCTCACCAGCGATAGAGCCCTGAAGAACGCCGCTCCAGAAAGTGAGGCCAGCAGCGTCTGGCGTACGGTTGAAGAGGTTAAGATAAAGATCAACGATGAAGTCGTTTGCCAGAGCCGGTTGCGGGTCCAAGAAGAACGGATACTCGGCCAGCGTCTCGCGCTGGGTTGCGAACAGCGTAGCGATGTTTTCGAGCGAAACATTCGGGTTTGCGACTGCTTCTTCCCAGAACGTTGATCCAACGGGATCGGCTGCACGATCATAATATGCGATGTAGATTGCTGTAGCCAATTGTTGATTGGTCAGCAGGCTTGGATTGATAGCCATTATATTCCCTCATTTGTGGCAATGAATGATTGCCAACTACGTCTTATAGATTCGCCCATTCGTGGCGTAATCCACTGTACTATTAACTCCATAATTTAAGCCATACATGGAATATGTTGATGAACATATTTGAGTTAAATCAATATAAATCATTGTATTTAAACAGTAAAAATAAGTTTTTTAGCGTGACTTTTAAATCAAGATTGGGAAGGGTATCTTATTTCAAGTGTGTGAAGGTGGTTGAGTTTTCGCTTAAGTTAAAAATATAACTTTAGAGAACGCTGCTGCTTTTGGAAATCTCAATTAATCTCGAAAATCAAAATGGTTTCCATTTCATCGGAATACTACTTTGGAGAATTGATTAGATACGAAAGAGACTTTAATTCCAAAAGTTGTAAAGACGTGGATTTACATATTCTTGAAACGTAGAGGTCACAACAGCAGCCGCTGGGGAGCTGTTAAATCGCGCGCCCCTCGTTTGACTGTCGGACTTTTGAGTAGGCGCAAGCCGTACAACCAGAACCAGCTATGCGTCGACGGTTACGATGATGGTCCGTGCAGGGCTACACGCCTTAGACGCGGACTGGATGCGCTTGCCACAAAGCAGCGGGCTGCGAAGGTACATTCAACCTGACACTCCAATTTTCAGGGCGCACCGCTTACTGTCGATTGCACAGTGATCGCTTTGTTCGAGCTGAATAGGGACTGTAGCACAAGGTCGGAAGGGGCAATCTGGAGCAATTCAAACGCGCAGAAAACGGCGCCGTTATATCGATTTATGGGGGCGTAACTTTTGTCTAAGCGCGTGTTACCGCAGTTTAGTTCAACCGGGTTGGCAGGGGTTGCGGGCCGTCGTCAATCAGGGCACCAGACGCACCATCGGACAACCGATCCGAAATCTTGACGATCGTCATCTCTGCCGCTTCGATATGAGTGTCCGCTAAATCCAGCAGATACTGTATGTCCGGGGGATTCTCGTGCATCAAATGCTTTTGAGCCAGCTTCATGATCAAGCCGAGGCGTAGAAACCCGATCATGGAGGCTGAAGCCACGGCCTGGTGCACGGCCTCAATGCGTTTGGACAGGTCCGCATCGGCATCCCGAAGCGCAGACATAGCTCGATAGGCGTCTCTCATCCCTTCGGACAAGAGAGCTTCTGCAGTGCTTTGACCCAGCATTGCACGCAGGTCATCGAAGTCAAAATCATCCTGCACGTCTTCCAGAGACTCTAGGACCGTTTCAACTGGCTTGGGCAATTTTTCGCGGTCAAACGCCTCTAGTGCAGCGGTCAATCCCGCAACTCCCAAAGGTTTCGACAAGATTGCATCGGCCCACATCTCATCGAATTCTTGTTCGGGGATCAGCTCTGGCACAGCTGTCACGCATAGGATAACTGCATTGTCAGAAACCGTCTCTTGCCTGATGTGTCGTGCAGCTTCGAGGCCATTCATACCGGCCATCAGGTAATCAACCACGATCAGATCAAAAGATTTAGTGGATGCACGGTGCACAGCCTCCTGCCCCGACATGGCGACCTCAACACGAAATCCGCCGCGTTCAACCATTTGGCGCATCAGCATCACGTTGACCATATTGTCATCAACGACCAATGCATCCCCCCCCCAAATGACACGGCCAGTGTGCTGGTCCGAGCCCGGCAGGGCTTCGTCAACCGAAACAGCCGTGAGGTCGAGCGAGAAAAAGAAACGGCTTCCCACTCCGGGGCTGCTGTCCAACTCGATGGTCCCTCCCATCATGCGCGTCAACGCATGCGCGACAGTCAATCCCAACCCGGCACCAACCGACGTGGCAAGCTCTGGTTTGTTCCCTTTTTCGAATGGCCCAAAGACACGCCTTTTGTCTTCAGCCGAGATACCGGCACCGTTGTCGATAACCTCCACGGTGAGGCGCACGTCGTGATCCCCTGGTGTCTCGTCAAACCCAAGCGCCACCGTGACACGTCCCCTTTGGCTCGCATTAACGCCATTCACGACCAATTTTTCCAGTATCCGAGAAAAAGTACGGGCGCTCCCCCGATAGAGCTTTGGACTGTCTTCCCCGGTGATATCGAGGTCGAGCGCATTGTGCTGCTGCGCGGCACGGTCTTCGAGTTCCAATAACACGCGGCTCGCAATCCGAGACGGGCAGAAGACGTCATCTGACCCGGAAATGTCAGTATCGTCGGCCCGGACAATGTCCAGCATGTCTTCGACCCGCGCCAACAGATTTTGTGCCGATGAATGGGCGATGGAATAAATCTCAACGGAGTCCGGACCTTCGCAGTCCTTTTCCAACAGGTCCAACGCACCAAGCAGCCCGTGCAAAGGCGTGCGCATTTCATGGCTGACACTGGCAAAAAAACGATCTTTGGCGGCCGCATGAGCTTCTGCGGCATCGCGAGCCCGGCGCAACTCCATTTCGGCCAGCGCTTCTAAGGTCATGTCTTGGAAAAAGAAGGCGAACGAGAGGCCGGACCTGTTGTTTGACAGAGCCACGATCGAAATCATAACCGGGGTCAATGAGCCATCCGGCGCAAAAACGTGACTGCGGTAGGGTTCTTTGCCAATCTGCGCGCTGAACGGATCGGTCAGATATTGGCGTATCTCAATCTCGGGCAATGTGTCGGTGTCTTTGTCGGGATTGATGAACCGCTCAAGCTTTGACCCCAACAAGTTGACAGCCGCCGCATTGCCCCGACGCAATCGTCCATGTTTGTCCGTTACGACGACCGCGTAGCTGGCAGCATCCCAAATCTGTTCAAGTGTTTCAGCAGATTTCTGGATTGTACGGACATGGCCACGCAAGACGTGCCCAACCCGAAAAGACAACACAGCGGCAACGATCATGAGAACAGCGAGTGACGTCAAGGTTGCCACATAGATGAACAGAATCCGCGCATTGCCTGCCCGTTCCGCCTCAGCCACGCGCGTAAAACGCATATGAGCCAAGATTGAGGCATCCCGGATCACATAACGACTGTCTTGAAGAACGTGATCCAGTTCGATCAGTCGTCCCAGATCAGGGGCATCAATACCGTCTACAAGACTGGTCAACTCTTCCCGCAACGCCAAAAGCGCGCTTAGATCGAGTGGCGTTTCCGCTTCGACAAGCCGAGTTGAAATCAACGTAGAGAATACGCTTACTCGGCTATAAAAAATGTCAAAAGCCAATCGAATGCGCGCCATGTCGACCGGTTTGGCAAGCTGCAATGCCTTAACCCCCTCCTTTGTAGAGACATGCAGGTTGGCGTAATCCGCCTCAAGCTGAGACATCGACCAGGCGCGGTTGTACAAATTTGACTGCTTTTTTTCTTGCCAGCCGGAAAACAAGGTTGCCGAATTTACAATTAGCGCCGCTGCGGTGATCATGACGATTACAATCAACAGACATGCCGCGCGCAAACCAGTTGCAAAACCATCTTGCCCTTTACGGGACCGGTGTTCCCGCTGCCTCAACGGTCAGCCACAACGTGAATTACCATGAGCTTCGAGACGGGCAGCGTAAGTACCTCTCCAGTTCGGTATTGATGGTCTGAATCGTATGGACACACCAACCAAAGCGGACCTTTATCCCTGACGCCGAAACGTTTTTCGTTCTGCCGCACGGCAACGGTCGGCGCGTCGTTTTGAATAATCCGGCTTGGAGACGTGATCGCGTGTCCATCCAAAGCAGGTTTGCGAACTACAGCGGCTGAGACACCAGACGCTTCCAATACGGTCAAAAGGCTTGGGCCTGAAAGTGTTTCAAACTCCACGGTCCGAGGGGATATATCCGTGATACTTGCCGAAAAACGGGGACCCAGAATGTCCGCCAATGCACCTTGGCAAGGCATCATGTAGAAAGTTGCACACCACAATATCAATGTGAATTTGTTAAAAGAGCCGAGTGTTATCACAGTCACCCCTGATCACTTTTTAGATAATGCCAGCCAAAGTAAGCCACGCCGATTAATGTATGAAATCAAACGATAATGAATCAACCCGTCTATCTATGTGCTTTGTGATATCTAAGGTGTCATCAAGCAGATCTTTCGATACACTACCCATACGTATGCCCTATTCTTTCGAGCTGACTTGACACCTATCAAAAGATAGGGGCGTATCTTCGGTCAAGCGATCACAGACGATTTCCCCCAAAGTAATGCTTCTGCCGAACATTGAAATCGTAAGGAAATACAGGCGGTTATAAATCATGATAACAAAAAATTCGTCATTCGACAGTGATGACAAAAGGTTCGACGAGACTGCAAAAGTCCGAATCCTTATCGCTGACGACCACAAAATGATCACTGAGGCTGTCGCGCGGCTGCTTGAACGTACTGGTGACTTCGATGTTCACAGTGTCAGCACGATGAGCGAAGCTGTTCGCGCCATGACCGAAGAACAGTCCTACGAACTCCTGCTTCTTGACGTACGAATGCCAGGTGTGAACGGGCTGGAAAGCATACGTCGCGCGATGGATCGCGCTGGCGACACCAAAATCGTGCTGTTTTCTGGAGAAGCTGACCGCCGATTTGTGGCAGGCGCGGTAAAATTGGGTGTTCGCGGATTAATTCCGAAAACAATGCATCTTAAGTCGCTTGTCAGCGCGCTCCAGCTTGTCCTCTCTGGCGAAATCTTTCTTCCATCCGAGTTGAAGATACCAGTCACAGACACAGCAAAACCGCTGTTGACCGAGATCGAAACAACGATCCTGCGCATGGCGGCCGATGGTTTTATCAATAAAGAAATAGCACTCCAAATCGACAACAGCGAAGTCTCGATCAAAATGCATATGCGTGCTGTCTGCAGAAAACTAAACGCTAAAAATCGAACACATGCTGCGATGATCGGACGGGACCTAAATATCATTTAAATGAAATATGACGCGACGATTTTTCAGGTCACTGTTAATTATGGCGACAGAAAGCAGTCTGATTTTCAAAAATAGATCGATTACTGTTTTCGTTCAATTGGATGTCTGTACAGCTGGGTCATTCAGCCCTTTTTAATTTTCTTGGTTTAGGTGATGCGGGATTGGTCACACCAGCCCCGCATCACGATGGCTTATTCCCGGCGCTACGTCACATCAGCATCAGCTTGTCTTTGACCGCGTTCCATCCGCCCGGCTCATTGATGATTTTTGCGGTTTCGTATTGTCCCAGAAAACGGGTCAAACCACGTCTGCGAAACAATTCAAACAAAACAGAGCTGGCTGGGCCATTTGGCTTGCCGGTTCCACCCGAAGACGACCTGCCACCAAGGCCGGAAAGCGACATCTCGACTCTGGCCCGCCAATGCAACTCCATCGCACAACGGCAGATCACCGTTTCGTACTTCAACCGAATCCCCGCTCGGCCCAACGCAGACGCAAGTGACGTGCTTATACCAACCGCCCCGATAGGAATCGCAGCACCTGCAAGATCAGTTGCTCGGATAGCAAGTTTTGCTGACTTTGCCACCATGCAGGTATTGACCCAGGCTTGAATGGTTGTGCTGCGGGGATAGCGCATCGCAATCTCTCGAAGCATTTTCATGTGCGCAATCGTAGAAGCTGACGCATTTCCATGTTGTAAAATACCAACCGCATCCACCTGCGTGACCTGTGATCCCACTGACCCAGTGAACGCAAGAGCGGACCCCGCCATACCTTTGCGCGCACGGCCTCGCAGATACTTGATCGTCACAGGTGACCTACCTGAGAACCCATTTTCAAGGAAACGGCCATTTGCCGGAGCTGCCGCTTCGATTTCATCTCCTTGCGCGCCATGAAGCTCTCTCAAAAGTTGCAGGTAGCTGACAAGCGCACCCGCGTTTGTCGCGTCAGCCGCTGCGGCGGCAAGCGTCCATGCGGCTTTCTCGGCGACCTCTTTTCCAGCTTCGCTGATCGAATACTTGTCTGAACCTGTTGGCATGAGTGATCCTTGCTTCACGTGATAGATTGAAAAATCAAATGCGGAGACCCGCAGCACTCGGAAGAAAACACACAGTTTGCTGTATCTTGGGCTGCTACTCGGTGACCTCTGCAATCGACGTGAACAACCGCTCCGGGATAGGAACATCAGAGAAGAAACCCGGTGCAAACGGGTTGAAGCGCACGGCCGCATCAAATTGCAGATTTACTGCTCCGGGCCCGGCCGCAAACGATGCCTCGGCAAGTCCCAAAGACGGGTTCAGTGACACAGATCCGTCCTGAACAAGCCGGAACCAAGACCACGGACCGACGTACTTTTCATTGAAGACTGCCCGCGAACGGGCGAAAAACCGCAGCGTCAGATCATTGTCCTGAAGGCCGACCACTGGCCAGGTTTGGCGATCCCAGAAAACTGGTCCATGTCGGAATTGGTGCAAGGTTGTCCCGGACGCAATCGTCAACTGACTTAGCGTATTAGACATGAAACCGGTTCGGACTGAGAACTCCAAAAACGGCTTGTCCTCGGTAAACATCGCTTCGGTGATCTGGCCGATCCGACGCAACGCGGATTTCGCGTCTTGCGTAAGATCGGCATTTCCTGTCAGCAGGAACGTTGATTGCGGCAGGAACACGCCATCATCAGTTTTGAAGCGCGACAGATACGTCGTTTCAAAAGTTGCCAGTTTCCCTTCAGGCGCGAACAAGTCTGCAAATTCAGTCAGCGGGAAATCTACATCGCTGAACGCATCAAACGGAAACGTCAGCGTAAGTGAGGCCCCGTGCGGCGACATGATTTGGCGCTGCCATTGGCCGTCGATGAACTCATAGACGAACTGCATCGCGCTATCGTCAAGTGTGTCTGCAATACTTCGGCCAAAATTACGGATGATCTCCAGTTCGGAGCGGATCACGAACGCGTTGAGAACGGCCAACGGATTAGCGCTTTCGGCGTTTTGGAAGCGTTCAAAAAGGAATTGCCCGGCCCCATTGGCCGCAGTGGCCGCCTCATCCAGCCATAGGGTCACATCACGAGCATAGGTCAGGAAAAGATCGAACTGGCTTTTCTGATCCCCGTCGCTGCGCAAGGCGTCAAGATAGGGTCGGAATGCGCTACGGATATTGAAAGCGGTTGCGGCTTCGACACTGGCTGACGCGGGCGCAAGATTGGGGGGGGCATCAGTGGCTTCGGAAGTGGGTGTTTCGCTTTTGGGGACCTGCAAAAAGACCTTGAGGTCAGTATTGTCAGAAAGCGCATTCGCAAGTCGGTCCATCGGGTTCTCGGACGGATTCGTCAAAGCCTGCATGAGAACCTGTGCGTCCCCCCAGCTTTCCGCGTCCCGCAACTTGAGCGCAGACATAAATGCGTTCCAACTGGCGATATAGTCTGCCGTATAGCTTTGAGCGACACGACGAAGGATTGCGTTTTCCGTGGCATTATCCAGCGCGCCAATCACCTGTTCATAGCTGTTCAACATCTCCGAAAGCTCTGGCATGTTGCCGTCTTCAAAAAGTGCATCAAACCCAGCGCGTGTGTAGCCACGGGGCACCAGATAGATTTGCGGATCGTCAATCGGAACAAACACTTCGAAAAAGCGCGGTCCGATCAACTGCCGTAGATCGATCCGTTCGGCATAGGCACTGCGCCGCATCAGCGAGGCATACAACAAGTCGGCGGTATCAAGCCCTGCTAGCGTCTTGGCGACCACTGTCCGAAGGCTCTCGTTGCGCTGCTCAGGAGGTCGGTTGATCTCAAAGAGGTCTTCCAGTGTTGCACGCAACTGATCCTGAAAAACGCCCGATACTTCGCCCTGCTCGGCAAGGCCGCTGGCATAGTAGGAAAGAAGCTCGTCTTTGTAGCGCACTTGATCGGTATGAAGCTGCGCTTCTACAGACGCCAACCGGATAAGTTGAACCCCGTCAGCAAGAGCGTTGAACGCAAAAGTTTCCTTCTCGACAAAATCGACCAACGTAGCTTGCAGCCCTTGCGTGAGCTCTTCTTTATAAAGCTCCTCGTAAAGATCCTGCATCGACCATTTCGGCAAAAACGGGCGATAATGCTGTACGTTCAATGCGTCGTAGTCATCCAGACTGGAACGGATGGGTTGCAACATTAACACCCGCTCCACCAGGAAGTCACCGTCCGTCGTGATGCTGCCGACATTCGAATAAAACGCGTCAAAAGCTTGATTAAGCCGCGCGTTAACAACCTCGTAAGCTCTGTAGTTTTCCCAGACAGCCAGGCTGAAACCCCCGACGATCCCAACAAGCGCAAGTGACCAAAGCGTACCGCTCACCCTCGATTGGACTGCATAGCGTCTGTTCGGCTCCGCAAGGAAACTCTCTTTGTGATAGGCGGTTGCCAAAAGGCCCGCGTTCTCAGTGGTTACGCTATCGGGGCTCGCATCTAGCTTGATCACCATCGGAGCTGCACTGAAAAACCGTTGCCCGGCAACCTGACTGAGCGGATCCACTGCGGACATTCCTGCACGCGCGCCAACAAACACAATGCTCTGAAGATTGAGCGGTGTGCGCCTTGGAGGTAGTGGTTGTGCAAGGCCCGTCATGCGGTCGATCAACTGTGTTTTCAAGAGAGTCAGCTGCAATGGTGCATTCAGCAGCGATGCACAGAAATCCGGCGCAAGCTGTTTTTGCAACGCGCTGAACTGCGCGGCGTTCAGACTTTTGGTCAGCTCTTGGAACAGCCGGTCGACCCGCGCCGCCAGAGTCGGCTCTTCAGGCGACAGGAATCCGCCAAAGATCACACCAGAGCCAAGGTGATCCGTCAGAATGGCAGCACGGGCAAGATCTGGAAGATGCTCCAGACCAACAAGTGCAACATGCACAGGGACATCGATGCCAAACTGATAGCTTGCGACATTCAACAGCCGGTTGATATTGGACGCATTGCCGGTTTCGGTGGCAGCCGTCCGCATCAGTCCCGCCAGCTCGTACTCGACGAATGCGCCGTTAATGGCTAGGCTGGGACGGTTCTTCATCAGGTGCCGAAGCACCATGTTCAGCACGTCAAAAGACAGATCAGTGTCAGGCGCAACCTCGATACGGTAGGCAAGCGCGGTGGGTGAGGTCCAGGTGGTAAAGGTCAATCCCTTGTGGACCAGCGGATCACCAAAAGCCACATATCCCAACTCGGCCATTACCGTTGATCGAGTTTCCTTTTCCATTGCAAGGAAAAGATACCATGGCACGCGCATCGGATTGCGGTCGATGATGCGGGCACGGGTGCGGGCCTGGCGAAACTGTTTCGCCGCTGCCTGCCGCAAGGCCCGCAATTCAACCGCTGCGGGCTCATGTACCCAGATACGCTTGCGGAAAATGAAGGTGACAATGCCAACGATCACAACCAGCAACAAAACTGTCCCCAGCCAAATCAGGTAGGGCCAGCTGAACAAGGCACCACTTTGCATACGCAAGGCCAAATAGGCCAATTGCATCACCGTCACACCTGCAAAAATGCCAAGCGCGGCTTTGAGCGCCGTCGCGGACTTCATTGTCGTGGCCGGGAGATGACAGTCCCGCTTTCACTGGTGTAGACGAAATCAACCGCGCTGCCTGTCACGGCCAGCACACGTCGTTCTTGGAAATCGGTGTAAATCGCGTGTTTGGCAGGAAGGCGCACAGCCCAAAACCCAAGACTTATGACTGTAATGGTCACGAAAGCCGCTACAAGCTTTTGCGAGGTCGGGATCTGGCGCATCGGTGGCCGTGTCTCGCGAACGCTCCGACCAGCGGGCTTGACCTCTTGTGACTTAGGCAAGAGATTGAGCGCCGTCTCGATCCGGTTGATTAAGCGGTCGCGTTCATTTTCGGTCCCACGATTGTATTTCCCGCGATAGCCAAGCTTGAGAAAAACATAAAGAATTTCAAGAAACTCTCGCAGCGCTTTGGGCTGCATCAGCGCCCGGTCCGCAATGTTGTAGAAACGATCACCACCATCCCGGAACCCGAAAAGATCAGCAACCAATGTGCGGTTTTCCCAGCCTCTTTCATTACTCCACGGGCTGAGCATCACAAACTCATCAAGCGCGATCGCAAACAGCAGGCACAGATTCTCTGCAACCGACGGCGGGTAGTCAAGATTAACGATACGATACTTCAAATCAATGATCGCCCGCGACAGCTCCATCCGCGTTGTGTTCAACTCGGCACCCGGCGTCAGACGGCTGATCACACCACACATGGCCAGCAAATCGGCTGACGCATTGATAAGTCGGTTGTCCGAACCAGAATAATGACGCAGCGCCCGATCCAGATTCTGCAAATCATTGGCCGAAACCGGCGAAAGGCGGCTCGTATCAGCTTGTTCAAGCTGCCCGTTGCCGCAATTAGGCGGAACACTGGTCTGGGATGTGTCCGTGGGATGCGCTGTCATGTCTAGCCCAGCATGTACAGGGTCGCGTCGACGGTGGAGATCCGATCATCCACATGCAGCGCGAGCGCCTCACGTGTATTGAGGAACTTTTCCCAGTGGACGCTGCTGGTGTTGATGGCAAAGAACGCAGCATCACTGCGCGACCGCAGCTCTGGCGGTGCTGCCGACAGCGGCTTGAGTTCTACGCCTTGCAAACCCCGCGACACCAATTCAGGCATGGCCGAAAGACCGGCCAGTTTGCAGGCAAGCGGGCCCAATTGGGCAAGCTCGGTCGCGCCATTCGGCCCAGACAGGGCCAGAATGGGACGTCGTTCTTCAGCCAGAACACGCGTGGGAATGATCAACCGTAGCAATCGGCGGGTTTCAAACAGCTCGGTGTTCCAGGACAGCGCAAGGACGCTTGCAGGTTTTTCAAGCGTAAGCTTACGGCGCAGGCTTCCCAAAACATCTTCGAACGAGTCCGCCATTTTTTGTGGATCATAAAGAAGGTTTTCCGGCGTGGCAGTACCCAGAATAGCATCCAGTTCCACTGACAAAGTTGCAAGATCGGTGAAAAGCTGGCGCGGTGAAATACGCCCAAGATTCTTAGCGTTCTGCAACACAAGAAGCCAACGATTGAGCACCTGCAATTCAAGCCGCTCTGTCATCAGACTAGCTTCGCTACGAACCCCCGTATCTGTTGCGACACGGCCGGCCGCATTGGCAGCACGCACGCGTGCCAAAGAGATCGTCTCTTCCAGACGTTCAGCCAGAATCCGCGACGCAGGTAGGTCAATCGCATGCGGCATGAAAGAGCGATCAAGGATCACCCTGCCCTCGGCGGTTTTTTCAAGGATGCGCGCTATGGCAATCGTCGCAAATCCAGACAGATCCACACTGCCCAATTTCAGGCTTGCCCCAACATCCGCCAATTCGGTTTCCACCGGTTCGTTGTCGGGATCGTTCAAATCCCGCAACTCGCGGCGGGTCTTGATCATGCGGGCTGTTTCGCCAGCATCCCCAAAATGCGCCGTCCCCATGATCGCAAGGGGAACCGCGATATGAACGATTTCGTCCACCAACCCATCGGGGATGTCGATGACCAGTTCCTTGACCAGCCGAAAAAACAGCCGGTCAGGCAAAACTCCAGCTGCCGTGCGCACCGCGAATTTGCCAATGGCCAAAGCGTCCCCATTCAGTTCCAGCTCGCTCACGCCATAATCGCCAGACCGCAGGTCAAGCTGCGCTACCTCGTTGACGTATCTCTGCAACGAGATATCGAAATGCTGAAAATGCTGCGGAGCAATGAACATGCCCTCGGACCAGACGATGCTGCTATACATCACTCGCCTCCCCCGAAGAGCCCGGACAGTAAGCCAGCAAATAGACCAGGTTTCTTTGCCCTGGTCTCACCTTCCTCGGACGTGTCGACGGGATTGCGGAATTGGATCGAAATCCCCGATGACGTGACCGAAACTGTTACTCCGCTATCAAGTCGCGCTGCGTCTATCGGCACAGCTGCACGAAACTGCTGGGTGCCAAAATCCGCAAATTCCGCGAAGGCCCCAAGATAGAACACGTCAGGTTCAAGGTCGAACGCCACCAGCCGCGTCTCACCCGGATAAAGCGGTGACAAGCTGCGTTTATCCAGGATAACCCCTGCCAGCGCAGGTGCGTTGTCATTGAAGATGTCCCAAAAATCCGCCGCCTCGAATTCAGTCCGCGAACTGAGTTGATAGAGGCGCAAAACGATTGGGTTGGCGGCGTTGTTGTACTGATTGACGTTGGGCCCAACCTGAACGCTCAGCGTCTTGTTGATCGGCATCGGAACCTCGGGTTCCTCGGCACAGGCAGACAGCATTAGGGCTGCTGCGACGAATATGAAATAACGGGAAGCGGTCATAATTTGCGCATCTCCTCTGCGAAAAGCGCCATGAAGGTTCGCCGGAATTCCCCTCCTGCTTTCTTCTTGGCAAATTGCCGAGAATGGATCTGCCAATACCGTTTCTGACGGTTGGCAAGGCGCGGGATATAATCATCATAGTCGTCTTGAAGTGTGGCCGGGTCCAGCTCTTGCAGGAAACGGTCAAGCGCATGCTCCATCGCTTTGGACACTTGCTCGCGGTAATGGCTGGCGCGCAGATGTGCGTCCTGAAACGCCGCTGGCGCCTGATACTGGGCCAAGTCCATGATTTCGACAGGGTCGTTAAAGGAAGTCTTGGCAGCAGCAGGATTGGCTCGCTGTTTGGGTTTCGGCGGCTCGCGCATCACGGGGCCGTCAGCAAAGGGATCGAACATCAGATCGGGGTCCAGATCCATTTCGGCGGCTGAAAACCCCCTGTCAGGGTCTTGTGCGACCTCTTCGATGGCTTCGTCTGGCAACAGCGGCGCGTTTGCCGACATGTCTGTTTCAACGACAAACTTCTGTTTAGGAAAATACTGCACAGGTTCTTCTTCGAGAACCGCTTCTACGATACCGAACAAGAGCTTGTAGCCGGCCAGCCCGACTATATCGCCGTCCTTAAGCGACTGCGGCTCTTTTGGTGGTAAAAGTCTACCATTCATAGTGGCGCCAGACGCGCTCGTATCGTTCACCGAGTAGCTTCCTGTCGCCATTTTTCGAACAACCAGATGCGTCTGCGATATGGTCTTGGACAGATCCGGCAAACAGATATCCGACGCGAAATCGCGGCCAATCGTGAAGGATGTACCATTCAGATAGAACTCGCGTTTCATCACCGTTTCGGTGTGCGGAATCTGAAGAAGCTGAACACTCAGTGTCATTGGGTCTCCAAAACGCAGCGTTGCATATGATCGTTGAAACGGTTCAGAAACAACGGGTTAGCATCCGTGTATTGTTTCGAAAAATGCACACTCATGTCCTGACGCCGAAACGGGATTTTTCGAAACTGGTCTTCGGTCAGGCCGCGTTCTGCCATGAAATGCGCAAAGATCATCTCGTATTCGAGGGCAACGTCGATGTCGCCTACGATCAGCATGTTCAAAAGGGATTCCGCATCGCGCGGGCGCATCACGACGTTGTATCCGTTACGGTGCAAAATCTGCCACTTCGACGTGGCAAATTTTGCACTGTAGCGCGCCGAAAGCGCGTCGCTTGCGTCGTTCGGATCAATGTCCGAGCTGAGCGGCAAATACCATGCAAGGTCCTCTGAAACGACCGGCGCGGACGGTACTGCATAACTCGCGCGCGCGCTTGTGGCGGAACCGACGAAAAAGCCATCGAACTGACCTGTCTGCGTTCCCAACTGAGCCTCTGCCCAGACGGTCATGTGAAGCTCGTAGGGCACATTCATCGCGCCAAGAGCACACCGCACGCGATCCACTGCAACGCCAGTCATCTCGTCGCCTTCGATCATCTGGTAGGGCGGCAACGCCTGAGTGGCGAGCCGTAAAACAGATGTGCTTTGTGCCTGCGCCTTTTGCGGCATTGGCGCAAAGCCAGCAAACACAGCAATAGCAAAGGCCACAAGCACGGAAGGGATGCATCGTTTCATGAGAGTCATTCCATGTTCAGCACAACGTCAGACCCGTCATGGGCAACAGTGATCGAACTCATCGGCGTATTCTCGATCACGCGGGCGATGCATTCTTCGGCCAGACGCGGAAGGAATTTCTTGTTGATGATCGCCTCAAGCGCTCGGCCACCCGAAAGCGGGTCGGAGTTCACACTGACCACGTAGTCCACAAAGCTTTGGTCCCAGCTGAACGCTGCCCCGTATTGTGCCAAAATCCGTTTCTTGATCCGATTGAGGTGAATCTCGGTCAGTTTGCTGCCGGTTTCCGGTGTAAGAGGGCGATAGGCGATCAGCTCGGTGCGACCGATGAAGGCCGGGCTGAACCAGTCCAACAACAATGGACGCAGATGATCTGCCAATTCCTGAGATGTTGGCTCATGGTCAGAGGCGGCGATATGATCCCGGATCTCTTCACCACCAGCATTTGAGGTCATGATGATAATGGTATTGCGGAAATCTACATCGTTGCCTTCGCTATCGGAAATATGACCCTTGTCGAAAATCTGGAAAAACACGTCTTGGATTTCGCGGTGCGCTTTTTCCATTTCATCAAGCAAAAGCACGCAATAGGGTCTGCGACGCACCGCCTCGGTCAAAACCCCACCTTTGCCATATCCAACATACCCCGCGGCGGCACCCAGCAGCAAGGAAATTTTATGCGCCTCTTTGAACTCAGTCATGTTGATCGTGGTTACGGCATCTTCCCCACCAAAGAACTGATCAGCAATGGCCAGCGCCGTTTCGGTTTTGCCCACGCCCGACGGTCCACACATCATGAAGACACCGATGGGTTTGCGCGTATCCGTCAAGCCTGCGCGTGAAATCTTGAGAGACCGCGCAATAGCGGCGATGGCATCATCCTGCCCGATCACACGCTCCTTAAGCGTGTCTTCCAGCGTCAAAAGACGCTCCGCTTCGCTTGCTCCGAGGCTGGCAATAGGCACGCCGGTCCAATCTGATACGACTTCGGCAATCGTGGCCTGCGTCACCCAGGGATGGACAAGGATGTCTTCGTCTCCTGCACCAATGTCCGACGCCGGGGCATGCTCGCCGCTGTCCTGTATCGACGCGCGCGCCGCCTCTAGCCGATGCTTGACCTTTTCCTTCTGGTCTTCCCACATTGAAATCCGGTCCACGACCGTGGCCTGCAACTCCTCAATCGTCGCATTCAAATCGCTTGGATCAAATGTGGCATCGCCAAACATGCGGGAGTCAGAGTCTGATTTTGCCAACTCGGCCTCGACAAACCGCAGCTCCTCTTCAAGAGACTCGATTTGCACCGGCCGCGCATGCTGCGACAAGGCGACCCGCGCACAGGCCGTATCCATCAGGCTGATCGCTTTGTCCGGAAGGCGTCGTGACGGCATGAACCGGATCGAAAGGTCGACCGCCGCCTTGATCGCCTCTTCGCGCACAAACACATCGTGGTGCTTGCTCAGGCCTTCGGACACGGCGCGCATGATGTTGACCGATGCATCCCGCGAAGGTTCTTCAATGGTGATAGGCTGAAAACGGCGCGACAATGCCGGATCTTTTTCGAAATACTTTTTATACTCGGCGAAAGTCGTCGCCGCCACGGTGCGGAATTCACCTCGGGCCAGAGCAGGCTTCAAAAGGTTCGCAGCATCGTTCTGTCCTTCGGTCCCACCAGCCCCGATCATCGTGTGAGCCTCATCGATAAAGACAATGATCGGCGTCTCCGAGGCCTGAACCTCTTTGATGACGTTCTTGAGCCGTTCTTCAAATTCGCCTTTGACGCTGGCTCCGGCTTGAAGAAGCCCCATGTCGAGGCTGACAAGATCGGCACCCTGAAGCTGTTCGGGCACTTCGCCAGACGCGATCTTTTGGGCCAGACCTTCGACAACTGCGGTCTTGCCGACCCCCGGCGCACCCAGAAGGATCGGGTTGTTCTGACGTTTGCGCAGCAACACATCAATGGCTTTTGCGACCTCGTTGGTGCGGCCCAGAACCGTATCCAGCGCCCCGTCACGCGCCAACTGAGTGAGGTTCACCGTGTATTTTTGTAGCGCAGTTCCATCTGTGCTCCCGCCAGCGGCTCCACGCCCGCCTTCGGCTTGCAATCCGACGATGCTCTGTCCTTGCTCGGCGGCAAACGCCCCCAAAGCATCGGTCGACATCGGTTTGAGGCTGGACAATGCAACAGCCTTTGCGCCCAGCGAGTTGGGCAGTTGCGTCGCCAATAGAAACACTTCCGGTGTAACTTGGCCGAGGTTCATTTCGACCGATGCATGCACCCAGGCTTGTTCGATCAGCTTGCTCAGCGACCCCGAGATTGTCGGCTGCTGATGCCCGCTGCCCGAGCCGATGGGCATCTCCCGTTCCAGTTCGGACTGAAGGTCAGACAGGTTGACGCCTTGACCCTCAAGAAACCCCTGCAATTGGGAACCACCACCAAACACGATGTGATAAAGCCAATGCGCAGTCTCTACAGTGGCGGCCTTGCGTTTGATTGCTTCACCGACAGCGTTCTCAAGATCGGTCTTCAACGACGGTGACAAACGGGCGACAAGTTTTGTGAGATTGGCCAATGGACGATACCTCATGCGGAAATTTCGGTGAGTTTGATACTGGCAAGCGCGTCGGGGCGATGCTCAGGTCTAAGAATGTTGTATGCTCCAAGGCAGTCAGCCCGTTCTCGGCGCGCAGACAGGCATGGAGGCTTCAGACAGCGGCGTTTGATTGTGGCGTAAAAGCTCACAGGAACCGGATCACGCAAGTATTGCGCGGTGACAGAGCACAGCTCAGCCAAGCCGTTAGAATCCCGGATCAACGCATCAAGATCGGCACGGCTAATACAGGAAATCCTGACCGAGATATGTCCCATCGGCGTGCGGCCAAATCGACCTAAGAGCGCTCCCTGCCCCAAAGCACCAGTGCTCCGCTTGCGATGGGTCAACGTGCTCAGGCTGTCGTTGTCAATCGGACGCAGCGTGTCAAAATTCGCTGACACCGTCACCGCTGATCCAGTCCACCACCCAAGCATTTCGCGCAACCCTTCAAGGCTCCGGGTGCGGGACAAGAGCGGCAGCAACAGCTTGAGATACTGGGTGTCATCCGGATTCCGTTTCACGATGCGCAAAAGCCGGGACAATATCGATGCGGCCGCTTTGCCGCGATCATCTTGGGTTGCAACCAATATCGCAGCACGGCGCGCGCGCACTTCAAGCGCAATCAGCCGACGATCAAAGATTGCCAGAAAATCCCGCAACCCCGTGTCGTCATCGTGCAACGCCGTCAGCATCGCAAATTGGATGTGATCGGGAAGAGAGCTGTCAAAACTGGTTAACGGCGCGCCGGCAATCTGCGTCGTGGGAATCCCGCTGTTCTGGGCAAGCGTGCCGTCCGATTGCGTACCATCCGGGAACGGATCGAACGCGCCTTGCTGCAAGGCATGTGTATAGTGTGAAAGGGCCAACCGTTCTGCCTGAACCAATGGCAGGTCAATCAAAACACGGGCAGATTCATCATTTATCCGCATACCTGGCCTCCATGCTGGCGGTCAAATATCTTGAACGCATGGGTGCGACCGCGCTCGCGCAGGCTTAGTTTGAAGAACCGATCATAGCTGATAAGCGACGCAAAATAGAGATGCAGCGCGATCGCAAAGACATGCTTGGCAAAAGGAAGCGCTTCGACATCAAGAACCACTTCGATATGACTGCCCGAAGACAAAAGAACCTTGCGACCGATCTTCACCGGGGCAATGGACTGCGTTACCTTCACGTCCCAAATCGCATTGGCCACGTCGGCATAGCCAGACGGCGCACACAGGTGCAGCGCCTCTTTCAAGGCATCCACCGGGTCTTTGGCATCGAAAACCGTAGTGAAGTTGCTGTTGATCAGCGAAAGGAAATCCCAAAGCCGTTCGGCGCGCATGTCTGGCAAGATGGGTACACTTGGTTCGGCAAGCAGACGAAACGGCGTTTCGGCAACACGGTCATCGTTGAAATACACCTTTGTGCCCGGACGTAGCGCAAAGGCTGATTTCCCGTTCGAGCAATACAGTTCCGCCACGAAATCCAGCGCCTCTGGATCAGGACCAAGACCGGCCTCGACCGAAAAGCTCACTTCCCGACGGGCAGTGTCAAACTCGCCCACAGTCATGCGTTCCTGCCAAACAGGCAATGACCCAGCATCGCGTCGTTTCGGTGACGTGATCCGCGGCAAGAGGACTTCACCATCAGCGGTCAGTTTGCGAACATCCCGGATTTGAAGGCAAGCTACGCGCATGTCTGACGCAGTTGTCGGTTTGACCGGCACTTGCGCGCGCGCATAATCGTACCGCACCGGCAAGGATTGATCCTGGTAAAGGTTCACGACCGGAACAACGTTTGTCACCAGATCGCCTTTTTCGAGAGATGTAAGCTGTTGCGCGCCGTTGCTGGACAGGAACAGGCGTAGTTCAACTGACCCTTTGGGCACTTCTGCGAACCCGCCATCCGTTGTGTGCAACGTGAAAAAGGACGCCTTGTCCGGGTAGGCCAGAAAATCACGCAGCCGGGAAAGCGCCGGGGATTGTGCCGCTTCCCATGGCAGGAAGGTCCGGTTTTCCGCACCCATCGTCAGGCCAAACTGGTCAATCGGCAGCATAGTCGTCAGACGTGCGTCCTGTGCGCCGATTTGGGCCCGTGCGTATCCGATGCCAATAACATCGCCGCTCAGCACATCAATCAGGCGGTGTTTCCGCCCCCCGGACGCTGCAACATAAAGCTCGATCTGATCCAGCCCGATATCCATAAACCCTTGGCTGGCATCCAGCGGGGCAAGTGTGATGCAGATCGCCGCTTCGCAACCACGCAGGTTGTCAGGCACATCGAACCGCAACGGCGCGCGCTGCAACGTCACACCTGTGACATGACATGGCTTTAGTCCAACGTCCCGCGCGGCCGTAAACAGACAGTCAAGGTTCTTGTCGCCCAACGTGACTGGCATGCGCGTTCCAGCGGGCAGGACTGTGGCATCGCCAAACTGTTCAGCATCCGCGTCGAGCTTGACCGCCCCATAACTCGGCGCACCAAGCAAGAACGACGGTGCCAACATCCGAACAAGGTCAAGCGCGGTTTCGGGAAGCGTGTCATCCAACCTTTTGGATAATCGCGCTGCGTGCAGCGCCACGGAATCCGCAAGCCGCTGCACATCTGGATCCGAACAGCGCCCGGCACTTACACCAAGAGCCTTGGCCTTTTGGGGATGTGTTGCTTCGAACGCGTCAAAGGCGCGGCGGATATAGTCCAGCTCGGTCTCGTAATACTGTAGGATCTGATCCATGGCGTTACGGGGTCCCTTCTGGATACTGATCCATCCGCGACAGTTTTTTCACGATCTCAACTTTGTCGGTCTTACCTGCGACGCGCACTGCACCTGCGATGTAGAAGGTCACTGCATTTTCAGTTGGGTCCTCTTGCAAGGAGATTTCCGACATCAACGCCAGCCGCGGCTCGAACTTCTCCAACCTGTCGCGCAACATGCTGCGGACCTGCATGTTGCGCTGCCCTTCGCCCAATGCCCAATCCATCGGCACGCCAAAACATAGGTTGGACAGCCGCACGTGGCGCAACTCTGGCCCAACAACCTGCTCCGGCGCGACAGATTGCAAAAGCGTTTCCACATGCAGACCGACCTGCTCCTCGATGGTCTGGTCTTCGGGCATGTTCAAAAAGGCAGAGGCAAAACTCATTTACGCAGCCTTCCCCAGCTTTCCAGCACCGAAATCTGTGCGCAGCGTGATATCGCCCAGCACATTGTCGATCTGGTATTGCGGGCGCACGATGACTTCGCACCGAAACCGCGCGTGATCCGTGGCCGATTCCGACACGCGCACACGCGCCCCTTGCAGCGGGAACCGGGCCTGTAATTCGTTCGAACTGCTGGACCCGGAAACATATGGGTCAAACCAGTCGTTCAGAATTTGTTCGCATTCTGCCGACGTCTTCACCTGCCCAATCAAGGACCGGATCTGAACCTTGAGGTAATGCACAATGCGACAGGCGATCATCACCGATTGCAGCTGGGTTACGATCTCGGCAGACGCGGAACCTCTGGTCTCCGCGACCGAGCGGTTCCCGACGAAATACAGCAGATTGGTCTTTGGGCTTTCGGCAAGCGGGATGAATCCATTTTCGGAATACATATGCGCAAGATTTCTGGTCATGCGTACCTGCGCGCGTGCGCCTCGGGTACAGCCTTTCGGTATCGGATGCTCTGTCGGGGCCAAAACGGCCCCCTCGCCCGGTGTCGATCCCACAAGCTTTAGAAATCCAAACCAGGCGCATCGGATGAATTCCGCAATCGCCGTACGCAGAAAATCATACGCTGCGGACCCCCAAAGCCCTTTGCTCTCGGACGGCCACTGATGAAACCGAAACCCGATATCAAGGTCTTCGTAACGCCCACGCAGCTGCGTCATGGGCATGACCAGCGACAAGAACCGCGCATTGGGCAATGCGCGCAGCGTTTGCCAGCTTTTGTATTCTTCACCGCTCAGGATGTTTGAGATCCGGCGCGTGTCGGTCAACCAGGCAGCATCGTTGTCCCCAAAGAAATCTTCGGCAACCCCCATGACAATCGGACACATCACGGATTCCGAAAGTTCGCAGATCAATTGCGCTGTGTAGAGGTCGTCAAATTCGGTCTCAAGGCTCATGGAAAGTGGATGATCTATCATCGCAATCCCGAAAGGTTCTCCGCCTAGAGTATCCAGCTCGCGTTGTCCCATGAACATGAAAAGCAGGGATTTGCGCAGCTCACTTGTATAGTGAAGGTCCCGCGACAGGTCTTCCCAGCTTAGATCCAAGATCTTGACTTTCACCGACGCGGCGCCGCGTTTGGCCCAGACAACGCTTGCTAACCCGGCCCAACGGGCTTCCATTTGCTGAAAAGCGGGCGCTTCAAGAATGATCGTCATTTGCTCGGACAAAACATCTTCGATGTCCAAAACTGCTTTGCGCAGGAAGGACGTCAGCGCGCCGATATCCGTAAAACGAGCCAACAGATGTTCAAGACGCGGATCGGAAATAGGGTCTAACCCCGCTGCCTTTGGAGGCAACGGGATTGAACGTGTTGTTATGTCGGCCTTAATTGTCACAGAGGGTCCGTCAACCGCCCGGAATTTTCGTGACCATGCGGACCGACGTCGTCAGCTCTTCGAGCTGCAACCAAGGACGCAGATACGCGACCGCGGAATAAGCCCCCGGTTTGCCCGGCTGTTCGATGACTTCGATCGTGCTTTCAGCAAGCGGCGTTTTCGACCGCTCTGCATTTCCCATCGCACCAGCGTTTGTGTACTGGTCAATCCAAGATTGCAGATCAGACTTGATGTCCGATGCTTCAAGGTTCGAGCCAAGCATGTCACGACCCATAACCTTGAGGTAGTGAGCGATCCGGCTCGATGCCATGATATAGGGCAGTCGCGCCGAAATCGCGGCATTCGACGTGGCGTCCGGGTCGACATAGGTTTTCGGACGTTGCGCAGTCTGGCTGCCAATGAACACTGCATGGCTGGTATTCTTGTAGTGCACCAAGGGCAAGAACCCGAGATCCGACAGCTCTTTTTCGCGTTCGTCGGTCAGGTTCACCTCGGCCGGGCAAGCCTGCTGCACATCGCCAGCATCCGACTTGAAGGTCAGGTTGGGCAGTTGATCAACCTTGCCGCCATTCTCAAGACCACGGATTGCGGTACACCAGCCAAACGCCGTGAACGCCTCGTTCATCTTCAGCGTCATGTCATATGCCGCGTTCGACCAGACCAATTCACCATTGTTCTTGGGCCGCTGATTGCCATCGGCATCAGTGTCCAATTCATGGAAGTCAAAGGTCTTTGCCGAACCGCCATTGGCCCCGTAAGGCAAACGGGCAAGCGTAGCAGGAAGGGTCAAAGTGACATAACGAGACTCGTCACTGTCACGGAACCCATTCCACGCTGCATAGCTTGGAGAATCGAAACCGGCAGCCACGGGGCGGCCTTCGGCAAAGCTCTCAAAGCTCTTGTATTCGAACATCTCTGGCCCAGCAGCAGCCACGAACGGCGCATGACACGCAGCCGCAGTTTCGGCCAGGTAGGTCATCAGCGCGACGTCTTCATCTCCGTAACCGAAGAAATAGTCACCCATCAGCATGCCGTAAGGCTCACCGCCGGCTGTGCCGAATTCGTCCTGGTACAGCGCTTCGAAAAGCGGGCTGCGGTCAACCGCAGGCGCATCTTCGAACTGCTCCAAAAGCTCTTCCTTGTTATAGTCCACAAGCTTGATCTTTTGCTGTGGGCCAAGCTCGGAATTTCGGATGACCTTTTGAACACCACGCCATGAGCCTTCCAACGTCTGGAATTTCTCGTTCTGCATGATTGCCGACATCTGCTTGGACATCAGCCGGTCAATTTCAGCCACTGCCTTGCGGATCGTGACACCAACGTTCTGGTCCCAGACAATCGATCCTTCCATCGCCTGAGCTGTCAGAACCGAAAGAAGCTCTTTGGTTTGATCGACAGGTGTCTGAACCGTGGCCTCAAGCGCCCTGTCCAGAAGGCTGATCTTTTCGTTAGTTTCTGCGGCTGGTACAGCGCCGCCGCTTGCTTCAGTTTCGGCCACGCTTACTCTCCCGCTTTTTCTGAGCTGACACCGAGTTCTTCACCAAGCGCCTTAACCATTTCTGCGTCTTGCAGAATTTCTTTGAGCACCTTTTCCAGATCGCGCGAGCGATCGGCTTTGGCGACAAGTGTCATCAGTTTTTCCCGTGTCTTGGCGAGGTTGCGAAGAGGTTCGACCTTGTCGACAATCGCGTCGGGCTCAAAATCCTTCATGGATTTGAAGTCGAGCTCGACCTGGAATTCCGATCCATCATTCTGGACCTTATTCTCAACGGTGTAGCTCAGTGTTGGGCCAACGCGGGCCATCACATCGTTGAAATTGTCCTTGTCGACCGAATAGAACGTGCGGTCTTCAAGCGCCTCTTTGTCTTCTCGGTCGCCCGAATAGCCGCCGATCATGCCAACCACGAAGGGCAGCTCTTTCTGTTGGACAGAGCCCCCGTCTTCAACATCAAACGTGATGCTGACCCGGTTCTTGCTGACACGCTTTTGCTGTGCGTTTAGTGCCATGCTGAATTCTCCTTGGGTTTATTTCTTCGCTTCGGCATTGCCCGAAACGAGCTCGCCAGTTTTGAGGTCGAACTTGACAGTATCGCCCTTGGTCACGGCACCAGCTTCATCTTCAACGTAGTAAGTGATGGATACGGTCGTGAACGAAATGCTCATGTGGTTGGAACCGGGAGCCACGTCATAGCTGGCAAGACGGCCTTGCTCGACAGTAACGATCTTGACCGGAACCAAGCCTTTGCCATCGTTTTTTTGCTTGGTCTCAAGCAATTCGAATGTCTTGCCCTTGTCGCCCGGCGCAAAAAACAGCGTTGAAAGAACGGCAGAGGCGTTGTCGGCTCCACGCGATACAGACAGGTCAGAAATTGCGGGAACGCCGACTTCCGCATCGCCTGCGGAGCCAACGGCAACGTACACAGAGCGGGAAAAGCCCAGCGAATAACTATCGATCGGGAAGAAGCCTTTTTTTCCAGCGATTTCCTTGATCGTCGCCATTCCGGGAAAGGAATCGATCCCGTCAACGCGCATAAACAGTCCGGCCATATTAAGTACCTTCTTTCATTTCTTGATTGGAGTTGTGGGCAAGTTGGTGTGTCACCATTGGAAATCATCCACTGGCAGTTCTGGTTCGCTCTCGTCCGCCACCGAGGTGTCGGACACCGATCCAAGATCGCTCGCTACGATTTCGGGAACCGGTGTTTGCGCCTGCGGGAGAACCGGGCGGGGTGCGGCGGCGACAGGTGCTGCAACCGGTGCGCTTGGCACCGGCAACGCAGAGGCAAAGTCGGGCAACGTGGGGTGCACGACACCCCCCGCAGCCCCTGCCCCGCGTTTGCCGAACGTGTCCGAGAAACCCTGACTTTCAAGGCCCGTCATCAAAGCCATCTGCGCCATACCGACGCTCCCGTCCGTCAGTATCTCACGGTAAAGCTCACCTGCGCTCAGGTTGCCCCAGCGCACAGCACGATCCAGCAAAAGACAAATCGGGGAATGGGGTTCGGTCGTGCGAAAGTATGTCGCGAGCCGCGCAATCGCCAGGAGCGCATCTTTCCGGTTTGTTACATTGGCGGTTGGATCAAACCCAACTCCCGCCGCGGCACCCCGTGCTGCTTGGGGTGCCGCACGTTGTAGATCACCGTCTTGCTCTGTGATTGTCTCGATCTCTGCCTCGGCCTCTGCTTCGGCGTCATCAACACCGGGCCATGGAAAGCCAAACCCCTCAACAAGCCGTTTAACCGACGCCAACACATCCGTGGCAAGGCGTCGCCCATAGCCAATTAGGGGTGGTGTCTGTCCGTGCTGTCCTGCGTACTGCTTGAGCTTTGTTTCCAACCGTTCGAACTGACGTGTGATCTCTTGAAGAGACTCGATCTTCTGTGTCAACTCTTCGGATTCGGAGTCTAGAGCTGCGCTCGCTTCTGCGCGCAGCGCATCCAGGGTGCCGTTCTTTTCCGCCAGAATATAGGTGCCATATGTCACGTCACCGATCAGCCGCAGCGCATTCATAGGAGCCGCTAACAAACCGCTGCCTTCAACCTCGCCCACCAATTGCACGAATGGCCGCAAGCGAAGTTCCGCGATTTCAGCAGCGCGTGCGTCGTCGGTGTCACCCTTCAGCTTTTCCGGTGGCGGAACCGGCTGAAGATCTGTGATGTTCTCGTCAACCAGATCAGTGAGCAGCGTCAGGGCTTCAGCGCATTTTTGAAGGGGCCGGGCACCATGCAACTGTGCCGCCACAAACCATGTCAGGATTTCAAGGTCTTTGGACGTCTGGGTCAGGCAGGTTTCACATTGCTCGGACAGCGCAGCCCACGCAGCAGCATTGGCCGCACCCAGTTCTCGGTCAAGCAACGATTCCGGCGTTTCCGAAAAACTGCGCCAAGATGCCTGGGCCGCGTTGAACGCGTTGCGTAAACCCCGGTAGATGGGTTTTTCCCCCTTGAGGAAAATACCCCATGGCGCGTCTCCCGAAATGGGCGCTTTCAGCGTTTCCATATCTGGTCCCAAAGGCTCTTGGCCCAGAGCTTGCGCTGGGTCATCGCACAACCTCCGCAACACCGATAAGGGACAACGGCGGATACAGACCCAGTTGCTGGGCTGACGCCATGTTCAAGATCACGGAATACCGGTTAAGCGCCTTGATGGGCAAAGCCTGGGGGTCTTGTGCCTCCAGCAAAATATCCGCCGCTTGCCGGGCGGCCAAACGGCCTACATTGGCATAGCTCGTGCCAATCGCCATAAGCGCGCCGCCCTCTTGAACCATCTGGGTATAGGCCGTGAACACCGGCAAACCCAAAGCTGTCGCAGCGGCAACAAACGCGTCTTGATGTTCTAGGTTGTAAGAACTTGACCCGACATAAATCGCCTGCGCACCTTTGTTCTTGAGCGCCGACATCGCTACGGGAATCTGCTCCAGCGGCACATCCCCTTCGGCATCAGGCTGGTACAAATGTTCTACCAAAGTGAAGCCAAACTCCTCAGAGATACCCCGCAGTTTCTCGGTGTTGAGTGTGGAATTAAGCTCTCCCGGATGGTTCAGAACGCCCAACCGATCTGGCCGGAAGTATTCAAACATCAGCCGCAATTGCACGTCTTCGGGAACACGATTGCGCACACCCGACACATGCTCCCGGCCACTGGAGTCAAAGCTTTCCACAAGATCGGACCCAACAGGATCAGCAACAATCATGAACAGCGCCGGAATATCGCCCAAGGCAGACCCAGTGCCAAACGCATCGAGGGTTCCAAGGATCGCCCGAGACACCGTCGTACCCCATGTCACCACCAGATCTGGTTTCTCGGCAATCAGACTTGCCTGAACGTCTGGCAGCTTGTCCTTGTCGCGCGCCACATCCGTAACAACGACTGAGACTGGCAAATCTCGATCCTCAAAATAGCGGATGAACCCTCGACACGCCTCTTCGCACCCGCGCCAAACAACCATGTGAACACGGCTTGCCTCAACGGTCGCTTCCTGCGCACGTGCTGTGCTGCCAAGCGGCACCATTACGGCGCAAAGAGCCACCACTGCCAATTTGGCAAACATACGCTCACGCATGGCTGGCTCCCCTGTTTTGCTTGAGAGACAGCCCTGCCATAACCAACCCAAGAAAGGTGACTGTCAGACCGATAATCGCCGCAACTTCGCCAAAATCCAGCTTGACCAAGAGCGCCGCTACAACCACCGGCCCGATAACCGATCCAATGCGTTCACTGGTCCGCAACAGGCTAAGCGCGCCCGTTCGCGTGATGTCCGGGCTTTGTTCTGCGGCATCCATAGCCGCAACAATCAGCGGAGCTTTCAAAAAGGCATGAACGATCCCAAGTGCTGCAACCGCCATCAAAACAGCCGCTACTGAGGCGCTTTGGTACAGCCCCAAAAGCACGATCCCCGACAGCACCGTGGCTCCAATCACCATCCAAAGGTTTTTACCCAATCGGTCAGCAAAGCCAGACGCCAAAGGGCTGATCGGAATGATGATCAATGAATAAAGCATCATGATGCGTCCAATCTCGGACTGGGTCGCATCAAGGCTCGCAAGGTAGATTGGGACAAAAAGATACAGAAAGCCGGTCAAGATCACCTTAGCTGGGATCGCACAAAACAGCACGATCAAGACAAACTGCGTGTTGCGCATCAAAACCGCCAGAGGACTGCGGCTCGTGCCAGCAGGCACTTTTTTGACTTCGGGCGCAGGCAGGTCTGTGCTCAGCATCGACCAGCCCAAAAGCCCGGCCAGCAGCGAAAACACAGTGGCGACAAGGAACACAGGTTTGTAGCCCAGCCAGTCCGCCAAGATCGCGCCGACAGCAGTGCCACACATTGTCGCTGTCATTAAAACACCAACAAATATGGCCATTCCCCGCGCCCGGTTTTCCGCCACCACAACAGCGGCGATATAGCTTTGGCAGCTGATGGTGATAACGGCATACCCGATTGCCGTCATGGACCGTCCAATCAGAATGTCATTGGCGTTCGTGGCAAAAAAGCAGATCAGGTACCCGGCGATCGCGGGCAACAAGCCCGCCATGAACAAGGGCTTGTTACCAAACTGGTCCACAAGCCGACCGGCAAACGGCGTGAACACGGCAATCACGAACATGAAGGCTGAAATCGGAAGGCCCATCATGATGTCGCGCGCGAACAAATCGCTTTCGGTGTGAAACTCGGCCACGAAAAGCGGCAAAAAGGACTTTTGCAATTCTTCCGCAAACGAGAACACGAAAAGCGGGATGCGCGCGTCCATGATAGACGCCCCACTGCGCTTGTCCGTGAGGTATAGCCCGCGTTTTTCGCCGAAGGCCGCGGCAGAGGCCCGGCGTGCGCCATCGCCCAAATCTTGCAACGCGGCAGTCAGCGCATCGCGTAGGCGCGCGTTCTTTTGGTTCAGCGTTTGAATGAATTGGGCAATGCGGCGTGATCCACGCGCCACTTGATATTGGCTCAACATCCCTGCTGCACGTCGATTGATAGCCGATTCCGCAAGGCGGAAAGGTTCGGTCAGCTGCGAAGCAGACATGACCACCACGACTTCCAAAGCCACAAGAGACACGGCAATTAGAATAACCAACGTATCAAAAAACACCGAAGTCATTTTGCCGTTGAGATACGACTCGTCGATGGTCGCCTCAACGCGCGCCAACACTTCGCCATTTCGGGACACGTCCACTGATACGACACCCAGACCACCCGTGCGCCCCAAAAGTGTCGCTGTCACCTCACCGATCCCCTCGATCAGGGTCGCGGCGAATGTGCCATCCGTTGGGATGTCTTGCGCGTCGATCCGTGACGCCCCCAACGACCGCTCTGCATTGCCGGAAACAGCAACCATACGCATTGCCTTGATCTCGGGATGTGCAACGATCAGGTCGTTGATGTGATCGTCCAGACCCCGGATTTCGCCAAAAGGAATGCCGATTTCCATCGCATATTCGATGTCTTGCTGCACCGCGATGGCAACAGCCTCGGCCTTGTCTTCAAGAAATGGACGAAGGCCTGAATTGAACTCAGACACGGTAACGATCAGGCTCAACGTTGCGGCCAAAATCATTGCAAAAGACGTGCTTAGAAACAGTCGCCGCGAGAAGCCTTGGATCAATGAAACTGGTTGCAAGGCGCTCATGCGGAAGCGTCCTTCTGATCGGAAGTTTGTGTGCTCAGAAGCTCATCAAATTCGGCTACGGCAGCGGCATAGGTCACGTTCCCAGCAGCAATAGCGGCCCAAAGCGCTTCGGCATCAGGTGACTGATCATTCTGCGGGTCAACACCCCCAAGCGCGTCGGGTGCAAGCGCGGCATAGGCGTGACGGACAGACGCGAACTGAAAGATGATGAACGGAATGATCAGCGCCGAAATGGACGCAAAGATAACCAGATAGGCATTGGTCATTCGGCGAAACGTCACACGGGCCTGTTCGATGAATGACGCGGTTTGTGTGGTCAAAATGACCGCTCCCATCACCGCGTCGCTGCTGTCGTACAACAGACGCCCTGTGTAAAGCCGTTCTCCGACATCAAGCCGGGTGATCCGATCACCGCTACCAAGAACACGGCGTAGCACCTGTTCACGCTCTGATTGCGGCACCTCTTCGGCACCAGATGTCAGGATGGCCACGCCAATTGGTGAGACGATCAAAATCTGTGCAACCGACGGATCACGCGCGCGCTCACGGTCGATCAGATCTTGCAGACCCGACATCTCGTCTATCGAAAAGCCAAGCGAGTCCGCGCGAACTATGGCTGCCTCAATCGCACCAGCGGAAATCTGCAAGCGCGACGAAGTTGCCTCGGCGACGAGCGCACGAAGCTTCAGATGGTTCAACGAACTTTGAAGCAGCAGCATTGCGCCAATGACGCACAATATTGAAAAGATGATTTTCGCGTAGATTTCTTTGAAGACGACCCAGCCAGTAAGGGGCACCGTGTTGCTTTCAGTTTCCATTCGCATTTGCCGCCCGGCGAGACGTATCTCGCTCGATGCTTCGCACTCCAAAGATCACTGTGTTATCCCATCATGTGTCACGGGAGCCGCGCCTGCACACAACAACGCCTTGGAATATATAAGTAATTCTTTAGTTTATCATCCGTGTCTTTAGTGTAATGCAAAAAGTAATTGTGGCGTTTGTGAACGCGGTTCAAGTCAATCCAAACACCCAGAAAGCCATAAATTAACACGGAAAAACGTAATTTGTCAGATCACCAAAATCAAAACGACACACCAAAAATCTTAGCCTCACCCGCAAAGAACCGTTGGACAGCCCAGAACAATAGTGCCGCCATGGGCACATTGATCCCCCATTCGTGCGAGTGGGATTTTTGAAACGAGCACAGTTGCGCTTCCTTTCATCACCGTGTCAGGAGGGCCAACGCAGATGGCCAAACTCCCCAAACCCGCCGCTGGCAGTTTTCCAATCAGCACAGTCGGGGCAGCAGGCACGGAAATAATGCCACCCACATGCGGCACCAAAACGGTCAACATTGGGCAAACATGCATATCAGTTATACGGGACGCAGGGGGACCTGCCATGATCGTAGCTCCTAGGTCAGGACGCCTGGCCAGCCGCCTCGCGCCACGTCCATGCCCCGGTCATAAGCAACTTTAGTCGCCGCAGCATAGGTTTTCTCGGTATCTCCGGCCAATAAGGAAATCGCCCCCAAAAGCCCGCTGGCATATAATCCTGCAGGAGGCAAAACCACAGGTCCATCCACAGGTCCAATGCTGCCTGATCCATTCCAAGCCACTGCTTTGCACAACCAGCCAACAGGATCTTTGTTATCGCGCCCTTCGCCAGCCTGCATCAATAAGATCCGCGTGCTTTCTTGCGGATCACGGACCCAATCCGCAATTTTCCGATGCACTTCCTGATCCTCTGGAGGCATCTCGACCAATATATCTTCTTGTACTGCCAGCGCCCAACACACCCCCTCACGAGGAGGCATGCCGTGGGCAAGAAACAACACAAGATCAACGAAAAATCCCATCTTCACTAGCGTTGCAAGCACCTGCTCGGGCGTCATGTCCGCAGTCACCAACAGCGCAGCATCCTCTGTCAAAGCGAACCGCTCAAACACTGGGGCACTGGTTTCATAGGGAATTTTTCTAAGCATCAGTGGTCATCAATTTATCATGCAGATCCCGCCCTGCATCGTTAAGGTGCCAGTGCCCTTGACGTCACAAATCGGTCCTTGCGCGCTCAACATAGAGCTCGCTTTCAAATCCACAGTAAGGCCTTGAACGGCTGCCGTGGTCTTGGCCTTCACGTTCACATTCATGCCGTCGACCGTCGCCGTCCCGCTCGATTTCAGATCAGCTTTAGAACTGCCCTCAGCTTTGAAGGTCGATGTGGAAATCGTAATCGCCGACGGTGTCATCTCGATCGTTGACCCCCCAACCTTCAAAGTGAGTTTGCTGGACGCTTCCAGTGTGATGGTTTTTGCGGTCACCTTGTCATCGGTTTCAATCTCGGCGGTCCGGGTCTTGGCGGACGCCTCGATCGTGTTGACGACCGTGGTCACAAAATCCTTTTTTACATCAAGAGTGCAGGTCTCGCCAATCGTGGTGGTTTCGAATTTTTTGATGTCTCGCACCACGTCATTGTTAACAATCAGATTGTAATCCCGCGCGGCGCGCACCGCGATCAGCTCATGATCTTTTTTATCATCGAATTCCCATTCATTCGGCTCGCCCTCAAGCTGACTGCGAATGCCCGACCGAGTTGTGTTCTTTTCGATGAATGGCGGTTTATTTTTGGCATTGTAGATTTGTCCAGTGATGATCGGCGCATCTGGATCACCATGCAGGAACGACACCAAAACCTCGTGGCCGACACGCGGTATGAACTGCGCACCATACCCTTTGCCCGCATAGGGTTCGGACACCCGAAGCCACACGGTGTTATTACCTTCCTTATCCCAGAAAAAGCGCACATGCACACGGCCTTCGGCATCGCAGGACGGCATCCCCGCCTTATCCCCATCTCCACCGATCACAATGGCATTGTGTACGCCTGCGATCATCGGCTTCGGCAAACGCGCAGGCACTGCCTTGTGGCTTGTCGGAATGGCATCAAACGAACAGACAAGGGCATTGCCGCGCACCGGACGATACCGCATGCCAACGATTACATAGTCCCCCGCAATCTCATCATGGCCCGAGGACGCGACATTGATGGTCTGCCCAAGATACATGCCCGGATGCTCGCATGACCCCGAAAGGCCAAATTCATCGCGGCGCGCTGCGTCGGATGCAACACTCAGCTCTGTGCCCGTCACTGTGCCAGCCGGCACGGTCATTGGGCGAAACTCAAGGAGTTCGGGCGTTTCCGATAGTTTCACGTCAAGCTGAACTGTGCCTGATGCGACGGCTTTGTCAGCCTTGTCCGGATCATAGGTCAGCAATTCGACCTTACTGGGCCGCGCGCGGTGGCGCAGCGTCAGGATATGCGCTTCCATACGCTCGACATCCGACAACTCAGCATCGGTAAGAAGAATGTCTTTTACGTCACTTGGGAAAGGCTTTTGGGTATCATGTAAAACAAGTTTGTCCGCAGAAGATCCGTCATTGAAGTAAAAAGTCAGGCCCTCTTCAGCGAGGATACGGCGCACGAAATCCAGATCATTCTCATTGTACTGGATCACAAGATCACGTTTCACCGTTGGCTTGCTACCAGACACCGTCAGCTTTTTGAGGTTATTTCGCTCAAGCACAACCTGAAGAATATCAAGCGCTGTCTTCTTTTCGTAGACAGCATTGCTCACACTTAGCCCAAGCACAGCCATCGGCGGGCGAATAACAAGGTCAAGGACCGGTGATCCGTTTTCGGACACAGTGCGTTCAACCGACATGACCAGCCCGGCAAAGGCCCGAGGCTTGGCATCTGCATAAACCTCCTTGGTCAGGGCGATGGTACACGGCTTGCCAAGAAGTGCCGTCATCTTCGACGCCTGATCTAGGATCGTCACCTTGTAGGTTGGGACATCGGACAAGACCTCTTCAAAGTCATAGCTTTGAACATCATAGTCAGTGTTTCCGTCAACGGTCAGCGTGACGAGTATCGAATTCTGATCAGGCATCTGCATCCTCGTTGCACGCCAATTGGCGTGGGTAACCTTGGGACGTTACTGTCTCAAAACACCGCATAGGAGAGAGTAAGTTCCATTTTGCGTCCAAGAAATAGTCCTGAACCGGCGCATAGGTCACTCAATCAGAACGAGCTTCCACAAATCTGCCGATCCTTTGCCCAAAAGCCCATTTCGCTCGGCATGCAGAATCTTCTGACGCGAATGCAGTGGAAGCTGAAAGCGCCGGACTTCCAGTTTCTGATCAGTCTGCATTTTACTCGAAGACCAGGATTCACTCCCAAGCTTCACCTTGCTGGATTTTGCACTCTCGCTGAACTTCATAATTCCGTCCCAATGATCCGAAAGTGCCAGATCACTTTGGCCAAAAACGACAAGGCTTATCTTTGGGAAGATCTTGCAAAGGATGTCAGCGATATCAGTCGCCGTAACGGGGTTCAAAAACTCCTCACCGATGACGATCACCGGATCGGAACCGCCCTCACCGATTTTGAGCGAACGCAGAAACGACGTCATTTCCCCGTGCACCTTGCGCGTGATGGGCAAGTGCTTCAGCTCAAAAATTTCCGACACCGATCCAAATCTCTGAAAAGCACTTTTGAACTTCTTACGCCAAAGTCCAATCTCGGTGATCGGCACTTCCGACCCAAGGCTTTTTGCCAAATACGCCGTTGCCGCAATCGCTGTGTCCACCTTTGCATCAAGAAGGATCACCAATGTCAGGTCAAATTCACGCTCCACCGCCGCACATGGCGCTTTCGTTTGTTGATTCGAACTGTCCCAATCTACATGGTTCAGTTCACGATTTGACAAAACGTTTCTGTCAGGCTCGCCTTTTTCCCACGTCTCCAGCTTTTGATCCATCTGGGTGATTTTCGAGGTCGCACTTATAGGTTGGCGCGTCAGTATCGGTACATTAAGCGCAGCAGAGCTCTGCGTATGGGATACATCAGCCGAAATATTCTGCGGCTCAGCTATCTGGTGGCGCGGATGAACACGACGTTTTACTGCGTTTCGGTTTTTTGCGGAAATTTCGGCACGGTCGGGCCCAGTAAACCGGGGCAACCCAACTACAAAACTGACGTCGATATCGTCAACAAGCTGATTGTTGTCCCAATATTCCCGGTAATTGCAGTGTACCGAATACCGAAATCCCAATCCCGGCAATGCAAAAAACAACCGACCAATGGTCAAATCAGCACGTCGCAACGCCGCGATGACTGTATCGAGAATGTCGTATTTGATGTCGACGGTAACGATCTCCTTACTGAACAAGTCGCGTATCTTGATCTGAGTGGTGTCCTTGGCTTTGAAAACAGTCCATCCTGAAATCACTCGTTTTTCAGTATCGGAACACTCGGCACGATCAATTGGGAAATCAAAAATGACATCCACCATTTGATACGCGGGCAATCTATCCGACACCGCATCCAAAGCTTCTGTTAAACTGTCGGGATTGCAACGCACCGTCAGGTTGTTCTGGAACACTTCAGTGCGGACACGATCACATGTTGAGACAAAATCCTGCCCCACCTTAATCGCCACATCGCCGATGCGGATGTCTTGATGAAGGATCTTCGTCATTCGAGTACGGTCCACGCTTCCTAGATGCCGGAGTCCAGATATTCCGCAAAAATCAGCCCGCAACTGGACTGGATCACAGCTGAACGCTCATCAAACAGTGACGAACAACAGCCCCATAGCATCCGACTCTCACACCTAAAAAACTGACGCTTCTTTCAGTCGCTTCTGGACAGACGTGAACCAGTTTTGCAAATCCGTGATCCCAGACAAGACGCTCCAGAAGTCGACAGTCAACGCATGAGGAACGTCGCCCTCATCCATATCCATCACCTCTTTGATCGACCGGTAGCTCTGCTCCATCGGAACCCAAAGCTCCGATGTACACCGCGGAAGCTCGATGAATTCAAGCTCAACGCCCTTGGCCGCACTTGCCAAACGGGTGCGAATATCCAACCCGTCAAACGCACCACCCTGCTCGTTAAGGATGACGAATATCTTGTTTACTGGCAGGCTGGTTTGCGCACTAAATCGGTTGACCAGATCACCCATGTCATCAATCGAACGTTGCTCGGATTTGCAAACAAGAAAAATATCAATCGGCGGTGCAGCCCGTGATCCAAGAAGTTTTGGCGCCTGTCGAATTTCGCCCCAGTTCAAGACCTGGTCGATAACATTGGCACCCATATCGATGATATGCCCGCCATTCAAAAGCAGCGGCCCAAGGGAATCCCAATACCGGATATTCGCGCTTAGGTCATTCGCGTCTTTGGCCAAAGCCACGGTAGGCCCTGTACCCAACTCCCGGACAGTTCCGGGAAAAAGACGGCCAAGCTTGGACGAACCTGTATCATCGATGAAATCTGCTGCTGCCAGACTTACATTCTCGTCGCGTGCACGCAAAGCAGCGTAGACGGTCTGAGCAGCGGTCGTTTTCCCCTGGCCACCCGCATGGGAGCAAAAAATCCGGGTCCTCATTATGCGATCCTCACGTAAAATATTATATCGGCACTAGGAACCCTGCGAACGACCCAACTGAACGCGCGCAAGGCTTTCTTACGATTTATCAGACCGGAGATGATGAACACTGGATACTTATCGCAAATGAAGTATCCTTAGATATGCACCGCAGCTGCGTCCAACCGCTAACGAAAGATAGCATTTAACCAATAATGCACCGCCCTGTTGGCATCGGGAAAATTCATTTCTGTCATACATTTGCAAAAAATAAGGCAGATATCTGTGAAACCAATCCTTCCCAAAGCCAGTGTCACGATTGAGGCAAAATCCTTGCCCAAGACAATTTCGCTAAATACCCCACTGACATTGCAGCTTGAAGAATACGGGCCTGTCTCGGTTCATATGAAAAAGACATCGCGGTTTCGGATCTTCCGGAACAACAACGCGTCCATCCGTCTTGGCATCTTGGACATCTCAGAAAAACATCCGTTAAAGATCGCTTTGGCGAGACACGTAAAACTTCGCGTGCGCGTGGTCGAACTTGTCCCCAAACATCTCAGTGCGCATGGCAAAGATCATCTGTTCGTTTCGGTCTGGGCCGATCCAGACGATATGGCAGACACTCAACCAGCACCTGTGATTTTCTCAAAAAGCCGGATCAACGATCCCGTTTAGGCACGAGTCCAAAAACCGGAATACAGCCCGACCAAATTTCTTGTCATCATAAATGAAAAGGGGCGCCAAAGCGCCCCCGATCTTTTCTTTCAAAGATGTCTTTAGAAGACAAAGTTGAAGTCAGCGTCCGACAGATTAGCACCTAGAATAAGGATCTCGCCAGAGAACCCTGTTGACGTGATGTAGGTATCACCCTCATCGAATGCGATGGTGAGGTCTTCCAATCCGGACACGGCATCAAAGTTGCTGAAGTCCAGACGGTCGCCATTCCCACCGTTGCTGACGGTGAAGCCACCAATTTCTACACTTATGCCATCTACAGTAATTGCACCGATATCATCTCCAACGAAGGAGAAGATCTCACGTACGTCTACTTGTTCATACTCATCACCGTTGTAGGCAAAAGAACCATCGCCGATGAGGACTTGCAAGCTGGATTCAAGGTGATTGTCATCATAAAGATCGAAATCTACGAAACCTGACATCTGACTCAGATCAAGCGTTGTGAGACCTGTAGTGCTTTCATCGACCTGGTAGTAGAACTCGGTGGCTGTGTCGCCAGACACATTAATTGTTTCAAGGCTTTCTACACTACCACCTTGGGGACCATCGAAAACTTGAAGCTTATCGCCAGCAATATTGACTGTCAGGGTTTCAAGTGCGTCGGCGAACAGGTCACCAAGATAGACAGACTCGCCATCCTCAACGGTGAAAGTCAGGTCCACAAGCTCCTCTGCATCAATGTTGATACCCTCATCGAAACTCCCCATGTCTTCGCCAGACACGGTGAGATCGAGGGTCTCAAAGCCATCCAGAACGATAAGACCATATGTTGCCCCGCTCTCATCACCATCAAAAACACCGCCAGAGAACGTGATCGAATCGAAATCGGCGTCGCCGGTGATCTCCACACCAAACCATGGGCCTTCAATCGAGTCGTTACCGGTCAGATCGACAGTGAAATCCAGTTCGAGGGCGGTGAAGTCGGTTCCGCTCAGATCGAAGTCGGCACCGACGTTTTCGATATAGCCACCAGCCACAACAAGTGTTTCAAAGTTGCTGACATTAGTGAGATCAAAGCTGAGATCATCGTCTTCGAATTCATAATCATCAATGGTCACCACCAATACGTCATCACCGTCGCCACCGTCGAGAATGGTATCGTTTGACGCGATCAAGTTGCCATTGTTTGGGTTCTTGTCACTGTTAGCATTGGTCAGCGTTCTTTCGTCCACGCCGATTACATCATCGCCAGAGCCGCTTACAACGCTTGTCACGCCAGTCGTCTCAGGATTTCCTCCGTTACCACTGATATTAAGTGTCAAATCGCCCGCAAAGCCGCTCGCGTCGACGGTCATGACTTCATCAAAAGTGTTGTCGCCGTCAACGAGAAACAATTCACCCGAACCACTAATCGTGATGTTTTCTACATTGGGCCCACTTCCATTATAAAGAAGTTCGAGGTTGTTCACGCCGGTTGCTGTAATCGAGAGGTCCTTGATGAATTCCTCCCCACCGGCGATATCAAGCAGGGCTGATGCAGTTTTGGTGCCAACACCTTCAAGGACAAGAGCCTGAGTGTGGTCGTCCTCAAACGCACCATCGGCATAACCGACGTAGAACGCCGTGCCTTTATCGACATTCTTCATACCGATGGTGACGCCGTTTTGTACTTCCGATACGTCAAGGTCGGAAGACGACCCATTGTTCCAGAGCTGCTGAACACTGTCCGCGTTGTTCAGGTCGATGGACGCTTCAATGGAACCAGTTGTTTGATTGATGCCACCGTCACGCGCTTCGAGGAACAGATTTTCAACACTTGTCAGGACCGGCGCTTCGCTATCGAGCTCAAGCGCCGCATACAGCGAGTCAATTCCAGAACCTCCGTCGATCACGTCATACTGTTCCAAAGTCTGTACAAAAGAATCAGTGGTTACATTATAGCTGAGCGGTGCGGTGAACACATCCACCCCAGTTGTTCCGTCAAGTTCATCAACGCCGATCGTCAGGGCAAAGTCGTCGCCCGGAACCGCTGCGATCACAGCTGCGGCTGCGGCTTCGACGCCGGCTTCGGCAACGACCAACGCGGCCTCTGCTTCGGCCACTGCCGCAATAGCGGCTGCAAACGCTGCGGCTGCATCGGCATCGTCTTCGGTCTCGTCGGTTTCGGCTGCCGCCAAACGTGCGTCACGTGCGGCTTCAGTTGCTGCAAACGCGGCTGCAACAGCGGCTTCTGCCGCCGATTTCACGACTGCTGCTGCTTCCACAAACTCTGCTGCACCGGCTTGGGTCGTTGCCTTGGCTTCGGCTGCATCCGCCTTGTCCTGGAACAACGCCGCATCCGCCAGCTTTTCGGCTGCTGTATCTGCCAGCATCGATGCTTTGATCAGGGCGATGGTCGACGACACCAAATCCATGCTGTCTGCGGAATCGTCAACAACGTTGATCGCCGCGCGCGCGCTTGCCTGTGCAGCCGCATCGTTCTCATACGATGTCGCTTCGGTCAGGCCAGCCGCTTCAAGCGCGTTTGTCCATGTCACAGCCGCATTGATCTTGTTCTGGATCGTGGTCAGGTCGTTGCCAGCCGCAGTGTTCTGCGCGCCACCGATGATCTGGAGGATGATTTCGCCAACCGTGATGTCGTTGATCCCGTTGATCGAATCCTGAAGAACTTCGCTCCAGAATTCCAGACCATCAGCATCGGGTGCGCGGTTGAACAGATTCTGGTACACGTCCGTGATGAACGCTTCGGCACCGCCGGGTGTCGGCGTGACAAAGAACGGATGGTTCTCTTGGGTTTCATCCTGATCCGCGAAGAATGTTGCAATGTCCGAAAGGTCAAGCGCCGGGTTCGCAAACGCGTCTTCCCAGAATGCGTTGCCAAACGGATCAGCCGCGCGCTCGTAGTAGCCAATGTAGATTGCTGCGATTGCCTGCTGCGGCGTCAGCGTGTTTAGATCAAAAGCCATTTTTCTTCCTTTTTTGGATATAGCGCCCGCATGTGCGAAGCTATTGAAGTCATGATCCGAGTTCAGACAAGCGGACCGTTGGCCGACGTAGATATCGTTTAACGTCAATCAATTCGATCCTGCCCGACTGTTTGCGGTCTATTTGGCCAAAGGACTTTCATCAACAGAAATTGTACAGTGAATTAAATACCTGTTGTAAAAAATCTAAACAATTGTTTTGAAACGATTATTTATTATAATTGGGTGATCATAATTCACGTAATTCACGATCTTTATTGTTTTGTGTTTCGCTTTTGTTTTTATAGCTTATCTTTAGTTTTGCAATGTCCAAAAGAGATGCGCTGAGAAAGCGACTCAACAAACCGAAATACGATTCAAGGAACCAAGAATGCGCGCGTGAAGACCCAATATCTCCAATTGCGATCTTTCAGACATCCGAAGCTTGCTTCGATACCCTGAGATGCGTGCCCTCCGAAAAGCTCTTGTCGTGCCTGCACGCACCAAGAAGCCAGCCAAAGATCGCACCGCGCTAGCGGACAACGACCAATCGCGCGCCAACAGGGGCGCGCCTAAGGCCGCAAAATTATCCTGAGGTTGATAAAGAAACGCCGTCAGGGGGCAGCATGGGTCGCGCCCAGTGCCCCCTACCTTGCGTTCAGAACTGTAGACGCATCTGGGCCGTGATGCCCCAGCTGTCCACGCTTTCACCCGTCCGCGCATCCAATCGCACAGCGGCGTTGAACTGACGGGCATTGCCCACCTGCCCCGGATTGAGAATGCGCACATAGTTGATGCCCGCACTCAGTTCGCCATACGAACCAAGGTTAGACAGATCGAACGGGTTGCGGCTTTCACCATTGACCAGCGTCGCTTGCTGCGAGTCAGAGAAGTCGTTGTAATAAGTCGCCGTGCCGAAATAGCTCAGCAATCCCATATTGTCCGGGCGAATGGTCGTCTTGGCCAAGGTGCCGCTGACAAACCCAAGCTTGGAGGTCTTCTCCTCAAGCTCAAGCGTACCGTCCTCGCCAAGGTCAATATCATCCGTATCGGACTGCGACACCTGGAACCCGGCCAGCGAGATAAAGCTGAAATCGCCAACCTCGTTCAACGGCCAGGAATACCCAACCGATCCCGACAAAGTCTGGCTGTGGTTCTGGTACTTTTCGTCTGTCAGGTTGATGCCAAACGATTCCCTGCCCGCAGCGGCAGTGTTCGTGGATTCAAAATCGGTGACCTCATAGCGCAGCTGAACATCGCCAAACAACCGGCCCCGCGCCGCCGTCAGATACGCGCCCGCGTATTTCTGGCTGATATCCGTGTCCGTGACCGAGTTCAGGGTATCCGTCGCATTGCCGGTGGCATCAATCGCAAAGACGTTGTTCGTGCTCTCGCCCTTGTTGTAACCAACGATCCCGCCAAACGCGAGATCCCAGCCATTATAAACACCGCCAAAGCAGGCAAGGTCGCCACCAAACTGCACACCCGCATAGCTAAGCTCAACCGGTGCGGTCGATGTCAGATCCGAAACGGTATCGGTGAATTCGCCTTCGGCATCCGCGCGTCCTCCCGTCGCCCGCGCCCAAGACCCGACACCGCATTTGTTATCACCCGGATCAACCGCAAGGTCCGCCACATAGGGGCTTGTCGGACGGTTGATGATCGTGCCCACCACGTTCTCCGTCAGACCAACCGTCGCCGCAAGGCTCGCGATACCCGTATTCACACGGCTCTGAAGCAGGATTGAATCGACGCCATTATCCGCGAGGAAATAATCAATCTCGCGGATATCCTCAAACCCTTGCAGATTGCCCAAAGACAGGCCCGCATTCGTCTCGTAGCTCAGGACTTCGACACCCGAAAGACGCCGCGCGTCCCCCTGAACATCGAATTGGAACGTCGGCGTGCCGGAAACCTCACCGTCGACAATGATCCGGTCCGTGGTCGCAGTTTGCGCCTCCAGATCTGCATCAAAATCAAGCTGGTAGTTCAACGTCCCGTTCAGAACCGCATCGCCCCCGATCCGCAGTGTTGTATCTGTCGCACGGGTGGGCCCATCAGCAAGGTTGATCGTGCCACCAGCCAGATCAAGCGTCCCGCCAATCTCGGCCGACGCGCCACGCACATTTATCCTGCCACCGGTGACATCGCCACCAAAGCTACCTGCCAAAAGGTTCAGCGTCCCGGCGCTGTTGTTTAGCCCATTTGCCGCCGAAAGGGCCGATCCGCTCTGGAGCGTCAGCGTCCCGGCGTTGATCATTGCAGCCGGTCCGGTCAGTTGGGCCGCCTCGCCCGTCACTGTAACCACACCCCCCGCGCGGTTGGTCACCAGCCCCGACACAGAGCCATTCAGCGCTACATTGCCGCCACTTTCATTTGTCAGCGCCGCAGCAAGCGTGCTGTCTTCGGCAATTCCAAAGGTGGCCGCGTTCTGGTTCACAACCTCCAGCGCCGTCAGCGTGCCTGTCATGACATCGAAGGTACCAAAGTTGTTGACCGTCTGCGCAACGGTCGTGTCACCCGTGACCACGGCTTCCCCAAGCGCGGTATTCGCCAGACGTCCAATCTGGCCACCCTCGATGATCAAAGCGCCGTTGTTGGTGATCCGTTCGACATCGCTTGTGCCAACCAGCGTCATCTCGGCATCGATCCGGTTGGCCACAAAGCCCGAAACCGTGCCCGCAATGGCCACCTGACCACCCGTCGCATTCTCAAGCGTGACCACATTGATATCTGCACCGGTCGTGGCAAGCTCTGCACCCGCCGCAATATTCAGCGCGCCACCGGCTTGGTTCAGGAAACTTGCATAGGTGAACGTCCCCGCCGTGGCATTGAACGTACCTGCGTTCGTCACGGTGGTGTCCACCGCGCCACCCGCTGTCACATCAACAATGCCTGTCGCCGTGTTGATCAGTCGGTCCAAAGACCCCCCCTGAAAATCAACCTGCGCTGCGTTCGATACGGCCCCCGCATCAACAAGCGCCGCATTCACCACAAGAACCGACGCGCCTTCATTGCTTAGCAATTCGTAATTAAGCACACCCCCACCGACGTTTTCGGGATCGAACGTGGTGTCGAGAAGCGTCAGAATGTTAAACGCCGCCGTACCCCCGGCGGCAATCGTGAAATTGCCCCCATTGACCAGGCGCAGATCACCGCCATTTTCGATCGTGGCAGTTCCGCTAAGGCTGTAGACGCCGCCATTCACCTCGATCGTGTTGCCGCCAGCATCAAGCGCGCCTGTCTGGTTTATGGTCGCATTGGTGACCAGCGTGCCAGACAGAGTCAGATCTCCGGTCAGGTCGATATCCGCGTTGTTCGTGATATCGCCGTCCAGAACAATCGACCCGTCCAGATCATTGCTGCCATTGAACGCGCTGGCTGAATTGATCACGATGTTGCCGGCAGTGACGGTCAGGGTGTTTGTCGTATCGCCCGCCGCGTCGGTTGCAAGGTTGCTGCCCGTGTTGATTTCGAATGCACCGTCAACAGTCAGCGTCTCGGCCCCCGCCGCCGTCGCATTGACAACGCCGTTGTTTGAAAAGTCGCCTCCAACCGCCTGCGCGCCTGTGATCACGGCAGTGGCATTGTTCGTCACATCATTGAGCGTCCCGCCACCCAATTCCAATGTACCATCATTGACCGTGTCGCCAGACACGGTACCGCCGGTGATCCGGAATGTCCCGCTGGTGTTTGCCACCGAAGCAACGGTCCCGCCGTTCACCTCAACCGTGCCGCCATCATTGGCAACCACGCCAACAGCGCCGGTATCAACCGTCAGGCTGCCCGCGGACAGCGACGTTGTGTCTGTCAACGTACCGCCGCTGACAACAACATCCCCGCCAGCAATGGTGGTCGTGCCAGTAACAACGCCATTTGCGCCGACATCACTTGTGCCAGTCGTTGCGGTCAACGAATCCACCGTGCTCAGGATTGACACCGTCCCGGTGCCCTCCATCGTTACCGCGCCATCGACACCGCCTGAAAGGGTCAGGTCCCCTGCCCCGTCCACAGTTGCGTCGGTGCCAATCTGAACCGCAATCTCGGCGGCATCGCCCGCGGTGGTGACCGCAATATCGCGGCCGACATTCAGCTGCCCCGCGCCTTCGATTGTGACCCCATCTGTGTCAAACGTGATGTCGCGCACGTTCACTTCGGTATCCACGGTGACAGCATAAGGCGAGGTATCCGCACTCGGACCGAACACCGCATCATCGCCCGCTACAAATCTCTGGTTGTCCAGGGCACCGCGTTGCCACAGGTTAGAAATTCCGCTTTCAACCCAGATGCCATCTCCCCCCAAAGGCGCGTTCGGGGCCCCATTCCCGGCATCCCAATCGCGGGTCGACTGGGCCGCAAGGGGCGTAGCCAACAAAGAGACAAGGATTGTGGTGCTAAGCGCATGCGAGCGGAGGCGCGTGCAACGGGTTTTTTGAAAACGGTTCACTCGGGCAAACATCTGAATCTTCCTAAAATATGAAAGCTTTGTTGCCATACCTAATCATGGGGCAAGCAGGCTGGTAAACCAAACACTGGAAAAACTGCCTGAATTCCCCCTTTGGTGTGACACACGCGGCACTCAAAAGAGTTCATAATATCTCTTTATTGAATATTTTATGCCAGCACCCACAAGATGCGCGTCCACCAGACGAATCAGTTCTGATTCTGGATACACTGCGTCTCAGCGCTCGGAAGTGGGCAAAACTGGGACTGTTGCGCTAGCTTGTCTATGCTTCACAATTGTAGGTGCGGCGCATTGAGTCATGTGGCTTCGAAACGCTGTCTGATAAACTGGATCTCGCCACGGACGCCTGGATTTCTGTTATAGATGTGGCCGCGTTTGATTGTTCTGATCGGTTCAAGCCCGCTCAGGATTGCTTTGGCCGCTTTGGCATCCCGCCGCGCAGGCACCACGCCATGAACCCGCGCATGTCCAGTGATGGCACACCTATCGCCGGGCTGATCTGGTCGCCTGCGCGCTGGATCATCGACTGGTAGAGAAGCGGCATCTATTCCGCCGCCTTTGTGTCCGGGTCAATGAAACCGCCGGATTGACGTGCCCAGAATCCGGCATATAGCCCGCCTTGTGCCAAAAGCGCGTCATGGCTGCCATGTTCGACAATCTTGCCAGCATCCATGACCAGTATGCGGTCCATATGGGCAATGGTGGACAGACGGTGCGCAATGGCAATCACGGTCTTGCCCTCCATCATCCCGTAAAGCGTGTCTTGGATGGCGGCTTCAACCTCGGAATCAAGTGCGCTTGTTGCTTCGTCCAGCAGAAGGATCGGCGCATTCTTGAGGATCACGCGCGCAAGCGTCACGCGCTGGCGTTGTCCGCCCGACAGCTTGACCCCACGTTCGCCGACCTGCGCGTCATAGCCGGTGCGCCCCTGCGGATCTTGCAGGTTCAGGATAAAGTCATGCGCCTGCGCCTGTTTTGCGGCCTCGATCATATCAGCCTCGGTTGCGGCAGGGCGTCCATAAAGCAGGTTGTCCCGCACCGACCGATGCAGCAGTGAACTGTCCTGCTGGACCATGCCGATGGCCAAACGCAGGCTGTCCTGGGTCACCTTGGTGATGTCCTGACCATCGATCAACATACGACCGCTTTCAGGATCGTAGAACCGCAACAGCAGCTTGACCAAGGTCGATTTGCCTGCGCCAGAGCGCCCGATCAAACCTACTTTCTCGCCCGGAGCGATGGTCAGGTCGATGGCATCAAGTCCACCCGAATCGCGCCCATAATGGTGTGTTAGAGACTGAATTTCGATCTTGCCCGTCCCGACCTTCAGCGGCTTGGCGTGTGGAACATCGACCAAGGCAATCGGCTGAGCGATGGTTTCCATCCCTTCGGCCACCACGCCCAACTGGCGGAAGAACGATGTCAGCGCCCACATGATCCAGCCGGTCATCGCGTTCAGACGGAGCGTTAACGCGGTGGCCGCTGCAACCACACCCACGCTCGCCTGCCCCTGCATCCAAAGCCAGAACGCCCAGCCCACCACGGCCACGATCAAAAGTCCGTTCAGGGTGACAAGAACCACGTCCATGATGGTGAAAAGCCGCATTTCCCGTTGGAAGGTGCGGCGTGTGTTTTCGATGGCGTCCTTGGCGTAGTCGAGTTCGGTGGTGCTATGGGCGAACATCTTGACCGAATGAATGTTGCTGTAGCTGTCCACGACGCGGCCCGTCACCTCGGACCGCGCATCTGACGCCGCCTGCGATGCCGGGCCAACCCGTTTCACCGTCCAAACGACCAGCGCACCATACAGAAACAGCCAACCGATCATCGGGATGGCGAGGCGCGGATCCGCCTGCCCCAAAAGGATCAACGCCCCGACAACATAGGCAAGCGAAAAGGTGATCGCGTCGAACACCTGAAACACCGCTTCGCCCGCAGCGGGCGGCGTCTGCATGATGCGGTTGGCAATCCGTCCAGCAAAGTCGTTTTCGAACCATCCGACGGATTGGCGCAGCACATGCTTGTGCGCGCGCCAGCGTATCAATGTTCCAAAATTCGGCAGGATGGTGTTGTTGAGGAGCAGAACATCCAACGCTTGCAACGCAGGTCGGATGACAAGGATGAACACCGCCAGTGCAATAAGCCAAGTGCCATGCGCCGCCCACACTTCGGTCGGATCACCCGCAAGGATATCGACCACCCAGCCCATCGCATAGATCAGACCGATCTCGATGCTGGCCACCACGACAGACATGATCGCCGCATACGCAAAGACCGTTTTGAACGGCTTTGAATAGTCCAGCATGAAGGGCAGCAACCGCTTGGGCGGCGTGTCCTTTTCATCATATGGGCCGTAAGGGTCCACCAGGTTTTCGAAAAAGCGGAACACCGAACGGTCTCCTTGATGAATAACGATAAAGACATCGCCTAGCGTTTCCGCAGGCGGCCGATTGTGTCAGATAAAGCAATGTTCGGTATTGTCCGTATGACAATCCAAGCTTAGCGCGGGATCTCTAAAGAGGAAACCCGGTCAATCAAGAAGATCAGATCGGGTCAGCGTGAAGCCTGACGCGATCCACCGTGCCTCAATCTCGCGCAGTTTAGCGCCCAGCGCGGCACCGGAACAGACAGGCATCAGGTCGCTTGCGGTTACCGGGCAGGTGGCGGCCGCGGCGATTTTGGCTGCTTCAAGATCTGCGAGATTCAGCGGCACCTCAAGCATCGCTGCCCGCAAGAGAAGAACATCTTGTGCCATCGATGCGCCATGGCGGTAGCCAAGCTCGGACGCAGGTTCGGCAGAAGAAATCAGGCTCTGATACAGCGCAAGTCGGCGCTGGTCCTTCTTGGAAAGGCGCAATGCGGTTGCGTCAAACGCGCCAAGACTGGCAAGGCGACGTAGCGCATCAGGCACCAGCGAAACCATTTGTTCCAGATGTACCAAGGGCGCCAAGGCGCGCACGGAACTGCCCGGCAGAACGGTTTGCAACACGCCGGTCTGCATCATCGACCCGATCGAAGGCGCGGGGTCCGGGGCTGACAACAGCTTGATCATCTCGGCGGTGACACGCTCCCGCGACAAGCCGGTCAGCCCATCCAGCGCACCTGCTATGGCGGCCAACGCGTCGGGATCAAAGCCAAGATCCGGGTCGCCATACCACGCGGCAAACCGAAAGAACCGCAGAATACGCAGGTAATCTTCTGCGATCCGATCATGGGCTTTGCCGATAAACCGGACGCGACGCGCCTGCAAATCGGGCACGCCACCCAGCGGGTCAATCACCGTCCCCGCCGCATCGGCATAAAGCGCGTTGATCGTGAAATCACGGCGCGCGGCGTCTTCTGCCATATCCGTGGAAAACTGCACAACGGCATGACGGCCATCAGTCTCGGTATCGGCCCGAAAGGTTGTTACCTCGTAACCGATGCCGTTCGACACCAAAGTGACGGTCCCGTGGTCAATCCCGGTGGGCACCGATTTCAGACCAGCCGCCTTGGCCAGCGCCACAACCGTTTGCGGCGTTGCGTTGGTCGCAATATCCAAATCCGTAACAGGCACATTCATCAACGCATTGCGCACACAGCCACCAACGGCCAAGGCAACATGCCCTTCGGCCTGCAACGCAGCAAAAACCGCCTGAGTGCCGGTCGATGTCAGCCAAGGGCCCGTGATCTTCATACCGCCTCTATGCGTTTTCTAAGCGTTGGGCCAAACCGCGCAGGATTCGTGCAGTTGCCCCCCAGATATAATAGGGGCCAAAGGGAACGGTATAGTAATGCCTGCGCGTCCCGCGCCAACGTCGGGATTGCACGGAAAACAAAGGCGCGTTGGCCACATGCGCAAGCGGCACGCGGAACACTTCGGCCACTTCGCCAGGTTCGGGCACCACCTCGAACGGACTATCAATCCAACCGACAACTGGGGTCATCAAAAACCCGGTCACCGTTTCATGCGTCGGCAGCGTGCCAAGAATATCGACCTGCCCACGCGGCAGGCCAACCTCTTCTTCGGCTTCGCGCAAGGCGGCGGCAATGACATCTGCATCGCTATCGTCCTGCTTGCCACCGGGAAAGGCGATCTGGCCGGGATGATGTTTGAGCCGCGAGGATCGTTTGGTCAAAAGCACCTCGGGCCCTGTCGGCGCGGCCAGAACAGGCACCAACACACCCGCAGGGCGCAGTTTGCGCCCCGCAGGCAGCACAACATCAGGATTCAGATCGAAATCCGACGACACCGCACTGGTTTGCAGCAGCGCCGCTTGGAGCCGATCTCGGTCAATCACCCGACACATCTTTGGCCTCGAACCCAACCGTCGCGGGATCAAGATCGTAATGCGCCCCACAGAACTGACAATCTGCCGTCACGCGCCCCTCATCAGTGGTCATTGTTCCGATGTCCTTGGCCGAATAAATCGACAGGCTTTGGCGCACGCGCTCTTCTGAACAGGTACAGCCAAACCGCACCGGCATCGCATCGAACACCCGCGGACTTTCTTCGTGGAACAACCGGTACAACAGATCGGTTGCCGGCAGCGACGGGCCAATCAGCTCCATGTCCTCGACCGTGGCAAGGTGCATATTCACACGGTTCCAGTTCTCGCCATCATCTTCGTTCAGCAGATCATCCGCCAACAAAAGGCCGCCCTCGCCAGACCCGCCGCCCGTGGCAAATGGAGACGCTTTTGGCATATGCTGGATCATGATGCCCCCGGCGCGCCAATGCTGGGCCACACCCGGTTCGGTGGACTGCCCAAAGCTGAGCGCGAATTTTGTCGGCAATTGTTCGGATTGCGCGAAATAGGCTTCTGCACAGCGGGCAAGCGAATCGCCGGACAGAGGCGTGATGCCCTGATACGGCTGCATGCCTTCGCCCTGATCCATCAGGACTGCAAAATAGCCTTCGCCGATCTGGTCCATCGCCGGTCCATTTTTGACCTTTTCGGGATCGTAGCTGGCATAGGCGCGAATGCGTGCAGGCTCGCCTTCGACTTCGGGGGCGTAATAGTCGGTTGCAATCATACGCACCGCCCCTTTGGATTGCACCTGCAAAGACAGTTTCCAGCGCAGCTTGATCGTTTGCCCAATCAACGCGGTCAGCAAAGCCATCTCGGCCACCAGCGCTTCGACAGCGACGGGATAGTCGTGCTGCTTCAGGATGCCGCTCAATACCCCGTCAAGCCGGGCCACCCGGCCACGTATGTTTGACTGGTCAAGTTGGAATGGCAGGACTGCGTCGTCCCAGGCGAGTTTCGATCCGAGTGTCATGGAATTTCCTTGCTTGCCGCCCTCCGGCATGATCGGGACTATATAAGGGACGTTCGAGCAGGTCCAAGGGGCAGAAGGGGATTGGCATGATGCGCAGATTTGGTGACGCACCGGAACCCGGGCGGCAATATACGCTCCGCACAGGGGCTTATGCGATTTTGCCGATGTCCGAAGGCCTGCTTCTTACGCATCAGGATGCCCCAGAGCCCGAGATCCAACTGCCCGGCGGTGGCGTTGATCCGGGCGAATCACCAGTGCAGGCCCTGACCCGCGAGGTGTTTGAAGAAACCGGTTGGCGCATTACACGCCCCGTACGCCTTGGGGCGTATCGGCGGTTCACCTTTATGCCGGAATACGACATTTGGGCAGAAAAGCTGTGCCTGATCTACATGGCCCTGCCCGTCATGCAATATGGCGATCCAACGGAACCCGGACACACGGCGTTGTGGATGAGCGTCGACGATGCGGTTGCCGAACTGGCCAATTCTGGCGATCGGGATTTCGTGATGCGATTTGCGTCACAGACCCCCGTATTCCAAAAGCGCGGCTGAGATATCATCGTCAAAATCCACAGCGTTGCCAGCTTTCAACTTGAGGCTGTCGTGAAGCGCATCCAGAAAGTCCGGGCCTGAAAGGTCACGTGGCAGGTTCTGAACGAGATCAAGCAGCCCGTCTTCGTCAAGCATCGCACCATCCGCAAGCATCGCTTCGGTTAAACCATCAGTATACAGCAACACGCGATCCCCCGGCGACAGATCAAAACTGTGATCTACGTAAGGTGCATGTTCAATCAGGCCGATGGGCAACCCGCCATCACCAATAAACACAGCCTCACCATTTTGGCGCAACAGCAAAGGTGGCGGATGCCCCGCTTGCACCAACCGTGCATGGCCGCTGCTTGCACAGACCTGCATATATGCCAGAGTGAGGTATTCGGTGACGCCCTGCTGCGCGACAACCCGATCATTCAGACGCTCGGCAACGCGGCTCGGCGGCAGAAATGCGAACCCATGATCAGTGCGGCAAAGCGCAAGATTTTCGTCAGGATGGTCCGAACTCAAATGCCCTGCGACGCGCGCGGTCATCATGGCGGAAGTGATGCCGTGGCCAGATACATCGAGACTAAACAAGCCAAAATCGCCATTTTCCAGACCAAACATACCCGCGATATCGCCCCCAACATGACCGCAGGATTGCAATAAAACGCTGACCCGGCTTTTTCCGAATGTCGCGGAACGCGCTGGCATAAGAGATTGCTGCAAGATGCGTGCCTGCTGCAAATCTTTGTCGATCAGCGCGTGTACGCTTTGAAGCTCGGCCAGTGTGTCGGCGATCACGGCAGTCTTTGCCTTCAGTTCCTGCTCCATCGACAGGATGCGCGCGCCCGCGATCAGACGCGCGCGAAGTTCATCACCGTTAACCGGCTTTGTCAGGAAATCATCGGCCCCAGATTCGAGCCCCGACGCCACGGCAGCTTTTTCGGATTTCGATGTCAGAAGGATGAAATACCCGTAAGACGCACGTGGCGTGGCCCGGAACGCGGCGCAGAATTCAACACCGCTCATTCCCGGCATCATCCAATCCGAGATGATGAAATCGGGCTGAAACCTATCGCACAGGATCAGTCCGGTTTCGGCATCTTCCGCTTCGGCAACATCATAGCCCCAGCGTTTCAGCATAAGGGTGAGGATCCGACGCTGCACAAGGCTGTCATCAACAACGAGAACGCGTCGAATGACAGCATCCCGTGCATCGGGGAACGCAAAAGCCGCGTTCTGTAACATACAATTCACCAACCCATGCGCCGGCCCCCATGCATCGTTTAGGCTTGCTTTGTTAACAGCGGATGAAAGTTAGAATTCTTTGTAATCCGGCATGCGGTGTTGCCGTTTCTTCATCTTTGTCTGCTACCCACGATCCATCGAAGGAGGGTGAAATGATTGAATGGGCACGCGTGGCTGAACTTCGGGACGAAATCGGGCCCGAAGATTTTGATGAGGTTGCGGAACTCTTCCTGATGGAGGTTGAAGATACGTTGTCCCGCCTGAATGGCGCGGCAGACGATGCACCGCAGATGCAAGAATTGATGCATTTTCTCAAAGGTTCCACGTTGAACCTTGGCTTTTGCGATATGTCGGCGATGTGCGATCAGGCCGAGGCAGACGCGGCGCAGGGTAAGGTCACAGTTGATATTCATCGGCTCAAGGATCTTTACGTCAAATCACGGGCATTTTTCGAAACTGAATATGCCCAGCGCTTTGCAGCCTAGATGAACCGATGAATAGATGCCGGATCTGATCCGTCTGTTTGCTCTGTCACCCGCGCACGCAAACGCTGCATACCCGCAATCCAACGGTCGGAATCTGCTGCGCGGTGTTTGAAATAAGTCTGCGCTTCGGGGTGCGGGTAGATCATGAAACGGGCCTCTTCAATCCCGCGCAACGTCGCCTCTGCCACCTCTGTTGGATCAATCACGCGATCCGGGCGATCACCTTCGGTGCCTTTGTAGCCAAGAAGTGGCGTCGCCACATAAAGCGGGCACACGACGGACACTTGGATTCCTTCTGCGCTATGCTCAATAGCCAGCGATTGCGCCAGACTGACCGCCGCATGTTTCGTGGCGGAATAGGCCGCATCCCCGATTTGTGACAGCACTCCAGCAGCGGACGCCACGTTGACCAACACACCAAAACCGCGCGCACGCATATCCGGCAAAAGCAACCGCGACGCCCGCAAATGCGCCATGACGTGCAGATCCCAGCTTGTCTGCCAATGCACATCGGATTGCGATGTTGGTCCATCAGGTTCGCCCAGCGCAAACCCGGCGTTTGAGACCAGCATGTCAATCGACCCAAACTGCGCCCGTGCTGTGCCGACAAGGCTTTCAATTACCGCGGGATCGCACAAATCGCCATGAAACGGCACGCCTCCAACCTCGTCAGCCATACGCTTTGCCAGGTCTTCCGACAGATCGCAGACCAGAACACGCGCACCCCGCGCTGCTAAAGCCCGCGCCAAAGCAGCACCAATCCCCTGACCCGCCCCGGTGACAATGGCTGTTGCGCCTTCGAACTGCATCAGATCACGAATTGCGACAGCAGATCGTCGTTGGTGATGTCCTGATAGGTGAACCCTGCCCCATCCAGCTGTGCAAACAAGCGGCCAAAGCTATCGGCATTGCGCGTCTCGATCCCGATCAGGACAGACCCGTAATTGCGCGCTGATTTCTTGAGGTATTCAAACCGGGCTATATCGTCCTCGGGGCCAAGAAAGCCAAGGAAATCCTTAAGCGCACCCGGACGTTGCGGCAGGCGCAGGATAAAGTATTTCTTGAGTCCAAGGTATTTCTGAGCGCGTTCCTTCACCTCTGGCAAACGTTCGAAATCAAAATTCCCACCCGTGGTGACACAAACAACCGTACGTCCTTTGATCGCTTGGCCAAGATCCTGCAACGCATCAACCGACAAGGCCCCAGCAGGTTCAAGCACGATGCCTTCGACATTGAGCATCTCAAGGATGGTGGTGCACAGACGGTCTTCGCGGATGGTCAGCGTGTTGGCCAAACCAATCCCGTTCAGTCGCGCAAAGGTCTTGTACCCGATCTGACCCACGGCTGCGCCATCGGCGAATGTATTGACATGATCAAGCCGCACAGGTTTGCCCGCCTCAAGCGCCGCACGCAATGATGCCCCGCCCGCGGGTTCGACAAAGGTGTATTGGCATCCCGTTCCAAGATAGCTGAGCATGCCCGCCGACAATCCGCCCCCGCCCACCGGAAGAACAAGATGATCCGGCATTTGACCAAGCTGTTCGATCATTTCCACCGCAACGCTGGCCTGCCCTTCGATCACGTCCTCATCATCGAACGGTGACAGAAAATGCCCACCCGCTTCGGTGCAGAACGCCTGAGCCGACGCAAGTGTGTCATCGAAATAATCGCCCGTCAGGCGAATCTCGATCGCGTCACCGCCAAACATCTGGGTTTTCTGGATCTTCTGCTGTGGCGTTGTAACCGGCATAAAAATCACGCCTGTCTTGCCGAAATGCCGGCACATGAACGCAACGCCCTGCGCGTGGTTTCCGGCGCTGGCACAAACGAACAGATCAACGTCAGACCGCTTGCGCATCGCATTGAAGGCACCACGCAATTTGTAGCTTCGGACCGGCGACAGGTCTTCGCGCTTCAGAAAGATGTCCGCATCGTAGAGATCTGATAGATGGGCGTTGCGCAATAGCGGCGTCGGCGGGAACACATCGCGCATCGCTTCGGTCGCGTCACGCGCCGCTTTTGCAAACTCAGTCATGTGCCCCCCCTTCGGGATTGTAACGCCCACCGCGACCGATCAGGCGATGGGACGCTTTTCGACAAAATGCCCATAAAGCGTGGTCAGAACCGAAATCCCGATGATCGTGGCAAACCAGTTCACCACCAAGGAATAGACCACATTGACCACCGAATTTGGATCATCGTTGAACCATGATGGCAATTGAATCACGATGCTCGCGCCAACCACAATCAACGCCAAGGTCAGGATCGTCGCGCTTTGACCGCGCGTTGCATCCCAGGCATCACCCAAGGTGAGCTTTTCACCCAGCGCAGCAGCGGGCAGCATGATGCCCAGCCTGAAGAACAGATAAGCCGCCATTCCTATCAGGATAAACGGCATGATGCCCGCCAAGGCAGGCAATCCAAGTGAGATGATACCAACCGGAATCGACACGACGACAACACCCAGAACGACCAGAAGACCGATCAGGACGGATCGGCCAAGATAGCCAATGATCTCGGACCCGTGGAACCGTGGCACCCAGCCAGATGTCGCTTCTCCCGTGAGGGCAAAACGGTGCCATGCCACCGCGATCCAAAGACTGGCGATTACTGCCAAAAGCCCAAGCACGATAGTGGGGAAAATGGTTTCAGGCGACATCACCGGAATCTGTGTGCCTTCGAAATCCATCGTTTCTGATGGGTTTAAGAAACTATAGACGGTGTAAATGCTTTGAATGAGGTACAAAACCAGCGACAGGCGGAACGCCTGATCCAGATTGGCCATCACCAGATTGAACGAATGTCGGAAAATCTGCCAACCTTGCATCTTGCTCACCTTCTTGCTTCGACTGCTCTGTCCAGAGGCCACTTCTTGCCCCTGCTCTGAAAAACAAGTAATCGCCCCGGCAAACCCGTTAAAGGAAAACCCATGTCTGCGCCCAAAAAAGTTGTGCTGGCCTATTCAGGTGGCCTCGATACCTCGATCATTCTGAAATGGTTGCAAACCGAATACGGGTGTGAGGTCGTGACCTTTACAGCCGATCTCGGACAGGGTGAGGAACTTGAGCCCGCCCGCGAAAAGGCGGTGATGTTGGGGATTGATCCCAAGAACATCTACATCGAGGATGTCCGCGAAGAATTCGTGCGCGATTTCGTGTTCCCGATGTTCCGTGCCAATGCGCTTTATGAGGGTTTGTACCTACTGGGCACATCCATCGCGCGTCCGCTGATTTCCAAGCGCCTGGTTGAGATTGCTGCCGAAACGGGGGCCGATGCCGTGTCGCACGGGGCCACCGGCAAGGGCAACGATCAGGTGCGGTTTGAACTCGCGGCTTATGCGCTCAACCCCGATATCAAGGTGATTGCCCCTTGGCGCGAATGGGATCTATCCTCGCGGACCAAGCTGCTCGACTTTGCCGAAAAGAACCAAATCCCCATCGCCAAGGACAAACGCGGCGAGGCGCCGTTCTCGGTTGATGCGAACCTGCTGCACACCTCGTCCGAGGGCAAGGTTCTGGAAGATCCGGCGCAGGAAGCGCCCGATTACGTCTACCAGCGCACCGTCCACCCTGAGGACGCACCTGACACTCCCGAAATGGTCGAAATCGCTTTTGAGCGTGGCGATGCCGTTGCAATAAACGGCGAGGCGATGTCGCCCGCCACGATCCTGACCAAGCTGAACGAGCTGGGCGGCAAGCATGGTGTGGGGCGTCTGGACCTTGTCGAAAACCGCTTTGTCGGCATGAAGTCGCGTGGCATTTACGAGACACCAGGCGGAACAATCCTGCTGGAAGCGCATCGCGGGATAGAACAGATCACACTCGATTCAGGTGCAGGCCACCTCAAGGATTCGATCATGCCGCGCTATGCAGAGCTGATTTATAACGGGTTCTGGTTCAGCCCCGAACGCGAGATGTTGCAAGCCCTGATCGACAAAAGCCAAGAACATGTCACCGGCACCGTTCGTCTGAAGCTTTACAAAGGATCGGTCAACACGGTCGCCCGCTGGTCGGATCATTCGCTGTATTCCGAAGCGCATGTGACCTTCGAAGAAGACGCAGGTGCCTATGACCAGAAAGACGCGCAGGGCTTTATCCAACTTAACGCGCTCCGCCTAAAACTTTTGGCAGCGCGGAACCGTCGATTGAAAGGCTAGTGCCTCAGGACACAATCAGCGCATTGCCCGTCATGAGCACCCAGTTGGGTAATGCGCTGTTTCCTGATGGTTTTTCGAATAGCGCCCGATCACGCAGGCAGTAAACCGTTCTCACCTTCAGGTGATCCCGTCTCTGGAAAATTGCGTTCCCGATCAAAACCATCGCATGCTGATACCAGATAAGGAGATCAGTCATGCGCCCACTTCGTCGCTCTCATCCCGTTTTGCTGTCACTTGCAATTATTGCAGGTGTCTTTCTGCAAAGTACCAGCGCCAAAGCCGGTGAAAACCGCGAGATTATTGTTGCCGGGGGCTGTTTCTGGTGTGTCGAAGCCGATTTCGAAAAAGTGCGGGGCGTGAAAGAGGCCGTGTCCGGCTATACCGGGGGCACAACGTCGAACCCCTCTTACAAACAGGTGACAGCGGGCGGAACCGGCCATTTTGAGGCGGTGAAAATCACCTATGACAGCGGTGCGATCAACCAATCACAGCTTTTCGATCTGTTCTTCCGGTCTATCGATCCCACCGATGCGGGCGGTCAGTTCTGTGATCGTGGCCAAAGCTATGCAACCGCGATTTTCGTTTCTAACGCTGCGGAAAAGGCTGCTGCGGAGGCGGCCAAAGCCAAGGCCGAAGCGGAATTGGGCCAACGCATCGTGACCCCCATTCTGTCTGCCACAGCGTTTTACGAGGCCGAGGCGCATCATCAGGATTACTACAAGGGAACAAACCGTGTTTTGACGCGCTTTGGGCCGGTCAAACAATCCGACGCGTATAAGCGCTACCGCAAAGGCTGCGGGCGCGATGCGCGTGTTGCAGAGCTTTGGGGCAATGACGCGCCGTTTGTCGGGAACTAACCAAAACGGGCATCTTGCAGGTCTTTCAGATCCGGGATGACATCGGCCGTTCCGTAACGCGTGACCATGATCGCGCCCGCCTGTTGGCCCAGTGAAATTGCTTGCTCCATCGGCAGACCACGATCAAGCCCCGCCACCAGAAACCCGGTGAATGTATCCCCGGCCCCGGTTGTGTCTACGGGCGTGACAGGAATGGCCGGGAAATGGCGGTCTGCGCCAAGATCGGTGTTGATCCAGCGGCACCCCGCGCCACCGAGTGTCACAATGATGTCCCGAACAGGCAAATCGTGAAGCGGCTTGTTCATCGCCGCACCAAGCTGATCTGCCTCGATCTGGTTCATGACAAGCATGTCGAGCAAGGGAAGCACTGCTTTTACCGCATCCCCATCGAACGGCGCGGCGGCATACACCACTCGCAGTCCGCGTTCTGAGGCAAGACGCGCGCCATCGGCCTGATTGGACGTCTCGTTCTGAAACAGGAACGTGTCCGCTTCGGTTGCGGCCTCAAGCGCAGAGGCAATATGTGTCTCTGTTACGGCCCGATTGGCACCGGGGAACAGCAAAATCGCGTTTTCTCCGCCAGTGTCTACCATGATCACCGCATGACCCGTTGGCGTGTCGATCTGCACGATATTGCGTGTGTCGACACCGTATTCCATCAGCAGGTCTATCGCCCAGCGCCCATCTGGCCCAACCGCCCCGATATGCACGGCGCGGGCTGCGGCGCGGGCAATAGCGACAGACATATTCGCCCCCTTCCCGCCCAAACCTTTGCTGTGCTCGGTCGAGGCCAAAGTCTCACCGGGTGCGAGAAGATGTGGCACCCGGTAAAACAAGTCCGCATTGATCGACCCAAGATTGTAGACTGCCAAGATCAGCCCCCTTTACAGGCTGCCAGAACCGCCATGTTCAGGATATCGTTGGCGGTCATGGTCGTCGAACAAATCTGGATGGACTTGTCGACGCCGGCAAGGATCGGACCAATCACCGTCGCACCCGCCATTTCCTGCATGAGTTTGACCGAGATTGACGCGGAATGGCGCGCTGGCACGACAAGAATGTTTGCAGGGCCAGTCAGCCGCTGGAACGGATAGGATTTCTGCGCAGTCCGGTTCAACGCCACATCAACGGTCATTTCGCCTTCATATTCGAAGGTCACACCGCGCCGATCAAGAACGTCTGGGGCTTTTGCCATCTTTTCGGCCCGTTCAGACACGGGGTAGCCGAAGGTCGAGAACGACACAAACGCAACGCGCGGTTCCAACCCGATCAGGGTCGCGACCTCGGCGCTGCGTTCGGCAATGGTGGCAAGGTCTTCTTCGTCAGGCCATTCGTTCACAAGCGTGTCCGAGATCAGAATGATCCGGCCCTTATTCAACAAAGCCGTGACCCCGGCCACACCATGTTCACGATCCGCATCAAACACGTGGTTGATCAACTCAAGCACATGGGCCGATTTACGGGTCGCGCCAGTCACCAAGGCGTCACCGTGGCCATGCGCCAACATCAAGGATGCAAAGACGTGCCGGTCGCGGGCGGCAAGACGGTGAATGTCCTGCGCATCAAAGCCTTTGCGCTGCAAACGATCGTAGAGAAAGTTCTTATAGGTCTCGAAATGGGTCGTATTGGCGGCATTCAGCACCTCGACTTCGCGCACTGCGTCGCCCAACCCGGCCTCTTCCAGCTTGGCTTTGACATCCGCGTCACGCCCAACAACCAGAGCTTTGCCAAAGCCTGACCGCTGGTACATCACCGCAGCCCGCAACACACGAGGATCATCACCTTCGGCAAAGATCATCCGCGCTTGTGCTGTCTTGGCCCGCGCGTTGATGCCCCGCAGGATGCTTGCCGTTGGGTCCATCCGCGATTTGAGCGACTCTTCATAGGCGTTGAGATCAATGATCGGCCGCCGCGCAACGCCCGTATCCATCCCAGCCCGCGCGACGGCAGGCGGTATGCGATGGATCAGACGCGGGTCAAACGGTGTTGGGATGATGTAATCGCGTCCAAAAGTGAGGTTCTTGCCATAGGCCAACGCGACCTCGTCAGGCACATCTTCGCGCGCCAGATCGGCAAGCGCCTGCGCACAGGCAATCTTCATCTCGTCATTGATGGCCCGTGCATGAATGTCCAAGGCCCCACGGAACAGATAGGGAAAGCCCAGCACGTTGTTCACCTGGTTCGGATAATCGCTGCGCCCTGTGGCAACGATCGCATCCATCCGCACCTCATGCGCCTCTTCGGGGGTGATTTCGGGATCGGGGTTCGCCATCGCAAAGATAACCGGATTGTCGGCCATGGACCGCACCATGTCTTGGGTGACCGCGCCCTTGACGCTAACCCCAAGGAATACATCTGCGCCAACCATAGCTTCTTCCAGCGTACGCGCATCGGTCTTGACCGCATGCGCCGATTTCCACTGGTTCATGCCTTCGGTGCGGCCTTGGTAGATCACACCCTTGGTGTCCGCGACGATGCAATTGTCGTGCCGCGCGCCCATGCGTTTGAGCAGTTCGATACAGGCGATTCCCGCAGCACCGGCCCCATTCAGAACAATCTTCACGTCCTCGATCTTTTTGCCCGAGATATGCAACGCGTTCAGCAAACCCGCTGCACAGATCACGGCAGTCCCGTGCTGGTCGTCATGGAAGACGGGAATATCCATTTCTTCCTTGAGGCGCTGTTCAATGATGAAGCACTCTGGCGCCTTGATGTCCTCAAGATTGATCCCGCCAAAGGTCGGGCCCATCAGACGAACTGCCTTGCAGAATTCATCCGGGTCTTCGGTGTCCAGTTCGATGTCGATTGAATTGACGTCGGCAAACCGCTTGAACAGAACCGCTTTGCCCTCCATCACCGGCTTGGAGCCAAGCGCCCCCAGATTGCCAAGACCCAAAACCGCTGTTCCGTTCGAGATAACTGCAACCAGATTTCCCTTGTTCGTGTAGTCATAGGCAAGACCGGGATCTTTGGCGATATCTTCACAGGGCACCGCAACGCCCGGAGAATACGCCAGCGACAAATCGCGCTGTGTCGTCATTGGAACGGTTGCCTGCACCTCCCATTTGCCGGGGGTCGGTTCGAGGTGAAAGGCAAGCGCTTCTTCACGGGTATATTTGGGGTTGGACATGCGGTTGTGGCCTCGTACGTGAAAATCGGGTTTTCCACCCGGGTCGGTCGTCTTAATGTCACGCCAAAGCACCAAGGGGAAGCTTGTGAGCGAGAATAAATCACCCGTCACACCCATGATGGCGCAATATCTGGAAATAAAATCCCAGTACGCGGACGCATTGTTATTCTATCGGATGGGTGACTTTTACGAATTGTTCTTCGATGATGCTGCAGCTGCATCCGAAGCATTGGACATCGCCTTGACGAAACGGGGCAAACACAACGGCGACGACATTCCGATGTGTGGCGTTCCGGTGCATGCCGCCGAAGGATACCTTTTGACGCTGATCCGCAAAGGATTTCGCGTTGCCGTCTGCGAACAAATGGAAAGCCCGGCAGAGGCCAAAAAGCGCGGATCCAAATCAGTGGTGCACCGTGATGTCGTGCGCCTGGTCACACCCGGAACACTGACCGAAGAAACCCTGCTTGAAGCCCGCCGTCACAACTTTTTGGCCGCTTTGGCCTGCGTCAGAGACGAATGGGCCTTGGCGTGGACAGATATCTCAACCGGGGCACTGCATGTATTGCCGCTATCATTGGCGCGGGTTGGCCCAGAGCTTGCTCAATTGGCTCCCGCTGAAATCCTGATGGCCGAAGGCACCGAACAGGCGGTTTCCGGTGTTCTGCAAGATCTGGGCCTCGAACCCACATGGCTTGGGAAATCGAGCTTTGATTCCACCGGGGCGCTGGCACGACTGACGCAGCAATTCGCTGTAACGTCCCTCGATGCCTACGGTCAATTTTCGCGGCCCGAATTGTCAGCCATGGGCGCGTTGATCGACTATCTTGATCTGACGCAAAAAGGTCGCTTGCCGCTTTTGCGTCCACCACAGCAAGAAAAACTTGGCAGCTCGATGCATATTGATGCCGCCACGCGCAGAAACCTTGAACTGACGCACTCTTTGCAAGGTGGGCGTGCCGGATCGCTGTTGTCAGTGATCGACCGTACTGCCACCGCTGGGGGGGCGCGCCTGCTGGAACGGCGGTTGTCGACGCCGTCACGGGATCTTTCGGTGATCCGGGGCCGTCAGGACGCGATCAATTGGGCAATGTCAGACCCGATAGCGGCCCGTCAAGTCCGCGAAGCGTTGAAGCGCGTGCCTGATCTGGACCGTGCGTTATCGCGGCTCGGGCTCGAACGGGGCGGACCCCGTGACATGGCCGCCATTCGCAACGCGTTGGAGCAGTCAGAGATGATTTCCACCGTGTTAGAGACGAAAACACTTCCGGATATCCTGCAAGGTGCTGTCGCCACCTGCACAGGTCACGAGGGCTTGATGACCCTTCTGGACGACGCCCTGATTGCTGAACCGCCGCTTATGACCCGTGATGGTGGTTTTATTGCGCCCGGATATGACGATGCCCTTGATGAGGCACGAAAACTGCGGGACGCCGGGCGCGGTGTGATTGCCGGGCTGCAAGCGCGATATTCAGAAATGGCCGGTGTGACGTCACTAAAAATAAAGCATAACAATGTTTTAGGCTATTTCATTGAAACCACGTCGACCCACGCGCAAAAGATGATGGCGCCACCATTGAACGAAACCTTCATTCACCGACAAACCACGGCGAACCAAATCCGCTTTACCACCGTTGAACTGTCCGAACTTGAACGCCGGATCATGAATGCCGGATCAGAAGCGATCGAGATTGAAAAGCGTCTCTATTCGGCCCTCACTCGGGCCATTCTGGAGCAACAACCCTCGCTCAATGCGCTTGCCACTGGGTTGGCCGAGCTTGATCTGGCCAGTGCATTGGCGGATCTCGCCAGCGATCTGGACTGGTGCCGCCCCAAGGTAGATGACAGCCGCGCATTTGAGATTGAAGCCGGTCGACACCCTGTTGTGGAACGGTCCCTCAAGGCACAGGGCGATACTGGGTTTGTCGCCAATGATTGCGGGTTGACCGCTGATGCGGACACCGCCGCAATCACGCTGCTGACCGGGCCCAACATGGCAGGTAAATCGACCTACCTTCGGCAAAACGCGCTAATCGCGCTGCTGGCGCAAATCGGATCGTATGTTCCCGCTGCATCGGCACATATCGGTGTGGTCAGCCAGATCTTCAGTCGCGTCGGCGCGTCTGATGATCTTGCGCGCGGACGATCGACCTTCATGGTGGAAATGGTCGAAACCGCAGCGATCCTCAATCAGGCAGACGACCGCGCGCTTGTCATTCTGGACGAAATTGGTCGCGGCACCGCAACATATGACGGTCTGTCCATCGCCTGGGCGACCTTGGAACACCTGCAATCGGTCAACAAAGTCCGCGCTCTGTTCGCTACGCATTATCATGAACTGACCGCACTCGGGACAAAACTGGACGGCGTGAAGAATGCGACCGTGACGGTCCGTGAATGGGAAGGCGACGTGATTTTCCTGCACGAGGTCCGCGATGGTGCGGCGGATCGGTCTTATGGCGTTCAGGTGGCGCAACTGGCAGGATTGCCGCCGGCCGTCATCACCCGCGCACGATCGGTTCTGGACGCGTTGGAGAAAGGCGAACGGGAAAACACATCTCCGAAAGCGTTGATCGACGATCTGCCGCTGTTTTCTGCCGTCGCCACCGCGCCACAACCCAAGAAACCAGCCGCCGAAAGCAAAATCGAGGCACAGATCAAAGATCTGCACCCCGATGAAATGACCCCGATGGACGCGCTACAGACTCTATATCGCCTGAAAAAACTTGTTCAGGATGAAAATCGTTAGGATTTTGGCATGGAGCTGACACCAACCTGCGCAGGACGCAGCAAGCGGTCATAAAGCATGAAGCCCTCGGTCGAGACCTGAATGATGTCGCCAGCCTTGGTGCCGGGAACAGGCGCTTCGAACATCGCTTCGTGCATCTGCGGATCGAACTTGTCGCCGACTTCGGGCTTGATCGCTTGCATGCCATGCTTGCTGAACACATTGAGCAATTCGCGCAGTGTCAGTTCAACGCCTTCGATCAACGCAGCAGATGCTTCACGCTGTTCTTCGGCAATCGCATCAAGCGCGCGATGCAAGTTGTCATAGACCGGCAAAAGATCCCGCGCGAGGCGCGATCCGCCATATTGCTGAGCTTCGCGGCGATCCTTGTCAGACCGCTTGCGCGCGTTTTCGGCATCCGCCAACGCGCGCATGAATTTGTCTTTCAGATCATCCCGCTCGGCGCGCAGGGAATCAAGATCCGCCTCTTCGTTGGTGATCTCTTCTTCTAGCGCTTCGTTTTCCTCTGCCTCAGCCTCGGCCAGGCTATCGAGAAAATCTTTTGTGTGATCTGTTCCGGCCATCTCGTTACCCTTGGTTGCGGTCGCCGAGGAGTTTCCCGACGAGCTGCGCGGTGTAGTCTACAATCGGAACGATCCGCCCATAGTTTAGGCGTGTCGGGCCAATGACCCCCACCGCACCGATAATCTTACGGTCAGCGTTCATATATGGAGACACGACCAAAGAGGAACCCGAAAGTGAGAAAAGTTTGTTCTCAGACCCGATAAAAATGCGCACACCGTCGCCCTGTTCGGTCAATTCGAGGAATTCTGCGATGTCGCGCTTGCGCTCAAGATCATCAAACAACTGTCTGATCCGGTCAAGCTCTTCTGCGTGGGCGTCTTCTGCCAGCAGATTTGATCTGCCCCGTACGATCAAACGGCCCGACATGTCGCCGTTTTCGTCCCACATGGCGAGCCCCTGTTCCACAAGGATCGCGGCGAGGGAATCAAGCTCCCGACGCTTCAGCGCGATGTCGTCTTTGATCGTGCGCCGCAGGTCGGACAGGGTTTTACCCTCGACCAGCGCGTTCAGAAAGTTCGCCGCTTCGCGCATGGAACTGGGTGTTTGCCCGGGTGGTGGTGTGAACAGACGGTTTTCAACATGGCCATCGGTGAACACCAGAACCACAAGCGCCTGATCCCCACCGACAGGAACAAATTCGATATGCTTTATAGCAGCTTCGTGTTTTGGCGTCAGAACAAGCGATGCACCATGCGTAACCCCAGACAGCGCCGCTCCGACACGATCAAGCACAGATCCAACATCTTGGCTGTTGCTAGAGACGGTTGCGTCGATCTTCTGGCGGTCGTCCTGATCCAGATCGCGAACCTCAAGCAAGCCGTCCACAAACATGCGCAAGCCCAGCTGCGTTGGAATTCGCCCGGCGCTGATATGGGGGCTGTCCAGCAAACCCAGAAATTCAAGGTCCTGCATGACGTTGCGGATTGTGGCCGCTGACACTTTTTCATCAAGCGTCCTGGTCAATGTCCGTGAACCGACAGGTTCTCCGTTGGACAGATAGCCTTCGACGACCTTACGGAACACCTCGCGCGAGCGATCATTCATTTCGTCCAGAAGTTTTGATCCGTCGCTCAATCCCTCACCTCATCTTGCTGATACGGTTCTACGTATGCCAGACTATGGGGTTGCGAAACCCGAAAGCCTAACTGTATCCGTACACGGCAATCAAAGGGATATGCCATGCGACCGTCAGGACGGAAATTAAGCGAAATGCGCGCGGTTTCAATCGAAACCGGGATCAGTAAGCACGCAGAGGGATCTTGCATGATCCGTATGGGAGATACCCATGTTCTTTGCACCGCCACAATCGAAGACCGCGTACCGCCTTTTATCAAGGGATCTGGCCTTGGATGGGTGACCGCAGAATATGGCATGCTGCCCCGTTCGACCACGAGCCGGATGCGCCGCGAAAGCTCTGCTGGCAAGCAGCAAGGCCGCACAGTTGAGATTCAACGCCTCATTGGCCGCAGCCTGCGCGCCGGCGTTGACCGCGTTGCGCTTGGCGAACGCCAGATCAGCATCGACTGTGACGTGATTCAAGCCGATGGCGGCACACGCTGTGCGTCGATTACAGGCGGTTGGGTTGCGCTGCGCCTTGCCGTCAACAAGCTGATGAAGGTTGGGGATGTAAAAACAGATCCGCTTATTTCTCCAGTTGCTGCGGTAAGCTGTGGGATTTACGCGGGTCAGGCTGTTCTTGACCTTGATTACCCCGAGGACTCCGAAGCTGGCGTCGATGGTAACTTCATCCTGCGCGGTGACGGTCAGTTGATCGAGGTGCAAATGTCGGCCGAAGGGTCCACCTTCTCGCGCGATCAGATGAACCAACTCTTAGATCTGGCCGACGCTGGCATTCAGGAACTCGTTGCGCTTCAGATCAAGGCAACAGAATGACACGCAAATTCGAAGGTAAGCGGCTTTTGGTGGCGACCCACAATGCGGGCAAGCTCGAAGAAATCGCGGATCTTTTGAAGGACTACGGAGTCTCGGTCGTTGGTGCGGCCGAGATGAACCTACCCGAACCCGTTGAGGACGGCACGACATTTGTAGAAAATGCGCGCCTCAAAGCCCATGCGGCCGCCAAGGCAACGGGCCTGCCCGCCCTATCGGATGACAGCGGTCTTGAGATTGACGCTTTGAACGGCGCACCTGGCGTTTATACCGCCGATTGGGCAGAAACAGAAACAGGTCGTGACTTTGTCATGGCAATGGAAAAGGCAAACGCCGCGATCCTTATGTCGGGCGTTCCCGCGCCCTGGACGGGCCGCTTTTGCTGTACACTTGTTCTAGCGTGGCCGGATGGACATGACGAAGTGTTCCCCGGCACAATGAGCGGTCAACTTGTGTGGCCCATGCGCGGTAATCAGGGCCACGGCTACGACCCAGTGTTCCAGCCCGACGGATATGACATTACTTTCGGGGAAATGGATCGCTGGGAAAAGAACAAAATCAGCCACCGCGCAGACGCGTTCCGTAAATTCGTGGCGGGATGCTTTGCCTGAACTTTGGCAAGAGCGGGGCTTTGGCCTTTATGTCCACTGGCCTTTCTGCGCCGCAAAATGCCCGTATTGTGACTTTAACAGCCACGTTAGAGCCGAAGTTGATCAATCCATTTGGGCAGACGCCCTGGCGGCAGAAATCCGTAGAACCGGCGCAAAAACTGGCCCTCGTGTTTTGTCATCAATCTTCTTTGGCGGCGGCACACCGAGCCTGATGGAGCCCTCGGCCGTTGCAACGGTCCTAGCAACAGCGCGCGACGTCTGGGATTTTTCCAACGACATCGAGATCACCCTTGAAGCAAACCCAACGTCCGTGGAAGCGCATCGCTTCGAAGGCTACGCTAGACATGGCGTGAACCGCGTATCCCTTGGTATCCAATCTCTAAACAAGCCCGATTTGGTCAAACTCGGTCGACTTCACAGCGTTAAAGAGGCCCAAACAGCCTTTTCTTTGGCACGACAATTCTTTGAGCGCGTGAGTTTTGACCTCATCTATGCACGTCAGAATCAAACGCTAGACGACTGGCGGCATGAATTGGGCACCGCCTTGGACATGGCCGTTGATCACCTGTCACTGTACCAGCTCACAATCGAAGAAGGCACAGCGTTTTGGGATCGCGCGCAACGGGGATCGTTGAAGGGATTGCCGACAGATGATCTTGGCGCTGACCTATACGATCTGACGCAAGAGATCTGCGAACGGGCGGGGTTTGTCGCCTATGAAGTGTCAAATCATGCCCGACCCGGCACTGAATCCCGGCATAACCTACTATACTGGCGCGGCGGGGATTACGCGGGCATCGGTCCCGGTGCGCATGGTCGTCTAACGCTCAACGGGCGCCGCTTTGCAACTGAATGCTGGAAGCAGCCAGAAGCCTGGTTGAAAGCCGTATCTGGAGGCTCGGGTATAAAGATATCAACAGAGTTATCACAGCTAGATATTGAGGACGAACGCCTCATCATGGGGCTGCGTCTCATAGATGGTCTAGATATCGGGGATATTGCCAATCTTATTGATTGGCCACGGTTCGATCGCCTTCTGAAAGATGGGATGATCTGGCGACAAGATAACAGGATCGGGGCAACCGCACTGGGCCGCCCTTTTCTCAACCATCTGATTGCACAACTGGCAAAAAGCTAAGTCAGCGCGCCGCGCTCAGGACCATGCACAACGCGTCAAGATCTTCGAGGCTGTCGTAGCTGATCATCACAGATCCGGATTCTTTTCCCGCAGCATGATTGATCGATACTTTCATTCCCAAAGCGGCGGATAAATCGGCCTCAAGTGCCTTGGTGTCTGCATCTTTTGACCCGCCAGAGGATGGCGACATAGATGCCTTTTTTGGTGTAGCGTCTGGATTCAACGCATCCTTGACCAACTTCTCGGTTTCCCGCACAGACAAGCTACGACGCATGACTTCGCCAGCAAGGACAACCGGATCGGGCGCTGTTACCAATGCGCGGGCATGCCCAGCGGTCAGATTTCCATCGGCAACCGCCTTTTTCACTGCGTCAGGCAAGGTCAACAAGCGCAGAAGGTTAGCGATATGGCTCCGACTTTTGCCTAAGGCCTGCGCAAGCTTTTCTTGAGTGTGACCAAATCGGCCCATCAGCTGGTCATAACCAGCTGCCTCTTCAATCGCATTCAAATCAGCCCGTTGGATATTCTCAATGATTGCGATTTCAAGCACGTCTTCATCTGAAAACTCGCGCACAACGACTGGAACCTCGTGAACTCCAGCAGCTTGCGCCGCACGCCACCGGCGTTCGCCCGCAACGATCTCAAATTGCGTATCAGACGATCCACGCTGCCGCACGATCAGAGGCTGGATGACACCCTTGCTTCGGATGGAATTTGTCAAATCCTCCAATGCATCGGGGTCAAAACGACGGCGCGGCTGATCTGGATTTGGGAAAAGCTGGTCAACAGGCAATGTTCGCGTCGAGCGACGGCTTGCCTGTGTATCAATCTCTGCATTTGGCTCAATATCCGCCATCAAAGCGGACAATCCACGGCCAAGGCCTCGGCGCTGCTCTTTTTTATCAGACACGATCTTCCCCTACGCCGCTGACATTGTTTCTTGCTTGCCCAAAAACTCTCGTGCCAAGGCGCGGTAGGCAATCGCTCCTTTTGAGGAGGTATCATACTCGAGAACGGACATCGCGTATGACGGCGCTTCGCTCACCCGTACATTTCGTGGAATAACCGTTTTGAACACGAGATCCCCAAGATTGTCCCGCGCGTCGGTTTCTACCTGCTGAGACAAGTTATTGCGCGCATCGTACATTGTCAAAACAACCCCTTCGATCCGCAAATTCGGGTTCGCAGACTGGCGCACCTCTCGAATTGTGAGCATCAGCTGGCTAAGCCCCTCAAGAGCAAAAAATTCACTTTGGAGCGGGACAAGAACGGAATGCGATGCCACCATCGCGTTTACTGTCAAAAGATTCAGCGACGGCGGACAATCGATAAGAACAAAATTGAACGCAAACCCATCCATATCTGTTTGCCGCAACGCATCATGTAGCAAAAAACTGCGCTTTTCGTTAGCGATAAGCTCAATATCAGCAGAGCTTAAGTCTGTGGTTGATGGCACGAGACTTAGGTTTTCTTGTGCCGTACGGCATATGATGTCACCGAGCGGAAAATCATCGAGAAGCAGATCATACGTCGTCGCATGCCGATCCTCTGGCATCACACCCAAGCCTGTGGACGCGTTACCTTGCGGATCAAGGTCGACCAAAAGAACTTTTTGACCGATTTCGGCGAGTGCAGACGCAAAGTTAATCGCGGTGGTCGTTTTACCTACGCCACCCTTTTGATTGGCTATGGCAATAATTTTTGGTCCGGGAGGACGTGTTGGATCATACACGAGAAAGACCTCCTATCTGCAAAATTGCAGCGTCTGACTGCGTCAAACTTGTATGAGCTTCACAAGTGAATCGCCACTTCTTTTGCGCTTGTGAAACCTCTTCCTGCCATGTGCCCCCTTTTTGGAACAACGCTGTTCCACTCTGGGACATGTGATATTCTGCAAAACCCAGAAGCCCAGTCAAATCTTTCAACGCCCTTGCGCTTAATACATCTGCCTCAAGAGGTGGGATGTCCTCAATTCGCTTCGCAATAACTGTAAACTTTGTTTTTGTTTCACGTGAAACAGTTCTCAGAAAGGTCGCTTTGCGCTGATCGCTCTCGACCAGAGCAACATCGAGACCTTGTGACGACAGAACTATCGCTACCACAGCTCCTGGGAATCCCCCACCAGAACCAAGATCAACCCACCGTTTAGCATCTGGTGGACACAACGATGCGACTTGAAGAGAATCGGCAAAATGCCTTTGGCCTGCATCCTTCAATGAAGCGCTAGAAACCAAGTTTATTTTGGGAGACCACTTCTTGAGAAGTTGAAGATAAACATCAAGCCTATCCTGTGTTTCACGTGAAACATTCATCCAACGGCTTTCTCTTGCTTTGGTAGCGCACGGAGCCGAGACAAAATCAATAACAGCCCAGACGGTGTCATCCCATCGATGCGAGAAGCTTGTGAGATGTTTCCCGGTTTGGATCTGGAAAGCTTCAATTTCAACTCGTTCGAAAGGCCTTCAATTGCGGAAAAATCAAAATCAGATGGAATCACGTGCCCCTCATCACGACGAAGCGCTTCGATATCCTTGGACTGCCTATCAATATAGTTCGCATAGAGGGCATCTTTTGACAGCTGATCTTTCGTATCCGTATCAATCATATCCAAATCCGGTGCAATGGAAGCCAAAGCATCCCAACTCACGGCCTCAACAGACAAAGCTTCAAACCCACTCCGCCTGGCTCCATCCTGTGAAATAACAACACCCGCATCGACCAATTGCCGAGACGTTACCGTGAGCGCATCAAGCAAGCCTTTACCTGTTTCCAGCTTTGCCATTTTAGCCATGAACGCGGCGCTGCGCGCCTCGGAAACACATCCAAGCTCAATACCAAGAGGTGTCAGTCTTTGGTCTGCATTGTCTGCACGCAAAGACAGGCGGTATTCTGCCCGAGACGTGAACATTCGGTACGGTTCGGACACACCTCGGGACGTTAGATCATCAATCATTACACCAATATAGCTGTCAGACCGGCTAAAAGTGGTCGGATCGCCGCCTTGCGCACGCCGAGCAGCATTCAATCCGGCCACAAGGCCTTGTGCCGCCGCCTCTTCATAACCAGTAGTGCCGTTAATTTGACCGGCAAGGTACAGACCCTCTCGATTTTTAAGAGAAAGATCCAATCTTAACGCACGTGGATCAATGTAATCATATTCAATCGCATAACCAGGTTGCAAAATCTCGGCCTTTTCAAGACCCTTGATGGACCGCACATAGTCGAGCTGAACATCCTCTGGCAGCGACGTTGAGATACCGTTGGGATAAATCGTATAGTCGTCAATTCCCTCGGGCTCCAAGAAGATTTGATGCGAGGTTTTATCTGCAAAGCGTAGGACCTTGTCCTCAATTGAGGGGCAATATCGAGGACCAACACCGCCGATATGCCCGCCATACATCGCAGAACGGCCAAGGTTGTCTCGAATAATTTGATGTGTCCGCTCATTCGTATGGGTGATCGCGCAAGATACCTGCCGCGCCTGAGGCGCTTTGGACAGGAAAGAAAACATGACCGGATCATCATCCCCCGGCTGTTCATCTAAGCCGTCCCAATTGATTGTCCGACCATCCAATCTCGGTGGAGTTCCAGTCTTCAAGCGCCCAAGCGGAAGTTCAAATGACTCCAACGTTTTAGCAAGTTCGTTAGATGGCTTTTCGCCCATCCTGCCACCAGAGATCTTTTGATCCCCAATGTGGATGATCCCTCGCAAGAATGTTCCCGTCGTCAGGATAACAGATGAGGCGGTCAGCGTCTGATCATGGTCGATCTTTACGCCACAAACAACCTCACCCTCCAAGACGAGGTCAGTCACCTCACCAATTACAATATCAAGATTTTCGCGCGTTTTCGTCTCAGCCAGCATCTCACTTTGGTAGATCTTGCGATCTGCCTGCGCGCGCGGGCCCTGCACCGCGGGCCCTTTCCGTCGATTCAGCAGCCTGAATTGTATTCCCGCTTTATCTGCAACACGGCCCATCACACCGTCGAGTGCGTCAATCTCACGAACCAGATGGCCTTTTCCCAGACCTCCAATTGCCGGGTTACATGACATAACGCCGATTCCAGCCTCGGTCAAAGTAACCAAGGCTGTTCTAACTCCCATTCGAGCAGCAGCATGAGCGGCTTCACAACCTGCATGACCGCCCCCGACAACGATGACATCGAAATCAAATTGTTTCACGTGAAACACTCCTTACTTTCCGATGCAGAAACTTGAGAACACTTTATCTAGCACATCTTCAACATCGACACGACCCACAAGCCGTTCAAGTTCAAAAACAGCCGAGCGGAGTTCTTCTGATGCCAGCTCGTAATGGTTGGGACCGAATTCAGAGAATTCCATGGCCCGCGCAAGGAAACCCCTGCCCTCAACCAGTACATCGTTTTGCCGCTTGTGCGAAACCAGGCCAGCCGAAGTTGCCTGCGCCAAAAGATACAGTTTTACATCTTCAACCAATCGATGAACACCGTCACCTGTCAAACCCGAAACACCCCGACCATCCGCACGGAGATCCGATTTACCATCAACAACGATATCACCCTTCAACGGAGTAAGATCGCCGAAGTCCCCGTCGCCCTTTAGAAACACACGCAAGTCTGCGGCTTTAGCGCGATTCACCGCCCGTTGGATACCTATTGATTCAATCGTATCCGATGTTTCCCGCAGACCCGCAGTATCAAGAAAAGTAACCGGAACCGAACCTAGATCCATCCGAACTTCGATCACATCCCGTGTGGTGCCCGCAATTTCTGAAGTAATCGCGGCATCCCGGCCTGCAAGAGCGTTCAAGAGTGTTGATTTGCCGGCGTTAGGTGGCCCAACAATTGCAACCTCAAATCCAGACCGCACCCGTTCTGCGACACCGAAACCTCGAATTTCTCGATCAATGGTTTCAATAACCCCGGTCAATAATCGCTTTACATCATGAGACACGTCGACCGGGACCTCTTCATCCACAAAATCAATCGTCGCTTCAAGCAAAGAGAGTGCTTGGATCAACTCCGAGCGCCAGCTTTCCGCTTTTTCCCTGAGTCGGCCTGTAAACCCCTTAAGGGCTTGCTTGCGCTGCATCTCTGTTTCGGCGTCAATCAAATCCGACAGCGCTTCAACCTGCGTCAGATCCAGGCGACCATTGTTCAAGGCACGGCGGGTGAATTCCCCCGCTTCTGCCGAGCGAAAACCGCTTACAGCTTTCAAACAATCAAGAACCGCATTGATGATCGCTATTGACCCATGAACATGGAGTTCGATCACAGACTCGCCGGTAAAGCTCGCGCCCTCTGAGAACGCCAAAACCAGCGCTTCGTCGATAAAGCCTTGGTCAGCGTGAACAAGGCGACGCAGCGCGGACTGACGGGGAACGGGAACGTCAAAGCCAAAAAGCTTACATGTCTGAAACGCGCCTGGACCAGACACGCGGATCACCGCAACCCCGGATTTCCCCGGAGTTGTCGTTAGCGCAAAGATCGTGTCCATGCTGATACACGCCCGTCAAAACTATGAATTCATAGAGTCAAAGAATTCTGAATTCGTCTTTGTTTGCTTAAGTTTAGAGATCAGGAATTCAATCGCATCCGTGGTGCCCATGGGGTTCAGGATACGCCGCAGAACAAAGGTTTTCTGTAGGTCAATTTTGTCGACCAACAGCTCTTCTTTGCGGGTGCCGGACTTGAGAATATCCATAGATGGGAAGACTCGCTTGTCCGCGACTTTGCGGTCCAGAACGATTTCTGAGTTACCCGTACCTTTGAATTCTTCAAAGATTACTTCGTCCATCCGGCTGCCTGTATCAATCAACGCAGTTGCGATGATGGTCAACGACCCGCCTTCTTCGATATTCCGGGCTGCACCAAAGAAACGCTTGGGGCGTTGAAGTGCGTTTGCGTCAACACCGCCCGTCAGAACCTTACCAGACGACGGCACGACTGTATTGAACGCTCTACCAAGTCTGGTTATTGAATCGAGAAGAATAACAACATCTCGTTTATGTTCGACCAAACGCTTGGCTTTTTCGATAACCATTTCCGACACGGCGACGTGGCGCGTAGCAGGCTCGTCAAAGGTCGAGGACACAACCTCACCCTTCACAGAACGCTGCATGTCGGTGACTTCTTCCGGGCGTTCATCGATCAAAAGCACGATTAGATAACATTCCGGGTGGTTGCGTTCAATTGAGTGCGCAATGTTCTGAAGCAGAACGGTTTTACCCGTCCGCGGCGGCGCAACAATCAATGACCGCTGGCCTTTGCCGATAGGCGCAACAAGGTCGATGATCCGGGCAGACCGATCCTTGATCGTTGGATCTTCGATCTCCATGTTCAGGCGTTCGTCCGGATAAAGCGGCGTCAAGTTGTCAAACGCGATCTTGTGGCGCGCTCGTTCGGGATCTTGAAAGTTGATCTGGGTGCAATCCATCAGGGCAAAGTAGCGTTCGCTGTCCTCTGGCGCTTTGATTTCCCCATCAATCGTATCGCCCGTCCGCAACGAGAATTTGCGGATCATCTCTGGTGAAACGTAGATATCATCAGGACCGGGTAGATAGTTTGCCTCTGGCGACCGCAGAAAACCGAAACCGTCCTGAAGCACTTCAAGGACACCTTCTCCAAAGACAGTCCATCCTTCATCCGCACGTTCGCGCAGAACTTGAAACATGATCTCGCCTTTACGCATGGTGGATGCGTTTTCGATCTCAAGCTCTTCGGCCATCGCCAAAAGGTCTTTGGGACTTTTTGCCTTAAGATCGGCAAGGTGCAGCTTTTCTGTCATGAAATATCCAGGACTACGGGCAGGCGTAGTCTTATCTTGTTTGTCTCAGGAAGGTTTTGTCCAGAACAGGACATGCTTGGTCGTAGACCAGGGTCGCCATTTTGTCAAACCACCCTTCTTTCTTAAATATTATAAGAAAAATTTTAGGATTTGGTTGTCAGTAGTACAGGTCTTTGCCTGTGGATTAACATATCGTCCACGACTTATCCCGTGTTTACCCTGTTTGTGCAAAATGTGGGCATTTTTTCCTAACTTTATCTAGAAGATGCATAACATATTGAAAATAATAAGAATATCAAAAAAACTATGGTGGATAAATGTGGGATAAATCCGTGATGCGATCGTTAAGCTCTGGTCTTGTGAAGATCCTTCTTATCCATTCCACAGGCGGCAAAAGTGCCGGTGATGTCATGAGTAACTTGGTGAAATTTCAAAGACCTTGCTGAAACGGGCAGTTTTCCTCAAAACACCCCTGTAAACAAACATGGCTTGTCCGAAGAGTTGTCCACATGAATTTCGATCTTGTTCTGGCGTCCGGGTCGCAAATCCGTGCTGATCTGCTGCGAAACGCGGGGCTGCGATTCGATGTTCAGGTGGCTCGAATCGATGAAGATGCGATCCGACAGGCGCTTGAGGCCGAAGAGGCGTCACCCCGTGATATCGCTGATGCGCTGGCAGAAATGAAAGCGCGAAAGGTGTCAGACAAGATGCCTGGCGCCTTGGTTCTGGGTTGTGATCAGGTTTTGTCAGTGGAAAAAATGGTCTTTGCAAAGCCCAAATGCCGGGTTGAGGCACGGCTACAGCTGCAACAGCTACGGAACACGTCGCACACTTTGTTGTCCGCGGCGGTGCTTTACGAGGACGGAGAGCCAAAATGGCGGCATGTGGGCGTTGTGCGGCTTCGGATGCGGGATTTTTCGGATACATATCTGGAGGGTTACCTCGATCGTAACTGGGACAGCATTCGACACTCTGTTGGGGGCTATAAGCTCGAGGAAGAAGGTGCGCGGCTTTTCACACAGGTGCAGGGCGACTATTTCACGGTGCTTGGGCTTCCGTTGTTGGAGCTTCTCAACCATCTGACATTGACGGGACGGATCGACGGATGAGCGACACGAAAATTCCTTTGGCGGGCGTGATTGGCCACCCCATTGCCCATTCCAAAAGCCCAAACGTGCATGGTTATTGGCTTCGGAAATATGGGCTCAAGGGGCATTATATCCCAATGGACATCGCACCCGAGAAGCTGGGTGATTTGCTTCCCCGACTTGCTGAAATGGGGTTTGTGGGCGCAAATGTGACCCTTCCGCATAAAGAACGGGTGATGGATATTGCAGATCTCATCACGGATCGTGCGACGCTGATCGGGGCGGCGAACACGCTCATTTTCCGCAAAGACGGACGAATTCATGCGGATAATACCGATGGTTACGGCTTTATTGAAAACATTCGTCAATCTGTGCCTGACTGGAATCCAAAATCCGGGCCAGCCGTTGTCTTTGGCGCGGGTGGTGCGTCGCGGGCTGTTTTGGCGTCACTTTTGGATGTGGGTGTGCCCAAGATCATCCTGACCAACCGCACGCGAATTCGCGCTGAAAAACTGCGCGAGGATTTTGGCCATAGGGTGCATGTTGTCGAATGGGTGCAGGCGGGCAACGCGCTGGAAGAAGCGGATTTGGTGGTGAACACGACATCCCTGGGCATGACCGGCAAACCCGAAATGCGCGTACCCTTAGACGGATTGCGCCCCGGTGCCATTGTGAATGACCTTGTGTATGTGCCGCTGCGTACCCGATTGCTCGCCACCGCAGAAGACCGCGGATGTCGGGTGGTTGATGGGCTTGGCATGTTGCTGCACCAAGCGGTTCCCGGGTTTGAGCGTTGGTTTGGCAAACGTCCCGTGGTTGATGAAAACGTCCGCGCGGCTGTGTTGCGGTGACCTTCAAACTGGGGCTCACGGGATCGATCGGTATGGGCAAATCTACCACAGCCCAGTTCTTCGGTGACGCCGGATGCGCCGTTTGGGATGCGGATGCTGCTGTGCACCGCCTGTATGCGCCCGGCGGTGCAGCTGTGGCGTTGATGGCTGAGCAATTTCCAGATGCGGTGTCCGACGGTGCTGTCGACCGTGCCCGGCTGCGCGCGATCATCGCCGAGATGCCGGACGCGCTGTCGAGAATTGAACGCATTGTTCATCCGCTTGTCCGCGAAGATCGTGCACAGTTCGCGCAGACAGCTGACGCAGATATCCTCGTCTTCGACATTCCGCTGTTGTTCGAAACCGGATCCGATAGTGAAATGGATGCGGTTGTATGCGTCACTGTTTCACCTGAACTACAGGAAAAACGGGTTCTGGAGCGTGGCACCATGACCCGCGATCAGTTCCTTGCGATCCGTTCCAAACAGATGTCGAACGATGACAAATGCGCGCGCTCGGATTATGTGATCCAGACAGACACGCTTGAACATGCGCAGCAGCAGGTCCACAAAGTTTTGGATCAGATCAGGAAACAGATACTCCATGCGTGAGATTGTTCTCGATACGGAAACAACTGGGTTTGAGCCTGAACAAGGCGACCGCATCGTCGAAATCGGTGCGGTTGAGCTATTCAACCATGTGCCGACGGGCAAAACCTATCACCAATACATCAACCCTGAACGCGCCATGCCGAACGCGGCGTTCGAAGTGCACGGGTTAGGCGATGAATTTCTGCGCGATAAGCCACTGTTCGCAGATATCGCGCAGGCATTTGTCGATTTCATCGGCGACGCGAAACTGGTGATCCATAATGCCGCCTTTGATATGAAGTTCCTCAATGCAGAGCTGGCCTGGGTCAAACGCGCGCCGATTCCGTTTGATCGGGCGGTCGATACCTTGATGATCGCACGCCGTAAATATCCCGGCTCACCTGCGTCCCTGGATGCACTGTGCCGCCGGTTCGGGATCGACAATTCCTCCAGAACGCTGCACGGCGCGTTGCTCGATTCTGAAATCCTCGCCGAAGTGTATCTTGAGCTGATTGGCGGCAAGCAGCCGGATTTCGCGCTGAACGTGTCGGAGCAAAAACCCGACGCCGGTTCTGATGTGGGGGAATGGCGCCCGCGTCCGCGCCCTTCGCCGTTGCCGTCACGGGTGTCGGACAGTGAAAAGGCGGCTCATGCCGCCTTTGTCGAAGCCTTGGGCGAAGCCGCCTTGTGGAAGCGGATTTAAGCGTTAGGCGTTTGCCGTTTCCACAGGCGCGCTTGTCCGACGTGCCAGCTCTGCGCGATAAAGCTGAAGGAAATCAATTGTTTCAAGGTTTAGCGGCGGGAAGCCCCCGTCGCGTGTCACGTCGCTGACGATGCGGCGCACAAACGGGAAAAGCATGCGCGGGCATTCGATCAGCAGGAACGGATGAAGCTGCTCTTCCGGGACATTTTCGACAAGAAACACGCCAGCATATTCCAGTTCTAGAACGAACAGCGTGTCGGCACTTTCTTTTGCTTTTGACGTCACCTGAATTTTCAGGATCACTTCATACTGGTTTTCTGTGTTGCGCTTTTTGGCGTCCAGGTTGACCTGAAGCTGTACGTCCGGCTGAACCTCACCCTGAACACCCTTTTGGGCGAGGATGTTTTCAAAGGACATGTCCCGCACGAATTGTGCAAGGACGTTCATTTTCACGGGTGCTGCCTGCGGCGCAGCGCCGTTTGTGGCGGGTTCCGGCGTATCAGCCATGTGTCTCTCCCTCGGATCGAGCGGTTTCAATAATCGACTGTTGCTTATCAGCGGATCTTGGCAGTCTCAATGCTTCGTCCAGCCAGAACCATGATGCGTGGGTTTCTTCGCATCGTTCAATTCATGAAAATCGCCGTCGATCACCGTGTCTCGGGGGTGGCGGCGGGGGTGATCAAATGGGTCGGGCTGCGGACCCATCTGGAATTGCTGCACCTTGATATGTTTGCGCACATAGCGGATCAGCGCCAGCCGGATCGGTGGAGCCAGTAATGCGAAACCAACCGCGTCGGTAAAAAATCCCGGAGTTAGCAGCAATGCGCCCGCCAGCAGGATCATGGCCCCGTGTGCCAATGCCTCAGACGGATCTTCGAGCCGCGAAAATGAACCACGTAGATTATTAAGCGCCATAATCCCTTGGGATCGTACAAGATAGGTGCCCAAAATTGCGGTCAAAACCACGATCAACAGCGTTGGCCACAGCCCGATCAGACCCCCGATTTGAATGAACAAACCGATCTCGATCAGTGGAACCAACAGAAAAGCCACAAATAGCCACATATCAGGACACTCCTTTCGCGGGACGTGCGGTGGACTATGCAACGCCCAACACCTACATAAGGACGCAACAACGACGTTTCCACTTTGGTCTGGGCGAGGTCCTAATGAATTCTCCGCTGATACAGCTTCTGGTGCTTGCGGGCATCGCCGTTTTCCTGATCCTGCGCTTAAAAAGTGTTCTGGGCACGCGGGAGGGTTTTGAAAAGCCGCCCCTGCCCAAGCAAGATCCCGCATCTTCGTCCCGTCGTGATTTCGAAGTCATCGAAGGTGGCCCGGATCATGATATCGTCGACCACGTTGATGCAGGAAGCGACGCCGCTGATGCACTTGCCCGGATGAAACGGGCAGAACCGTCTTTTGGTGTAGGTGATTTCCTTGGCGGCGCGCGCGGCGCCTACGAGATGATCCTGATGGGCTTTGAACGCGGCGATCTGGCCGAGATAAAGCCGTTCCTTGCCGAAGACGTTTACGAAACCTTTGCCGAAGTTGTCGAAGCACGCGAAGAGCAAGGGTTGACCATCGAAGCCGAATTCGTCGGTGTCCGGGAGATGACCCTGGTGGGCGCCACGTTCCACGACGAAACCGGTACGGCGGAAATCGCGGTCAAGTATATTGGCGAATTGACGTCGGTTGTCCGCGATAGCTCGGGCGAGGTTATCGAAGGATCGCCGACCCAAGTGAAGCGGCAGAAAGATGTCTGGACCTTTGCCCGACGTATGGGTGTGGATGATCCGAACTGGCAGCTTGTCGCCACGGGCGAATGATCCGACGGCTGGGCGCAGCCATTACATTGGGTGTTCTGATGACAGGACCTGCTGTGCCAAATGAGCCGGAAACACAATACGCGATCCTTGGATTCGAGGATTTGCAAGGCTGGGCCGAGGATGATCATGCCTCGGCCTTGACCGTGTTCAAAAACACCTGTGCAGATCTTGATGAACCCGATTGGGCCTCGCTATGTGCGTTGGCGTATGACGCAAAGGATGCGCGCCAGTTCTTTGAGCTGTTTTTCCGTCCGATGCTGATAACCGATGGCAAAGACCCGCTGTTTACCGGCTATTTTGAACCCGAATTGTCTGGTTCTCCGGTTCGGACGGGACCCTATCAGTTTCCGATCTACAAAATGCCAGCCGAAGCGAATGACCGTCGACCGTGGTTGACCCGGCGCGATATCCTGACAAGCGGTGTCATGGAGGGGCGTGGGCTTGAGATCGCGTGGGTTGATGACCCGGTTGAGCTGTTTTTTCTCCAAGTTCAGGGGTCTGGCCGGGTGCGGTATCCTGATGGGCGCATGATCCGTGTCGGGTATGGCGGTGCGAATGGGCACAATTACCGGTCCATAGGGCAAGAGCTTGTGCGCCGCGGCGTGTATCAGCCGCATCAGGTGTCCGCTGATGTGATCAAGAATTGGGTCCGTCGCAATCCGGCAGAGGGCCAGGACCTGTTGTATCACAACGACTCTTACGTGTTCTTCCGCGAAGTCAGTCAGGTTCCCGCTGACAAGGGCCCGCTTGGGGCGATGAACCGGTCGATTACGAAAATGCGGTCGATTGCTGTTGATCCGGCGTTTACGCCTCTGGGCGCGCCGGTTTGGATCGAAAAAGACGGCCGCGATCCGCTGCGACGTCTGATGATCGCCCAAGACACTGGGTCCGCGATCAAAGGCGCGCAAAGGGCCGATGTGTTTTATGGTACCGGAAATGAAGCAGGGCGCGAAGCAGGGCGCATCAAGGATCCTGGGCGCTTGATCGTGCTTATGCCGATCCAACGGGCCTACGCTTTGCTACCAGAGTCGCTGCAATGACCCGCCGAAAGCTGCGACCGGACGAGCGCGAACTTTGGCAAAAAGTTGCGCACTCAACCACGCCCCTGCCCCAAGCGTTGCGGCGTGCCGTTGAGACGCCACAACCAACCAGCCGCCGCAAAGCAGAGCCAGAACAGATGGATCTGCCAAAGGCGTTCGGTATCGGCACCAAGGCTTCGATGCCGCATGGGCGGATCACAACCCCACAGCCGACGCCAAGTCCCAAGCCGAACATGGACAAAAAGACGTTCGGCAAAATGCGGCGTGGCAAATTGGTGCCCGAAGCGAGGATTGACTTGCATGGCATGACGCTTGATCAGGCGCATCCGGCCCTGACACGGTTTATCCTGACCGCGTATTCTCGCGGATTTCGGCTTGTTCTGGTGATTACCGGCAAGGGCGAACGGGACGATCCGCACAATCCGATGCCACGCCAACGCGGTATTCTCAAACGGCAGGTGCCCATGTGGTTGCGCATGGCTCCGTTGAATACGGCGGTTCTGGATGTGGCCGAGGCACATATCCGTCATGGTGGTGGCGGTGCGTTCTATGTCTATTTGCGCAGAACCGCGCGCAGCTGATCCGCCACCTCCGCGGGGGCTTCTTCGTGAAGAAGATGCCCGTACCTCGCAAAGGATATCACGTCTGCATTCGGCATCTTGCGGGCGCTGTCGCGCACTGAGGACGGCGGTACAGCCTTGTCGTTTTCACCCACCAGAAAGGTGCAAGGTATGTCGATCTTGGGCAGATCCGCCACCAAACCGTCGAGTTTCCACTGGGCCATCATTAACAGGGTTCCATCAAGATGGGCGTCGCTGCGAAACAGCTTGGCATAAAGGTTGAGCCCCTCGGGTGAGATTTTGGAGCCGGTTGTTTCGAGCAGGGACACCACCTGCCCTGGTCCGGCCATGCGCCGTTTGATCATCTTTGCCATGATCGGGCTAAGCGCAACAACCCGCGCCGCTATGGGAAACAGAATCCCGGCCAGACCCTTGAAGGGGGCCAGAGCCGGGTTCACCGCAACCAATGGGACCGTCGCGCCCGAGGCCGGAAGGATTCGCAATCCCAACGCTGCGCCTGCTGAATGGGCAAGGATTGCTGCGGGATGCCAGCCTTCTTGCGTCATAAGCGCTTGCACATCCTGCGCCATAAGCGGCAGCGAAGACCGGTGCCGAGATCCCAGTTTTGTCAGGCCATGCCCGGGCAAATCCAGCGCGACCACATGATGATCCCGTGCGAGATCCGTCATCACATCGCGCCACGAATGGGTTGATCCGCTTGCGCCGTGCAGCAGCAGGATTGTATCGCCCTTTCCCATTTCCTGAACGTGCCAGTGGTGTGGCCGCACATCTACAAAGCGTGAATGATCCGCGTGGGGCCAAGCTGTCAAAGGGTTCGCCGTGCCCATGATGTCAGCCGCCAAGTGCGGTTTCGATGGCACGGCTTAGTCCCTTGGCATCGGCACGCGGCAGCGGAATGTATTGTGCATTCATGATGTCGCAGAGTGCGCGAAGGTCTCGGTGGGGCCGGACGGACGTGTCGATCATTGCGCTTGGAATGCCCAGCGACCGAACATGCCGCGCCATGGCTTGTGCGTCTTCGTTGGCGGCTGCGCGCCCGGTTTTGCCCGGCAACGGAACATTGGCGCGCCCATCAGTCAGAACCGCAATAGAGGGCGACAAACCTTGTGCGCGGGCGCGTTGTGCGAGCTCGGCGGCGGCCTTGAGGCCGGAGGCAAGCGGTGTACCGCCGCCTCCGGGTAGACCGGCCAATCGGCGTTTTGTCTGCACAAGCGACCGGGTCGGAGGCAGGATCAGATCTGCGCTTTCGCCCCGGAACGCAATGAGCGCAACATGGTCGCGGCGGGCATAGGCATCCGCCAGCATCAATTCGACCGCGCCTTTCGCTTCGGACAGGCGCGCAACAGCAGCTGATCCAGAGGCATCAACCGCGAAGATGACAAGCCGGTCCGAGACCTCTTGAAACACTTTCACATGAATGTCCGACGGACGGATCAGAACGCCTGTGCGGTCTGGCGTCTGCTTGCGGCGGATTGTCTGCCACGGGACCGCCGCGCGCAACGTGGCGACCAGATCAATCCGATTGCCACCGTCCAGCCGCCCTGCCCGTGACGGCAAAGGCCGTCCGCGCCGGTTGCCTTGCTTCTTCTGGCCCGCGCCGCCACTTCCGGATGCGGTTTTGACTCGCCCGGATCCTTCGAGAATGGCAAGCACATCGAACGGCAGGATCGCCTTGACCGCGTCGATCAAAAGCTCGTCTGGAAGGTTAAGTTCGGAGTTGTCCTGATCCGGGCTCTGCGTGTCCGGGGTATCTTCAGGCTGTGTGTCGTCCTCAGGCTCTGGGGTATCATCCTCGGCCGGCATTTGCGTTGCGCGGTGGGCGTAGACAAGCTGCACAGCAATTTGGAGATCGTCTTCATTCACCGTTTTGCGGCTGTTGAGTGCCGCATTTGCCCGCGCCGCTGCCAGTGCCATCAGAGGCGCGCGCAGCGAGTCGATCCCGAACCGTGCCGCTGTGACGGCAAGGGCGGTTGGCACCTCTTTGGGGGTCATCACCGCTGCCAAGCGCACTTTTGCAGCGTCAATATCGGCATTGTCCATCACCAGTTGGGCGACGGCGACATGACGCAACCCTTCGAGATCCACGCGGAAGGCAAGGCGCTCGGTCAGGGTGGTTGGCGCGATTTCGTCGTCCTCGGCCCCTTCATCCAGAAGGATCAGAGCGTGCCCGATCCCTGCATCCAGACCTTGGGCAAGCCGTGCGGCAAGGCCCGGTTCGCAACGTTCGGCCATCGTAAAGACCAGTGGCGTTGGCGTTTCAAGGATGCCTTTGGCGCGGATGACATGCCCGCGCGTGAGGGTTTCACCAATATCCACACCGCCGAAAAGTTGCAGATCTGAAATCGAGGGTGCAATGCGTCGTGCGGTGGGAAAGATCGTCTTGATGGGCGCGCAGAACATATCCCGCACGGGTCCTGCACGGGCGCGCAAGTGAAGGCCCCCCAACCCTGCCGGGTCGACCGCCAGAAGCGTCAGAGCCAATTGGCCCTGCACCTGAATGGCAGTTGGGTCTTCTTTCATGCAAAGACTTCCTCGACCGTGCGGTCCACGCGGGTCGACGATCCTGCATCGTCCAGCGGATCGCGGCGCAAGCGGTGACTGAGCGCCATGGATGCCACTGCGCGCAGGTGATCGCGGGTGACGGTCGGTTCATTTTGGTAGGCGGCCAAAGCACGCGCAGCGCGCAGCAGCGTCAATTCTCCGCGCAGCCCGTCTGACCCGATGGCAACGCACAGCCCGGCGCAGTCGCGCAGGGTGTCGTCAGGGGCGTCGATGGATTTAAGGGCCTCGCGCGCTGTAAGGATGGCATCGCGGATCTTGGTGTCCTCGACTGACCATTTTTCGACAAATGCATCCGGGTTGGTGTCAAACGCAGCGCGGCGGCGAATGACCTCGACCCGCTCTTCGATATCGTTGGGTGACCGCACTTCGACGGACAGGCCAAACCGGTCCAAAAGCTGTGGGCGCAGTTCGCCTTCTTCGGGATTGCCCGATCCGACAAGTACGAAACGCGCATCATGGCGGATCGACAGCCCTTCGCGTTCGATGACATTTTCGCCCGATTGCGCGACATCCAAAAGCAGATCAACCAAGTGATCCTCAAGCAGGTTCACTTCGTCAATATAGAGATAGCCGCGATTGGCCTTGGCCAGCAGACCGGGTTCAAACGCCTTTTCGCCGCGACTGAGCGCGCGTTCAATGTCAAGAGCGCCGACAAGCCGATCTTCGGTTGTGCCAAGCGGCAGATCAATCACTGGTGTGGGCACGTTGATCATTTTGCCCGACACCGGATCTGCCCAATCGGGGATCTCTGCCTCGGTCGCGGCATTGGTTGCACTGCCCTCAAGTTTGGTGATCTGAGGCAAAAGCGCCGCCAAGGCTCGCACCGCTGTGGATTTCCCCGTGCCGCGATCGCCAAACACAAGCACCCCGCCAATACCGGGGTCGATTGCGGTGAGGATCATGGCCAGTTTCATCTGGTCCTGACCAACGATGGCGGAAAACGGGAACGGATGTCTCATGCGGCGATATCCTTGAGAATACGAGGGGACTGGCCTTCCCAGGTGCCGATCTCGTCGGTCACCCGAAAGCGGGCATAGAGTTCTTCGCGGAACCACTTACCCTCACGTACGGCCTGGATTGCCTGAGCGTGGGGTCCGTTCTTCCGTGCGAATTCGGCCATGGCGTTGGAATCGGGCCAGATGGAAAAGGTGATCTGTTGCAGCAGCGGGACTTCTCCGATGCCGATTTTGAACAGCACGTTGGGGTCTGCGCCAATCACGCCACTGATGTCAGGCACGCGCTTCCAGAATTGCGCGGCAACACCGGGGCGGACTGTTGCGCGGGTCAGCGCGGCAATGGGGCCGGTTTGGTCTGGCGCTTCTTCGACAAAGGGCGATGCGCCCGACCAGGCACCGCGCGCCGAATATGGCGTGAGGAACAGCGTCCACGACTCGGACGCCTGTGCACGGTAGCGTTGAAAGATGCGTTCTGCGCTCAGTGCCGCACGCGCGCGGTCCAGATCAGGCCAGACGGTGAGGATCGCATAGACAGATGTATTGGGAATGGGCGTAAAGCCTTCGCCCGTGCCGGACCCGCAGAGTTTCCAGAACTGAATTCCGTCGATTCGCGGGAGCGACAGGCGCGCAGCACCCATCATGGTCAGCGCCCACAGCCGCGATAGCGGTGTGGCAAAGCGGTAAAAGCTAAGGCTCACAGTCTGCATTTTGGTTCCCATAGTGTCAACTAAGACTGACACATTCTCAATAAACAGGCAAGATACTGAATAATTTGACGCACCCCTCGGCAAAATATTGTAAAGTAAAGTTGACAGTATATCATGGACCAATGATGACAAAACTTGACACGGCCCTTGCGGCACATTCTGACAAGCTTAGTTCTGCCCATGCGGTGGTGATTGGTGCTGGGCTGGGGGGACTTGCGTCTGCTATGCGCCTTGGTGCGATGGGCTACCGCGTGACGGTGATTGACAAGCTTGATGTTCCGGGGGGGCGCGGATCGTGCATCTGGAAAGATGGGCACCGCTTTGATCTGGGGCCGACAATTGTCACAGTCCCACAGGTTTTCAAAGAGTTATGGGCCGCGTGCGGCAGGGATTTCCACGAAGAGGTCGACCTGCGCCCGCTAGATCCGTTCTATGAAATCCGCTGGCCTGACGGGTCGAAATTCACTGCACGCCAGGATACGGAAGCGATGCGCGAAGAGGTCCGGCGCCTGTCTCCGGGCGATGTTGCGGGCTATGATAAATTTCTGCGCGACAGCGAAGAACGCTATTGGTTCGGGTTCGAGGACTTGGGCCGTCGGTCCATGCACAAGTTGACAGATCTGATTCGCGTGCTGCCACGGTTTGCGATGCTGCGGGCCGACCGGTCGGTCTATGCCCATGCGTCCAAGCGGGTAAAAGATGAGCGGCTGCGCATGGCATTGTCCTTTCACCCGCTGTTCATCGGCGGTGACCCGTTCAACGTGACGTCGATGTATATTCTGGTGTCTCACCTCGAAAAGGAATTTGGGGTGCATTACGCAATGGGCGGCGTTGCCGCGATTGCCGAAAACATGGCCAAGATCATTGGCGAACAGGGTGGCACTCTACGGATGGAGACCGAGGTTGACGAGATTCTCGTCAAGAACAAGCAGGCGCGGGGGGTCAAGCTCGCCTCTGGCGATGTTCTGACAGCTGATATCGTTGTGTCCAATGCTGATGCCGGGTTCACCTATGATCACCTGTTGCGAAATCAGCCGCGCAAACGCTGGACGCCGAAAAAGCTCAAGTCGCGTCGGTGGTCGATGGGTCTTTATGTCTGGTATTTCGGAACCAAGGGAACGCGCGACATGTGGAAAGATGTGGGGCACCACACGATTCTCAATGGCCCGCGGTACAAAGAATTGGTGCGCGACATCTTTATGGGCGGCAAGGTGCCGGATGACTATTCACTCTATGTCCACCGTCCCACTGTCACGGACCCAAGTGCTGCCCCTAAAGGCGATGATACGTTCTATGTTCTAAGCCCGGTTCCACATTTGGGTCATGACGATGCGGCAGATTGGAAAGAGCTGGAACGCGAATACCGTGTGCGCTTGACCAAGACGCTGGAAGAACAATTGCTGCCTGGTTTCTCGGAACGGGTGACCGCAAGCGAAGTGTTCACGCCCGAAACGTTCAAGGACAGGTATCTGTCTCCCCACGGGTCCGGCTTTTCGATCGAGCCGCGCATCCTGCAAAGCGCTTGGTTCCGTCCGCACAATGTGAGTGAGGAACTCAAAGGTCTGTTCCTGACCGGTGCGGGAACACATCCGGGGGCGGGGTTGCCCGGCGTTATTTCCTCGGCAGAAGTGTTGCAGCAACTTGTTCCCGATCCCGCGCTGGTCCGCGGATGACGTATCACACCGACATGGAGGCCTGCCGCGAAGCCATTCGGCACGGGTCTTTGTCATTCCACATGGCATCGCGACTGTTGCCCTCATCGGTTCGGGATCCGTCGCTTGCGCTTTACGCGTTTTGCCGATTGGCCGATGACGCGGTTGATTTGCAGCAGGAAAAGGCGGCAGCCGTTCTAAGGCTTCAGGACCGGCTAGAGCGAATTTACCAAGGCCAGCCGGAAAACGCCCCGGCAGATCGGGCTTTTGCCCGCGTGGTCGAGGAATTCGAGATGCCGCGCGCTTTGCCCGACGCACTTTTGGAAGGGCTGGCGTGGGATGCGATGGGGCGTCGCTACGAGACCTTGTCTGAATTGTTTGATTATTCGGCGCGCGTGGCCTCTGCCGTTGGTGTGATGATGTGCGTCTTGATGCGCGTCCGCGATCCACACGCCCTTGCCCGCGCCTGTGATCTTGGGGTGGCAATGCAGCTGACCAATATCGCGCGCGACATCGGTGAGGATGCGTTGGAAGGCCGGATTTATCTTCCAACAGAATGGCTGGACGAGGCCGGACTGTCGCCGCAACGGTTTCTTGATACGCCAAAACCGACCAAGGCGATCCGCCAGATGACGCGCCGGTTGGTGATGCAGGCAAACCGTCTTTATATGCGCTCCGAGGCGGGTGTTGCCGCACTGCCCATTGGATCGCGCCCCGGAATTTATGCCGCGCGTTTCATCTACGCGGGGATTGGCAGCCAGGTGCAGCGGAGCGGCTACGATTCCATTTCGTCCCGCGCGCATACGTCTAAATCACAAAAACTGGGCTGGCTTACCATATCGGCGGCGCGCGCTGCATTGACAACGGTGATGCCGAAATCCGCTGTTCTTTATGCGAGCTCTCTGCCCGAAACCAAGTTTCTTGTGCAGGCCGCGGGCCGTCAGGTAGATCGCAGATCACGGGCAGACGCGATTTTCGAAGCGCTGACGCAAGTGGCACAATGCGAGAAGGATCAAAGGGACGCCTTGAATGGCGCGCACGGGCGTCTTACTTGACCTGAATGTTCTGGCTTCTCTTCAGCATCTTTTTGACGGCCTGCATTGCGGCAGGATCGACCGGCGGTTTGTTCTCGCCCGGCCCATGGTACCGCAATCTGGCCAAACCGTCCTGGACTCCACCTGATTGGGTGTTCCCGGTGGTCTGGACAACGCTATACCTGTGTATGGCGACGGCAGGGGCGCGCGTTGCGATGCTTCCCGACAACGGAGTCGCGATGGCATTTTGGGCCTTGCAGGTTGCACTGAACAGCCTTTGGACGCCGGTGTTTTTCGGATTGAAAAAAATCAAGCTTGGGATGGTCGTGCTGACGGCGCTGTGGCTGTCGGTTGCTGCAACAATGGTGGCGCTGTGGCAGGTCGACATGGTTTCAGGAATGCTGTTTATCCCTTATCTGATCTGGGTGTCCATTGCCGGGGCACTGAATGCCAGCGTCTGGCGTTTGAACCCGGATGAAGCCAAACAAGCAAGCGCGCCTGCGCCCTAATCGAATGTCCAATTCCGGCGTCGGGGCACACGCACTGCCAGCATCGGCTTGAGCAACGGCGACCGAAACCGCGTCAGATCCAGTGCTTCGTGTACGCCGACCGTTGTCTCTCCGTTCAGCTGCGTTTCGACCATGGATCGTGAATAGAATGGCGCATCCAGCATGTTCATCACTTGGCGGGGCTTGCACCCAAGGTCTCCGCGTGTTTCGCGGCGGACCGCCCACAGTGACCGTTTGAACTCATGCTGTGGCGGCAGGTCGATTTCGGCTGCCGTGCCATCGGCGTCAAAATGAAACCCGGCTCCAAGCTCTGACCCATCAAGGCGTGTAGCATCGTAAAAACATGTGCTGCCATCTGCTGCCGGGTAACGGCCCCATGTCCAATACGAGAAATCCTCTTCCAATGCGCGCGTACCGAAATTGGCGTCAAAATACCCGTGGCCGTCCCATTGCCAACCGGGCGCATCCAGATCGACGGAAATGTCGGACACTGGCCCAAAAGGCCGCCAGATATGCGCCCCATCTTCGGTCAGAGGCAGTTCAACCTGCGTGATAGCGCTGGGCGTCACGGTGATGGTGCCACGCACACGGCTGACAATTGGCGGGCCGGACAGTTCGTTGACGTCAATCACCAACTTGCCGTTTTCCCATCGCATTGACGAGGGCCCAACGGTTAAGCTGTTGGCCGTCTGGCGGAGGGCAGGGGTGCCGCGATCGGTCATGGTGAACCGCCCGCCGCGGCCATAGGTGGCGACATTGATGCACACGTGGTCTTCAGGGTTCCTGCGCCCCGACCAGCGATACCACGGCGAAAAGACCGATCCTATGAACCCGATGACCGAGACAGCGCGCGTGCCGTCGGCAGAGATGCCATCGACGTACCACCAGGCGTAACCGTTTTCCGGGACTTTGAGGTTGAAGTTCGGTCCGTCACAATCGCCGCGGCCGCGTGCCTGCCGGAGAGCGCTGCCATCGGGACGCCCGCCCCCGGATGTGTGCCGCCGCCCGCCAGATACAGGCCCTTGATCTTGGTCCGTGCCGTCGGTCGTTCCAACGCTGCTGTCATCCCGTGCGGGCTCTGCCCGTATAGCGAACCGGCGCTGCCGGGAAAAAGCGCGTCGAAGCTCTTTGCTGTCGTCAGGCTGTCCGGTCCCGGTTCCGGTGAGAAGCTCAGACCGTAGCGGCGAAGAAGGGGAAAGGTCCGTGTGTGACATATCTCATAGTCCTCGGGCTGTGCCGTGCGCTGCGTCAGGGGCGGGGTATTCATGATAATTTCGAACCGCTCGGTCTGCGGGTGGGGCGTGTCTTGCCCGCGATCTTCGGCGCAGACGTACAGCGTGGGGTCCGACGGAATGTAACCACGTTCGATTTCGGCAAATTCGTTTTTGGAGGGATCACTGAAGAACAGGTTGTGATGCACCAACGGCATGTCCGAAGGCGCCGCCTGAAAGCTCCATACATTCGCAGAATGGCTGCGGGCCCGTTTCACTGTGATGGGTGCGATTGGTTTTGCCGCCTCGCCCAAAAGACCCAAGGCTAACGCGCGGGGATCGCCATTGAACACCACGTGCTCGGCATAAAGTGTTTCGCCGTTGGTCAACGTGACACCGGACACGCCACCCAGTGCAGTGTTGATCTTGCGGACCGTCGTATTGGTCCTGATGTTCCCGCCTTTTGCCACGATCAGTGCGGCTATCGCCTTGGCCAGCGCGCTCATCCCGCCTTTGACACACCACACGCCCCGCGCCTCAGCCTCCCAGATCAGAGAGAGCAGGGCAGGGGACCGATCCGGCGATCCCCCAACATAGGTGGCATAGCGGCCGAACAATTGCCTTAGGCGCGGGTCAGTAAAGCTTTGGTCCAGCATCCGTTTGAGCGTTTGCCCGACACCCATGTCGCGGATCAGGGACGGGTTCTTGATAACATGCGCAGTCAGCGCGCCCAGATTGGGTTCGGGTTGCAGCATCATCGGATCGTGGAACCCGTTGAAAAGGCGCGCGGCGCGGTCGGCAAATGCCAGGAACTCGGTTTTGGCAACGGTCCCGGCGAACGCGCCGATGGCGTCCGCGCTTTGATCCCGGTCTGGGAACAGATCAAGCGGTCCGCTGTCTGGCCACCAATGACGCGCAAGGATCTTTTGTTGGATCAGCATGACGTGGTCTGACAGGGTTTCGCCCGCATCGTCAAACAGCGCTTCAAACACATCAAGCATGGTCAGCACGGTTGGCCCGGCATCAACGCCATTCACCTGACGCATTTTACCGCCGGGCGCAGAGTGCCGTTCCAGAACGGTCACGTCAAACCCACGATGCACAAGGGGCAGGGCCGTCGCCAGCCCGCCGATCCCCGCGCCAATCACAATGACGCGCCCAGAGCTGTGTCGTGGCTTTTTCATCATCGAATTGTTGACTCGCATTTGCCAAGTGTCCAGTATGGTTTACACTAGTGTGTCAGAATAAGATGACAACACAATGTTTTTAGGAGCGTTCGATGGGACTTCAGACCCGCATTAATTCTGCTGTAGAAGCGGCAATTCGCATCGGACAAGGCGGAACACCTCCCGCCAAACTGTCGGACGCCTTGCATTATGCCTGCACGCCGGGTGGCGCGCGCATCCGCCCAACGATCCTGATGTCGGTGGCACTGGCTTGCGGAGATGATTCGCCCAAAGTTGCAGACGCCGCAGCCGCCGCGCTTGAGCTGATGCATTGCGCGAGCCTTGTGCATGATGACCTTCCCTGTTTCGACAATGCTGCCATTCGTCGGGGCAAACCTTCGGTCCACCGCGCCTATTCCGAACCGCTCGCGGTTTTGGCGGGTGACAGCCTTATCATTCTTGCCTTCGAAGTGTTGGCCATGGCGGCACAGCATTCGCCGGATCGCGCGTTGCGCTTGATCCGCATTCTGACGCGCCAGTCTGGCATGCCGCACGGCATCTGCGCCGGGCAGGGTTGGGAGAGCGAGTCCAAGATTGACCTATCCGCCTATCACAAGTCCAAGACAGGGGCGTTGTTCATCGCCGCCACCCAGATGGGGGCGATTGCCGCCGGTCAGGACGAAGAGCCGTGGTTTGAGCTGGGCGCCCGCATCGGCGAGGCGTTTCAGGTGGCAGATGATCTGCGCGACGCGCTGTATGACAGCGAAACGCTGGGCAAGCCGGTGGGTCAGGATGATCTGCACGGTCGCCCGAACGCGGTGGCCGTGTTGGGCGTCGATGGCGCAAAGTCGCGCCTGCGCGATATCCTGAGCGGTGCGATTTCGTCGATTCCGTCGTGCCCCGGTGAGGCGCAGCTTGCTGAAATGGTGCGTATGCAGGCCGAACGGCTGACCCCAGTGCCGCAAACGCGCGCGGCCCGAGCCGGGTAAGATGGCGCTCGCCTCGGATAGTCCGCCTGCCGGATATCGCCCGAAAACTGGGCTGCGCACGCGGTTGATGCGCGTGATTGCGCGCCCAGGATTTCAGCGCTGGGCGTCGTCGTTTCCCTTGACCCGTGGCACCGCTGCCAAAGATGGCGCCGAACTTTTCGATATTGTACAAGGCTTTGTCAAATCGCAGGTTCTGTTTGCGCTGGTCGACCTGCGGATTTTGCACCGCCTGATGGAAGGCGCGTTAAGTGCCGATGATTTGGCGCGCGTGTCGTTGATGCAAGCGGACAAAATGGACCGTTTGATGATGGCGGCCACCGCGATGAAGCTGACAAAGCGGGATCGCAAGGGCCGCTACGCTCTTGCCCGCAAAGGCGCGGCGATGGTGGGCGTGCCCGGTCTGGAAGACATGATCCGTCATCATGCTGCGTTCTATCGGGACCTGAATGACCCTGTCGCGTTGTTGCGCGGTGAGGTTGAGACAGAGCTGGCTGCATTCTGGCCGTACGTGTTCGGTGCCGAAAACGCCACAGATGCGGATACATCAAACCGCTATTCCGATTTAATGGCGCGTTCTCAGGAGATTGTTTCGGCCGATACGCTGGCTGCGGTGAATCTGGCGCAGACGAAACACCTTTTGGATGTCGGAGGCGGTTACGGCGTCTTTGCCGAAGCGGCGGCGTTGAAGTATCGCGATTTGCGCGCAACGGTGTTCGACCTTCCGGCGGTTGCGGCAAACGCACAGGCGCGGATGCAGGCGTCTCCGGCCAAGGAACGACTGACCTTTGTGCCCGGCTCGTTCCGCGATGATCCTTTGCCTGCGGATGCGGATACGATCTCTTTGATCCGGGTGTTGTACGATCACGAAGACCACACTGTTGCGGCCTTACTGTCTAAAGTTTATGACACTTTGCCCCAAGGCGGGCGGCTTTTGGTGTCTGAACCAATGTCTGGCGGTGCCGCGCCCGAGATCGCTGGCGACGTCTATTTCAGCTTTTACTGTCTTGCGATGCAAACGGGCACAGTGCGGAGCGCCGACAGGATTGGTGCACTCTGCAAGGGCGCTGGCTTTGAAAGTATCAAGGAAATTCGGTCGCGCCGTCCCTTTGTGACGACCGCGCTGACGGCTGTGAAACCACTCGGTTGAGTGTTTTCATTTGTTTACAACAGAATGTGTCTATTATAGTTGACAGATTAGTGTGTAAGAATAAACTGACACTTACTGAACACCCGATGATCCGCCCGGATTCGATTCTAGGATGTGATCGTCACCAAGCCGCAGGAGGTTGGGATGCAAACGAACGCTGTAGTGCTGAATGCGCCGAAGACCCTTGCGTTGGAAACTGTCCAACTGACTGATCCCGGCCCTGACGATCTGGTGGTCGATATTGCCTATTCAGGCATTTCAACCGGTACGGAAAAGCTTTTCTGGACGGGGGATATGCCGCCCTTTCCGGGCATGGGGTATCCTCTGATCCCCGGATACGAAGCGTCTGGCGAAGTTGTCGAAGCGGGTGCCAACACGGGCTACAAGCCTGGTGACCATGTCTTTGTGCCGGGTGCCAATTGTTATGACGGCGTGTTTGGTTTGTTCGGCGGCGCAACGCGCCGTCTTGTGACCGCACAGGACCGGGTCACCCGCATTGATCGTCAGCTTGGTCCGCAAGGCGCCTTGTTGGCCCTTGCCGCGACTGCACGTCATGCGATGGCCGGTTTGGACAAGGCCGTGCCTGACCTGATTGTTGGGCACGGTGTTCTGGGCCGTTTGCTTGCCCGCCTCACAATTGCCGCTGGTGCGCCTGCGCCGACAGTTTGGGAAATCGATGCAGATCGCTTGGCTGGCGCAGATGGGTACGAGGTGATCCATCCCGACGCCGACGAGCGCCGCGATTACCGATCAATCTATGATGCCAGCGGCAATGGCGGTCTTTTGAATGACCTCGTTGGTCGTATCGCCAAGGGTGGTGAAATCGTGCTTGCCGGGTTCTATACCCAGCCGCTTCAATTCGCTTTTCCCCCCGCCTTCATGAAAGAAGCGCGGTTTCGCGTGGCCGCTGAATGGGCGCGCGACGATCTCGCGGCGACCCGTACTCTGGTCGAGAGCGGCGCGCTCAGCCTTGACGGTCTAATCACACACCAAGCGGCAGCAACGGATGCGCCGGGCGCGTATCGCACTGCGTTCGAAGATCCGACCTGCCTGAAAATGATACTGAATTGGGAGACGCAGTAATGAAAGACGAAGTGCCAAATCTGAAAGACTTCGATCAACGACTGCGTGACGAGGCAAGCGAAGAGCCGACGCTCGAAGTGCCGCAAGGCGAACCGACGTCCAAAACCCAGATCATTGCGATCTATGGCAAGGGCGGCATCGGCAAATCCTTCACGCTGGCTAATCTCAGCCACATGATGGCCGAGCAGGGCAAGCGCGTTCTTCTGATCGGGTGTGACCCGAAATCTGACACAACATCCCTGCTGTTCGGCGGCAAAGCCTGCCCGACGATCATTGAAACCTCGACCAAAAAGAAACTGGCCGGGGAAGAGGTGAAGATCGGCGATGTGTGCTTCAAGCGTGGTGGCGTGTTCGCCATGGAGCTGGGCGGGCCCGAAGTGGGTCGCGGATGCGGTGGTCGTGGTATCATCCACGGATTCGAACTGCTCGAAAAGCTGGGCTTCCACGATTGGGATTTCGACTACGTTCTTCTGGACTTCTTGGGTGACGTGGTTTGTGGCGGCTTTGGCCTGCCGATCGCCCGCGATATGGCGCAAAAGGTGATCCTCGTCGCGTCGAACGACCTTCAGTCACTTTATGTTGCGAACAACGTGTGTTCTGCGGTCGAGTATTTCCGCAAACTGGGCGGCAATGTTGGCGTGGCAGGTTTGGTCATCAACAAGGATGACGGCTCGGGCGAGGCGCAAGCCTTTGCCGAGGCGGTGAAAATCCCTGTTCTGGCTTCGATCCCGCAGGATGACGACTTGCGCAAGAAATCCGCGAATTACCAGATCGTTGGCACGGATGCGTCCCCTTGGGGCAGCCTTTTTGCCGAACTTGGCCTGAACGTCGGCGAAGCCCCGCCCGTGCGCCCTGCGCCGCTCAATCAAGACCAGCTTCTTGATCTGTTCGACGGGTCCGAGACAGGCGCGGGATACACGCTTGTTCCGGCAACGGACATCGACATGCGCGGCAAGAACGCCGCACCGCAAGCGTCCTTGGAAGTGATTTACGACGAAGTGTGACGGTTAGCCCCCGGATCGCTTTTTGGGAACGAAGGAAGATAGAGACGTGACAAACGAAGCAACATACGACGAGACGGCAGAGGTCGACGTCATCCGTGGGGAACCGCGGGTCGATGCGCCAGTGCTGGCGGATGGGCTTGGGTGTCATTCCGGATCTGAGATGGAAAAGGCCGCGCGACTTGCCGGCAATTCCGAGATGCTGGATCAGTTCGCAAAGGACTATCCCAAGGGTCCGCATGACCAACCACAAAGCATGTGTCCCGCCTTTGGGTCACTGCGCGTCGGCCTTCGAATGAAACGCGTTGCGACAATCCTGTCCGGGTCGGCCTGTTGTGTCTATGGCTTGACCTTCGTGTCGCATTTCTACGGGGCGCGCCGGTCGGTCGGATATGTGCCGTTCAATTCGGAATCGCTCGTCACGGGCAAGCTTTACGAAGATATCCGCGACTCTGTGCATGAAATGGCCGATCCCGATCAATTCGATGCCATCGTGGTGACCAACCTGTGTGTTCCGACAGCGTCCGGTGTGCCGCTGCGGTTGCTTCCGAAAGAGATCAATGGCGTGCGCATTGTCGGTATCGACGTTCCGGGCTTTGGCATTCCAACCCATGCCGAGGCCAAAGATGTCCTTGCCGGTGCGATGCTGAATTATGCCCGCGAAGAGATCAAGGCAGGCCCAGTGCAAGCCCCCGCTGGTGGCAAAGCGGATCGCCCGACCGTTGCCTTGCTGGGTGAGATGTTTCCGGCAGATCCGATGATGATTGGCGCAATGCTGGCCCCAATGGGTTTGGCCGCCGGTCCTGTGGTGCCTTGTCGTGAATGGCGCGAACTTTACGCGGCTTTGGATTGTGGCGTCGTTGCTGCGATTCACCCGTTCTACACCGCTGCCATCCGTGAATTCGAAGCGGCAGGTCGCAAGATCGTTGGCTCTGCGCCCGTGGGTCATGATGGCACCGCAGCGTGGCTGGCGGGCATTGGTGATGCATACAATATCCCCGCCGCCCAGATTGCCGCCGCGCAAAATGCGTTTCTGCCCGCAATCAAGGGCGCATTGGCTGCGACCCCTATCAAAGGCACGATCACTTTGTCCGGCTACGAAGGATCAGAGCTTCTGGTCGCACGTCTGTTGGTCGAAAGCGGTGCGGATCTGCGCTACGTTGGCACCGCGTGTCCCAAGACCAAATGGTCCGAACCCGACCGTGAATGGCTTGAGGCCAAGGGCATCAAGGTTACATATCGCGCGTCTCTCGAAGATGATTGCGCGGCTATGGAAGCAGTCCGGCCCGATCTGGCCATCGGCACAACCCCGGTTGTGCAGAAGGCAAAAGAAATGGGCATTCCGGGCCTGTACTACACCAACCTGATTTCTGCGCGCCCCCTGATGGGCCCAGCCGGTGCAGGCAGTCTGGCCGAAGTCATCAATGCCGCCATCGCAGGCAAGGCCCGCATGGACGACATGAAAGCCTTTTTTGATGGTGTGGGCACCGGTGACACCGCTGGCGTTTGGGAAGGATCCCCAAACCTGCGTCCCGATTTCCGCGCGGCACATCAAAAGAAAATCGACAAACAGGCGCGTGCCGCCAAAGCGCAGGAGATGATCTGATGTTGATTCAGGGTCATGAGCGCGCGGGCGGTTACTGGGGGGCGGTCTACGCCCTCACCGCTGTTAAAGGTCTGCAAGTTGTCATCGACGGTCCGGTCGGGTGCGAAAACCTGCCTGTGACGTCGGGTCTTCACCAAACGTATGCGCTACCGCCGCATGAGCTCCCTATCGTGGTTACAGGCCTCGGTGAGGAGGAGCTGGGTCGAGAGGGGACCGAGGGAGCGATGAAACGCGCCCGGGGTGTGCTCGACCCAGCTCTACCGGCGGTGGTGACGGGGTCTACTTCCAAGATGATCGGCTGTGACATGACCCCGATGGGCACGCACCTGCGGTCCGACTTCTGTGCCCAGTATCAAAAGAACAGTGACAAACAGGCGCGTGCTGCCAAAGCGCAGGAGATGATCTGATGCTGATTCAAGATCACGACCGAGCGGGCGGCTATTGGGGGGCGGTTTACGCCTTTTGTGCCGTCAAGGGTTTGCAGGTCGTCATCGACGGCCCGGTGGGCTGCGAGAACCTGCCAGTGACCTCCGTCCTGCACTATACCGACGCGCTTCCGCCGCACGAATTACCCATCGTCGTCACCGGTCTGGCTGAAGATGAAATGGGTAAAGGAACGGAAGAGGCGATGCAGCGGGCATGGAAAGTCCTTGATCCCGCGTTGCCAGCCGTTGTTGTGACCGGCTCCATTGCCGAGATGATCGGGGGTGGGGTCACACCGCAGGGGACCAACATCCAGCGGTTCTTGCCGCGTACTATCGATGAGGACCAATGGCAGAGCGCGGACCGCGCCATGACGTGGATTTTCACGGAATTCGGCATGACCAAAGGCCGGATGCCCCCCGAGAAGAAGCGTGAAGAAGGTGCCAAGCCTCGGGTCAATATCCTCGGTCCAATGTATGGCACGTTCAACATGCCCTCTGATCTGGCCGAGATACGGCGCCTGGTCGAAGGCATGGGTGCCGAGGTCAACATGGTGATGCCACTGGGAGCGCATGTGGCTGAGATGCGCAACCTCGTGAATGCCGATGTCAATATTTGCATGTACCGTGAATTTGGTCGCGGGCTGTGCGAATGTCTGGGCAAGCCGTATCTGCAAGCGCCGATCGGGATGGATTCGACCACGAAATTCCTGCGTAAGCTGGGTGATCTGTTGGGGCTTGATCCCGAGCCGTTCATCCAAAAAGAAAAGCATTCGACGCTCAAGCCCGTCTGGGATCTCTGGCGGTCGGTCACACAGGATTTCTTTGCCACCGCTCAATTCGGGATCGTTGCAAACGAAACCTATGCCCGTGGCATCCGTAATTACCTCGAGGGTGATCTGGGTCTTCCTTGCGCCTTTGCGGTGGCCCGCGTTGCCGGTGAGAAGACCAACAACAACGAAGTGCGTTCAATGATCCACACCAAGCGTCCGCTGGTCGTGATGGGGTCGATCAACGAAAAGATGTACCTTGCTGAAATGCAAGCAGGGCATGGCCCGCAGCCCACGTTTATCCCGGCCTCGTTCCCTGGTGCCGCGATCCGGCGTCACACCGGAACGCCGATGATGGGCTATGCAGGGGCAACGTATCTTCTGCAAGAAGTGTGCAATGGCCTGTTTGACGCGCTGTTCCATATCCTGCCGCTGGGTTCGGAAATGGACAAGGCGGATTCGACCCTGACGCCGCTGCGCCGTGACTTCCCATGGGATACTGACGCTCAGTCCGAACTGGACCGGATCGTGTCGCAGCATCCCGTACTCACCCGAATTTCTGCCGCCAAAAACCTGCGTGACGCCGCAGAGGAGGCAGCCCTGAAACAAGGCGCTGAACGCGTTGTCTTTGAGACAGTTCAAGCTCTTGCCAACACCCAAGGAGGACCGACCAAATGACGGATTTCACCTCTTCTGACACGCGCGGTCACAAGCACGGTCACACAAAACGCGGAACCGAGTTCCTGGTTTATTTCAGCATCATTTTCATCGTCGCGATCCCCTTCGCCACCGTGATCTGGTTGCTCGAAGTGTTCCAGAAACAGACGCTCAACATGCAAGGCCCATTGGCGCGCGCATGGTGTGAAGCGGATCGGATCACGCCACTCATTTTCTCGGCCTGATGCAGGTCGAGAATCCAAGACTGGCCACCCGGCGGGGTGGACAGGACCTGAAGGGCGTAAGCCCTGATGGACCCGGCCGCAGGGAGTGCGGCGTCAGCATAACATTCCGGAGGAAAGTTCATGGCTGATAATACCGACCTGTCATTCACAGGTCTTACTGACGAGCAGGCCCAGGAGCTGCATTCCGTCTACATGAGCGGCCTTTGGCTGTTCTCGGCGGTTGCAGTGGTTGCACACCTGGCAACCTTCATCTGGCGCCCCTGGTTCTAAGGAAGGATCAATATAATGGCAAAGTTCTACAAGATCTGGCTAATCTTTGATCCCCGTCGCGTGTTTGTCGCGCAGGGTGTCTTCCTCTTCCTGCTGGCTGCAATGATTCACCTGGTGGTGCTGTCTAACGGCATCAACTGGTTCGAAACCGCAGCAGCCGCTGGCATGTAAGCCAATCAGCTCGGAAGAGCTTACAAGATCGCTGCGGGCGGCAGACCATCGCCCCGCCCGCGGCAAAACCAAACTTAAACATGACGGCTAGGTCTCTTCTAGAGACGTGCCGGCAAACGCGGAGATAAAGAAGATGGCGCTGCTCAGCTTCGAAAAAAAGTACCGCGTCCGCGGAGGGACGCTGATCGGCGGCGATCTGTTCGACTTCTGGGTTGGGCCTTTCTACGTAGGCTTCTTCGGAGTCACGACCGCCTTTTTCGCTCTGCTTGGCACGATCCTCATTTTTTGGGGAGCGGCCGATCAAGGCACATTCAATCCATGGCTCATCAACATCGCGCCGCCCGACCTGAGTTACGGTCTGGGCATGGCACCGCTGATGGAGGGTGGCTTGTGGCAGATCATCACGATCTGCGCGACGGGCGCATTCATCAGCTGGGCGCTGCGCGAGGTGGAAATCTGCCGTAAACTGGGTATTGGCTACCACGTGCCATTCGCCTTTGGTTTCGCAATTTTCGCTTATGTGACGCTTGTGATCTTCCGCCCGCTTCTGATGGGCGCGTGGGGACACGGTTTCCCCTATGGCATCTTCAGCCACCTCGACTGGGTGTCGAACACTGGCTATGCCTACCTGCATTTCCATTACAACCCGGCCCACATGCTTGCGGTGACGTTCTTCTTCACCACGACGCTGGCACTGGCATTACATGGCGGTTTGATCCTGTCGGCGGCGAACCCTGAAAAGGGCGAGGAAATGCGCACACCCGATCACGAAGACACGTTCTTCCGCGACTTCATCGGCTATTCGGTCGGAACCCTTGGTATCCACCGTGTCGGTCTGCTGCTCGCGCTGAACGCAGGCTTCTGGTCCGCGATCTGTATCATCATCTCTGGTCCCGTCTGGACGAAGGGCTGGCCCGAGTGGTGGAACTGGTGGCTCGATATGCCCATCTGGGGCTCTAACGTGGTGGGGATGTAATCATGGCTGAATATCAGAACATTTTCACCCAGGTCCAGGTTCAGGGTAATCCCGAATGGGGCATGGCAACCGAAAATGCCGAACAGGAACGGATGGGAAAAGGCAGCTTTTCCACCCTGATCGGTTGGATCGGCAACGCACAGCTTGGCCCGATCTGGCTGGGTTGGACCGGGATGGTGTCGCTTGCAACGGGTCTCCTTGCGTTCAACATCATTGGCCTGAACATGCTGGCGCAAGTCGGCTGGTCGATCCCGGAATTCATCCGTCAGCTGTTCTGGCTGGCGCTTGAGCCGCCAAGCCCGGAATACGGGTTGCGCATGCCGCCGCTGAACGAAGGCGGTTGGTACATCATCGCCAGCTTCTTTTTGCTGATCTCTGTGATGAGCTGGTGGGCACGAACCTACTTGCTGGCCATGGAACACAAGATGGGCAAACACGTCTTCTGGGCGTTTGGCTCTGCGATCTGGCTGTTCCTTGTGCTGGGTCTTTTCCGTCCGATCCTGATGGGATCATGGTCAGAAGCGGTGCCTTACGGGATCTTCCCGCACCTTGACTGGACCACGGCGTTTTCGATCCGTTACGGCAACCTGTACTACAACCCGTTCCACGCGCTCTCGATCGTGTTCCTCTATGGCTCGGTCCTGCTGTTTGCGATGCACGGTGCAACCATCCTTGCGGTAACCCGTTACGGCGGCGACCGTGAACTGGAACAGATTGTGGACCGTGGCACAGCTACGGAACGTGCTGCCTTGTTCTGGCGCTGGACCATGGGCTTCAACGCCACGATGGAAGGCATTCACCGCTGGGCGTGGTGGTTTGCAGTCCTCACTCCGATCACGGGCGGCATTGGCATCCTGCTGACAGGTACAGTCGTCGACAACTGGTTCATCTGGGCACAAGAGCATCACTTCGCTCCGATGTATGACGGCTCCTACGGTTATGAGGCCTTTGGTTCCTATCAAACCTTTATTGGACAGGAGAACTGATCATGTTTCCCAAATGGTTCGATAAATGGAACAATGAAAATCCGACCAATATCTACGGTCCGGCGATCCTGATAGGTGCCTTGGGCACGGCCGTGACAGTCGCTGCATTCCTTGTGGTCGTAGGTCAGCCGTTCAAGACCGACAGTCTTCAGACCGGTCCCCGTGGGACAGGGATGTCGGTGCCGGAGTTCAGGAACGAGGTTCGCAAAGCCGATCCGACCATCGCGGGCTACCTCACACGCGACCAGATCACCGAAGCGGATATTGCGGCAGTCAGCGAAGCGGCGTTGCAAAACGTCCCGCCCGCGCTGGGTGATATTGCCCCTGAGCAATATGCGGAACTGGTCGTTGCGATGCGGTCCTGGACCGGGATTCCCGATCTGATGGAGGATCCCGACAATTACCAGACCCAGGTCGCCTATACGATGGTGGGGATGACCCAGAGCATCAACGAAGACTGGATTGGCCACGTTCAATCCAATGCTCAGGTTGGTGTGACGTGTTACACCTGTCACCGTGGTGAGGCCGTTCCAAGCGAGATTTGGTTCAAGATGGGGCCTGTCAACGAAGCAGCCGGCGGTTGGGCGGCGGTTCAGAACAGAGTGACGGTGCAAAGCCAGTACACGTCGCTCCCCTCTGACGCTTTGGAGACGTTCCTTCTGGATTATGGCCGCATCAGCGTTCACAATCTGGAAGCCCATGTTGCCGAATATCCCCACGAAGAAGGTGTCACCACCTGGCAGGACACGGAACGTACATTCAGCTTGATGAACTACGTGTCCAACTCGCTGGGTGTGAACTGTGTGTTCTGTCATAACACCCGTGCGTTCTATGACCCCGAACAGGTCACACCGCAGTGGTCGACAGAAATGCTGGGCATCTCGATGGTTCAGGAAATCAACAACGATTGGTTGGTGCCGCTCGAAGGTCTGCTTCCGCCAGAACGTCTGGGTCCGGTCTTTGCAGATGCGCCCAAGGCTGCCTGCAAGACGTGCCACAAGGGGTATCAACAACCGCTTCAGGGCCTGAACGTGATTGCGGAATGGCCCGAGCTCGAGTTGACTGACTCCTGAGGTCTTACGACTTACCCGAGCGGCAGCAACGCTGCTCGGGTTGCCAGATCCGGTTTTGATAGGTTCCCAAAACGCAAAACCGGATACGGGGCTCAACACCCCGGTTCCCTTCCTGTTGGCTACAGGAACTGGCGTCACGTTTCTTGGTACCCCTTGCAAACGTGGCGCCTCTCTTCACCTCTGTCCCCCGAGGAGACTGCCACATGACACGCCCCCATACCCCCAATCTTGATCGCGTTGCTGGTCCTGCCGATCTTCGCAAGATGGACGATGCCACGCTTAGGGCCGTCGCCGATGAGGTTCGTGCCGAAGTTGTGTCTGCCGTGTCGCAAACCGGCGGACATCTTGGGTCGAGCCTTGGTGTCGTCGAATTGTCGGTTGCCATCCACGCGGTGTTCAACACGCCGATGGACAAGCTGATCTGGGACGTGGGGCATCAATGCTACCCGCATAAGATTTTGACCGGACGCCGGGACCGGATGAACACGCTGCGCCAGAAAGACGGCCTTTCCGGGTTCACCAAACGAAGCGAATCCGAATACGATCCATTTGGCGCCGCGCACTCCTCCACCTCGATTTCTGCAGCGCTTGGCTTTGCAGTTGGCCGGGATATGGGCCGCCCCACCGGCGATGCAATTGCCGTGATTGGTGACGGGTCGATCAGCGCAGGCATGGCTTACGAGGCGATGAACAACGCAGGTCACGAAGGCCGCCGTTTGTTTGTCATCCTTAACGACAATGAAATGAGCATCGCCCCGCCCGTTGGCGCGATGTCATCTTACCTCAGCCGGATGTACGCCAATGAGCCGCTGGCCAAGGTCAAATCCCTTGCCGAAGGGTTCGAATCCGCCCTGCCCGCACCAATGCGTGAGGGTGCAAAACGCGCGCGCCAGCTTGTGACCGGGAACCTGCAAGGGTCGGGCACATTGTTCGAAGAACTTGGGTTTGAATATATTGGTCCGATCAACGGACACGACATGGGGCAGTTGCTTCCTGTTCTGCGCGCCGCGCGGGCGCGTGCGACCGGGCCTGTCCTGATCCATTGCTGCACCGTCAAAGGCAAGGGTTACGCCCATGCCGAAAACAGTGCCGATAAATATCACGGCGTGGCAAAGTTTGACGTGGAATCCGGGGCGCAGGCGAAATCCAAGCCGAATGCGCCCAGCTACACCAAGGTCTTCGGCGACACGCTCACTGACGAGGCGTCGCGCGATCCGAACATTGTTGGCATCACAGCCGCCATGCCGGGTGGCACCGGGATCGATATTCTGGCTGATCGCTTTCCTGCCCGCGTGTTTGACGTGGGCATTGCTGAACAGCACGCCGTGACCTTTGCGGCGGCGATGGCGGCGTCCGGGCTCAAGCCGTTCTGCGCGATCTACTCGACCTTCCTGCAACGTGGTTACGATCAGGTTGTGCACGACGTTGCGTTGCAAAATCTGCCCGTTCGCTTTGCCATCGACCGCGCCGGGCTTGTTGGGGCAGATGGCGCGACCCATGCTGGCGCGTTTGACGTTGGCTATCTCACGGCTTTGCCCAACATGACCGTCATGGCCGCTGCCGATGCGGCCGAGCTGATGCACATGGTTGCCACGGCGGTTGCACATGACAGCGGACCTATTGCATTCCGTTATCCGCGCGGTTCTGGCAATGGCGTGGAAATGCCCGAACGCGGCCAGGTTCTTGAAATCGGCAAAGGCCGCGTCTTGCAAGAGGGCAGCGATGTTGCCTTCCTCAGCTTTGGTGCGCATCTGGCAGAGGTCGAAGCGGCCACTCGCTTGCTCGAGAAAGACGGGGTCAGCGTCACTATTGCTGACGCTCGCTTTGCCAAGCCGTTGGACATTGATCTTATCAAACGACTGGCCATGACGCACACTGCCTTGGTGACGGTCGAACAGGGCGCACGTGGCGGGTTTGGCGCGATGGTTCTGCACGAACTGGCGGATCACGGCTTGTTGGACCGGGGGCTTAAAGTTCGTACGATGACCCTGCCTGATCGCTTTATCGATCAGGCTTCACCGGACGAAATGTACGCCGATGCCGGCCTGACCCGGTTTGATCTCTACAAGATCGCGGTGTCTCTTACGTCCAGTGATGGCAAGGTGGTTCCCCTCACGAAAGGTGCGTGAGGGTCACACCCAGTCCAGCGCGTCTTCAACAAGGCCCGTGACGCTGATTGTGAATTCAGACCCCTGCATCGTGTCCACCTGCGCTGCGTGATCATCAATGATGTCTTTGACCTCGACCACGGAGGCCATTGTCCCGTCAAAGGTCTGCATTGCCGCGTTGGCCACGGAGACGTTGTTCAATCCGTTGACCACTGCGAAATAGGCGCCGATCTCTGCCTTGGTTGCAAGGAACTGTGCGTCAGCGGCGCTTCCGGTTGCGGCCTTTGCGCCATCAAGCATCGCAAGAATGGATTCGGACCGTTCGATCGCGTCGCTGTCCAGAAGGTCGGTCCAGTAAGTAAATCCAATCGCGTCCGGGTCTCGCCCAAGGATGTTGGAATAAACAGCCGTAACGAAATCACCCGTACTGCTTGATCCGCCATAAAGGGCCTGGGTTTCGGGCTGCGAAAAGAACTCTCTGGCAATCTGGTTCATGGTCATGCCATCTGCCAGCGCTGACCCCCAGAACAATAGCCCTGTCGCATCCGGTGCGCGGTTGAAATACGCAACGTAAAGTTCTGAAAACGCCAGCATGTCGGCATCCGTCAAAGAGCTTACATTGGTGAACTTGTTCAGCTCAAACATCGTACCGTTGAAATCCAGCAGCTCGATGCTGTTGAGCGTATCTGTGCCATCGCCCCCGCTCCGGTCGGCAATCACGATTGTTCCGTCCGAGATGGTCAGCGCATAGTTCGAGATGTCATTCATATAAACGGCAGTGTCGATGCCGCCTTGACCCGACAGAATGTCATTGCCGCCTGACCCGGTGATCGTGTCGTTCTGATCTGTCCCGATAAGGTTTTCCGCAGTTGATGTCCCGACGAGCACAGCAACTGTGTCGGTCTGGACGTTTGCAGCGCTGGGCGTTGTATTGGTTTGCCCGACGATATCAGGTGTGGTTTGTCCACCGGTCATCGCAAAGTTTTGTGTCACCATGACGGAATAATATGTCCCGGTGTCATAAGTGAACGTCCCGGTTTGAATTCCGATCCCAACCACTTCGAGGTCGGGCATAAGGATATTCGCACGGTGACCGGCACTGTTCATCAACGCGATGTGCAGATCATACACGTCGTCAAACAGTCCAGAGTCACCGCGTTCGCTTTGCGCGGCGATGTTTTCGGCGGTGCGCCACGACCCAGACAGGTCAAACCCTTCAGCGGTCATGCGTTGGGTCGGCGTCGAATTACCAATCCCCGTGTGGCTGAAGATGTTTTCCTCCAGCATCCACGACGAATGCGCATCGGCAGATGCGTTCAAAACCTTATCGAGCACGAGTGCGTTCAAGCCACGGCTTGTGCGCTCCTCGTTCACGAGATCCAACATGTACCGTTCCAGATCACTGGCGGCAGTAGCAGCAGCAGACATCACGAACTCCCCAGTTCGAGCCCCACATAAATGTCTAGGGACAGACTAGGGCAAGAAACAGGAGCGAATGTGTTTAAAATTAGCTATTTTACGCCGGGTTTACGCAGGAAACAGCCAAATCTCCGAAGATTTGCGGCGCATATGTGTCAAGGTAAATGCGTAACCAGGGGGTGAAGCGACTTGGTTCGTTAATCACTTCCTGCATCAAATCGCCATACCGCACCCACCGAGTCGCCATGACTTCGTCGGGATTGAGCGCCAAAATTGGAGCGCGTTCAACCTCGGCCACAAAGATATCGACCACCTCATGTTCGATCAGGCCGCCACCGACATCTGCACGGTATTCAACGCGGTCCCGGTAATCGAGTGTCAGCCCGGTGATTCCCAGCTCTTCTTTCAATCGCCGGTTCGCACAATCAAGGCTGTTTTCTTTCCAGTTCGGATGGGTGCAACATGTATTCGCCCATAGCCCGGGGGTGTGATATTTTCCCATCGCGCGTCGCTGGATCAAGATCTCATCCCGACGCAGCACGAACACCGAAATCGCCTTGTGTTTCAGCCCCCGAATATGGGCATCGAGCTTTTCAACAGGTTCCAGCGTGTCACCACGCCACGCAGGGATAAGGGTCTGGGTCATACATGGGTCTCCCGTACCAGCCCCAAGAGGTGACGCGCATTCTTGAAGCCGATCTTCAGGTGCGCCAAGGGCCGGGCCTTGACGAGCTTTTTGTTCATATACGCTTCAAATGTCAGTTTTTGCACATCGACATCATGACACAGGGACACGAACCGTTCCCGGCGCGCATCGCTTTTGTAATAGGCGTCCTGCATCTGGCCAAGCACGCGGAACACGGTCTTGTGTTCCTTCATGAACAGTTTTCGGGCAAGCGCGAGGTCGGTGATGCGTCCTGATTTCAGGGTTGCGGCACAGGCGGTCGCAGCGACCCGGCCACAAACCATGGCATAATAGATGCCTTCGCCGCTGGAGGGCGCAACAACACCGGCCGCATCCCCTGCAAGCACCACATCACGGGCATTGTCCCAGAAGCGCAGCGGTTTGAGGGGAATCGGCGCGCCTTCTCTCCGCAGGGTTTCGCACTCTGTCAGACCGGCCGCCTCGCGCAGGGCAGCGGTCGCGTCTTTCAGGTTCACGCTTTGGATATACGTGCCCATCCCAACCGATGTCGTGCCGCCATGCGGGAACACCCAGCCATAGAAATCCGGGCTGATCGCGCCGTCATAGATCACGTCACAGCGCAGCGGGTCGTAGACATCGCTCTTTTCGGGGGCGGAGATGATCTCGTGATAGGCAAAGACCAAGGGCACCTTGTCACCACCGGGAATTTCGTCGCGGGCCACACGGGATTTGGCCCCGTCCGCGCCGATGATCAGTCGGGTTTCAAGCGACCGTTCTTCCCCGGTTTCCTTGTCGCGGTAGATCACCCGACGTTTCTTGGCGGGCTTGTCGCGGTCAATGCGCACGAATGTCCCGGTGAACCGTTCGGCCCCAGCCGCCTCGGCGCGGGCGCGCAGGAAAGGATCGAAATCTTTGCGATCGACCATCCCGACAAAGCCATTTTCGATTGGAATATCGACATGCCGTCCCGTCGGCGAGATCATCCGCGCGGTGTTCACCTTGGCGACAAGCTGGTCCTCGCCAATGTCGAAATCCTGCATCAAACGCGGAGGAATGGCCCCGCCACAAGGTTTGATCCGGCCCTCGCGGTCCAGAAGTGCAACCTTGTGCCCCGAGCGGGCAAGGTCTTCGGCAGCGGTTGCACCGGACGGGCCTCCGCCTACAACAACGACATCGTACATGGTCACTCTCCTGCGATCAGTTCGGCATGCGCCGGACGGCCTTCCATGATGCGCAACGCCATAAAGGCGGCGCACAGGAACAATCCGGCTTCAAAGACAAAGACGGCCCCAAAGGCCGGTGCGTCGGTGGTCATGGTGCGCATGATGTCTGCGGCAGCAGCCCCGGTCAGGCCGCCAAACCCGGCAGCAATCGCTTGCGCCGCGCCCCAAAGTCCCATGCGGGTGCCTTCGCGCTTTTCCCGACCTTCGCCAGCCAGCGCCATCATCGACCCAATGGCGGCCACGGCAAAGGTGCCGTTGAAGAACCCAAGGGCAAACACCGCAGGCAACAAGGTATCAGGCAGGGCATAGCCGCCCAGAATGGCAATCACGCACAGGCTTGCCGCCGAACCAAGACAGCCGCCAATCACCCAGTTGCGCAAACATCCAAAACGCAGCGCGGTTGCGGCGATCCCGACGGTCAGCATCCCCAGAAAGACGCCGCCATTCTGGATGCCGGACAGTGTGGTGCTTTCGCCGGGGGTAAAGCCAAAGACAAGACCGGCATAGGGCTCAAGGATCAGCTCTTGCATGAAGTAAGCGGTCATCGACAGGAATACGAAGATCGTGAACAGTCGTGCCTTGGGTTCGGCCCACACTTCTGCCAGACCTTCGCGGAAGGGCACAGGATCGGGTTCGGGTGCGGCTTCGACACCGCGTTCGATGCGCCAGGTGGCTAGAACGGTGATCGCCAGCGCGGCTAGCGCGACGCCGGTCACAACTTCGATCAGCACGGCAGGTGTGTAAGGATCAAGCAATTGACCTACGACACCAGCCGTCATGGCGATGCCGAAAATCATCATCAACCACGTGATCGTCGCAGCAGCAGCCCGGCGATGTGGTGCGGTCGCGGTGGCCAGAAGGGCCAGAACCGACGTGCCCGCAGCGCCAGCGCCCAGACCGATCAGCGCATAGGCGATCACGGACAAGGTCAGGCCAAAAGAATAGCTTGCTTCCATCTCGACCACACCAACTGCGGCAAGAACGCCCCCGGCGGCAAGAATAACCATGCCTCGCAGAATCCAGCGGGTGCGGTTGCCGCCCTTGTCAGACAGGAACCCCCAGTTTGGGCGGGTGATCTGAATGCCGTAATGCAGCGCAACCAAAAGCCCGGGAAGAACAGCGGGCAGGGCCAATTCGACAACCATCAACCGGTTTAGGGTCGATGTGGTCAGAACAACAATAGACCCAAGCGCCATTTGCACCAACCCTAGACGCACAATGGCAAGCCAACCCAGATGCATCAGATCACTCCTACCGCGCGCAGCGCAAAGGCTGACACCATCATGCCGGACACATACATCAGAACGCCGGTCGCGTTGTACCAAGGCGCCTTGGCCTTCGGGTCTTTGAGCATGACAGACATCGCCCAAAGCTGACCCAGCAACAGCATCAGAACGATGGCGGCATGTGTCGATTGCCCCCATTTTGCCAACGCAAGGATCACGAAAATCTGTGGGATGATCATGACCAAACAGGCCACCTTGGCCGCCTTTTCAGGACCAAGCGTGACGGGGAGGGAATTGACACCCATCTGGGCGTCGCCTTCCAAGGCTTTGAAATCATTCAGTGTCATGATGCCATGCGCGCCAATTCCGTACAGAAGCGCGATCAGGATGATCGGCCCCGATGGCAGCGTCTGACTGAGGACAGCAGCGCCTGTGAACCATGGCAGCGATTCATATGACAGCCCGACAAGCCCCGGACCAAACCACCCGGATCGCTTGAGCCGAATGGGTTCGACCGAATAGGCCCATGCCGCCAGCACGCCCACCACGGTGGCGATGAACCCCCAAGTTCCCAGTAGTGCGCCAAGCGCCAGGGAAAGCACTGACATCGCCAGCGCGATCCAAAGACCCCAGCGTCCGGGAATACGTCCCGAAGGGATGGGTCGGCCCGGTTCATTGATGGCATCGACATGTCGATCACACCAATCATTGGCGGCCTGGCTCATGCCACAGACAACGGGACCCGCAAGGATCACGCCGACAATCAACAGGCCAAGATGGTTGGAAATCGCCACACCAGAGGCAACGGCCCCGCACGCATAGGCCCACATCGGCGGGAACCACGTGACGGGTTTGATCAGCTCCAGCATTGCCGAAGGCGCAGGGTAGCGATCTTTGTGTAAACTTACGCTGACAGTCATGTGTCAACTAGACACGACAAATCGACTCACATCAAGCGAAACAGGCAGGACAAATTGTCATTTGAACGGACGCTTTGTCGCCGGGCAAACGGATCAATCGCCGTCGGCATCCTTATTGAGAAGCCCGTATTTTCGCAGCTTCACATAAAGGCTTTGACGCGACAGCCCCAACATCTCTGCAGCGGCCACACGGTTGTTGCGTGTCAGGCTGACAGCCGTTTCGATACACATCTTTTCGACAACATCGGTGGTCTCTGAAACGATCTCTTTCAATGTGGCGGACCCAACAAGCTCCATCACATTGCGGCTGGACTCTTCGCTCGTCTGAAGCGGCGCTTTGCGCATCGCATCCACACGGCTGATATCGCGGATCACAAAGCCCAGCGTGGGTTCGCTGCGATCCTCGAAATAGGTCACGGACATTTCGACAGGTGTTTTTGCGCCGAAATCGTTCAAGAGCTTGGTTGAATACATCCGCATCTGTCCGGTGCGGCGCGCGTTTTCCACCAGAACGCTCATGTCGATCTGACCGCGCCCCAAGAAATCTGCAAAACTGCGTCCACGCACATCAACCGCATGCGCCGCATCGACCAAATCTAGAAACGCATCGTTGCATGCCTCAATCGCCCCGGTCGCAGAGGTGAAAATGATCGCATCCGATCCTTTTTCAAAGACTGATGCCAGATTGGTGCTCAGGCTGTCGGTCCGTGCGCTGACTTCCTCGGTGGTGGACAAGCGGCAAATCAAAATACGCTCTCCGGCGGCACGAAACACCTGGGGGGCAATCATCACCCGTTGCCGTCCCCGACGCGATTGCACCTCAAGACCTGTATTGCTTTCCGAGATGGACGTATTGATCAGGGCTTCGGTGAATTCTTCTGGGCGCTTGTCGCGGAATTCCTGTGCAAAGCTGGCACCGATCAGATCATCGCGGGTTGAATGCAGCAAAGCCGCAGCCGGATCGTTTAGATCCTTGATCTTGCCGTCATTGACGGACACGAACACAATGCTGTCCCGCACGGTCCGCAAGAGCAGCCGGTAGCGCGAATCGAATTCGCGCCGCGCTTCATAGCCCTGCTCAAGCGACATCTGTGCCTGAACCAGCTGTTGCTGCGTTTCCGCGATGGGCCGCAGGTCACGCCCCAGCATGAGGAACGACCCGTCCGATCCAAACGGATGAAAGCTGTATCGGACTGGAAATTCCCAAACCGAATTGTCCGTATGATTAAGCTCGACAGACCGCGACGGCACTTCACCCTTCGCCATCGTTGCCATCACGGCCTCAACTTTTGGGCGGCTTTCGCGTGTCAGGAAATCGTCAAGAGGCCGGCTCTCCCAATGGTTCAGCTTGCCAAACGACGTTTCAATCGGATTGATCAGGACTGACAGAACCTTGCCTTCACGAGACACGACAAGTGCGATGTCGGATGCAACTGTAATGATGCTCGACAGGACTTCTGCGTCGATAAGCGGTACGGAGCCGCTGCTCCAGAAACTGGACCCAGTGGTGTTCATTGCCGTGTCAAAGACCTGCTTCTTGACTTGTTCTTTTCGCACAGCTTCAGGGCAACCTTCACATCGTTCGTAACGAGATCAACATCCGTCTTTTCTTTAACGCCATCCGAAAGGTTGAGTACAATTCCCCCCAGAACCAGCGGCGGGGGCGCTAAGACCCCGGTTCTAATGCGTTTAACCAACTTTGCGATTGATGCAAGCGCGTCGGGACGCGAGCCCGAAAACAGAACCATGTCGTAGCTTTCTTCCGACAGTGCGGTCAAAATCGTTTCATCCCGCGCGCCAAACAAGATGCGCACTGACGCGCCAGCCCGCCGCATTTGGGCGGTGGCAACATGCGGTCCCAAAGTGTGACTGTCATTCCCCTGCAAAAGCAAAAGAACATTCACGCCTTCCGCCACTTCCGAAGGTTTGGCGGCCCAGGGAAGCGCGAGCATTGTCAAAAGGCCCTGAAGCCGTGCGGTTGCGATGGTCACCTTTGCAAAGCCGATGACATCATCGCTCCACATGCGGCCCAATTCGCGCGCGGCTTGGGGGATGTAGATGTCGACTATCTGGTCCGAGGTGATCCGGCGGTCTTTCAGATCGTCCAGCAAGGCTTCGGAATCGAAGGCTCCGGGGTGCAAGGTGACCTCCAAAAGTTTCTGAACAACACTGCTTCGGATTGTTTGCGCGCCGTCTTCTCCCTTGTCGCTCAGGACAGAAAGGACCGTGGACGCCAAAGCAGAAATATCCAGCCGACTTTCTTCAGAAGACACGCGATCTTCGCTATGGTCGTTTGCCATGTCACACCCTCGCAACTGATACTGCATGACACCTGTCAAACATATCAGACACCTCTAGTCTCTGATTCTTGACCCAAAATGTCAAAGATAATTGACACTGAACGGCTTTAGGCCTCGCAATCAACGCCGTAAAGATAAAAAAATAGCGAATAACAAGCTATTTTCTCTGTATTTTCGAGAATCAGCGCGAGGTTTACAAAAACTGTCATGTCACCATTTCCAAGTGTAAGTTTTAGTTGACACTTGGCGGGGCCAGACGATACTTTTTAAACAACAAGAACGGAATCGTAGACATGGAACGACCGCAACACGCAGCTGGAAAATCAGCGTTCCTCTACACAGAGGAACAGCGCGCGCGCCGCGATAGCAGCATTTGGACCACCATTCAGGGGGTTCTTGCACCGATCCAGTTCCTTGTTTTTCTTGTCTCTTTGGCGCTTGTTTTCCGCTACCTCTGGACAGGTGTGGGCTATGATGCGGCGACTATCTCGATCCTGATCAAGACGGTTTTTCTTCTGACGATCATGGTGACCGGCGCGATCTGGGAAAAGGTTGTGTTCGGTCAATATCTCTTCGCGCCTGCCTTCTTCTGGGAGGATGTTTTCTCCTTCCTCGTGATTGCTCTGCACCTTGCTTATGTCTGGGCGCTTTGGACCGGCATGCTTGGCCAGAACCAGGAAATGTGGCTCGCACTGGCTGCCTATGCCGCCTACGTCATCAACGCTGGCCAATTCCTATGGAAACTTCGGGTCGCCCGTCTCGAGGCAAGCAAACCCCTTCTCACGGACGAGGCCACGGCATGACCGAACAATTCACCCCTCCGCCCGCGCGCGGTTGTTCCAATACGCCCGTTCTCAAGCAGCGCGGCCAGCATGAAGTGTTCTGTGGGTTGACAGGCATCATCTGGCTCCACCGCAAGATGCAGGATGCATTCTTTCTTGTTGTCGGAAGCCGCACTTGCGCGCATCTGCTGCAATCCGCGGCTGGCGTGATGATCTTTGCCGAACCGCGCTTTGCGACGGCGATCCTTGAGGAAACCGATCTGGCCGGTATGGCCGATGCCCAACAAGAGCTGGACCGGGTCGTTAGTGAGCTGTTGGAGCGTCGCCCCGACATCAAACAACTGTTTCTTGTCGGGTCCTGCCCGTCCGAGGTGATCAAGCTCGATCTTGCCAAGGCCGCCGAGCGCATGAGCGCGCAATTCGCGCCGAATGTCCGCGTGCTGAGCTATTCCGGTTCGGGGATCGAGACGACGTTCACCCAGGGCGAAGATGCCTGCCTTGCGGCGATGGTGCCTGTTCTGCCCGCAACGGACGCCCGCGAATTGCTGCTGGTCGGCGCGTTGCCCGATGTGGTCGAAGAACAGGCCGTTGGCCTTTTGGAAGCAATGGGCATTGGCCCGATCCGTGTGTTGCCCGCGTCGCGTGTGAATGACGAGTACGGGGTCGGTCCAAACACAGTTTACGCGCTGACACAGCCGTTCCTGACCGACACGCATGAAGCGTTGCAACGCCGTCACGCAAACCACATCGCAGCACCCTTCCCGTTTGGCGAAGAAGGCACAACCGCTTGGCTCCGCGCAATTGCCGATCAGTTCGGCGTGTCTGGTGCGAAATTTGCCGAAGTCACCGACGCACCCCGCGCCCGTGCCCGCAAGGCCGTTGCCCAAGCGTCCGAGGCGCTGCGCGGCAAGTCGGTGTTCTTTTTCCCGGACAGCCAGTTGGAAATCCCGCTGGCCCGCTTTCTCACCCGCGAATGTGGCATGAATGCCATCGAAGTCGGTGCGCCCTTCATACACAAAGCAGTCATGGCACCAGATCTTGATCTGCTGTCCGAAGGCCCAACTATCGCCGAAGGGCAAGACGTCGATAAGCAACTAGACCGCTGCCGCGAGGCGCGCCCTGACCTGACGGTCTGCGGCCTTGGCCTTGCCAACCCGCTGGAGGCCGAAGGCCTGACCACCAAATGGGCGATTGAGCTGGTCTTCACTCCGGTGCACTTCTACGAACAGGCGGGCGATCTTGCTGGTCTCTTCTCGCGCCCTGTGCGCCGCCGCAACCTCCTCAAGATGGAGGCGGCGGAATGAAACTCACCGTTTGGACATATGAAGGCCCGCCGCATGTTGGCGCGATGCGCGTTGCAACCGGCATGACCGGCCTGCATTACGTCTTGCACGCCCCGCAGGGCGACACCTATGCCGACCTGCTGTTTACCATGATTGAACGCCGCAACCACCGACCGCCCGTGACCTACACCACATTCCAAGCCCGCGATCTGGGTGCGGACACCGCGTATCTGTTCAAAGACGCCGCAATGGCTGCCTATGAGCGGTTCAAGCCCGAAGCGATGATTGTGGGTGCGTCCTGTACTGCCGAGCTGATTCAGGACGATCCCGGAGGCCTTGCCGAAACGCTTGGCCTGCCGATCCCGGCCATCCCGCTTGAATTGCCCAGCTATCAGCGCAAAGAAAACTTTGGCGCGGACGAAACGTTCTATCAGATCGTCAAAGCCCTCGCCAAGCCGATGGAAAAGACCGCGCGTGTCACCGCCAACCTGATCGGTCCCACCGCGCTCGGCTTTCGCCACCGCGACGACATCGTCGAAATGACCGGCCTCTTGATGGATATGGGGATCGAAGTGAATGTCGTGGCCCCGATGCCCGCGTCACCGTCGGATATCGCCAAGATGGGTCAGGCGCATTTTAACGTGCTGATGTACCCCGAAACCGCCGAAACCGCCGCCCGTTACATGGAGCGCGAGTTTGGTCAGCCTTACACCAAAGTGGTCCCAATCGGCGTTGGTGCGACCCGCGATTTCGTCAAAGAAGTGTCTCAAATCACAGGTATAGACCCTGTTCTCGATGACAGTTGCCTGCGGATGCCCTGGTATTCCGCCAGCGTTGACAGCACCTATCTGACCGGCAAGCGGGTGTTCCTGTTCGGCGACGGCACACACGTCGCTGCCTGCGCCCGGATTGCGCGGGATGAGATGGGTTTCGAAGTGGTCGGCATGGGCTGCTATAACCGCGAACAGGCCCGGATGCTGCGCGCCGCCGCCAAGGATTTTGGCGTTGAGGCTTTGATCACTGACGACTACCTCGAAGTCGAACGTTGGATTGAAGAACTGGCCCCCGAGATGATCCTCGGCACCCAGATGGAGCGCCATATCGGCAAGCGTCTGGGCATCCCTTGCGCGGTCATCTCGGCCCCCGTGCATGTTCAGGATTTCCCGGCGCGCTACAGCCCGCAAATGGGGATCGAAGGCGCGAACGTGATCTTCGACACTTGGGTGCATCCGCTTGTCATGGGTCTGGAAGAGCACCTGCTGACCATGTTCCGCGAAGATTTCGAATTCCATGACGATGCCGGTCCCAGCCACCATGGCCACAAGGCCAAGCTGCGCGAGATGGGGATCAACGAACCATCGCAACCAGAGACAAACACGCCTGAACCCATGCACACGCACACAGGTCCGGTTGAAATCGTCTGGCTGCCCGCTGCCGAAAAAGAATTGAAGAAAATCCCGTTCTTTGTCCGCGGCAAGGCCAAGCGCAACACCGAAACCTTTGCGACAGAACGTGGCGTGCAGGAAATCAGTGTCGACACCCTTTACGAAGCGAAAGCCCATTATGCGCGATAGTTTCAACGAAGCCCGGGCGTATAACATCGCCATCATCACGCTGGACAGCCATGCGGCTGGCCCCGTGGCGCGGGCATCGTTGAACCTTGCCAAAGACTTTCCCGGCCTGAACGTGTCTGTGCACGCCGCCGCCGAATGGGCCGAAACACCCGAGGCTCTGATCGAGACGAAACAGGCCATCGCCGACGCGGATATGGTCGTCGCCAATTTGCTGTTCCTCGAAGAACACATCAAGCCGATCCTGGGTGATCTGCATGCTGTGCGCGACAAGGTTGATGGCATGATCGGCGTGATTGCCGATGCAGAAATCATCAAGCTGACCAAGCTCGGCAAGCTCGACATGAGCAAGCCCGCCTCTGGTCTGATGAAGCTGCTCAAGTCGCTCAAGCCCAAAGCAAAAGACTCTGAAGTCGAAAAGGGCGAAAAGCGGATGCAGCAACTGCGCCGCCTGCCCAAAATGCTCAAGCTGATCCCGGGCAAGGCACAGGATTTGCGGTCGTGGTTCCTTGTCATGCAGTATTGGCTGGGTGGCTCAGACGATAACATCGAAGCGATGGTGCGCTATCTTCTGGGCAAATATGCCAAGGGCCGTGAAGAATGGCTTGGTGCAGTTGCCGACGCGCCCATCGAATACCCGGATGTGGCTCTGTATCACCCTGATTTGCCGCAGCGTATCACCACAGACATCGCCGATCTGCCCCGGCCGGCAAAGGTCAAGGCAACCATCGGCCTGCTGATGATGCGGTCTTACGTGTTGGCCAATGACACTGCGCATTATGACGGCGTCATCCGCGCGTTCGAGGCCAAAGGCTTGGCCGTCGTTCCCGCCTTCGCTGGTGGTCTTGATGGCCGCCCCGCGATTGCCGAATTCTTCCGCAAAGAAGGCCGCACGACGATAGACGCGATGGTGTCTCTGACCGGGTTCAGCCTTGTAGGTGGTCCGGCCTACAATGACAGCAACGCGGCTGTCAGCGTTCTGACTGATCTTGATGTCCCTTATATCGCTGCACATCCGCTGGAATTTCAAACGCTGGGCCAGTGGGCCAATGGCGAACAGGGTCTTGGCCCAATCGAAACCACCATGTTGATCGCGCTACCAGAGCTTGATGGTGCAACTTGCCCAACGGTGTTTGGTGGGCGTCACAGCCCCGAAGGCTGCAACGGCTGCCATTTCCAATGCCCCTGCGATACCCAGACCAAGGCAATGGCCCCTTGCCGCGAACGCATCGACAGCCTTGCTGAAAAAGCGCTGCGTCAGGCGACCCTGCGCCGCAAACAGAACGCCGAAAAGAACGTCGGGATCGTTCTGTTCGGCTTTCCGCCCAATGCCGGGGCAGTGGGCACAGCCGCCTATCTGAGCGTGTTCGAGTCGCTTTTCAACACGCTGCACGCGATGAAGGCCGAAGGGTACGATCTTGAAGTACCGGAAAGTGTCGCCGCGCTGCGCGCCACGGTTCTCGAAGGCAATGCCAAGCAGTACGGTCAAGAGGCCAACGTCGCCGCCCATGTGAGCGCGGATGATATTGTGCGCAATACACCGCCGCTCAAGGCGATTGAGGCGGTTTGGGGTCCGGCACCGGGCAAAATCCAATCCGATGGCCGGGGAGTGTTCGTTCTTGGTGCGCAGCTCGGCAAGGTGTTTGTCGGCGTGCAGCCCACTTTCGGCTACGAAGGCGACCCGATGCGCCTTTTGTTCGAACGCGGCTTTGCCCCGACCCATGCCTTTGTTCAGTTCTACATGTGGATGCGCAACACGTTCATAGCGGACGTTGTCCTGCATTTCGGAATGCACGGCGCATTGGAATTCATGCCCGGCAAACAGGCCGGTCTGGGCGCACGCGACTGGCCGGATCGCCTCATCGGTGAAATGCCGAACGTGTATCTTTATGCCTCTAACAACCCGTCCGAAGCCGCGTTGGCCAAGCGGCGCTCTGGTGCCGTAACGGTTACGCACCTGACACCGCCCTTGGCGCAATCGGGTCTGTATAAGGGTCTGCAAGAGCTGAAAGACAGCCTAACGCGTTGGCGCTCTCTTCGTCCCGCAGATCACGAACGCGCCGACTTAGAGACGCTTATTGTTGAACAGGCCGAAGCGGTGGATATGGATGGCAGCGCGCCTGATACGCTCTGGCTCAAGCTGCTTGAGACCGAAGACGCGCTGATCCCGGATGGCCTGCACATTGTTGGCAAGACGTTTAGCGATGATGCTCGTGCCGAGTATCTTAAACTGATTGACGCGGCGGATGACGCAACCAAGGCCAAGGTCGATCACCTGCTCCAACAGGAAACCGAACTTGCCGGTCTGATCCGCGCGCTGGACGGACGGTTCACGCCGCCCGTTCCGGGTGGCGACCTGATCCGCTCTGCCGATGTGCTGCCCACGGGCCGCAACATCCATGCGTTCGATCCGTTCCGGATGCCGACCGAATACGCCTGCCGCGACGGCGCACGTCAGGCGCAGCTTTTGCTGGAAACCCACAAGACACTTCCGCGCACCGTGGCGCTTGTGCTTTGGGGATCGGATAACATCAAATCTGACGGCGCACCGCTGGCACAGGCCCTTGCACTGATCGGCGCAAAGCCGCGCTTTGACAGCTTTGGCCGTTTGTCAGGCGCAGACCTGATCCCGCTTGAGGAACTCGGTCGCCCCCGGATTGACGTGGTGATGACACTGTCCGGCATCTTCCGCGATCTTTTGCCGTTGCAAACCCGCATGTTGGCCGAAGCCGCAAAGAAAGCGGCTGAAGCGGACGAGCCTTTGGAGATGAACTTCATCCGCGCCCATGCGTGGGTCTATGCGCAAGAAAACGGAGTTGACCTCGAAACTGCGGCCTTGCGCGTCTTCTCGAATGCCGAAGGGGCCTATGGATCGAACGTAAACGCATTGGTCGACAGCTCTGCCTTCGGTGACGAAGACGAACTGGCCGACGCTTACGAGGCGCGCAAATCCTTTGCGTATGGCGTGAACGGCAAAGCCTCTGCCAACCACGCATTGCTGCAAGAGACGCTGAAAACCGTTGATGTGGCTTATCAGAATCTCGAATCGGTCGAACTGGGCGTGACCACGGTGGATCACTATTTTGACACGCTGGGGGGTATTTCCCGCGCTGTCAAACGCGCCCGCGGCGGTCAAGAGGCGGCGATCTACATCTCCGACACGACGCGCGGTAATGGCAAGGTCCGCACCTTGCAGGATCAGGTCGCACTGGAAACCCGGTCGCGCAGCCTCAACCCAAAATGGTTTGAAGGGATGCTCAAGCACGGCGCCGAAGGCGTTCGTCAGATCGAAGCGCAGGTCACCAACACGATGGGGTGGTCCGCCACCACCGGTAAGGTAGAGCCATGGGTCTACCAGCGACTGAGCGAGACCTTTGTCCTCGACGAAGAGATGCGCGCGCGGCTGGCCGATCTGAACCCGACCGCATCGAGCCGCATGGCGAACCGCCTGCTCGAAGCACATGACCGCAACTACTGGCATCCCGACGCCGAAACTCTGGCCGCATTGCAAGATGCAGCCGACGCTCTGGAAGATCGCCTTGAGGGGATCGCCGCAGAATGAACGCCAAAATGTATAACCGGAGGCCCAAATGAGCCCACTTGACGCAAAAAGCCCGCCCGCCGCCCGTGCAGCCCTACGCGAAGCCGCTGGCCTCGAAGCGCGCGGCGTCACCTCACCCCCAATCCTGAAGGGGCAGGATGGCGACGGGTCTGTTCAGGTGCATCAGGATGGCAGTGCCAAGATTGAAGGCGCACAGGTGTTTGCGGTCTATGGCAAGGGCGGCATCGGCAAATCGACCACCTCGTCGAACCTGTCGGCGGCGTTCTCCAAGCTCGGCAAGCGTGTTTTGCAGATCGGGTGTGACCCAAAGCATGACAGCACATTCACCCTCACAGGCAAATTGCAGCCCACGGTCATCGACATCCTCAAGGACGTTGATTTCCACGCCGAAGAACTGCGCCCCGAGGATTTCGTGGCAGAAGGCTTTAACGGTGTGAAATGCATCGAAGCGGGCGGTCCGCCTGCGGGCACAGGTTGTGGCGGCTATGTGGTTGGCCAGACCGTGAAACTGCTCAAGCAGCATCACCTGTTGGAAGACACGGATATCGTTCTGTTTGACGTATTGGGCGACGTCGTCTGCGGTGGCTTTGCAGCACCCCTGCAACACGCGGATCGCGCGGTGATCGTCACCGCCAACGACTTTGACAGCATCTACGCCATGAACCGTATTATCGCGGCCGTTCAGGCGAAATCGGTGAACTACAAGGTGCGGCTCGCCGGCTGTGTGGCGAACCGGTCCAAGGACACGAACGAAGTGGATCGCTACTGCGACACCGTTGGGTTCAAGCGCCTTGCACATATGCCGGATTACGATGCCATCCGCCGTTCGCGGCTCAAGAAAAAGACGCTCTTCGAAATGCCTGACGAAGAAGACATCGTCTTGGCGCGCAAAGAATATATCCGCCTTGCCGAGACCTTGTTGAAAGGCACCGAAGGCATGGCGCCAAAGCCGCTGGAAGACCGCGACATCTTTGAGCTTTTGGGATTCGATTGATGACCTATGAAGCCACACGCGACCGGGTTGAACATTATTTCGATCGCACCGCCACCAAGGTGTGGGAGCGTCTGACGTCTGACGCGCCAGTCAGCCGTATTCGTGAAACCGTGCGCAAAGGCCGGGACCAGATGCGCGACAAACTGTTGTCGGCGCTGCCTTCCGACCTGCATGGAGTGCGGGTTCTGGATGCCGGCTGCGGTGCCGGTCAGATGACGCATGAACTGGCGCTGCGCGGGGCCGAGGTTGTGGCCGTCGATATCTCTCCGTCCCTGGTCAAGATTGCGCAGGACCGTTTGCCGCAAAACCTGCAACATAAGGTGTCGTTCTCCAGTGGGGATATGCTCTCTGCTGACCTGGGCGCGTTTGACCACGTCATCGCTATGGACAGCCTGATCTACTATACCGAACCCGACATCCGCCGCGCGCTGGACACGCTGGGTCAACGTACCAGCGGATCTGTGGCGTTCACTGTCGCTCCGCGCACACCGCTTTTGATGGGAATGTGGTACGCTGGCAAGGTGTTCCCCAAGTCCGACCGCTCGCCAACGATGATCCCGCATGGCCCGCAGCGCTTGTCACAAAAAGTCTCTGACATTGGGCAACTGACTGATCTGGGCCGGGTGAATTCCGGGTTCTACATCAGTCAGGCCTTGGAGTTCCGTGCATGATCGTAAGCCGCAATCAGGTGAAGTCTTTGGGCATGAGGATGCTGCCGTTTTCGGACGCGGCCTCTGACGATTTGCCCTTGGCCCAACTATTGCGGCTGGCATTGTTCCAGGTGTCTGTCGGCATGGCGGGTGTCATGCTGTTGGGCACGTTGAATCGTGTCATGATCGTAGAGCTGTCGGTCCCGGCCACGTTGGTCGCCTTTATGGTGGCGCTGCCAGTCCTGATCGCCCCGTTCCGCGCACTCCTTGGCTTCAAGTCGGACAATCACCGCTCGGCCATCGGCTGGAAGCGTGTTCCCTATCTTTGGTTCGGCACGCTTTGGCAGTTTGGTGGCTTGGCTGTCATGCCCGCCTGCCTTTTGGTGCTGGGCGGCGATGTTACCCACGACGTGCCATTCGCTGGCGAAGTGCTGGCTGCGCTTGCCTTTATCATGACCGGCTTTGGCATGCATATGACCCAGACTGCCGGTCTTGCGCTTGCTGCGGATCGGGCCACCGACGAAACCCGCCCGCGCGTCGTGTCGCTGCTTTACGTCATGTATCTGGTGGGCATGGGCGTGTCGGCCATTGTGATCGGCTTCCTGCTTCGGGATTTCTCGGGCGTGCTGCTGATCAGTGTCGTGCAGGGCTGCGCAGTGGTGACACTGGTGCTCAACGTGATCGCGCTTTGGAAGCAAGAACGCGTCAAGCCTATGTCAAAAAAAGACCGCGAAGCGCCGCAACCGTCGTTCAAAGACGCTTGGGCCGACCTGACCGCCGGTGGCACCGCAGGGCGGCTGCTTGCAGTGGTATTCTTGGGTACAATGGCGTTCAACATGCAGGACGTGCTGCTTGAACCCTATGGCGGTGAAATCCTGGGGCTGTCTGTGTCGTCGACCACGCTTTTGACCGCGACATGGGCGCTTGGGGCGCTGATCGGATTTGGCATTGCCGCGCGTGTTCTGGCCAAGGGTGGAAACACCTACCGCATGGCGTCTGTCGGTTTGCTTGCGGGCGTTGCCGCCTTCAGCATCGTGATCTTTGCCGCGCCGATGAATTCAACGTTTCTCTTCTTTCTGGGCGCTGGCCTGATCGGGTTTGGCGGCGGCTACTTTGCCATCTCGACCCTGACCGCAGCCATGACGCTGCCCGCCGAAGGCTTGGCCGGGCGCGGGCTTGCGCTGGGCGCATGGGGCGCGGCGCAAGCCACGGCTGCGGGTCTGTCGACCCTGATCGGAGGCGCAACCCGCGACGGTGTGAACATGCTCGCCATGGCGGGAAGCTGGGGCGACGCACTCGCGTCGCCCGCCACCGGTTACTCCGTCGTTTACCATCTCGAAATCGCGCTTCTGTTTGCGACGCTCATCGTCTTGGGCCGTCTCGTTAGCCAAAACAGAAGCACACTTATCATCAACCGCAAACCGACAGGGCTGGGCCTTGCCGATTTCCCAACCTAACCAAGGCCCATCAAGGAGCACTAAAGATGACCGAAGACTATATCCTTGGAAACCTCGACCTTGCGAGCATTTCGCTCTGGTTGTTTTTCATTTTCTTTGTTGGACTCGTGATCTGGATTCAGCGCGAGAACCAGCGTGAAGGCTATCCGCTTCTTGATGAAGACGGCAGCCAGGCAGACGCGGGAAGCGTGTTCCCGAACCCGTCGGACAAGACATTCCTGCTGCCGCATGGCCGTGGCGAATACACCGTGCCATCGGGCCAGACACCCGAGCGCACCGACATTGACGCGAAACTGACGCGCCAATTTGACAGCGGCGGCTTCCCCTTCGATCCGGTAGGTAACCCGCTGGCAGATGGTGTTGGCCCCGGAAGCTGGGCACCGCGCCGTGATGAGCCGGAACTGGACGGCCACGGTCATCCCAAGATCATCCCGATGTCGGGCAGCGATCACTTCCGTGTTTCAGCGGGTCGTGACCCGCGCGGTTTGCCGGTTGTGGCGGGCGATGGGGCCATCGTTGGCAAGATCACCGATATGTGGATCGACGAGCCGGAACAGATGGTGCGCTATCTCGAACTGGAACTGGATGCAGAATATGGCAGCGGATCGCGGCTTGTTCCGATCACGTTCACCCGCATCTGGGGCAACCGCGTAAAAATCCGGTCGATCTTTGGCGAACACTTTGCCGGTGTTCCGACACTCGCATCATCGCAGCAGATCACCAAGCTCGAAGAAGAGAAGGTCAGCGCCTACTACGGCGGCGGGACGCTCTATGCGAGCCAGGATCGTCTCGAACCGCAACTCTAAACGGACAAGAAACCAACGGCCGCAGCCACGGCTTTAGGAAAGGGAACCCACGATGCCACATGATGATTTTCAGGTCGAACCTGTCAAAGGTCTGCCAGAGACACCTCCCGAGGGAGAGGTGATCCTCTGGCAGGGCAAACCAGACTGGTGGGCCTTGTCCAAGGAATCGCTGAACCTTCTTTGGGTTGCTGGATACTTTGTGTTCCTTGCCGCCTGGCGGTTCGTCACCGTGATGGATCTGATGCCTTTGGGCCAGGCGATCTGGGCGTCGGTTCCCTTCTTGTTTCTTGGGGCCATTGTTCTGGTTCTGTTGCTTGGCATCGCCTTTGCTCAGGCCCATTACACGGTCTACACCATCACCAATCGCCGCGTTGCCATGCGGATCGGTGCGGCGCTGACCGTGACCCTGAACTTGCCCTACACACAGATCGGTGCGGCCAACCTTGACTTGCGCAAGGGCGGAACCGGCACCATCGCGTTTGACCTGCTGGGCGACACCCGGATCAGCTATCTTGTCTGCTGGCCGCATGTGCGCCCATGGCGGATTTCCCCGACACAGCCCGCGCTGCGCTGTATCCCGGATGCCGAACGTATCGCCGCGATGGTCTCCGAAGCCGCAGAGGCTCGCGTTTCAACCCCGCAGGTTCAGCGCGCAAGCGCAATCCATTCGGCCGTGGCCGCAGAATAGGGAGCACAGACAATGCAAACGCAAGCCGTCGACAAAGCCCGTATTCACGCCACCGAACGCGAATTGGTGCCACGCCTTTTTGTCCGCGCCATGTTCGGAATGGTGATGATTTGCCTGATCATGGTAAGCGCCTATCGCTGGATGGATGGCCCGGTGCAATACACCGCACCTGAATCTCCTATCGTGATCGAAAAAATTCTGTACCTTGAAGGAGCTATGAGCGGCGCCGCCAAGGTCTATGCTGAAGACCGTAGCCTGGTCGCCAGCTATTCGCCGGAAGAGGGTGGGTTCCTCTCGGGCATGTGGCGCGTCCTGCAACGGGAGCGCACCAAGGCACGTGTTGATCTGGATGGTCCGGTGATCATCCGTGCGCGTGAAAATAACCGTCTTGAGATCTTTGATCCCAGCACGGGATGGGGGGCCGACCTTATGGGGTTCGGCGCTGACAACTCGGCCGCTTTCGCCAGGCTGCTGAACTAACCGAAAGGGAATCGGACAATGGGTCTGTTGACAAAAGATATTGAAAGGGCGCCGTGCACGGTGGAAATCAGCCACTGTTTCGAGAGCCTTCATGCACATGTGCGCTTTAACAATGGCGCGGTGATTTATCCCGGCGACGAAGTAAAGGTGCAGGGACCAGAGATCATGGCTGCTTTCGGAGAAGTGGTTTCCGAAGACCGCGAAGCCATCATCTACCGCGCCTCCAAGCTGGAACAGCTTTGGACCCGCCTCACCGGCGATTTCGAAGTGATGGAGCTTTGCGAGTTTTCATTCTCTGAGGAGGTGACGCTATGAACGTGCGCGCTACACACACCGCCGACGCGACAACCGTCGAGGAAAGCCTTGCCATTCAGGAAGCAAATGCAAAGTTCGACAGCGTTGCTGCCACCGAGGTGGCGATGCAGAACACGCTTCTGACACCGCGCTTCTATACCACCGATTTTGATGAGCTTGACGCGATCAATGTCGATGGCATCCGCGAAGAATGGGACCAGTTGATTGACCAGATGGTCGCCGATCCCAACAAGGGCCACTTCAAGAAGAACGAAGACTGGGATCATGTCGATTGGGAGAACATGGAGCCGGTGCTTAAGAAAGAGTTTCTGGATTTCCTGATCTCAAGCTGCACCGCCGAGTTTTCAGGCTGTGTCCTTTACAAGGAAATGAAACGGCGAGGCAACAACAAGGACATCACCCAGCTGTTCCAGCTCATGGCCCGCGACGAGGCCCGCCATGCCGGGTTCATCAACGATGCGCTGCGCGAAGCCGGTGTTGCGGTGAACCTTGGGTTCCTGACGCAGAAGAAGAAATACACCTATTTTCGCCCCAAGTTCATTTACTACGCCACGTATCTGTCGGAAAAGATCGGCTATGCGCGCTACATCACGATCTTCCGCCATTTGCAGGAACATCCCGAGCATCGCTTCCACCCGATCTTCAAGTGGTTCGAAGAATGGTGCAATGACGAGTTCAGCCATGGCGAAGCGTTCGCGCTATTGATGAAGACGGATCCAAAGCTCACCCAAGGCAAGAACGTGCTCTGGATCAAGTTCTTCCTGACGGCTGTCTACGCGACCATGTATGTCCGCGATCACCAGCGCCCCGCGTTCCACAAGGCACTTGGCGTTGACCCGGATTGGTACGCACATGAAGTGTTCACCAAGACGTCTAAGCTGACACAGCAGATCTTCCCGATCACGCTGGATATTGAACACCCACGCTGGCAGCCGACCTTGGAACGCCTACAGCGCGCCAATGTGCAGATTGCCCAAGCCAAAGCGCAAGGTGGTTTGGGCGGCAAGCTCAAGGAATGGGCTGGCTCTGCCAAGGCGGCGATGTGTTTCGTGTCGCTCTATACCATCCCGGCGCACAAACATGAGGTGCCCAAGAACACCCGCATGGTGCCTGCTTATTAAAGCGGTTTCGCCGCCTGACGGCGGCGACCGCGTGGGGGGCCAGCCCCCCACACCCCCCGGCGATATTTGGAAAAAGAAGAAGGACAAAGACGCGTGCTGAATGACCCTTGGATTGCAGCCCTTGTGGCGCTTTTTGTCTGGTGGTTTTCCACCGGGGCAATCCTGATGGTTGTGAAATATGCTGACCGGCATGGCGTGCGCTTTGGCCGGGCGTTGACCTGGGCGGCGCTGCCTGTGTTCTTTGTCGGGGCTTACGGCATCTGGGCAACCGCGGATCTGGTCAGCAGCGCTGCGGCCTACCACGCGTTTTTGTCTGCCCTGGCGCTATGGGCGTGGATCGAGATGGCGTTTTTGACCGGCACGATCACCGGGCCGAACCAACGAGTGTGCCGCGAGGACATTCCTGAATGGGAACGGTTCATCCGGGCCTGGGGCACGATTGCCTATCACGAGATGCTGCTTGCGGCGACGCTCGCGGGTGTCTGGCTTTACACCCATGGTGCCGAAAACACGTTTGGGTTCTGGACCTTTGCGGTGCTGTTCTTTGCCCGCGTGTCGGCCAAGCTCAACCTTTTTCTGGGTGTGCCCAAGATCAACACTGAATTTCTGCCTGCGCCGCTGGCGCATCTGCCCAGCCATTTCAGATATGCCAAGATGAACTGGCTGTTCCCAATCTCGGTCAGTGCGCTGACCTTTGCCGTCGCCTGCTGGCTTGAGCGGATATATTCCGCCTCCTCGCCCGGAGATGTGATCGGCTTTTCCCTGCTGGCGGCCATGACCGCGCTCGCGTTGCTCGAGCATTGGTTCATGGTTCTGCCGCTGCCCGACGAGAAGCTCTGGCGCTGGATGATCCCTGCGCCCAAACCAAAACAACAAGACAAGACGATACGAACGGAGGACGCCCATGGACTTTGACAGCCTGTTCAATGCCCAGCTTGATGCCCTGAAAGAAGAGGGAAATTACCGCATATTTGCCGAGCTGGAGCGCAAATGCGGCGCGTTCCCACGGGCGAAGTCGCATGATGAAAACTGTCCCGATGAGGTGACGGTCTGGTGTTCCAACGACTATCTTGGCATGGGGCAGCACCCCGATGTCATTGAGTCCATGCAAAAAGCTGTGGCCGAAAATGGCTGTGGGGCCGGTGGCACGCGCAACATCAGTGGCACCAATCACCAGCATAAGCTGCTGGAGGTCGAGCTGGCGGATCTGCACGCCAAGGAATCGGCACTTCTGTTCACCTCTGGCTATGTGTCCAACTGGGCGGCGCTCAGCACGCTTGGGTCGCGTCTTCCCGATGCGGTGATCCTATCGGATGAATTGAACCATGCGTCGATGATCGAAGGCATCCGCCACGCGCGCTGCAACAAGGTCATCTGGAAGCACAACAGCCCCGAAGACCTTGACCGCAAGCTGGCGGCGCTTCCCAGCAACGCAACCAAGATCGTGGCGTTCGAATCGGTTTATTCGATGGATGGCGACATCTGCCCGATGAAGGAAATCGTCGAAGTGGCCGAAAAGCACGGCGCGATGACCTATCTTGACGAGGTTCACGCGGTTGGCATGTACGGCGCGCGCGGTGGTGGTGTGTCGGAACGCGAGGGCCTCGCGGATCGGATCACGTTGATCGAAGGCACGTTGGGCAAGGCGTTCGGTGTGATGGGCGGCTACATCACCGGGTCCGAAGCGATGTGCGATTTCATCCGGTCGTTTTCGTCAGGGTTCATCTTTACCACGGCGTTGCCCCCTGCGGTTGCCGCTGCGGCGCGCACTTCCATTCAGCACCTCAAGAAAAGCGACATTGAGCGTCGCAAGCAGCAGGAACAGGTGGCCAAGCTGCGCAAGCGTCTTGATGATCAGGGCATTCCGCACCTCGACAACCACAGCCACATCATTCCGGTGATGATCAAGGACCCGGTTAAGTGCCGGATGCTGGCGGATATCCTGATGCAGGATTACGGTATCTATGTTCAGCCGATCAACTACCCGACAGTGCCCAAAGGCACCGAACGGCTCCGGTTCACACCCGGCCCGCTGCATTCGGATGCAGATATCGAACAGCTGGTTCAGGCGCTTGCCACCCTTTGGAAACAGTGCGCCATTGCCCATCAGGTTGCTTGACTTTGCCCGTGTGCTGCTTAGGTCGAATGGAACAACACAGGTTTGCTATTGGATAACGGCCTGAGACGGGTCTATTGTCCGCCTGAACACGAAAAAGGAGTTCAGTAATGAAGTTGATGATCGCAACTGCGGCCACGGCAATCACGCTCGCTGGTGCAGCCTTCGCCGAGAGCCATGCAGGTTCGGGTGATGCCGCTGCGGGTGAAAAGGAATTCAACAAGTGCAAGTCGTGCCACATGATCGTGGCCGAAGACGGCACTGAGTTTGTCAAGGGCGGCCGCACGGGTCCGAACCTTTGGAACATCATCGGTCGTAAGGCCGGGACCGTCGAAGACTTCCGCTATGGTGATAGCCTCGTTGCCGCTGGTGAGGCGGGTCTGGTCTGGAACGAAGAGACGTTCGTTGGCTATGTTCAGGACCCCAAAGGCTTCTTGGCCGAGTATCTGGACGACAGCGGCGCACGCTCAAAGATGTCGTTCCGCCTGCGCAAGGGCATGGAAGACGTCTATGCATATCTTGTGACTGTTAGCCCGGACGCGGAAACACCGCATGACGGTACGGGCTCGGGATCGTAAAACACCCAAACGTGTTGATGAACGGGGCGCGCTGCCACAGCGCGCCCTTTTCTTTTGCCCCAGCACAACCCCAGAGTTGACCACGCTGACCACCGGGCGCAAAACGTCCCGAAAAGAATGCAAGGGCAGTACCATGAAAATTGCAATGATCGGGACCGGCTACGTTGGCCTTGTGTCCGGGGTGTGTTTTTCCGACTTCGGGCATAGCGTTGTCTGTGTGGACAAGGATCAACGCAAGATCGACATGCTCGAACGGGGCGAAGTTCCAATCTACGAGCCGGGCCTTGATACCCTCATGGCCAAGAACGTCGAGGCCGGGCGTCTTGAATTCACGTTGGATCTGTCTGCGGCGATTGATGGCGCGGATGCGGTGTTCATCGCTGTTGGCACCCCAACCCGCCGCGGCGACGGCCACGCAGACCTCACCTACGTGATGGCCGCCGCAGAAGAAATCGCAAAGGCGGCCAAAGACTACGTTGTCATCGTCACCAAATCGACCGTGCCCGTCGGCACAAACCGCAAAGTCCGCGAGGTTGTTGCGGCAGCGAACCCCGACCTTGAATTTGACGTGGCCTCGAACCCTGAATTTCTGCGCGAAGGGGCGGCGATTGATGATTTCATGAAACCCGACCGCGTGGTTGTGGGGGTGGAAACCGAACGCGCAGCGGCTGTGATGTCCGAAGTCTACCGCCCGCTATACCTGCGCGACTTTCCGATTGTGACCACGGACCTCGAATCCGCCGAGATGATCAAATATGCCGCCAACGCATTTCTGGCGACCAAGATCACTTTCATCAACGAGATCGCTGCACTCTGTGAAAAGGTGGGTGCGGATGTAAAACAGGTGTCCAAAGGCATGGGCATGGACAATCGCATCGGCAATAAGTTCCTGCATGCAGGTCCGGGCTATGGCGGATCGTGCTTTCCCAAGGACACCAAGGCGCTGGCACGCATCGGTCAGGAACACGCCACCCCGATGCACATCACCGAAGCGGTGATTGCGGTGAACGAAGACATCAAACGTCGCATGATCGAGAAATTGCAGGATCTGTGCGGGGGATCGTTCAATGGCAAAACAATCGCTGTGCTGGGCGTGACGTTCAAACCCAACACCGATGACATGCGCGATGCGCCGTCCCTGACCATCGTGCCCGCGCTTGTCGGCGGCGGGGCCAAGGTCCGGGTCTGTGATCCGCAAGGCCAGCACGAAGGCGAAGCGCTGTTGCCCGGAGTGCAATGGCAGGATGATCCCTATGAGGCTGTGCAAGATGCCGATCTGCTGGTTCTGCTGACCGAATGGAATGAATTCCGCGCGCTTGATCTGACACAGATCGCCAAACGCATGGCGCATCCGGCAATGGCGGACCTGCGCAACATCTACAACGTCGATGTCGTGCGAGAGGCTGGGTTCATCGCCTATGACAGCGTCGGCCGCAGCGGGTTTTCCTGATTCGACAAATACGCGTCCAGCGATTGGCCTGCGATCTGATTTGCGGCTGAAATGAGGCAGGACTAGGGTTCGTGTTTCTAACGAACCCATGCAATCCTCTATGATTGTTCGCAAAATCAACGCGTTTCCGGCAAATGTGGCGAAAAGCTTGGTGCGCTGCCACATTTCTGACAAACACATCCCTGTCGGGCGGGGGCTCGAACACAGGTGCGTCCATGCGTCAGGTCTCTGACACTGTCCACTCTCTCTTCTTGCTCACGGGCACCGCGTCGCGCGTGCACATGGCGCATGGGGATTGCACCGTCGCAGCGCAGGAGCTTTGGGTCCAACACAACTAAAGGCACGCGCTGAAACGCGATTGGCAGCTACAACCAATCCATGAGGTGAAGCGCTGCGTGCTGTGTGAGCGTCGGGGGACGCGCCCAAAGATCCTGCCTGCTGTGCGTTCCGGTCAGCCTGCGGTGTCCTGTTCCAGAATGGTGCGCAAAATGGCCTTGGCATTGTCCGAGGCCCAATCTGCATCCCCGCGCATCCGCGCGACCTCTTGCCCCTCGGGATTCAGGATCACCGTGATCGGCAGGCCCAAAACGCCCATTTCTCGTGCAAGACCCGATTTCGGATCGCGGTAAAGCGGCAGGTTGTCGACACCGATCTCGTCAAAGAAACTTTTCATCGCAGGCGGCGGATTGCGCCCAGTTGCAATCGTCACCACGGCAAACGCGTCTCCGCCGAATTCGGTCTGCAACTCGGACAACATCGGCATCTCCTTGCGGCACGGCGCGCACCATGTGGCCCAGAAGTTCAGCAACACCCATTTGCCCTCGTACTGTTCCAACGTCAGCGGATCACCCTCAAACGTAGTGAATTCCGTGGTTCCGGCAGGCTGCACGTCGCTGTGGAAGTTGAGTTTTTTCATGTCGCCGTCGCGCATCGCTTCGGCCTTGGCCAGATCGGCCAGCGCTGGGTTTGCAAGCGCAACGAGGCCCGTATAGAGGAGAGCGGCAAGTGTTTTCTTCATTTTCCCTCCGAAGGGGTAAGACCATGTCCGACAAATCCTCGAACCAGATGTGGGGCGGCCGTTTCGCCGCCGGTCCCGATGCGATCATGGAAGCGATCAATGCCTCCATCGGGTTTGACAAACGTATGGCGTCGCAGGATATCGCCGGTTCAAGGGCCCACGCCGCGATGCTCGCTGCACAGGGTATTGTGACAGATAGCGATGCAAAGGCGATGCGGGAAGGCTTGCTCACCGTATTGTCAGAGATTGAAACAGGCGCGTTCACCTTTTCGACCGCTCTTGAAGACATCCACATGAATGTTGAAGCCCGCCTGAAAGAGGTGATCGGCGCACCCGCAGGCCGCCTGCACACGGGCCGGTCCCGCAACGATCAGGTTGCGACAGATTTTCGCCTGTGGGTCCGCGACCAACTGGATGCGGCGGCAACGGGATTGGAAGCCTTGATGCGCGCGCTTGTGGCGCAGGCAGACGCTGGTGCCGATTGGGTCATGCCCGGCTTTACCCATCTGCAAACGGCACAGCCGGTCACATGGGGCCACCACATGATGGCCTATGTCGAAATGTTCGCCCGTGACCTCAGCCGCGTCCAAGACGCCCGCCGCCGGATGAACGAATCGCCCTTGGGCGCAGCGGCGCTTGCTGGCACATCTTTCCCGATTGACCGGGACATGACGGCACAGGCGCTGGGCTTTGACCGCCCGATGGCCAACAGCCTTGATGCGGTTAGTGATCGGGATTTCGCGCTCGAATTTCTAAGCGTGGCGTCCATCAGCGCAGTGCATCTTTCACGTTTTGCCGAAGAACTGGTGATCTGGTCATCCGCGCAATTCCGCTTTGTCACCCTGTCGGATCGCTTTTCGACCGGGTCGTCGATCATGCCGCAAAAGAAAAATCCCGACGCAGCAGAGCTGATCCGCGCAAAGATCGGGCGCATTTTCGGGGCCAACGTCGCGCTGATGATGGTGATGAAGGGCCTGCCGCTCGCCTATTCCAAGGACATGCAGGAAGACAAGGAACAGGTTTTTGACGCTGCCGACAATTGGATGCTGGCACTGGCTGCGATGGATGGCATGGTCAAGGACATGACCGCCAACACCGCCAATCTGGAATCCGCCGCCTCTGCCGGGTTTTCTACGGCAACCGATCTTGCGGACTGGCTTGTGCGCGCGCTCGACCTACCTTTCCGAGACGCGCATCATGTCACCGGGTCTTTGGTGGCGATGGCGGAACACAAAGGGTGCGATTTGCCGGATCTGAGCCTTGAAGACATGCAATCTGTGCATGCGGCGATCACCGCCGACGTGTTCGAGGTGCTGGGTGTCCACAATTCAGTGGCAAGCCGCACCAGCTATGGTGGCACCGCGCCGGTTCGGGTCCGCGAACAGGTGGCGCGTTGGAAAGAGGTGTTGGGATGATCAGAGCGGTTTTGATTGCAGCGATCTTTGCGTTGGCGGCCTGCGGTGCGGATGGCCCACCCATCACACCCTCCGTCAACACAACCGTGTCCGTGGGCAGTGAGGGCGTGCGCACCTCGACTGGAGTGACTGTCCGCTCGGGTCCGGTGACCGTCGGGGCCAGCTTCTGATGACGCCGATGCGCTGGGTTTACCTTGCTCTTGCGATCTGGGGCACGGTTCATCCGATGTATTACTTCCTGTCATATCTTGCCGCAAATGACTGGAGCCTCGGGGCGCTCATTGACGCGTGGTATGTCAACGACTCGACCACCGGTTTGACATGGGATCTGACGATTGCAGCGGTGACCTTGACCATCTGGATCATTGCAGAGGTCGCTGTCCGCCGAAACTGGAGTGCCTTGATCGCCGTTCCAGCAATCTATTGCATTGGCGTCAGCTGCGGCCTGCCGCTTTACCTTTTCCTGCGGTCCAGACCCATTCCGTGACACCAATGTGCGGGCTTTGCACCCCGCGCTGCATGTCTCGGCTGCGCCTCGGGTGGGCACGCGTGTCTCTGTCGCGCCTTTTCCCGCTGATGTCCGGTTTCGCTGTCGGAGTGCTGGCATATTTACGAAAAGAAGAAGCAGGGGGTAGCGCAGGCCCCCACGCTGCGCTACTGCGGCGCGGTCTGTTCAGGAGACGGTTGTGGATCATTTTCTCTATCGTAATGGCGCGCTTTACGCCGAAGACGTGGCAGTTGCCGATATCGCGGCTTCTGTCGGGACACCGTTTTACCTCTATTCCACCGCGACCCTGACCCGCCATTTTCAGGTTCTTAACGAGGCGTTGGACGGGATGGAGCATATGATCTGCTACGCCATGAAAGCGGCCTCCAATCAGGCGATCCTCAAGACGCTGGCCGATCTGGGCGCGGGCATGGATGTCGTGTCGGGCGGCGAATACACGCGCGCCAAGGCAGCGGGCGTGCCGGGCGATCGGATCGTGTTCTCGGGCGTCGGCAAGACCCGCGCCGAGATTCGCATGGCATTGGAAGGCGGGATTCGCCAGTTCAACGTCGAAAGCGAACCGGAGATGCGGATTATTTCCGAGGTTGCGACGTCATTGGGCAAAACCGCGCCGATCACAGTGCGGGTGAATCCGGATGTGGACGCCAAGACCCATGCCAAGATCGCCACTGGGAAATCCGAGAATAAGTTCGGTATCCCGATCGCCAAAGCCCGCGAGGTCTATGCCGAAGCCGCCGCATTGCCGGGGATCGAAATCATCGGCATTGACGTGCATATCGGCTCGCAACTGACCGATCTGGAGCCGTACGAACGCGCCTATCAGAAAGTGGCAGAGCTGACCGAGCAGCTGCGCGCAGATGGGCATACGATCAAGCGGCTTGATCTGGGGGGCGGTCTGGGCATTCCCTATGAACGCTCCAACGAGGCACCGCCTTTGCCGTCTGAATATGGTGCGTTGATCAAGCGCACCGTGGGCCATCTGGGCTGCGAGATCGAGATTGAGCCGGGTCGCCTGATCGTGGGCAATGCGGGCATTCTTGTCAGCCGTGTGATCTATGTAAAGCAGGGCGAGGGTCGTCAATTCCTGATCCTTGACGGTGCGATGAACGATCTGATCCGTCCCGCGATGTATGACGCCCATCACGACATCGTGCCGGTGATCGAACCCGAACCGGGGGTTGACCAGCAGCCCTTTGATATCGTCGGCCCGGTCTGCGAATCCGGGGACACGTTCGCCAAGAATCGCATGATGCCGCCCCTTGCCGCAGGAGACCTTGTTGCCTTCCGATCTGCCGGTGCTTACGGCGCTGTGATGGCCAGCGAATACAACACGCGGCCTCTTGTGCCCGAAGTTTTGGCAAAGGGTGATCAATTCGCTGTCATTCGCAAACGCCCAGACTTTGACGAAATCATAAACCGAGATACCATTCCCCCATGGCTGTGAGGTATTCCCCTGCGGTCACATGATCTGGAGATCGGAATGACTGCACGGGATACCCTGCCCGCAGAGATCAACGCGGCCCTGCGCTGGCCGCTGTTCCTGACCCGTTTGGGTATGGGGGCAGAGGTGGTTGTGCGCGCGTTCTGGCCGCTCTGGTCGGTGCTTTTTGTGGTTCTTGCCTTCCTGATGCTGGGGGTGCAGGACTTTCTGCCGCTTGAAGCGGTCTGGGCAATTCTGGGCGTGTCTTTTGGCGCGGCACTTTGGGCGCTGGTGCGCGGTATACGGCGGTTTGCATGGCCGTCATACACCGCGGCCCTTGCACGCTTGGACGCCACATTGCCGGGCAACCCGATCCTTGCCGCACTGGACAATCAGGCGATCGGGGCGGACGATCCGGCCTCTTTGGCGGTATGGAACGCGCATCAGGCGCGCATGGCGGCACGGCTGAAAGACGCCAAAGCGGTGGAACCCGATCTGCGGGTGTCGCGGGCCGATCCGTTTGCACTTCGGTACGTCGCGGTTCTTGCGTTTTTGGTGGCGGCGGTGTTCGGCTCCGTTCTGCGGGTGCAGACGGTGGCTGCGATGGGTCCGACCGGGTCCGATCTGGCATCTGGTCCGACATGGGAAGGCTGGCTGGAGCCGCCGCACTACACCGGGCTCCCCTCCATTTACCTCAACGACATCCGCGAGGCGCGTCTGGAAACCCCAGAGGGCAGTCGCGTGACCCTGCGGTTCTATGGCGAAGTGGGCGCGCTGAGCGTGTCCGAGACGATTTCGGGCCGCGTGTCCCCGACCGCAACCCCCGAGGACCTTGTTGCGGCGTCGATCAGCACAGCGCAGGAATTCACCATTGCACAATCCGGACAGCTTGAGATCGACGGACCCGGTGGCCGAATTTGGGAGATTGTCGCCACGCCGGACCGCGCCCCCGAAGTGACGCGCGATGGCGAGATCGAAGTCAGCTATGACGGGGAGGCGCAAATCCCGTTCGTGGCCAAAGACGATTACGCCGTGCGCGATGGCATGGCCCGTATCACGCTGGCGCTGGACGATGTCGACCGTCGCTACGGGCTGCGCATCGACCCGGAACCGCGCGCCACCATCGAACTGCCCCTGCCGATGCCGATTGCCGGGGACAGATCAGAGTTCACCGAAACGGTGATCGACAATTTCTCGGAACACCCTTGGGCGAACCTGCCTGTCACCATCAGCCTGTCTGTGACCGACGAAGCCGATCAGATTGGTGAATCCATGGCTGATGTGATTGCCCTGCCGGGACGGCGGTTTTTTGATCCTATGGCGTCGGCCATCATTGATCAGCGCCGCGCGCTGCTGTGGAACCGCGAAAACGCGGCTGACATTGCGCTGCTGATGCGGGCGGTGTCGCACCGGCCGGATGATGTGTTCCGCTCAAGCACCGATTTCCTGCGGTTACGCACCATCATGCGCCGGATCGAGGCGCTGGCGCAGGTGTCCATGACTGACGATCAACAGGCAGAGATTGCGCAGGCGATGTGGGATCTGGCGCTGCGTTTCGAAGAGGGCGATCTTGAGGATGCGCTGGAACGCTTGCAACGCGCGCAGGACCGGCTTTCCGAAGCGATGCGAAATGGCGCGTCGGATCAGGAAATCGCCGAGCTGATGCAAGAACTGCGCGAGGCGACGGATGATTACCTGCGTCAGCTGTCCCGACAGGCTCAGCAAGAGCAGCAGAACAATCCCGATCAAGAGATGACTCAGAACCAGAACACCATGGAGATGAGCCAGAACGACCTGCAAGAGATGATGGATCGCATTCAGGAACTCATGGAAGAGGGCCGCATGGCCGAAGCGCAAGAAGCGCTCGAACAGTTGCGCCAGATGATGGAGAACATGCAGGTCACCCAAGGACAGGGCCAACAAGGCCAGTCCCCTGGCGAACAGGCGATGGAAGGGCTTGCCGAAACCCTGCGTGAGCAGCAGGATCTGTCGGATCAGGCGTTCCGCGATCTTCAGGAGCAGTTCAATCCCGGTCAGCAGGGTCAGCAAGGCCAACAGGGTCAGCAACCTGGCCAGCAACAAGGTCAGGGAGAGGGCCAACAGCAGGGGCAAGGCCAGCAACCCGGACAACAGCCGGGGCAGGGTCAGGGCGAAGGCCAAGGCCAGAATGGGCAGGGCCAAAGCCTTGAGGAAAACCTTGCCGATCGTCAGCGGTCCTTGCGGCAAGAGCTTGATCGCCAGTCCCAAAACCTTCCTGGTACCGGCACCGAGGCTGGCGATGCCGCCCGCGAGGCGCTGGACCGCGCCGAAGGTGCGATGGAAGGGGCCGAAGAGGCGCTGCGCGACAACGATCTGGCCGGGGCCATCGACAACCAATCTGAAGCCATGGAAGCGTTGCGCGAAGGCATGCGAAATCTGGGCGAGGCGATGGCAGAACAGCAGCAACAAGGCCAAGGCCAGCAAGGCATGGCCGATGGGGCTGATCCGGGCCAGCAGCGCGATCCGCTTGGGCGCAATGTTGGATCGAACGGTCAGATCGGGTCAAACGAAAGCCTGTTGCAGGGCGAAGACGTGTACCGCCGCGCCCGCGAATTGCTGGATGAAATCCGGCGCCGCTCGGGTGAAGGCGAACGCCCCGAAGAAGAGCTTGAGTATCTGGAACGTCTGCTCGACCGGTTCTAAGGCGCGCGTTTGCGATGACACAAACCGGATGATGCGGTGTCGCATCATCCGCAGCTGCACACGGGATCGCCCGGATTACGTTTCGGGCTCTATCTTGCCGCGCAGCGATTTCACCTCGCCGCGCACCTTCTTGGCCTTCAGCCGCCGCTTTTTGGAACCCAGTGTCGGCTTGGTCGCCACCCGGCGCTTGGGCGGGGTCAGCGCCTGAACAATCATCTGTTTCAATCGCTCGCGGGCAATGTCGCGGTTGCGGGCCTGTGATCGGGTTTCGTCCACCTGAACGACGATGGCCCCGTCCTTTGTCCATTTCCGCCCGGCGATCCGCCGCAATCGGGCTTTGACCGGACCGGACAGGTTTGGCGACCGCTCCGCCTCGAACCGCAGCTCAACAGCGCTGGAAACCTTGTTCACGTTCTGCCCACCGGGGCCGGACGCGCGGATGAACTGTTCGGTCAGTTCCCAATCCTCAAGGGTGATGGTGTCGGATATCTTGAGCATGATCATTCACATAGCGCAGCAGCTTGCATACAAAAAGGGTCGCCACATGGGCGACCCTTCGAGACTCACGGAGGTGGGGTCCGGTTAGGTTCCACACCAATTCGATGGGTTCATCACCCAGGGACTGCCCTAGATGTTTTCCTCATGAACTGTTCCGACACCTCTCTCCAATACCTCTCTTGACACTGGATCACCTCCTTTCAGCTGTTGAAATAACGCACTGTCAGACTGACAGCCTTTGCGCGTGGTGCAACAGTTTTCTCATGTCGCGGCCGGGTTTTCCCGAAATCGCAGAACGATGAGTCGAAAAGGTATCAATGCGATCAGGGCGAGGACGATTTTAACGCCCCAATCCGCCACGGCCAACGACACCCAAAGCGGTGCAACCGGACCAGCCCCCAAAAGCGGCAGCATCTCGCCTGCCCAGGACACATCATTCGCGGGCTCGATAAAGCGCAACGCGCCAGAAAACGCGATGCTGAAGAACAGCGCGGTGTCCACAGATGCCCCGATCAATGTGGACATCAAGGGCGCGCGCCACCACGCGCCATTGCGCATCTTGTCAAAGATCGCCACGTCCAAAAGCTGCGCAGTGAGAAAGGCAATTCCAGAGGCCAACGCGATGCGCAAGGTGACCAGCGGCCCAAACTCACCGTGAATTTGCGTGCCGACCAGTGAACAGAACAGGCCAACGACAAAGCCCGCGAACACGACCTTCCGTGCCGCACTTGCGCCGTACAGACGGTTCATCAGGTCGGTGACAAGGAACGCGAGCGGATAGGTGAACGCCCCCCAGGTCAGCCAGTTTCCGAACAGGAATTGAACAAGGATGTTGGAGGCTAACACGATGAGGGCCATCGCAATGATGCCAGGAATATGTGCGCGGGTCATGAATGACTCCCGTTTTGCCAAGGTTGCGGGGACTTGATTCCCAATCGTCGGGAATGGCGCGACGCTTATCGCGCCGTCTGCCGCATGACAAGTTAATTGCCGACCGCGTATTCCACGATTTCGGTTTTCTGAAAGACGTTAAAATTGTCGTCAGACACCATGGTCAGGCGCAAAGATCCATCGGTCGTGGCCCATACGGCCAACCCTTCAAGGTTGTCATGCCGACGCACGGCGCTGGTCAAAAGAACCTGACCCTCCGTCGCGTCGTCTTTGGACAGATCAAACCGTCTGACGCGGCTGTAAAATCCGAACCCGCCAAAGCCGCGTTCGAGCACATATAAATGACCATCCGGTCCCACATCTGCTCCGACAGGCACATACCCTTTGCTGCGGGTGATCGACATGGGCTGATCCCATCCAGTGCCGTTCCGAAACCGGAACACCGGGAATGGCTGTAAAAGCCCGTCCGACATCTCGGGGATCGCATAGACCGCGTCATCCGGGCCAATCGCCAGCGCCTCCAGCCCACGATTGTTCGGCAGCGAATCAATGCCAGGATAGGCTGGCAGAACCGACCATGTGCCATCTGCCCCCCGGCGGATCACCCGGTTGTTGCTTTCCAGAGAGATATACAGCCCGCCGCGCGTATCCTGTGCCAGCCCTTCGGTGTCCCGCCGGAAAGTCCGGTCCAACAGGGTGTCTGGGATCTCCAGAGGGGCAATGCCTGCACTGCGCACGCCGATGATCCGGTCTCCATGGCGAAAGATCGTGCCTTCGATCAGGTGGGCTCGGTCGCTCAGCAACACGAACCCACCCCCATCGGGCGCAAGTGTGAGTCCGGAATATCCCCCGAAATCATCGCGCTCTTTGGTCCAATGATAGGACGACAAAAACCGGGCTTGAGGTGCGTCTTGTGTCAAACCTGGATCAGTTCGACGACAACACAGTGGCGCACTGCGCCGGAAGATCACCCAGGGTCAGTTCCCGGCGTGGTCGCGGTGGCGGCGCGTTGGGATCAGGGGGCGGCGGGTTCAGAATGTTGTTCACCCATGCTTGCGCATCGTCGCACCCGTCACCGCGCGGCGGTGCTTCCTGATCGACACAGCCCGTCATGCCACGCGGGCAGGCCAGTCGCACATGGAAATGATGGTGATGACCGTACCAAGGCCGAATCTTGCGCAGGTAACTGCGGTCTCCGGTTTCGGCGTTGCACATGGCGACTTTGGCCCCCGGAAAGACAAAAATGCGCGACACACGCGGATCGCTGGCGGCAGCCTTGATGATGTTGTGGTGCGATTTGGTCCACTGGTCATTGATAAACGCCCCGCTGGACCGACGCATCGAAATCGAAGAGATGTTCTCGCGCTCGGTTCGGGACAGGTTCAGCCGGTCTGCGGGGCGCATCCAGATATCAGCGTCCAGCCCGATCTGGTGGCTTGCATGCCCGGTCAGCATCGGCCCGCCACGCGGCTGGCTGATATCCCCGACATATAGCCCGCTCCAACCGGGTTCGCGGGCGGCGATGCGAGACAGGTCTTGCAGGAAATCCACCGTGATGGGCAGGCCCCAGTTGCGGTTCCGCGACAGGCGCATTGCTTGCCAGGTTGGTCCGGTTTCCGCCAATTGCACCTGTCCCGCGGCACAGCCCTTGGCATAGCTGCCAAAGGCTGCAGGCGATTGTTGCGACGCCGCGCCCATGCCACCGAAAAGCTGCTTGGCGTCGCGTGTGCTCATGACGCCGGTGACGCGCGGGCTGGACGCCGCCGTGTCACTGTTGCGCGGCGCGTCGCCACTGCCGCATGCGCTCAGGAAAACCGCGACCGCAAGACCTAAGGAAAACCGTTTCATACCACTGCCTGATGCCCGTTTGGTTTCACCCAGACTAACAACACAAGGCCAATCAGGAAAAGCCCTATCACCGGGCTGACCCCCAATTGCTGTGATCCGGTGAGGTAAGTGGTCACCCCGATCAACAACGGTGCCAGGAAACTGGTCGCTTTGCCCGAAAGCGCATACAGCCCGAAGGCCTCGGTCATGCGCGCCGGATTGGCCTGCCGCACCATCATCGTTCGGCTGGCCGATTGCAACACACCGCCCGCCGCCCCGATCACCGCGCCGATCAGGTAGAACGCGATATCGGGCAGGGACGATCCCTCGGCCAACGGGATACCAAAGATCGCATCCCGCGAAATTGCGACGATTGAAATTGCGACCAGCGTCAGCACAACGATGCACAGTGCGATCACCGGCTTTGGCCCGAACCGTGCATCGGCCATCCCGCCAAGCCACGCTGCGATGGCCCCGGTGATGATGGCAAGGATGCCAAAGATACCCACGTCCTGTACGCCCCAGCCCAACACGCCCGCCGCATAGATGCCGCCAAACGCATACATCCCGTTCAGCGCATCGCGGTAGAACATGGCCGATCCCAGATAGGCAAACAGCGACCTGTCCCGCGGCAAGCGGCGCAGCGTGGTGCGGAGGTCTTGCAACGCCATCCGCACCGCACCTTTCGGCGCCTTTCGCGCCTTGGGTTCGCGCACGAACACAAAGAACGGCACCATGAACACAACGAACCAGATCGCGGTCAGAGGGCCTACAAACCGTGTGCCTTCGCGCGCCGCCGGGTCCAGACCAAAGGCAGGCTCCAACCCGATAAAGGTGCGGCCTGTCTCTGCGCTGTCGGCGAAAAACAACAGCATGATGACCAGCGTGACCAACCCGCCGACATAGCCAAACGCCCAGCCATTGCCGGAAATCCGCCCGATCTCGTCTCGGGTTCCAAGATCGGGCAACATGGAATTGGTGAACGTCGTGGCGAACTCCATCCCGATCATGCCAAGGGCAAAGAAGGCCAGGATCAGAACCAGACTGAAATCGCCGGGTGCGGCAAACCACAGCCCGCCCGCGCCAACGACATACATGACCGAAAACAGCCAGATCCAGCGCAACCGATTGCCACCCGTATCCGCCAGCGCGCCCAGGACCGGCGCGAAAAGCGCAATCACGATCCCCGCAGTGCCAATCCCAAACCCCCACGCCGCCTGCGCTGTAGAGCCGTCACCGACGAGTTCTTTGACATAGGGCGCAAAGATGAAGGTGATCAAAAGCGTGTTATACGGCTGGCTTGCCCAGTCGAAAAAGAACCAACCCCAAATCCGTTTGCGCAAGGTGCCGTCAGACATGCCATGTCCCCCTGAGGAGGTTATGGGTCCGAAACGCCCATGCGGCAAGCGGCGTTACGGGGTCACGGTGTCCTGCATGGGTGGCCAGGGGCGCATGTCCTCGGCCGCAAGCCACTGTGCCACCCAATCGGGCATCTCAGGCGAGGGGGTGTCACCCAGATTCATCGCTGTGATCACCCGCTCTGTCGGAACGATCCCAGAGGTGTCCGTCACCGCAGACCGATAGACCGCATGGTTGGCGCATTCGCCATCCGCCTTCCACATCGACTGTTCGATATACAAAAACCGCGCGTCCCAGCACAGCAACCGGCTGCGCATCTCGAAGGTCTCGAACGTGCGGATGCGACGGCGATAGCGCACAACGACCCCTGCCATGGTCAGGCCCCAGCGTTCACGGCGGATCAGGTCAATCAACCCGTTCACCTGTGCCAGCGGAATCCGCCCCAGATCATAAAGCGTGAGCGTTCGGCCGTTGTTCAGCTCCATCCACATGTCGATGTCCCACGGCCAGCAGCGATGCTGCGACACATAGGTGCCAAACGGACCAAGCTGTGGGGATCTGCGCGCCTTCCAAAGACCAAGCGCCATGCGGGCAAAGGGATACATGTGAACCTCCTGTTCCCCGCTTAGTTGACCTGAATGCAGATCACGTCAATCACGACCTCGCGGAACCCGCCCTGCCTTGTTCTTCGCGCCCGTTGCGCCTACCTGTTGGAGAGTTACAGGCAAAGGAAGTCCGCTCGATGCAATCTCTTTACCAGATCCTCATGCTGCTTCTCGACGTGGTGTGGTTCTTCATCATCGCCCATGTCATCATGAGTTGGCTGATCAATTTTCAGGTTCTCAACCTGCGCCAGCCCATCGTCGCACAGATATGGGACACTCTGAATCGCATCCTTGACCCGCTCTATTCCCGCCTGCGCCGCTTTATACCACAGATTGGCGGCGTCGATCTTGCCCCGCTGGCCGCATTGATCGCCGTCTACATCCTGCGCATCGTGCTTTCGAACAACGCGGGTTGGTTCTACAGTTTCTGACGCGTCAAAGGCTTGTTCACGCATCCTTAGTATGAGACTGTCAGGCTAAGAGCAGATATAGTAAAAACCCGACAGGCCCAACATGCCCCGCGATATGACGGACGCAGATACAATTCTGCGGGATGTCTTTGGATTCGACAGCTTCCGTCCCGGCCAGTCCGAGATCGTGGAGGCTGTGACGCAAGGCGAAAACGTGCTGGCGATCATGCCCACCGGCGGTGGTAAATCGCTTTGTTTCCAGTTGCCCGCGTTGGTCCGGCACGGCGTCACCGTGGTGATTTCTCCGCTCATTGCGCTGATGCGCGATCAGGTGCGCGGCCTGCGCGAAGCGGGGGTGAACGCGGGTGCCCTGACCTCGGCCAACACGGACGAAGAAAACGATGCCGTCTGGGACATGCTTCATTCCGGTGCGCTGAAACTGCTTTACCTCGCGCCTGAACGCCTTGCCTCGACCGCCACGCAGCGGATGCTCGGGCAGGCAAACGTGTCGCTGATCGCTGTGGACGAGGCCCATTGCGTCAGCCAGTGGGGCCATGATTTCCGCCCTGATTACCTGCGCATCGGTGAACTGCGCCGCGCGCTGGATGTGCCCCTGGCTGCGTTTACCGCAACGGCGGACGCCGAAACGCAGGAAGAAATCATCGCGCGCCTGTTTGACGGGCAGGCCCCGCGCGCGTTCCTGCGTGGCTTTGACCGGCCCAACATCCACCTGATGTTTGCCCCCAAAAACAAACCGCGCGAGCAGATCCTCCAATTCGCCGCCGCCCGCAAAGACCAGTCTGGCATCGTGTATTGCGGCACCCGCGCCAAAACCGAGACACTGTCACAAGCGCTCAATGCCGAGGGGCACACTGCGTGTTTCTACCACGGCGGTATGGACCCGGACGCGCGCCGCAGCGTTGAGGCGCGTTTTGCAACCGAGGACGGGCTGATCGTTGTGGCTACCGTGGCCTTTGGCATGGGCGTCGACAAGCCCGATATCCGTTGGGTTGCCCATGCCGATCTGCCGAAATCCATCGAAGCCTATTATCAGGAAATCGGACGCGGTGGCCGCGATGGCGCACCAGCCGAAACCCTGACGCTGTACGGATCGGATGATATCCGCCTGCGCCGGTCCCAGATCGACGAAGGCAACGCCCCGCCCGAGCGCCGGCATGCCGATCACGGTCGCCTGAACGCGCTTCTTGGTCTGGCCGAGGCGCAGGATTGTCGGCGCAAGACGCTGCTGGGCTATTTCGGCGAAAGCGATGTGACCTGTGGTAATTGCGATCTGTGCGACAAACCCGCCGAGGTGTTCGACGGAACCGAAGCGGTGCGCAAGGCACTGTCTGCGGCACTGCGCACCGGCGAAAGCTTTGGCTCCGGGCATCTGATCGACATTCTGCTGGGCACCAAAACCGACAAGGTGCTGCAACGCAGCCATGACAATCTGCCCACCTTTGGCATTGGCACCGAACTTAAACGCGGTGAATGGCAGGCGGTGTTCCGGCAGATGATGGGGCATGATCTGATGCGCCCGGATTCTGAGCGCCATGGCGCACTGGTCATGACAGAAGCGGCCCGCCCTATTCTGCGGGGTGAGGCGTCGATCAACCTGCGCCGCGACAGCCTTGAGGCCGCAACCGAACGCCGCCCCAAGGTACACACGCTGGTCAGCGATGAAGACGCGCCGCTTCTGTCTGCGCTCAAGGCCAAGCGCCGCGCATTGGCCGAGGAACAATCTGTTCCGGCCTATGTGATCTTCCCCGACAAGACGCTGATCGAAATGGCCGAAACCCGTCCCAAAACGCTGGACGATATGGCCCGGATCAATGGTGTGGGCGCCAAGAAGCTTGAACGCTACGGGCGGGCGTTCCTTGCCGTGATTGCGGGGGATGTGCCCGACACCCACCCCGCGCGTCGCAAGCTGGCCACCAGCGGCGCGGGCAGCGTGTATGACGCGCTGCTGGTCGCCCAGTCACAGCTGGTGCGCGGGGAATGCGGCACGCTCAAGCCGATGTCCTGCGAGGCAGGGCAATTGGCCAAGCTGGCACAAAGCAAACCGCGTGATGAATCCGGGATTGCCCGCATCATCGGGGATCGCCGTGCAGACCGCTTTGCCGAGACGTTTCTGGACGTTCTGCGCGGCGCGGACTAAATCCATTGGGTACGTCCAAAGAACAAAGGTGCTGCCATGCTCGTCGTGATTTCCCCGGCCAAACGTCTTGACTGGTCCGAACGTGACGTGACCCTGACCGAACCCGTGTTCCTTGAGGACGCGAACCGCCTTGCCAAATCCGCCCGCAATCTGACGCTGGGTGATCTCAAATCCCTGATGCACCTGAGCGATGATCTGGCCAAGCTCAACCGCGACCGCTTCCGCGATTACGCGGACGAGGCGCCGCAAGATCACCTGCGTCCCGCTGCGCTGGCCTTTGCCGGCGACACGTATCAGGGGCTTGAGGCCGACACACTGGACACTGATGAGATGCGCTGGGCGCAAGACCACCTGCGCATCCTGTCCGGGCTTTACGGTGTGTTGCGTCCGCTTGATGGCATTCAGGCCTACCGCCTTGAGATGGGCAGCCGGTTGAAAACCCGGCGCGGCGGCAACCTGTACGACTATTGGCGCGACCAGATCGCGGCCGAGCTGAAAGCACAGGCCGACGGCCTGAACACCGACACGCTGGTCAATTGTGCCAGTCAGGAATATTTCGGCGCGGTGCCGCCCAAAGCGCTGGGCCTGCGGATCGTGACGCCTGCGTTTATGGAAGACAAAGGCGACGGCAAGGGGCCGAAGATCGTCAGTTTCTATGCCAAGAAAGCCCGCGGCGCGATGGCCCGGTTCATGGTCCAAAAGCGGCTGACTGATCCGGCGGGGATCTTTGATTTCGATCTGGGCGGTTATGGCTACCGCGAAGACCTGTCCGACCCCGACAAACCCGTGTTTGTGCGCCCCTACGACGCCAACTGACGGGGCGGACAGTAGAGTTCGAGCTTTTCAACCAGCGCGTCTTTGCGCAGCGGTTTGGTGAGGTAGTCGGTCAACCCCGCTTGCAGGATCATGTCGCGGTCTCCGTCCATCGCGTGGGCGGTCACGGCTATGATCGGCACATGCGGCCCAGCCCCTTCAAGCGTGCGTATCTTGGCGGTGGCTTCTTTGCCATCCATGCCGGGCATCGAGATATCCATAAAGATCACGTCCGGGCGATCAGCCTCGAACGCGGCCACCGCCTCAAACCCGTCATTCGCAATCGCCAGGTCGATATCAAGTGTGCCAACCATTTTGCGAAAGACGAGCTGGTTGGTGCGGTTGTCTTCGGCCAACAGCACCTTGGGCCGGGTGGTGCGCGGGCAGGTCGCGGTGACAGGCGCGGCGTGGATCGAGGTTGCGGTGATGGCGTCATGCAGGACGGTCCGGGCATAGGGCCGCTGGATCGTTGTGACACGGGTCAGCCCTGCATCCGCCACCCGAACCGGATCATGCGACAGCGACAGAACCGGCGCATTGGGCGCAACCCGCCGCAGCGCGTCGATGGCGGGGGCAAACAGCGCGCTGTCCGGGTCAAGCCCCAGCACCGTCAGGTTCACCGCGTCGATCTGCGCTGTGGTAAGCGTTGCTGGGTTTGAACATAAAACAGGCTTGCCGCCCAAGGCGCTGATCTGGTTGACCAAGGGGGTTGTATCATCCTTGTCGACCTCGTCGATCACCAGAATCCGCTGAATCAAGGGATCAAGCATTGGAACGGTCGCACCACTTTCGAGATCGCGGGGCAGGGTGATGGTAAAGCCAAAACAGCTTCCCACGCCCTGTTCGGATGTGACCCAGACCTCTCCGCCCATCAATTCAACAAGCCGTTTGGTGATCGTCAGACCAAGCCCTGTGCCTTCGAACTGGCGGTTGCGATCATCCTCAACCTGATTGAATTCGCCAAACACATGATCCACCTTATCCGCCGCAATGCCGATTCCGGTGTCTTCGATGGTGATGGTCAGGGAAGTGCTGTCACCGGCTGCTGCCTTGCCCACCACGCGCAACAGAACGTGACCTTCAAGCGTGAACTTGACCGCGTTGCCCATCAGGTTGGTGATGATCTGACGGATGCGGCCGGGATCGGCGACAAAGCGGGTGGGTTGCAGGATGTCATAGTCGATCCTGAGCGACAGACCCTTGCCCCGCGCGGTCGGCTGCAAAAGCATCACCACTTCGTGCAGGGTCTTTTCAAGGTCGAACGGTTCGGGATGCAGCACCAGTTTGTCGGCGTCGATCTTGGAGTAATCCAGCACGTCATTGATGATCACCAACAACGCCTCGCCGGAATGTTTGATCGTCTCGACAAACAGGCGCTGTTCGCTGTCCAACTGGGTTGCAGTCAGCAGATCAGCCATGCCCACAACCCCGTTCATCGGGGTTCTGATCTCGTGGCTCATATTCGCAAGGAAGGCCGATTTCGCCCGGTTGGCGGCTTCTGCGCGTTCGCGCGCATCGTGCAGTTGGTCTTCGTATTCCACGCTTTCGGTAATGTTGAGAGCAAGGCTCACCACATCGCCCGTTGGTCCGCGCCGGTCAAAGATGCGGATATGTTCGCCGTTCCAAAGCTGGATTTCCATCGGATCGGGCGCTTCCTGTTGCCAGCGGTCCTGCATCCGCGCGCGCCAGTTTGCAGGGGGCTCATCGCCGATATTGATGATGCCTTCTTCGGTCAAAAGTTGCAGGATGCGCGGATAGGTGATGCCCGGTGTCACCTCTTCCAGATCGTCAAACACCGCGAGATAGGCACGGTTGGCAGCGATCATCCGGTTGTCTGCGTCAAAGAACGCAAACCCATCCTGAATGGTTTCAATCGAATGCCAAAGCCGCCGTTCCGCGATCTGGATCTTTTCGTTGGCCACCCCCAATTCGGTGCGGACCCTTTGGTTTTCCCCCCGCACCATCGCCACCTCGGCACGGGTTTCGACGATTTCATTGCTCAACTGCTGCGCATGTTTGCCCAGCTTGCGATTGGCCGCGAACAGCTCTGCCTGCTTGAGTTCAAGAAGGCGCTCCGCAGCCAAACGCGCGCGGCGTTCGTCGGCCAATTTGTTGGCAAAGCTCATTCCAGTCTCCGAATCCGTCCTGGTGAATTTCGCCAATCAGGATGAAGACTTGATTAACCACTTCGATCGAAATGGCGGGGAAGAGAAAAACTTGCCCATGGGCAAGTTTTCCCGTAAGGGTTGTATTTACAAGGCTTCTATGGCCAACGCGATCCCCTGCCCGCCGCCGATGCACATGGTGATCAGCGCTTTGGAGCCACCAATTCTTTCCAATTCGTAAAGCGCTTTCAGGGTGATGATCGCGCCAGTGGCCCCGACCGGGTGGCCCAGGGCGATCGCCCCGCCATTTGGGTTTACCTTGGCAGGATCAAGGCCAAGCCCCTTGTTCACGGCAAGCGCCTGTGCAGCGAAGGCTTCGTTGGATTCGATGACATCAAAATCGGTGATCGACAGGCCGGTGCGCGCCAGCAAGTTCTGCACAGCAGGCACCGGGCCGATGCCCATGACTTCGGGGCGGACACCGGCATGGGCATAGCCCAGGATGCGTGCTTTGGGTTTCAGACCGGCTTTGGCCGCAGCCGATGCGGTGGCCAGCACCATCGCAGCCGCACCATCATTGATGCCCGACGCGTTGCCAGCGGTCACGGTGCCGTCTTTCTGAAACACAGTTTTCAGACTGCCAAGCGCGTCCATGGTCGTCGCCTTGGGGTGTTCGTCGGTCTCGAACGCCACCATCTCGCGCTTTCTGCGAACCTCGACGGGGATGATCTGGCTGACAAAACGGCCTTCGGCGATGGCCTTGGCGGCACGGTCCTGACTGGTCAGGGCAAACGCGTCTTGCTGGTCGCGGGTGACGTCATGTTCGGCGGCGACATTTTCCGCCGTGACACCCATATGCCCGGTGCCGAACGGGCAATTGAGCGCGCCCAGCATCATGTCGCGCGTTGCGATATCGCCCATCTTGGCGCCCCAGCGTTGGTCGGGGATGATAAAGGGCGCGCGGCTCATGGATTCGGCGCCACCGGCCAGGGCAAAATCCGCATCACCCAGCATCAGGGCTTGCACCGCTGACACGATGGCTTGCGCACCCGATCCACACAGTCGGTTGACGTTCATCGCGGGGGTGGTGTCGGGGATGCCGGCCTGCATGGCAGCCACACGCGACAGGTACATATCGCGTGGTTCGGTGTTGATGACATGGCCAAAGACCACATGCCCGATCTGCGCGCCGTCGACGCCAGACCGCTCCAGCGCGGCCTTGGCAACGGCGGCCCCTAGATCAATCGGGGGCGTCGCGGCAAGCGATCCGCCAAAGGTGCCGATTGCGGTGCGCGCACCGTCAAGGATTACGATCTCTTCTGCCATGCTGGCCTCCCGTGTTCTATTGAGCGAAGTATGCCGAACGCGGATCATCCTGTCAGCCGCAACGTTTCGTCAGTCAGGCAGCGATGGTGTCGCAAGCGTTGAACCGTCGAGCATTTTGACTTCGCGCTGCGGGAAGGGGATGGAAATGCCGTGTTCCTGAAACGCGTCCCAAAGGGCAAGGTACACGTTGCCCCGGATATTGGTCAGCCCGCCGGTGGGATCCCGAATCCAGAAGCGCAGGATATAGTCGACAGAGCTGTCTCCGAAGCCGACGATGTGACAGACGGGGGCCTTGAAGCTAAGCACGCGGTCCACCGATTTGGCGGCGTTGATCGCAATGTCCCGCACCTTGTGGGGGTCGTCGGAATAGGCGGTGCCGAAATAGATATCGAGACGGACAAATTCGTTGGAGTGGGACCAGTTCACCACCTGCCCAGTGATCAGATCTTCGTTCGGGATCAGATATTCCTTGCCATCGCGGGTGACGACGCTGACGTAGCGGGCACCCAAGGAATTGATCCATCCGAACGTGTCGCCAAGGGAAATCACGTCCCCCGGTTTGATTGATTTGTCGAGCAGGATGATCACCCCGGAGACAAGGTTGGACACCACTTTTTGCAAGCCAAAGCCCAGACCCAGGCCAATCGCCCCCGACAGGAAGGCCAGCCCGCTGAGGTCAACACCAACAAGGCGCAAGCCAAGGAAAAACGCGGTGCCAAACAGGGCGACTTGCAGGAACTTGATCGCAAGCACCTGCATCGACGGAGAAATGTCTTCGTTGCTGCGGATCGTGGCGGCGGATGTGCTGCTGACCACGCGGGCAATCGTGAACAGTGTAGCCACGATGACGACGGCCTGAAGAACCAGCCACACCGAAAGCCGTGTGTCCCCGACCGAAAACGCCAGGCTGTCCAAAAGCGATTGCATTTCGTCGGCCAGCCCGGTGATCGACAGCGTGACCCAGATCCACGCGCCATACCGGACAATCCCGCGCAGTAGGGCGTTCTTGATCAGCCGTGTGGCAAAGGCGATGGACAGCCACGCGGTGGACAGGTTGCCGATGATGGCCAACAGGTAGGATCGGGACGGCCATGTCAGTTCCCGCATCACCGCCACGACCAGCCAGATCAGCACCACGAACAGCATCATGCGCAAGCGGCGGTGAAACACCACAAGCGCGCGCATCCGCCATTTTGGCCAGCCTTCGCGCGTGCGCATCCAGGTGTGCATACGCGGCTTGAGGAAGGCCGTGATCAGATGCGCCGCGACAAACAAGCCCAGAGCGATCAGGATTTGATAGGCGTTCCATGGGCGCAACAGGCTGAGCAGCATGGACTCGGCCCAAGTGTAAAGGCCAAGGGTGACTTCGGTCAGCGTTTCTGGTGTGACGACGTCAGGATCCATTCTGTGCCCGGTTGAGTGCTTTGCCGCAGCGTTGCACCGCCGCGCGTACAGTGCAACCGGTTACGAACGGGTAAAGGGCAACGACAAGGCAACAGGCCCGATATCGGCGTCTGCGCCCGCAGCGTGCAAGACAAGACCTGCGATCAAGACCAAGATCAGACCCAAGTTGAGGATGTTGAGTTTCGTCAGCATAATTACCCCTTAATTTTTTCTTTACGACGGAGAACAGAGGTTGGATCACTTTTCTTGCGCTTGACCCATCGAGGCAGGCGCGCGCCGCTCTTGCAGCGGGATGGGGCGATGATGTAGGACACAGGGCATGGAAATGGTTTTCGATCTGGACGAACGCGCCCGCCTGCGGGAACGCTTCTTCGGTGCGACGCATACAGTGCTCGCGCGGCTAGTCAGCTGCGCCTGAACTTTCTCCGACACCACCATCACATCCACACAGTTTAAGGGAGAGGACATATGTCCCCCAAAACGCTCTATGATAAAATCTGGGATGCCCATGTCGCCCATGAGGCCGAAGATGGCACCTGCTTGCTTTACATCGACCGTCACCTTGTCCACGAAGTGACCAGCCCGCAGGCTTTTGAAGGGTTGCGCATGGCAGGCCGCAAGGTGCACGCGCCGGACAAGACAATCGCGGTTCCCGATCACAACGTGCCGACCACGCTGGACCGCGCGAATGCGGAAACCATGACCGAAGACAGCCGCGTTCAGGTTGAAGCGCTGGACAAGAACGCCAAGGATTTCGGGATTCACTATTACCCCGTGTCCGACGTGCGTCAGGGCATTGTGCACATTGTTGGCCCCGAGCAGGGTTGGACCTTGCCGGGCATGACCGTGGTTTGTGGCGACTCGCACACTGCCACCCACGGTGCGTTTGGATCGCTTGCGCATGGCATCGGCACCTCCGAGGTCGAGCACGTTCTGGCCACGCAAACGCTGATTCAGCGCAAGGGCAAGAATATGAAGGTCGAAATCACCGGCAAGCTGCGCCCCGGTGTGACCGCAAAGGACATCACCCTGTCGGTGATCGGCAAGACCGGAACCGCCGGTGGCACCGGGTACGTGATCGAGTATTGCGGCGAAGCGATCCGTGATCTGTCGATGGAAGGCCGCATGACCGTCTGCAACATGGCGATCGAAGGCGGCGCCCGCGCTGGCCTGATCGCGCCGGACGAAAAGACGTTTGCTTATGTCAACGGTCGCCCACATGCCCCCAAGGGTGCGCAGTGGGAAGCAGCGCTTTCGTGGTGGAAGACGCTTTATTCAGATGATGATGCGCATTGGGACAAGGTTGTCACGATCAAGGGCGAAGACATCGCGCCGGTTGTGACATGGGGCACTTCGCCCGAGGACGTTCTGCCGATCACCGCCGAAGTACCGTCTGCCGACAGCTTTGACGGTGGCAAGGTTGCCGCAGCGCAGCGGTCTTTGGACTATATGGGCCTGACACCGGGGCAGAAATTGTCGGATATCGAGATCGACACCGTGTTCATCGGATCGTGCACCAATGGTCGGATCGAAGACCTGCGGGCAGCGGCCGAGATCCTCAAGGGCAAGAAGATCGCTGTAAAGCGGGCGATGGTCGTTCCAGGGTCGGGCCTTGTTCGCGCACAGGCCGAGGAAGAGGGTTTGGCGGATATCTTCAAAGAGGCCGGGTTTGAATGGCGTCTTGCGGGATGTTCCATGTGCCTTGCGATGAACCCCGATCAGCTTGCTCCGGGCGAACGCTGTGCAGCCACGTCCAACCGCAACTTTGAGGGCCGTCAGGGCCGGGGCGGTCGCACGCATCTGATGTCGCCTGCGATGGCGGCGGCAGCAGCCGTGACCGGAAAACTGACCGACGTTCGGGAGATGATGTAATGGACAAGTTCGAAAAACTCACAGGGATCGCCGCGCCGATGCCGTTGGTCAATATCGACACCGATATGATCATTCCCAAGCAGTTCTTGAAGACGATCAAGCGGTCGGGTTTGGGTGTGAACCTGTTCGACGAAATGCGCTATGACGATGATGGCAAGGAAATCCCCGGTTTCGTTCTCAACAAGCCGCAATACCGCGAGGCGGAAATCCTTGTGGCGGGTGAAAACTTTGGCTGCGGATCATCGCGCGAACATGCGCCTTGGGCGCTCAAGGATTTCGGGATCAAGTCCGTGATCTCGACCTCGTTTGCCGACATCTTTTTTAACAACTGTTTCAAGAACGGCATTCTGCCCATCGTGCTGCCGCAGGCGGCCGTGGATGTGCTGATGAAGGATGCCGAAAAAGGATCAAACGCCCGGATGACGGTTGATCTGGAAAACCAGGTTGTGACCAGCTCTGACGGCGAAAGCTTTGCGTTCGAGGTCGACAGCTTTAAAAAGCACTGCCTGATGAACGGGTTGGACGATATTGGCCTGACGATGGAAAAGGCCGCGTCGATTGACACCTTTGAGGCGCACGCGTCCCAATCGCGTCCTTGGGTCTGATCCCCAAAGCAATGCAGATAGAAAGGCCGTCCTTCGGGGCGGCCTTTTTTTTGTGCAGTTCAAAGAGGTTCTACAAGATGTTGTGTTCAACCCAGACACACCCATATGGCTGGGTGCAGGTTGATGTAAACGCGCACCAGTTTTTGCACGAGTCCAATGATTTCACAGGGATAGTCCACAACCAGAGTTGAGTGGCTCGCCGAATTTGGGCAAAACTGAGGCAGAGTAGAGGCAGTCCGTCGATCCCGGCGGCACAAATTCGGAACAAGGGTGCGGCACCGTATCGCGCCCGTCCGATTTGAAGGGAAACCAGAGTGGTCAAGCGGATCATAGGATCAGCTGTGCGTGCGCTATTGATGGCGTTCTTGATAGCAATTCCATCGTTGGTGTTGCCCGGCACGTCAAGCGATGCAGCGCAGATGGCGGCGCTTGTCGCGTTGATTGCCGCGGTGGTGACCTTTGCGGAATATAACAGCGAATACCCAACCTTTCTGGAGTTCCGGAACGCGCCGCCGTTCAACCGACTGAGGTTTCTGGCGTTGTTCTTTTGCCTTTGGTTCGCGTCTATTCTGGTGGCGGGACAAGAGCGGGACGCGGCCTTGCCCATCACCTTGCTGGACAGCCTCGCGCTTAGCGCGCAGGCCATGCTCGACTTTCCGTATTCGCCGGTCCGCCTGATGGCGATCACGTTCGCAGATGCGTCGGGATGGGTGAATGTTGGCCTTGCGACCAGCATTGCCAGCCTGTTGCTGATGGTGACGATGATTGCGCTGTTGCTGTTCTGGGTGCATGCGCGATTCATTTTCTGGCCGATCCGAAAGCAGGCGTTCAACTTTTGGATCAACCTGCCGCTGTTTGACCCAACATCGGGGCGCGATGTGCTGTTTCGCCTGAAACGGGACGCACATTTTAACCTCGCCTTAGGGTTTTTGCTGCCATTCCTGATCCCGGCTTTGCTGCGGCTTTGGATCGGCGCGTTCGATGCATCGGTGTTGGCAGTGCCAGAGATCCTGATCTGGGTGCTGTGCGCATGGGCGTTTTTGCCACTGACATTGATGATGCGCGGTATCGCATTGTTCCGGGTCGCCGCGCTGATCGAGGAAAAGCGCCGCCGCGCCTATGCGCAGGAAGACGATTTGCAGCTTGTCTGATTGCGATTTGTGCCGCTGTGCTGATCTGTGCGTCAGCAGCCGGCGCACAGGATCTGCGGTTGGCGTTGTGGCACGCGCCGCTGTCGCGTGACGGTCCGGGGCTTTTGCTTCGGGATTTGGAAAAGCGCGAGGCAGAGCTTGTTGCATTGGCCGAAGCGCTTGGGCGCGCGGATGCAGATATCGTTGTTCTGACCCGTTTTGATTATGATGCCAAAGCAGCGGCTTTGACGGCTTTCGCACAGATCGTCGATGCAGGGTATGACCATGTGATCGCGCTTCGGTCAAACGCTGGGATACCCACCACACAGGATATGGACGGCGATGGCCGGTTTGGAGAACCCGAAGATGCGCAGGCCTTTGGGCGCTTTCCGGGGCAAGAGGCGTTGGCCGTGCTGTCGCGCTATCCGCTGGACCTGTCTGGCGTTCGGTCGTTCAACGATATCCTGTGGCGCGATCTGCCGGGCACCCATATCCAACCCGGTGATCCGGGGGGAGACGTACAACGGGTGTCCAGCGGCGGGCATTGGGTTGTGCCCATTGAGGTGGGGGACGGCGCGCGGCAGCTTTCACTTTTGATCGGGCATGCCGGTGCGCCGGTGTTTGATGGTCCCGAAGACCGCAACGGGCGACGCAATCTGGATGAATTGCGGCTTTGGGGGCAGATCCTTGACGGGTTGCATGGGGCCCCACCGCGCGCGCCGTTTGCGGTTATGGCCAACACCAATCTTGATCCGCAGCGGGGCGAGGGATACCGCGACGCGATGGCCGCGTTTCTGGCACGGGTGGATTTAACGGATCCGCTTCCCGATCAGATCACCGCGGACTGGGACGATCCCGGTCCGATGCGGGTGTCCTATCTGTTGCCGTCCTCTGATCTGCGTCTCCGCGCGGCCTCCGTCTGGCCTGCGGAGCCAGAACAGGATCACAAGCTGATAACGGTAGACATCAGGTTGCCGGATGTGCCGCTGCCTTGACGCTAAGGCCGGTCACCGCTAGGCGAAGCAGAACTCAGTTGATCAAAGGAACCCAAGAATGAGCAACGCTTCGCTTTTGATTTTGCCCGGCGACGGGATTGGCCCCGAGGTGATGACCGAGGTGCGCAAGATCATCGACTGGTATGGTGCAAAGCGCGACCTGTCGTTTGACGTGAGCGAAGACCTTGTTGGCGGTGCCGCCTATGACAAGCATGGCACGCCGCTGCATGACGACACGATGGCCAAGGCGCTTGAGGTCGATGCCGTGCTTTTGGGGGCCGTGGGTGGACCGAAATACGACGTTCTGGATTTCAGTGTGAAACCAGAACGTGGATTGCTGCGTTTGCGCAAGGAGATGGATTTGTATGCCAACCTGCGCCCGGCCCAGTGTTTCGACGCGCTTGCGGATTTTTCGTCGCTGAAAAAGCATGTTGTCGCCGGTCTCGACATCATGATCGTGCGGGAACTGACCAGCGGCATCTACTTTGGTGAACCGCGCGGGATTTTCGAAGAAGGCAATGAGCGTGTGGGCATCAACACCCAGCGGTACACCGAATCCGAGATTGACCGCGTGGCGCGGTCGGCGTTTGAACTGGCACGGCGTCGTGGCAACAAGGTTTGCTCGATGGAGAAGGCCAACGTGATGGAATCGGGCATCCTCTGGCGCGAAGTCGTGCAAAAAGTGCATGACGAGGATTACCCGGATGTTGAGCTGTCGCATATGTATGCCGATGCAGGCGCGATGCAGCTGTGCCGCTGGCCCAAGCAGTTCGACGTGATCGTGACCGACAATCTGTTTGGCGATCTGTTGTCCGATGCGGCGGCGATGCTGACCGGCAGCCTTGGCATGTTGCCATCGGCCAGCCTTGGCGCGCCGATGGCCAATGGTCGGCCCAAGGCGCTGTATGAGCCTGTCCACGGGTCCGCGCCGGATATTGCCGGTCAGGGCAAGGCGAACCCGATTGCCTGCATCCTCAGCTTTGCGATGGCGCTGCGTTATTCCTTTGACCAGGGCGACGAAGCGGCCCGTCTGGAAGCGGCGATTGAAACTGTTCTTGCGAATGGTGCGCGCACCGCTGACCTTATGGGTCCCGAGGATGGCACGCCGATGTCCACCACCGAGATGGGCGACGCCATTGTCGCCGCATTGGACGCCAGCCTCTAGGAAAACGAAAGGGCCAGCCATGTCTTCGAATGTCAAAGGCGCTGTGCTGGCCCTGATTGCCTTTGGGCTGTTTTCCACTCACGACGTGTTCATCAAGACGCTGGGCGCAATCTATTCGCCCATTCAGATCGTATTTTTCAGCGTCTTGCTAAGCTTTCCACTGGCGACGATCATGCTGATGCAGGATGGCAAGCCCGGCACTCTTGTTCCGGTGCATCCGTGGTGGATGGCGGTGCGGACGGTTGGGGCCGTGATCACGGGCGTCAGTGCGTTTTACGCGTTTTCAGCGCTGCCACTGACCCAGACCTACGCCATTCTGTTTGCCACACCCTTGCTGATCACAGTGCTGTCGATCCCTATTCTGGGTGAAACGGTGCGCCTGCGCCGTTGGATGGCGGTGATTGTCGGCCTGATCGGGGTCATGGTTGTGCTGCGGCCCGGATCGACCGACCTGACCCTTGGGCACGGGGCCGCGATTCTGGCTGCGTTCAGCGGGGCGTTTGCGTCGATCGTGGTGCGCAAGATCGGGGCAGAGGAACGCACGGTTGTGATGTTGCTATATCCTATGGTTGCCAATTTCGTGGTGATGGGGACGGCTTTGGGCTTTGTCTACAAGCCGATGCCGATTGAACATCTGGGGATGTTGGCGATCATTTCGATTCTTGCCTGGATCGCGGGCCGGGTCATCATTGCGGCTTACCAGACCGGAGAGGCGGCGATTGTCGCGCCGATGCAGTATTCGCAGATCCTTTGGGCGACGGCTTACGGTCTGATCTTTTTTGGCGAGACGACAGATTTCTACACCGCGCTGGGCGCGATGATCATTATTGCGTCGGGTCTTTATATCGTGTTCCGCGAAAGCAGGGGCGGTGGGTCCAAGAACACGCCGGTTTTGCGCACGCGCAGTCGGATCGGCACACCGTCAAGCCTGCGTTTGAGCGGGTTGATGAAATCGGATCGGTTCCGGGACAAGCCACGGTCTGAGGACGATTAAGCGCGGTTACGTATTGTCCCCGCGGATCGCGGCGCAGACCGCATCAGTGACATCCTGCGTTGTCGCGGTGCCGCCCACATCCGGTGTCACAATGCCCTCTGCACAGACCTTTTCCACCGCGCGCATCAGTCGGGCTGCGGCGTCTGCTTCGCCAAGATGATCGAGCATCTGGCAGGCCGTCCAGAACGTTGCCACGGGATTGGCGATACCTTTGCCGGTGATGTCGAAGGCCGAGCCGTGGATCGGTTCAAACATCGACGGAAAGCGGCGTTCGGGGTCGATATTGGCGGTGGGCGCAACGCCCAGAGACCCGGCAAGCGCGCCTGCCAGATCGGACAGAATATCGGCATGCAGGTTGGTGGCCACAATCGTGTCGAGCGATTGCGGGTTCTTAACCATACGCACCGTCATGGCATCGACCAGCATCTTGTCCCATGTCACGTCCGGGAAATCCTGCGCGACTTCGGCTGCAATTTCGTCCCACATGACCATGCCAAAGCGCTGGGCGTTGGATTTCGTCACGACAGTCAGGAACTTGCGGGGGCGCGATTGGGCCAGCGTGAAGGCGTAGCGCATGATCCGGGCGACGCCGACGCGGGTGAAGATTGCCACTTCGGTGGCAACCTCTTCGGGCATGCCCTTGTGCGCGCGACCGCCATGGCCGGAATATTCCCCTTCGGAGTTTTCGCGCACGATGACCCAATCCAGATCCCCGACCTCGACCCCGCGCAGAGGCGAGGTGACACCGGGGAGGATCTTGGTGGGGCGCACATTGGCGTATTGGTCAAAGCCCTGGCAAATCGGCAGGCGCAGACCCCAAAGCGTGACGTGATCGGGCACATCCGGCGCACCCACCGCACCAAAATAGATCGCATCAAAGGGTTTGAGCTGATCAAGTGCATCTTCAGGCATCATCACTCCGTGGGTGCGGTAGTGGTCCGATCCCCAGTCAAAGGGGGTCACGTCGATCTGCATATCGCCCATCCGCTGTGCGAGAACGGACAAAACGGTGCACCCGGCGTCGATCACTTCGGGTCCGATACCGTCGGCGGGAATGGCTGCAATCTTGTGGGTCCGCATGGGCGTCTCCTGATGGGTTTGTCTGTGGTGCGGGGCGGCCCAGACTTTGGGCCAGGCCACGGTTTCTGGTGCCATCCAGTGACCTGTTTTGACGCTACGCAAAAGAGCATTTTGTCTTGAAACTGAGAACTTGCCCCTTATACGCTATTGCATGCGTCGCGGGAGGAACCGCTGGGGGCGTGATATCGTGCGCGCTCAAAGAACGCGAACAGTGGAGGAATACATGAAGTTTTCAACTTTGACCGGTACATTCGTGGCCGCATCAGTTGCCGCAACAATGTCGATGGCCCAGGACCGTGAAGGTTGGCCCGAGAGCTTTACCGTTGGCACCGCGTCGCAAGGCGGCACGTATTTTGCGTATGGCGCTGGCTGGGCGAACCTTGTGGCAGAAGAGCTTGGCCTGTCGGGCGGTGGTGAAGTCACCGGTGGCCCGATGCAGAACATGGCGCTTGTTCACACAGGTGATGCGCAGTTCGGCATGACAACAATGGGTCCGGCGGCAGAATCGCTTGCTGGGACAAACCCGATCGCGCCGGGTCTTCAGATGACCAATGCATGTGCGATGTTCCCGATGTACCAGACGCCGTTCTCGGTCACAGCGCTCAGCTCGTCCGGGATCACGTCGATTTCCGAAATTCCGGATGGTGCACGCATCGGTTTCGGCCCTGCGGGTTCGACATCGGACACTTACTTCCCGCGAATGATGGAAGGATTGGGCGTCAACTTTGAGCGTCGCAATGGCGGTTGGTCCGACCTTGGTGGTCAGCTTCAGGATGGTCTTCTGGACGTGATCGCGTTTGCCGCCGGCGTTCCGGTTCCTGCTGTTTCACAGCTTGAAGTGCAAACGGATGTGAACATCATCGAATTCACCGAAGAAGAGCAGGCCAAGATCCAAGCGGCTTTCCCGGTATCGAATTTCGAGATTTCGGCAGATGCCTATGAGACGCTGACAGCGCCGGCGCGGTCTGTGTCGATGTGGAACTTTGCCATTGCCAATTGTGACCTGCCGGAAAGCTTTGTCCACGCGGTTGTTGACGTGGTGATGTCGGACAATGAGCGTATGGTGAACATCCACCGTGCGGCCACATCCACGCTGCCCGAAAACTGGGACAAGAACGGTGTCATGATGTGGCATCCCGGTGCGGCACGTTGGTTCACGGAAAACGCGGGCGCGACCATCGCGACTGACATGATCCACGGCGGCTAACGGCCTGCGATTTGAACACGGGTTTTGCGTGTTCAAATGAGTGTCAAAACAAGACCGCGTCCGATTTTTGCGGGCGCGGTCTTTTTCAAAGGTGGCCATAAGCAGAGTATCGCACACAAGACTGCGGCCACATACCGGGGGATACACCATGACAAAGTCCAAGGCAGAGCCGACCGATCAGGACCTTGATGCGCCCATTCTAGCCGAAGGCGTTGACGAGGAACCGGTTGAAAGCAATCGCCGGATGTTTGAGGGGAACGCCTATCTGCTGATGGCCGGTCTTGCGACGCTTTATGCGGCGTTCCACATGATCGCTTTGAACGGTGTGTCGATCTCGGATTGGACGGGGATCGAGGTGCCGCTTTTGCCGCAGTTCCCGCTTGAGACATGGAACTTCAGGATTGTGCATATTTCCGGTGCGCTTGCGCTTGGGTTTTTGCTATTTTCCGCCCACACGTTTTCGGACACCGAGACGGCCCCCAAAGAAACGCGCCTGATGTCGCTTCTGGCGGCGCTTTTGATTGTCCCGGCTTTGATTTCGGCCAGCACCGCCATTGGGTTCCGCAGCCTGATCGGGTCTGGCACGCTTCCCGAGATGAGTGGCTTGACCACCTGGGGTGCGTTTCCGGGCACTGAAATCTACACCAACGAAGTGTGGTGGTTTGGTGTGCCGCTGTTGATTGCGACCTTTGGGGCGATTGTTCTGGGCTGGTTTGAACGCCGCGGCCGCGAGCGGTTTGCCGCGTCTGACGTGGTTCTGGCGCTATGCGGTATTGTTGTGGCGATGTACCTGATCGCGATTTATGGCACCGCTGCGCGGAACTCGGTCGGAACGCCGTTTGTGCCGATTGGCGTTGCCTTTGCGGCGACCGCCGGTGCGGCGATGATCCTTGAGCTGACGCGCCGTGTCGCTGGTTTGGCCTTGGTCATCATCACGGGTGTCTTTCTGCTCTATACCTTTACCGCGCATTTGTTGCCCGGCATTCTGACGGTGCAGAACCCCTATTCGTGGCAGCGGTTCTTCGGCCATGTCTATTCCGATGCGGGTATTCTTGGGCCGACCACGGCGGTGTCATCGACCTATATCATCCTGTTCATCATCTTTGCCGCGTTCTTGCAGGCGTCGAAAGTGGGGGACTACTTTGTCAATTTCGCTTTTGCGACGGCTGGGCGCGCGCGCGGTGGTCCGGCCAAGGTGGCCATTTTCGCGTCCGGTCTGATGGGCATGATCAACGGCACCTCGGCAGGCAACGTGGTGGCGACGGGGTCACTTACCATTCCGCTGATGAAGAAGGTTGGCTACGACAAGAAAACGGCAGGTGCGGTTGAAGCGGCAGCATCGACAGGTGGCCAGATCATGCCGCCCATCATGGGTGCTGGCGCCTTTATCATGGCCGAGATCACGGGCATTCCGTACACTGAAATCGCCATTGCAGCGATCATCCCGGCAGTGCTTTATTTCGTGTCGATCTATTTCATGGTCGATTTCGAGGCGGCCAAGCTGGGCATGCGCGGGATGCGGGAAGACGAGCTTCCCAAGTTCAACAAGTTGGTGCGTCAGGTGTACCTGTTCATCCCGATCATCATTCTGATCGTGGCCCTGTTCATGGGCTATTCGGTGATCCGGGCGGGAACACTGGCCACTGTGGCCGCTGCGGTGGTGTCGTGGTTCACGCCGCATCGCATGGGTCTTCGGTCGATCCTCAAGGCGTTTGAGCTGGCAGGGATCATGTCGATCCAGATCATTGCGGTTTGTGCCTGTGCGGGCATTATCGTGGGTGTCATCTCGCTCACTGGTGTGGGCGCGCGGTTCTCGTCCGTTCTGCTTGATCTGGCGGGTGTGAGCCAGCTTCTTGCGCTGTTCTTTGCGATGTGCATCGCCATCCTGCTGGGCATGGGCATGCCGACCACTGCGGCCTATGCGGTGGCGGCGTCGGTTGTGGCACCGGGTCTGGTGCAGTTGGGTATTCCGATGCTGACCGCGCATTTCTTCGTCTTTTACTTTGCGGTTTTGTCGGCCATCACGCCGCCTGTGGCATTGGCCAGCTATGCAGCGGCGGGGATTTCCGGGGCGAACCCGATGGAGACCTCGGTGGCGTCGTTCAAGATCGGCATTGCGGCGTTCATCGTGCCCTATATGTTCTTTTACAACAGCGCGATCCTGATGGACGGCACATGGCCGCAGATCGCCCGCGCAGGTGTGACGGCGACCTTTGGGGTGTTCCTGCTGAGCTCGGGTGTACAGGGGTGGTTCCTTGGCAGCCGGTCGGCGTGGTTCCTGCGGATCATGCTGATCTTTGCGGCGCTGTTCATGATCGAAGGCGGCTGGATCACCGATCTGATCGGTGTGGGCCTCGCGGCGGGCATCTACTTTGTGCAGAAGGTTCTGCGGCCTGATCCGAATGCCAGCATCCCGGTGCGCGGCGCGGATTAAGTCAGCCGGACATAGATCTACACAAGGCCGGGCGGATGCGTCCGGCCTTGTGCGTTCTGGTGTGTCGCGGAGTCAGCAATAGCCTTCGGGGCCGCTTTGGTGTTCGGCAGCATAGCGATCGCCATGCGCCCAACCTGCGGGCAGGATATCTTCGATCTCGGCCATCATGGTGTCGGTCAACACAAGGGACGCGCCCGCAACGCATTCGGTCAGGTGTTCGGGTGAGCGTGTGCCGGGGATGGGGATGATGTGGTCACCCCGTGCAAGGCCCCACGCTATTGCAAGCGCGGTTGCGGTGGTTCCGTGATCGCCCGCGTAGGCCTGAAACGTCTTGGCATGCGCGATGTTGTACCCAAGGTTCGGTTCCAGAAAGCGCGGATTGTTCTTGCGGAAGTCCTTGTCGAGGAAATCTGCGGGATTGGGGGGCATGCTTGACAACATGCCACGGGCCAAGGGCGAATAGGACACCAGTGCTACACCCAAATCCTTGCAGGTTTTCAGCATGCCAAGATCGGGCAGGCGCGACCAAAGCGAATATTCACTTTGAACCGCATCGACTGGTCCTATGGCAGACGCGCGGCGCAGGGACGCGGGCGATATTTCGGAAAAGCCGATTCCGCCGATTTTGCCCTCTGCCTTGAGCGCCAGAAGTGTCTCCATCACGTCTTCAATCTGGATATTGCGGTCGCGGCGGTGGATGTAGAAAAGATCAACGTGTTCCACGCCGAGCCGTTTCAGCGATCCGTGAAGCTCTGCGCGCAGATGGTCAGCGCTGTTGTTGAAGCCACGGTTCCCGTGTTCTTCATCGCGCCAGATCCCGGCTTTGGTGGCGATGGTGAATTTGGAGGCATCCCCCTTGAGGAAGGTGCCGATCATGGTTTCCGAGACGCCAAGGCCGTAAACATTGGCGGTGTCGAGCAGATCAACCCCAAGATCCAGCGCCGCAGACAGCGTGGCATGCGCATCGGCTTCGGAGGCGGTGCCATAGAACCCGGCAAAGCTCATGCAGCCAAGGCCCACTTCGGACACTGTCTTACCTGAGTGCAGCAATTGTCTTTTCTTCAAAACCGTCCCTCCGAGCCCATCATGACGCGGGGAAGTTCCCCGCAGCGCGATCACAGCATGGCGGATCGGCAAGGGGAAGCCCCCAATCCAGATTTGGAAGCGGTGGAACACCATGATTGTGTTTGGGAAAGACTGGTGCCCAGGAGAGGACTCGAACCTCCACGGCCTTGCGGCCACTGGCACCTGAAGCCAGCGCGTCTACCATTCCGCCACCTGGGCAGGTGTCGTGAAGCTGGCGTGTAATCCTGTCCTCAAAGGGTGTCAACGCACTTTTTGACCGGCTGTGCAGATGCTTTGCGGCAATCCAACACCTTGCCCGCAAGAGGCGACGGGGATAGACGTCAGTCAAGCTATGACCGGGAGCATTCTGATGTCCAAACTCGTCACGATTTACGGCGGCTCGGGGTTTGTCGGGCGCTATATTGCGCGGCGGATGGCCAAAGACGGATGGCGCGTCCGCGTTGCGGTGCGTCGCCCCAATGAAGCGATCTTTGTGAAACCTTATGGCGTTGTCGGGCAGGTTGAACCCATCCTGTGCAACATCCGTGATGATGCCAGCGTGCGTGCTGCGATGCAGGGGGCGGATGCGGTTGTGAACTGTGTGGGTATTCTGGCCGAAGCAGGCAAGAACACCTTTGATGCGGTTCAGGCCGATGGTGCGGACCGTGTCGCGCGGCTTGCCGCAGAGGCTGGCATTTCGACCATGGTGCATATCTCGGCCATCGGGGCGGATGCGGACGGTGACAGCATGTACCAGCGCACCAAGGCGTTGGGCGAGGCGGCGGTTCTTGAGCATATGCCAAACGCCATCATTCTGCGCCCGTCGATCGTGTTTGGACATGAAGACCAATTCTTCAATCGCTTTGCCGGTATGACGCGGATGGGGCCGATCCTGCCTGTTGTCGGAGCCGAGACCCGGTTCCAGCCGGTCTATGTAGACGACGTGGCCAAAGCCGCGTGTCTTGCAGTGACAGGTCGCGCTGTGCCGGGCGTTTATGAGCTGGGTGGGCCAGACGTGAATACGTTCCGTGATTTGATGCAGCACATGCTTATGGTGATCCGTCGCCGTCGGTTGATCGTGAACATTCCGTTTTTTGCGGCGTCGATCATGGGGTGGTCGTTTGATTTTGCCAAGACGATCAGCTTTGGTCTGATTCCGGCGATGGTGACCCGCGATCAGGTCAAGAACCTGCGCAACGACAATGTTGTCGGCGACGGGGTCAAGACCTTTGCCGATCTGGGGATCACACCTGTCGCGCTGGAAGCGGTGTTGCCCGATTACCTGTGGCGGTTCCGCCCGTCGGGGCAATATGCCGGGATCAAGGAAAGTGCAAAGAACCTGCGCACCTGATCTGAAGGGCCTGACAGTCCGGGTCAGTTGCAGTGTGCGAGGGTGGCCAAGGCGGTGCCGTTTAAGCATCCGGGAGGTGCGCTGGGTGACGTTTGTAGTTGTTCGCCCAGCCAGCATTGGCAGGTTCCGACGCGGTTGCATCCACGACATGTGGTCACCAAAGATGCGTAATCCTGTGCAGTGAGCCGTCCGTTGGACATGGCTTCGGTCAGGCTTATACCCATGACTTTGGCAACGCTGCGGGTGAGCCAGAAGTGCAGCTCCGCATCGCCGAGTCGGTGGCTGATCATGACGGTTTTCCGTTTGCGAGGGTTTCCAAGACCTTCGCGTTCATGCAACTTTCCCGCGGTTGTGCGGTTTGGGTGGTGTCGTGGTTGTCGAGCCAGCGCTGACAGCCTTCGGTCCATTCGCAGGACCGGCAACGTTGCACCATGTTTGCCCAGTCTTGGGTCTTGAGCGCGCCGTCTGCCACTGCCTGTGCGGTGTTGACGTTACAGGTTTTGGCCATCCGCTGCACCAGCCAGAAATGGACCGTGGTGTCGCCCAGAGGCCGCCAAGGCACGGTGTGGGGTTGATCTGTCATGACGATGCAAGCGTCTGAAACAGATCGCCGTTGCGGCAATATTCGGGCAGGTTCAACGCCGAAGTGGTGCTGTCCAGAAGGCATTTGCAGGCATTGGCCTGCGTGCAGCCGACACAGCGGTCCACCGCGTGTTCGATCTGCGATTCTGAGATTTCTGCGCGCAGGAGCATCTCCTGAAGGTCGAGACCCTGACGGTCTGCCATTCCAAGGACCAGTTGCGTGTGCGCGTCGCGTTGTGCGTTGTAGGACATGCCATATCTCCCGATGGATGTGACCCAAGGGTAGAATGGGATGCGGTGTCGATCTTTGATGCAGGTCAACTTGTCGGATCAAAGACCCGCAGCGGTGCGCCGTACGATTTCCATGCGGGCCGCATTGGGCGGGTGCGTGCCAAGGAACCTGTTTCCGGGATCGGGGATCTTGTTGAAGAACTGCGCGCCGCGCACCGGGTTGTACCCGGCCTTTGCGGTGATCACGGTGCCAAGACGATCCGCTTCGAGTTCGAAATCTTTGGAATAGGTCCGCGCGCCCAAAGATGCGCCGATCTGTTCCGCCGATTGCACCGCTGCCGCATCTGCGCCGCCCAATGCGGCCAGCCCCGACAGGATCACCGCGCCGACGGCTGCGTTTTGCTGTGTGCGGGCAAGGTGACCCAAGACGTGGTGCGCGGCCTCGTGGCCCATCACAAAGGCCAGTTCATCGGCATTGTCGACTGATGCGATCAGTGCAAGGTTGAAGGCAAGTATGGGCCGACCGGTGCGATCAACGGTCTGGAAGGCGTTGGGTGGTTGGCCGGGTCGGTCATCCACAACGATCTGGAAATCACAATTGGCTCCGGGTGCGCGGCGACGGCATTCTTGTTCGGCCACGGGTTCCACAGTTTGGACCACAGACACGAATTGATGGGCTGCGACGCTGGCCCGGCTGCGCGCGTCCTGTTGCGACAGTTGCGGCTGGCTTGATTGCGCGCGCGGGGGGGCCTCGGACGAGGGGGAAGTCGGTGTGACATCACAGGCCGCAAGCGCGGCGAAGGCCAGAAGGATAAGCCAGCGCATCATGGGGTTCCTTGTATCTAGAACGTAAGAAATAAGGCGGATGTGCACGCCCTTCCAGTCCTCAAATCGTTTCGGAGGGTTTGCGCACATGATCCTTGGCATTTGCCCGACACCCACGCTACGGTTTGTGTATGTTTAGCATAGAACACGAATTCGACTCGACCGTTGTGACCCTTGTGGACGAAGGTGATGGGCCCTTACAGGAGGACGTCATCGTCAACGGGTTCGAGGAATGTATCACAGTCGAACAATATGATCCGCGCACAGATCAGGTGAATCGGATCACGTTTTCGATGTCGCAGATGCGCGACCTTGCGGCGGCAATTTCCCTGCCCGAAGGCGTCTATTCGCGTGAGGAAAAGGCGGGCTAGGTGCCGCCTGATCAGGTTCGGTTGCTCTGGCCGCCAGACCTATGCGTTCGGGGCACGCGTTGGGTGATGATGGGCTGAGATGTGTCAGGCTGTTCTTCATCAGGATTTCATCTTATCACAATCTTAATCGCGCCCGGAGTTTTGCCGAACCGGGCGTTTCCATGCGACCAATCAGGAGGCCCCATGCCCGATCCAAACAGCGCCGTTCTGGAGTTTTTGCACACGCGGCGGTCCCGCCCGGCGAAACTTTTGCAGGCACCCGCGCCGGACCGAGAGGCGTTGGTGCCGATCCTGACCGCGGCTGCGCGCACGCCAGATCATGGCAAGCTTGAGCCGTGGCGGTTTATCGTGCTGGAGGGGGCCGCGCTAAGACGTATGGCAGACGCGGTTGTGCCGTGTGGACAGGCGACGGGGCGGTCAGATGACGACATCGCCAAGGCGCGTAAACAGTTCGACGACAGCCCGCTTTGCGTGGCGGTGATCGAAGTGCAAAAGCCGTCCGAAAAAATCCCGGCCATTGAACAGACCTATTCCGCAGGCGCGGTGTGTCTTGCCTTGCTCAACGCGGCGCTTGCGTCGGGCTGGGGGGCAAATTGGCTAAGTGGTTGGCCGGCGCATGATTGCGATTTTGGCGCGCAGGCTTTGGGTTTGGCGAGCAACGAACGGGTTGCGGGCTTTATCCATATCGGCACTGCGTCGGCAGTTCCGCCCGAGCGCCCGCGCCCGGATATCGAGGCCATTACCACATGGCTGGCCAAATGATCTTGCGCAGTTTTCTGCTGACCTTGGGCCAGCTTGGGGACGCGCGCTTTCGCAAGGTTCTGATTCTGGGGGTTGGCCTTGGCCTTGCCCTGCTGATCGGGTTTTTCGCCGGACTGATGTGGTTTTTGAACGCCATGCTTGGGCCAGAGGCGACGTTGCCGTTTATCGGTGAGGTGACCTGGCTGAATGATCTGGTCAGTTGGGCCGCGTTCGTGTCGATGCTGGTTTTGTCGGTGTTCCTGATGGTGCCCGTTGCGTCTGCGATCACATCTCTGTTTCTGGATGATGTGGCCGATGCTGTCGAAGACCGGCATTATCCGCATCTAAGCCCCGCCCCGCGTGCCACGTTTGGCGACGGGTTACGCGATACGGTGAATTTTCTGGGTGTTTTGATCGCTGCGAATATTCCTGCGGTGATTCTTTACCTGATGTTTCCACCCTTTGCGGTTTTCATCTTCTGGGCCTTGAACGGGTTTCTGTTGGGTCGGGAATATTTCACCCTTGCCGCGATGCGTCGGGAAGGGCGCGCAGGGGCCAGAGCCCTGCGCAAGCGTCATATGGGGAAAATCTGGATTGCCGGTACGCTCATGGCGATGCCGCTTTCCCTACCTTTGGTGAACTTGGTGATCCCGATCCTGGGTGCGGCGACGTTCACCCACTTGTATCACCAAATTCAGGCGCGGGGCCCATCCGGTTGAAGTAGTCCAGATCCCGGACCGAGATCCATCCCGACAGAATGATCCCTGCAATGATCACCCACAGTACAAAGCTGATGCCCGTGGTGATCCATGCCTTTTTCTTGAGGTTGTGGACCTCGGGCGAACCGGCATGTGTTCCTGGAACGATCTCGCCCAGATCCCCCTGCGTTTGAAGGCGAATGGGGATGATGATCAGGAACATCATGAACCAGATCACGGCAAACAGAACGATGGCAGACATTACGGACATGGGGGTGCTCCTTTACCCGTCAAAGATGGGGCTGCTTCAGACTTGTTCCAGTTCAACCAGACATCCGTTGAAATCTTTTGGATGCAGGAACAGCACGGGTTTGCCATGCGCGCCGATTTTGGGAGTGCCGTCGCCCAGAACGCGCGCACCGGTTTCCTTGAGGTGATCCCGCGCGGCCAGAATATCGTCCACTTCGTAGCAGATATGATGGATGCCGCCTGATGGGTTCTTTTCGAGAAAACCGTTGATCGGGCTGTTGTCGCCCAGCGGGTAGAGAAGTTCGATCTTGGTGTTGGGCAATTCGATGAAGATGACGGTCACCCCGTGATCAGGTTCGTCCTGCGGGTTTCCGACTTTCGCGCCAAGCGCAGACCGGTACTGATTTGCGGCGGCTTCAAGGTCGGGCACCGCAATGGCCACATGGTTCAAACGTCCAATCATCTGGGTCACTCCGTCTTTGTTTTGTCGCGCTTATCACTTGGTGGATAAAATCAGACAAGAGCCATGGCCGCATTAACGACCTGTTAGCCACGCCCGCGCCAAAGTGAAGCGACTCATGGAGGGCGATATGATTGACGATCAGGCTTTGGACCACATGCGCAGACCCACGGTGACGCGGCCCTTGCTGGGCTTAACCATTCTTGCGGTCGAGGACAGTCTTTATGCGTGCGACGCGCTCAGGCTGTTGTGTTTGCACAGCGGGGCGCGATTGCGGCGGGCCGATTGCCTGAAATCCGCGCGGCGGCATCTTCAGGTGTATCGCCCCTCGGTGGTGATTGTTGACTTGGGATTGCCCGATGGCAGCGGGGCCGACCTGATTGCAGAGGTGTCAGATACGCTTCCGCGCGTGTCGGTCATTCTGGGTACCAGCGGCGACAGCTTTGCTGAAGATGTGGCCTATGCCGCCGGGGCGGATGGGTTTCTGGCCAAGCCTATCGCAAATCTGGGCGTGTTTCAGAATGCGATCCTTCAGCATCTTCCCAAAGACCAGCAGCCTTGCGGCCTGCGCCCGGTTCGCAGCGATCCGATTCATCCCGATCCGGTGGCGTTTCGGGAAGATATGGCGCATATCGCCGAGATTTTGAGCGGCCCGGTGGACAGCAATACGATCGACTATGTCACGCTTTTTCTGCGCGGGGTGGCGCGGACGGCCGAGGACGACAAACTGGAAGACGCCGCGTCTGATCTGGCGTTGGCCCTGTCAAACGGATCGGTGCTATCGGGTCAGATCGCGCGGGTGTCCGGCCTTGTGCAGGCGCGGCTTGAGGATGCCGTGGCAATGTAGCCTTTTGATCGCGGGCTTGCGGAAAGTGAAAAACGGCGCCCCAAGGGGGCGCCGTTTGCACTGTGTGACGTCGGCGGGATCAGTCGTCCTGTGGGATCACGCGCAGGTGGAGTTCCATCAGCTGATCGCTGGTCGGATCAGAGGGTGCGTTCATCATCAGGTCTTCTGCGCGCTGGTTCATCGGGAACATGATGACTTCGCGGATATTCGCCGTGTCGGCCAGAAGCATGACCATCCGGTCAATCCCTGCGGCACAGCCACCGTGGGGCGGTGCGCCAAAGCGGAATGCGTTGACCATGCCGCCAAAGCGCTTGCGCACCTCGTCTTCGCCGTAGCCTGCCAGTTCAAATGCCTTGAACATGATCTCGGGCTTGTGATTTCGGATCGCGCCGGACACCAATTCGTAGCCATTGCACGCGAGGTCATACTGATAGCCCAACACGTCGAGCGGATCGCCTTGCAGCGCCTCCATCCCGCCTTGGGGCATGGAGAAGGGGTTGTGGCTAAAGTCGATCTTCCCGGTTTCTTCGTCGGCTTCGTACATCGGAAAATCGACGATCCAGCAGAACGCAAAGCGGTCATTGTCGGTCAGACCCAGTTCTTCGCCGATAGCCACGCGTGCTTTGCCAGCGACCTTTTCGAACGAGGCGGGCTTGCCGCCCAAGAAGAACGCCGCATCACCGACGCCAAGACCCAATTGCTGGCGGATCGCCTCTGTGCGTTCCGGGCCAATGTTCTTGGCCAAGGGGCCGGCGGCCTCAAGACCGTTTTCGCCGTCGCGCCAAAAGATATACCCCATGCCGGGCAGACCTTCTTTTTGGGCAAACGCGTTCATGCGGTCGCAGAACTTGCGGCTGCCGCCGGTCGGGGCCGGGATCGCGCGGATTTCGGTTCCGTCCTGTTCCAGCAGTTTGGCAAAGATCGCAAAACCAGAGTCGCGGAAGTGGTCGGACACGACCTGCATCTTGATCTGGTTGCGCAGGTCAGGTTTGTCTGTGCCATACCACAGGGCGGCATCGCGGTAAGAAATCTGCGGCCATTCGGCGTCAACCTTTTTGCCTTCGCCGAATTCTTCAAACACGCCTTGCATTACCGGCTGGATCGTATCGAACACGTCTTGCTGGCTGACGAAGGACATTTCCAAGTCGAGTTGGTAGAAATCGGTGGGTGACCGATCCGCGCGCGGATCTTCGTCGCGGAAACACGGTGCGATCTGGAAATACTTGTCAAAGCCAGAGACCATGATCAGCTGTTTGAACTGCTGTGGGGCCTGCGGCAGGGCGTAGAATTTACCCGGGTGCAGGCGCGACGGCACAAGGAAGTCGCGGGCACCTTCGGGGCTGGACGCGGTGATAATCGGTGTCTGGAATTCGCGGAATTTCTGATCCCACATCCGTTTGCGGATCGATGACACCACATCCGACCGCAGCGTCATGTTGCGCTGCATCGCTTCGCGGCGCAGGTCAAGGAAGCGGTACCGCAGGCGGGTTTCTTCGGGATATTCCTGATCGCCGAACACGATCAGCGGGAGCTCTTCGGCGGCACCGAGGATTTCGAGGTCGCGCACGAACACTTCGATTTCGCCGGTGGGCAATTTCGGGTTCACAAGGCTTGCATCCCGTGCCTTCACCTCGCCGTCGATGCGGATGCACCATTCCGAGCGCACCTTTTCAAGCGCGGCAAACACCGGGCTGTCGGGGTCGCACAAGACCTGTGTCATGCCATAATGGTCGCGCAGATCAACGAACAGAATGCCGCCGTGATCCCGGATGCGATGCACCCAACCAGACAGGCGGACGGCCTGGCCCACATTGGCCTTGGTCAGATCGGCGCAGGTGTGGCTGCGAAAGGCATGCATGTCGGTTTCCCAATTCTGTGTGTGTTCGAGGTCGCCCGGGTGAATGATGCAGGTTTGGCCAAAAGTCCAGCCATAGCGTTGGAATCGGCGCTGGTTAGGCTGTAATTGTTGTGAAGACGGACAGATGGCGCACCACGCTGGTCTGTTTGATACGGGCTCTGGTCAGGCCCGGTGGTCCGGTGACAGAGGAGCTCAGGCCGCCGCCCAACGGGCTGGATTGGCCTGAAATCGCCCTGCTGGCACAAAACCCTGTCTCTAGAGGCTTGAACGTCACTCGCGCATGTCTATAACCCGCTGGAATTTGCCAGCCGGGGCGTTACGCCGGCATGAACCTGCGCAAAACGAGGTGACACAATGCCCAAACGTACCGATATCAAGTCCATCATGATCATCGGAGCAGGGCCAATTGTCATCGGACAGGCCTGTGAATTTGATTACTCGGGCGCTCAAGCCTGTAAGGCCCTGCGGGAAGAGGGCTATCGTGTCATCCTCGTGAACTCTAACCCGGCCACGATCATGACCGATCCCGGGTTGGCAGACGCGACCTACATCGAACCGATCACCCCCGAGATTGTCGCAAAGATCATCGAAAAGGAACGCCCCGACGCGCTGTTGCCGACAATGGGCGGCCAGACCGGCCTGAACACGTCGCTCGCGCTTGAGGAAATGGGCGTTCTTAAAAAATACGGTGTCGAAATGATCGGGGCCAAGCGCGAGGCCATTGAAATGGCCGAAGACCGCAAGCTGTTCCGCGAAGCGATGGACCGGATTGGTCTTGAAAACCCCAAGGCGACCATCATCACAGCCCCGAAAAAGGCCAATGGTGCTGCCGATCTTGACGCAGGTGTTGCCCTTGCGCTGGCCGAGTTGGACGAGATCGGCCTGCCCGCGATCATCCGCCCGGCCTTTACCCTTGGCGGGACGGGCGGCGGCGTGGCCTATAACCGTGAAGATTTTGTGCATTTCTGCCGGACCGGAATGGATGCGTCTCCGGTGAACCAGATCCTTGTGGACGAGTCTCTCTTGGGTTGGAAAGAATTCGAGATGGAAGTTGTGCGCGACCGCGCGGACAACGCCATCATCGTTTGTGCGATTGAAAACGTGGATCCGATGGGCGTGCATACGGGCGATTCCATCACCGTCGCCCCCGCGCTGACGCTGACTGACAAAGAATACCAGATCATGCGCAATGGCTCTATTGCTGTGCTGCGCGAAATCGGGGTCGAGACAGGCGGGTCCAACGTGCAATGGGCGGTCAACCCCGAAGATGGCCGGATGGTGGTTATCGAAATGAACCCGCGGGTCAGCCGGTCTTCTGCGCTGGCGTCCAAGGCGACGGGTTTCCCGATTGCCAAGATCGCTGCGAAACTGGCGGTTGGGTATACTCTTGATGAGTTGGACAATGACATCACCAAAGTCACACCGGCCTCGTTCGAGCCGACGATTGACTATGTGGTCACGAAGATTCCGAAATTCGCGTTTGAAAAGTTCCCTGGCTCTGAACCGCACCTGACCACCGCGATGAAATCGGTGGGCGAAGCGATGGCGATTGGGCGTACGATCCACGAATCGCTGCAAAAGGCACTGGCGTCGATGGAATCGGGTCTGACCGGGTTTGACGAAGTGCATATTGAGGGTGCGCCCGAAAAATCCGCCGTGATCAAGGCAATCAGCCAGCAAACGCCGGACCGGATGCGCACCATCGCGCAGGCGATGCGGCATGGTCTGACGGACGATGAGATATTCGCAACAACGATGTTCGATCCCTGGTTTCTTGCCCGTATCCGCGAAATCGTGGAGGCCGAGGACGAGGTGCGGGCAAACGGTATGCCAGAGACCGAAGCCGATATGCGCATGCTCAAGATGATGGGCTTTACCGACGCGCGGCTTGCGGCCCTGATTGGTGTGCCCGAAAAAGACGTGCGTGCGCGGCGCCTCAAGTTGAAAGTGAAGGCCAGCTTTAAGCGGATCGATACCTGCGCAGCGGAATTCGAAGCCCAGACACCTTACATGTATTCGACGTATGAGCACCCGATGATGGGTGAGGTCGAATGCGAAGCGCGGCCGTCGGATCGCAAGAAAGTGGTCATTCTTGGCGGTGGCCCGAACCGGATCGGGCAGGGGATCGAGTTTGATTACTGCTGCTGCCATGCGTGTTTCGCGCTAACGGATGTTGGCTATGAAACGATCATGGTCAACTGTAACCCAGAAACCGTGTCCACGGATTATGACACGTCGGATCGGCTTTATTTTGAACCGCTGACCTTTGAACACGTTCTGGAGATCCTGCGCGTCGAACAGGACAACGGGACGCTGCATGGTGTGATTGTGCAGTTTGGGGGCCAGACGCCTCTGAAGTTGGCGAAGGCACTTGAAGCAGAAGGTATTCCTATCCTTGGTACGACGCCCGACGCGATTGACTTGGCCGAAGATCGTGAGCGTTTTCAGGATCTTGTGAACCGCCTTGGGTTGAAGCAGCCGCATAATGGTATTGCGTCGACCGATGCGCAGGCCTTGGCCATTGCCGAAGACATCGGCTTCCCGCTGGTCATTCGCCCGTCCTATGTTCTGGGCGGTCGAGCGATGGAAATTGTGCGCGACATGGCACATCTGGAGCGGTACATCAAAGAAGCGGTTGTGGTGTCCGGCGATAGCCCAGTTCTTTTGGACAGCTATCTGTCCGGCGCGGTTGAGTTGGATGTTGATGCGCTGTGCGATGGAACACAGGTGCATGTTGCGGGTGTGATGCAACATATTGAAGAGGCCGGCGTGCATTCCGGCGACAGCGCGTGTTCCTTGCCGCCTTATTCGCTCTCCGATGATCTGCTTGAGGAAATCAACCGTCAGACAGAAGCGCTTGCTCTTGCGCTGAATGTAGTGGGGCTGATGAATGTGCAATTTGCGATCAAGGACGGTGAGGTTTACCTGATCGAGGTGAACCCCCGTGCGTCCCGGACAGTGCCATTTGTGGCCAAGGCAACCGATTCGGCCATTGCGTCGATCGCGGCGCGGGTCATGGCGGGCGAACCCCTTTCGAATTTCCCGATGCGCGACCCATACCCGGACAACGCGGATTACGACACCGTTCTGCCCCTGGCGGACCCAATGACGTTGGCTGATCCTAAAATGCCGTGGTTCTCGGTTAAAGAGGCGGTGCTGCCTTTTGCCCGGTTCCCCGGTGTGGACACGATCCTTGGCCCGGAAATGCGGTCAACGGGCGAAGTTATGGGCTGGGATCGGTCCTTTCCCCGCGCGTTTCTCAAGGCGCAGATGGGTGCGGGAACACATCTGCCGGAATCCGGAACGGTATTTTTCTCAGTCAAAAATGCTGACAAGACTGGCCAGCTTGTCGAGACTGCGCAAATTCTGACGGATTTGGGATTTTTGATTGTGGCGACCGCAGGAACGGCGGCTTTCTTGTCTGAGCATGGGATCGCGTGCGAAACGACAAAAAAGGTGTATGAAGGCCGGCCCAACATCGTCGATATGATGAAGGACGGAGGCATTGACCTTGTCATGAACACGACCGAGGGTGCCGCTGCTGTCGAAGACAGCCGGGAAATCCGATCTGTCGCGCTTTATGACAAGATTCCGTATTTCACAACTGCGGCAGGTTCGCATGCGGCGGCACTTGCGATCAAGGCGCGTGAAGAAGGCGATTTGATTGTAAAGCCGCTTCAGGCGTAACGGATAGTTTCATCGGTCATCGGCTGTGGGTTTCAGGGAAGGCTGGATGTATTCCAGGCTCCGACCCGCTAGCGAAGTGTCGAAACAGCGTTTTCTGAGATGATTGTTCCGTCCGCCAAAAGAAGCTCTGCTAGGCCATTCCCGAATCGAACTTCTTCGATCATTGCGGCGGTGGATACAGGCACATCTAGTGTCACATTGTCTGAGCTGCGCCGTACCTCAGCGCTATATCGACCGGGCTGTGCCAACCGCCCTTCCGGATCGGTGCCGTCCCAAGTGATCCTGCTTTGTCCTGCAGGGATGCTCCGCTCAAAAAAGACGGAACCATTCTTGTCAAGAATGACCAGCTTGGCGTTTCCGTCAGGGTCTCGAAATCCACCAATTTCCAGATCAACCGGCGTTCCAGAGAATTGAAAAGCCTTTTCATGCGCGGCTACCCGCCCAACCAATCCAGAATACCCGGCCAGGCCGCCGGTTGCCATTGCGCCTATGAGAGCTTCCAATCGCTGATTTGTAAGTGTTTGCTGTTCAACCATGGAAAAAGTGGCCAATTGGCTGGCAAATTGATCGGCTTGCATCGGGCTTAGCGGGTCTTGGTTCTGGATTTGCGTTGTCATCATCTTAAGAAATGTTTCAAAATCGCCTGACACATCCGTTGCCGTCGCCTGCCCAACCGATGTTGGTGAACCGCCAATTTGTGGGATATCCATATTTTTCTCCTATACCCGCAGATCGATGCCATTGGCACCAGAAAACAATTGATATTCGACTTCCTTGACGCTCAAATTTGTTTCCATTTCTGATTTGTGGCTACTGCTATTTTTGCTTTGACGTTGATCACCATCATTCATATCAAAGGTTAAGGAATACTCATCAACACCGCTTCTCTTCAGTGTATTTTTCAAGTCATCTTGATACTTTGACAAAAGATCAAACGCATCTCTATTCTTAGTGCTGAAGCTGATATCTAACTCAGCGTCTTTCACTCGCATTGAAATATCAATTGAATCGCCGCTATCCTTGGGTTCGATATGTATAGGCAGTGTCGGTCTAGGATTTTGCGAATTTAGATCTGGTGATATAAGTAATTTTCCATTTGCCGTCGATGCATGCAATGGCACCGAAGGGGTGTTTGCGTTTTCGCTACGCCAGGAAATTTCTTGATCAAATACATCATCTGTACGTTCACTAATGTAAGAGCGCACAGAGTTTATTTGAATTTTGGGAGCTTCAAATTGTAACCTTTGTAATTGATCCAGCTGGTGTATCAATGGATCAGGATTTCTGATACGCATTTTTGGAGCTAGGTCGGCTTCATGTTTTGATATCCCTAACGAAGTTTTGGGATTATTTGAAGTTCCTATAGAATCTGAAACGTGAAATGAAGATAGAATTTCTGCAGTAGGGGTTTTTGAAGATTTGTAGACTTCGGAATTGAGATTATTCCCAGAGTAAGATATTTGAGGGCCAAATTTCTCATCATGATCTGGCCAAATTTCAAATTCCGGAATTGAACGTACTGATGGTGTTTCCTGAGGAAGGTTATTTTTAATGAGCTGTGAAGCGGGTACTAGACTTGTTTGCGAATTTTTTTGTGATAAAGCATAAGTCAATTGCATAAGTGGGCTGAAAGATAAGGCTTCTTTATGACCACCACTCAGATTTCGTAGGGAAGGCTGGGTTCTTTCATTTTCAAATGATTTGATTGTTAAGGATTTTTCCTCACTTAGAGGTGTTTTATTGGAATCTTTTTGTGGAGCTTCATCTAAGTGAATTTCTTCATCTGGCAACCTAGATTGAGACGTCAGTGAAGAATTTGATGAGGTAGAAGTTAATAACAAAGTTAATTTGTAATTATAGGAAGTTTCATCCTCTACAAGAGTGTCATCCGCATCCACGTATTCTTGGTTGGACGAATAATGAGGCTCAGATTCAATTTTATTTGGAGGTGTTGTGAGGTCAATAGAGCCATTGAACAATTCATTTGAAGTAGATATCCTCAAGTTTTCATCAATAGCTTCAAATTCAGGAATGGATTTATGATTTTTGTGAGAGTCGTCAGAGTTTAGTCTTATGATCAGGGAAAACGCATCAGCACTGACTCCTAACTGATTTGTATTCAGCGTAGGCGCGATTGCTAATTCTTTCTTTCGACTATCGGCTATATTTGTATTAACATGCAATGTGCGGCCCTCAGTTGCGCTCCTATCTTGTAGAAGAAAGATATGAACGATGTCCTTACGCCGAACCTTTCAAATATAAAATTGTACATAATTAGGTGAAAGAGAAGAACTGATTTCATTCTTTCTTCATATTTCATTGGCAGGTTGGCAGGGCACGATACCCGTGGCGCGGGAAAATTTCTCGGCATGTGTCAGAATGACCTTCACTTCTATCTCGAGGATTGAATCGAGTTAGATCGAACCTGTGCAAAGCACGACTGAAAGGAACACAATGTCCAGTATTCTGACAAATAACGGCGCAATGGTTGCGCTTCAAACTCTAAAGTCTATCAACTCCCGTCTCACGGAAACGCAAAATACTATTTCTACAGGTAAATCTGTTGGAAATGCGCGTGACAATGCGGCTGTGTGGGCAATTTCGAAGGTCATGGAATCCGATGTGAAAGGGTTTCAGGGTATTTCTGACAGTCTTAACCTTGGGGAATCGACCGTTGCGGTCGCCCGAAATGGCGCAGAAACGGTGACTGATCTATTGACCGACATGAAGGGCAAGATCGTTGCCGCACAGGAACAGAACGTTGACCGCGCCAAAATCCAAACCGATATCGTGGCCCTGCGTGACCAAATCAACGCGGTTGTTGGCGCTGCACAATTCAACGGCCTTAACCTTCTGTCTAATCGTGGAACTGATGCGGGCTCTGGGACGGTCAATGTTTTGGCGTCGCTTGATCGATCTTCTGCTGGTGTTGCGGCCAGTGATATCGCAATCGGCAAGAAGGATCTCGGAACGACTGCGAGCTCTGTTACCGGTGGTACGGTTGCCAACCTGACCGCGGCAGCCACGCTTAACGCGACGCAATCAGAGTCGTTGACGGTGACTGCGCCAACTGGGGCTGGTCAGGTTTTTAGCCTTGGTATCGCGGGTACTGATGCTAACGGTGATAACTTTGACCCCGCCGATTACACCACCGGAGCAACGGCGGCGGATGCGCAGAAGATTATGTACATCGCTCGAGATGGTGACACAGCGGGCGACGTGGCCAAAGGTCTTGCCCAAGCTTTTGCGATTTATGCCGCTGAGCAAGGCCTTGATACAGATGTCTTCAATGTGACAGCGTCGGGCAACAATCTCAACATCAGTTCAAGCGTGACGGATGCCACTGATACGATCGCGGCCCGGATCGACACGCTAACAAGCCCCACAGAAGTGACCATCGGCGGCGGCTTGGAAAAGTTGAACGATATTGATGTCACTTCAGACAGCGGTGCAGATGCGGCTTTGGTTGCGGTCGAGTTCATGATCCAGAACGCAATCGACTCCGCCGCATCATTTGGCTCTGCTCAGGGCCGGATCGATACTCAGGCAAATTTCATTTCGAGCCTGACTGATTCCTTGAAGTCGGGGATCGGTACTTTGGTCGATGCGGATATGGAAGAGGCGTCGGCACGCCTTCAGGCGCTTCAGGTTCAGCAACAGTTGGGGGTTCAGGCCCTTTCGATTGCCAATCAGGCACCGCAATCCCTTCTGTCATTGTTCCGTTAAACCTGATTTTGGGCCGCTCCGGCGGCCCACACCAACTTTATTTCAACGATAGGGCATAGGTCATAGCTGTGAATGCACATACCCAAGCGTACCAAGCCTACGCAACGTCCTCTTCAATAAAATCCACAAAGGATGCGGAAATCGAGATTATTTTGGAAGCTACGCGGCGATTGAAATCCGCAAGGCAAAAGCGAAAAGATGATTTTCCCGCCTTTGCCGAAGCGGTGCAGATCAACCGCAAACTATGGATAACCTTGGCTGCGGATGTCGCAAATTCCCAAAACGCGTTACCTGCGGATTTGCGTGCAAAGCTATTTTATCTTGGCGAATTCGTTCAAGAATATTCCAGAAATGTCCTCAAGGAAGATTTGGATATTGCGCCTCTGCTTGATATCAATCTTTCCATCCTACGGGGCTTAGGAACAAGAACAGGTGAGTCATGAGTGGTCTGGTTCTTAAACTTGGGCCCAAGGAGCGTGTCCTCATCAACGGCGCAGTCATTGAAAATGGTGACCGTCGTTCGAGAATAACTGTTCTCAGCTCGGGGGCAAACATCCTGCGGCTAAAGGATGCCGTACATCCTGATGACGCGAACACGCCGGTTCGACGCGCTTGCTATCTTGCACAACTTTTGCTGAGTGGTGAGGTGGATTCAGCCGCGATTCGGATACGTTTGGCCGGGCAGATTCAGTCACTCTCAGATATTTTGCGCGATGAACATAGTTCGGAAATATTGGCCCGCGCGGCAGACGCAAACGACAACGAAAATCCTTACTCTTGTTTGAAACAGCTCAGGCAATTGTTGCCTCTAGAGCTGCATCTTCTGATGGGCCGATGCCAATGAGCTTTCAGCCGTTTGTATTGGGTAATGGGTTGTCAGCATGGGTTTTGCTCAAATCCACTTTGGGCACTCAACAGGCTGCATTTAACACGAATTATGTTACGCAATCCGACACGCAGTACTTTAAAGGTAGATTTGCTGATTTGAGTACACCCGATGACATTGTCTCTGACAGGCGGCTTCTACGTCTTGTTCTTGGTGCTTATGGGTTGTCTGATGACATCGAAAGTCGGCATTTCATAAAAACGGTTATGTCAGAGGGCGTGAGCGATCCATCAGCCCTTGCAAACAAACTTTCGGACAGGCGGTACAGGGCGCTTGCACAGGATTTCGATTTTTCGAAATCCCCGCCGGGACACAAGGCTATTGCTGGTTTGGCACAGCGCACGGTTGATAATTATCTTGCCCAATCATTTGAGATTGAGATCGGGAAATCTGATACTGACATGCGCCTTGCTCTTGGGTTCAAACGGTCGTTGACAGAGGTCGCAGGCACTGCCGGGTCCAATGCCACGGCTTGGTTCCAAATTCTTGCGACACCCCCACTGAGGGAGGTTATGCAAAAGGCCCTTGGCCTTCCGACCGAGTTCTCAAAGCTTGATATTGATGTTCAACACGAACGCATGATGGACAAGGCGTCGTTGGTTTTTGGAACCAACGAAGTTACTGAACTGGCGGGTGATCCGATGGCGGACGCGGTGACCCGGCGGTTCTTGATCATGCGCCAGGCTGAAACGCTCAATCAGAGCAGCTCCCTTCAGACGGCGCTTATCTTGTTAAGTTCAATTCCAAAGCTGAGATAAACAACCGTAGTTCATCTCAGCAGACTCCAACGTCTAGTCCTTGAGTGCGCCGCTGCGCCGCAAGCAGAACCGCAATTTCTCAAAACTTGCGCCGATCCCGTCAGATGTTGTGCTGGTGCAAAATTCTGAAAACAAGTTGTGAAATAGGATTGCCTGATCGAGATCGGGGTCTGAACCTTCTGCATAGAGCCCGGCCTGAACCATGGCGGACGAGTCGTTGTAGGTTGCGATAAGGCGGCGGGCCTTTCGGATCAGGGTGTTTTCGACAGTATTTGCCGCGTCCGGCAACGACCGTGAAACAGATTGTAGCACTTCGACGGCCGGAAACTGCCCTTGGTCGGCGAGCTTTCTGGAGAGAACGAAATGGCCGTCAAGAACGCCGCGCAACATGTCCGCAACCGGTTCGTTCATGTCGGATGCGGCGACCAGAACGCTGAAAACGGCTGTGATATCGCCTGCGTCTCTGGGTCCGGGTCCGGCGCGTTCTGCCAGTTTTGTGATCTGCATGGGGGTCGAGGGTGGAAAACTCCGCAAACTGGGAAATTCCCCCGCTGACACGGCAACTTCACGGTGGGCTTCGGCGAATCGCGTGATGGAATCGACAAATAAAAGAACATGCTTGCCCGTATCCCGGAACACTTCGGCAATGCGCATCGCGGTCATCGGGCAACGCATGCGTGCTGTTGGTCCGGCATCTGCGCTGGCGGCGACAACAACGGTGCGTTTCATGCCCGCCTCGCCAAGAACGTTTTGTGTAAAATCGTTTATTTCCCGTCCGCGCTCCCCAACAAGTGCCATGACGACCACGTCCGCATCCATCATCCTGACCAAGTCGGCCAGAAGGTGGGATTTCCCAACGCCGGATCCCGCGAAAATCCCAACGCGTTGACCGCGAACAATTGGCAGCATCGTGTTGAACAAATGAAACCCTGTGTCCAAACGTGGGCCCATCGCTTTGCGTGACACCGCTGCCGGAGGAGCGTTTTGGATATCGACGGATAGCCCGCCTTTTTGCAGTGGCCGCCCATCCAGAGGGTTTCCAAATGGGTCGATCACACGGCCCAACCAACTAGAATCAGGGCAAATTTGCGCGCGTCCACAGGATACAACACGATCCGCCAGCGCGACCTGAAGCGGCGGATCATCAGGCAACATGGTCACGCCATCTTGGCCGAGGCACAACACGTCCCCCATCAGGAAAGTGCCATCGCGGCGGATGAGGCGCAGCCGGTCCCCCAGACACACCTCGTCTTCTAGCCCGGAAATCCGAAGTGTGTGACCGTCCGCCGCAATCACGCGTCCAACGGTTCTGGTTTGTGCGATATCCGCAACCTTGGTTTTCAGGTGTATCAGCGCAGCGTTTTGCATCGGTCACTCCTTTCAGCTTCTGAAAACCCTTTCTAAAGGAATCAGGGTTAAGCCTTCGTTGAACCACACGAGGGAGAAGCCCTGTCATGTTCCAGAATTTGGATCTGTTCAAAACCGCGCTGTCGATGGCGCAACATGCTGGCCTGAAGCAGGCATTGACGGCGCAGAACGTCGCAAATGCTGACACGCCGGGATATCGCGCGCAATCGGTCAAGCCGTTTGCGGATATGGTTCCACCCACGTCCGACGGTTTCGCCCTTCGGGCGACGCGGCCGGGGCATTTGGCACCAACCGGCGACCTAAGCAGCGCCGCGATCTCGGCGCAGACCAACAGTGACCCGAATGGTAACAGCGTGGTTCTTGATGATGAAATCCTGAACTCCGTGGATGCCAAGCGACAGCATGACCGCGCCCTTGCCGTGTACCGTGCGTCGCTTGGTATGCTGCGCAGCGCATTGAGCAAACAATAGGAGCGACAGAATGTCAGCCTTTTCCAATTCAATCGGGGTCTCGGCAAGCGGGCTCAAGGTGCAGGCACACCGCCTGCGCATCGTCGCCGAAAACGTGGCGAACACCGATACCCCCGGTTATCGGCGCAAGACCGTGGCGTTTTCGTCCGAAGTCGAAACATCTGGTGTGGCGAAAGTCGCGCTTGAGAGAGTGGCGCTCGACCGTCGTGCGGGTGAACAAATCTACGATCCTGGCCATCCGATGGCCGACGCGAGCGGTCACTATGCCGGGTCCAATGTCGATCTGATCCTCGAAATCGCGGACGCGCGCGAGGCGCAGCGCAGCTATGAGGCGAACCTCAAGATGTTCGATCAAGCGCGTCAAATGTCATCGGGTCTCATGGACCTGCTTCGTAAGTAACCTTTTCCAGAATGGAGAAACACAATGGACGTCAAATCCCTTTTCGCCTCTCAGCAATACGCTGCCCTGAAACCTGCAACGGACCCTGATCCGAGGGCGGCGATTGCCCAGAGCTTTGCCAAGATCACCGAAGATTTTGCGCAAACGCTGTCCAAAACGGAAAGCACTGCGATGGGATCCATGTACGGCGATGCCGATCCGCATGCGTTGGTCGAAGCGCTGTCTCAGTCGCAGTTGGCGGTGGAAACCGCGGTCACGGTGCGCAACCGCGTGGTTGAGGCGTATCAGGAAATCCTGCGCATGCCGGTCTGATCCCGTGCTGAGCGAAGGTTATGTCTATGACGTGCTGCGCGAGGCGTTGCGGATTGCCGTGCTGATTTCAGCGCCTGTTCTTGTGGCGGCGCTGGTGGCCGGGGTGTCGATTGGCCTGTTTCAGGCCCTGACCTCTATCCAAGAGATGACGCTGACCTTTGTGCCGAAACTGGTGGCAATCATTGGCGTCTTTTGGACTTCGATGAACTTCATGACGCAAAGCCTGATCGATTTCTTTCAAACCATCATTCTTCCATCCATTGCAGGAGGCTGAAATGGAAAGTGCAGGATATGTGACCCTGACCCGCCAATCCGGACTGATGCGCGAAATGGAGATCATCGCGCATAACATCGCCAACGCAGCGACCACGGGCTATCGCCAACAGGGTTTGGTGTTTTCTGAATTTGTGCAAGCGGTTGATGGCGGTGACAGTCTTTCCATGGCGGCGGCGCGTGTCAGGAAAACCTCGGCGTCTCAGGGTATTCTGACGCAGACAGGCAATGCTTTGGATTTGGCGATTGAAGGCACTGGCTATTTTCAGCTCGATACGCCGAATGGCCTGCGGCTGACGCGCGCCGGTGCGTTTAACGTGGATTCATTGGGCGACATCGTTTCGACGGACGGGCACCGGGTTCTCGATATCGGGGGGGCCCCAATCAACGTCCCGCCGGGAGAGGCGGATGTCAAAGTTGCGGCAGACGGCACCGTCAGTCTTGGTGACCGCTTGCTTGGGCAGATCGGCGTGGTCGAGCCGGAACCAGGGGCCGACCTTGCCCGCGAATCCGGCGTTCTGTTCCGAACAGATGCCGCCCTGGCTCCGTCCACGGACGGTTTGGTTCTTCAAGGGCATCTTGAAGGGTCCAACGTTGATGCGATTTCTCAGCTCACGCGGATGATCGAAGTGCAGCGCGCCTATGAATTGGGGCAAACGCTGCTCGATATGGATCATGAACGCGCGAAATCTGCCCTTCAAACATTGATTAAGTAAAGGAAGCGACATGCGCGCACTCAAAATTGCGGCAACCGGGATGACTGCCCAGCAAATGCGGGTCGAGATCATTTCAAACAACCTGTCGAACATGAACACCACCGGCTACAACGCCCGTCGTGCAGAGTTCGCGGATCTGCATTATCAACAAATTGCCCGCGCGGGCACGGTGAATGCCGCGGATGGCACGGTTTTGCCAACGGGCGTTCAAGTCGGGCTTGGCGTTCGCCCCGCCGCTGTGTCGGTTCATCTGGCGCAAGGGTCTTTAAGCCAGACCAATTCGGACCTCGATCTTGCGATTGATGGCAATGGTTATCTCGAAGTGGCGATGCCATCCGGCCAAGCGGCCTATACGCGCGACGGATCGTTAAAGCGCAACGCCGAAGGGCTGATCGTAACGTCCGAAGGTTTCCCGGTCGCGCCAGAGATTGTCATTCCGCAAGATGCGCGCAGCATTTCGATCAATCCCCAAGGCGAGGTCTACGCCTATTTCGCGGAAACGGCGGAACCGCAGCTTTTGGGCCAGCTGAACCTTGTTGGCTTTGCCAATGCCAAGGGGCTCGAAGCGCTTGGTGGGAATCTTTTTGGTGAAACAGAAGCGTCCGGTGGCCCTTTGGTGGCGACACCCGGCGAAGACGGTTTGGGAACTTTGCGGCAAGGCTATCTTGAGGACAGTTCCGTTGATCCCGTGCGCGAGCTGACCGAACTGATCGAAGCGCAACGCGGCTATGAGCTGAATGCCAAGGTGATATCGGCGGTGGACCAGATGCTTGGTGCCACGACGCAGGTGCGCTGATGCGGGTTTTGTCGTTTCTTGCCTGCCTTTTGGCGGCAACCCCCGCTCTGTCGGATACGGTTTTTGCATCGAAAACTATGCGGCCACGAGACGTGATTACGGAACAATCGGTGCATCTTAAAGATGTCGATACTCCGGGAGCTGCCCAGTCCCTTGATGCAGTGATCGGAACCGAGGTTAAACGCGCCATCTATGCCGGGCGTCCCGTTTTGCACTCTGATATCGCCTTGGCGGCATTGATCGAACGCAACCAGATCGTTGCGGCCACGTTCAGCGTGAAGGGTTTGACCATAGAAACCGAAGCCCGTGCTTTGGAACGCGGATCAGTTGGCGACATTATCCGGGCCATGAACCTTATGTCGCGGACGACGATACGGGCACAGGTCATGGAAGACGGTCGTTTGAAGGTGCTTCCCTGAGATGACATCCAGATTGCTCATTGGCCTTGTCGCTACATCCTTTCTCATGAATTGCGGACGGCTGGATCATATCGGAAAACCGCCAACCCTGTCGCCGCAAACCCAAAGTGTGGAACGTCAGGCGATGGTCTATTCCGGCCTGCCCGCGACAACAGCGGATACGTCAGCGTATCGGCAAGCGTCGCTTTGGAGCGGTGATCAGACCTCCCTATTCGGCGACCGGCGTGCGTTTACCACTGGGGATATCCTGACCGTGATGATCGAAATCGACGATCAGGCCGAGATTTCGAACACGACGTCCCGTGGGCGGTCATCACAGGAAAGCCTTGGTATGCCACAACTCCTGGGTTTTCCCCAGCGTCGCAATCAGGACCTGCCCGATGGAGCAAGCCTTGAGGCAGCGGTTGAGATTGATTCAAATAGCCAAAGTCAGGGCAATGGCTCTGTCCGTCGCAACGAAAAGCTGACGTTGCGGATCGCTGCCACTGTGGTGGATGTTTTGCCCAACGGCGTTTTGCGTATCGAAGGAACGCAGGAAGTCCGGGTCAATTTCGAACTGCGAGAGCTTTTTGTGTCGGGATTTGTCCGCCGTGCGGATATCACGCGGCAGAATGAAATCACCTATGACAAAATGGCGTCAGCGCGCATTTCCTATGGCGGTCGCGGCCAGATCAGCGATGTGCAGCAACCGCGGATTGGGCAGCAAGTGCTGGATGCGGTTCTGCCTTTTTGATGGGTGTCGCTATGTTCAAAAAATTGCTTCCTCTGTTTGCATTGATCCTTGGTCTCGCGGGGGGAGGGGCGGCGGCCATCGTGCTGGCCCCGGCGGGAGAGGATACAAACGCAACGACAGACACAGCCGCGGACGGCGACAGTGCGGCTGTCGGTGAGAGTACAGGTGACGCCGAGCCAGGCAATACCGAGATCGTCAAACTGCCCAACCAGTTTGTTGTGCCTGTGATCCTTGATAATCGGGTGCGGGCAATGGTGATCCTGACCGTCGCGCTTGAGGTGGAAACCGGGGTCGGCGATCAGGTACGAAGGTTGGAACCAAAGCTGCGGGACACGTTCCTTGCTGAACTGTTCACCCTTGCGGCAATGGGTGGATTCGAGGACGAATTGATTTCCCGACAGACGCTTGAACTGGTCAAAACTGCATTGACCGAACGGTCAAAAGAGGTGCTGAGTGAACAATCCGTGACCGTGTTGATCACGGACATGGCGCGTCAGGACGCGTTTTAAAATAGGGACACGGATGCGGCGTCATCGCCGCTTTTGCATCTCGAACACCACATGGGCGCGCTCTTCTTCGGTTTGAAAAACCGGGTCTTGCGCGTTTTGCTTTTCGATCTGCAAGGCAAGCCCCAATCGTTGCCGCATGAGCGTTTTCAACGCCGCCTGTACGGAGTGGCGCTGCATCGCGGATTTGGCCAGAACAGGTTGCAGGCGCCGCTGATCGTTCGATAATTTGCGCAACCGCAACTCAAGAAACCGGAACGACGTCGGGTCTATGGCTGCGTTTTCTTGCAATGTCGCCGCCAGCGCATTTTCCTGATCTAGGATTGCGACCTGCCGTGATCGCAGCTCGTCCTTGATCTTCATTTCTCGTGCCAACATCGTCTCAAGCGCCTGCACACGGGCATCAAGCACGCCAAGCGCTTTGTTCAGCCCTTCTGACGATGTCATTTGCGCACCATGTCTTGAATGCGACGCGCATAGCCGATGGCCGCTGCAACAGCCTTGTATTGATCGGTTTCGATCATCATTCCGACCTTGATCGTTGAATAAAGTTTGCGCGCTGTTGGCGGGTCACGATACAGGGGCACACCGGATTGGATGGCGATTTCCCGGATTTTGCGCGCGGTTTCATCGGTTCCGCGCGCGACGCATTTCGGGACAGTGTTGAGTTCGCCTGTCCATTGTAGGGCGACGGCATAGTGGGTGGGGTTCGTGATCACGACCGTAGCTTTGGGGACGTCGAGAAGCATCCGGTTCGTCGCGATTTCCTCGGCCTTCGCGCGGCGCTGCTGCCGGACATGTTCATCGCCTTCTTCGTTTTTATGTTCGTCCTTTAGTTCCTTGTGGGACATGCGGTTCTTGCGGGCGTGGTCATGTGCCTGCCAAAAGACATCGATGGCGGCAAAAACTGCATAGGCCACCAACGTGAACCACAGCCATCGCAGGGCCACGTCATACAGGTTTGCGAGGGCCATGTGTTCCCCTCGGACGACGGCGCCTTGGAACAGTCTTTGACCATCATTGATGAACCCGGCCATCAGCCCCGCAAAAACAAGGAATTTTGCAAAATTCTTTGCGAATTCGAAAAGACCGGACCAGCCATATTTCTTCTTGGCGTTTGCGATCAAGGAAATCCGGTTCAGCTTTGGTTGCAACTTGTCTGCGGTAAACAGCAACTGTTTTGTGCCGATCAGCCCTGCCATCACAATTGCAAACGGGATCAGGAACAAGATCGTGAGCAAGGGCAGCGTCCAAGCGGCAATAGAGTTAAACACGCGCGGCCCATCAAGCGGGTCCCGCCGCGATCCCGCCTCTTCGACGAAGTCCTTGATGTTGAAAACGATGTCGGACATCACGCCACCGAACACCGCAAGCACTGCGCCGGTGAAAAGCGCAAGAACGACAAGGTTGACCACGTCCTGCGACCGGACAATTTCACCCTTCTTGCGTGCTTCTTCCAGCTTGCGTCGCGTGGCCTCATAGGGTTTGTCGCCCTGATCTTCCTCGGACTCGCTCATCGTGCGGCTTCGAAGGGCATCATCAGGATGCTCAGCGCCTTGTCCTGCCAAACTGTCAGCAGCAGTTCGAAATGTTGGTGCAGGAAATACATCGACAACAGCGCCACAAAGGGAATCCCGATAAAGGAGACCATGAATTGCGGCATGGCTTTGTTGATGAACCCGATACACAAGTAGTAGACGAAAAACAGGCTCGCAAATCCTGAGGCCAGTACGACTGCGTTGTTGAAGATAAAATTGACAAGTTCCGTGATCTTGGCCGCGAAATACCCCCAAAGGTCTTGGATGTTAAGCAATTCGACAAAGTAGCTCGCAACGAAGGCATAGAGCATTTGATCGGCAAGCGAAGTCGAATACAGGATCGCAATGCCCGTGGTGGTCAGTATGTGGCTGATCACCGGCATGGGGGCTGCGGCATTGCCAAGCATTTGCGCCAGGGAAACGGTCTGGCTGATGATCGTTCCAGCCTTTTCCAGCAGAAAGATCATGCCACGCGCCATGATCCCGATGAAGGACCCGATGGTGATTTCCCGCAGAGCAAAGATGAAGAGTGCCGATCCCTCCAACTGCGTTGCGGGAAGGTGGGGTTGCAAAACGGGCGCTGCCGCAATCGAAAGGAACCCCGCCACAGCAAGCCGGACCCGCACGGACACGTAGCTTTCCCCGTATCCCGGCGCGAGGGAAATTGCCGGGGCGATCCGAAGAAACACGGCAAACACAAGCCAGATTTGGCCAGATATTTCGTCAAGAAAGCCCTCCGCCATGGCTAGGCCGCAATCGTGCCCACAAGCGCGGGCTTGGCATCAAGGCCGATTTCCTCAAAGGACATGACCGGGTTGCTGATCCCCTTGGCGGTCAGCAGGCTGCGTAGAAATCGACGGCGGCGCCCCGGAGTGACAAGCGCTGGGAACAGGCCCTTTTGACTGGCGCGGGCCAGTTCCTCGGCGATGCGTTTTGACAGGATTTCAAAGTCTTTCGGCGGGAGTGCGACATCGGGCGTGCCGCGATCGCTGGTCACCTCGCATTCCTCAAACCGTTTTTCCCAATCAGAGGCGAGATGCACCAGCGGGATCGTTCCATCCTCGCGCCGCATCGCTGCAACAAGCTGAAACCCCAGGCGTTGACGCACATGTTCGCAGATCGATTCCGCCGTGTGCCCTTGCCCGCGGGTTTCGGCAATCGCTTCGAGAATAAGCTGAAAATTGCGGATCGACACTTGTTCGTCGAGCAACAGCTTCAACACCTGAAGCAAGGTGTCCATCGGCACCTTGTCTGGCACCGTCTGTTCGATCATCACGCGGTTCGCTTCAGCCCGGCCGGGGTTGGATAGGGCGCTGAGTTCATCCAGCAGCCGCTTGAGCGACTTCATCGTCAAAAGCCGTCCCAGGTTGCGTTTGATCACCTCAAGCAGATGCGTGGCCAGCACTTCGCTGGGTGAGACAACCGTTAGGCCGCTGAGTTGCGCGTCTTCGCGTTCAGCATCCTGTATCCAACGGGCCGGGGCTCCGTAGACTGGCTCTTCGACATCCCTGCCACTGGGCAGGGCCGCTGCACCTTCTGGGATCAGCGCAAGCATCAGGTCTGGATGCAGCACACCGCGCGCCACCTCGACCCCGTGCACCCGCACAACATAGGTGCCATCCTTGAGCATCGCGTCATCGGTCAGGCGCACTTCGGGCATGATGGTGCCAAAGCTCTTGGCAATGTGTGTGCGCATATTGGCAATGCGGGAATCCAGCCCGCTTGCCGGATCGAGCACCATATCAACAAGATCGGGGGCGAATTCGACGTGAATGTCGTCAAGATCAAGAACGTCACCAATCGGGCGGTCTTTGGTAGATAATGGCGTTTCAACAGGGGTCTCATCTGTATCGGTGGGGGCGTTGCGGCTGACCCAATAGGCGAGGCCGCCGAGGATCAGACCACCGGTGAGAAATGGCACGACGGGCAGGCCCGGTATCAGCGCAAACATCACCATAAGAACGGCAACCGTTGCCAAAGCGGCGGGATGGCGACCGAGCTGCGAAGTGATGGCCAGATCCGTTGCGCCGATTGACCCGCCACGCGCCAGAAGCAGTGCGGCGGCGATCGAGATGATGACAGCCGGAATCTGTGTGACCAACCCGTCCCCAACGGTCAGGATCGCGTAGGTTTCAAAGGCTGCACCGATGGGCATGTCGTGCACCACGGTGCCCATGATCAGGCCGACCACGATGTTCAAGAGCGTGATCAAAAGACCAGCAACCGCATCGCCCTTGACGAATTTGGAGGCCCCGTCCAACGATCCGAAGAACGTGGTTTCTTGCAGTTCGCGTTCCCGCCTCGCGCGCGCTTCGGCATGGGTGATGGCCCCTGCCGCCATGTCGCTGTCGATGGCCAATTGTTTGCCGGGCATGCCGTCCAAAGCAAAGCGTGCGCCGACTTCGGCCATGCGCGCGGCCCCTTTGGTGATGACCATGAAGTTGACGATGAGCAACACGCAAAACACCACCAGACCCAGAAACACGCTGCCACCCATGATGAAATCGGCAAAGCCCTGAATCACGTTGCCAGCTGCATCGGTTCCGGTGTGGCCCTGTCCGATGATCAGCTTTGTTGAACTGATGTTCAGCGACAGGCGCAGCATCAGTGATGCCAGAAGGATTGTTGGAAACGCCGAGAAATCCAGCGGGCGTTCGACAAACAACGTCACCGTGAAAATCAAGATTGCCAGCGCGAAAGAGGTCGCCAGACCGATGTCCAGGATAAACGCCGGTACAGGCAGGATCATCATGACGATGACTGCCATGAGCGCGACCGCAAGAACCACGGTTGGTTTGGCGAAAAGTGTCGTAACGCTGCCTCCCATTAGTTTGTCCTGTTAAGGGGAATGAATGGTTGGGCGCCGGTTGCATCTGTAAGGAACGCGGAGCCCGGTCGTGCTGTGCCTTGCCGTCCGAACACGAGCTTTCGGTTTGGCTTGAGCGCTTTCGGTTCTGGCACATCAAGTGTGGCAACGCGTCCGCGCAGGGTGTGGAACTTGGATTTGTAACGCTCGGCAAATTCGGGGGTCCGGCTGTGATAGGCCCCCACTGCTTCGGTCCATGTGCCGAATTCGCGGTAAAGCTGGTTTAGGAAATTGGCAGCATAAAGCGCGTTCAGGTCCGGGTTGAACATATCGTCTAACGACCGAAACCCATCTGCATGCCAGCGGTAATTGATCTGAAAGCACCCGATGTCGATGTTGGATGCACCGCGTTTGATCTTGGAAAATACGTAGGATCGAGCGTCATCCTCAGATGGGAACCAAGATCCGTCACCTGCGTGGTTCACTGTCCAAGGCCAAGGGTCCACGCCCTTGCCCCGGCCCGTTTCCAGCCGGGTGATTGTCAGCATGACATCTAGCGGAACACCCGTTTCCGAAGATGCGCGCTGTGCTGCGGAGTCACACAGGCTTGCACCAGCGTTAGTTGCAGCAAGCGCTGCGACCAACACACCCGATAAGATGGATTTTACCAATATTCCGGTCAACACACGGCCCTCGCATTCTGCGGTTTGGCAGAAGGTACGGGTCAGAGCGTTAGGATTTGGTTACGAACGTCCAAGTTGGGTTAGAAAATCGCCTCGATCAGGACGACCAGCCCGGCACCCACAATTGCACCAACCCCCGTCCAAAGCATCGCGGTCTTGACGGGGCTGTTTTTCGGTTCTGGCGTGCCTTGAGCTTGCGCAATCAGCACTTGCTCCATCAGGCCGGGAAGGCGTGGGCCAAACCGGGCCAGAACAAGCGCGGTCTTCCCAAGATCCTTGGCAAACGCGCCCGGACCAATGCTTTTCTTGATGTAATCTTCGACAATCGGTTGCGCGACGTTCCAGATGTTCATCTTAGGATCAAGCGACCGGGCGACCCCTTCGACCACAACCATCGTGCGTTGAAGCAAGATCAGTTCTGTGCGTGTTTCCATCCCGAACCGTTCCGTCACCTCGAACAGGTAGCTGAGCAGTCGCGCCATCGAAATGCGTGTGGCGTCCATGCCGAAAATCGGCTCTCCGACTGCGCGAAGCGCGCGTGCAAATTCGTCGACATCCCGGTCGTTGGGCACATAGCCCGCTTCGAAATGCACCTCAGCCACGCGTTTGTAATCGCGGCGGATAAAACCATAGAGGATCTCGGCATAGACCCGGCGGGTGTATTCATCGATATGCCCCATAATCCCGAAATCAAGCGCGATGATATCGCCGTTGGGCGCAACCTTGAGGTTGCCCTGATGCATGTCGGCATGGAAAAATCCATCGCGCAGCGCGTGTTGCAGGAACAGCTGAAGCACGCGTTCACTCAGATCCGCGCGGTCGTGACCAGCAGCATCCAACGCGTCGTTGTCGCCAAGCGGAAGTCCTTCGGCCCATTCGAGAGTCATCACGCGGCGGCTCGACAGATCCCACTTGATTGCTGGAAGCTGAAATCCGTCGTCCTGCGCAGTGTTCGCGGCAAATTCGGAGGCTGCCGCGGATTCAAGCCGCAGGTCCAATTCGCCCATGACGACACCTTCGAAATGCGTGATCACATCCAATGGGCGCAAGCGGCGCGACGACGGGGATAACAACTCGATCATGTTTGCGGCAAAGTAGAAGGCGTCGATATCCTTGCGGAAATCCTTTTCGATGTTCGGGCGCAGCACTTTTACGGCGACTGTTTCACCGGTCTGCGCCAGCTTGGCTTTGTGGACCTGCGCAATCGAGGCAGCGGCGACGGGTTCGCTGAATTCTGAAAACACGCTATCGACCGGAACACCAAGTTCATATTCCACCATCGCCTTGGCCTCAGCGACCGAAAAGGGCGGCAGCTTGTCCTGAAGGACGCGCAGTTGTTTGGCCATCTCATCGCCGACAACATCGGGTCGGGTGCTGAGGACCTGACCAAACTTGATATATGCCGGACCCAAGGCCGTCAGGGCGCGGGGGGCCGGTGGGACAGAGGGGTCGCCTTCGTAGCCCAGCCATTTGAACGGCCAGCCCAAAAGCCGGGCCGCGACGCGCAGCGATTTGGGCGCGTCGAAGGCATCAAGTACGACGCCCATCGCACCCGTACGTTCCAGCGTGGCACCCGTACGGATCAGGCGCAGGATGTTGTGTGGCCCTCTCACGTCAGATTTTCCAACCGGAATGCAGGCAGGCGATACCCATGCTCAGGTTCCGGTACTTGGCGTTTTCGAACCCCGCCTCTCGAACCATGCCCAAGAACGTGTCCTGATCAGGGAATTTGCGGATCGATTCCACCAGATACTGATAGCTGTCGCGGTCATTGGCGATGGCCTGACCCAGACGTGGAATGATGTTGAACGAATACAGATCATAGACTTTTTGCATCAATTCGTTAGGGATCTGGTTGAACTCCAGCACCATCAAGCGGCCGCCCGGGCGCAAAACGCGGAACGCCTCGTTCAGGGCTTCCTGAGGGCGCGTCACATTCCGGATGCCGAACGAGATCGTGTAGACATCAAAGCTGTTGTCCTCAAAGGGCAGGTGCATCGCGTCCCCGACAACCCACTCCAGGCTGCCGCTCATCGCGTTAGCCTCGGCGCGCTTGCGGCCTTCGACCAGCATGGGTTCGGTGAGGTCCAGAACGGTCGCGTGCCCACGGCCTGCGCGTTTCAGAAAGCGGAACGAAATGTCGCCGGTTCCGCCTGCCACATCCAAAAGCTTTTGCCCGGCGCGCGGTGCCAGCCAATCCATCATCGCATCCTTCCAGATGCGGTGGATACCGAATGACATGGCGTCGTTCATCACGTCATATTTCGATGCAACAGAGCTGAACACGCCCTGAACACGGCCTGCTTTTTCGGTCTCGGGTACGTCCTGAAATCCGAAATGCGTGGTTGATTGGGTTTCGTCTGCCATAAGCCTTGCCGTTTTGTCTGCCAGAACTTCTTATAGAGCGCCTACACCACGTTACAATGCGACGCGACCAGACAGGATAGCCCAAATGCCCGAATTGCCCGAGGTTGAGACGGTACGACGCGGGCTTGCCCCCGCTATGGAGGGGTACGTCATCGCAATAGCGCAGGTGAACCGTCCTGATCTGCGGTGGCCGTTTCCCGAAAATATGGCGGATCGGCTGACGGGCGCGCGCGTTCTGCGGCTGCGCAGACGGTCGAAATACATCCTTGCCGATCTGGATAGCGGGGAAACCGCATTGATCCATCTTGGCATGTCCGGACGGATGCTGGTGTCGGGTGATCCGTTGGGCCAGTTCGTGCATGACCACCCGGCACCTGAGAAACACGACCATGTTGTCTTGCACATGGACAATGGCGCGCGCATCACCTTCAACGATCCACGTCGCTTTGGCGCGATGGACCTGTTTGCAACAGACGGGGCCGAACAGCACCCCCTGTTGGCGTCCATCGGGCCCGAGCCGTTGGGCAACAGCTTTGATGATGCTTATCTTTTGGCTGCACTCTCCAACCGCAACACACCGATGAAATCCGCGTTGTTGGACCAGAAAACGATCGCGGGCCTGGGCAACATCTACGTATGTGAAGCCCTGTTCAGGGCAAAAATTCACCCAACACGGCCCGCGCGCCGAGTCTCGAAAGACCGGATTTCACGGCTTGTGCCGATCATCCGGGACGTGTTGTCAGAAGCGATTGAAGCGGGCGGGTCGTCCTTGCGGGATTTCCGGCAAGCCGATGGGGAGCTGGGGTATTTTCAGCACAGCTTTGATGTCTATGGCCGTGAGGGTGAACCGTGTCGCACCCCCGGATGTGACACGGAGATCCGTCGGATTGTGCAATCGGGACGCTCGACCTTTTATTGCCCGACTTGCCAGAGGTAGCGCGAAAAGAGAGCTTGAACGGTACCAGCCAGATGCGTAAGGCTGCACGCCACAGATCACCGAACGGAGCCCGACCTCATGGCTTATGAGACGATCATCGTCGAAATCGAAGATCACGTTGCCACCATCAAACTCAACCGGCCAGACGCGCTGAATGCGCTCAACAGTCAGTTGTTGTCTGAATTGGCAAGCGCGCTCGAAGACGCAGACGCCAATGAGAAAGTGCGCTGCATCATCCTAACCGGCTCTGCCAAAGCATTCGCTGCGGGTGCTGACATCAAAGAAATGTCGGAAAAGACCTTTGTCGAGATGTTCATGTCCGACTTCTTCGGCTCTGAATCCCAAGCGGTCTGCAAGGTGCGCAAACCGATCATCGCGGCTGTGTCCGGCTACGCGCTGGGCGGCGGATGCGAATTGGCGATGATGTGCGACTTCATCATTGCGGCTGACACGGCCAAGTTTGGCCAGCCCGAAATCAACTTGGGCGTCGTGGCAGGTATCGGCGGCACGCAACGTCTGACCCGGTATGTTGGGAAATCTAAATCCATGGACATGCATCTTACCGGGCGGTTCATGGACGCAGAAGAAGCCGAACGCTCTGGCCTTGTCAGCCGTGTCGTTCCTGCGAAATCGCTGATGGAAGAGGCGCAATCCGCCGCCTCCAAGATCGCTGAGAAATCCATGCTGGCCACATTCGCCGTCAAAGAGGCGGTGAACCGTGCCTACGAGACAACGCTGAGTGAAGGTTTGCTGGCTGAACGCCGCCTGTTCCATTCGCTGTTCGCTACCGAAGACCAGAAAGAAGGCATGGCGGCCTTTCTTGAAAAACGTACGGCCCAGTTCCGCGACAGATAATCGCGAAAAGGGGTCTTTTCACAAAGGCCATCTGGGGCTATACGCCTCGTCACATGCGTGTGCTGCCCGCTTAGGCAAGATTCGATCCGGTCGTTGGTTCCGGGCGTGCAGTTTTATGCAAACCTATTTGAACCAAACGAACCAGGATACATCACATGGCCAATTCGCCCCAAGCAAAGAAGCGCGCAAAGCAAAACGAAAAGCGTTTCGCCATCAATAAAGCGCGTCGTTCGCGCATTCGTACATTCCTCCGCAAAGTCGAAGAAGCAATCGCATCCGGCGATAAAGAAGCTGCGACTGCTGCTCTTCGCGCCGCTCAGCCCGAAATCATGCGTGGCGTGACCAAAGGTGTGTTCCACAAAAACACCGCATCGCGCAAAGTGTCCCGGCTGTCATCGCGGGTCAAATCCCTCGGCTGAGAATCGTTAGCTGACCAAACTGGGATTGAAAATCAAGACGCTGCTTCATCCGAAGTGGCGTTTTTTTATGGCGCTTGCGCAGCTTTGCACCGGTCAGAGATTCTTTTCCGGCTTTGTCTGAGTCAACAACGAAGTTCAGTTGATGGGCCTTCGTCTGGGCTTATAACTCGTACTTGCGAGTCACATCGCGTTCAGGGGGACAGGCCCCGTTAGTGCAAATTCAGCAAAGACATTTGCTTGGATTTTGGCACGACGGTGAAAGTCGATTAACGGTCGACAGCTACGTCCATATTGATGTTAAGGGCTTTGACCAACTCCACGTTGCCAGGTGTTGTTTTATCCCAGTTTCAGAACACCCAGTTCGCTCTGGGTGTCCTGCACGCGTTGATCCCGCGATGTGCCGTATGGGGGGCCAATGATGTCCACCGGTTTAGGGGAAACGCATGTGGAACAACATGCCGACAGTGGAACAGGGACAAATGACGCAAGACCAGTGGGGAGCAATCCGGGATGAACTCCATCAGACAATGGGTACCAACAGTTTCCAAAGCTGGATAGAACCACTGAGCTATATTGGTGTGGACGAGGGTATTGCCCGGTTCCGTGTGCCAACGAATTTTTTCGGCAACTACGTGTCCCAGAACTATGGTGATATGCTGTTGTCCAAGGTCGCTCGGATCAGCCCCTCAATCCGTCGTATCGTGTTTGACACGGTCACAGACACCCAAAGTGCGCGTCTCTGCGTCGAAGACGCTCCGACTCCTGTTGAACCCATTGCGGCGCCTGCTGTTCAGGTCAAGGCCCAAGCGCTGACTGACACGTTACATGGGTCGCCGCTTGATAAACGGTTCACATTCGACTCCTTCGTTGTCGGTAAACCCAACGAGCTGGCGCATGCCGCCGCGCGCCGTGTCGCCGAAGGTGGCCCTGTCACTTTCAACCCACTCTTCCTGTATGGGGGCGTGGGTCTGGGCAAAACGCACCTCATGCACGCTATCGCCTGGGAGCTGCGCACCCGGCATCCGCACCTCAACGTGCTCAACCTGTCGGCGGAACAGTTCATGTACCGATTTGTTCAGGCGCTGCGGGATCGCAAGATGATGGACTTCAAGGAATTGTTCCGCTCTGTCGATGTTTTGATGGTCGATGATGTTCAGTTCATCGCGGGCAAGGACAGCACGCAGGAAGAGTTTTTCCACACGTTCAATGCGCTTGTGGATCAGCACAAGCAGATCATCATTTCCGCAGACCGCGCCCCGGACGAGATCAAGGATCTTGAGAACCGTATCCGATCGCGCCTGCAAAGCGGGTTGGTCGTTGATCTGCACCCAACCGATTACGAACTGCGCCTTGGTATCCTCCAGTCCAAATCCGAGATGTATTCGCGCATGTATCCCGACCTCGAAGTCGAACGTGGGATTCTTGAATTCCTTGCGGCCCGTATCGTCAGCAATGTGCGTATCCTCGAAGGCGCACTGACCCGTCTGTTCGCCTTTGCATCGCTTGTCGGCAAGCCGATCTCGATGGATTTGACCCAAGAATGTCTGACTGACATCCTTCGTGTATCGGAACGCAAAGTGTCGATTGAAGAGATTCAGCGCAAGGTCGCGGATCATTACCTAATCCGCCATTCTGATCTGGTTGGTCCCAAGCGCGTGCGCACGTTTGCCAGGCCCCGTCAGATTGCGATGTATTTGTGCAAGCAATTGACCACGCGGTCCCTGCCAGAAATCGGCCGTCACTTTGGCGGGCGTGACCACACAACGGTCATGCACGGCGTAAAGCGTATCGAAGAGCTAAAAAAACAGGACGCTCAGATCGCAGAAGACGTCGAATTGCTGCGTCGGGCGCTTGAGGCCTGAGTCAAACACACAACATTTGCCAACATGGCGCGCGTTCCTGCGCGCCTGCCCTTGACCCTGCGCGCAATACGCCCAAGAAATTGCAAAACAAGGGCTTGGAGAGCGACCCTGATGCGGGTTACTGTCGGCGTCCGGCCAGTCGGGGGATAAACGCATGAAATTCAGCATGGAACGCGGAACACTGCTTAAGGCGGTGTCGCAAGCGCAGTCCGTCGTGGAACGCCGCAATACCATTCCGATCTTGGCCAACGTCCTGATCGAAGCGGATGGCGAAACCGTCCAGTTCCGCGCGACGGACCTTGATATCGAAGTGGTGGATCGCGCCTTGGCTCAGGTCGAACGCGCCGGATCAACCACGGTGTCGGCTGTGACGCTGCATGAAATTGTGCGCAAACTGCCCGATGGCGCGCTTGTATCGGTGTCCGAAGACAGCGCAACTGGCCGTCTGACAGTCGAGGCGGGGCGGTCTAACTTCTCGCTTGCGACACTGCCGAAAGAAGACTTCCCGGTCATGGCATCGTCGGAATATAGCGCGAACTTCTCGGCCCCTGCGCCGGTTCTGCGCCGCTTGTTCGACAAGTCGAAGTTCGCGATCTCGACCGAGGAAACCCGCTACTATCTCAACGGTGTCTACATGCACGTCGCTGATGGCGAAGCCGGCAAGGTTTTGCGCTGTGTGGCGACCGATGGTCACCGTCTTGCCCGCATCGACGCGCCCCTGCCAAAAGGGGCCGACGATATGCCCGGTGTGATCGTACCGCGCAAAACCGTAGGCGAGATGCGCAAGCTGCTGGATGACGACGACATGCAGATCGCTGTGTCGGTGTCAGAAACCAAGGTGCGCTTTGCCACGCCGGACATCACACTGACGTCCAAGGTCATTGACGGTACCTTTCCCGACTACACGCGTGTGATCCCACAGGGCAACACACGCCGCCTTGAAGTGGACGCAGCGGAATTCGCCAAAGCCGTGGACCGGGTTGCCACCGTGTCTTCGGAACGGTCGCGTGCGGTGAAACTTTCATTGGACGAAGACCGCCTGATCCTGTCGGTCAATGCGCCCGACAGCGGGGCTGCCGAAGAAGAACTTGCCGTTGCGTATGGGGATGATCGCTTGGAAATTGGCTTCAACGCGAAGTACCTCTTGGAAATTGCCAGCCAGGTGGACCGCGAAAACGCGGTGTTCATGTTCAACTCTGCTGGTGACCCGACATTGATGCGCGAAGGCAATGACACCAGCGCGGTTTACGTCGTCATGCCGATGCGCGTTTGACGCATCAGCGCCTTTGAACGGGGGCGCTGTTGCCACTTTATCTCAACCGCCTCACGCTTTCGCATTTTCGGTCTCATCTGCATGTGTCGCTTGAACCCGACGCAAGGCCAGTTGTGCTGTACGGTCTGAATGGCGCAGGCAAAACCAATCTGATCGAAGCGGTATCGCTGTTTTCCCCCGGTCGTGGGATGCGCCGCGCTTCGGCGCAGGACATGACCCGCCGCCCCGAAGCGTTGGGCTGGAAGGTCAACGGTCTGGTAGAAACCCCCGAGGGCCTTCAGGATATCGCGTTTCAGTCGGAACAGGGTGCGCCACGTCAGGTCAGGATCAACGACAAGCCCGCAGCCCAGACCCGCCTTGGCGAACTGGTGCGCGTTTTGTGGCTCTTGCCGTCGATGGACCGGCTTTGGATCGAAGGGGCCGAAGGGCGGCGCAGGTTTCTGGACCGCATGACGCTCAGCTTTTTCCCGAACCATGGCGATGTGTCGTTGACCTATGAAAAAGCCATGCGCGAACGCAACCGGCTGCTCAAGGATCAGGTGCGCGATCCAATGTGGTACAAGGCTTTGGAGGCGCAGATGGCGCAGACAGGCGCTGTGATCCATGCGAACCGGCAGCGCGCGCTTGACCGGATCGCCGAGGCCCAAGATCAGGCCAGCACGCAGTTTCCGGCGGCACAGCTTGATCTGGTGCAAACCGAAGGCACGATGCCCGAAACTGCTGATGATCTGCGCGTCGCGTTCGAGGAAAGCCGCTTTCGTGATCTGGCTGCGGGGCGCACCCTTGTTGGCCCGCACCGCGCTGACCTCTATGGGGTTTTCGCGGCCAAAGGCGTTCCTGCCGCTGACAGCTCGACGGGAGAGCAAAAAGCGCTGCTGATCTCGCTCGTGCTGGCCAACGCGCGCGCGTTGGTCAAGGATTTCGGGGCACCGCCAATTGTCCTTTTGGACGAGGTCGCAGCGCATCTTGATGCCAGCCGTCGGTCCGCGCTTTACGATGAAATCTCGGCGCTGGGCGCGCAAGCGTGGATGACAGGCACAGGCCCTGAGTTGTTCACAGAACTTGGGTCGCGCGCCCAGTATTTTGAAGTGACCGAAACAAGCACAGGCACAATCGTGTCCGCCCGTGACGGCCTTTGACAAACTGTCTGCCAGATAAATCCGCCGACCGCTAAATCTTGTGTCAGTCGCGTGACAACCCTTTGGCTTTCGCGTATAAAATCACCAGAATAACAAAGGGCATTTCCATGGCAGACCCCGCACAGGCTCCCGAAGAATACGGCGCAGATTCTATCAAGGTTCTCAGGGGCTTGGAGGCTGTCCGTAAACGTCCGGGAATGTATATCGGCGATACCGACGATGGGTCGGGTCTGCACCACATGGTGTATGAAGTCGTCGACAACGGTATTGATGAGGCTTTGGCCGGGCATGCCGACTTTGTGCAGGTGAAAATCCACGCCGATAACAGTGTTTCGGTACGTGACAACGGACGTGGAATTCCTGTCGATATCCATGAAGAGGAAGGCGTGTCGGCGGCTGAGGTCATCATGACCCAGCTACACGCAGGCGGCAAATTCGACCAGAACTCCTACAAAGTGTCCGGTGGCCTGCACGGTGTGGGTGTGTCGGTGGTGAACGCGCTGTCCGACTGGCTGGAACTTCGCGTCTGGCGCAACGGTAAGGAACACATCGCGCGGTTCGAACGCGGCGATACTGTCAAGCACCTCGAAGTGGTTGGGGACGCAAATGGCAACAAGGGCACCGAAGTGCGCTTTCTGGCCTCGCTTACGACCTTTTCCAATCATGACTACGATTTTCACACGCTGGAAAAGCGCCTGCGCGAACTGGCGTTCCTGAATTCCGGCGTGCGCATCATTCTGGAAGATGAGCGCCCGGCGGAACCGCTCAAATCCGAGCTGTTTTATGAAGGCGGTGTTCGGGAATTCGTGAAATATCTCGACCGCTCCAAAGCCCCGGTCATGCCCGAGCCGATCTTCATGGTCGGTGATCGCGATGGCATCGGTGTAGAGGTGGCGATGTGGTGGAACGACAGCTATCATGAGACTGTCCTGCCCTTTACCAACAATATCCCGCAGCGCGATGGCGGCACGCATATGGCGGGTTTCCGCGGCGCGCTGACACGGACGATCAACAATTACGCGCAGTCCTCGGGCATTGCGAAAAAGGAAAAAGTCAATTTCACAGGCGACGACGCCCGTGAGGGTTTGACCTGTGTCTTGTCGGTCAAAGTGCCCGACCCAAAATTCTCGAGCCAAACCAAGGACAAGCTGGTTTCGTCCGAAGTCCGTCCGGCCGTTGAAAGCCTTGTGAACGAAAAGCTGGCTGAATGGTTCGAGGAAAACCCGAACGAGGCCAAGCGCATCGTCGGTAAGATCGTTGAAGCCGCGCTTGCCCGCGAAGCCGCGCGCAAGGCGCGGGAACTGACCCGTCGCAAGACAGCGATGGATGTGAACTTTTTGGCTGGCAAGCTCAAGGATTGTTCGGAAAAGGACCCGTCGCAAACAGAACTCTTCCTCGTCGAGGGTGACAGCGCGGGGGGATCGGCCCAGACTGGTCGTGACCGCCGCACACAAGCCATTTTGCCGCTGAAAGGTAAAATCCTGAACGTCGAGCGCGCGCGCTTTGACCGGATGCTGGGAAGCCAGGAAATCGGCAACCTCGTGATGGCGCTTGGCACCGGGATCGGGCGCGATGAATTCAACATCTCGAAACTGCGCTACCACAAGATCGTCATCATGACCGACGCCGACGTGGACGGCGCGCATATTCGAACCCTGCTTCTGACGTTTTTTTACCGTCAGATGCCCGAATTGATCGACGGTGGATATCTCTATATCGCCCAGCCGCCGCTTTACAAAGTCATGCGTGGCAAATCCGAGGTGTACCTCAAGGATCAAACCGCGATGGAAGAATACCTGATTCAGCAGGGCACAGATGGTGCACAGCTTGTGCAGGGCAATGGCGAGGCCATTCTGGGTCAGGATCTTGTGCGCGTGGTCGAAGAGGCGCGCCAGCTCAAACGTGTTCTGGATGCCTTCCCGACGCATTATCCCCGCCATATCCTCGAGCAATCGGCGATTGCCGGGGCGTTCGTTCCGGGCGCTGTGGATGCCGATTTGCAAGGCGTGGCCGACAAGGTTGCGACACGGCTGGATCTGATTGCGCTCGAATACGAACGGGGTTGGCAAGGCCGGATCACGCAGGACCGGGGTTTCCGCCTCGCGCGGATCTTGCGCGGTGTCGAAGAAGTGCGGACCCTGGATGGCCCGATGCTTCGGTCCGGTGAGGCGCGCAAGACCGGCAGCTTTACGCAAAGCCTGCAAGCGGTCTACGACAAGCCTGCGCAATTGGTCCGCAAGGATCGAAAGCAGATGATCTACGGCCCGCTGGACCTTTTGCATGCAATTCTCGAAGAGGGTGAGCGGGGGCTGACCTATCAGCGCTACAAAGGTCTGGGCGAAATGAACCCTGATCAGCTATGGGAAACCACGCTGGACCCCGACGCGCGGACGCTGTTGCAGGTCAAGGTCGACGACATGACCGAAGCGGATGACCTGTTCACAAAGCTGATGGGCGATGTGGTTGAACCGCGCCGCGAGTTTATCCAGCAGAACGCGCTCAGTGTCGAAAACCTAGACTTCTGATCGGTTTCAAATTGGCTGCGCCAATCAGACGGGTGCGAGGGGATTTACCCCTCGCGCTCATCAGGATATTTTTCAACCAGAGAAGAACAGGCACGCGACCTCTGGTCGTTTGTGGGTTCTGCTTCTAGCATCTCAGAAATTTTCGCGTAAGGGAGAGCGAGCCATTATGGATCTGGGAATGTCGGAGCGCGTTAAAACGCTTGTCGAAAATGTCCGCGCAATGGTTGAGACCGAGATTGCGCCACTGGACGCAGAATATCACGCAGAAGTGGGCAAGCATCCGTCCGGTAACAGATTCCAGCACACAGATCGGCAGATTGAAATCCTTGATGGGCTTAAGGCCAAGGCCAAGGAACGCGGTCTTTGGAATTTCTGGCTGACGGAAAGTGACAAGGGGCATGGCCTGAGCACTGTGGAATATGCCTATCTGGCAGAGGAGATGGGCAAGGTGCATCTTGCCGCCGAGGTGTTCAACTGCTCGGCCCCCGATACTGGCAATATGGAAGTGTTGGAGCGTTACGGCGCGGATTGGATGAAAGAGCGCTGGCTGACCCGGTTGCTCGACGGGGATATTCGGTCGGCTTATGTGATGACCGAACCCGATGTCGCGTCGTCCGACGCCGCGCAACTGGCGTTCGAAGCCAAGAAAGATGGCGATGCTTGGGTACTGAACGGCGAGAAATACTGGATCTCGGGGGCCGGTGATCCGCGCTGTGCGCTTTATATTCTGATGGCCTGTTCTGACCCAGATGCCGCCAAGCACAGCCGCCATACGATGTTCGTGATGGATGCCGACACACCCGGCATTGAGGTGCTGCGCCCGATGCACGTGTTTGGTCAGGACGACGCTCCGCATGGGCACATGCATCTGAGATTCACCAATGTGCGTATCCCGTCGCGGAACATTGTTCTTGGCGAAGGGCGCGGGTTTGAGGTTGCGCAAGGGCGGCTTGGGCCGGGGCGCATTCACCATTGCATGCGGTCCATTGGCCTTGCTGAAAAGGCGCTCGAACTGATGTGCAAACGCGGCTTGCACCGCGAGGCGTTTGGTAAGCCGATCATCGAATTGGGTGCCAATTACGACATTATTGCCAACGCCCGTATGGAGATCGAACAGGCGCGCCTTTTGTGCCTCAAGGCGGCGTGGATGATGGAAACCCAAGGGACCCGGGCTGCCCAGCCTTGGATCAGCCAAATCAAGGTGGTGGCTCCGCTCATGTCGCTCAAGGTGGTGGATGAGGCGATGCAGCTTTTTGGCGGATCGGGTATCAGCCAGGACACGCCGCTTTGGAGGATGTGGACTCATCTGCGCACGCTTCGGTTCGCGGATGGCCCAGATGCGGTGCACCGCCGTCAAGTCGCCCGCGCGGAACTGCGCAAATACACCAACTCATGACCGCAGCACCGTTCGATCTTGTGGCGGTTGAGGCGTGGATGGCCGCAAATGTGCCTGACTTTCGGGGGCCTGTCCGGGTTGAGAAATTTGCAACCGGGCAGTCCAACCCAACGTTCAAATTGACCGGGGCATCCGGTGCTTATGTGCTGCGCCGCAAGCCACCCGGCCTGTTGCTGAAGTCTGCCCATGCGGTAGACCGCGAATTTCGCGTGCAGCGTGCCTTGGCAGCCTCGGATGTGCCGGTGGCTCGGATGCACGCGCTTTGCGAGGACGAGTCACTGATCGGGTCCATGTTCTATGTGATGGAGTATGTTGCGGGGCGCAGCTTTGTCGATCCACGTGTTCCAGATCTGAGTGTTGCAGATCGCACCCTGCTTTTTGATGACATGAACCGCGTGCTTGCCGCGATCCATTCTGTTGATCTCGACGGCTCAGGATTGACGGATTACGGTCCGCAGGGAAATTACTACCAGCGGCAGATTGACCGTTGGACCAAGCAGTACCGCGCAAGCGAGACAGACGTGATCCCCGATATGGACGCGCTGATCGATTGGTTGCATGCTAATCTGCCACCCGATGATGGGTGGGTCACGCTGGTGCATGGCGACTACCGCATCGACAACCTGCTATTTGCGCCTGACAGCCCCACTTGTATCGCGGTCCTTGATTGGGAATTATCCACGCTGGGCCATCCGTTTGCCGATCTTGCCGCCGTTATCATGCAATGGTCATTGCCGCCTGGAAACACCGGACGTGGGCTCGCAGGGGTGGATCGACAGGCGCTTGGTATCCCGGAGGACGCTGCTTTTGTTGATGCGTATTGTGCGCGGATGGGGCTTGCCGGGATCGAGCGCTTTGGGTTTTACCTTGCGTTTTGTTTCTTCCGCATGGCCTCGATCTTGCAAGGCGTGAAACGCCGGGCGCTGGATGGCAATGCGTCAAATCCCGAACGCGCATTGGAGCTTGGCGCATTGGTTCCTGCCTTTGCGCAAGGCGGATTGCATGCGGCCAAGTCAGCCTAGGGCATAGTTTGGGTGATACTGGTCGGGCTGAGAGGATTCGAACCTCCGACCCCCTGCTCCCGAAGCAGGTGCGCTACCAGGCTGCGCTACAGCCCGACCGTGCACGGGGAACTACTGCCCACGTGTGTGTTTGACAAGCCTTGATTTGGGCTTGGAACCGCGAATTCGCGCCGGGCGCGTATGGACCTGTACCGGGGTTTCCACTGTTCCAGCCTGTGCGCAGACAATAAGAGCGACCGGATCAAATGATGCCTTTGCAAGCATCCAAAACGGATAACTCCGACGAATCTCTGTATTGCCATGCTTTTGCGCAAGACTGCGCTAGATTTCGTGATACGGCAAAGTGCCGAAGACAAAAGGAGATGCATCATGCAAGGACTTGCACGCTGCGCAATGATCGTCGTGATGCTCGGGCTGCCGCTTGACGTTGCCGCGCAGGGCGGACCTGCAGGTGTTTCAACGGAATTCGTGTCAACCAGCACGATGGCTGAAACCGTGACCGTCTTTGGAGAGGTGGTTGCCGGGCGTGAAAGCGCGGTAGCTGCGCGCGTTGGTGGCGTTGCCCAGGAGGTGCCGGTCCGCGTGGGTGATCGGGTTGCCAAAGGAGATTTGCTGGCCAGCCTAGATACCGAACTGCTCGAGATCGAAATGGCCCAAGCCCAGGCCCAGATTGCTATCGCCGAAGCCGGTATCGCAGTATCGGCAGCGCGTCTGGACCGTGCAGAAAAAGCGTTCCGCCGGGCAGAGACCTTGCGGCAGAATTCCACCATCGCTGAAGCGCAGCTTGAAGAGCGCGCAAGTGATTTTGCAGAAGCAAATGGTTCCCAGCAAGAAGCGCAGGCGCGCATTCAGGCGTCCATAAATGCGCTGGAACAAGCTCGCTACCGGCTCGACAATGCGGTGGTCCGTGCGCCGTTTGATGCGGTTGTGCTTGAGGTCGCCACGGAGGTGGGTCAGTTCATTCCGGCAGGCAGTCAGGTGGCCACGCTGATTGACACCAGCGCACTTGAGATCGAAGCCAACGTGCCCGCCCGATACGTCGGCGCCCTGCGCGAGGATCAGATGGTCACGGCCACAACAGATATCGGTGACACCGTGTCTTTGGCCTTGCGGGCCATACTGCCCACCGAATTTGCGGCAACGCGCACCCGGCCGGTCCGTTTTGCATTGGCGGACCCGGATGCCAATATCGCTGTTGGCCAGACGGTGACGCTTGATGTGCCCATCAGCGCCCCGCGTGAGGTTCTTGTGGTGCCCAAAGATGCGCTTGTTCAGGCGCAGGGCGGCTGGAGCGTGTTCGTTAATCAAGACGGCAAAGCCATGCCCCGCACGGTTGAGATTGGTGTGGCGCTAAACAATTCCTTCGAGATCCTGTCTGGCTTGTCCGAAGGCGACGAAGTTGTGGTGCGCGGCAACGAACGTCTGCGTCCGGGACAAGATATCGCGCCGACTGGTCCGCCAGCAGAAGTGGCACCGGCTGCGGGAGCGCCTGATGAAACCGGCAGCAAAGGCTAAACGATGGACCTGATCCGCGCTTCAATCGAACGGCCGATCGCCGTCATGGCCGTTGTCATTATGGCGGTTCTTTTCGGAGCTTTGGCTTTGAGCCGGATTCCCGTGCAGCTTGCTCCGGATGTGCGCAAACCCGTTGTGGTCGTAGAAACAAATTGGGCGGGGGCCGCCCCGGTCGAGATCGAGCGCGAGATCATAAACCCGCAGGAAGACGCGTTCCGTGGTCTTGAAGGCTTGGAAATTATGACAAGCCGCGCCCGCACCGGGCAAGCGTCTGTCACGCTCGAATTCGCCATCGGATCGGATATGGGCGATATCCTGTTGCTGGTGTCGAACCGTCTGGACCGGGTTGGCGGATATCCAAGCGAAGCGAGTGAGCCGACGTTGAATACATCAGGCTCTGATGACAGCCCGATTGCATGGGTCATGGTTCGCGCCGCCGAGGGCAACACGCGGTCTTTGCCGGAATATGGCGACTTTGTCGAAGATATCGTGAAGGAACGTCTTGAGCGGGTGAATGGCGTGTCTACCGTCAACGTCTTTGGCGGCGTGTCACGCGAATTGCAGATCGTGATCCGCCCAGAGGAGCTGGCGCGTTTGGGTCTGACGATCCCCGCCGTCGTGTCGCGCCTGCGCGCCGAAAATGTCAGCATCTCAGCCGGCGATGTCGAGGAAGGCAAGCGACGCTATACTGTGCGCGCGGATGGCAATCTGAACACCATCGAGGCAATCAACAGCGTTGTCCTGCGCAGCGAAAGCCTTGGTGCGAACGGTGCGTTGGGCCGAGTGCGGGTTGGTGACGTGGCCGACGTGGCCTTTGCCTACAAGGAAAACACGGCACGTCTCCGCTTTCGCGGGGAACCTGCGCTGGCTTTTAACATCGTCCGTGAGCAGGGCGCGAACGTCATCTCGACCATGGAAGAGGTTAAGGCGGTCATCGCTGACCTTGAGGCAGGCCCTGTTGCCGCGAATGGTCTGACGCTTGAACAGGTTTATGACGAGACGATCTATATCGAAGGCGCGATTGACCTTGTGACGCAGAACATTTGGATCGGTGGTCTGCTTGCGGCCACAGTCCTATTGATATTCTTGCGCAGCCCGCGCGCGACGCTTGTGATCAGTATGGCAATCCCGGTGTCTATCGTGGCCACGTTTGTGGCGATGGCGGTGACCGGACGGACGCTTAACGTGATCTCGCTTGCGGGGATTGCTTTTGCTGTCGGTATGATTGTGGACGCGGCGATTGTCGTGCTCGAAAACATCTTTCGATTGCGGGAAGAGGGCAAATCGAGGCGCGAAGCGGCGTATATCGGGGCCAAACAGGTCTGGGGCGCGATCCTTGTGTCCGCTCTGACGACTGTGATGGTGTTTATCCCGATCCTCGTGATGCAGCTTGAGGCAGGGCAATTGTTCCGCGACATCGCTGTGGCGATTTCGGTGTCTGTTTTGCTGTCTCTTGTGGTCGCTGTAACGGTGATACCTGCGCTGTCGAGCCGTTTGCTCAAAAGCGGTGAGACCAAGAAATTGCCCTTGCCGGGAATCGACCATTTCGGTCGTGGGTTCACATGGTTGATCATGAAATACGTGCGGTTCACGGTGCGGTATCGTACGGCTGGGCTTGTCATGGTGGCTGGCATTGCCACTGGTGCATTGACAGCCGCCTGGCTGTTTTTGCCCAAGCTGGAATATCTGCCCGAGGGAAACCGCAATCTAGTATTCGGTTTGATCATCCCGCCTCCGGGGTACAATCTTGAAACCACCGAAACGATTGCGCAACGGATCGAGGCGGTCGCGCGCCCGATGTGGTCTGCCGCGCCTGAGACCGAAACCGAAGATGGTCAGCCTGCGCTTGACTCGTTCTTCTTTGTCGCCACGCCTGGCAACAGCTTTGTTGGTGCCGCAACCGTTGACGGTAGCCGGGTGGCGGAAGTGATCCCGATCCTGTCGCGCCCGATCTTTGCCGAACCGGGGACGTTCGGCTTTATGACCCAGCCATCTCTGTTCGGGCGTGGTGTGGGCGGTGGGCGCACCATCGAAGTGAACATTTCGGGTGATGAGCTTGAGGATATCCTGAACGTCGCGGGTCGGGCTGCAGGCACGATTGGCCAGTTGTTGCCGCGCTCTGAAGGGCACCAGTTCCGCCCCATTCCGGGTCTTGAGCTTGGGGCACCAGAGGTGCGTCTGATCCCAGATCGCGTGCGGCTTGCAGATGCCGGTTTGACGACACAAGATCTGGCTGCGACCGTGGATGCGTTCAATGACGGGCTGCGCGTGGCCGAGATCAACGTGGGTAACCGACGCCTTGACCTGACGCTAAAGGGCGACACTACGATCCTTAGCGGCCTGCGCACGCAAGATGTGGGCAGCTTCCCGGTGGTAACACCCACGGGACGGATTGTTCCGGTTTCCGAACTGGCCGAAGTGCGCGTAACTGCTGGACCAACCGAGATTCGCCATCTGGAACGATTGCGGACCATCACGCTCGAAGTGCGCCCCTCTGATGCGCTGCCGCTGGAGGCGGCGGTCGAGCTTTTGGAAACCGAGGTGATTGCCGCGCTCGAAGAACAGGGCTTGCCGCCCGGCGTTCGGATGTCGGTGTCCGGGACGGCGGATCAGCTTTCGCAGACGTGGAACGCCATTCAGATCAACCTCGCAGTGGCGATGGTGATTGTGTTTCTGGTTATGGCCGTTCTGTTCGAATCCTTTGTTTTGCCGCTGGTCGTGATGATCTCGGTTCCGGTTGCCGCGGCGGGTGGGGTCGGCGGCCTGGCAGTGCTCAATATGGTCGGGACACAGCCATTGGACATGCTGACCTTGCTCGGCTTCGTGATCTTGGTCGGAATTGTTGTGAATAACGCGATCCTGATCGTGCACCAGACGCTTTACCACCTCCGCGAAGACGGCATGTCACCGATTGACGCGATCGAGGAAGCAACGCGCAACCGGATCAGGCCGATCTTCATGTCTACACTGACATCTGTGTGCGGGATGATCCCGCTGGTATTGTTCCCCGGCGCCGGGTCTGAATTGTATCGAGGTCTGGGGGCCGTTGTGGTTGGTGGGTTGGCAATGTCGGCTTTTCTGACGCTGTTGACCGTGCCGCCATTGCTGCGGCTTGTTCTCTCCGCGCGCCCGGTTGAGGAGGATGCTGGCCCTGTGCCGGTTGTGGCGGAATAACCAGACTATTTATCGCTGACGTTGCCGGTCATCCTCCGATATAGGTCTGAGGATGATCGACACGGTTTTGAAACAAGGACATGAAAGCGACGACCCGCAACAGCGGCGGGGGCTGTTTCTGGTCGCCGCGTTTGTGGGATTTTGCGTGATTGCCGTGGTCGGCTATCTTGCGCTTGCGTCGTACTTCCTGCGAACCGAAGCGGCCAAAACACCTGAACGCGCGCAGTTCTTTGCATCGTCCATAGACGATGCGCTCACCCGGCTTGAGCATTTGCCATATGTCTTGTCTGTCGACGAGACAACGCTGGAGGCGCTGATCACCGGGGACACCGCAGGGTTGAACCCGATCCTAGCCGATATTGCCGCGCGGGCGGGGGCCGAATTTGTCTATGTGCTCGACCTAAACGGCAAGACGATTGCGTCGTCAAACTATCTGGACGCGCAAAGCCTGGTTGATAATTATTACACCTTTAGACCCTATTTCCGCGATGCGGTCGCAGGTGGGGCTGGTCGCTTCTATGCGGTGGGCGTCACCACGGGGCGGCCGGGTTATTTTATTGCTGAACCCGTGCGCGATGTTGATGGCACGATCTTTGGCGTGGTTACCGTAAAGATCGGGTTTGATGACTTAAGCCGTGCGCTGTCGGGCAATGGTGAGTTGGTCATGGTGACGGATGAACAAGGCGTGGTTTTGGCCAGCTCTGATTCAGACCTGATTTATGGCTATATGTCCCCGCTGTCTGATACGGACCGGCGCATGGTCGCCGAGCAGCAGCAATTCGGAGACAGGACCTTGTTTCCCCTCGATTGGGTGCAAGAAGGCGAAAGGCGCGCGCGGTTGGATGGCACGGCTTATGTCTGGACCAAAGCCTATCTTGAACAAGAGGACTGGTCATTGCACCTGCTATCCGAGGTGCGGGAATCGCGACGCCTGGCTATGCTTTATGTTGCAGGCGGGGTGATGAGCCTGCTGGTTTTGACGGTCGCCGCATCCATCTATCGCGCCGCGCAGTTGCGGAATGCTTTGGTGATTTCCAACGCCGACCGGCAGCGCCTCACCCGCGAGATTGAGGAACGGCGCAGCGCCGAACAAAAGCTTGAATCCGCGCGAAGTGAACTGGCTCAGAAAGAACAGCTTGCCGCATTGGGCCAGTTGTCAGCGTCGATCACGCACGAGCTTGGGCAACCGATTTCAGCGATGCGCAATTACCTCGTGGCCGAGGAAATCGCCGTGGATGCACAGCCCAACGCGCTTTGGCCGCAGCTTTCGGGTTTGGTGGACCGGATGCAGCGGATCGTCGATCAACTACGGCTGTTCGGTCGGACCTCTGCATCTACAACGACCGTCTTTCCGGTTCATGACACCATAGAGGCTGCGATGCAGCTTGTGAGGCATACGGCACGGGACGCACAGACACAGCTCAATGTCACAGTGCCTGATGCATTGGTCACCTTGCGTGGCCGGCCAGAGCGATTTGAGCAGGTCATCGTGAACCTTTTGCGCAATGCGATTGATGCCACCGAGGATATCACGGACGGGGCGGTTGATCTGACGATGACTGAACAGCCTGGATCGATTGTTCTGACAGTGTCAGACAATGGTGTTGGGTTGGGTGGTTTGAACATTGCAGACCTGAGTAAGCCGTTTTTCAGCACCAAACCCTCGGGAAAGGGGATGGGGCTTGGCCTTGCCATTTCCGGCCAGATCATCAACGAAATGGGTGGCACGCTTTATGCTGAAAACGGACCAGACCAAGGTGCAGTGTTTGTGATCACTCTTCCCAAAGCGGATGGCTCCGATGCCTGACATATTCCGGGTGCTGATTGTCGACGACGATTCCGAGATGCGGCAGTCTTTGGCAGTTCTGCTAGAGCGGTCCGGTTGGGTGGCTGAAGCTGTGGGCAGCGCGCAAGTGGCCCTGTCCCGGCTAGACGCAACCGCACCGGATGTTGTGCTGTCGGATGTGCGGATGCCGGGTATGTCCGGTCTAGAGTTGTTGGACGAGATGTCTAAACGCCCTGCGCCGCCTCTGGTTCTGATTTCAGCGCATGGGGACATTCCGATGGCGGTGGATGCGATTCAGAACGGCGCGTATTCATTCTTGGAAAAGCCGTTTGAACCTCGGCGGTTGCTGACGGTTTTGAGGCATGCAGCGGAACAGCACCGATTGTCCGGGATGACCAGACGGATGCGGGAACAGCTTGTGTCTTTGTCTGGGTTGGACCGCGTACTGCTTGGCAGCGATATGCGCGTGGCCGAGCTCAAGGCCGAGGCGGTTGACCTTGCCTTGTCTGACGCGCCTGTCCTGATCACCGGCGAAACTGGGACTGGCAAAGAACTGGTGGCGCGGGCGCTGCATCGTTTGGGTCCGCGCCGCGACAAGGAATTTGTTGCCATAAATTGTGCCACGCTTGCGCCCGATCGTGTAGAAGAACAGTTGTTTGGTACTGCGAACACGCTTTTGGGCAGTTTTCGAAAGGCGGATGGCGGCACGTTGTTTCTGGACGAGGTGGCAGCCTGTCCGGTTGCGGTGCAGACAAAGCTGCTGCGTGCGTTGGAAACGGGGATCATCCAGCCAGTGGGCACTGATGATGACGTGCAGACCGATGTGCGGATCGTCGCCGCGACCAATGACGAACTTGGGCCGTTGGTTGAGACGGGGGCATTTCGCGCAGATTTTTTGTTCCGCCTCAATACCTTTGCTTTGCGCCTGCCCCGGTTGATCGACCGTGGGGATGATATTGTCCTGCTCTATGAGCATTTCGTTGGTCAACTTTGTGAAACCTATGAAATCAGCCCGATTGAGATGACGCCTGAAGATGCCGCTGCCCTTTTGGCCCATGGCTGGCCGGGGAATGTGCGTGAATTGCGCCATGTGGCAGAACGCCGGGTCTTGGCCGCGCGGCGCGGGGGCGGATCGGTGGCCGAAGCATTGCGCACCGATGACCAGACCGACGATGTGCCCGCCACGCTGCGCGAAGCGGTGGCGCGGTTTGAAAAGACCCTGATCTCTCAGGCAATTTTGAACCACGGCGGCCGTATGGATGCGGTGGCCGAGGCGCTGGGCATCGGGCGACGCACGTTGAATGACAAGATCGTCAAGCTGGGTCTTGAGAAATCCAAGCTACTCGACTGATCCCTGCGGATTTCCGCAGGCGTTGTTTTCGCTAACCTGCGGATTGTTTCCTACCCACACAGTGTTCCTTTGCGTATGGTCTGGGCAGCGCTGTCAAAAGTGCACTTAGTGGGAGGACATCATGAAACACTTCAAGACCGCGGCATTGGCCGCGACTATTGCGTTGTCGGGTGCGGCCGTTCAGGCTCAGGACGAAGGCGCTACGTATATTCTGGCAACCGCATCGACTGGTGGCACCTATTACCCGGTTGGCGTGGCGCTTGCGACGCTGGTAAAGGTCAAGCTTGAACCAAGCACGAAAATTGGTATGGCAGCAATCAGCTCTGCCGGGTCTGGCGAAAACGTGCGCCTGATCCGCGAAGGCGAAGCCCAGTTCGGGATTCTGCAGGGTCTGTACGGCTATTACGCTGGCACAGGCACTGGCCCGCTGGCCGAAGTGGGCGCACAGGAAAACATGCGGTCGGTTTCGATGCTTTGGCAGAACGTTGAGCACTTCATCATCTCGTCCGACGCCGCAACCACAGGCACAATGGCCGACATGGTGGCGCTCAAGGGCGAAGGCATGGCGCTGGGCAGCCAGAACTCTGGGACAATCGGGTCGAACGCGGCAATCCTGTCTGGATTCGGTATCGACATCGAAACCGACTATGAACTGGTGTTCGGCGGGTATGGCCCGTCGTCCGAGGCGCTTCAGAACGGCCAGGTTAAAGGCGTTGGTATTCCTGCCGGTATCCCGGTTGGTGCAATCAGCCAGTTGATGGCGTCCGCTGGCGATTCCGTCACGCTGCTGAACTTTACTGAAGAAGAAATGGCGATGGGTGACGGCGACCGTGGTCTGTGGACACCGTTCACCATTCCAGCCGGCACGTATCCGGGTCAGAACATGGATGTGCAGACAATCGCGCAGCCAAACTTCCTTGCGACCAGCACGGATGTCCCAGAAGAGCATGTCTACCAGATCACCAAAGCCATGTACGAAAACCTGCCATTCTTGCAGGCGATCCACCCAGCCACAAAGGCTATGGCCATCGAAAGCGCAATTGCAGGCCTGCCCCTGCCGCTGCACCCAGGTGCGCTGCGCTACTACCAGGAAGTTGGCCTGGATGTACCTGAGCGTCTGATCGCTCAGTAAACCGACACTCCGGCTAGCCCGCGCTTTGGTGCGGGCTGGCCAAACTGGATCGGGTGGGGCAATGGCACAGATTGACGAAGACGAAGACGGAGGCCGCTTGCGGTCGTTCCGGGGCACAGCTGACGTCGTATTGTCAGTTTTTTGCTTCCTTATCGCGGTTGGACATATCTATGTCGCCTTCGATCCCGTGCTGTCCGAATTGCAGCGGAACAGCTTCCACTTTGCCGGTTTTGCGGCATTGGCCGCCATTCTTTACCCCATGTGGCGCGGCGCGCGTGGCAAGGCCGCGCCAATTGCCCTTGATCTGATCATAGGGATTGCGGTTGCCGCCTCTGCCGTATGGCTGACCTTTGCCGAAAACGCGATCTATGACCGAGGCGTCAAACTTGCGACGGCAGACTGGATTGCGGTCATCATCTGTATTCTTGGGGCTATTGAGCTGACGCGTCGCGTGGCCGGGAACATCATCCCCATCCTGATCATCCTGTCGCTGACTTATGTTGCCTTCTGGGGGAAATATGTCGGTGGGGTCTTTGCCTTTCCGGGTCTGAGCGTTGAGACCGTCGCATTCCGGTCGATCTTTGGGGATGACGCAATGTTCGGTACGATCGCGCGCATCTCTTCAACCTATGTATTCTTGTTCATCATCTTCGGCGCGTTCCTGCTGCGGTCCGGCGCTGGCGAGTTTGTGATCAACATAGCGCGTGCGGTCGCGGGCAAGATGGTGGGGGGACCCGGCATTGTCGCGGTGATTGCATCCGGCCTAACCGGTACGATCTCGGGGTCTGCGGTTGCCAACACCGCGTCCACCGGCGTTATCACTATCCCGCTGATGAAGCGTGCCGGGTTCCAACCGAAATTTGCTGGCGGCGTCGAAGCGGCGGCTTCAACCGGCGGGCAGCTTATGCCACCGATCATGGGGGCAGGTGCCTTTGTGATGGCTAGCTTTACGCAAATTCCCTACGAAACCATCGTGGCTGTCGCGGCGCTCCCTGCGCTGCTTTACTTCCTGTCGGTCGCGTTTTTCGTGCGCATCGAAGCGCGCCGCAACAACCTGCCGCCGATGCCGGATGAAGGTCAGACACTTGGGTCAGCCTTTAAAGAGGGTGGTGCGAGTTTCCTGATCCCGATTGCCACATTGATCACGCTTTTGGTGGTCGGCTTTACGCCCACCTATGCGGCGGTGTTTGGCATTTTTGCGGTGATCGTATCAAGCTGGCTCACGAAGAACCCGATGGGCCCCAAGGCCGTGTTCGAAGCGTTTGTCATGGGCACCAAGGGTATGGTTCTGACGGCGGTTCTGCTCTGTGCCGTTGGCTTGATCGTGAACGTCATTGCCACGGCTGGGATTGGCAACACGTTCAGTCTGATGATTGCAAGCTGGGCGGGCGGAAACATCCTCATTGCATTGGTACTGATCGCGCTAGCCAGCCTTGTTCTTGGCATGGGGTTGCCTGTGACTGCCGCCTATATTGTGCTTGCTACGCTGTCCGCACCGGCATTGTCGGGCATGATCAGCGACCAGTTCGTGATCGCGCAACTGGCCTCGGGCGCATTGCCTGAGACGGCCAAAGCCGTGCTCATGTTTGGCGTGCCGGAACAGATCGACATGCTCAGCCGCGAATTGACCCATGCAGAGGCTGCAGGCTTGATCCAAAGCCTACCTCTTGAGATCGCCGCCCCGCTGCGCGATCTGGTGGTGCCGCCTGCCGTTGCCACAAGCGCGCTTTTGTCGGCACATATGATCATCTTTTGGCTGTCTCAGGACAGCAACGTCACGCCGCCCGTTGCGCTTGCTGCCTTTACCGCAGCCGCAATAGCCAAGGCCCCTGCGATGGCGACGGGTGTGGCCAGTTGGAAGCTGGCAAAGGGATTGTATATCGTGCCTGTCCTATTCGCGTACACGCCCTTCCTGTCGGGTGATTGGCCCGCAATGATACAAGTGTTTTTCTTCGCGGTGTTTGGTGTCTACGCGTTATCGGCGGGCTTGCAGGGTTGTATGGAGCGGCCCTTTGGCATCGTCATGCGCTTGGCCTGCTTTGCCGCCGGGCTTGCGTGTCTTTGGCCTGCAACTCTCTTGCTCAACCTATTTGGTCTGGTGACGGTTGTTGCACTGCTTGTCTGGAACGTCCGGTTCGGTGCTCGTGTGGCCGTCCAGCCCGGGCAGTGACTGTCAGGAATACGCACAGTCAGGTCCGCGATCCAGAGGCGTGTTGATAGTGATTTCCGTCGGCATCCAGTCAAAGATCGCTAAAGCGCGCCCGCTGTCAAACCCGACATAGAGCGTCCCGGTCTCGGGTTGCAACGCCACTCCTTCAGCATCCAGCCCATACTCGGATAACGGGGCCACCGAAAGAACCCGTCCATCCGGGGCCAGTTCAAACAGGCTGTTCAGACCTTCGTTGTCATCCACCACAAGGATGTTGCCGGAATACGGATCACGGGTCACGCCTTGTGGCTCGGTCATGGGGGGATCGAAGCTGTCGCCGAAAAGCTCCATCAAAACTGTACCGTCGGGCGCGACCCGCATCAGGCGCGATGGGTCATCTTCGACAACCAGGAAACTGCCATCCGCATCGCGGTGCAGCCCTTCGGTGTCATACAGCGTCTCGCTTAGCCGGAAGGGTGAATCTATTGGGCGTCCCTCTCGATCGAGGCGGCGAAATTCACCCCAGCCATTGGCGATCAGAATATTGTCACCTTCAACAGTCAGGCTACGCACCGACCGCATGCCGGTGTCAAAGCGGCGAAGTTCCTTTCCGAAGGTGGACAGCAAAATAACTTCGTTGCTTTCATTGGCAACCCAGATACCACAGACCTCTGCATCGTAAGCGATGCTGACTGCACGAAAATTCTGAATGGTCTCGCGGTGGTAAATCTCTGCACTGGCGGGGCCACCAAGGGTCAGTGCGAATGAGACTGAAAGGCCTGTGAGAAATATGCGCATCATCGTCTCCTGCCGTTGGGGGAAAACTGTTTCATTTTGTCGGAAATTCAAGGTGTGTGTTTGTTCAGGCGAATTGCGCGGGTCTACGAAACGCCTCCATTTTTAAGTGTTAAGCTAAGGTTTACGTCCACCTGCTATCCCCATCGCGGGGCGTAAGGAGAGTAGGGTATGGCGATCGACAGAAATGTCGCGCCAGTCATCATCAAGCGTAAGAAAATCATCGTTGCAGGTGGGCATCATGGTGGTGCCTGGAAGGTGGCTTATGCCGACTTCGTCACTGCAATGATGGCGTTTTTTATGCTGATGTGGCTGTTGAATGCGACCACTGAAAAGCAACGCAAGGGAATCGCGGACTATTTTAGCCCGACCGCCCCGATCAGCCGCTTGTCCAGTGGGTCTGACGGGATGTTCATGGGGGAAAGCGTTTTCGCGTCTGATGTTTTGCCCCGCATGGGTGTTGGGGCAAGCTCGCTTCAGGATTCCAATGGGGATGCGTCAAACGGAGGCGATGACGACTCCCAACAAGATGGCGGTCAGGGCGAAGCGTTCAAAGAAGTTCAGGATGTTCTGCTGGGTCTTGGCGGTGAAAGTATGGTCGAGGATCGCTGGTTGCGCCACGTCGTGACCCGGGTCACAGATGAAGGTCTGGTGCTCGAATTTTTCGATACCGAAGAGGAACCGCTTTTTACTGATGGGGCCGAGCCAACCAATCTTATGCGCGAAATCGCATTTGCTGTCCGCGAGGCGAGCAAGCTTTTGCGCAACGAAATCGCGGTTGAAGGTCACGTCGCCAAAGCCCCAATCGTACGAATTGAAGACCCGGTTTGGGATTTGTCAGCAGAGCGTGCCTTTCAGGTTTCCGATCTTTTGACCGGCTATGGCTTGGAATCGGATCGCGTCCGACGCGTGACCGCCTACGGAGACCGAGCGCCCGTTGTCGATAACCTCATGTCGCATCGCAACAACCGGATCGAGATTATCTATCTGAGGTACTGAGCCAATCTGGGGAAATAAGTCAATTTTTATCCGTTAGCCTGCCGTTAAACCCGTCGCCGTATTTCTATGAGGACCACAAGCCACCTCACCAGAAAGGCGTTTCATGTCGATTTCCTCTTCTCTCAGCGCGGGCGTCGTTGGCCTTGCGTCACACGCAACCCGCTTGGCCACGATTTCCGACAATATCGCCAACTCCCAGACACCGGGATACAAACGGGTCGAGGCGAATTTTCATTCGATGGTCGTGACCTCGGGCGGCGGGACATACACTGCGGGTGGCGTGCGTACGACGACACAGCGGTATATCGACCAGGACAGCGCGATTGCCACAACATCGAACCCGACAGACCTTGCTGTCAGCGGTCGTGGTTTCTTGCCAGTGGCACAAGCGACAGAGGTCTTGTCGGGGTCGGAAACACCACAAATGTTCCTGACAACAACCGGGTCTTTCCGAACGGATGCAAACGGTTATTTGCGCACTGCTTCGGGCCAAATCCTGTTGGGATGGCCTGCGAACCTTGATGGCAGCATCCCCAATTATCCCCGCGCAACCAGCGAAGCGTTGGAACCTGTTCGGATCAACGTCAACCAATTCAGCGGCGAACCGACAACCCGTATCGAATTGGGGATCAATTTGCCCGCAACCGAAACCGAAGTCGGCGCATTGGGTGATCCATTGACCCAATCCATTGAATACTATGACAATCTTGGACGTGCACAGACTCTTGAATTTACGTTCACCCCTGTGGTTCCCACCACTGGAACTTCAAACCAATGGACACTTGCGGTGGTTGATGGCGCCGATCCTGCGACCGTGATTGGGCAATATGACCTCGAATTCGACGATGCACGCACTTTGGGTGGCACGTTGCTAAGTGCGACTGACACCGTAGGCGGGCCTTATGATCCAGCCACTGGTATTTTCACTATTACCGCACCCAGTGGACCGATCGACATCAATATCGGACGGCCCGGCTTGAATGAAGGTTTGTCCCAACTCTCTGATATTTTTGCGCCTTTCAACATCGGTCGTGACGGCGCGCCAGTGGGCAAAGTCACCTCTGTCGAAGTGGATGAAACCGGACTGGTCACGGCGTTTTATGACACTGGCACAACCCGGACGCTGTATCAGGTTCCGTTGGTCGACATTCCCAATCCCAATGGAATGGCCGCGGCCGGAAGCCAGCTTTACATGCCAACCCCTGAAAGTGGCAGCTTCTTTCTGTGGGATGCTGGCAACGGGTCGACCGGCGACATTCTGTCCTTCGCTCTCGAAGAATCGGCAACCGACATCGCGAATGAACTGACCGAATTGATCCGGACCCAGCGGGCCTATTCGTCGAACGCCAAGGTCATCCAGACCGTCGACGAGATGTTGCAAGAAGCGACGAACATCAAACGTTAAAGCCCTGACCGGGGAAGGACAAAGTCATGAGTCTCTCAGGAGCACTTTCAAACGCGATGAGTGGCTTGACGGCCAACGCCCGTGGCACAACCGTCATTGCCGCAAACATCGCAAATGCGCTGAACGAAGGCTATGGCCGTCGCAGCGTGACGCTTGCAACCGATGTCAACCAAACGTCAGGTGGCGTGCGTGTGGCCCAGATCACCCGGCAGTCAGATCCGATTTTGGCTTATCAAAAACGGCTTGCTGCGGCGGATTTGTCGGCAAGTTCAGCCTTTGCCGCGTTTGATACCGGCCTGGAACAGATCGTGGGAAGCATCGACACGCTGGGATCGATTGCCGCAAAACTGACGAGGATGGAAACCGCTCTGATGTCTGCGGTGACTGATCCCGCCTCCGAAACCCGGTTGCGAGATGTCAGTTTCGCCGCAGAAGGATTTGCGTCGGCGCTGCGCGAGGCAAGTGATGGTCTGGGGACGTTGCGCACCCGAGCAGATCAACAAATCGTAACGGCTGTAGACCAGTTGAATTCGGGGTTGTCGCAGCTTGAGAAGCTCAACAAGCAGATCATGACAGCAAAGCATCACGGACAGGATGCGCATGGTCTGATGGATCAACGCGATACCATCCTCGACACGCTGTCGAATTATGTACCCTTGCATGTCGTTGAACGCGACAGCGGCGTTATCGCCGTGTTCAGCGCACAAGGGCGAACACTGCTTGACCAGAACGCGGTCAGGTTCAGTTTCGACCCCGCGCCAACCGTGTTGCCACATATGAACGTTTCTAATGGTCTGCTGTCACGGCTACAGATCAACGGGCAAGAGATCGACATTCCTGGTTCTGGAATGATGCAAGGCGGGGCGCTCGCAGCGCAGTTCGAACTTCGTGATACAATAGCACCGCAGGCCCAGGCCCGTTTGGACGGGATCGCGCGTGATGCGATCGAACGGTTCGGACCCGGGGGTGCAGACCCCACACTCGGCCCCGGCGATGCGGGTGTATTTACCGATTCGGGCCTGGTCTTTGCAGCGGGTAACGAAACTGGGATTGCCAGTCGGATTGCTCTGAACACGGTGCTCGGCAGCACGAATGCAGAGCCGTGGCGCTGGCGTGACGGGATCAATGCTCTGGTACCAGGAAGCGTCGGACAATCTGATCTTCTGCTTGGATTGCATAAACAGATTTTGGAAACTCGCCCGGCGGGATCACTGGCTTTGGGCGCGGGTGGCAAATCGCTTGTCGGACATCTCCAGGCCTTTGGAAGCGATGCCGCTGCCAACCGAGTTAGGTCAGTCGACGCACGAGACTTCGCGTCGAGCCATTTTGATTCTGTGCGTCAATCGGTTGCAGCAGGCGGGGTCAACACGGATCAGGAACTGCAAAACCTGATCGAGCTTGAGAAATCCTACGCGGCCAATGCCCGGGTCGTGCAGGTGGTCGATGACATGCTGTCTGAACTTCTTAGAATTTGAAGGAACAAAACATGCGAGCAATTGGTGATCTTGCGTCATTCATGCTGTCAAGCCGATTTCAGGCCAGCCTGCGCAGCAGTGCAGAGTTTGCAGCACAGGCAGCAACGACTGGTCTGGCTTCTGACAAGGCACGCCATCTTGGCGGAGCGACGATGGCGGCATCTCTCCTGGATCGAAAAGCAGTTCTGCTGGAACAGCATCAACGCGGTATTGCCGAAGCCGCTTTGTTTGCTGGGGCAACCCAATCCATTTTGGGGCGTATTCAGGACCAGACTGAAGGCCTTACGAAAAACTTTGCGCTGGTATCTCAGCTGACTCACGGGTCTGACTTCAAAACGCTGTCAAACAGCGCGTCCGAGGTTTTTATCGACACGGTGAACGCCCTGAATTCCGAAATTGCCGGCCGGCATCTGTTTTCGGGCACCGACACGCAGACATCACCACTTCCCGATGGGGCAGCTGTGCTGGATAGGTTGCGGTCTGATGTTGCAGGGGCTTCCAGCGCGCAAGATCTCATGAATGCCATTGACACATGGTTCGATGCGCCAGGTGGTGTATTTGAAACGGATGCATATCAGGGTTCGCAGACGGGCTTCATGACACTCCCGCTAAGCAATTCGGACACTGCAACCTTTGGTCTGCGGGCGGATGACGACACCTTGAGAGACACGCTAAAGGCGCTGGCCAAGGCCAGTTTGGCAGCAGATGATGGCTTGGGTCTTGCGGCGTCGGAGCAGGCAAAGCTGTTGCGCCAAGGTCATTTTGAGTTGGTGCAATCAGATCGCAATCTGACAGAGGAACGCGCAATCCTTGGATTGACCGAAGCAATGATCGACGCCACCCGGATCGCTACGGAATCGGATTTGGCGCGGATTGCGTCAGATCGTCTGTCCTTGATCGGCATAGACCAGTTTGAAGCCGCCTCGGAATTCGAAGCCGCGCAACAACAGCTTGAGGTGTTCTACCGGATCGCGGCACGACAAAGCCGTTCTTCATTGGCGGAGTATTTAAGATGAGAGCGCTTTTGTACGGACTGCTTTTTCTGTGCCTGCCCGCCATGGCATTTGCACAGGGCGTTCGGCTCAAGGATCTGGCCAATTTCGAAGGCGTGCGTGGCAACGATCTTGTCGGCTATGGTCTGGTTGTTGGCCTTGATGGCACCGGAGACGGCTTGCGCAATTCTCCGTTCACCGAGGACATGATGTCGAACATCCTTGAACGGCTTGGTGTCAATGTCACGGGCGAACAATTCCGTGCCAAGAATGTCGCGGCTGTGATTGTGACCAGCCAGTTGCATCCGTTCGCCCGTGCAGGAAGCCGGATCGACGTGACCGTTTCGGCCATCGGTGACGCATCAAGCCTGCGAGGTGGCACACTTGTCATGACCCCACTCAACGCTGCTGATGGCCAGATTTACGCGGTTGCACAAGGATCGATCATTGCCGGAGGCGTCGTTGCCGAAGGTGATGCCGCCCGCACCGTTCAAGGAGTGCCCACAGCAGGCAGCATTCCTTCTGGTGCCATTGTTGAACGCGAAGTTGCTTTTGATTTCAGTGACATGCAGTCATTGACCATCGCATTGAAAAGTCCAGATTTTTCTACGGCTTTCCGGGTTGAACGCGCGATAAATGTGGCCAATGGGGCAGCGATTGCCACGATGTCGGATTCGGGAACGGTATTTGTTGATTTGGCTGCGTCCGCGCAACGGTCACCGGCCCATCTTCTTGCCCAGATCGAAAATCTCAGGATTGAGCCAGACACGCTTGCTCGGGTGGTTGTGGACCAAAGATCTGGCACCATCGTGATCAGCGAAAATGTCCGTGTGTCCAGAGTGGCCGTGTCCAAGGGAAACCTGACTCTGACCGTTCAGGAACAGCCTGTCGTCGTGCAGCCTAATCCATTCGCCGAGGGCGAGACTGTCGTTGTGCCACGAACAAATGCTCAGATTGAAAACGCACCAGCCGTTTCCTTAGCAGAGGTGCCCGGTGGAACAACCTTATCGGACGTGATCACAGGGCTGAATGCGCTTGGGATCACACCGAATGACCTGATCGACATTTTGAAAACCATCAAAGCAGCGGGCGCGCTGCATGCTGAATTCGTCGTGATGTGAACGCGCAATGCGCACAGGAAAGGATACATTCACATGATCGCAATTGCGGGCATCGCTTTCACATTCGTGATGGTTTTCGGAGGTTATCTTTTGGCGGGTGGCAAGTTGACCATCATCCTGAAATCTCTCCCGTTCGAGATGATGATGATCGGGGGGGCGGCGGTTGGGTCCTTCGCAGTTGGAAACACGTTTGCGTCTCTGAAACAAACGGGCAAGGACACGCTGAAAGTTTTCAAAGGAAGCCAATGGAAAGCGGAGGACTACAATCAGCTCCTTCAGGTGCTTTATCAACTGATCAATCTTGCTCGCAAAAACCCTGTTGGACTCGAAGCGCATATCGATAACCCTCAGGAGTCCGACATTTTTTCTCAGTTCCCGAAGCTTTTGAAAGATCATACAGCGCTCGACATCATCTGCGATACGCTTCGGTCGGCCTCAATGAATTATGATGATCCAAATCAGGTAGAAGAGCTGTTGGATAAGAAGATTGATGAAACCAAGCATCATTTGGAACATTCCGTTCATGGCTTGCAATCCATTGCGGACGGCTTGCCAGCACTTGGTATTGTGGCTGCGGTCCTTGGAGTGATCAAGACGATGGGGTCCATAGACCAGCCCCCCGAAGTTCTGGGAAAGTTGATCGGCGGAGCCTTGGTCGGGACATTTCTCGGCGTGTTCCTTGCCTATTGTTTGGTCGCTCCGTTCGCGCTCAAGGTCAAGGCGGCTGCGGATGACGACATCAATTTCTACCGCGCGATAAAAGAGGTGTTTGTATCGCACCTTCATCAGCATCCACCAAAGATTTGCCTTGAAGTGGCCCGCCAGAGCATTCCCCACCATTTCCGACCCGGGTTTTCAGCGTTGGACGAAGCGATCAGGGCGTTGAAAAGCAATGTTTGACCGAATTCCGAATATCTTGATCGGCCTTTTGGCCTTTTGGCCGCATATAGCATTGGCAAACTCAGGTACTGTCCGCGCCGGCGAACATGGCGCGTTCACGCGATTGACCATCTCGACCGAGCAGGACATCAAAGAAGTTGAACAGATCCGTCAAGAGGCGCGGCTGTTTACCTTTAAGGTTAGCCCAGAGCTGGATAGAATTGATGTCAGCAGGTTGTTCGAACGGCTGAACGCCAATCGAGTTGAAAGTCTTATTCAAAGTGAAGATGGACTGGAATTGTTGCTCAACTGTGATTGTATCCCTCGGGTCACCAATGGGATCGGGCGGCTTGTCGTAATTGATGTCGTCGATGCCCCAAAGGATGTCGCGATATCCCTTCCAAAGCTTCCTGTCATCGCTGCAAGCTTCCCTGACCGTCTGGCAATGGGCGAAATATCTGGCCCGGTGGGCGACCCGTTCGATCTTGATTTTTCTGTTGTGGATCGACTGACTCGACGCATTGCGGCGGATATCAGTCAGAATTCCCATATCAGCGGCTTTTCAAACGTGACGGCACATTCGCCTAACCCTACCGGCAGGACCGCCGTGGCTGCCGTGCCGATTTCGGAGCGTGACTTGGAACAATCGCGGGCTAAGGGGTGTTTCTGGTCCAATGCCGTTTGGACTGAAATAGACGGCGAGTCTTCTCAAAACAAAGCGCTTTTGCATATCAGCGAAGACGGCTTTGATTTGAAATCTGCTCTTTATATCGAAATCGCAAAATTGTTGTCGCAGGGTTTGGTAGATGAGGCGGAAGTTGCCTTTCAGGCGTCCGGTCCAAGCCTGGGTGAGATCGTTTTATTTTCTGATTTCATAAATGGATTGACTGGCTTGTCGCCGCTCCGTTCTCAAAGATTCGGCGATTGCAACCCGTTAGAGGATGTCGTCATCGCCACTGCCAAGCATGCGGCTGACGTGCCAAATGACATCAAGCTAGGATTGTTGCACACCTTTGGAGATTTGCCCATCGGCTTGCAAATTATGCTGTTTCCGCGCCTGAGTTGGTTACTCAACGGTACCGGAGCAGCGTTGTTTCCGGACCTGATCATCCATCATCAAGCGGAAGCGGCGATCATGGATCGTATTCCAGTCGATGCAGAAAGCACAGAGTCCGATCCTGATAGGCTTGCCGCAGTGGCGCTTGAATTGCGCGGTACAGAATTTGAACAAGAAAGCTGGTTGGCAACCTTTGCATCGTTTCTCGACCATCAAAGATATTTTGATGCTCTTATGGAATTGCACTCAGACAATCCTCTTTCCAAGGAAGCCGCTTCGGGGGTAGTCTCGGAATTTGTCGATCATCTTGTGACACATTCTGACAGCGTCACTTTTGTTCAAATTGCCTTGGCCGAGATAACAAGTTTTGACCCAGCACCGTCATCTGAAGATATGCAGCGTGTTGCCGATCGTCTTTACACGGAAGGATTTCGGGAACAGGCGTCGCAAATAGGGAACAAGCGGACCCCAGCGGCACCACAAGCGGATGGCGCGCCGTCTGACCAAACTAAGGAAACGAACGCCCTCGATATGACTGATAACGGGGGTGTTTTGGTGGCTGCGCCGCCCGCCGATACTGCCAAGCAAACTGGGCAGTCAGAACATTTGTCGGTTGCTACTGCCCAAAAACAGCTTGAAAGCGCAGAAGTGGTGCGACAAGCCTTACTCAAGACATTCGCCAACTGAGGAGGCGCTGTGGTGTGATTTTAACGGAGAATTTGCCCGGCTTGGGTCAAGTTGGAACGCCAATTGAAAAGGTGAAGCGGATTTGAAAACGGTTTTCCATATCATATTTTCAGTATGTCTAATCCTCAGCGGCTCGATTGCCCCGTCTCAGGCGTCGGCGCAACATGGCCGAATCTCGTTTGGCCTTAACGGTATCTCTGATTGGTCAACGCAGCACCCGTTTCTTGATCTGATGAAATCTGCGCGCCCGTGGATTGGGCATTTTCCAGATCAATGGGGCGGGATGGAGTTTGAGACGATGCTGGCTGATGGCGTCTTTGATGCACAAGGCTGGCCGCAACGGATCCCTTCTGGGGTGACGCGCCTTGAAACCCTGATTTTGACTGATCAGCCCGAGGGTGCGACCCATCTTGCTGGTCGGTACCATGTGATCTTTGACGGTCAAGGCACACTTGACGTCACCGGTCGGGGGCGCGTGATCAAGAGGGAACCGGGGCTGCATGTATTCGCCTACACACCAGGACCCGGCCTTGTCGGGATCGCTATACGCGACACCGTTGCCGTCGATCCCATCCGCAATATCCGGGTGATTAAAGAAGATCAGGTCGCAGCGTATCAATCGGGCGCGGTCTTTAATCCAGTCTGGCTTGATCGTCTGGGGCGGGTAGACACCGTGCGATTCATGGACTGGATGAACACAAATGATTCCCCCGTTAAACGCTTGGATCAACTGCCGCTTGAGAGCGATTTCAGCTATGCATGGCGCGGTGCTCCGCTTTCGGTAATCGTCGATCTTGCAAATACCATGCAGGCCGATCCGTGGCTCACGTTACCGCATTTGGCCGATAATGCGTTTGTCCAAAAGGTTGCGGAAACCGTGCGGGACACGCTTGATCCAGATCTTGTGGCGCATGTCGAGTATTCCAATGAGGTTTGGAACTTCATTTTTGAACAGGCCCGATGGGCGCAAGGGCAGGCAGAAACCCTGTGGGGCGACATCGGCGATGGTTGGATGCAGTTTTACGGCAAACGCGCGGCGGAGGTGATGCAGATTTGGACGGATGCTTACGGCGCACAGGCCGAAGGCCGTTTGAAACGGATTGTGTCGGTTCACACCGGATGGCCGGAGCTTGAGCAAGCTGTGCTTTATGGGGACGAAGCTCAAGCCGCGTTGGGCTTTGCGCCTGCGGATATGTTCGATGCCTATGCGGTCACGGGTTATTTTGGATACGAAATCGGCGAAGTCGGTGCATTGCAAGATGCGTTCACCTTATCCGAGGCCAAGGCCGACGCGGATGGTCGTGCAGAGGGCCTATCGCGCGTGGCGTTGCGGGAATACGTGTCCAGACATCGGTTTGACGGGGTGATGGATCAGGCGTTGGAACAGGTGCGGAACGGGTCGTGGCGCGAGTTGACGCAAACGCTTTGGCCCTATCACGCAGGCGCTGCTGCAAATGCGGGGCTTGAGTTGATTATGTACGAAGGTGGCACTCATGCGGCTCCAATCGGAGAGGCGATCGAAGATGATCGGCTTGTCAATTTTCTAATTGGGTTCAGTTATTCGCCGCAGATGGGTGCGCTTTATCGGGACACTCTTGCGGCTTGGGCGGGTTTGACGGACAGCCCGTTCAATGCCTTTGTGGATGTTGCGCCGCCAAGCCAGTGGGGAAGTTGGGGCGCATTGCGCCACTTGAACGACGAAAATCCGCGTTGGGGCGCGTTGAGGTAGTCCTATTCCGCCAAACAGGACAACGAGACCGGACTTTTCCCTCTATCCTTAAAATTGACACGATCCTATGCAACTCGGACACTGCTTCAGCAGGTCCTGTGAAAGTTTGGGAATTGCCTTACCATGTTGCCAGTACTGCGCGGTCACGCGGATGAACCCTTGCCGGTTCTGAGTGTTCTGATCCCGGCCTCGAACGAAGAGGCCCTGATCGGGTCCTGTTTGCGCGCGCTTTTGCAGAGTGAATGGGCGCTTGGCGACCCGGTGGAGGTGATTGTGATCTCGAACGGCAGCCATGATCAGACGGCGCAGCGGGCGTTGTCGCATCAGGGTGCGTTTGAAGACAAAGGCTGGGATTTGCGCGTTCTGGACCGCAAAGAAGGTGGGAAACTTGGCGCGATGAATGCCGGCGACAAAGTCGCGCGAAGCGATGTTCGTGTCTATCTTGATGCCGATGTCGAAGTGTCGAAACGACTGCTTGCCGATCTTTTCACTGCACTTGATACGCCTGACCCGCGTTATGCGAGCGGCACGTTGCACCTGATCCCGCCGAAAACATGGGTGACGCGCGCCTATGCACGCATCTATGCCAAGGTACCGTTTATGCAACACGGCGTGCCTGGTGCAGGCTTGTTTGCCGTAAACGCCGCAGGCAGGATGCGCTGGGCAGAGTTTCCCAAGATTATTTCTGACGATACCTTTGTCAGGCTCAGCTTTCGCCCCCATGAACGGGTGGGCGTTCCGGCGACCTATACATGGCCGCTGGTCGAAGGTTGGGGTAATCTCGTCCGGGTGCGTAGACGACAGAACGCGGGTGTGGATGAAATCAGAGATCACTATCCCGATCTGATGCGCAACGATGACAAGCCGACATTCACCCTCTTGGACAAAGCAACGCTCGCGTTGAAAGACCCTATCGGGTTTGCTGTCTATTCGGGTGTTGCGCTGGCCGTTCGACTGACCGCGACCGGCGCAACCGATTGGAGCCGTGGCCGGTGATACATGCATTGGCCGCACAACTCCGGGGGGGATCGCTGAACGCCCGGTTCATGCGAAGCTCGATTTTCACGCTGGGCGGGTACGGTATGGGGCAGGCATTGCGCCTTGCTTCCAACTTGATTTTAACGCGGCTCTTGTTCCCCGAGGCGTTTGGAATGATGGCGCTGGTCGCGGTGATCATGCAGGGGCTTGCGATGTTTTCCGATGTCGGGGTCAGCCCGGCCATCATGCAGTCCAAACGCGGCGACGATCAGGATTTCCTGGATACGGCGTGGACCATTCAGGTCATCCGTGGTGGGCTTTTATGGGCGTTTGCGTGTCTTATCGCGCTGCCGGTCGCGGCGTTTTATGGCGAACCATTGCTGGCCTGGATTTTGCCCTGCGCTGGGATCAGCCTGTTGATTTCGGGATTCAACCCGACCCGCATGGACAGCGCCAACAGACATCTGATGCTTGGGCGTTTGACCGGGCTGGACCTCATGTCTCAAGGGTGCGGCATCGTGATTGCGGTGGTCTTTGCATGGTATCTGCAATCCGTTTGGGCGCTGGTGATCAGCGGCGTTGCTGCGTCGGTGATCTTATTGGTGCTTTATTCTGTCTTCCTGCCCGGGCAGCGCAATCGATTTCGTTGGGAACGGGCTGCTGCGAATGAGCTGATCGGCTTTGGGAAATGGATTTTCCTCAGCACGATTTGCGGCTTTCTTTATATGCAAGGCGACAAGCTTTTACTGGGGAAGTACCTGCCACTGGATCAGTTCGGCATCTACAATATCGGGTTCTTCCTTGCGAGTTTCCCGCTCTTGATGGGGGGTGTCATGACGCGCAAGGTTTTGATCCCGGTCTACCGCGAACGTCCCCCGTCCGAGAGCGTTGAAAACTTTCGCAAGCTACAGAAGATGCGCTTTCTTCTCACGGCGGCAATGATCGCGCTGACCGGGGCGGTGTCTGCGGCGGGGGTTGTTCTGATCAGCCTGCTTTACGATCCGCGCTATGCGATGGCAGGGGCGGTTGTCGTGCTGATCGCCGCAATGCAGATCCCGCAGATCATCGTGTTGACTTATGAACAGGCGGCTCTTGCCGCCGGGGATTCGCGCCGGTTTTTTGTTCTGTCCGCCGCGCGCGCGGTGTTGACACTGGCCTTCTTGATCGGGGGGCTTGAATTGGGTGGCTTATTCGGAGCGTTGATCGGGCAAGGGCTTGCCGGGGTCGCGGCCTATCCCTTTGTGGTTTGGATGGCACGCCATGTGGGTGCCTGGGATCCCAAGCATGATCTTGTCTATGCAAGCATTGGCATTGCAGTCGTGGCCTTCGCACTTTGGCTGAACGCGGGTGCCCTTGGCGACTTGGCCGCGCTTTAATCGACCAAAGGACGCTGCTACATTTTTGACCCTAGACGCATGTCGCGCCCAAGTTTCATCATAATTACACGCTAAGACGTCCTTTCAGGGACTAGGGTAAGACTATGACGGATGAATCAACCGCGTCGGAGTTGGTCGCGGATGGGGATATTGCCATCGTCGGGATGTCCGTGCACTTGCCGGGCGCGGCATCACTGGCAGAGTATTGGCGAAACTTGCGCGATGGTGTGTCGTCGATCCACCGTCTGAGCGATGACGACCTGACCAAGGCAGGCGTGCAGCCCGGTCTTATGCGGCACCGTGACTATGTCCCCTATGCTGCGCGGCTAGACAGGTTCGATCATTTTGATGCCGACTTCTTTGGCCTGTCGCCCAAAGACGCTGCGATCATGGATCCGCAGCACCGGCAATTTCTTGAATGTGCGTGGGAGGCTTTCGAGAACGCGGGCCACATGCCCGAACGTCATGACGGGCGCATTGGTGTGTTTGGTGGCTGTGGCATGGGCAGCTATTTCTACGTCAACCTGTGTTCAAACCCTGATCTGGTAGAAAACACCGGCATGTTCCTGTTGCGCCATACGGGCAATGACAAGGATTTCCTGACCACTCGTGTCAGCCACATTTTCGATCTTGATGGTCCATCGGTCAACGTGCAGACAGCTTGTTCGACCTCTTTGGTCGCCACGCATTATGCCTGCCAATCGCTGCTGAACGGTGAATGCGACATGGCGTTGGCAGGCGGAGTGACGATCGAACTGCCACAGGGGCAGGGCTATCTGTACAAGGAAAACGAAATCTTGTCGCCCGACGGTCAGTGCCACGCGTTCGATCACCGCGCGCAGGGTACGGTGTTCGGGTCTGGTGCGGGTGTGGTTGTGCTGCGCCGGCTGTCCGATGCCTTGGCTGATGGCGATCACATTTGGGCTGTGATCAAGGGCAGTGCCGTCAACAACGATGGAGCGGCCAAGGCGGGCTATCTTGCGCCCTCGGTTGACGGGCAGGCTGACGCCATCGCCGAAGCACATGCGATCGCAGGCGTTACTGCGGACAGCATTGACTATGTCGAATGTCACGGCACTGGCACCTATCTGGGCGATCCAATCGAAGTTGCCGCACTGACACAGGCGTTTCAGGCGACAAGCAACAAGGTTGGCCATTGCCGCATCGGGTCGGTCAAGACAAATATCGGCCACCTTGATACTGCCGCCGGGGTCGCTAGCCTCATCAAGGCGTCCATGGCGCTGCATCACCATCAGATGCCGCCAAGCCTCGGGTTCGAGAAACCGAACCCGGTGATTGATTTCGAAACTTCGCCGTTCCGGGTCAATGACCGCCTGACCGATTGGCCAAAGGCCGATCACCCCCGCCGTGCAGGTGTGAATTCGCTTGGCGTTGGGGGCACCAATGCGCATGTCGTCCTGCAAGAAGCGCCATCTGTCACAGCGCCGGACCAAAGCGATTGGCCGTTCCAGATCCTCACCGTATCAGGCCGCAACAATGCCGCGCTTGATGCGAACGCGGCTCAGCTTGCTGCGCATTTGCGGGCAAACACGGATCAACCGCTGGCCGATGTGGCCTGGACGCTTTGGACAGGTCGGCGCGCGTTTGAAAAGCGGCGCGTTGTGGTTGCATCTGATCATGCCGAAGCGGCGCGTCTGCTTGAACAAAAAGACACCCGGCGCGTGCACAGTCATGACGCTCTGACGAAACCGGACACCGTGTTCCTGTTTCCAGGTGGGGGTGCGCAATATGCCGGTATGGCGCGTGATCTTTACGAGACGGAACCTGTTTTTGCCGAATGGATGGATCGTGGGCTGACCCATCTGCAAACGCTTGATACGCGTGAAATTCACGCGCTTTGGCTTCCCGGTCCGGGGCAAGAGGCGCAGGCCGATAAGGTCTTGCGCACGCCATCGCTGCAACTGCCACTCATCATGATCGTCGAATATGCGCTGGCCCAGCTTTGGATGAGCTGGGGGGTGCAGCCCGCAGCGCTTACCGGTCATTCGATGGGGGAAAACACCGCTGCCTGTGTCGCCGGGGTCATGTCTTTTGAGGACTGTATTGGCCTTGTGCATCTGCGCGGCACGCTGTTCGATACTGTTGCAACAGGCGGCATGATTTCGGTCGCTCTGCCTGCGGAAGACCTGAAACCGCTCTTGGGCGATACGCTTGATCTGGGTGCGATCAACAGTCCGGGTCTGAGCGTTGCCTCGGGGCCAATCGCTGCTTTGGCGGCACTTGAACACGAGTTGACCCGCCGCGGGATCGAGCATCAGCGCATCCCGATCGACATTGCTGCGCATTCCCGGATGCTGGACCCGATCCTAGATCCGTTCCGCGCCTACCTGACCGCCATCCCTCTCAATCCGCCGCAAATCCCAATCACGTCCAACCGGACGGGCACTTGGATGACCGACGCTGAGGCGACCAGCCCGGACTATTGGGTGTCGCATTTGCGTGGCACGGTGAATTTCGCGGCCTGCCTCGATACGCTGTCGGACAAACCCAACCGCATCTATCTGGAGGTGGGGCCCGGCAAAGCGCTGTCCGCTCTCGCGCGCCAACCCGATGGCATCAGCGCCAACCAAGTGCTGTCGAGCCTCCGTCATCCAGATGAGTTGGTCGAAGACGACCGTCACATGCTCGAAGTGTTGGGGCGGATTTGGGCGCTTGGCGGGACTTTCGATTGGGAGCAAATCTGGGGTGACGCCCGCCGCAACCGCGTGCCGCTGCCCAGCTATGCGTTCCAGCGCGCCCGCTATTTCATCGAACCGGGCACGCCGCAAACGCACTCGGTATCGAATTTCCTGACCCGCATCGACGGCGTTGAAAACTGGGGTTGGACTCCGACTTGGCGTCCAGCCTACGCAGCCACGCCCGTAGATGTGCGCCGCGAACTGGACCGAGCCGACCTGCAAAGCTGGCTAGTGTTCATGGACGATACGGGCGTTGCATCCGCCGCTGCCAAGCGCCTGCGCGCCGCAGGCCATTCCATCGTTGAGGTGTGGCCTGGTGACAGCTTTGCCCGGCTGGATGACACAACGTATGTGCTGGCCCCCGAACGCGGGCGCGAAGGCTATGATCTTTTGTTCAGCGATATGCTGTCCCAAGGGTTGGTGCCAAGCCGTATCGCCCATTTTTGGGGAGTGACCAAGGATCAAAGCCATCGCCCCGGTTCTAGTTTCTTCCACCGGATGCAGGAACACGGATTTTATTCGCTGATGTTCATCGCGCAGGCGATTGCTGATGACTCTTTGCCAAAGCCGACCCAGATCACCGTGTTCACGAATGGCGCTTCCGCGCTATCGGACGAAGTGCTGGTAACGCCGGAAAAGGCGATCCTGTCTGGCCCTGTCCGTGTGATCCCGCGCGAGATACCGGGCCTCATGGTCAGTTCGGTTGATATGATTGTGCCAGAGAAACCCGGCAAACGCTTGTTCGGTACCAAACCCGATCAAGCCACGTTTGCGCAGGCGTGGGATATGCTGATTGATCAGGTGATCGAAGACATGATCGCCGACCCTTCAACCTCGATTGCCGCGCTTCGGGGGGAGAGGCGGTATGAGCAAAAGTTGCAAAAGACGCCGCTGACATCTGTGGTAGAGACAACATTGCGCAACCAAGGCACATTTTTGATCACGGGCGGGTTTGGAGGAATTGGCCTGACGATCGCCAAAGCGTTGGCCGAACGCAAATGCACCCTCGTGCTGACGGCGCGCGACGCGGTGCCGGACCGGACGGTCTGGGACCGATACCTGCACCGTCACGCACCACAGGACAAACAGGCCCGCCGCATCCGGGCGGTGCAAGAGCTTGAGGCGCTGGGCGCAACCGTACATACCTATGCCGCTGATGTTTGCAACCTGACCGATATGACCGCCGTGGTGGACAGTACCCTTGCCCAGACGTCGCGCATTGACGGGGTGATCCACGCCGCCGGTGTGATGGATGATGCCCCGCTTCTCGCAAAATCCACCGGGTCGGTTGAACGGGTCTTTTCTGCCAAGATCCATGGCACCAAGGTGCTGGATCAACTGTTCCCCGATGGATCGACTGATTTGATCGCACTTTTTGCATCTTCCTCAACCATGACCGCGCCTGCTGGTCAGATCGACTATGTCGCGGCCAATGAATACCTCAACGCCTATGCGCAATCGCGCAAGGGCGGCGCGACCAAGGTGGCTGCGATCAACTGGGGCATCTGGTCCGGAGTTGGCATGGCTGCTGATGCCTTGGCTGACCGCATTGGTTATAGCGAACCGACACAGTTCACCAAAGTTGATCTGCCCCTGTTGCACGAAACCGGCTTTGATCCGGCAGGGCACCGCCTGTTTGGCGCACGCTACAGCACGCAGGACTGGTTCATCGACGAACACCGCACCGGCCAAGGTGACGCGCTTTTCCCCGGTGCTGGCTATCTGACATTGGCAGCGCAGGCGTTGCGTGGGCAGGGCGAGACCGACAGTTTTGCAATTCGCAACATGACGTTCCTGCGCCCGCTGCACGTGGTCGAGGGTGCACAGCGTGACATCCGCCTGCGTCTGATCCGACGCGATACGGGCTATCACATGGATGTGCTGGGGAGTTGCACCCATGAGGGGCGGGCGGGCTTTGTGCCGACGGTCACCGCTGATCTGTCCCTTATCCCAGAAGCCGCACCAAAACCGATCAACATAAAGGCCATTCGCGCCCGCTGTGGTGTGGCTCGAACCGCCACCACCGGGGCCAAGCTTGACGCTGCGCAGGAAACGCAACTGGCCTTTGGCCCGCGTTGGAAAGTGCTGGATGGCTACGCTTATGGTCAGGGCGAAGGCATTGCCGATCTCTCGCTGAATTCTGCGGCGCGCAATGATGAGGGGTGGCATTTCCACCCTGCGTTGCTCGACATTGCCACGGGCTGGGCGATGGAACTGATCGAGGGCTATCGCGCCGACAAACTGTGGGTGCCGGTGTCGTATGACAGCGTGCGTGTGTACCACCGCTTGCCCGACCGCATCATCAGTTGGGTCCGCTCTGCGGGCAGCAATCGCAACGAAGATGAAACCGCGTCTTTCGACATCACCTTGGCCACGCCTGATGGAACGGTGTGCTTTGAGATTGAAGGCTTTTCGATCAAGCGCCTGTCGGACATGGCTGCTTTGTCGGCTCCTATCAAAGTCACCAAGTCGGAATTTGAACCCGCCGACTTCAGCCGGGCGACACAACCGCTCTCCTCCGCCGAGGAACGGTTCCAGCATAACCTGTCTCAGGGCATTCCATCCGCTGATGGTGCCGACGCGTTTTTGCGTGCCATTGGACGCAATGCGCCCCAGACCTATGTCTCGTCACTGGATATGGAAGCGCTGATTGAACAAGCGGGGGCCACCACCGACACTGGATCCGAGACGCAGAAATTTGACCGTCCGCAGCTAGATGGCGACTATGCGGCGCCCGAAACCGAGGTGGAACGCACCCTTGTTGGCATTTGGGAAGACCTGCTTGGCGTGCAGAATATCGGCGTAGAGGACAGTTTTTTTGATCTTGGGGGGCATTCGCTTATTGCGGTGCGCCTGTTTGCCAAGGTGCGCAAAACCTACAATGTTGATTTCCCGATCTCGATCCTGTTCGAGGCCCCGACGATCCGCGCCTGCGCTGCGTTGATCCAAGACCGCACCGGGATATCGGAAACGCCCCAAACGCAAGGTGCAAAACCAAAACCCAAGACACGGCGCTTCAAGCATCTCGTTGCCATGCATGACGGTGAGGGCGGACCAAAGACGCCATTCTTTCTTGTCGCGGGTATGTTTGGAAACGTGCTTAACCTGCGACATCTGGCGCAGCTATTGGGCACGGACCGACCGTTCTATGGGCTTCAGGCCAAAGGGCTTTATGGTGATGAAACCCCGCACAGGTCGATCCGGGATGCTGCGCGCGATTACATTGCCGAGATGAAGCAGGTCCAACCCCAAGGGCCCTATTTCATCGGTGGTTTTTCGGGCGGCGGGATCACCGCCTATGACATCGCGCATCACCTGCGTGCGATGGGGGACGAGGTTGCGCTGGTGGTTCTGCTGGATACCCCTTTGCCGCAGCGCCGTCCGCTGCACCGCCGTGACCGGCTGCTGATCCAATGGCAGGAAACCCGGCGCAAGGGATTGGCCTATCCGTTTGTCTGGCTGCGCAACCGCATCCGCTGGGAGATCGAAAAACGCAAGGCGACCGGTGAAACCCGGACCGCTCACAGTTTCCACAATGCCGAGATCGAACAGGCGTTCCTGCACGCTGTCTCCACCTACGAAATGCAGCCCTGGGGTGGGCGCATCGCGCTCTTCCGCCCGCCCTTAGTTGGGACCTGGACAGTGTCGGATGGACGGCTGGTCAACCACGAACGGGCTTATCTGTTCGATGATAACGATTGGGGCCAATATGCCCCGCAGATCGAAGTCTTCGAAGTGTCGGGCGACCATGACAGCATGGTACTTGAACCAAATGTTCGGGTTCTGGCCAGCTATTTGCGCAATGTCATCACCACGACCGAAGCGTCGGTGGCGGGCAAAGGCGCAGTTTTGACATTCAAGGCTTCAGAGGCCGCGGAGTAACCTGTATGACGCATATCGTCGTTGTTGTTCTCAACTACAAAACACCCGACCTGTCGGTTAAAGCGGCGCAATCCGCGGCCGCTGCGATGGGCGGTTTTAGGGGCGCAATTGTGCTGGTCGATAACGACTCGCCCGACGCGTCCTTTCAGCAGATGCAGGCTGGCGTGCGCGCGGCCACTTGGCCCGATCATCTTGAGGTGCAGGTCTTGCAATCAGGGCGCAATGGCGGCTTTGGCGCGGGCAATAATTTTGGCATCCGCGCTGGGCTAGAGATCTGCCCGGATGCGGAATTTGTCTATATCCTCAACCCGGATGCACAGGTTGAACCAGATGCAATTGCGGCGCTGGTCGATTACCTGAACACCCATCCCAAAGCCGCGATTGCCGGAAGCTGGATCTACGGTGAAGATGGGGCCAACCATTGCAGCGCGTTCCGCTTTCCTGGCCTGGCCTCTGAATTCGAGGCGTCGGCCCGGATCGGGCCAATGACCAAACTACTCAAAAAATATGTGCTGCCGCTACATGTGCCCGCCGCCTCTGGCCCGGTAGGTTGGATCGTCGGTGCGTCGATGTTGGTGCGGACCAGTGTGCTGAAGGACATTGGTTTGTTTGACGAAACGTTCTTTCTGTATTTCGAAGAAACCGATCTGTGCCTGCGCGCCCACCGTGCCGGTCACGAGGTGCATTTTGTGCGCGAAAGCCGTGTTTGCCATATAGGCTCAGTCTCAACCGGGATGGGCACATGGAAGCGCACGCCATCCTATTGGTACGAAAGCCGCTGGTACTATTACAGCAAGAATTACAGCCGCGCGTATGCAATGGCGGCAACCATCCTTAATGCGATTGGCACGACGTTTTGGCGTTTGCGGCGGCGGATCGAAGGTAAGCCGAACACCGATGCCAATCGCTTTGTCCGGGACCTGATCGCGCATGATGTTCAGGCGCTGTTCCGCCCGATCCCTGATGCGTCGATCCGTGCCATCGGATTGCGCCCGGAGCCTGCGCTTCAGACCAGTTTGGATGGATCATGAGCAAATTTGACAGCATCATCATTGGCGACGAAAGCCTGACGCACCATTGCGCCGAAACCCAGTTGAATCAGGGACATCGGCTGAGTGCTTTGGTGACTGACAATCCTGATTTGGCGGAATGGGCCATGTCCCGCAACCTGCGGGTTGAAGCGCATGGTCCTGATCTGGCGGCACGCCTGTCCGGCTTGTCCGTCGACTGGGTGCTGAGCATTGCCAACCTCAAGATCCTGCCGCCCGAAGTTCTCGCGCTGGGCCACAAAGGTGCTGTGAACTTTCATGACGGGCCGCTGCCGAAACATGCCGGGTTGAATGCGCCGATCTGGGCACTGATCGAAGGCGAGGTGGCGCACGGCATCACGTGGCACCTGATTGATGGCGGTATCGACACCGGCGACATCCTTGTGCAGCGCAGTATCGACATCTTGCCCGAGGACACCGCCCTGTCACTCAACACCAAATGTTACGAGGCCGGGCTGACCAGTTTCCCCGACCTTTTGGAAGAGCTCGTAGGCGGTCTGCCCAATCGGCGCGCACAGAACAGTGCGCAGCGCAGCTATCACGCGCTGACCGACCGGCCACAAGCAAACGGTGTGTTGCGCTTTGATCAACCAGCAGAACAGGCCTTGCGCCTGATCCGCGCGCTGGATCATGGCAGCTACTGGAACCCGATATGCACACCCAAGCTGCGTATGAAAGGCATGGTTGTGCATATCGGCACTGCGACGGTTACCCCAAGTAGCGCCGCTGTGGGTACAGTGATTGATGTGACTGACACGTCGCTGACAATCACTTTTGCCGATGCCGCGTTATGCCTGAATGACCTGACTGGTGCGGATGGGAAACCAGTCTGCCCCGCCAACCACATCACCCTTGGAGAGACGCTAACCGACCTGACCGAAGCGGAAAGCACTGACATCACCGCCTGCATGCAGCGTGTCGCCAAACATGAGGGCAAGTGGCGCGGCACGCTCTTGGGTACCGTCCCGCTGTCATTGCCGTTTGTCAAATCTGGTGGACTGGCGGCTGTCAGAACCGAACCTACCCAGATCGTGGCAGATCACCTAGCCCAGGCGCTGGCCATTCTGACGGACGGCATGTCTGCTCAAGCTGACACCAGCCTCGCGCTGTCCAACCCGTCGCTGATCGCAGGTGCGCACATGGGCCTTGTCTGCCCTTGGGTGCCCGTAAGCGCCGCGACCCTCAAGCAGTGCATCCCGACAATCGAGACCGGCTTTGCCACTGATTTGCCCCTGCGCGATCCGTCCCTGTCACCGCTTCTAACGCCGGGCTTGGGCTTGTCGCTGAACGCTGGTGCGATCCCGGGTGCTGCAATCACCTTCGAGCTGACAGGCAACACTGTGTCTGCGCATATCGACGACGCGCGTATCGCACCGGATTTCGCGCATGTTTTGATCCGCCGTATCCGCTGGATCGCGGATCAATTGTCCGACGGCAAAGTGCCAGAGGCGATTGACACCTTGCCGCCCGGTGAACGCCGCGACGTGTTGGAGACACACAACTCAACCGTGCATGGCATTGACGGCCCCGCCACGATGCATGCTGCTTTCGAAGCGCAGGTCGCCCGGACCCCCGATGCACCCGCCCTGGTGTTCGAGAATGACACGATCAGCTTTGCCAGCCTGAACGCCCGCGCCAACCGCGTGGCCCACACCTTGCGCAACATGGGCGTAAAGCCTGACACGATGGTCGGCCTGCACTGCCGTCGCGGGCCAGACCTGATCGCTGCGGCACTGGGAATTCTCAAGGCAGGCGGCGCATACCTGCCGCTTGACCCTGACTATCCAAAGGACCGCCTTGCGCATTATCTCAAAGACAGTGCTGCATCTGTGCTCATCACCCAAAGCAGCCAGCGCGCAGGTCTGCCGCCAACACAGGCAGACCTGATGGTCATCGACAATGACTCACGCTTGGCAATGGCCGCGTCGGACAACCCGGCACCGGCAGCTGCGCCTGAAAACCTTGCCTATGTGATTTACACCTCTGGATCGACCGGTATGCCTAAAGGCGTCATGGTTGAGCATCGCAACGTAGTGAACTTTTACGCAGGCATGGATGCCGTTGTGCCTGATCGCGACGGGGCGACATGGCTTGCCGTAACCAGCCTGAGCTTCGATATCTCGGTGCTCGAACTGTTTTACACAATGTCGCGCGGGATCAAGGTTGTCCTGCCCAGTACCAGCAAACGGGGTTTGCTGTCGGGTGGTCCTGTGCGCAAACGCGGCGCAGGCATGGAGTTTTCGATCTACTATTGGGGCAACGATGACGGTGTGGGGCGGGACAAATACCGCCTGCTGCTGGACGGGGCGAAGTTTGCCGATGAAAATGGGTTCTGTGCCGTCTGGACACCGGAACGTCATTTCCACGCCTTTGGCGGGCCCTATCCGAACCCGTCCGTCACGGGTGCGGCTGTGGCCGGTGTGACCAAGAATATTGGTGTGCGCGCGGGCAGCTGTGTCGCCCCTTTGCACCACCCCGCCCGTATCGCTGAGGAATGGGCGGTCATCGACAACCTGACCAACGGGCGCGCAGGGCTTGCCATTGCAAGCGGCTGGCAGCCGGATGATTTTGTCCTGCGCCCCGAAAACACCCCGCCTGACAACAAATCCGCGATGTTTGATGCCATCGATCAGGTGCGCAAGCTGTGGTGTGGTGACCCCGTCGCGTTCCCGCGCAAAGACGGCCAGATGCACGAGGTGATCACCCAACCACGCCCCGTCTCCAAGGAACTGCCGATCTGGGTCACAACCGCGGGCAATCCCGAAACGTGGCGCGAGGCCGGGAAAAACGGCACCAATGTCCTGACCCACCTTTTGGGCCAATCGATTGACGAGGTTGCGGAAAAGATCACGCTTTACCACCAAGCGCTGCGCGAGGCCGGGCACGCTCCGGATGATTTCACCGTCACGTTGATGCTACACACCTGCCTGTCCGACACCCGCGACCATGCGCGCGAGATTGCCCGTGAACCGATGAAGGATTACCTGCGCTCGGCTGCTGGCCTGATCAAGCAATACGCCTGGGCGTTTCCGGCCTTCAAAAAACCCCTTGGTGTCAAAAACGCGTTCGAACTCGACCTAGGCGATCTGAGCGAGGAGGATCTTGAGGGCATCCTCGATTTCGCTTTTGAACGCTATTTCAATGAGTCCGGTTTGTTTGGCACCATTGACGATGCGCTGGCCCGTGTGGACCAACTCAAGGCCATTGGTGTGGGCGAAATCGCCTGTCTCATCGACTATGGCATCGACACGGATCAAGTTCTCGAAGGGCTACAACCATTGGCCGAGGTGGTGCGCCAGTCCGCCGCTGCGCCCGCTCACGAAGAAGCAGATTTCTCGATCGCAGCGATGCTTGCCCGGCACGACGTGACGCATATGCAATGCACCCCTTCTATGGCGCGGATGATTGCGGTGGATGATGGCGCCCGCGCGCAGTTGCGTGGTCTCAAGCACCTGCTCCTTGGCGGCGAGGCTTTGCCCGGTGCGTTGGTTGCGGACCTGGCCAACGCCACGGATGCCATTATCACCAATATGTACGGACCCACAGAGACCACCATCTGGTCATCGACCGAACGCGCCACCGCAGACGAGGCGACGGTCAATATCGGTCGCCCCATCACCAATACGCAGCTTTACGTCCTTGATAATGCTTTGAATCCGGTTGGCATCGGCGCAGAAGGCGAGCTTTGGATCGGTGGCGCGGGTGTGACCCGTGGCTACTGGAACCGGGCGGACCTGACGGTGGACAGGTTCCGCGACAACCCATTTGGGCCCGGGCGCATCTACTGCACGGGTGATCTGGTGCAGCGCCGTCCCGATGGCCGCCTGAATTTTCTGGGCCGGGTGGATCATCAGGTCAAATTGCGTGGATTCCGCATCGAACTGGGCGAGATTGAAAGCGCGCTTCAAAACGTGCCAGGTATCACACAGGCGATTGTGCTGGCCCGCGAAGATACCCCCGGAGATGTGCGTCTGGTGGCCTATCTGACTGCTACGACGGCGATTGATACAAAGGCCCTGCGCAGCGATTTGGCCACCCGACTGCCAGACTACATGATCCCGGCGTATTTCGTGACGCTTGACGCGTTTCCAGTCACACCGAACCAAAAGATCGATCGCAATGCGCTGCCTACACCTGTGGCGGCAACAGCCGGGCCCAAGCCGCAGGTTTTGCCCGCGGCACATCCCAATGCAGGGCAGGCGGAGGATGCGCTCTGCGTGCGCGTTGCCGCCATCTGGACAGAGGTGCTGGGCGTTCAGTCAATGCAGCCTGATGACAATTTCTTCGATCTTGGTGGCCATTCCCTTTTGGCGGTGCAGACCCACCGCGTGTTGCGGGATCGGCTGGGTGTGGCAAAGCTGTCGATCACCGACATTTTCCAGTTCCCGACTCTGGGCGCTTTGGCGGATCGCTTGGCCAAGCTGGGTGCTGGGTCAAACGGTCAGGCTAAGGCTGGCACGATCACATCTTTGCCAAACCCCGTCGCCACGGATCGTGCACAGGCGCGGTCTGATGCGATGGCACGCCGCCGCGCGATGCGCGCCTGTCGTCAGGCCTGACAGATGAAGACAGCGTACGGATTTCTTGCGGGTGTTGCAGTCCTTGGAAGCGCGGTTGCCGTTTGGGGGTTCCTCACTGCGCCGACGGGGCTATCGCCAGAGCAGTTGGAAGCGCGCTATGAAACGCCTTTGCAAGCGCCGACTGGCCCGCTCAGCGTTTACCACCTTGGTCATTCGCTGGTCGGGCGCGACATGCCTGCGATGCTGGCGCAATTGGCCGGCCATGACCACGCCTCGCAATTGGGATGGGGCACACCGCTGAAGGCGCATTGGGAACCGGACGAGCCAATCCAAGGCTTTGACACCGAAAATGCCCATGCCCAGTACCGCGATGCCAAAGAAGCGCTGGCCAGTGGGGACTACGGTGCGTTCGTTCTGACCGAGATGGTCGAGATTGAAGCTGCGATCGCGTATTTCGAATCCCCGATCTACGTCGAAAAATGGGTGGGCGCCGCACGGGACGGCAACCCCGAGATCCGAACATATCTTTACGAATCCTGGCATGACCTCAACGATCCGCAAGGCTGGCTGAATCGACTGGATGCAGACCCGGCCCGGTATTGGGAGGGTGTGCTTTTGTCACAAGCGATGGCGCATCAACCCGATGCCAACCCGATTTATGTCATCCCGGCAGGCCGCGTCATGGCAGAACTTGTCCGCCGCATTGAAAACGGCACAGGCGTTGATGGCATGACGTCCCGCGAACACCTTTTTGCCCGTCTCGAAGACGGGTCTTTGGACACAATTCATGTCAACGATCTGGGGGCCTACCTTGTTGCGTTGACACATTATGCCGTTCTCTATCAGCGATCTCCCGTGGGCTTGCCTGCCCAGCTCAACCGCTTTGACGGCACCCCGGCAGAGGCCCCAAGCCCCTTGCTGGCAAAGCTGATGCAGCAAACTGTGTGGGATGTTGTCTCGGACTTGCCGATTACCGGCATCCCCCGGAACTGATCCTCCAACCACCTTCAAACTGCTGTCCCACTGCCAGGAATGGAAACGCGTTGTTTCCATTCCTGCAAACCTTTGCTGTCGCATTCTCGCCTTGTTTTGGCTAAATTGTGTCTTGTTCGGGGCGGGGTGTCATAGTTTGACCTCAACTTGGGCAAGGCGGGGGCCTTGGTACTGGAGTTGATCGCGTGTTGTATTTTCAGTCGTTCGAAGAGGTCTTCTCCGCGCTCAAGCGGCGCATGGGTTTGATTGTCCTGAGCACATTGATCGGGTGCATTGTGTCGGTCGCGGTCGCGCTGACACGCGTTCCTGTCTACAACGCGATTGCCGTTGTGCAGATCGAAGACCCTCAGGTGGCAAGCACCAACTCCACTCCGGGGGCTGCAACGGATGCGCGCGGTGGTCTTGATACACGCCGCACTGTGCGTCTGATCGAACAGCGCGTCATGTCGCGTGGCTCGCTGGTCGAGATCATGGACACCCATAACCTCTTCAATGACGACCCAAGCATGACACTGACGGAACGTCTGACCGCGATGCGCGAGTCTGTCACGATTGACGCCATTCTTGCGGGCGAAGCATGGCAGCCGAACCAATCCGTGTCCGGAATGGTGATCGAGGTTAACCTGAACGATCCCCAGGTCGCTGCTGACGTGGCCAACGATATTCTGGCCCGCGTGTTGGAAGAAGCGCGTACCCGAAGCGTGGATCGCGCACAGGTTGAGCTTGAGTTCTTTAACGTCGAAGAGACGCGTATCCGGACCGAGATCATTGCCGCTGAATCCATCATTTCTGGCTACAAATCCGCCAATGCTGAAGTACTGCCTGCCAACATTTCGATCCTACAGGGTGAGTTGACCACGTTGAATGCGTCGCTGCTAACCCTGCGCCAGCAGATCGTTGGTCTTGACTCAAACAGCAGCCGCGTGCGCCCCGAAGCGTTGCAGCGTCAGGTGTCCGTGCTTGAAGACCAGATTGCCTTGATCGAAAATCGTACATCGCAAATCACTGCGCTGCTCACCCGCGCCCCTTCGGTGGAGCGTGAATTGGCCTCTCTGGAACGCGAATTGGCACAATTGAACGAACAGTTTACCGTTATTTCGCGTCGCAAGGCTGATGCTGAAATGAGCCAGAGCCTTGAGCAGCAGCGCCAGTTGGCCCGTTTTGAAGTGCTTGAGCCCGCAATCGCCCCGGTCTACGCAATTTCGCGCAGCAAACGGTCAATAGCGATGTTGGGTGGCGTGGCCAGCTTGATGATGGGTGTGGGTCTGGCGTTTGTTCTAGAATTGCTGAACCCGCCGATCCGCAACGCAGCCCAGATGGAACGTATCCTTGGCTTGCGTCCTGTGATTTCGGTCCCGATGCTGGGTACAGTGTCGTCTGATGTCAGCAAGAAAAAGCGCAATGGTTCCAAGTTTGGGTTGGGCATCCTTGCGGCGATGTTTATGGGCTTGATTGGGCTGATCGCAAAGCCGCTGGCGAACCTCGCGGGTTTGTCAGTGTCGCCGCGCCGCGCACAGTGAGCGCTGCTTAGTAGGTGTAATCGCCCGTTTCGGCCTGTTCAGCCTTGTTCAGGACAACGCCCAGGAGCGGAATGTTTTCGCCGATCCGACGTTCCGTTTCCTTGATGTCGTTGGCCTTGGTCATTCCGCCCGCCGCCACGATCAACAATGCATCCATGTGAGGGCGCATCGCGATTACGTCATCATTCAATAGCGCGGGTGGCAGGTCGAACAGCATCACGTCAGGCGCGAACTGTTCTTCGATCTGGTTGAGCACCCGCTGGGTGGACGGATCTTGCAACAGCTCTGCGGCATAGGGCTCGACGATCCCGTTGAATCCGATTGCCACATGCGATCCGGCCGAAATTGAATTTGAGGCAAAACCCTGCAAATGGGCGTCCGGCGCTATCTCTTCGCGCAGCATGTCCCCGATAGCGCCTGTGTCTCTGACACCAAAGATCTTGTGCAGGCTCGGGTTTCGCATGTCGAGGTCAAGCAGCACGGTCCGGCAGTTTTCCTGCCGCGAAAGACTGATCGCCAGATTGGCCGCTGTAAAGGTTTTGCCGCAATCCTTGGTCGGTGACGTAATCGCAACCCGCTTCCACCCGTTTTCCGCCAACGCCTGAAGCATGCGTGTCCGCAGGATATCAAACCGCGTATGGGACGGATCGGTGCGCAGCGCGGTGATCACATGGCGTTCATCCAGCCGCCGTTCGTCCAACGGAAACCGGTCAATGCTGCGCCAGCATTCTTCGGGATCATTTAGCAGCTTTTTCGGGGCGCTGGCCAGAACAAGGGGCGCTTTGGGCTTTGCCGCACTCTCTTTTTGACGTGCTTGTGCAGCGCGTGCTGTTTCGGCCTCGTGTTCGGCTTCAAGGCGCTGTTTCTCGCGCTCGGCTTCAAGGGCAGCGGCCTTTTTTGCCGCGATCCTACGTTCGGTTTCCAATTCCGCGTCACGCCGCTTTTGCGCCTCAAGCTCGGCCTCTCGTTGCAACTCGGCTTGGCGCGCCACTTCGGCTGTGCGCAGGCGTTCCGCTTCGATCTCGGCTTGGCGCGGACGCTCTGCCTCGCGCTCGGCGCGCAACTGCAACAGCGCCTCTTTTTCCGCGATCAGCGCTTCCAGGTCTTCCATTGAAGCATCGTATTGCGGCTTGGGTTCAGGGCGCTTTGGAGGCTCCGCAGGCACACCCGCCCCACGCCGGTTCCGGCGTTGGAATTTGGGCTGCTCGGTCATGTTTCAGCCTCGTTGCGGGGCATTGTCACCTTCCGGTTTTCATCCACGGGCAAGCCGCATGCAAACGGTCTGACAGCGTAATCTGTCAAGAATACGACCGATTTGAGGGGATTGTTGATCACATGACAGCGATCAAAACCCAAACAGGTTCGCTTTGCCAATCGCCTCTTTGATAAAACGCGCCTTGTCCTGTTCCGGGGCCCAGCCCAGCTCTGCTTTTGGTTTTGTGTTCACAAACGGAGACAGATGCGCCCGGCTTTTCCAATCGGCCAGCGACGGACGGGTCAACCCCTTGCGGCGCAGCGCATACACTTTGAGCATATGCTTTACCGCATCCGCCGCCCAGAACAGGGTCAGATTCCCGGTACTGACCCGCACGCGCGCACCCAATGCTGTGTGGATCGCATCAAAATAGCCTTTGCCCGACAGCATCGGTTCGCCGATCAGGTTATAGCTTTGACCCACCGCATCAGGATGGTCCCCCATCAGGATCAGCCCTTCGGCCACGTCGTCGATCAGCACAAAGGGCAGGATGTTCAGACCATTGCCCCATATGCGCACCGCGCCTGCACCATGCCAGCGCCCAATGCCCCAATGCTGCAACGGTCCGCCATGGCCCACAACAATTCCCGGACGCGCGATCACCAAGGGCAACCCATCGCGCCGGTGCATCTCCATCAGACGCTTTTCGCATTCCGCCTTGGACCGCGCATACATGTTGCGGTCGCTCATATCGGTGGGAAATGCGACGTCCTCGGTGATCTTTTGCAAAGGCGAGGACATGTCGTAGCTGGCAATCGTGCCGGTATAGACCAGCCGTTTGACGCCCGCCTCTTGGCAGGCTTCGGCAATGCGCACGGCCACGCCCACGTCATGTTCAAGCGCCTCGTCCCAGGTGCCTTCCAGTGACCGCGCAAGGTTAAACACCACGTCGATCCCCTGCATCGCATCGACCAATGCGGCCTTGTCATACAGCGACACACCCACGGTTTCGACCTCATCGGACAGGTCGGGGAAGGGGCCGTGTTTGCCCCGGCTTAGAACGCGCACATCTTGCCCCTTGGCAACCAAGGCGCGGGTCAATGCCCGACCGATAAAGCCGGTGCCGCCAATCACCATCGCGGTTGCCTTAGGATCGCGCGTTTTCTGTTTCGGTGCAGCGGGTTTGAGGTCGGCGTCCGGCAGTAAGGCCAAAGCCTGATCAAGGGCGTGCATCACCGCGACAGCGCTAGCACCCGAGAAGCGCGCATCTGCCGGAACATCACGCCGCAATGCCCCATAGACAGCCGCATCCATGCCTTGAAAGCTGAGCGCGTAGGGAGACTTGCGATTTAGCGATGCGACCTGCGTAAAGGTGTTGCCCAGCCCTTCGCGCAGGTGTTGCCAGCTCAGGTCCAGTTGCCGCCGAAGCGGGTTGAGCACCAGATCAGACGCGTTCTCGCGCTCTACCACCAAGGTGTCTGCGGCAAAGTCCAACCGCGCCCGTCCTGACGATCCACGCAGTGTCAGGGATCGGTCGTCTATCGTTTCCACCATCGAGATGGTCAGATTGACATCCACATCACCGGCCCGCGCCATGATGCGCCATGCCTGATGGCGGGTGTCGTTGCCCGGCAGGTCAATAGGTTTCGACAGATGCACCGATACAATATCCGGCGCTCCAAACAGGTCGACGATGAACCCCATCAAATGCGGTCCAAGCTCAAGCAGCAGGTTTTTCGGGTCGCGCAGCAGCCAGATGCCAAACGGCCCCGACCGCAGCGGCGCAAGCGGAAGGCACCAATGCACTTCGGCCACTGACACGCGACCCAGATCGCCCGTGGCCAGCATGGCTTTCAACCGCTCGTAAGACGGCAGGCCCATGAAGTTGTGCCCGGCATGAAACCGCACGCCGTTTTCTTGCGCCACAGCTTCGATCTCGGCGGTCTGGGCAGCTGTGGTTGCAACCGGCTTTTCCACCAGCACATGCACTCCGCCCCGAAGGCATTGGAGTGCCAGCGGATGATGCAGATGCGGCGGCGTCAGGATATGCACCGCATCGCAGACACCCGCCTCAATCAGGTCGCCGACATCTGCGAACACCGGCACGCCCAACCCGTCAGCCAGCGCCTTGGCTGCTGCTTCGGACGGGTCGCAGACGGCTGAGATTTCGACCCCGTCGGTCGCGCGCAACGCATCCGCGTGCCAGCTTGCGATATAGCCCGCACCAATCAGGCCAACCCGTATTTTCGAAGACGCCATACGCCCAAACCCCTTACTTGTATTCAATGATGCGCATCTGCGCGTGGCTTAGACGCCGCCAATGGTAACGGATCATGCCAATGACATTCGGAAACTTGGACAGCGTCAGGAACACCGCGTGTTTGCGCGCCTCTGGTCCCGGCAGGCCCTCTGCCTGCAATCCACGGGTCGTGCGCCAATGGGAAAACCCGTATGCACCGAGAACCAGCAAAGGCACCGCGGGCGACAGGACCGCCCCGAAAAGTGCCAGAAGCGGCAGGATCAGGCCAAAGACCCAGCCCCGCTTTCGTTCGCGGACAAAGTAATCCGGGTGCATATGCCCCACCTGGGCAAAGCCATGCCCGGTGCGTTCGGCCCGTTTCCACCATTGCTGAAACCGAAGCCGCCCGCCGTCATGCCGTGACATTTCAGGGCTGATGCGCACCAGCCGCCAGCCAGCCTTGCGCAGGCGGGTGCAGAACTCATCATCCTCTGCGGCGATGACACGGGGGTCGAACCCGCCAACCGCTTCGAACGCAGACACGCGCACCATCATGTTGCCGCCGCAGGCCTCGATTTCGCCCTCGGGGCGTTTCCACTCAAAATCCGACATCTGGTTAAAAATGGTGGTGTCGCGGTGGAGTTCGGCCTGACGCCCCGTCACCAGCGCCAGATCATCCTCGGACCGCATCTTGTGTTCCGCAGCATCAAGCCAGCCATCCGTCATAATGCAATCCCCATCCAGAAACTGGATTGCCAAAGGCGGATTGTCCTGCGCCATCACCGCCTCGAACCCGGCGTTGCGCGCACGCGCAGCGGTGAAGGGCACGGACATATCAAGGTCAACAACAGTTGCCCCGACGGATGATGCGTTGGCCACGCTGTCATCGGTTGACCCGCTATCGACATAGATCACGCGCCGCGCTTGTGGCACGACCGATGCCAGAGATTTGACCAGACGCGCGCCTTCGTTTCGTCCGATCAAGACAACATCAACACTCATGCCGACAACCCTTTGTTGGGCCGCAGTCCCGGCGTGGGGCCGGGTGTGGCGTAGGTACAGAACAGGTTGGACAACCACGCCGCTTCGTGCGCCGCGTCGTATTCTGCGATCACTTTGGCCCGGCCCGCAGTGCCGAAACTGCGGCGGAGGTCAGGGTCTGACAGCAGTCCACCAAGCACATCGGCAAAGGCCTGAGCATCACCCGGTGGCACCAGCCGTCCACTGACACCGTCTTCGACCAGTTCCGGGACACCTGCAATCCGGGTCGTCAGAACCGGCACCTGCGCTGCCATTGCCTCCATCAAAACAACCGGCACGCCTTCGGCAAAGCTGGGCAAGACAAACACGTCCGTTTGTGCCAATTCCTCGGCTACTTCAGCTTGTGATTTGTAGCCAAGGAACGTCACCTTGTCTTGGAGCCCGCGTGCTTTGACCTCTGCCTCAAGCGCTGTGCGGTCCGGGCCGTCACCCACAAGGCGCAGAGTCAAATCGGGATGCTTATCTGACAAGTGCGCCAGCGCATCAATCAGGATAGGAACACCTTTGACTCCGGCCAGCCGCCCGACAAAAAGCGCCCGTTTGCCATTGAGATTTGGCTGTCGCGCATAACGTGATGGGTCCACGCCGCAATGTACGATGTGGAGTTTGTCCCAATGCTGAGCATCGGCAAAACACATAAGCTGCGACCTGCAGAAATGGCTGATGCAGGCGACAAACGACGCGCGGGCGGCCTTTTCGTCAATCCGCCAGTGATGTGGTTCAAAAAAGATATCTGGCCCGTGGATGGTAAAGCTCCAACGGATACCCGACAGTGCGCCGACCAACATCGCAACGGTGCACGACGCCTTGGCAATATGGTTGTGTAGATGGGTCACGCCCTCATCCATCAGCTTTGCCGCCAAAACACCCGCTTCGATGAAATAGATCAGATTATATAGCCTGCCCTTCAGGCCCCTCGGCGCGGTTCGCCACGCAAGGCCCAGTGCGGACAGATACCGACCCGGCGTCTTGATCCAGCGCAGATGCGCCCGCAGCGTCGTCGCGGGGGATTTTACCGCGTCCAGAACTTTGAACGTCTGCGCGTGTTCCCCGCGTTGTTCGGGACCGACAAGGTGTTCTACCCCGGTGGTGCGGATGGAACAGGTCAGAACCTCATGCCCGAGGGCGCGCAGATTGGCGACTTCGCGTTGAATAAACGTGTCACTGGCGCGGGGGTACTCGCCGGTCAGATAGGCAATCTTGGGCAGGGTCATCGCACAGCCCTCCAATCTGGGGCCGGATTGGGCAACGTGTCTGCAGCGACTGGTTTTTTCAGCCTATACCGAATGGGCAAGGCACGCTGCCTCAATACGTTTTCGCGCAAAAGTCCGGGCAGTTTCGCGGATATGGGCCGCAGCGTCCGCGCAACCGACGCCACAAGGCGCCAAGGCAGCGGCACAACATGCTTGGGCCAGCCAGTTTTGCGCAGGGCGGCAATCACCTGCCCGCGCGTTGGCGATACGGGGTCGATGATGGCAAACGTGTCGGTCACCTTGCACACAGTTGCGTCGACCAGCGCAGCGGCACAGCGGTCGACATGGCACATCGGCAAAGCGTCGTCGCCCCCAATGCGCAGCAAAACGGGGCCAAGTCCAACGCCCAGATGCGCGTTCCACAGATGGTCTGCATCATAGACGATCCCGGGGCGCAGGACTGCAAAACTTTCGAAACGCGCGGTGCGGGCGATCGTTTCCTGACGCACCTTTGCACCGGAATAGGCATCGCGCGACATAGACGGGTTTTCGAGAGGGCACTCGTCTGTCAGATCACCTCCGATGGGCACCTGGCTGGTGTCAAACACCGCAATCGAACTGGCCAGCGTAAGGTGCGGCGTTCCAGCCTGCCGCATGGCCTGAATCAGATGTTCGGTGCCGCCGACTGTGAGCTTTTTGTGATCTTCAGGATCGCCCGACATCGCGGCGGCCAGATGAATAACCGCATCGCAGCCCGCAAGTGCATCGGCCAGAGTCGTAACAGAATCCCCGATTGTCAGGTCGGTTGCAACATACGACACGCCCGTACGGGGTGCCCCTTTGGTCCGCTGAACCGCGACCACCTCAAGCCGCGCATTCAGGGCGGCGGTGACGGTGGCCTGCCCGATAAACCCGGAGGCCCCGGTGATCAAAATACGGGTCACATCGCCCATGGCATTGGCTCCATCGGGGTGCAGCGCGTGGTCATGGCTTGTGCTCCCGAGGTTTCGCCTGCGTTCTGGATCGCCAGCGTCACTTCGGTCATGTGCAGCGCAAAATCGTTGGACAGGCGCGACGGGCGGCCCGTGCGGATCGCGTCAAGCATCTCGGCTGGGCCCAGCATGAAGTTCATCGCGGCAGCGCCCCAACGTTTGACCTTGGGATGTGTCGGTTGGGACAGCTTCAGCGTTTTGGGGAAAGGTGATTCCATCAGCCGGCGGCGCAGGGTCATGCGTTTTGCAAAGGTCACCTTGGCCGAATTGTCCCACGCGGCCTTGCAGGCCAGCACACCGTTATCCCCCACAACGCGAATTTGGTGATCATGCGGGGCGACGATAGAGCAGGTCAGCCGCGTCATCGGGCCATTGTCAAAGAACAGCGTCGCCACCGACACGTCCGGCGCGTAAGGCCCGGTGCCTTCCTTGTCGGGGATGGTTTCGGCAGAGGCCGCAACCACAGTGCGCACCGATCCGAACCACGAGATCAGCCAGCCAAGATAGTAGCCCGCATGCTCCAAGGTACAGCCGACGCGGAATTCGTCCCCGAACGGCCAGGGCGCACCAGATTCGGATATCCACTTTTTGTAGGCGGCTTGCGGCACGAACCCATCGTCAAGTTCCGCATAGATCACCCGTGGCGCGCCCGCGATGCCTGCACGCAGGGCATGGCCCAAGGTTTGTGCGGCTTCACCCAACACGCTGCACGGCGCGGATGCCAGCATCAGACCGGCCGCGTTTGCCTGCGCATAAAGCGCTTTGGCCTCGTCCATGTTCATGGCGAGCGGTTTTTCAGAGTAGGTGTGGCACCCGGCAGCAAGGCAGGCAGAGTTCACCTCGAAATGCGATGACGGATTGGTCAGGTTCAGCAGAACACCATCGCGCGGATGTTGGTCAAGCAATTGCTCAAGCGACCCGACCAAGGGCACGTTCCAATGCGCGCAAAACTGTACCAACCGGGTGCTGTTTTGATCATACACCCCGGCAACGGTGATGCCGTCCATCGCCTGCAAGGACCGCATGTAGAGGTCAGCCACAAAGCCGCAACCGATAAGAGACACCACACCCATCATGATATCGCTGTCAACCGGAGGAGAGCGTGGCCGAGGCCACGGAAAAGGAAGGATCGAAGGCGTTTCACAGGCTGCTCTTGGATTATACGCGCTTTGTTCAGGCTTCTAAGATCACTCAATCATGGTCATATTTCGACAAAAGCGGATTTTATCAGGGGTAATCCGGGAATTTGCGCCGGAATGTCTTGATTTTGCAGCAGTCTGTCGCCGATGTGGCGCCATGACTTCACCGTTTTCCCCTTCACATGCAGCAGATCAGTCCCCGATGCGGTTCTGGGGGCGCGGCTATGACGTTCCGGTGAACGTGCCGGACTGGGCGTCGCTGGACACGGAAATCAACCAACGTCTGCGCGTGGGCAAAGGGTTTTCGGTTGCGACGATCAATCTGGATCACCTGGTCAAGCTGCGCGCAGACGCTCGGTTTCGCACGGCTTACGCGGCGCAGGACATTGTCGTGGCTGATGGCAACCCGATTGTGTGGCTGTCCCGGCTGGCGGGCCGACGGGTGGCCTTGATCCCCGGGTCGGATGCGATTGTGCCGATTGCCCGTATGGCAGCGGCACAGGGCAAAACGCTGGCCTTGATCGGAAGCACGGATCGGGCCCTCGCGGGTGCAAAGCAGTATTTCGAGGCCAATATTCCTGGCGCGCGGGTGGTTGCAACGATTGCGCCGCCAATGGGGTTTGATCCCACGGGTGCGTCTGCTGATACCGTGTTGGCGGCCCTACATGATGCGCAGGCCGATGTTGCGTTTCTGGCGTTGGGCGCACCGAAGCAGGAATTGTTTGCGGCGTATGGGCGCGACAAACTGCCATCGGTGGGGTTCGTGTCTATTGGTGCCGGGCTGGATTTCTTTGCCGGGACACAGGTGCGTGCGCCGAAATGGGTACGGGCGATTGCGATGGAATGGCTGTGGCGTGCTGCGTTGCAACCGGCGCGGATGGTGCCACGCTATGCCAAATGCGGGCTGATCCTGCCAAGTGAAACGGTCAATGCGATCAGGTTAAAACTGGGCGGAGGCCCCAAATAAGTCGACCGATTTCGCGCTATTCCAACCGGTGCACCCGGCCCTCGGCGGCCTCGGCATCGGCATGGTCGTGAGTGACCAGCAAAACCGGCAGTCCTTTGGCCCGTGCCTGACCAAAGACCAAGCTCCTGATCTGGCCGCGGCGTTCTGTGTCGAGCCTTGAGAAAGGTTCGTCCAGCAACAACGCCTTTGGCTCGGACAACAACATCCGCATAAGTGCGACGCGCGCCTTTTGACCGCCGGACAGGGTGTCGGGATCGCGGTTGGCAAACCCGTCCAGTCCGATATCGGCCAATGCGGCGTTGATCCGCTCTGCCCGGGCGGCCCGGCCTTTGACCTCTGCCCGTAACCCGAATGCAAGGTTTTCACCCACGGACAGATGGGGAAACAGCAATTCGTCCTGAAACAAGATGCCGACATGCCGCGCCTCGGGTGCAAGATCGGTGATGTCGCTGCCATTCAGAACTACGCGCCCCTGTGCCACAAATGCGCTGTCCAATGTGCCGATGATATAGGACAGCAAGGTCGATTTCCCCGACCCGCTTGGCCCCATCACGGTCAGCACCTCTCCCGGCGCGATATGGTCCGAGATGTCAACGAGCAAGCGCCCGTTGCGGCGGATCGAAATGCCCTCAAGGGTCAATCCGGGATCAGGCATGGCGCAGCCCCCTTCGGTTACGCCAGACGATGGCGGGGATGAACAACGCCAAGGCGAACGGCAGGAAGGCCAGCGCTGTCTGGCTGAGCGCGTAGACCGAAATCACCCGCCTGTCGCCCCCCGAGGCCAGCGCGACCGCTTCCGTCGTAAGCGTTTGCACCCGGCCCGCACCCGCCAGAAGCGTCGGCAGAAATTGCCCGATGGACACGGCAAAGCCCACGGCCGCAGCGGTCAGGATCGGCCGCAGCAACATTGGCAGCCGCACGCGCCACAGAACCCCGTCACAACCCGCACCCAAGGCCCGCGCAACATGGCCGTAGCGTGCATCCCATGCGCGAAACGGATCAGCCAGTGAGAGAAAGACATAGGGCAGAACGAAGATGATATGCACCATGATCACCGCTGTGCGATTGCCGTCGATCCCCGTAAAGATGGCAAGCGTTTGCAACCCCGTCAAAAACGCAATCTGCGGCACGATCAGCGGCACATACAGCAACCAAAGCGCGCGTGTGCTGGGTTTCAGCCCGTGGCGTTCTTCGGCCTCCAGACAGGCGAGGGTCAGTAGCAGGGCGATCAGCGTGGCCACTGACGCGATGATCAGCGTTTCGCTGGCCACTGGCCAAAGAGTCATCGCGTGCCGCATCCATGTGCGGCCAGAAAAACTATCGGGAAGCAGGTTGGGAAAGCTCCAGAATCCGGCGACCGACCAGATAAGCAACCCGAACAAGCCGAAGACGATAGCACTCGCGCTAAGGATGGCGGTGGCAAGTGATGCGGCGCGGATTGCCCGCGTGGCCCCGCCGCGTGCGCCCGAGGCCACCCAGCGATGGCCGATCCGGGCCACGATCCCTTCGGCCAGCCGCCACAGGATCAACGTGCCCACCACCAGCGCCAACTGCCAAACTGCGGCAGCCGAGGCAAGGAACCGCATATCCAGGTTGGGGTCGTTCATCCATCTAAGGATTTGCACCGCAAGCGTGGGCGGTGTGGTCGGTCCAAGGATCAGGGACACATCGACCACCGTCATGGAAAACGCCAGCACTGCGTAAACGGGCAGGCGGATCTGGGCATAGACCCGTGGAAATACGGTTTTGACCCATGCCGTGACTGGCGCATAGCCCAATGCCAGCGCGGTATCGCGCGCCTGACCTGTGCGGATCTGGCTCAATGCGGCCAATGTCATGAGCAACAGGAACGGCACCTCTTTGACCACCAGACCCGCGATCAGCGACAGGCCATAAGGGTCTTGCAGGATCAACAGATCGGGCGGTCTGTCCCATCCAGTCAGCCAGGGTGATGTCGCCCGCGCGATCCATCCTGACGGCGCAATCAGAAACGCCAGCCCAAAGGCAGCAGCGGCATGGGGCACCGACAAGAGCGGTGACAACGCGCGTTCGATGATCCGAAATGCACGCGATCCGCTCCATGCCGCGCAGATGAGCGTGACCAGCAGCAGCGACAGTGCAGTTGCAGTAACACCTGTGGTGACGCTCAGAACGCTGGCGCGGGTGATGCCGGGCCAGTCAAACAACATCGCAAACGCGTGCATGTTGAGTGTATCACCACCCAGCGCCGGCATGTACCCAAAGGCCGGGGCCAGCGTGCCCAGAAGCCCGGCAATCACTGGACCAATCATGATCCCTACCGTCAAAAGCGGGGCCCATGGCAGAAACCGGGCCCGTGCCGTGAAAGTATCGCAGCTTTGGGTCACGCAGCGTCCCTATTGCGCGACGCCGTACCGGTCGGTCCAGTCTTCCTCAAGCCGGACCATCCAGCTCGGATGTGGTTCGGACAGGGTCGCGCCCAGATCTTCGGGCGGCAAGGTGGCGATGCCCAGCTCCAGCGCATCAAACCGCGCGCGGTCTTCACCAGTCAGCTTGGTCAGATCAAGAACAGTGCCAAGGCCCCAAACCTCGGGGTCCTGCATCATCGCCTGCGCCTCGGGGGACATCATGAAATTGGCCACCACCATCGCACCCGCCTTGGCATTCGCATTGTAAGGGATAGCGACAAAGCTTGCGTTGCCGATGCTGCCTGCGTCCATCACGAAGGACCGGACTGACGGCTGCAATTGGCCATTGGCGATCGCGTTGCTGGCCTCGTTCGGATTAAAGCTGATGGCCAGGTCGATCTCACCATCCGCCACAAGCTGGATCTGCCGCGCCTCGTTCTGCGGATAGGCCCGGCCAGACCGCCAGAGGGTTGGGGTTAACCCGTCAAGGAAAGCCCAGAACTCGGCTGTTGCGGCATCATATACCGCGTCGTTGACCGGCGATTGCAGGACTGACGCGTCCGGCACAAATTCAATCAACGCTTGTTTGAGAAAGGTCGAACCAAGAAAATTCGGCGGTTGCGGATAGGTGAACCGCCCGGGATTGTCAGCGGCATAGGTGGCCAAAGCCTCCATCGTCGTGGGCGGCGTGTCCAGCCGTTCGGTGTCATAGTAGAACACCACCTGCGCCATGCCCCACGGTGCCTCAAGCCCATCTGTGGGCACCGTGAAGTCCGAGATCACCGCAGGCTTGCCCGCCACATCGACATTGGCCCAGCTTGGCATTTGTTCGACCCACGGACCGAACAACAGATCCTGCTGCTTCATCGCGGCAAAATTTTCACCGTTGATCCAGATCATATCCACCGCGCCGCCGTCATCCTTGCCAGCTGTCTTTTCCGCCAAAACCCGGCTGACCGCATCAGCGGTGTCAGACAGCTTTACGTGCTCCAGCGTCACACCGTAGTCTTGGTTCACTCGGTCACCGATCCAGGCGATAAAGCTGTTGATGGTGTCCGACCCACCCCATGCGTTCCAATACACGGTCTCCCCGCGCGCCTCTTCAACCACCGCGTCCCAGTTCGATGGGTCCGGTTCCGCCTGTGCGGCAAAGGCAGTGAACGTAACGAGCGAGGCGGCAAGAAGCGTGCGCATGAAATCTGATCCCTAGTGCAAAAGGCAAAAGCCCCGGTTTTGGCGTTAAAACCAGCGTTACCCGTCTTGGGTCAAATGACAAACAGGTGTGCAAGATTTCAGTATACCGGTCACATCCCGCCCGCTATGGCAGTTTGTGACCCAGCACCCCGAGGCCCCAAAATGATCGACGCGACCATTCTGCCGCTTGTGAAACGCGCCATTGCCCGCCCGGCGCGCATGCTGGTTGCACGCGGCATCCGGGCGGATCAGGTCACGTTTGTGGGGTTTGGAATCGGTCTTATGGGGGTGCTGGCCGTCTGGGCGGGCCTGTTCTGGCTTGCATTGACGTGTCTTGCGCTCAACCGTCTCGCGGATGGGCTGGACGGGGCCGTGGCGCGCCTGACCCAACCCACGGATCGCGGCACGTTCCTCGATATCGCATTGGACTTTATGTTCTACGGCCTGTTTCCGCTTGGCTTTGCCTTGCACGACCCAGGTGCAAACGCGCTGCCTGCTGCCGTTTTGATCTGTAGCTTCATCGGCACAGGGTCCAGCTTTCTCGCGTTCTCAGTCATTGCCGAAAAGCGTGGGATCACGTCGGACCAGTACCCGACCAAGGGCATCTATTATCTCGGTGGTTTGACAGAAGGCACGGAAACCATTGGCCTATTTGTCGCCATGTGCATCTTCCCGGCAGCGTTCCCCTGGCTTGCCTACGCCTTTGCCCTGCTTTGTGCGATCACAACCGGAACGCGATGGTTGGCGGGATGGCGTATGTTTGACTAGCGCATCCTGCCCCTCCTTATGTTCTCAAATACTGTCGAGGGTTTGGAGGCAGAGCCCCAATGGATTGGATCACATCAGCGGTTCGATCAATGGGCCTAAGCGCCCTCTCCACATCCTGCACCGCCTCTGCTAGACCGCATGAAAGATTAGGCCGAGCAGGAAGCGCAGCATATGACCACTCCGAAACCTGTCGTTTTGACCATCCTCGACGGCTGGGGCCTGCGCGACGATCCCACCGCCAATGCGCCGAAACTGGCACAGACGCCGACGATGGATCACCTGATGGCGACCTGCCCCCATGCAACATTGATCACGCATGGACCGGATGTAGGCCTGCCAAAGGGACAGATGGGCAACTCCGAGGTGGGTCACACCAATATCGGTGCCGGGCGCGTGGTGGCAATGGATTTGGGCCAGATCGATCTGGCCATCGAAGACGGCAGTTTTTTCACCAATGCAGCGATTCTTGAGTTCGCCAAGGCGGTCAAGGACGTGGGTGGCAGGGCGCATGTCATGGGTGTGGTGTCGGATGGGGGCGTGCATGGGCACATCACCCACATCAAAGCCACTGTGAAAATGCTCAGCGATCTGGGTGTCGACGTGGTGCTGCACGCGATCACAGATGGGCGCGATGTGGCACCGACATCGGCCATGGGCTTCATCACCGATCTGAGCGCAAACCTGCCCAAGAGCGCCCGGATCGGCACCGTCATTGGGCGCTACTTTGCTATGGACCGCGACACGCGTTGGGATCGGGTGGAGCGCGCCTATCGGGCGATGATCGACGGGCAGGGTGCTGCTGCAATGAGTGCCGTTTCTGCGGTCGAGGACGCCTATGCAAAGGGTCAGAATGACGAATTCATCGAACCCTGCGTGATTGCTGATTATGCCGGGATGGCCAAGGGGGATGGGGTCTTCTGCCTCAACTTCCGGGCCGACCGTGCACGGGAAATTCTTGCGGCCATCGGTGCCCCTGATTTCGATGGGTTCCCGCGTGAAAGACCCGCACTGTCCTGTCTGCTGGGCATGGTGGACTATTCCAAAGCGCATGACGCCTACATGACAACCGCCTACCCCAAACAAACGATTCACAACACGCTGGGTGAATGGGTGGCAAAACATGGCAAAACCCAGTTCCGCCTGGCCGAGACCGAGAAATACCCGCACGTGACCTTTTTCCTGAACGGGGGGCAGGAAGCGCCCGAAGCCGGTGAAGACAGGTTTATGCCCAAAAGCCCGAACGTCGCCACGTATGATCTGCAACCCGAGATGTCCTCCGACGAAGTGACTGCGAAATTCGTGGCTGCGGTCGAGGCGGGGTATGACCTGATTGTCACCAACTACGCCAATCCTGACATGGTTGGGCATACCGGTGATCTGAATGCTGCGATCAAGGCCTGCGAAGCGGTGGATGCCGGGCTGGGCACAGTTCTGGCTGCCATAGAAAAGGTGGGGGGCGCGATGATCGTGACCGCCGATCACGGAAATTGCGAAACCATGGTGGACCCGGAAACCGGCGGGCCGCATACCGCGCATACGACGAACCTTGTGCCGGTGGTGCTGTATGGCGGGCCCGAGGGCGCAAGGTTGGCCGATGGCCGACTGGCCGATCTGGCACCCACTCTGCTTGCGCTGATGGGCCTGCGGCAACCGGACGAGATGACCGGGCAAAGCCTGATCCGCATATGAGACACCTCGTTCTTCTTCTTTGTCTGTTGGTTGCGCCTGCGTCGGCGCAAACCCCGGCTCAAGCGGCGCTTGGTGCAATGGCGCAGTTAGAAGAGGCGACCGTCAAACTGGACGCAGCAGAGAGCGCACGGGATCGCGTGCGCGCTCTGACCGAAGCGGTGCAGGCGTTCGAAGCCGGCCTTGCGGCGATGCGTGACGGCTTGCGGGCAGCATCGATCCGGGAAACTGAACTGCGCCGCGCGCTTGACGCCCGCGATGCCGAAGTAACGCGACTTCTGGCGGGATTGTCGGCGCTGGGCAGCTCTGCGGGACCACAAAGCTTTGTGCATCCCGATGGCCCTATCGGCGCGGCGCGGGCCGGTGTGTTGATGGCGTCGGTGACGCCTGCGCTGTCTAATGCCGCTGCCGGGTTGCGCGCCGATCTCGAAGAGGCAACAGCGCTGCGCCAGCTTCAGCAGGATGCGGCCAACACGCTGCAAACTGGGCTGGCAAATATCCAAACTGCGCGCACCGCGTTAAGCCAGGCAATGGCCGAACGCACCGACCTGCCGCGCAAGTTCACCGAAGACCCGGTCAGGACCGCGCTCTTGATCGCGGCGACCGAAACACTGGATGGGTTTGCGGCGGGGCTGAGCCAGATCTCGGAAACCGAGGCGGATTTGTCGCTGCCCTCGGCGCGCAACCGCAAAGGGGCGCTGTCGCTTCCCGTCTCTGGCGAGGTTCTGCGCCGCGCGGGCGAAACCGACGCGGCAGGTGTCACGCGTCCCGGCGTTCTGATCGCCACCCGCCCGCGTGCTCTGGTGACGACGCCTGCGGCAGCGACGATCCGGTACCGGGGGCCGCTTTTGGATTACGGGTTGGTCACCATTCTTGAACCCGAACCCGATGTCTTGTTTGTCTTTGCCGGTCTTGAAACAGTGTTCGGAGAAACCGGACAGGTGCTTCCCGAAGGCAGTCCTGTCGGTTTGATGGGCGGCCCAGAGGGGCAAAACGGTGATATTCAATCACCATCCGGTGAAAGGGCTGGCGAAGCACTGTCCGAAACGCTCTATATAGAGGTCAGATTGGGCGACACGCCAGAGGACCCCCTTGGGTGGTTCACAGAGGATAAGGGAATGACTGAATGAAAAAAGTAGTCATGGCGGCCATGGGCGGCACATTGGCAGGCATCGTGGCCACCACGCAATTCGTGGGTCCGCTGGTGGCACAGGAAAGCGCGCGCACCACAAATGTATACGAACAGCTTGATCTGTTCGGCGACATCTTCGAACGCATCCGCGCGCAATATGTCGAAGAGGTGGATGCGGGCGATCTGATCGAAGCGGCCATTGACGGCATGCTGACCTCGCTTGATCCCCACTCCAGCTACCTGTCGCCCGATGATGCCGCTGACATGCGTGTTCAGACACGCGGCGAATTCGGCGGTCTTGGAATCGAGGTCACGCAGGAAGATGGCTTCGTCAAGGTTGTGTCCCCCATCGACGGAACCCCTGCCGATGACGCCGGCATCGAGGCTGGCGATTTCATCACCCATGTGGATGGCGACTCGGTTCTGGGTCTGGCCCTGGACGAAGCGGTGGACATGATGCGCGGCCCGGTCGGGTCGGAAATCATCATCACCGTTGTGCGCGAAGGCGAATCCGAACCGTTCGACGTGTCGATCATCCGCGACACGATCAAGCTCACTGCCGTACGCACGCGTCTTCAAGGCGAAGCTGTTGTCCTGCGTGTGACCACGTTCAATGACCAGACTTATTCCAACCTTGAAGAGGGTCTTGCTGAACAGATCGAAGCGGCAGGTGGACTGGACAATGTTGAAGGCATCGTTCTTGACCTGCGCAACAACCCCGGTGGTTTGCTCAATCAGGCGATCCGCGTCAGCGATGCGTTCCTTGAAAAGGGCGAAATCGTCAGCACCCGTGGCCGCAACCCCGAAGATGGCGACCGCTACAACGCCACACCGGGCGATCTGACCGAAGGCAAGCCGATTGTGGTTCTGATCAACGGCGGCTCGGCGTCGGCGTCGGAAATCGTCGCTGGTGCGCTTCAGGATCACCGTCGCGCCATCGTTGTCGGCACCAAATCCTTTGGCAAAGGGTCGGTTCAGACAGTCATGCCGCTCCGGGGTGATGGGGCCATGCGCCTCACAACCGCGCGCTACTACACCCCGTCGGGTCGGTCGATCCAGTCGTTGGGCGTATCCCCGGACATCATCGTGGCCCAGCCACGCCGCCCCGAAGCCACCGAGGAAGAGGAAGAAACCAACGCTTTCAGCCGCTCCGAGGCCGATCTGCGCGGCAGTCTCGACAACGACAGCCTCAGCGAAGATGAAATTCAGCAGATCGAGGCTGACCGTGACAAGGCCGAAGCCGCCGCGGCCCTGCGCGAAGAAGATTACCAACTGGCCTATGCCATCGACATCCTCAAGGGGTTGACTGCGCTTCAACCGTCGAACGACTAAGACACCAACGCGGCACGGGATTGTCTCGTGCCGCGATTTGACAAAGGCCTTACGATGACACCCGATGAAATTGCGCGCTTGCCCTATCGCCCTTGTGTGGGCGTCATGTTGGTGAATGCGGACGGCAATGTCTTTGTTGGCCAAAGGCTCGATAATCCCGGTCCGGCGTGGCAAATGCCCCAAGGTGGCGTGGACAAAGGCGAAAGCCCCCGTGACGCTGCCCTGCGCGAATTGTGGGAAGAAACCGGGGTTACGTCTGGGCTGGTCAAGATCGAAGCGGAATCAAAAGACTGGATTCCCTACGATCTGCCACCTGACCTTGTGGGCAAGCTCTGGAAGGGGCGGTATCGAGGACAAGAACAGAAATGGTTTCTGATGCGGTTCAAAGGCACGGATGATCAGGTTGATATTGCAACCCAACATCAGGAATTCAGCCGCTGGAAATGGATGGAACCAGACCAACTCATCAACAACATCGTGCCGTTCAAACGCCATGTCTACGAACGCGTTCTGGCCGTGTTCAAGGAACACCTGTGATGCGGCTTGCAGCGCTTGTCGCGTCCATGGTGGCGCTGGCACAACCTGCATGGGCGCTAAGCTGTATGTCCACGAATGTTGCTGCCGACTATGCTTATGCGGCCGCGTCCAATGCTGCATATATCGTGGTCTCGGGCGATCTGTTCTTCGATATGTCCAAGCTTCCCGACACCAGCAAAAACCGCACATCCCGGATGGGCACCAGCACTGAAATCAAAGGCTGGCTGAAAGGCAAATCGCTGACTCAGGAGGGCTTTACCAAACCGTTCGAACGTGACGTGACCCTGCGCGTGTCATGTCTTGGCCCGTGGTGCGGTACCATCGCCAAGGGCGCGCACCTGACCTTTCTCAAGCAAGAAGGCCGCAGTTGGGTCATCGAGGTCAGCCCCTGTCCAAGTCTGACCTATGCGGACCCGACGCCAGATCAGGAATCCATGCTTCTAGCGTGTTTCAGGGGCCAAGAGTGCATCGCCAATTAGAGTCCACCCGCGCTATTGGGGCGAATGAGCTTGGCGATGGTCCTGCGCTAAACGCGCAGTGCTTTGGGCGTCACTCCACCCTGACAGAAACGCTTTGAGCGACAAAATCCGTTTGGCCAAACACGTTGAGAAACGCCACATCCGCGGCATCCGCGCCGACGCCAATGCGCGCAATGGTGTCGGCAGGGGCCATGCCGGTTGCGTCCACCAAATGCCATGTGCCGTCCAGATAAACCTCTGCCACGGCATGAAAATCAGGCGGTGAAGCCCCCGGCGCATAGACGCTGGCAAAGCGCGCGGGGATGGTCGCGGCGCGGGCCAACGTGATCAGAACATGCGCGAAATCGCGGCAAACACCTTGCCGCTGCACAAAACTGTCGAGCGCGGTGGTCTGCGCGTTGCTGACCCCCGGCACATAGCGAAACGCGCCTTCGATCCAGTCACGGATCGCAGCGATCCGCGCCCCGCCGTTCAGGTGCCCGAACTCGGCGGCCACAAAGGCCTGAAATTCATCCGACGGGCAATAGCGCGAGGGCATCAGGTAACGCACCGTATCACCGGGAAGCCGGTGAGGCGGAACGGCGTCCAAAGCGCTAAGATTCAGCAGGGCGCGGTCCACCTTGATCCGGGCGGTGTAGTCACATCGGAACAGGCCATCTGCCCGCAGCCAGATGCGCTCTCCCAGGCCTTCGTCTGCCGCGACGCGGGCAAAATGCGTGACCTCGGAACAGTCGATATGTGCGTGCAACAGGCGTTGGTCGGCAAGGTCCGCCGCTTCGACTTGCAAAAGCAAATCAGTGGGAGTGGACAAGCGGTATTGCAGATTCACATCGATGTTTAGGATCACATTGGGGCCTTCATTGGAGCGACGGGCGGCGCAGGCGGCGTTTCGGGGTAGCCCCCTTGGTCGTGACTAGCACCCTAGCGCAACTTCCTGAGGATGTTCAGCGACGCATATCCATCTGGGATGTCGCCAACAGAAGCCTGAAATGCGCGCACTGCATTGATGGTCAAAGGTCCGATCTTGCCGTCGATCTTTTGCGTGTCAAAGCCCTTGGCCGTCAGTAAACGCTGCAATTCCTTGCGTTCGCCATAGGTCAGCGCGCGGTCTTCGCGTGGCCAGCCGGATTGGATTGGGCCGCTTCCGGTGATCCGGTCACTGAGGTGACCAACTCCGATCACATAGGCATCGGCGGTGTTGTAGGTCTCGATCACGTCGAAATTCTTGAAGATCAGAAACGCCGCGCCTCTCGCCCCCGCAGGCAGCAGCACTGATGCGTCCCCGTGATCTGGCACCGCCGCACCATCAAGACCAATGACACCGATCTTCGCCCAGTCAGAGGGCAGGCGTTTGGTGTTCCGATCGGCAAGCCTGTAGTCGAACCCCTGCGGGATCGTGACCTCAACTCCCCAAGGCGCGCCTTTGACCCAGCCGTTCTTCGCAAGGTAATTCGCGGTCGAGGCCAGCGCATCTGCCGGATCGTCCGACCAGATGTCGCGCCTGCCGTCACCGTCGAAATCCACCGCGAGCGATTGGTAGGACGTTGGGATAAACTGAGTGTGCCCCATTGCCCCGGCCCAGCTTCCGGTGAAATTGGCCAAATCCACGTCGCCACTTTGCAGAATCTTGAGCGCTTCGATCAATTGTTGTTCAAAGAATGCGCTGCGGCGGGCGTCAAAGGCCAAGGTCGCCAGCGATCCGATCACGGGGTTTGATCCCCGGAAGGTGCCATAGGCCGATTCCAGCCCCCAGATTGCGACAACCACGTCCTTGTCGACATTGTAGCGCGCCTCGATCTGGCCAAGCACGTCCATGTGTTTGTGCAGCGCAGCCTTGCCGTTGGTGACCCGCGCGTCCGAGGCCGCACTGTCAAGGTAGTCCCAGATTGTTTTCGTGAATTCCGACTGGTTGCGGTCGCGGCGGATCACGTCGGCGTCATATTGCACATTCGTAAACGCCCGGTCCAACACATCGCCAGAAATATCCTGTTGCAAAGCGCGCGTGCGGAACGCCCTGATCCAGTCCTCGAACCCGGCTTGGTTTGCCACCGGGCTCACCGATGCGGGCGACACGGCGGGCCGCAAGAACGGGCGCAGCGAATTGCGCGGGGCGGTGACCGATACAAGCGATACCATGTTTCGACTGACCTCGGCCTCGGTTGCAGACCGACTGACGGGACGGGTCGTGTCCCTCAGCGTTTCGGCCAAGGCGGTGGTCCCGACCAGCGTCAGAACAAAGGCTGTTACCTGAATGCGCATGTCTTCATTTCCTGCTGCCCGCGTCCGTTTGCCGAACTTTGATCCAGCCTAGCGCGATTGTGTCGATTTGCGAAGCAATCAAAACGGCGCCAAGCGATGTCCTGCCGCACCTGTATGAAAGGGGCCGACGCTGATCAAATGAAGGGGTTACAGGGTTAGCCGTTCCGCCTTTGCCGCGTGACCTTGCGCTTGGTCTTGGCGTCTTTCTTTTTTGCCTTGGCCGCACTGCGTTTTGGTCCTCCTTTGCCCTTGGGTCGGGATCCGCGCCCCATGCGGCCCTTTCCCGACCCGCTTGGCAGCTCGGCGTCCTGTAGTGTCAAAAGCTCAAGACCGATCCCGCCGGTAACCGGCGCAGCCTCGACCAGCTTGACGGTCACGCGTTGCCCCAGCCCGATCATCACACCAGTGTCGGATCCCATCAGCGTCCCAGCATCGGCATCAAAATGGAAATACTCGTTGCCCAGCGACCGGATCGGGATCAACCCGTCCGCCCCGGTTTCGTCCAGTTTCACGAACACGCCAAACCGTGCGATCCCGCTGATGCGCCCGGCAAACTCGGCCCCCACACGATCCGACAGGAACGCGGCCAGGTAGCGGTCGGTCGTGTCCCGCTCGGCCATCATCGACCGGCGTTCCGTGTCGCTGATATGCTGGGCGGTTGCGTCTAGCTTGTCGATTTCCTCAGCCGACAATCCATCCGCACCCCACCCATGCGCTGTGATCAGCGCACGATGCACAATAAGGTCGGAATAGCGTCGGATCGGTGATGTGAAATGCGCGTAATTCTTGAGAGCGAGGCCAAAATGACCAAAGTTCTGCGGGCTGTAATAGGCCTGCGTCATCGACCGCAGCGTGGCGATATTGATCAGTTCCGCCTCGTCTGACCCGGCGGCGGCGTTCAACAGTTTGTTGAGATGCGCTGTCTGAAGAACCTGTCCCTTAGCTAGCGAAAACCCAGCCGCTTGCGCCGTTTCGCGCAGCGATTCCATCTTTTCGGGCGGCGGTTCTTCGTGCACGCGGAACAACAGCGGCGTGCGCTTGGCATTGAGCGTTTCGGCCGCGGCCACATTGGCAAGGATCATGAACTCCTCGATCAGCTTGTGCGCATCCAGCCGGTCGGCAAAATTGACCGATTGCACAGTACCATCTTCGGCCAACACAATTTTGCGTTCCGGCAGATCAAGGTTCAGCGGCTGACGGCGGTTGCGCGCCTCGCGCAGGGCCGCGTAGGCGGCATAAAGCGGGCGAATAACGTCGGACACCAGCGGTGCAACCTTGTCATTCGGATCGCCATCCATCGCGGCTTGAACCTCTTGGTAGTTCAGCGACGCCGGAGACCGCAACAGCCCGCGCACGAAACGGTGGCTGATCTTTTCGCCCTGTGCGTCGATCACCATACGGACCGCGATACAGGCACGCGGCACCCCTTCGTGTAGCGAACACAAATCGCCGGACAATCGGTCTGGCAACATCGGCACGACACGGTCCGGGAAATAGCTGGAATTGCCCCGCTTGCGGGCCTCGCGGTCAAGCGCCGTTCCCGGCGAGACGTAGTGCGACACATCCGCGATGGCGACCCAGATCACATGACCGCCTGCGTTTGCGGGGTCGTCATCGGCATGGGCATAGCACGCATCATCGTGGTCGCGCGCATCCGCCGGGTCGATGGTGACAAGCGGCATCTCGCGCAGGTCTTCGCGGCCTTTGAGCCCTGCGGGTTTCATCGCGTCTGCCTCGGCAACCACATCATCGGGAAACGTGTCTGGAATCCCGTGCTGATGAATGGCGATCAACGATACGGCGCGCGGCGCGGATGGGTCACCCAGCCGTTCGACGATGCGCGCGCGCGGCAGGCCCATGCGCCCCGCCGGTCCGGCCTGCTCTGCCTCGACCAGTTCGCCATCTTTGGCCCCGCCCGTGGCATCGGCAGCGACGATCCACTCCTTGTCTGACCCTTTGTCGATGGGTTTGATCCGCCCGCCTTCGGATCCTTTGGCAAAGATGCCCACCACCTTGCGTGGGTTTGATCCGATGCGCCGGATCAGCCGGGCCTCGTAATTGTGATCTTCCTCGTGCACCACCTGAAGCCGCGCCAGAATGCGGTCGCCTTCGCCAAGCGCGGGGTCAGAGGCGCGGGGCACCACAAGGATGATCGGCTCCACCCCTTCGCCGTGCCATTCCAACGCGCGGGCAAACAGATCCCCATCGGGGTTCGGGGCCTTGACCTGCAACACACTCACCGGCGGAAGGCGATCCGGGTCGCGGTAGGTCTTTTGACGCTTTTCCAGATGCCCTTCGGCCTCAAGCTCTTTGAGCAGGCGCTTCAGATCAATCCGTGCGGCGCCTTTGATGCCAAAGGCCTTGGCGATGTCGCGCTTCGCGGTGAGGGTCGGGTTGGCGGCGATCCAGTCAAGGATGTCCGCCTTTGTCGGCAATTTGCTCATGCCCCTCAGGTAGCACGGGGACACAACCGCGTCATGGCGAAAGTCGCATCACGGTGCGATGTGCAATTCCATCATCCGGTGGTCAATGCCTGCGTCATCGAACACATCGCCATAAGCGGCAAAACCCAACTTTTCATAGAAGCCCAACGCATCAATTTGCGCGCCCAACGCGGCGCGGGTGATGCCGGGCGTGTCGCGCAGTACGTCCAAGGCATGACGGATCAGGACCGCACCCAACCCAGTGCCGCGCTGATCGCGCAGAACACAGACGCGCCCAATTTTGCCGGTCTCGCCCATCAAAACGATGCGCGCTGCACCCACAGGCCGCGCATCGCGTTTGGCCAGCAAATGGATCGCGGTGGCATCGAGGGCGTCCCTCTCAAGCTCTACAGGGACATTTTGTTCGCCCACGAACACTTCATAGCGGATGGCGAAGCATGGGGCCAGGTCCGTGACCTGCGAGACTGTGACGGTCATTGCGCGAAATAGTCCCCGAGGATTCGGGTGTAGATCGCCTTGAGCTGCTCGATCTGAGCCACCTCAACCCGTTCATCGACCGCGTGCATCGTCTTTCCCACAAGGCCAAATTCGACCACGGGGCAATGGTTCTTGACGAACCGCGCGTCCGATGTGCCGCCGCTGGTGGACAGTTCTGGGGTGACGCCGGTTTCCGTGGCAACCGCCCTGCCGATCAGATCAGACAACGGCCCCGGCGGGGTCAGGAAGGCCTCGCCCGAGACCTTGATCTTGACCTCGGTCTTGGTGCCGAACGCGGCGTCGATCTTCGCCGCCTCATCGTGCAACCAATAGGACAGGCCCTCGCCTGTATGGATGTCGTTGAAGCGAATGTTGATGCAGGCGCGGGTTTCGGCGGGGATCACATTGGTCGCCGCATTGCCGGTGTCGATGGTCACAACCGCCAGCGTGGATGCGTCGAAATGGTCAGTGCCCGTGTCCAATTCATGCGACGCGAGCCGATCCATCAACCGGGCCATCGCGGGCATCGGATTCAAAGCGCGGTGCGGATAGGCCGAATGGCCCTGTTTGCCAGCCACCGTAAACCACGCGTTCATCGACCCGCGCCGCCCAATCTTCATCATTTCGCCCATATGGTTGGGGCTGGTCGGCTCACCGACAAGACAAACGCTCATCTGTTCGCCTTGGGTCTCCATCCAATCCAAAAGCGCCATTGTGCCGTCAATCGCGTCGCCTTCCTCGTCCCCGGTTATGGTCAGGATCACCGCACCATCGGGGGGAGTGTCTTGCACGAAATCAACGGCGGCCGCGACAAAGGCGGCAACGGCCGATTTCATATCAGTCGATCCGCGCCCACACAGCATGCCGTCCCGGATCTCGGCACCAAAAGGCGGCATGGACCAGTCATCGGGATTGCCCAAGGGCACCACATCCGTATGCCCGTTAAAGCCAAAGCTGCGCGCATGGCCCCTGTTGCCCCAACGCGCAAAGAGGTTCGACACCTCGCCGCGATCCACGCGGGTGCAGGTGAACCCAGCGCGTTCCAGCACCTCCTGCAACAGCACAAGCGCGCCGCCTTCCTCGGGCGTGACAGAGGGGCAGCGGACAAGGGCTGCGGTCAGGTCAACGGGGTCGGTCTTGGGCATAGCTTTGGTCCCTTGTGTGGCGCTTGTGCCTTGGCTACCGCCAAGTGCCGCCAGAGGCAAATGTGGCGAAAAGGACGCAATTCACGGGTGCTGGTGCCCAAATCGAAGGTGCGCTTAGATGACAGCGCTCAATCTGTCATGCTATTGATTAAGTAATAATAAGACAAAACGGCCTGAGGCAGAGCAGCGACCCGATGACGGGCACGGCACGGTGAAAACACCGGTCGCGCATCATCCGTATCAGGTATGTGCCTTGCGCCGATGTGAGGCAGACATGGCGACCGGAGCAGAGTTAAGCTATAACACAGGTGCCAATGCGGTTGCTATGGCGAACGCCATTTTCGGCACAGGCGTGACCGTGGTCAATGCCAGTTACACAGGCGACAATCGCGCCTCGGCGATATACAGCAATGGTGATGCGCTTGCCCCAAACGTGACCCCCGGCGACACCGGGGTGATCCTGTCCACCGGGCAGGTCCGAAGCTTTACCCAAAGCAATGGCGATCCCAACCGAAGCGCGTCGACAACCACCACAAGCAACGGGCAGAACAACAATTCCGATTTCAACGCGGCGGCGGGTGCAAGCACGTTCGATGCGGCCTATCTTGACGTGGATTTTGTGCCTGACAACAGCCTGATGACCATGCGGTTTGTGTTTTCATCCGAGGAATACCCGGAATTCACAAACTCGATCTATCAGGATTTTGTCGGCGTCTGGATCAATGGCCAGCAAGTCGACATCGTTGCCGGAGATGGCGACGTTGACCCGGCAAACCTGAACACGACGGCCAATATCAACCTGTTCAAAGACAACACGGGCGACGATTACAACACCGAAATGGACGGGTTTACCGTGACCCTCACGATGACCATGCAGGTCAATGCGGGTGTGACAAATTCCATTCGGATCGGCATCGCGGATGTGGCGGATAACAGCTACGATTCCAACCTTTTGATTGCAGGCGACTCGGTCCAGACTGAACTCATTGCCCGGTCTGACCTTGTCAGTATGTACACCAACCGGACCAAGACGCTTGATGTTTTGGACAACGACGTCAACAACGGCGTCGGGGTGATGTTCATCACCCATATCAATGGGGTTGCGGTATCGGTCGGAGACAGCGTGACCCTTGGCACGGGTCAGGTCGTCACCCTGAACGCAAATGGCACGCTGTCCGTCACGTCGGACAATGACTTTGAAACGGTCAATTTCACCTACGGGATCGAAAACAGCGCCGGCGAAATGGACACTGGCTTTGTCACCATTGCCACTGTGCCCTGCTTTGTTGCCGGGACGCTGATCCAGACTGACACGGGGCAAAAACAGGTCGAAGCCCTGCGGCCCGGTGATCTGGTCTGGACGCTGGACCGGGGCCTGCAACCTTTGCGCTGGATTGGGCAACGCACCGTTGCCGCCGTTGGATCATTCGCACCTGTGCGCGTTGCCGCCGGAACCTTTGGCGATCACGCCAACCTGATGCTGTCACCGCAGCACCGCATCCTGGTGCGCGATCCGCTGGCCGATCTGGTCTTCGGCACACCCGAGGTGCTTATCGCGGCCAAGCACCTGATCAACGGGCGCACCGTGCAATCGGTGGAAGGCGGCAGCGTCACCTACGTGCACCTGCTGTTCGACCAGCACGAGATCGTCATGGCGAACGGGCTTGCCACCGAAAGCTTCCTTCCCGGACCGCAAACCGTTGACGTGTTCGAAGATGATATCGTTGATGAAATCGCGGTGCTTTTCCCCGATCTCGACCTGCAAACCGGCGAGGGCTATGGCGATGCGGCACGCCAGATCCTGAAAAAGCACGAAGCCAGGATGCTGTTTGGAACCGCTGCATGAGCTGGTTTGCCCTTTTGGATTGTGACACGCAGACACCATGGGTGCAGGATGCGATCGAGGATATTCTTGAACGACGGCCCCGCGCCTGCGTGCCGCGCGGGTCCATCCTGCTGGAAACCGGTCTGTCGCCCGACGCACGGCCCCAAACCCTGATCAGTTACAAACGCGACGGCAGCACTCCTTCAAGCTTTTCACTGATGTCCACACCCCATGGCAGCGTGGTTCTGGTGATCGCGCAAGGCGATGTCGTGGTGCACGAAGTGGTCGAGCGCGGACGCGAAGCGCGCACCGATACCCTGCAAGTGACGATCAGTTGGGATGTACGCAATCAGGCAGGGCGCATTGTTGTGGCGCGCCCGGAAAGCGAACATGTTCTGATCCGTCATTTCACCATGACCCATGCGCCGCTTTTGTCGGACTTGGCCGCATTGGCCCGACCACAAGGCCTGACCGAGATTGACCCTGATGTGATCTTTGTGGCGCTGTCGACCGAAATCGAAGCCGTCGGCCCCATGCCCACCTTGTCACCCTCGGTGCCGATTGAGACCGCGCAAGGCGTGCGCCTCGCCGCGTCCCTAAGGCAGGGCGATGTGGTACGGTCGGCCAATGGCAAACTGATCCCCGTCCTGCACACGGTCAAACGCGAGGTGCCCAGCCTTGGATCGTTCCGCCCCGTGCGTTTGCGCGCGCCCTATTTCGGACTGACGCAGGATATCGTGGTGTCCCGCCACCAGCGGCTTTTGGTCAGCGGTCCCGAGGTCGAGTACCTGTTTGGGCGCGAAGATGTGCTGATCCCTGCATCAACGCTTGCCAGTGGTTATGCCGGTCACTTCGAACCCGCGCCACGTTTTGTGACCTATCACCAGCTTTTGCTGCCGCATCACGACGCGGTCCGCACCCCCGAAGCTGCACTCGAATCGCTGTATATCGGGCGGATGCGACGCGACAAAACGCTGTTGGAGGAGTCGATCCTGAGGCATCTGCCGCGCGCGCTTTTACCCGAACACCACCGTGCCGGATATCAGGTGTTGCGGTCGTTTGAGGCGATTACACTGGCCGAGGCGCGGGCGGCTTAACCTTTGTCTTTGTCGCCGAAATAGGGCGTGACCTGCGCCACAACCACCGAGTTTTCGTCAAGCGCCTTCTGCATCAGCGCAATCTCGTCCGGCTCGATGTCGTGGCCCTGTTCCTTGCGTTCTTCCAGCGTGCCGTAGCCGGTCACGTCCAAAGGCGCCATATCTGCCTGTTTCAGGATCGCCACGGTCTCGCGCACCGCTTCGGCCTCGTCCACGCCGGACGCATAGCACATCAGCCCGGCCCCTGTGGCCCCTTTGGGAAGGCCATCGCCGGTCTTGCGGCCCAGTTCGACCACAAGGGTATAGACCGAATGTGGTTTCTTCGGCTTCTTGGGGGTGTCGCTCATGATGCGGCCTGTCTGTAAGAGTGCGCGCGTCATCTGCCACGAAACCCGGCGCGCGTCGAGGGTTGTTGCCGCCGCGTGGCTGCGCATACTGGGGCAAAACACGGAGAGACGATATGAAATCAGTCAAAGACATGGTGGCGGCAGCCAATTCCGTGGTCGCACATGCGCCCGCGACAGAGATGCTGGATCTGCACTGTCAGGACGGCGTGACGTTCGTCGATCTGCGCGATCCGCGCGAGCTTGAGCGCGACGGCATGATCCCCGGCGCATTCCATTGCCCGCGCGGGATGCTGGAATTCTGGATCGATCCGCAAAGCCCCTATGCCAAGCCGCAGTTTCAGACTGGCAACCGTTTCGTGTTCTATTGCGCCTCGGGCTGGCGGTCGGCCCTGTCGGCACAAATTGCGCAAGAGATGGGGCTAGAGAATGTCAGCCACATCAGCGATGGCTTTGGCGGCTGGAAAGCTGCGGGCGGCTCGGTTGGCGAGAAGCCCACAAAGTAGGGTGGGTGCTATCCCGCCCCACCTGTCAGTGTGTGGGGTGGGCAGGTCTGCCCACCATCCATGATCAATCGCGCAGCAATTCGTTGATGCCGGTCTTCGACCGCGTGCGTTCGTCCACCCGCTTGACGATCACCGCGCAATAGAGGTTGATCCCGTTCTTTGACGGCATAGACCCGGCCACGACCACCGAATAGGGCGGCACTTCGCCATACATGATGTCGCCGGTTTCACGGTCCACGATCTTGGTGGATTGGCCGATAAACACGCCCATGCCCAGAACCGACCCTTCGCGGATGATGCAGCCTTCGACCACTTCGGATCGCGCGCCGATAAAGCAATTGTCCTCGATGATGGTTGGCCCGGCCTGCATCGGCTCAAGCACGCCGCCAATGCCAACACCGCCCGACAGGTGCACGTTCTTGCCAATCTGTGCACAAGAACCAACGGTTGCCCATGTATCAACCATCGTGCCTTCGTCGACATAGGCCCCAAGGTTCACGAAGGATGGCATCAAAACCACGCCGGGTGCGATGAACGCGGATTTGCGCACGATACAGTTCGGCACAGCGCGGAACCCTGCCGCGCGCCACTGGTTGTCGCCCCAGCCCTTGAATTTGCTGTCGACCTTGTCCCACCAGCCTGCGCCTTGCGGGCCGCCGTCCTGATGTTCCATGTCCTTGATACGAAAGCCCAGAAGCACGGCTTTCTTGGCCCACTGGTTCACATGCCAGCTGCCATCATCCTGCTTTTCGGCAACACGCAAAGATCCGCTGTCCAAAGCGTTCAGCGTGTCTTCTATCGCCTCGCGTGTTCCGCCTTTTGTGGCAGGCGTGATGGTATCCCGCGCGTCCCACGCGGCTTCGATGGCAGTTTCAAGCTGGGCGTTGGACATAGCGCGTTCCTGTCAATTGGGGTTTGCTGCCCTATAAATCGCCCGTCGCCGGATCGCAATGCACGGCTACATCGCTCGTTCAAACAGGTAGTGATGGCTGTGTCCGGGAAACGGCGCTGAAAAGCGACGCATGAGTTGCGGATAACTGTGCCCCAGATCAGAAGCTTTCGCGCATTTGCGGCCATCATCGCACCTGATCACGGCAAGCCCTGCGCCTGCCTCCTGCAACATGAAACCCTTTTGGCGCAATCGTTCCTGAAGGTCAGACCAGCCTTTTGCATGATTGAAATCATCAGCCAGAAGCGCGCGTAAGGGCGCGATGAGCCGCGCGTCGGGCCAAATGGCCTTTTTCGGGTACGTTCGGCGAAACAGGTCACGCTTGATCGCATCCATCACCACGTCCTGAACATCCCACTGGCTTTCCCGGGCCGCTTTTTGCAGGGCTGCATGAGTCGTCGGGTCAATGTGCAAAGGTATCGTTTCCATGCCCCGAACTTGCCGCGTCCGGGTTAACTTCGAATGAACAGACAACAAAAATTGTGCACTCTTGGCTTGCCAATCTCACCAGACCGCATTCTGGTGCAACGAGCCGCGATGAAGGAATGACACCCGCATGAAAGACCACCGCAACAGCCCGTTCCGCGACGCGGGCCTGGACCGCAGCACCGCAAGCCATGTGCCGGACACGCCGCAAACCCGGTCTCCGGCCTATCGGCTGGCCTTTGCCGATGACGATTTCCTGTGCCGCGAGGAATTGCGCCCGGTGCGCTTGCAGCTTGAACTGCTCAAGCCGCAGCTTTTGCTGGACGAACACCAGATCGAAAGCACCATCGTTTTGTTTGGCGGTGCACGTATTCCGAGCCCCGCGGACAAAGACAAAGCACGCACCAAAACGCTTGCTGATCTGTCGCATTTCTACGATGAGGCGCGCAGCTTTGCCCAATTGATGACGCGCAAATCTCTGGCCACCCAAAACCGCGAATTCGTCGTGGTCACGGGTGGTGGGCCGGGTGTCATGGAGGCTGGCAATCGGGGCGCTGCGGACGAGGGCGGCAAATCCATCGGGCTCAATATCGTGTTGCCGCATGAACAGGCCCCAAACGAATATGTGACGCCCGAGCTGTGCTTCAACTTCCACTATTTCGCGATCCGCAAGATGCATTTCTTGATGCGTGCCCGTGCGATCTGCGTCTTTCCCGGTGGGTTCGGCACGCTGGACGAGATGTTCGAGGCGCTGACTTTGATCCAGACGGGGCGCATGGACCGCGTGCCATTCCTGCTTTTTGGCCGGGCGTTCTGGGAAAAGATCATCAACTGGGAGGCGCTTTCCGATGCTGGAACGATCAGCCCGGAAGACCTTGATCTGTTCCGTTTTGTCGAAACAGCAGACGAGGCCGCGAAAATCATCGAAAGCTGGGATCCCGCACCGCCACGGTCAGATATCCCGGGGCGCTGATCACCGCGCCAACCCCGTTAGGACTGCGTAAAGCCTGATTGGCTAGGCTTGCCCCGGTATCTGTTCGGGGACAGGGGCACGCCAGGCACATCCCCGCAAAAGGGGGTGTGGCGCAATGGCGGTCTTGACGGTGACGGCGTTCAAATGGACGGGCACGTTTTACAACGCGCAATATACCACGTCTTACTCCGCCACATTCGACGACGATGATGGCGCTTACGAAGGCAGCGGCGACGCCAATGAAACCGTGTCGATCGACAACGGTCCGCCCTCTGCATCATGGGGCCAACCCCATAGCATCAATGTCGATTTCACCGATGTGGACGGTCAGGCCCACGTCGAAACCTTTTATTTCTTCAACACTGATTCGGAATGGTACTTTGTGCCGGCCGAAGGTTCTGCGTTCACCATTGGGGCAACGCTTGGGTCTTACCAAAACCACACGGACGGCTGGAACTATGCCGATGTTGTGTGCTTTGCGAATGGAACGCAGATCGCGGTTGAGGGTGGGGCAAAACCCGTGGAACAGCTTCAACCGGGGGACCATGTCTGCACCCTTGATGGTGCGGCTCTGCCGCTCAGGCTCAACCTGAAACGAACGGTGTCGCGGTTTGACCTGATGGCCAACCCAACCTTGCGCCCCATCTGCATAGAGGCGGGCGCCTTGGGCGCGGGTCTTCCCAGCGATACGCTCTATGTCTCGCGACAACATCGCATGCTGGTCGCGTCGTCGATTGGACAACGCATGTTCGGCAGTGACACGGTGCTGGTTGCCGCGATCCGCCTGACCGTTCTGCCCGGATGTTCTATCGACACCAGCCTGCGCGGGATGTCCTACCATCACCTCGTGTTTGACGAACACACCATCGTTTTTGCCAATGGCGCCCCATCGGAAAGCTTTTTTCCCGGCCCGCAGGGGCTGCACGCGCTAACACAAAGCGCGCGCAGAGAATTCGCCGCACTGTTTCCCGATGAAGCACAAGGCGTCGATCTGGGGCGTGCTACCCGGTGCATCCCATCGGCCAAACACCAAAAACAATTGCTGGCCCGGCATCTCAAGAACGGCAAACCGCTTCTGTCGGGTCAGTTTTTCCCACTATGATTGCGCAGAGGGTGCATTTCGCCCCCCCAAGACCCGTGAAGACCCTTTCGCAGGCGCAGCACGTCCTGTATGAGCCACGCTCAGTCCGGCCCCGACACGACACCGGGGTTGGCAAGTGAAAGGAGAGCCACATGGGCTACAGAGTCGTCGTTGCAGGTGCCACCGGAAACGTGGGCCGCGAAATGCTGAACATTCTGGCCGAACGCCAGTTCCCCGTTGACGAGATCGCCGTGCTTGCATCGCGCCGGTCGCTGGGCACGGAGGTCAGCTTTGGTGACAGGACGCTGAAGACCACGGATCTCGACACGTTTGATTTCACGGGCTGGGACATTGCGCTGTTTGCCATCGGCTCTGACGCGACCAAAAAATACGCGCCCATCGCTGCCAAGGCGGGTTGCGTGGTGATCGACAACTCATCGCTCTATCGCTACGACCCCGATGTGCCGCTGATCGTGCCCGAAGTGAACGCGCATGCGATCCACGGCTATTCCAAGAAGAACATCATCGCCAACCCCAACTGCTCGACTGCACAGATGGTGGTCGCGCTCAAGCCGCTGCACGATCGCGCCCGCATCAAGCGCGTTGTTGTCTCGACCTACCAATCGGTGTCGGGTGCCGGCAAAGAAGGCATGGATGAATTGTGGGATCAGACCAAGGCGGTCTACAATCCGGTGTCCGAAGTGCCACCTGCGAAGTTTCAAAAGCAGATCGCATTCAACGTCATTCCGCAAATCGACGACTTCATGGAAGACGGGTCGACCAAAGAAGAATGGAAGATGGTCGTCGAGACCAAAAAGATCATCGACCCGTCGATCAAGGTCACCGCAACCTGCGTGCGTGTGCCGGTCTTCGTCGGCCATTCCGAGGCGATCAACATCGAGTTTGAGGATTTCCTCGACGAGGACGAAGCCCGCGATATCCTGCGCGAAGCGCCGGGCGTCATGGTGATCGACAAGCGCGAACCGGGTGGCTACGTGTCGCCAATCGAATGTGTCGGCGATTATGCCACCTTCATCAGCCGCATCCGTCAGGACAGCACGATCGACAATGGCATCAACCTTTGGTGTGTGTCGGATAACCTGCGCAAAGGCGCGGCCTTGAACGCGGTACAGATTGCCGAGGTTCTGGGACGGGAAGCGCTCAAAAAGGGCTAACCGCGCACAACGACCTTCGGTCTAAACAAACGGCTTTCGACCAACGGTTCGGAGGCCGTTTTCTTTTTTCGACTAAGCGGCTGCATAGTGGGGGCGCAGGCCAGACGCCGCGCGCCGGGGCAGGGCGCGCCCATTCGCTCACAAAACCCGACACTCTGTTGCGGAATCTTCACACCCCAGAAGGGCGCACAGAGGTGCCCCATTCTTGCCGCATTTGGCTCGCACCCTGAAATCGTTAAGAACCAGTAAAGGCGTTCCCGATGGCGATTCAGTCCGTTCCCCTTCATGCCGATACGTCCACCGGTATGCCGATGCCGTTGGACAGTGAAACTGCGATGCTGCTGCGAACGGTGCTGCTGCCGCATTTTGAACGCGCGACAAGCTGGGGGGACCTGTGTGCCCGTCTTGCTGCCAAAGGCTATGCGATCACTTTTCGCGCGGGTCATCTGGTGCTGGAAGACGAAACTGGCAAGCCCGTCTGCACAGGCGCGATGATCGGCTCTCCGCTCTCCCGTCTGGCGACCCGTCTGGGCCGGCCCAAGCTGCGCACCGATTGCTCGGGCGCGTCAGCCACGCTTCAGAACTGATCAGACTGGCTGAAACGCCCGCGTCTTGGGGTCGAAAAACTCAAGCCCGCCTTCGCCGATATCCGTCCACAACCCGTGCAGCGTCAGCAGATCCTGCGCAACGGCGTCGCGGATGAACGGAAACGTCATCAGGTTCTCTAGCGACACGATCACCGATTCCTTTTCCAGCGCGCGCAGCTGACCTTCGGGTGTGTTCATCGCCTTCACCCGCTCATAGCCCGGGCGCAGAATATCCATCCACCGGCCCACAAAGCTGGACTGTTCCTCAAGATGCGGCGCATTGCCGGAACACATATCCAGACAGCCCTGCACCCCGCCGCAATTCGAATGCCCCAGCACGATCAAATGTGCCACGTTCAGCGCAGTCACTGCATATTCTACCGCTGCCGAGGTGCCATGGTGATCGCCATCCGGTTCATAGGGCGGGACGAGATTGGCGATATTCCGGTGGATGAAAAACTCACCCTGATCCGCGCCAAAGATCGACGTCACATGCACCCGGCTGTCGCAGCAGGAAATCACCATCGCGCGTGGGCGCTGGCCTTCTGTGGCCAATCGCTTGTACCACGCGCGGTTGTCCGAATAGGTCGTGGCCTTCCAGCCCTGATACCGTTGTATGAGATATGCGGGCAGCGGTTTCGCGGCGTCCATGAAATCCTCCGCCTCTCTGGTCGTCGATTCCAGCGGGATACGTCGAAATTAATCGGAATTCGAGGGAAAAACCGTCGCGGGGGTTACCAATTGGAAAGGCAGGGCTGCGATAGAGGTCGCCGGGTAAGGGTGAGAAAGGATTTAAACTGATGCAGGAAATCTTGGTGTTGCATCCGCGTGACACAGCATATTTTGACGAAGACACCCTGAATGCGCTGAGTCGTGATCTGGGCCCGTCAGTGGCCGAAAACATCCTATGCCGCGCGCTCGAAGACATCGCATCGCGGTTTCACCGTATTCGTGATGACTACAGCCGCGGCAATCACGATGCGTTGCGCAAATCGGTGCATGCGCTGATCCCGATTGCCGATCAGATTGGCCTGCCGATCCTTGCACGGGTCGGCCATGACGTGATGAACACCATCGACACCGGCGATCCGGTGGCGCTCGCGGCCACGCTGTGCCGATTGGTGCGCTGCGGTGAAATGGCCATGTCCTGCGCCGAAATGGGGTTGGACCTGTCGCTCTGATTCCGCTTGCAGCGCGTGGTCATCGGCGTACGGTCCCGCCTATCAGGATAGGGGAAAGCCATGACCGTTGCACTCGCACCAGCGGGAACAAAAGCGCTGCCAGTCTACGTTTTGGGGTCTGAAGACGTTGCACTCTGGGCTGCACAGCAAAGCGACACTGTGCGCACCTGGGTCGAAGCAAGCAGGTTCAAGGGCGCGCTTGGCACCGCTTTGATGATCCCTGACGCCATTGGCCATCCTGACTCTGTGCTGGTTGGCTACGGCACCGCGGCGGCCCGCAAACGCGACCGATACGCGCTGGCCGCGGCCCTGCCCAGACTTGCGCCCGGCACCTACCGCATCCACAGTGGCATCGAAGATGAACATCTTGAACAAGAGGCGCTGGGTTGGCTGCTGGCAAGCTACAGCTTTGACCGCTACCGCGACAGCGGGGCCGAACAGGCCACCCTTGTCGCACCAGACGGTGTTGACGCGACCCGCCTGTCGATCATGGCTGAGGCCGAGTTCCTGACCCGTGACCTGATCAACACACCAGCCTCTGACATGGGCCCGGCAGAACTTGAATCCGCCGCGCGCGGCTTGGCCGACCAGCATGGCGCAGCAATCGCCGTGACCACGGGCGATGCCCTGCTCAAAGACAATTTCCCGATGATCCATACCGTGGGCCGCGCCTCAGATCGTGCGCCCCGTCTGATCGACATGACATGGGGCAATCGCGGGCCAAGGATCACGCTGGTGGGCAAGGGCGTGTGTTTTGACACCGGCGGCCTGAACCTCAAACCCGGCAGTTCGATGGGCTTGATGAAAAAGGATATGGGCGGCGCGGCCAATGTGCTGGGCCTTGCCCATATGATCATGGCGTCCGGGCTCGAACTTCGACTGCGGGTGCTGATCCCGGCGGTGGAAAATTCCGTCAGCAGCAACAGCTTTCGACCCCAAGACATCCTGACCTCGCGCAAGGGCCTTACGGTCGAGATCAACAACACCGATGCCGAAGGCCGTCTGGTGCTCGCCGATGCGCTGACCCTCGCCTCCGAAGACACGCCTGACCTGATCGTGTCCATGGCCACGCTCACCGGGGCGGCCCGGGTTGCCGTTGGCCCCGATCTTGCCCCCTATTTCACCGATGATGACGTGGTGGCGACCTCGCTTGACCTTGCGGCGCGACGCATGGCCGATCCGGTGTGGCGTCTGCCGTTCCACGACCCTTACGAGGCCATGATCGAACCGGGCATTGCCGATCTCGACAATGCGCCCAAGGGTGGGTTTGCCGGGGCGATCACCGCCGCCCTGTTTCTGCGCCGGTTCGTCAGCGAACAGGATCGCTACATCCATTTCGACATTTATGGCTGGCAACCCAACCCGGCCCCTGGCCGTCCCAAAGGCGGTGCCATGCAGGGCGTGCGTGCGCTCTTCGCCGCGCTGCCAGACATGATGGACCTATGAGCGACCGGCGCGATTTCTGGTCCAAAGCCACCGCTGACGAGATCGCACGCGCCTGCGACGAACACGGCCTGCGCCGCTGCGACCCGGAGATCAGACACACCGCGCAGCCCGTGACCGACCTTTTTGCAAAACCGGGCGGTGCACGTGACCGTCAAATGTTGCGCGGACAAGCATTCACCATTCACGCACTATCGAAGGATGTGTGGGCTTACGGCGAAATGGCGGCCACGCGCTATTCCGGCTGGATCGCCGTCGAGCAGCTTGTCGGCCACCCGGACATGACCCCGACCCACCGGATCGCCGCTGCGCAAAGCTACGCCAAACCGACAAGCGGCCTGAAAACGCCTGGCCCGGTCAAATCCCTGTCAATGGGGTCCGAACTGGTGGTCCTCGACGAGAACGACGGCTGGTCGCGCGTCGCATGGTCGGGCAGGCTTCACAGCCAAGAGTTGTTCGTGCCCTCCCGACATCTACGACCCATCGACCATCACGACACCGATCCTATTGCGGTCGCCGAACGCCTGCTCGGCACGCCCTATCTCTGGGGTGGCAACTCCGCCTTCGGGATTGACTGTTCCGGTCTGGTGCAGATCGCCTGCCACGCCTGTGGCCTCGCTTGTCCCGGCGACAGTGATCAGCAGATGGAGCAGCTGGGTGACACCCTTGCCCCCGGCACGCCGCCGTTACGTGGTGATCTGCTTTTCTGGAAAGGTCATGTCGGATGGGTGTCTGACCCCGATACGCTGCTGCATGCCAACGCGTTTTCCATGTCGGTGCGCCACGAAGCGCTGCACGCGGCAATCGACAGGATCGCCGCACAGGGCGATGCCGTCCTGCGCCACGCTCGCTTGACCTCGCTCTGAAATCGGCTCAAACCGTCGCGGTTATCGGAGCATTCCTATGCAAGCGCGCGCCTCAATCTTCACGCCTGTCCTGATCGGCGGGTGTGTCATCATCCTTGTGTCCTTTGCGATCCGGGCCAGCTTTGGTGTGTTCCAAATCCCCATTGCCGAAGAATTCGGCTGGTTGCGTGCGGAATTTTCCCTCGCCATTGCGATCCAGAATCTTGCCTGGGGCATCGGGCAGCCGGTGTTCGGGGCGCTTGCGGAAAAGATCGGTGATCGCAAAGCGATCGTTTTGGGCGCTTTGGTCTATGCGGCGGGACTGGTGCTGTCGTCCTTCGCGGTCACACCCGAAGCGCATCAATGGTACGAAGTTCTGGTTGGTTTCGGCGTTGCCGGCACCGGGTTCGGCGTGATCTTGGCCGTTGTCGGTCGCGCCAGCTCAGACGCCAACCGCTCGATGAGCCTCGCCATTGTGACGGCGGCAGGCAGCGGCGGTCAGGTGTTTGGCGCGCCGGTGGCGGAATGGATGCTCACCATGATGACCTGGCAAATGGTGTTCGTGTGGTTCGCTGTGATCATCCTGTCGGTCATCCTGGTCTTGCCGTTCATGCGGTCCCCTGTCCGTGTGGCCAGCAAGGGCGAGCTTGAAGAAAGCATGGGCGCGAACCTTGTCCGGGCGTTGCGTGATCCATCCTATGCGTTGATCTTTCTGGGCTTTTTCAGCTGTGGCTATCAGCTTGCCTTTGTCACGGCCCATTTTCCGGCCTTCGTGACCGAACTGTGCGGCCCGATCCAGCCGGGGGGCATCCTGCATTCCATCGGCATCACCACAACATCGGCGCTGGGGGCTGTGTCAATCTCTCTCATCGGGTTGATGAACATTGTAGGGACGCTGGCCGCTGGCTGGGCTGGCAATCGCTGGTCCAAGAAATACTTGCTCGCGGGCATCTACACCGCGCGGACCATCGTTGCGGCGCTCTTTATCATGTTCCCGATCACCCCCACTTCGGTGATCCTGTTCTCTGCCGCGATGGGATCGCTCTGGCTGGCCACCGTGCCGCTGACCTCGGGCTTGATCGCGCATATCTATGGGTTGCGCTACATGGGCACGCTCTATGGTATCGTGTTTTTCAGCCATCAATTGGGCAGCTTTATGGGTGTCTGGCTGGGCGGGCGGATGTACGACATCCATGGCGATTACACATTGGTCTGGTGGATTGGCGTAGGCGTTGGGGCGTTCAGCGCGATTGTGCACCTGCCCATCCGCGAAAAACGCCAACCCGTTCCGCTGGCGGCCTGACAGGCGCTGGTTTCCTGTGACGCAAACCGACGATGCGGTCCCGTATCGTCGCCCGGCTCTACCGTGTCTGCCAGCGATCCAGAATGTAGCGACTGACCATCAGGTCAAGATGCGCGCCGCCGCCGTTCTTGAACAGCGTGATCTCGTTCTCGGACGTCCGGGTAAACGCGCCAAGGTCATAGTAATCGGCCACGATATCGGCCTCGGTGATCACGCCCCGCGCAATCGGATCACGCATCTCTCCGATATGCCCAACGGTTGTGTCGCGGGAATCCACGAACACGCGCGACCGGGTCAGCGCGGTATCATCCGCCTCGCGCATATCCGGACGATACGCGCCAATCAGATCAACATGCGTGCCTGCGCGCAGCCAGTCGCCCCGCAAAACCGGCGTGGTCGACATCGTGGCGCAACAGACGATATCTGCCTGTCCTACTGCCCCTGCCAGATCCGGCGCAACGGTCACATGATCGAATTCCGCCGCCAAAGATGCGGCCCGCTCATCACTCCTGTTCCAAATCACAAACCGGGCTTCTGGAAACCCGGTGGAATACGCCTCAACCAAAGATCGCGCGACCGTGCCTGCGCCCACGATCACAATCACCTTGCTGTCGGCCCGCGCCAGACGCCGCGCGCCAAGCAGACTGTCGCCCGCCGTTTTCCATTTCGTCACAAGATGGAAATCGACAATCGCCTGCAATGTGCCATCAAGGTCTGAATAAAGCGTTACGCCGCCATTGACCGCAGGTTTGCCATGCGCCGCGTTGCCCGGAAAGATCGTCGCCGATTTCACGGCAAGGCCAAGCCCGTCGATCCACGCAGCCCGATTGAGCAGGGTGTCATCGCCGCGATACAGGAAACTGTCGGCAATCTCGGCGCGGGGCAGATCATGCCCGGCGGCAATCGCATCGGTCAGGCCCAGCCAATCCAGCCGCGCCTCCCCTTCGACAAACGGGATCATCACGGGTGTCGTCATGGCAAAAGCCCCTCTTGCTGCAACCGGGTGCGAAACCCCTCTGGCCCGCAAAACAGATGCGTCTGCCATCCGCGCGCCGTGGCCGCGTCGATATTTTCTGCACGATCATCGGTGAACAGCAATGCCTCGGGGGCAAGGCCGCAGTCTTCTTCGACCCGGCGGTAAATCTCGGCTTCGGGTTTGTTCACACCCATATCACCAGACAGGTACGTGCGGTCGAACTCCGCCAGAACCGGATAGAGCGGCAGCGCCATTTGAAATGTGCCGCGTCCGAAATTGGACAGAGCAAAGACCGGCACGCCAGTGGCCTTCAAAGCCCGCAACACCGCGACTGACCCATCGATCACCGGCCCAACCAGATCAAGCCAGTTGTCGCGCCAAAGCAGGATCTCTGCCGCCCATTCGGGATGCGACCGCGCGCAATCCTGCACAACCGTGGCAAGGTCTCCGCCCCGGTCCACCGCGTCGTGCATCTTGTGCAAATCCACCGCCGCAAACAGGGCGCGGCGTCGGTCCTCGCCGATGGCACGGTCATAGAACCGTTCGGGGTGCCACGCGATCAACACGTTGCCGATGTCGAACACCACCGCGCGGATCATCTGGGCACGTCTCGTGCCGCCGCGCGCATCTCGCGCTCAAGCGCATCCAGAAACCGGGATCGGTCTGCCTTGGAAAACGCGCGCCCGCCGCCTTGTCGAAACGGATCTGCCGCCCGCAAATCCGTCATCAGATCACGCGTGGCCAGAACCTGCCCGATATTGCGCGCGTCCAGCGTCTCTCCGTTGTGTTTGAGCACGCGCGCCCCGTTCTCGACACAACGCGCCGCCAGCGGAATATCTCCGGTGATCACCACATCCCCCCGCCCTGCGCGATCCGCAATCCACATATCGGCCACGTCCGGCCCATCGGGCACGACAACCACTTCGACAAACGGGTTGTCTGACATCCGTAAGCCGCCATTCGACACCAGGTACATCTGCGCCTTGTGCCGCGTTGCCACGCGTTCTGCCTCACCCTTGACGGGGCAGGCGTCGGCATCCACGAAAAGCCGGGTCACAGCCCCAGCGCGTCGGCATGGAACGCGATGTGATCGGGGATAAAGGTGGCGACAAAGAAATACGAATGATCATAACCTTTTTGGATGCGGAACACCCCATCCTGACGCCGCGCCGCCATCGCATGGCTCAAGGTTTCGGGCTGCAAAAGGTCAAGAAACTGGTCCGCGCCGCCCTGATCCACAAGCACGGGCCCATCGAACCCCACCGCCTCCATCTGCACGCGCGCATCATGCCGCGCCCAAGCCGCCTCATCATCGCCGAGATACGCCGACAATTGCTTGCGGCCCCAATCGCTCTGGCTGGGGTTGGCAATCGGCGCAAAGGCCGACACCGACGCAAACCGCCCCGGATGGGCCATCGCCAGCGTCAGCGCACCGTGCCCGCCCATCGAATGCCCGGTGATCGCCTGACGGCCGAGGTCAATGGCGAATTCCGATCCCAGAAGTGCCGGCAATTCCGCAGACACATAATCCCACATCTGGAAATGCGGCGCCCACGGTTCTTGCGTCGCATTCACATAAAACCCCGCACCCTTGCCCAGATCATAGGCATCGTCATCCCCCACAGCATCCCCGCGCGGAGAGGTGTCGGGGAACACCACAGCCATCCCGGCCTCGGCGGCAAAGCCTTGGGCAGCGGCCTTGGTCATGGCGTTGTCATGCGTGCAGGTCAGGCCCGACAGATACCACAGCACCGGAACCGGTCCTTCTTTGGCCGCAGGAGGCAGGAACAATCCAAAGGTCATGTCGCATGCGCACGCGTCCGACGCATGGGAATACACACCCTGGACACCCCCGAAACACCTGTTTTCCGAAATGGTTTTCATGGCGTGTCCTTTCCTAGACCAAAACCTGTGAGATCACGAACGACACAGTCAGGATACTGATGGCCGTAGAGATCAGAATGGCCGCGGACACCCGCTGCGGCGCGACGTTGTAATGCTGCGCAAGGATGAACACGTTGCCCGCCACCGGCAAAGACGCGGCGGCCACGACCACACCCGCCTTGTACGGGTCCGCCGGGAACAGGAAAAACACCCCAAACGCCACCGCCGCCGGGTGGATCACCAGCTTGCAGAAACTCAACCATCCCGCGATGTTCAACCGCTCTGCCGATTTGCTGGCAAGCGAGGCACCAATCGCGAATAGCGCGCCGGGTGTGGCAGCGGCCCCCAGAATGCTTAAAAATTGGTTAACGGGCTCTGGGATGGGCACACCCGTGGCCGACACCATGAATCCGGCGACAATTGACACGATCATCGGATTCTTGAGCAGCCCAACCCCGACGGTCTTGAAGATCCGCATCGACATTCGGCCTTCGCGCGATCCAACGACCAAAATCACGATCAGCGAAGAAAACACCACCAAATCAATGGCCAAGATAAGGATAATCGGTCCCACCGCATCCTGTCCCATCAGCAGGGCAAGCATGGGCACACCCAGAAACCCGGTGTTGCCAATCGCCGCGACCTGCCCCTCGAAGGCGGCGGTTTCGGTGTTCATGCCCCGCATGAACGCAACCGCCATCCCGATCCCATAAACAAATGCCGTCCCCCACAGGTACCCGGCAGCGATCCGCCAGTCGAAAATCTCGGCCAGCGACAGGTTTGCGGAAAAGCGAAAGATCATCGCGGACAGGGCAAAGTAGAATACGAATTTGGTCAGGTACGCGGTCGCTTCAGGGGTGAAAAACCCAGTTTTGCCCGCGCCATAACCAACGGCAATCAGGGCAAAAAACGGCAGGGTCTGAAGGAAAATGGACAGCATATGTGTTTTGTTATCACGCAGACGGGCGGGGTCAATCTCGACAGGGTTCTGTTAACCCCCTATATTTATCCCATGCGTGTATTTTTGGCTTGGGACGCTTCGATGACGCTACAGGAGCAATCCATTGCTGACGACAAGATGCGCGCAGAAATTGCAAAGCTTGTCGCTGAAACCTCTGAGATAAACCAGAATATGAAGTATCGCTTCTGGGTTTTGATGGCTGCATACGTCAGCGCGATGGGTATCTTGTTCAAATTTTTCTGACGCGTCTGGTGCCCAAAACCCCATAGAAGAATCGCAAGTCACATGCTACATCTCGTGGCATGAATTCCCCCGCCACCAATATCCGCGCCTCAATTCAACAGCTTGAGGAAAGCGCCATCAACCGCATTGCGGCAGGCGAAGTTGTGGAACGCCCCGCCTCTGCTGTGAAAGAGCTGGTTGAGAACGCAATAGATGCCGGGGCCACCCGCATTGAGGTGGCGATTGCCGATGGCGGCAAGACGCTGATCCGCGTCACCGATGATGGGTGCGGTATCCCGCCCGAGGAGCTGCCGCTTGCGCTGGCCCGCCACGCCACGTCCAAGATCGACGGCTCTGACCTGCTCAACATCCACAGCTTCGGGTTTCGCGGCGAAGCGCTGGCGTCACTCGGTGCGGTGGGCCGGTTGACCCTGACCAGCCGATCCCAGGGGTATGACGCGGCAGAGCTGTCTGTCAGTGGCGGCACGCTTGATCCGGTCAAACCGGCGGCGCTCTCCAAGGGTACGGTTGTCACGCTGCGCAGTCTTTTTTTTGCCACGCCCGCGCGTCTGAAATTCCTTCGGTCTGATCGCGCCGAAATGCAGGCGATCTCGGATGTGCTCAAACGGCTGGCAATGGCCGAACCTTCGGTCAGCTTCACCCTGCGCGATGTGTCGGGGGGCGGCGAAGGCCGCGTGAGCTTCCGCGCCGATGCCGTCACCGGCGACCTGTTCGATGCGCTGCGCGGTCGTTTGGGTCAGGTCATGGGCCGCGAATTTGTCGACAACGCCGTGCCGATTGATGCCGAGCGCGAGGGCATTCGCCTTACTGGCTTTGCCGCTCTGCCCACCTATTCGCGCGGCGCTGCGGTGGCGCAGTTCCTGTTCGTCAACGGCCGTCCGGTGCGCGACAAGCTTTTGATCGGCGCGTTGCGCGGGGCCTATGCGGATTTCCTGAGCCGCGACCGTCACCCGGCGGTGGCGTTATTTGTCGATTGCGATCCGCACAAGGTGGACGTGAACGTGCATCCCGCGAAATCCGAGGTGCGGTTCCGCGAACCAGGTCTGGTGCGCGGGCTGATCGTGTCCGCTCTGCGCCATGCACTGGCCGAGGCCGGGCACCGCGCGTCGACCACCGTCGCGGATGCAACCCTTGGAGCGATGCGTCCAGAACCACACGGCCAGTCCCGGATTTACCAAATGGACCGCCCGAGTTTCGCCGCGAAACAGACGGCCTACCATGCGCAATCGCCGGGTTTTGCCGAAATGCAGCAAAGCTATTCGGGGCGGATGGTGGATGTGCAAGACACCCCGCAAGAGACAGTTGAGACGTCCCGCGAAACCTTGCCTTTGGGTGCGGCGCGCGGGCAGGTGCATGAAAACTACATCATCGCCCAGACCGAAGACGGGATCGTCATTGTCGATCAGCACGCCGCGCATGAACGGCTGGTCTATGAAAAGCTCAAAACCCAGATGGCGGCGAATGGCGTGCCCGCGCAGGCGCTTCTGATCCCCGATGTGGTCGAGATGAGTGACGGCGACAGCGCGCGCCTGCTCGACATTGCGGAAGACCTGACCCGAATGGGCCTGACCATCGAACCTTTCGGCAATGGCGCTGTTGTGGTCCGCGAAACGCCAGCCATTCTGGGCGAGGTCAATTCCGATGCGCTCTTGCGCGACATTCTCGACGAGCTTGACGATCAAGGCGAAGCCCGCGCGGTGCAGGACCGGATCGAGGCGATCCTGAGCCGTGTCGCCTGTCATGGCTCCATCCGGTCGGGGCGTCAGATGCGGGCGGAAGAGATGAACGCGCTTTTGCGCGAGATGGAAGCGACGCCCTATTCCGGCCAGTGCAACCACGGTCGGCCCACCTATGTCGAACTCAAACTCAGCGACATCGAAAGACTGTTTGGCCGCACATGATTCAGATCGGCGATCTCATTCTCGACCTGAGCGATCCGGTCGTCCTGCTGGCGCTTGTCTTGGGTGGCTTGGTGTTTGTGCTGCTGTTCATGTCGCTGATGTCAGCGCGTCGCGCTGCGAAACTCAGCGAACCGCTCGTCTATCAATTGGCGCAGGTCGGGCAGCGGGTTCAAAGCTTGAGTGACGGGCAGGAACGGTTGTCAGGCGGTCTGCACCATGTGTCAGAGGCGCAGGCGCAAAGCCAGACCGCGATGTTGCAACTGATGGAGCGGCGTCTGGCGCAGGTGCAGGAACAGATGACCGAGAACCTGCACGGGTCGGCCCGGCGCACAGCGCAAAGCCTTGGTGACTTGCAGCAGCGGTTGCAAAGCATCGACAAGGCGCAGGAAAACATCACCAAGCTGTCGGGCGATGTGCTGTCCTTGCAGGACATCCTGTCGAACAAACAAACGCGCGGGGCGTTCGGGGAAATCCAGCTGACCGACATCGTTGGTAAGGCGCTGCCCAAGGACAGTTTTACGCTTCAGGCGACCTTGTCGAATGGCAAGCGCGCGGATTGCCTGATCCACCTGCCGAACCCGCCGGGGCCCATTGCGATCGACAGCAAGTTCCCGCTGGAAGCCTATGAGCAATTGCGTCGTGCGGACACGCAAGATCAGCTCAATCGCGCGGCGCAGCAACTTCGGATTTCGGTGCGAAAACACATCAAGGACATCTCCGAGAAATATATTATCGAAAGTGAGACCGCAGACGGCGCGCTGATGTTCCTGCCGTCCGAAGCGGTTTATGCCGAACTGCATGCGAACTTTCCCGAAGTGGTGCGCGACGGGTTCGCGGCGCGAGTCTGGATCGTGTCGCCGACCACCTGCATGGCCACGCTGAACACGATGCGTGCAATCCTCAAGGATGCGCGGATGCAGGAACAGGCAGGCGCGATCCGCAAGGAACTGGGCCTGCTTTATGCCGATGTGGACCGTCTGGGCAGCCGGGTGGAAAACCTTGATCGGCATTTCGGTCAGGCGGCCAAAGATATTGCGGATATCAAGATCAGCGCTGACAAGGCCGGACGCCGGGCGCGGCGGCTGGACAATTTCGATTTCGAAGAATTGGCCAAGGTCGACCCGACCCCCGTGGTGCGTCTGGCCAAGCCGCCGGGTGAATAGGTCAACATCTGCACCCTATTGTTTCGCGCGCGAAACATTGGATCCGATGTGGACCTATTCACCATTTGGTAACGTTCGGGAAAAGCGCCCGAAATCAGTGGCGGCGGTCCATCCGGGTGTGCAGACGCTTTAGGATCGTGCTGGCGGTTGTTGTGCATAGTGCGGGGATCACCGCGTGCACCAGCGCCGCGCCTGCCGCGACGGTCAGCCAAAAGGCAAAGCTGGCGGCGAAGCGCATGTGTTCGAAATAGGTCTCGTTCACTGTTTGAGGGTGTTCGATGAACACTTTGTGCAAGACCGATCCTGTTTGTGCCATTGGGTGTGCCCTTTTGCGGTTTCTGTCCCTAATGACTGCAAAGATGACGGATTTTGCTGGAGCTGTTTTCCCAAAAATCTTACCCTTATGGTAAAAGGTTGGGAAAAAATCCTATGAAAATGGAAAAGATGGATGATTTCGATAAGGCAATCCTGCGTATTCTGCAACGGGACGCCAGTCTGAGTGTTGAGGTGATCGCGGACCGGGTGGCCTTGTCGCGTAATGCCTGTTGGCGGCGGATCAAGTTGATGGAGGAGGCGGGTATCTTGGTGGGGCGCGTGGCGCTGGCCGATCCGGTCAAGCTTGGATGTCCGTTGGAGGTGATGGTGATGATCCGCGCAGGGCGGCACGATGCCGATTGGCTGGACGGGTTCCACAAGACGGTGCGCGCCATGCCCGAAGTTGTGGGCGCATATCGCATGACGGGGGATCTGGATTACCTGCTGCGGGTGCGCGTGGCGGATGTTCCGGCTTATGACGCGTTTTACAAACGCGTGATCGCGCGGATTCCGCTCTCGGATATTTCGGCCAGTTTCGTTATGGAAGAGATTAAGGAAACCACGGCCTTGCCGATTTAAGAGTGCCAATCTGTTAAGGGGTTCGACATGAACGAGGACATCCAGACCACCGCTGAAGCCGTCGAAGCCGAGGCGCTGCCCCGGAGGGTGGACACGCATGCCAAGGGCTGTGGAGAGACCGGGGCGAAACCTGTACCCGAGGCCATGACGCGCAAATCGGTGAAGCAGAAAAGCGCGTCGGAGTGGGCCTATGAGCGGCTCATTCTGTATATCCAGACTTTCGAAGAACAGTTGGACAATGAACACGAGGTCGCAATGGGCTTTGCCGGGAACGAAACCGGCGTATTGCGGATCGAAGGATTGGGGTTCTTTGATCCCGATATCGTGACCTTTTACGGCAAAGACGCATCGGGGGCGCGGATGCAGTTGATCCAGCACGTGTCGCAGTTGAACGTCGCTTTGCGGGCGCTTCCGATCCCGCGCGAGGATATCCCGCCGCGCCGCATCGGGTTCGAGCTTGCGGCGGAATTGGAACACTCTGACTGAACCGCGACACACTGCGCGCTTGGCATGGGTGACAGGGTCAGGCAAACCGGGTAGCGAAGGATCAAACATACATATCTGAGGGATGTCAAAAATGGCTGAACACAAGCACGGGTCGATGGACACAACCGTACACGAAAAGACCTTTGACGGTTTCATGCGCTGGGCTGTCCGCGTTGCGGTTTTCTCGATCGGAATTCTGATCTTCCTTGCGATTTTCAATTCCTGAGACTGACCCCGAGGTCCCTATGCCCCTGATGTTGCGCGCCCTTGCCGGGGTCCTGATGATGGCCCTCGCGGGGTGTGGCGCGGGCGCGGATATGCGCCCGGATGCCTCGCCCGAGGTGATCAGCAGCGCGTCCTATCGCCATTCCGGTCCGACCGCGTTGACGCTATATACGATGATCAACAACCGGTCTGGGGCTGGGGCACATACCAGCCTGATGATCAACGGATCGCAAAGGGTAATCTTCGATCCGGCAGGCACCGTGCGCCTAAGCGCTGTGCCGGAACGGGGCGATGTTTTGTATGGCATCACACCGGGTGTGGCAGATTTCTATGCGCGGGCGCATGCGCGCGAATCCTATCACGTCGTGATCCAGCGGATCGAAGTGTCGCCGGACGTGGCGGAACGGGCGCTGCGCCTTGCGGTCGCAAACGGCCCGGTGGCGTCGGCGCAATGCGCGCTAAGCACGTCGGCCATCTTACGACAGCTTCCGGGATTCGATGCTGTTGGATCGACGTGGTTCCCCAAGGCGCTGATGGATCAGTTCGAGGCCCTTCCGGGTGTGCAGACCACGAAGATCTTCGAGAACGACGCGGATGACAAATCGCTTGCCATCGCGCAGTTCGAACAGGCGGTTGCGGGTCAGTAAGGCGCTAAAGCAGCGTGCTGAGCGACACCAGAACCGCAGCCCCAACCCCCATCGCGGCAAAGACGTTTTTTGTCAGATAACCCACGGCAAATGTCGCCGCGGCGGCCGCAAGGCGGGTTGCGTCCGGGGCACCGCCGGTGGCGGTGGGCCACAGAACAAGCGGTGCCACCAGCGCCGGGATCACCGCAACAGCCGTGTAGCGCAGGTGCCGCAAGAGCCATTCCGGCATCGCGCGATCCCCCACCAGGCCCAGGAACGCAAAGCGCAGGCCAAAGCTGCCCAGCCCAAGTGCGATGATGATCACCCAAAGTTCGGTTGTGGCGCTCATGGTGTCAGCCCCAGCCGTGTCTCGGCCTTGGCCCCGGCCATCATCCCGCCAAGCCCCGCCACCAACAGACCGGCATTATAGGGCAACCATGCAAAGGCCAGCGCCAGAACCACAGCGACCAGCGCCGCGATCCGGTGCGCTGGGGTGCGCAACATCGGGCCGATCATCGCCAAAAACGCGATGGGCAGTGCAAAGTCGAGGCCAAGGCTTGCCGGTATGCTTTCGCCCAGCAGCGCGCCCAGAAGCGTGAACGCGTACCATGGTGGGCAGATCGGGGTTACGACGCCCAAGAAATACGAGAATTTCTGTGTGGTCGTCTGGTCCGGGTGTTTTTCGTAATCGAGGACAGTCTGGGCGTAGGTCTGATCAACCAGAAAATACGCCGCGATCGCGCGTTTCCACAGCGGCAAGCGGCCCAGATGTGGCGTGATCGACGCCGAATACATCGCCATCCGCAGGTTCACGGCAAGTGCTGACGCAATGACCACCAGCGTTGGTGCATTCTCATTGATCAGTTGCAGCGCCGTGAATTGTGCCGCCCCTGCGATCACGACAATGGAAAAGCCCATGGTTTCGTGTACCGCAAGCCCGGCTTCGGTTGCGAGTACCCCAAAAAGCATGGCAAAGGGGCCGATAACGGCCAGAAAGGGAAGGCCGTCGCGGACGCCCCGCCAGTAGCTTGACATTGCGGTCCCTGCCGCCATCACTGTGCCTCGTCTGCTAAGTTCGGACTGGACGTAGCCTTGGACGAAGGGAGATGCAATCAATGCCGGATGACCTGTCACGGGACTATCTGATCGCGCCTGATCCGGGGGCTGCGCGCCTCACGCGGCGGGTGATTGGCACCGACCACACCGGTGCCGAAACCGAGATCAGCGTGGTCGAGGAGCGCCCGTTGACGATCTTTCTGAACAGTCAGGAAATCGTGACGGCGATGACGATTGGCGACTACCCGGAATACCTTGCCGTGGGGTTTTTGCGCAATCAGGGCATGTTGTTGGCCGACGACGTGGTGACGCGGGTCGAATACGACGACGATCTTGAGGTTGTCGTGGTGCGGACCGAACGCCAGACGAGCTATGAGGAAAAGGTCAAGAAAAAGACCCGCACCAGTGGGTGTGCCGTGGGCACAGTCTTTGGCGATATGATGGAAGGGTTGGACAAGGTTGTCCTGCCCCGCACAGAACTGCGGACATCGTGGCTTTATGCGCTGGCGCACCGGATCAACACGACGCCGTCGCTCTACCTAGAGGCGGGGGCGATCCATGGCACGGTGCTGTGCCAGCAGGACCGCCCGCTGGTCTATATGGAGGACGTGGGCCGTCACAACGCCGTGGACAAGATCGCGGGTTGGATGTTTCAGGAAGGTGTCGATGCCGGGGACAAGATGCTCTACACCACCGGGCGGCTGACATCCGAGATGGTGATCAAGACGGCATTGATGGGGATACCCGTTCTTGCCTCGCGGTCGGGCTTTACCGCGTGGGGCGTTGAGATTGCGCGTCAGGTCGGGCTCACCTGTATCGGACGGATGCGCGGCAAGCGGTTTGTGTGTCTGTCGGGCGAGGACCGTTTGGTGCGCGACATGGACCCGGACATGGTGCCCGAGGAAAGCCGCAAATCCCGCAGGAAGAGCGCGGAATGACCGAACCTCTGGGTGTGATCCTTGCCGGTGGTCTGGCGACGCGCATGGGCGGTGGCGACAAGGCGTTGTTGCCCCTTGGCGGGCAGAGTCTGTTGCAGCGCGTGATGGACCGGCTTGGGCCGCAGGTCGGGGATATGGCGCTTAATGCCAATGGGGATGCGGCGCGGTTTGATGCGTTTGGTCTGCCTGTGCTGCCTGACAGTGTTGCGGGGTTTCCGGGGCCTTTGGCCGGTGTTCTGGCGGGTCTGGACTGGGCCGCGGGGCAGGGGGCAGAGGCCATCGTGACCGTTGCGGCAGACACGCCCTTCTTTCCGACTGATCTGGTGCAGGTGTTGCAGGACAGGGCGCAAGGTATGGCACATCCGCTTGTCCTGGCTGCGACCCCGCGCGGGGAGGAAAAGACCAAATCCATGAGCCGTTCCGGCCTGATCCGGCACCCGACATTTGGCCTCTGGCCGGTTGCGCTGCGTGATGATCTGCGCGCGGCATTGGAGGACGGGATCAAGAAAGTGGTCATCTGGACCGAAAAACACCACGGGCGCGAGGCGGTGTTCCCGACCGACGGTGGAGACCCGTTCTTTAACGTGAACACCCCGGACGACCTGAAGACGGCAGAGGCATTGGCATGAAACTTTATGGTGTGACGGGATGGAAAAACGCGGGCAAGACCGGGTTAATGGAACGTCTGGTGACGGAAATCACCGGGCGCGGCTTTGCCGTATCCACTGTCAAACACGCGCATCACACTTTTGATGTCGATCACCCCGGCAAGGACAGCCACCGTCACCGCGTTGCAGGCGCGACAGAGGTGCTGTTGGCGTCGCGCAATCGGTTCGCGCTGATGCACGAGTTGCGAGACGAAGACGAGCCAACGCTGGAGTTTCTCCTGTCCAAGCTGGCTCCGGTCGATCTGGTGCTGGTCGAAGGTTACAAACGCGACCGCCATCCCAAGGTCGAGGCGCATCGCGCGGAAACCGGCAACACCCTGATCGCCCCGGGCGACCCGACGATCCGCGCGGTGGCCAGCGATACGCCAATGGCGTTGGACCGTCCGGTGTTTGACCTGAACGACACAGTTGCGATTGCTGATTTCATCCTGTCCGAGGTGGGTCTTTGACCGGGTTCGACACCCTTGCGATTGTCGATTGGTCGGCGGGAAAACGTGCGCCGGACCGTCCCTCAAAGGATGCGATTTGGATTGGTGTGACGCGGTCTGGTGTCGATCAGGACCCGGTCTATTGCCGGTCGCGGATTGAAGCCGAGGCGTGGCTTGCGGCCTTTGTCGAGGCTGAGGCGCAGGCTGGTCGGCGCGTGTTGATTGGGTTTGATTTTCCGTTTGGGTATCCGCGCGGCTTTGTCCGGCGCATCACCGGATCGGACGATCCGCTGGTGTTCTGGGATTGGCTGGAGGCGCGGATCACCGACAATGCGGCAGGCGAGAACAACCGTTTTGAGGTGGCGTCAAGCCTCAACCGGTTGTTTGACGGGCCGGGGCCGTTCTGGGGCAAACCTCGCGAGGATGTTTGGCCGGATGTGCCTTATCGCAAGACAGGCATTGCCTATGAGTTTTGCGCAGAACGGCGGGCCTGCGATAATGCGGCAAGCGCGTCGTCTTCGTGTTTTCAACTCTTCTTTAATCCGACTGTGGGAAGTCAGGCCCTGATGGGGCTGCCCATGCTGGCACGGTTGCGGCAGCGTGCGGGTGTGGCGGTCTGGCCGTTTCAGGATTGCTCTGACGCGCCGGTTGTTCTGGCCGAGGTTTGGCCGGGCCTGATCGAAGCGGCGGTGAAGGAGGGTGGCGCAGACGAGATACGCGATCGCGCCCAAGTGCGGCTTTTGGCGCGCGCCTTGGCGGGGCTTGCGCCGGGGCGGTTGGAGGCGATGCTGGCGGATACCGGTCCCGAGGCCAGCGAGGAAGCGTGGATTCTTGGCACGGGGCACGCTGTGGAGTTGGTGGCTGCTGCGCAGGGCGTGGTGGGGTTGACGCCGCCGCCCTTGCGCAATGATTGTTTCGCCTTGCCTGCGGGGGTTGATTGGACGCCGGTGGATGATGCGCTGGCGCTTTTGCGCGCCCGTATGACGCCGGTGGTCGGGGTCGAAACTGTGCCGCTGATGCAGGCGGCGGGGCGGGTGTTGGCCGATGATCTTGTGGCGCTGCGGTCAAACCCGCCGCATCCGAACACCGCTGTAGACGGGTACGGGTTTGCCGGGGGTGCGATCGGCGACGGACCGCAGGTGTTGCCTTTGGTTGACGGGCGCGCGGCGGCCGGTGCGCCCTTTGCAAGCGCGGTGCCCGAGGGGGCCGCGATAAGGGTTCTGACCGGGGCAGATTTGCCGGATGGCGTGGACACGGTTGTCCTCGATGAAGACACGCGGGTGCAAGACGGTCAGGTGGCGTTTCACGGCCCGCTCAAGCGCGGGGCCAATACGCGCAAGGCTGGGGAGGATGTGACTGCGGACGACATCGCGCTGTATCGTGGTCGGGTGCTGACCCCTGCGGACCTCGCGCTCGCGGCGGCTGTTGGGCATGGCACTCTGGTGGTGCGCACGCGGCTGCGCGTGGCGGTTTTGTCGACCGGAGACGAGATCGTGGAGCCGGGTGCGCGCGCGTCGGAAGGGCAGATTTTTGATGCCAACCGTCCGATGCTGCTCAGCCTGTGTGCCGGGTTTGGCTTTGACATGGTTGATATGGGCCGCGCGGCGGATGCGCGGGACGCTGTGCGCGCATCATTGGACGCAGCGGCAGATCGGGCGGATGTGATCCTGACCTCTGGCGGGGCGTCAGCGGGCGATGAGGACCATATTTCGGCGCTGTTGCGCGAAACCGGCGCGATGCAGGAATGGCGCATCGCATTGAAGCCGGGACGCCCGCTTGCTCTGGGAATGTGGCGCGGCACGCCGGTGTTCGGCCTGCCGGGCAACCCGGTGGCGGCGCTTGTCTGTACGTTGGTTTTCGCGCGCCCTGCCATGGCGGCGTTGTCGGGGGCCGGGTGGTCAGAGCCGCAGGGCTTTGCGGTGCCTGCCGCGTTCGAGAAGCGCAAGAAGCCGGGGCGGCGCGAATACCTGCGGGCGCGTATCCGTGATGGGCGCGCGGAGGTGTTCAAATCCGAAGGGTCCGGCCGGATCAGCGGGTTAAGCTGGGCCGAAGGTTTGGTCGAACTGCCCGATGGTGCGGTGCATGTTCGACCCGGTGACCCGGTGCGGTATATTCCGTTCGGGTCATTTTCCTGAGCCGGTTTGGATGCGATGACGCATCCAGAGGTTCCGTTGCCGGAACCTTCGGGGGCTCTGCCCCCAAACCCCCGAGGTATTTATGGCCCAAAGAAGCAGGTTTGAGGTTTAGTCGAAGGTGCCTGTCACGCGGCCTAAAAGCATGAAGGCGCGGGCTGTGCGTGTGCTTGCCAGATCCGAGATTTCGGAATCGGTGGCAGTTTCCTCGAACCGGGAGAACCCTTTGTCGAACACCCGCAGGAAGTGATGCGCCGCATCGCGGAAGATCGGGTCTTGTTTCATGCGGCCTGCCGTCAAGGCGAGTGAAGATCGGTCACGCACCCCCCCCAAGGCAGCGATGGTGCGCCCGCGTTCGCCCTTGGCAAAACGCCGCCACAATTCGGGCCGGGCCATATCGGGGCGCAGGTCGTCCATGTAGATGCCGTCCTGGCTGAGCAGGGTCAGTACGTCTTGCGCGGCTTGCACCAGCTGTGCCGATGGGCGGTCTTTGAGCGCACGGCGCAGGGCAGCGAAGCCTTCTTGGTCGTCGGCGGTTTCCGGGAAATGCAGCGCGCGGATGAAATCGGAATTTGACAGCGGGGGGTGCATCGCTTCTGCCGGTGTCCCCAGTGCCAGGACGGGCTGGTCGCCTGTTTCGGCATCAGGTGCCGCTGCATGCACCGCGATTTGAGCCGCGCGGGTCGAGGTGAACATCGCCAGAGTGGTTTCTGCCTTTTTCTGCGCATCCGCAATTTCGTCCAGTTTTTTGACGATGGACGGGTGCGGCTGCTGATCCCGCCCGCCTGCCTGGTTTTGAGTGATATAGGCGTGCCGGATCGCGTCGATCGCGGTTTGCAGGCGTGTGCTTTCTTCGCGCAGAATCCGTGAGGACCGCGCGCCCAGCGCGGCGACCCAGATCATGCCAACGGGAAAGAAAATCACCATCAGAGTCAGCAGAAACCGCAGACCGTCTGCGCCGTCATTGCCCGAAAACAGGAAAAACGCGGCTGATATGACCAGCCACAACACGCTGAGTGCGGCGGCGGTCAGTTCAATGCCGCTTAGCCCGCGGGTGGTGTCACTGGCGCGGTTCGCAATGGGGTCGGAGAGGGCGCGCGCGTCTTTTTTCGGTGTCATGGCGGGGGATCGACCCATCAGATGTATTCGATTTTCAGCACTTCGTAGGACTTTTCACCGCCCGGAGTGCGCACTTCGACGCTGTCGCCTTCTTCTTTTCCGATCAGGGCACGGGCGATGGGTGATTTGATGTTCAAAAGACCTTTTTCGATAATGGCCTCGTGTTCGCCGACAATCTGCCAGGTCTTTTCTTCGTCGGTGTCTTCATCCACCAGCGTCACGGTCGCGCCGAATTTGATCGGGCCGGACAGCTTGGTTGGGTCGATCACCTCGACAAGGCTCAGCACGCCTTCCAGTTCCTTGATGCGGCCTTCGATAAAGCCCTGCTTTTCGCGCGCCGAATGGTATTCCGCGTTTTCCTTGAGGTCGCCCAGTTCGCGCGCCTCTGCAATCGCCTTGATGACGGAAGGGCGCTCTTCTGACTTGAGCGTTTTCAATTCTGCTTCCAGCGCGGCATGCCCCGCGCGGGTCATAGGTAGCTTTTCCATGGGACGGTTCCCTCTTGGTCGGCAGAGCTTGCGCCCTGGCACCGGTGACTTTGGTGCGGTCCAAACATATCATTTACTTTGGCACAACAGTGACCTGACCCCGGATGGAAACGCAAGGGGCCTTGCACGGATCGGCGCTACGCGGCGCATGAAAAACTGGCATTTCAATCCAAAGACCGGCTGTAACGCGGTGTCGCAATTGACCGTTCCGCACCTGCGCGTTACGTCAATTGGAACGTTTTCGGCAGGTGAATTTGAGGAAAGAGCCCGACATGAGCGAACACACGCGCGAAGCGATGGAATATGATGTTGTCATCGTGGGTGCAGGCCCCGCCGGTCTGTCCGCAGCGATCCGTCTGAAACAGCTGGACGCGGATTTGAACGTCGTTGTCCTTGAAAAGGGCTCCGAGGTGGGTGCGCATATCCTGTCGGGTGCGGTGCTTGATCCATGCGGTCTGGATGCGTTGATCCCGGATTGGAAAGCCAGGGGTGCGCCGCTGAATGTGCCGGTCACGGATGACAGTTTTTACATGCTGGGCGAGGCGGGCAAGCTGCGAATTCCGAATTTCCCGATGCCGCCGCTGATGAATAATCATGGCAATTACATCGTGTCGATGGGCAATGTCTGCCGTTGGATGGCGGAACAGGCCGAAGAGCTTGGGGTCGAGATTTTCCCCGGCATGTCCTGTTCCGAGATTGTGTACGGCGAGGATGGCAGCGTCAAAGGCGTTGTCGCCGGGGAGTTTGGCAAAAACGCCGATGGCACGCCCGGTGCGGGCTATGAGCCGGGGATGGAATTGCTGGGCAAATACGTGTTCCTGAGCGAAGGCGTGCGGGGCAGCTTGTCAAAGGAGGTGATCGAGAAATTCGATCTGTCCAAGGGCAAGGAGCCGCAGAAGTTCGGCCTTGGGATGAAAGAGATTTGGGAGATTGATCCCGCCAAGCACAAGCAAGGGTCGGTCACGCATACGATGGGTTGGCCGCTTGGGTCGAATGCCGGGGGTGGATCGTTCATCTACCATCTCGACAACAATCAGGTCTATGTCGGGTTTGTGGTGCATCTGAACTACGAAAACCCGCATCTTTATCCCTACATGGAATTCCAGCGCTTCAAGCATCACCCGATGGTGAAAGACTTGCTTGAGGGCGGCAAACGTGTGGCTTACGGCGCGCGGGCGATTTCCGAAGGTGGGTATCAGTCGATGCCCAAGATGGTGGCGCCGGGTGTCGCGCTTCTGGGCTGTTCGGTGGGCATGGTCAACGTGCCGCGCATCAAGGGCAACCACAATGCGATGCTGTCGGGCAAGGCTGCCGCCGAAGCCGCCTATGCCGCGATCCAAGGTGGTCGCGCGTCTGATGAACTTGGCGATTACGAGGCGGAGGTGCGCACGGGCGCGATTGGTGAAGACCTCAAGAAGGTGCGTAACGTCAAACCGCTTTGGTCAAAATACGGGCTGACCGCGTCTTTGACGCTGGGCGGTTTGGATATGTGGACCAATACGCTGGGCTTTTCACTTTTGGGGACTCTGGGGCATGGGAAATCCGATGCCGAGGCCACCGGAGAGGCGTCCAAGTTTGCGCCGATTGAGTATCCGAAACCCGATGGCAAGCTGTCGTTTGATCGTCTGACCAACGTGTCTTTTGCCGCGACCAACCATGAGGAAAGCCAACCAGCGCATCTGCATCTGAAAGATGCGTCGGTGCCGGTGTCGGTGAATCTGCCGAAATACGGTGGCCCGTCCGCGCGGTATTGTCCGGCGGGGGTATATGAGTTCGTCAAGGACGAGACCGGGGCTGACAAGTTCGTGATCAATTTCCAGAACTGCGTGCATTGCAAGACCTGTGATATCAAGGATCCAAGCCAGAACATCGTCTGGACGGTCCCGCAGGGTGGGGACGGTCCGAACTATCCGAATATGTAAGCTGCTAAAGGCCGGGCTCCTGCCCGGCCTTTTTGCTTGAGTTGCGCGTGTCAGGGTGGCGCGCTAGGTTTCATGAAAATGCGCTTTTCAAGGAGAAGACCATGGTTCGTTCGAGCATGAAGCGCCTGATGGGGTCAGCAGCTGTTGCGCTGTGTCTGATGGCCCCGGGGGGTGTTTTCGCCAATAGTCTTTCCGGCGATTATCTGGCTGGACGACAAGCCAGTTTCGATGGCGATATTCAGGCGGCGGCGCGCTATTATGGTCGCGCGGTCATGCATGACGCTGAAAACCCTGTGCTGCTTGAGCGCGCGGCGCTGGCGGAGATCTCATTGGGGGATGTCGAGCGTGCAGCGGCGCTGGCCAACAAGTTGGTCGCGGAGGGGCATCGCAGTCAGGTCGCACATATGGCGATTGTCGCGCAGCAGGGCATGTCTGAGGATTTCGCATCCCTGATCGCGCGGATCGAAGACGACCGGGGCGTTGGCCCGTTGGTGGACGGGTTGCTGCTTGGGTGGTCGCAGCTTGGTTTGGGCGATATGTCCACCGCTTTGGTGCAGTTCGATGATCTGTCCGATCAGCAGGGCCTGCGCAACTTTGCCTTGTATCACAAAGCGTTGGCGCTGGCGTCGGTTGGGGATTTCGAAGGCTCTGCCGCGATCCTGGAAGATGCGGGCACCGGCGGTATGCAGCTTACCCGGCGGGGCGTGATGGCGCATGTTACGGTGCTGAGCCAGCTTGATCGTGCCGGAGATGCGCTGGCGTTGATCGAAACCTCGTTTGGCACTGACCTTGATCCCGGCCTGCGGGCGATGCGTACAGCCCTTGAGGCGGGCGAGGCGTTGCCCTTTACCCATGTGCGCAGCGCGCGTGATGGTTTGGCAGAGGTGTTCTACACCCTCGCAGCCGCGCTTTCGAGCGAAGCGAATGACGAATTCACCCTTCTCTATACCCGGATCGCAGAATACCTGCGCCCCGATCACGTTGACGCCATTCTGCTCACAGCCAGCCTGCTGGATGAACTGGGCCAGTCTGAACTGGCGGTCAAAGCCTATGCGAACGTTCCCGAAGATCACCCTGCCTACCACGCCGCTGAACTGGGCCGCGCCGCTGCCCTGCGCGACAGCGACAAGGTGGATGCAGCGATTGAGGTGCTGCAACGGCTGACCAAAACACATGGCGATCAGCCCATCGTACATTCGACACTGGGCGACACGATGCGTCAGTTGGAACGCTATGAAGAGGCGATTGACGCCTATACCCAAGCGCTTGATCTGTTCGAGGAAGAAACCCAGCGCCAGTGGTTCCTGCATTATGCACGCGCGATCAGCTATGAACGGCTTGACCGTTGGGACGAGGCCGAGGCCGATTTTCGCACGGCGCTTGAGCTGAACCCGGACCAGCCGCAGGTGCTCAACTACCTTGGGTACTCGCTGGTCGAAAAGAAGATCAAGCTGGATGAGGCGCTTGATATGATCGAACGGGCGGCTGCCGCGCGCCCCGAAAGCGGGTATATCATCGATTCCCTTGGCTGGGTTCTGTACCGGCTTGGGCGCTATGACGAAGCCGTGGGTCACATGGAGCGCGCCGCAGAGCTCATGCCGGTGGATCCGATCGTCAATGACCATCTGGGCGATGTCTATTGGGCCGTGGGTCGCAAGACCGAAGCACGGTTTCAGTGGAAGCGGGCGCTGTCCTTCATTGTCTACGGATCAACCGCCGAAGAGGTGGACGCTGACCGCATCCGCGCCAAGCTGGACGTGGGGCTGGATCAGGTGCTTGCCGAAGAAGGTGCGCCGCCCTTGCGAGTGGCAAATGACAGCAGCGACTGAATTCGCGCCTGCCAAGATCAACCTCGCTCTGCATGTCGTTGGCCAAGAGGCCAACGGGTATCATTTGCTCGATTCTCTGGTGGTGTTTGCGGATGTTGGTGACAGGGTGTCGGTCACACCGGCCAGCGCGATGTCGGTCACCGTGGATGGCCCCTTTGCCGAAGGTGTGCCGAATGACGCGCGCAACCTTGTGTGGAAAGCGGCTGAGCGGGCCGGTATCGCCGCACAGATTGTTCTGACCAAGAATCTGCCTCACGGGGCCGGGATTGGTGGCGGGTCTTCGGACGCCGCTGCGGTGTTGCGGGCGTTGGGCCGTCCCGATCTGGCGCTTGAGCTTGGTGCGGACGTGCCCGTGTGCCTAAAGGCCACGCCGCAACGGATGCAGGGAATCGGGGATGTGCTGGCCGATGTGCCCCGGTGTCCGGCCTTTTCGTTGGTGTTGGTCAATCCCGGTGCCCATGTGCCGACACCGGATGTGTTCAGGGCGTTGCAGGTCAAGACCAATTCCCCGATGAAGGCTATGCCGACCGACGGTGATTGGCTTGCATGGCTCAAGGCGCAGCGCAACGATCTGCAAGGTGCTGCAATCGCCCGTGCCCCTGTGATCGCAGATGCGCTTGCGGTGCTGCATGACGCGGTGTTGGCGCGCATGTCGGGATCGGGATCGACCTGTTTTGGCATCTATCCAGACAGGATAGGCGCAGAAAAAGCAGCCGCGCGGATCGCGCAGAACAATCCTGATTGGTGGGTCACCGCGTCACAGACTGTTGGCGCTAGTTGACCCGCGCCACCACATAATCGGCCAGGTCATTGAGCATGTCGCGGATCGGATGTGCGGGTAGCGTGGCCAATGCGGCACGCGCTTTTGCAATCCAGTCATTTGCCTCGGCGCGCGTTGCCTCAAGCGTGCCATGCTTGTTCAAAAGCGCAATCGCGTGATCCAGGTCACCGTCTTCCTGACGCCCTTTGGCAATCGTACGGGTCCAGAACGCGTGTTCTTCGGTATCGGCCAGCGCCACCGCCTTGATCACCGGCAGGGTCAGCTTGCGTTCGCGGAAATCGTCCCCGACGTTTTTGCCGGTGGCGTCCGACCCCCAGTAGTCCAAAAGGTCATCAACGATTTGAAATGCGATCCCGAGGGCATCGCCATAGTCATACAGCGCTTTGACCTGTGACTCGTCCATATCGGCAATCACGCCGCCGACTTCGGTCGCTGCGGAAAACAGTGCTGCCGTTTTGCCGCGTACGACTTGCAGATAAATCGCCTCGGTTGTCTTGAGATCCTGTGCTGCTGTCATCTGAAGGACTTCGCCTTCGGCAATGGTGGCGGCGGCATCGGACAGGATGCCCAGCACGCGAATGTTGTTGGTTTCGGTCATCAACTGGAAGGACCGTGCGAACAGGTAGTCACCCACCAGCACGCTTGATTTGTTATCCCAGAGCAGGTTCGCTGTGGGCCGTCCGCGCCGCTTTTCGCTTTCGTCAACGACGTCGTCATGCAGCAGCGTTGCCGTGTGAATGAATTCTACCGTTGCTGCCAGCTTGATGTGGTTGTCGCCCGTGTAGCCGCACATCCGCGCCGCCGCGAGAGTCAGCATCGGGCGCAAGCGTTTGCCGCCGGCCTCGACCAGGTGCGCGGTCACTTCGGGGATGCGCGGCGCATGGTCCGACGCCATCCGTGTGCGGATGAGCGTGTTCACCTGTGCCATGTCGTCCGACAGGATCTCTGCCAAACGATCATGCGGTTTTTGACCTGGTTTATCCAACATCATCACCATTCCTTCAGGAAGGCTCGACAAAGCGGGCCGGGTGTTCCTACATCATGGTCATGGAAGAGCTTTTGCGCACCAATGACATCACATTGATACCGCTCGCCCGAGCCGTGCTTGAGGACGAGGGTATAGCCACGTTTGAATTGGACGTAAACATGAGCATCCTCGAAGGGTCTATCGGCATCCTGCCGCGTCGTCTTATGGTGCGCAGTGACGATCTTGACGAGGCGCGGCGTGTTTTGCGCGAATACGGTGTCAGGTTTGAGGACTGATCCTTTCGGCTCGGACGACTTGAGCCGAGATGATTTTCTGGGTGGCGCGGTTCGCCTGTGGCAACCAAGGCACGGGTATCGCGCAGGGCTGGACCCGGTGCTTTTGGCCGCCTGCATTCCGGCCAAGCCGGGTGAGACGGTGCTGGAGCTTGGATGCGGGGGTGGTGCCGCGATGGCCTGTCTGGGCGCACGGGTGCCGGGCGTGATCTGCACGGGTGTTGAAATGCAGCCCGCCTATGCCACTCTTGCGCAGCGCAACCTTGATGACAATGGGCTGACCGGCACGGTCTATTGCGCCGATCTTTCCGCGCTGCCGCCCGAGATCAAATCAGACCGCTTTGACCACGTGATCGCCAATCCACCCTATTTCGAAGATGCCCGCGCGGTTGCCCCCCGGTCGCAGGATCGCGCCGTGTCGCGGTCGGGCGCGTTGCCGCTGGCGAAATGGGTCGATGTCGCGTCGCGGCGACTCAAGCCCGGTGGCATGGCAACGTTCATTCAACGCGCCGACCGTTTGCCCGAACTCATGACCGCGTTTTTCGCCACTCTGGGCGCGCTGGAGCTATGGCCGCTGCATCCGCGCGGCAACAGGCCAGCGCGACTTGTCCTGTTGCGCGGGCGCAAAGGGCGTAGGGCGGCGTTTATGTCGCACCCGCCGCTCGTGCTGCACCGCGGCGAAAACCACGAAAAAGATGGCGATTCGTATTCGGAAGTTGTCTCGCGCGCCCTTAGGTCGCCACACTCCCTGCTTTTCCCCAAGTAAAACCTGAACAACCCTGGCTTGGTTAGCAGGAATATACCGATCTTGCGGTTGCAGCGTGACAGAATTGTAAAACTGTGGTCGACTGAAGATCCAATCAGTCACAGGAGGACTTCATGAGCTTGACTTCACATCTTCAGGAACTGAAGCGAAAGCACCAAAACCTGTCTGAAGAGGTCGAACAGGCCCAACGCGCGCCGGGGGTTGATGACCTTGCAGTTGCGTCAATGAAAAAGCAGAAACTTCGACTGAAAGAAGAGATTGAGCGTCTCTCGTAATTAAGATTGGCCCGGGTCTCCCCCCGGGCTTTTTCATATCTGATCAACTGAGATAAGTCGCTTTACAGGCAATTGCGCCACCAAAAGCCCTATCTTTTCATCGAGCCAGTCCGAAAATGCTGCGACCTGCGGTTTTTTTTCATGCCCCACCGGGCAGACAAAGCGGAAATGTGCGTCGGTTGACAGGGCGATGTCGAAGGGTGCCACAAGTTGCCCGTCGTTCAACGCACCTACCGCCAATGTGCTGCGGGCCATGACAACGCCCCCACCGGAAAGCGCCGCATCCACGGCATGGTCGGCATGGCTGAAATGTGAGCCGGTAAGCTTTGGCGGGGTGATCCCGTTGGCTCGGAACCACTGTGCCCAGTCTGCGCGGGGCCGCAGGAAATCGACACTGTCGTCAAAGATCAGCGGCGCGCCGCATAGTTTTTCGGGTGTGTCATACAGCTTGGCCATCGCAGGCGTCATCATCGGTGCGAACCAGTCTTTCATAAGCACGCGGGAATACAGCCCCTCGTCCGGTCCATAACCAAACCGAATTGCGGCATCTACGTCGTCGCGCACAAAATCGACGAGACGCAGGCTTGCCGAGAACCTCAGGTCAATATCCGGATGCGCCTGCGCGAACTCGAAAAGGCGCGGGGCCAAAACCTTGGCGGTAAACGCCGGGCCCGCTGTCACGGTCAGGATGTTCGACTGCGCCTGGCGTCGGGCCGATCGCCAGGCCGCAAGGATCCGATCGAACCCGTCCCGCACACCAGACTGAAGGGCCACACCCTCGGGTGTGAGTTCGACCGCGCGGTTCAGGCGGCGGAACACCGGCGCGCCCAGATGTTCCTCAAGTGATTTGATCTGAAAGGACAGCGCGGCAGGGGTCACATGCAATTCTGCTGCGGCCTGCGCAAACGACATGTGGCGCGCAGCAGCTTCGAAGGCTCGTAAGGCGGTTAGAGGGGGAGGTCGATCGCTCATCAATGCATAAGTATAACTTAACTGAACTGGTGAAAAGTCTCGTTTGTCAAAGATTTATCGGGTCGTCATATATGAGACAGTTAAATTTTACAAATGTGAGGAGCCACACGTGTTCGAACATGCCAAAGACATCCAACACCGCGACGCGATCCGCGCGGCACACCAAGCCCGTGGCGAAATGATGCGCAGCCTGATGCGGGCTCTCTTTTCCGGACGCTCAAAAGACTGAAGCTCAAAGCCACAGCACCCCCGCACCGTTCTGGCCGGGGGTGTTTTTCGGTCAGAGCATATTGGCCTGAATGGCAGCCAATTCCGATTGCACAAGTTCGTGCCCCCCGGGGTGCCAGTGTTCTGTCACCTCGGCGTCCTGCGCGCGGAGATAGTCGAGCAGGGACTTGGTCAACGGTGCAGGGCAGATCGGATCACGCTCGCCTGCGGTGATCAACCAGCGCGTCGTGGCAAGCCCCGGTTGCGGGGCCGGTGTCCACGGGATCAACGGATGCATGGCAATCACATCGGTGAAGATGTCTGGATTTTCAAAGGCCACAGCCGCCGCGATATTCGCGCCGTTGGAGTACCCCAAGGCAATCACACGCTGCGCGCCGGTTTCTTCGATCTTTGAGCGCACAAAAATGGCCATTGCGGCGCGTCGTTTGGCCAGATCTTCCATGTCGTAAACCCCTTCGCCAGTGCGCCGGAAATACCGCGCCATCCCGTTCTCTGACACATCCCCGCGCGGCGATACCACTTGCGCACCGGGCCAAAGCTGTTCGGCTAGGCTATGGAACTGGGTTTCATCCCCGCCAGTGCCGTGGAAGGTGAAGACCAAAGGCGCGCCCGGCGTGCCCTTGGTCTCGCGCAGAATGTAGTCAGTCAACGATCGGCTCCAGGTATTTTTCTTCCAGAACGCTGCGCAAATGCTCGTGCTGGCTTGGCAGCTTAAGTGCCTCACCCAGATGCGCCGTGTCTTCATCGCGGTCAAAGCCCGGCTCGTTGGTCGCCACTTCGAACAACACGCCACCGGGTGTGCGGAAATAGATCGCATAAAAGTAATCGCGGTCGATCACCGGCGTGACTTGGTAGCCGGTATCCATCAGCGCGCTGCGCACCTCAAGTTGTGTGTCTCGGTTGTCGACAGAAAACGCAATATGGTGTACCGATCCCGCGCCCTGATCGGCGCTGGGCGCGTTGACCTGCGTGATGTCAATGACGTTCGCCTCTTTGCCATTTGGAACGTGAAATCGCGTGACATTATCTTGCGTGTCCAGCTTTTCGTAGCCCATGAAGGTGAGCAATTCTGCACTGGCCGCCGCATCCCGCAGCCGCATATCAGCACTGTGAAAGCCGCGAATGGCGACACCTGCGTCCACGCCATTGTTCGTCCACGGTGCGCGGGCATCATCACCGGTTTCCACAAGCACGAACCCATCGCCATCTGGCCCGTCAAAGCGGAGACGGTTCTGGCCAAAGGTTGTCTCTGACACAAGGTTTTTCACATCGAATGTCGCAAGCCGTTCTTGCCAATAGGGCAAGCTGCCGTTGGGTACGGCAAAGCCTGTGATGCCGACCTCACCCGTGCCGGGCCGACCGCGCCGCGCGTTTGGGAACGGGAAATAGGTCATCACCGTGCCGGGTGTGCCCGCTTCGTCGCCGTAGTAAAGGTGATACACCTCGGGGGCGTCGAAATTGACAGTCTTCTTGATCCGGCGCAGGCCAAGAACCTTGGTGAAGAAAGCGTTGTTTTCCTGTGCCCCGCTGGCAAGTGAGGTCACGTGGTGTAGCCCGTTGATCTGGTTCAGCATGTCAGGTCTCCTGAAAATGGGTCGGCAATTGCCGCGTCGACCGTGTATTTAGCTGATCTTGTCCGCACATAAACGCACGTAGGCGCGCCGTTTTTGTGCAAATTCGCACCTAAGCGCGGCGTGAGGCCAGCGCCGCAGTCCCTGCGCCAATGGTGATCAGCGCCGCCGCCGCCACCAATTGCCAGGACGCCTGTGCAAATCCGGCCCCGATTAAAACAAGCGTCGACAGCAGCGGTGCTGCATAGCTGGCCACGCCAAGCACCTGAATGTCGCCGCGTTTCACGCCGATATCCCAGACGTAAAACGCCAGCCCAACCGGCCCCAACCCCAATGCCAGAACCGAAAGCCAGCCGAAGCCGGTGTCAGGCCATATCGTTGCTTCGAACATCAGGTGCGCGGGCACGGACAGGAGGGCTGTCAACACGCAGAACACGGCCACCGCTTCGGTCGGGGTGGTGCCCAGCCGTCGGGACAGCACGGAATACCCGCTCCAGGTCAGCGCGCAAAAGCCTGCAAGGATCAAGCCTGGGACTGCGCCGCTTTCAAAGCTCGCGCCGTTGCGCAGCACGATCAGCGCTGCCCCGACGAAGGACACCAGCGCGCCAATGATGTGTCCCGTGCGCAGGGTTTCACCGGGCAGCAGGCCGGAAAACAATACGATGAACAGTGGCCAGAGATAGGCGATCAACCCGGCCTCGGCGGGTGGGGCCAGCCGCAGCGCCGAGAAATACAGTGCGTGATAGCCAAACAGGCCCGCAGTGCCGAAGGCGTAGATCTTCCAATTGATTCCGCGCAGCACCGACATCCGCCCACGCGCCAGCACCCAGATCACCCCGACTGCACCGCCGATGGCAAAAGTCAGCGCATTGAGCAGGAATGGCGGCACCGGCGCAGACCCGGCGGTGAAGAGCGCCAGAAGTGCCCAAAGAAGCACGGCGATAAATCCGGTGGCGGTGGCTTTTGATCTGCTCATGAGGTTGGTTAATTCCCGACCGCACAAAAGAAAAGGCCCGCGCAGCAGGCGGGCCTTTCCGAAACTCTGCGATTTGAGATCAGACGAAGAACTGGGCGCCGTTGGCCGAAATGGTCGATCCGTTGATGAAACCGGATGTCTCGGACGCAAGGAACACGACACAGCGGGCGATTTCATCGGGCTCACCCAAACGACCCGCCGGGATGCCTGCAACGATCTTGGCGCGGACCTCTTCGGGGATCGCCATGACCATTTCGGTAGCGATATAGCCGGGGCAGATCGCGTTTGCGGTGATGCCTGCGCGCGCGCCCTCTTGCGCCAGCGATTTGACGATACCCAGATCGCCGGCCTTGGTCGCGGCATAGTTCACCTGACCGAACTGGCCTTTCTGGCCGTTGATTGATGAAATCACGATCACGCGGCCAAACTTGCGTTCGCGCATGCCGGGCCAAACGGGGTGCACCGTGTTGAACACGCCTGTCAGGTTGGTGTCGATCACCTCGTTCCATGCTTCGGGGGTCATCTTGTGGAATGGTGCGTCGCGGGTGATGCCCGCGTTGGCGACAACCACGTCGATGGGCCCAAGATCGGCTTCGACCTGTGCGATGCCCGCTTTGGACGCGTCATAGTCGGCGACGTTCCATTTATAGGTCTTGATGCCGGTCTCTGCGGTGAATGCAGCGGCTTTTTCGTCATTGCCAGCATAGGTCGCGGCAACCTCGTAGCCTTCGGCCTTAAGCGCTTTGGAAATGGCTTCGCCGATACCGCGGCTTCCGCCGGTGACAAGTGCGACACGGGACATGGGGGTCTCCTCCTTGGTGGTCGTGTTGGTAAGGTTGTTATACCTTGAAACAAGTACGCGCAACATTATTGCGCAGTGGATTTTGATTTTGAAAAGAAGCTACAAAAAAGGGGCGCACGCGGCGCCCCTGATCTTTGTCCGCGCTGCGTGGGGTCAGTCCCGCTCTACGCAAAGAGCGACACCCATGCCGCCACCGATGCACAATGTAGCAAGTCCCTTCTTGGCATCGCGGCGCTGCATTTCGAACAGCAAGGTGTTCAGAACGCGGGCCCCGGATGCGCCGATCGGGTGACCGATGGCGATTGCGCCGCCATTGACGTTCACGATCGCTGGATCCCAGCCCATGTCCTTGTTCACGGCACAGGCTTGGGCAGCGAATGCTTCGTTGGCCTCGACCAGATCAAGATCGCCAACCGACCATCCTGCTTTGTCGAGGGCCTTGCGCGATGCGTAGATCGGGCCGACGCCCATGATCGACGGGTCCAGACCAGCGGTTGCATAGGATGCGATGCGGGCCATCGGCGTGATACCGCGCTTTGCCGCGTTGTCCGCGCTCATGAGCAGAACGCCTGCTGCGCCATCGTTGAGGCCAGAGGCGTTGGCGGCTGTGACAGAACCATCTTTGGCAAACGCGGGGCGCAGCTTTTGCATCGCGTCCATGGTTGCGCCGTGGCGGATGTATTCGTCCTTATCGACAACGATGTCGCCTTTGCGGGTCTTGATGGTGTAGGCGATCACCTCATCATCGAACTTACCCGCCTTTTGTGCGGCTTCGGCCTTGTTCTGTGACGAAACGGCGAATGCATCCTGCATTTCGCGGCTGATCTGCCATTTTTCGGCAACGTTTTCTGCCGTTTGGCCCATGTGGTATCCGTTGAAGGCGTCCCAAAGGCCGTCGCGGATCATGGTGTCGATATATTGCATATCGCCCATCTTGTGGCCCTGACGCAGGTTCGCGGCATGGGGCGACATGGACATGTTTTCCTGACCACCGGCACAGACGATGTCTGCATCGCCCAGCATGATGTGCTGCGCACCAAGCGCCACGGCACGCAGACCTGATCCGCACACCTGGTTGATGCTCCAGGCGGACCCTTCTTTTGGGAAACCCGCGTTGATATGTGCCTGACGGGCCGGGTTCTGGCCTTGGGCGGCGGTCAGAACCTGACCGAGAATCGTTTCAGACACGGCGTCCTTTTCGATGCCGGCCCGTTCGACCAGCGCGTTCAGAACCGCAGAGCCCAGATCATGGGCAGGTGTATTTGCGAAAGAACCGCCAAACGACCCAACGGCCGTCCGAGCGGCGGATGCGATAACGACGTTGGTCATATGTCCCTCCACCAAAGTCATGGTTCAGACGTTCTTCCACAGCACTTATCGCTTGTGCGCGGCTGTGGCCCCAAACCGCTTATGGCGTTCTCCTAGCGTAATGGTGGACCGTCGCATACCGGACAGGGTGTCTCAGGGGAGTTGTGCATAGTTGGGTTGACCTAGCGTCATGATAACGGCGCGCGGGGTCAGTGGACCGCGCGGGATTGTGGTGGCGTGCGCCAGGGTGGATGCACCGTTGGGGCCCCAAAATAATAGCCTTGAAGGAAATCCACCCCCAGTTCCCCCAGTGCATATGCATCGGGGGCGTTTTCGACAAATTCGGCAACCGTGAACATATCGAATTGCTGGGCGATGGCGATAATCGCGCGGGTGAGGACATGATTGTCGGGATCGGTCGCAATGCCGCGAATGAACTGGCCATCGATCTTGAGGATATCGAACTGGAATTCCTTGAGATATCGCAAGGCGGTGTAGCCCGCGCCGAAATCATCCAGAGCAAAGCTGATTCCGAGCTTTTGAAGATCGCGCATCGCCTGCACGACCAGTTCTGGAACCAGCATCGCGGACGCCTCTGTTATCTCAAGTATCAGACGTTCAGCGGCAGACGGATCACGTGCCAGCCCGCGTTCCAGCACCTTGCGCCATTTCGGATATCCGATAGACCGGGCCGACAGGTTTATGGCCAATCGGATGTCGGGGTTGTGCAGCAGTGTGCGCAGGCCATGTTCAAGGGCAAGACAATCCAAAAGCCTGCCGGTTTCGCGTTCTTCAATGCTTTCGATGAATTGGCCTGCCGGGATAATCCGCCCGGTGGGGTCAGTGACGCGGATCAGACCTTCGTAAAAGGCAACATGATCCTGTCGCTGGGCCTGAACCACGGGTTGAAAGGCCAGCCGCACTTCGCGGTGGCGCACCGCGTCTTCGACCACGGACAGGATGTTTTGGTCACGGGTTTGCACCGCCGCATCAAGAGGTGACGGACCAAATGCCTTTCGGACTGCGCGCTGCGCCATGGGAGCATCCTTTGTTTCGCTCCTGGCACTGTGACAAGCGCGCGTTAAACAAGGTTTAATGCGGGGCCGAAATATCGCGTGTTGACTCTGTAGAGACCCACCGTGTAAGCGCGACTTCATTGGTGTTGGTGGCCCCCGCAAGGGGATGCCTGTCATGGGTTTAACGCCCAAAAGGACAACGCTCTTCATAGTCGCCTTTCGGGGCGTCGTTCCAAGAAGGAGATCAGCCGTGACAAAACGCACGTCTGCCAAGTACAAAATTGACCGCCGGATGGGTGAAAACATCTGGGGTCGTCCGAAATCCCCCGTCAACCGTCGTGAATACGGCCCCGGCCAGCACGGTCAGCGCCGCAAGGGCAAATTGTCCGACTTTGGCCTGCAGCTGCGCGCAAAGCAGAAGCTGAAGGGCTATTACGGCGACCTGACGGAAAAGCAGTTCCGTCGCATCTTTGCCGAAGCAGAACGTCTGCGCGGTGACACCGGCGAACAGCTGATTGGCCTGCTTGAGCGCCGCTTGGACGCGGTTGTGTACCGTGCCAAGTTCGTGGCTACCGTCTTTGCCGCACGTCAGTTCGTGAACCACGGTCACGTTCTGGTCAACGGCCAGCGCGTGAACATCCCGTCCTACCGCGTCAAAGAAGGCGATGTGATCGAGGTCCGCGACAAGTCCAAGCAGATCGCAGTTGTCCTTGAGGCAACCCAGCTGTCCGAGCGGGATGTGCCCGATTACATCGAGGCCGATCACTCCAAGCTCAAGGCGACTTTCGTCCGCACACCGGGTCTGTCGGATGTGCCGTACCCGGTGATGATGGAACCGAACCTCGTCATCGAATATTACGCTCAGAACTGATTTTGGGGTCCGCGCGGTGTCACCGTGCGGGTCGTCCAATCAGAACATCTGTTGCAAAGCCGTCCCCTCGGGGCGGCTTTTTTCGTTTTCAGAACCTGCCCAAAGAAAAAGGCCGCGCAAATTGCGCAGCCTTTTTTCCCATCAGGTCTGTTGAAAGACTGATTACATGTAGAGCACATCGCGGAAGACGTAACGCACGATGTCTTCGCGCTTGAGCCCTTTGGCTGCGAGCGTCTCATCCGAAAGCGCCTGAAGGCGTTCGACTTCGCGGATGCGAATGTTGGCTTCAGCAACCTGAACGAACCCTTCGCTCAGTCCATTGAGAAGGCGGGTGAAAAAGCCGGGCTTTTCGTCGTGATATGTCTGTGTCAGTGCCATGATATGCCTCTGTTTTGCTTAAATTGTGTTCACTCCAATCTAAGTCGTTGAAAACGTGTTGAGTACCGACGCTTTGGAATACCCGCCACGCCTCAAACGCATAACGCCGCAGTGCAGCATTGGCAGAAATCAGGAGTCCAAAAATTTTACCAGTTGATAAAATTTTAAACCCGTGAGAGCGTTTGAGCCAGGATCAATCAGACACGCGGAGTGTGAAGATGGACGCCAGAGCTTTGAAAGAAGGGATTGTTTCAGGACGGATGGACCCAGATGCGCTAAGCGCCGGGTTCGCCGATCTGCATGCGCCTTTGGGCGATCACGAGGCTCTGGTGGCGGCAGACAGATGCTATTTCTGCCACGATGCGCCGTGCATTACCGCCTGCCCGACGGCCATCGACATCCCGTTGTTCATTCGCCAGATCGCAACAGGCACGCCCGAAGCGGCGGCGAAAACGATCCTGACGCAGAACATCATGGGTGGCATGTGCGCCCGCGTGTGCCCAACCGAAACCCTGTGCGAGGAGGCGTGCGTGCGCGAAGCCGCCGAAGGCGAGCCGGTCCAGATCGGTCGACTTCAGCGCTATGCGACGGACACGCTGATGGCGCACGGGATGCATCCTTTCTCCCGGGCGGCCTCGACAGGCAAACAGATTGCCGTTGCCGGGGCCGGTCCGGCAGGGTTGGCCTGTGCGCATCGCCTCGCCATGCATGGGCATGATGTGGTGGTTTATGACGCGCGGCCAAAGGCTGGGGGTCTGAACGAATACGGGATTGCCGCCTACAAAAGTACCGATGATTTCGCCGCGCGCGAAGTGGACTGGCTTTTGCAGATTGGTGGGATCGAGATTCGCACAGGACAAGCGCTTGGTCGTGATGTGACCCTGGCAGGTCTGCAAAGCGCCTACGATGCGGTGTTCCTTGGCATGGGCCTTGGCGGTGTGAATGGGCTGGTGGCGCCGGGCGCGGATAAGGACGGCGTTCTGGATGCGGTGGATTTCATTGCAGACCTGCGGCAGGCCAACGATCTGACCAGCCTGCCTGTGGGGCGCGATGTGGTTGTTATCGGTGGCGGAATGACCGCTGTTGATGCGGCTGTGCAGTCCAAGCTTTTGGGCGCGCTTAACGTCACTATCGTCTATCGCCGGGGCCGCGACAGGATGAATGCCAGCGTTTGGGAGCAGGATCTGGCCGCAGCCAAAGGCGTGCGGATCATCCCCAATGCATCACCCGTCGCCGTGCATGGAAATGGGTCTGTGCGCGAGATCGAGTTCGAGTTCACTGACGACGATTTGACGCCAACGGGCCAAACCTTTCGTCTTGCCGCCGATCAGGTGTTCAAAGCGATTGGTCAAACACTTGCAGGTGACGGTTTGCCAGCGCTGGACGGGCGCAAGATTGCGGTCACGGGTGCGGGGCGGACATCTGTCGACGGGGTCTGGGCTGGGGGCGATTGCGCCGCTGGGGGAGATGACCTGACCGTGACGGCAGTGGCCGAAGGACGCGATGCGGCCGAAGATATTCATGCAAGCCTGATGGGAGGCTCCAATGGCTGATCTGACAACAGACTTCGTGGGCATCAAAAGCCCGAACCCGTTCTGGCTGGCCTCGGCCCCGCCGACGGACAAGGAATATAACGTCCGCCGCGCCTTTGAAGCGGGGTGGGGCGGTGTGGTCTGGAAGACGTTGGGCGAGGCGGGACCGCCCGTTGTCAACGTCAATGGCCCCCGCTACGGCGCGATTTGGGGCGCGGATCGGCGGCTGTTGGGCCTGAACAACATCGAGCTGATCACCGACCGACCGTTGGAGGTGAACCTGCGCGAGATCAAAGCGGTCAAGCGTGATTACCCGGACCGCGCGATGGTCGTGTCGCTGATGGTGCCCTGCGAAGAGGACGCCTGGAAGGGAATCCTGCCCTTGGTGGAAGAGACTGGGGCCGATGGGGTTGAGCTTAACTTCGGCTGTCCGCATGGGATGTCGGAACGCGGCATGGGCAGCGCAGTTGGCCAAGTGCCCGAATACATCGAGATGGTGACGCGCTGGGTCAAACAAAACACGCGTATGCCCTGCATCGTCAAGCTGACGCCGAATATCACCGATATTCGCAAGCCAGCAATGGCAGCGCATGCTGGTGGGGCTGATGCGGTGAGCCTGATCAACACGATCAATTCGATCACCTCGGTCGATCTGGACCTGTTCGCGCCGGAACCCACGATTGACGGCAAAGGCGCGCATGGCGGCTATTGTGGCCCTGCGGTCAAGCCGATCGCGCTCAACATGGTGGCGGAAATTGCACGCTCGCCCGAGATGCGTGGCCTGCCAATTTCTGGCATTGGCGGGGTCACCACATGGAAGGACGCGGCCGAATTCATGGCGCTGGGTGCGGGCAATGTGCAGGTCTGCACGGCGGCGATGACCTATGGGTTCAAGATCGTGCAAGAGATGATCTCGGGTCTGTCGCAATACATGGACGAAAAGGGCATGACGGCGACGTCTGACCTTGTGGGGCGTGCGGTGCCGAATATCAGCGATTGGAAGAATCTGAACCTGAATTATGTGACCAAGGCGCGTATTGACCAAGACCTTTGTATTTCGTGTGGGCGGTGTTTCGCGGCCTGTGAAGACACGTCACATCAGGCGATTGCGATGTCCGAGGACCGTGTGTTCACCGTAAAGGATGACGAATGCGTGGCCTGCAATCTCTGCGTGAATGTGTGCCCGGTTGAGGCCTGCATCACGATGGAGCAATTGCCTGTGGGCGCATTGGACGAACGGACGGGTCTTTCCGTTGCGGCAGAGCATGGGGATTGGACAACCCATCCGAACAACCCCGCGGTGCGGACAGCGGCAGAGTGAGCCGCGCGTGGTTTCTGCATTCGCTTAACAGAATTTTATGGAGAGCCTGAGAAACTTCGTACGAAGTTTCTCGGACCCGGCCATAAAATTCTGGGACTCCGTGCGCGTGTTTGCGGCAAGATGAACACGCCCGAATATCGGGGCGCGTTTTTTTGCTGTAAGTTGGAGCGGATCTATCCCAGTCGGGTGATTGGCTGGGAGTGACAAACGATCAAGTAATCTGTCCCAACATCATAAAGCTGAAATCCGCGCGCCTGTATTTCGGCGCGCAGCAAGTCCAGACCAACCTCGCGGTGGATCGCGCCTTTCTTACGGCGGACAACGCCCTTGCGGCGCACCGCATCCGCGCTGAACAACTGATCTCTCCACGCCGGATTATAGGCTGTGGGCGACTCGAATGGATGGTGCATCAACATGGCGTTATTCTGCACGGACTTGTTTAAGGCATCGTAAATTGCTTACGGCGTGAGCACCTTACGAAACATTGCCTCGACAAACGTATCCGCGCCGCGGGCGCGTTTGTCGTCGCCGGGCAACAGCACTGCGATCTGGGCTTCGAAATCCGCATAATGCTGTGTCACTGCCCAGATCGAAAAGATCAGATGGGCGGGGTGCATCTGTGCCAGTTTGCCCTCGGTCATCCAGCGATTGATGATGCCGCATTGCCGGTCGAACAGCGGTTTAAGCGTACTTTGCAGATGTGGCAGCATCCGGGGTGCGCCTTGCACGATTTCGTTCGCAAACAGCCGCGATTCACGCGGATAAAGGCGGCTCATCTCCATCTTGCGGCGGATATATCCCAGAATTTCCTCCAACGGGTCACCGTCCGGGTCCATCGCATCAAGCGGGTTGAGCCATTCTTCCATCAGCGTGTTGAGAAGGTCGATATGGATCGCTTCCTTGCTTTCGTAATAGTAAATGAGGTTGGGCTTGTGCATGCCGCAGGCTTCGGCAATCTGATCGAGCGTGGTGCCGCGGAACCCATGCGTGGCGAACAGGCCAAGGGCCGCGTCGCGGATGCGCTGACGGTTTTCGGTCTGGATGCGGCTGGGCTTTCGGGCGGCATTGGTCATGGGCTATTTTTCTCCTGCTGTATTTGCAGGCACGACCCAGAACTAAGGCCGGCGCAGGCAAACTCATTCCAGATGATACCTTGACAGCTTGGGGGTGCGTTGCAATCGTAACTTTACCAAATGGTAAAAAACCTGCGGATGTCATGCAGGATAAACCAGAGGCGAGGGAAATTGGAATGGCGGCACCCGGCGAAAACCTGCGGATCAATGGCGACCGGCTGTGGGACAGCCTTATGGAGATGGCAAAGATCGGGCCGGGCATCGCGGGGGGCAACAACCGCCAGACGCTGACCGACGAAGACGCGCAAGGCCGTGCGCTGTTCCAGACATGGTGCGAAGATGCAGGTTGTACCATGGGTGTCGATGAGATCGGCAATATGTTCGCGCGGCGCGAGGGGACTGACCCGGACGCGCTTCCGATCTATGTCGGATCGCATCTCGATACGCAGCCGACGGGTGGCAAATACGACGGGGTTCTGGGCGTGCTGGGCGGGCTCGAGGTGATCCGGTCGCTGAATGACCTTGGCATCAAGACAAAGCACCCCATCGTTGTGACCAACTGGACCAATGAAGAAGGCACCCGCTTTGCGCCTGCCATGCTGGCCTCTGGTGTGTTTGCGGGAAAACACACGCTGGATTGGGCGTTTGACCGTAAAGATGCGCAGGGCAAGACCTTCGGAGACGAGCTTGAGCGGATTGGCTGGAAGGGCACTGAAAAGGTCGGGGACCGCAAGATGCACGCGTTCTTTGAGCTGCATATCGAACAGGGTCCGATCCTGGAGGCCGAGGGCAAGGACATTGGCGTTGTGACCCATGGTCAAGGCCTGCGCTGGATCGAGTGCACCGTCACCGGTAAGGAAAGCCACACCGGATCGACACCCATGTCGATGCGCAAGAATGCGGGTCGCGGTTTGGCGCTGATCACGGAACTGGTGCACGAGATTGCAATGAAGAACCAACCAAACGCGGTGGGGGCCATCGGGCATATCGACGTCTATCCGAATTCGCGCAACATCATTCCGGGCAAGGTGGTGTTTACCGTCGATATGCGCACGCATCTTCTGGATAAGCTCAACGCGATGGTGGCCGAGTTCATGGAACGCGCGCCTGCGCTCTGCGAGAGCATTGGCGTTTCCTTCGAGAGTCATATCGTCGGTCAGTTTGATCCACCGGCGTTTGATGAAGGGTGCGTTGGGGCGATCCGGGATGCGGCGGAACGGTTGGGCTATTCTCACATGGATATCGTGTCGGGTGCGGGGCATGATGCCTGCTGGATCAATGATGTGGCGCCCACGGCGATGGTGATGTGCCCCTGTGTTGATGGGCTGTCGCACAACGAGGCGGAAGAGATTTCCAAGGAATGGGCGACGGCGGGGGCGGATGTTTTGTTCCATGCGGTCGTTGAGACGGCGGAAATCGTGCGGTGATCGGGGGCTCTGCCCCTGGCCTCCGGCCACCCCCGGGATATTTTTAAACCAGAGAAGATCAGGACGACGGAGCGAGATATGACCACAGTCATCAAGAACGGAACGGTTGTCACTGCGGATCTGACCTACGAGGCGGATGTCGCCATTGAAAACGGTGTGATCATTGCGATTGGGCCGAACCTGAAAGGCGACAAGGAACTGGACGCGACGGGTTGCTACGTGATGCCCGGTGGGATCGACCCGCATGTCCATCTCGAGATGCCGTTTATGGGGACATACTCGGCCGATGATTTTGAATCTGGCACGCGTGCGGCGCTGGCCGGGGGCACCACGATGGTGGTGGACTTCTGTCTGCCAAATCAGGGTGAGGGCCTGCGCGACGCGCTGAAGCGGTGGGATAACAAATCGACCCGCGCGAATTGTGATTATTCGTTCCACATGGCGGTGACATGGTGGGGTGAGCAGGTCTTTAATGACATGAAGTCGGTCATTGCGGATCGCGGGATCACTACGTTCAAACACTTCCTCGCCTATAAAGGCGCGTTGATGGTGAATGATGACGAGCTGTTCGCGTCGTTCAACCGTCTGGCCGAACTGGGTGGCATTGCGATGGTCCATGCCGAGAACGGGGATGTGGTGGCCGAGATGACAGCGAAGCTGCTGGCGCAAGGCAATACCGGCCCCGAGGGGCACGCCTATTCGCGGCCCTCGCAGGTTGAGGGTGAGGCGACGAACCGCGCGATCATGATTGCCGACATGGCGGGTGTGCCGCTTTATGTCGTGCACACCTCTTGCGAAGAGGCGCATGAGGCGATCCGGCGCGCGCGGATGCAGGGCAAGCGCGTCTGGGGCGAGCCGTTGATCCAGCACCTGACGCTGGACGAAAGCGAGTATTTCCATGACGACTGGGATCATGCAGCGCGACGCGTGATGTCACCACCGTTCCGCAACAAGAAACATCAGGACAGCCTTTGGGCCGGTCTGATGTCGGGGTCTTTGTCGGTCGTGGCCACGGATCATTGCGCCTTTACGACCGAACAGAAACGCTTTGGTGTCGGCGACTTTTCCAAGATCCCGAATGGCACCGGGGGTCTTGAGGACCGCTTGCCTATGCTTTGGACGCAAGGGGTTGAGACGGGCCGCCTGACGCCGAACGAGTTTGTTGCCGTCACCTCGACCAATATTGCGAAGATTTTGAACTGCTACCCCAAAAAGGGCGCGGTTTTGGTGGGTGCAGATGCCGATCTGGTGGTGCTTGACCCAAAGAAAGAGAAAACCATTCAGGCCAGCACGCAGCAATCTTCCATTGATTACAATGTGTTCGAGGGCCATCATGTCAAAGGCTTGCCGCGCTTTACGCTGACGCGGGGACAGGTCGCGGTTTATGATGGTGAAATCCGTACTCAGGAAGGCCACGGCAAGTTTGTTGCCCGCGAACCGAACGGGACGGTAAACAAGGCGCTGTCGACATGGAAAGACCTGACCGCGCCATCACCCGTTCGGCGAACCGGCATTCCTGCGACGGGGGTTTGATGCAGGTTCTGTCAGAGGCTTCGGTTGCGGATCAAAGTCACATGAACACGGTTGTGTCCGCGAAAGCGCTCGACCTCACATTCGATACGAATGACGGGCCGGTGCATGCCCTGTCCGGTGTCGATCTGGAGATAGGAAAGGGCGAGTTCGTCAGCTTTATCGGGCCGTCGGGCTGTGGCAAGACGACGTTTCTGCGGTGTATCGCGGCGTTGGAAACGCCGACGGGTGGGACGTTGACCGTCAATGGCATGACCGCGGATGAGGCGCGGCGGGCGCGGGCTTATGGCTATGTGTTCCAAGCGGCAGGGCTTTATCCTTGGCGCACGATTGAGAAGAACATCGCCTTGCCGCTAGAGATCATGGGGTATTCCAAGGCCGACCAAGAGGCGCGGATTGCGCGGGTTCTGGATCTCGTGGAGTTGTCGAGTTTCGGCAAGAAATATCCTTGGCAATTGTCTGGCGGGATGCAGCAGCGGGCGTCGATTGCACGGGCGCTGGCGTTTGACGCGGATATCTTGCTGATGGACGAGCCGTTTGGCGCGCTTGACGAGATTGTCCGCGATCACCTGAACGAGCAGTTGCTGGACCTGTGGTCACGCACCGAAAAGACCATCGCGTTTGTGACCCATTCGATCCCAGAGGCGGTGTATCTGTCGACCAAGATTGTCGTGATGAGCCCACGGCCGGGGCGGATCACGGACATCATCGAAAGCCCGCTGCCCAAGGACCGGCCTCTCAATATTCGGGACACGCCAGAGTTTCTGGCGATTGCGCATCGCGTGCGCGAAGGGCTTCGGGCGGGGCATGCCTATGACGATTGACGCGCCATGAAGACCCTTCTGCCCATCCTGACCGTTCTCGCGGCCATTGTCGCGCTTTGGTATCTGGCTGTAGCCCCGATGAATATGCGGGTTGCGTTGGATGTTGCAGACCGGGCGGGGGCAGAGGTTGTCCCTCCCGAAGCGCGCGCGCGGTTTGAGCAACCGCTGTGGCGGCTGATGGTCGACAATCCCGCATATATTTCCGGCGGATATGCGCTTGACCGGCCGCGGTTGCCAACGCCGGGGCAGGTTGGACAAGAGCTTTGGAAGACCACCGGGGATATGGTGCTCAAGGGGCGACCGATGTCGAAACGGTCGCTGATCTATCATGGCTGGATCACCTTGCAATCAACGCTTTGGGGCTTTGCGCTGGGCACGGTTCTGGGCATGGCCGGGGCAATCGCCATTGTCTACAGCCGCGTTGTGAACATGAGCCTGATGCCGTGGGCGATTATCAGCCAGACTGTGCCTATCGTTGCGCTGGCCCCGATGATCATCGTGTTGTCGAGCCAGGTCGGCATCGAAGGGCGCACGGTGCCCAAGGCGATCATCTCGGCCTATCTGTGTTATTTCCCGGTTCTTGTCGGCATGGTCAAAGGGCTGCGATCACCGGGCGCGGCGCAGCTTGATTTGTTGCGGACTTATTCGGCCTCCGGATTTCAGGCGTTTTTGAAACTGCGCCTGCCCGCGTCGGTGCCCTACCTGTTCACGTCGCTCAAGATCGGCATTGCTGCGGCGTTGGTGGGGACCATCGTAGGTGAGCTACCGACCGGGGCGATTTCTGGTCTTGGGGCGCGCATCCTGATTGGGGACCAGTTCGGCACGCCCCTTGCCATTTGGGCGGCCCTGTTCGCCGCTGCGATCCTTGCGGGGGCATTGGTGACGCTTTTGGACCTCACTCAGCGGATCACCCTGCGGCGGATGGGGATGCAGGCATGAGCTGGCTGATCTTTGCGCTTATGTTTTGGATTGGGGCTTGGGCGTTGAACACCTATCTGGCCAATTCGGGCTGGCGCGGGTCGCTGGTGGTGCGGGTGTTTGTTCCGATGCTGTTCGGTGTGACCCTGATTGTGCTGTGGGAAGGCATCGTGCGCGGGCTTGGTGTGTCGCCAGTGATCCTGCCCGCGCCTTCGACCGTGGCCCAGACCTTTGCCGCGTCGACGGATATTTTGTGGGAAGATTTCAAGCAGACGGTTGTGAAAGGTGCGTTGTCGGGGTTCATAATCGGCGTGCTTGCAGCTTTTGGCACAGCGGTCCTAATCGACCGCTCCGCATTTTTGACACGGGGGCTGCTGCCCATCGGGAACTTCGTGGCTGCTCTGCCGATTGTCGGGATCGCGCCCATTCTGGTAAGCTGGTTTGGCTTTGACTGGCATTCCAAAGCGGCGGTTGTGGTGGTGATGGTGTTCTTTCCCATCCTCGTGAACACGGTGCAGGGATTGCGAGAAACCGATGTGATGCAGCGCGACCTGATGCGCACCTACGCTGCAAGTTATTTCGACACTTTGCTTAAGCTGCGCCTGCCGGCTGCACTTCCTTTCGTGTTCAACGGCCTGAAAATTGCGACGACGCTTGCATTGATTGGGGCAATTGTTGCTGAATACTTTGGATCGCCCACACGGGGGATGGGATTTCGAATCTCGACCGGGGTTGGCAGCCTGTCGATTGATCTGGTCTGGGCTGAAATCGCGGTCGCCGCGATGGCCGGAACAGCGTTCTACGGGACTGTTGCCTGGGTCGAAAAGCGGGTGACGTTTTGGCACCCGTCACACCGCGGACATTAAAAAATACAACAAGGAGGTTACAACATGAAATCGAAGGTCCTTGGCGCATTTGCCGCCTTTGGTCTTGCCGCGCCGGCTTGGGCGGCGGACGACGTGACATTGCAGTTGAAATGGGTCACGCAATCCCAGTTTGCCGGATACTATGTGGCGCTGGAAAACGGCTATTACGAAGAGGCCGATCTGAACGTCACCATCAAACCGGGTGGTCCCGACATCGCACCAACGCAGGTGATTGCGGGTGGCGGTGCGGATGTGACCGTCGAGTGGATGCCTGCCGCCTTGGCCGCGCGTGAAAAAGGCCTTCCGTTGGTGAACATTGCGCAGCCGTTCAAAAGCTCTGGCATGATGCTGACCTGTTGGAAGGATGCCGGGATCGAGACGCCCGAGGATCTTAAGAATCGCACTTTGGGCGTTTGGTTCTTTGGCAATGAATTCCCGTTCATGTCCTGGATGAGCTCAATGGGTGTGTCGACCGACGGCAAGAGCGAGAACGGCGTTGAAGTTCTCAAGCAGGGATTCAACGTAGATCCGCTGTTGCAGCGTCAGGCCGATTGCATTTCGACCATGACGTATAACGAATATTGGCAGGTGATTGATGCGGGTGTCAGCCCAGATGACCTTGTGACATTCAAATACGAGGATCAGGGCGTGGCGACGCTCGAAGACGGGCTTTACGTGCTGGAAGAGCGTCTTGAGGATCCGGCCTTTGTCGACAAGATGCAGCGCTTTGTTGCGGCGTCGATGCAGGGTTGGAAATGGGCCGAGGAAAACCCCGAAGATGCCGCGATGATCGTCCTTGAATATGACGAGACTGGCGCGCAGACCGAAACGCATCAAAAGCGTATGATGGGCGAAGTGGCCAAGTTGACCGCAGGGTCGAATGGCGCGCTTGATCCGGCGGATTTCCAACGCACGGTGCAAACGCTTTTGGCGGGCGGGTCTGATCCGGTCATCACCGCTGATCCGGGCGATGCCGCGTGGACCCATGTGATTTCTGACGTTTTGAACTAAGGTTTGGTGACGTCTTTGAACGTGGAAAGGGCCGCGTGCGGCCCTTTCTTTTCGTCTGCTCTCAGCGGCGAAGCGTGTCGCCGTAGCTGATTTTTGGGGTAAGCTCGACCACCTTGGGCAAGTCGATATCTGGGGTATTTACCCTTTGCGAGATGATCTCGGCGGCCTTGCGCCCGATTTCTGTCCGGCAGGCATCCATCGTTGCCAATTGCCGCGGTAATCCTTCCAGAAGCTCCACCCCGTTGAAACCGGCAAGCCCGATTTGGTTAGGAATGTCGATGCCCTTTTCCAGCAGAGATAGAAGACCACCCGCCGCGATCATGTCATTTGAATAGTATAGAAAATCGAGGTCAGGATCTCGTCTGAGCATCGCCTCGGTCATCTCGCGCCCTTTCGCCAGAGCCGATCCACCAGAGTAGAATTGCTGATCTGCGATCTCGATCCCGCCTTTGGCGAGCGCTGAGGTGAACCCTTCAAAGCGTTTGCGCGCCCGGTGATCCAGCGGCATCTTGGTTCCGAGAAATCCGATACGTTCATACCCGGCCTTCAAAATGGCCTGTGCCATTTTCCGGCCTGCCCGACGATGTGAAATCCCGACCACCGAATCGATTGGCGTGCCATCGACATCCATGATCTCAACGACCGGGATACCGCTTGCTTTGAGCATCGCGCGTGATGCGTCGGTGTGCTCAAGCCCCGCTATGATCACGCCTGACGGACGCCAGGACAGCATCTCGTAAAGAACGCGTTCTTCTTTTTCCGGCAGGTAATCTGTCACGCCCACGACCGGCTGGAGTTCGGTCTCTTCCAAAACTGCGCTGATCCCTGACATGACTTCGGGGAACACCATATTGCGAAGGCTTGGGATGATGACAGCAACCAGGTTGACCCGTTGACTGGCCAGTGCGCCCGCGATCTTGTTCGGCACATAGCCGAGCGATTTGGCAGCAGACAGAACCCGCTCGCGTGTCACGGCCGATACATCGCCGCGGTTGCGTAAAACCCGGCTGACCGTCATTTCCGAGACGCCCGAAGCCTCAGAAACATCACGGAGCGTGAGGGGGCGTGTATCGTCACTGGCCAAGAGCGTCATCCTATTTTGTTGCCCCGATGTTACCGCAATCTTTCACACACCAGCAAGCGATTGCGTTCCTTGCGAAAAAAACACTGAAGAAGATGACAAGACGGGTCAGTATCAGTATGCCTGTCGCGCGTGGCCCCGTGGCTCAACTGGATAGAGCAGCCCCCTCCTAAGGGGCAGGTTGCAGGTTCGAATCCTGCCGGGGTCACCATGTTTCCATCACAGATCACTCCAGTGGGATGTCAGCATTGCGTCCGGCCAGTTCAACGCTGATCTCGTAAGCTTTTGCTGGGGTCATTCCGGCCATGATCCGTGCTGCGTTGTCGGCGGGCATGCGGGCAAGGAATCCTGCTGCAAAGGTTGCATTCATTTGTTCGAACAACGCGGCTGCCTGTTTCGGTTTCATGGTGGCGTAAACACTGGTGAGCTGGGAAATATCGTCTTCGGCTGCGGCTGAGGCGAGCGATATCGTATCGCGTAGGCTTTGTTCGGCGTGTTCCAGCTTGATCAATTCGGCCTGGATCGCAGCCTCGGCCGCGGCTATTGTTGTTTCACGCTCCTCCATTTTGGCTTCAAGTTCGATCAGGCGCGCTTCTCGTTGTTTGATCGCGTCTAGTGCTGCGCCCATGTTCTGCGGGCGTGATAGGTCTGTTGTCTTTGCTTCTAGGCGCTCTTCCAATGGGCCAATCGGCGTCGTTTCGCTTGCAATCACCTGGCCTGCTTCGGTCACCAAACGCACCCCCGCTGACAGCAACAAAAATGCACCGATGATCGCAAGTGTACCTTTCTGCCGCCGTCTGGGCCTTGGCCTTTTTGTGGTTTGGGTCAGTGTCATCTTTGCTCTCCGGCATGGCGCGAAAAGATTGGGCCGGTGGGAGCTGGCGGTCGATTTGGCTGGCCCTGTGTCGGTGGCAGGTCGTGCATGGACGCAACCATCAATTCCAACCGCTTGGCTGAATCTTCTGCGCGGCGCGTCAAATCTTCTAGGCTGTCGCTGGAATGAGTCGCGGTCTTCTGAGCGTTTTCCAGGGCTGTTTGAAGGTCTGTGACTTGCGCTGACAAGACGGCGACAGCCGCGCCAACCCCGTTTTCAAGATCATTGAACCGCGTCAAACGGCGCGACAAGACAAAGCAATAAAGCCCGGCCCCCAGCGCGCCGGCCACAAGAAGGATATCAGCAACCAATTCCATTTTTTGTCCTCAATTCAGGATAAATTCTGTCACAAGGAGGCTGTTCGCCTTGCCCAAGCCAACGATCATGACGACTCGACGAAACAAATGCAGGCGGATTTTGAACAGCGCCCCTGGCCCCTCGATATCTTCGGCTGTAAGGGCGCGAAGATATCCATTCATGGCATCCTGAATCCGCGGCAAAAGATGCTCAACATCGCTTTGGTGTTGCCTGGGGACTTCGATTTGGCCGGTAAACCGAAGGTGGTCATTCTTTGCCCCGGGCGGCAAAGTCACGATCAATGTGGGGATTTCGACAAACACCACATCTGCGCGGCCTTCAGAAACTCCCGTCGTTTCAGATGCCTGCTTCTCATGTATATTTTTGGTCCCGCCCAAGGGAAACATCCCGCTGGAGACGCCAAAATACCCAAGTCCTGCACCTGCCAGACAAAGAACCACTGAAAGGATCAGTGCGCTCTTTGATAATTTGACAGGCGCGTTGCCCGTTTCGTTTCCTGTTGCTCCAGCCGTTGCCATGACGCATCCAATTTCGAGTTCATGGACCGTTTTACCCGTGAGGCACTAACCGATTGTTAACACGAACCGACGATAACAGCCGTCATCAGCGAAACAGAATGTTTTGGATTCGGAGGATATCGGTGCAGCAAATTTTGCCAGTGTGGCGACGTCTGAGCAACGCGCGCAAAGCGGTCGTGCTTGGATCTACAATTGTGATTTTTCTGGCGGTTCTGGGCATGTCACGCCTCGTGACACAACCGCGGATGACCCTTTTGTATTCAGGGCTTGATGCCGCCGCTGCCGGCGAGGTGGTGCAAGCGCTTCAGCAAAAGGGGGTTGCGTTCGAAGTGCGCGGAACGTCCGTCTTCGTGTCCGACGCAGCGCGGGATCAATTGCGCCTAACGCTTGCCAGCGAAGGCCTGCCTGCGTCGTCGGGGCAGGGGTATGAACTTCTTGATTCACTTTCGGGCTTTGGGACCACGTCGCAAATGTTCGATGCCGCTTACTTACGCGCAAAGGAAGGCGAGCTTGCGCGCACCATCGTGTCTTCGCCGGATGTCATGATGGCCCGGGTGCATATAGCCACCGGAAGCGACAATCCGTTTCGGCGCGATCTTGCGCCGAGCGCGTCTGTGCACGTGACAGCCCGATCCGGTGTCATTGACAGGGCGCAGGTCCAGGCAATTCGCCATCTTGTGGCCTCTGCGGTTGCAGGGCTTGATCCGTCAGGGGTGGCTTTGATCGATTCGCAGGCTGGTCTGGTGTCTGACGATGGCACCATGGTTGGTGCGTCGCATGATCAGGACCGCACGGATATGTTGCGTGACCGTGTGCTGCGGCTGGTCGAAGCGCGGGTTGGTCGTGGGAACGCAGTCGTCGAAGTGAGCATCGATACCGTTACGGACAGCGAATCCATTACTGAACGGCGCTTTGACCCAGACAGCCGTTTCATCATTAGCTCTGATAGCGAAGAACGTTCTGATCAATCAGAGAATGCGGGTTCCGGCGCGGTGACCGTTGCGTCAAATCTGCCAGATGGCGATGCCAACGCCAGCGAAAGCGAAACGCGCCAAAGCTCTGAAACGCGGGAACGGCTGAATTATGAAGTGTCCCAAACCACGCGCGAGATCATCAAGGCACCGGGCGCGATCAAGCGGTTGACCGTGGCGGTCATGGTCAATGGCACTGTCCAAACTGATGCGCAGGGTGCGCAAAGCTTTGTTCCAGTGTCGGACGAAGAACTGACTGCGATGCGTGATCTTGTGGCATCGGCGGTTGGTTACAACGAAGTCAGGGGTGATGTCATTACCTTGAAATCCCTGTCTTTTGAGCCGCTTGAGACACTGGGTTCGATTCCGTCAGAGCAAGGTTGGTTTATAGGCCAGCTTGACCCAATGAGCTTGATTCAGATCGCTGTTCTCGCACTTGTGGCCCTTGTCTTGGGCATGTTCGTGGTGCGGCCGCTTTTGCTGCCATCGCGTCAGCCGGTTGGGCTTTTGGCACCAGCCAATACACAATCGAGACCCAACATAGCGTCTGACTTGCCGGTTTTGAGCGGCACGATCGAGCCGGATGGATCAGTGGGTGGGCTTCCTGCACTGGCAGAGCCTCGGGGACAGCAAGAGATTTCTTCCTCTGAAGACGCAGTGGCGCGCTTGAAAACCCTGATTGAAGAGCGTCGCAGCGAAACCGTGGAAGTCTTGCGAAGCTGGCTTGACGAGCCAAGACCAGAGGATGCGCGATGATATCGATTTCGACTTATCTCGAAGATTTCGGGGTCGCCACGTCTGCCACACCCAATCTTACCATAACAGATGAAGCACTTGAAACAGAACGTCTTGAATCCTTTGACAAGGGATATCGGGCGGGCTGGGACGATGCGATCAAGGCCAAATCCGAAGAAGGTGCCCATTTTGCTGACGCGGTGGCACAGAACCTGTTGGATTTGTCCTTTACCTACCACGAGGTGCACGCGCAGGTGTTGTCCAACTTGACCCCCCTGTTCACCGAAATTCTGCAAAAGATGCTTCCTGCGCTGGCGCGAGACACGCTCGGGGCCCATATCGCGGATCAGTTGTCGCAAATTGCACGGGACATTGGCACGGTTCAAATCGCAATAGCCGTGGCCCCTGGGGCAGGGGCGCATGTTACCCAGCTCGTGAATTCTGCGTCTCACAGCCTGCCGGTCACAGTGACGGAATCGTCGTCGATAGGTGAAGGCCAGGCGGAACTGCGGCTGGGTGCAAAGGAACTCTCAATCGATTTGATCGATGTGACTTCTCAGATAACGGATGCGGTCCACGCGGTTTTGTATGGGCAAGTCGAGGTGCGGGCACATGGATAAATCAGTTCAAGGTTTGGAGGCTCCCAAATCCGATGCCGCGTTCACCTGCGTACCGATCGAAATCACTGTATCCGTTGGCCGCGCGCGCCCTCTGGTCCGGGAACTACTCCAGCTGGAAGAAGGGTCAGTCTTGGTGTTGGACAAACGCGTGGAGGATCTGGTTGACCTTTATGTTGGCGACCGATTGATCGGGACGGGCGTTCTGGAAATATCGGAAGGCGGCGAGCAGCACGGGCAGCTTTGCGTGCGGCTGGTTGATGTGAACGATTTCGGAAATTCAGGCGGCTGACGGGTGGTCCGGCTTTGTTTCATCACACTTGGACTGGGCTTAATCCTGTCCGGTGCGGCCTCGGCGCAAAGCCTGTCGCTTGATTTTGGCGATGGCGGATCGGTGACGGCGACCACGGTTCAGTTGATCGCACTGATCACGATTCTGAGTGTCGCACCGGGTATTGTGATCACGGTCACCTGTTTTCCGTTCATGATCACGGTCCTGTCCATCTTGAGACAAGCTATAGGGTTGCAGCAATCGCCTCCGAATATGCTTATCGTCAGCATTGCCCTGTTTCTTACGTTTTTTGTAATGGAACCAGTTTTGATCGATGCGTGGGAACAGGGGATTCAACCGCTTTTGAACGAAGAAATCGATACGCAAACAGGCTTTGAACGCGGCTTTGAACCGTTTCGCATTTTCATGGCGGCACAAGTTAATCCTGACACGTTTGCCACCATGGCGCGGATCAGATCAGATTTGGATTTGACCGAAGTCACATCTGAAACCCCCTTGTCTGTCTTGATCTCGAGCTTTCTTTTGTCAGAACTGGCGCGGGCGTTTCAGGTTGGGTTTCTTATTTTCCTGCCATTTCTCATCATCGACCTCGTGGTTGCGGCCGTATTGATGTCGATGGGGATGATGATGGTGCCTCCAGCGATTGTGTCGCTGCCGTTTAAGCTCGCGTTTTTTGTTGTGGCCGATGGTTGGGCGCTGGTCGCGGAAAGCATCGTTCGGTCGTATCAATAGCGTTAGCGGCAGAACGCTCCGCCTCGATGCCGCGCAGTGTCAAAGTGAAAGTGGTCCTTGTGGAATCGGTTGGACTCGGGGCCAAGAACAGTTCCGAAGATGCCACAGGCACGTTTATGCATCTTGCGCAGGATCGGCCCAGTATCCCTTCGATCCCATCCTTGCAGCAATGTGATCTCTGATCCGTCGCGCAGTCGAAAACCTGAGATGTCGATGGCCCGACCTTTGCCATGCTCGCTGATCCGCGCGCCGGGTTGATTGTTGCGGGTGCGACAGGCGTAATGCGCTGCGACCTTGATCTGGCTGACGCCGCCACCAGTGGTGCCAATGGCGGGGTTCATCCCCTTGTCCACCCAGGACTTGAGTGCTTTGGCCGTTGGGCAATCCATAACGGCGTGTTGGCTCAGGCTGATGCCAGACACCGACCGCACCCGCACCCCGTTCTGAATGCCGCACGCTGACAACCGCCCGGGGACAAAACCGACAACGTCTCCCTGAATCGCGCTGTCTCCACAAATGGCCCCTTTGGCCTGTTCGCGGCGCTGCGCCATCGCTTTGCGTACCATCGTGTCAGGACGCAACGCGGGACGGATCGACAAGCCGGTGGCCTGTGGGGATAGGGCCGCAAACGCGCGTGCCACCGCTGAGGTGTTTTGAACAGGTGCTGCCTGCACAGAGATTGGACCCTCGGGTTCGATCTCTTGGATCAGTTGGCGGGCAAGCGCCGCTGCATTCAAGGTAGGGCGCGCGGTTGGACGTATATCGGACAGCGCCAGTGCTGCGTCTTGCGTTTCGCCCCGGGCAACCGGCTTGAGCGATGTGTCGGGCGCTGCAATCACCGCCCCCGTCATCCCCATCATCAAAACAAACAAACCACTCGTTAACCGCATACCATTGTCCTAGCCCGAGCGCCCGAAATTCGGTGCCGCCGTGTCTTGGCCCGCTTCGATGATGCCGCGCCGAATGGCACGGGTGCGGGTGAAATACTCGTGCAGGAAATCACCATCCCCTTGCCGGATGGCCCGTTGAAGCGCGAACAGCTCTTCGGTAAAGCGCCCCAGAATTTCCAGCGTTGCGTCCTTGTTCGACAAAAACACATCACGCCACATGGTGGGATCAGAGGCGGCAATGCGGGTGAAATCCCGGAAACCCGCGGCAGAATACTTTATGACTTCGCTGTCGGTCACGCGGCGCAGATCGTCGGCGACACCGACCATCGTGTAGGCGATCAGGTGGGGACAATGGGATGTCACCGCAAGGACAAGATCGTGATGGTCCGGCTCCATCACATCAACATTTGCTCCAAGCCCGCGCCAGAACTTCTCAAGCGCCTCGATCGCAGCGGGATCGCTGTTTTCGGGTGGGACAATCAAACACCACCGATTGTCGAACAAGGTGGCAAACCCTGATTCTGGCCCGGAGTGTTCTGTCCCTGCCAAGGGGTGCGCTGGCACAAAATGCACCCCCTCGGGAATGTGCGGTATCACGTCGGTGATGACTTGGCCCTTGACCGAGCCCACATCGGTGACCGTTGCCCCTGGCTTGAGATAGGGCGCAATATCTGCCGCGATCTGGCCCATGACCCCAACGGGGACGGCAAGAACGACCAGGTCTGCGTTTTTCACAGCCTCGGCAAGCGTGTCGCACACCGTATCGCATAGCCCAATGCGGCGCGCGGTTTCGCGGGTTTCGGCGCTGCGGGCAAAGCCTGTGACATGGCTCGCAAGATCGCCGCGTTTCATCGACCAGAACATGGACGATGCGATAAGGCCCAGACCGACAAGGGCCACGCGGTTGTAGATCTGGGTCATCGCGCGCCTGCCTTGAACTGGCCAACGGCATGGGCCACGCGGCGGCAGCTTGCTTCGTCACCGACGGTGATGCGTAAGGCATGGGGCAGGTTGTAGGACCCGACCTGCCGGACGATCAGCCCTTCTTTTTGCAAATATAGATTGCAGGCCTCGGCCTCGGCCTCATCCGTGAAACGGGCAAGAATGAAGTTCGCCATCGAGGTGTCCGAAGGCACACCGTGTTCGGCAAGCGCCTCGGCGAGCCACGCGCGCAGTCGGGTGTTCTCAAGGCGGCATTTCTCGACATAAGCGGTGTCACGCACTGCGACTTCGGCGGCCGCCAGCGCAGTGCCCGATAGGTTGAACGGTCCCCGAACGCGGTTGAGCACGTCGATGATCTCTTGTGGGCCGTAGCCCCAACCAATGCGCAACCCGCCCAGACCGTAGATTTTTGAAAACGTACGCGTCATCACAACATTGTCGCGCGCGCGCACCAAAGCGGCCCCGCCATCATAACCATCGACGAATTCGGCATAGGCCCCGTCCAGCACCAGCAAGGCTTGTGGCGGCAGGTTCTCTGCCAGCCGTTCGATCTCTGCCAGACCGATCATCGTGCCGGTTGGGTTGTTCGGGTTGGCGATAAAGACCAAACGAGTCCGGTCGGTGCAGGCTGAGAGGATCGCATCAACATCGGTGACACGCTCATGTTCTGGCACCTCGACCGGGGTGGCCCCGGCGGCCAGCGCACAAATCTTGTAGAGTGCGAATCCATGTTCGGTGTGAATCACCTCATCCCCCGGCCCGGCATAGGCTTGGCACAGGAAGGTGATGATTTCATCGGACCCAACACCACAGATGACCTGATCGGCGTTCAGGCCGTAGATTTCGGCAATGGCGCGGCGCAGCGCGGCATGGTCGGTGGACGGATAGCGATGCAGCTCAAGAACAGATCGGCGCACGGCTTCTTGTGCAGCCGGGCTTGGCCCGAACGGATTTTCGTTCGAGCTGAGTTTCACCACGTTCGAGACACCCTCGACATGGGACTTGCCACCAACATACAGTGCAATATCCATGATTCCGGGTTGTGGGGTGATCTTGGTCATCTGAACCTCCGCTATGGCAAACGGTTTAGCGGGGCTGCAGGATAAGGGAAAGCGACAAACCATCCCACCACACGAGCTGTTCAGTTGTGTGTCTGATCAAGTATCTGTGACAGAAACGGCGCATAAAGATCGGGCGGTCCCTGGTAGTCCGCGCTGCGGGGTAGGGTCAGCATGTGCACATCAGGATTTTGCAAGGCCTCCGGCGTGGCATCCGCCACGAGCGTGAGAAAGGTGAACGTCGTATCGGGCCCGAACAATTGACGCCCCAGCGACGTGATCTTTGCATAACGGGGTGCGGTCAGTTGGAAGTCATCCCACGGTGTCACGTTGCGCACCGTGCCGGGCAGGTTGGGTTGGACATTTGACCAGACCAGATGCGTTCGGCCTTCATAGTCGGGGGCCAGAAAGGGCGCGGCCTGATGAGCCAACTTACTGACAAGACTGTCCTTTTGGGCCGGGTCGTCAAACGCTTTGGCGATATCCTGCTCGTGGAAAAAGCAGATACCGGGCAAATGCCTGTGAAACAGCAACACCCCATAGTCGACGACATATTCGGATGTATCTTCCAGAAGCGCCTGCAAGTGACCATCGACAGCATGCTGCAACAGCGTCTCTGTGCCGATCAGGGAAACGATGTTCCAGTCAAACAGCGATTTGACAAAGTGATGCACAGTGTCGGGGTGCAGGGCTTGAAAGACATCAAACTGAAACCGGTTGATGCAGCTGCACCCGATGGTCAGAATGCGTGTCGGATATGTGTCCATGCGACGCGGATCACTCAGGTGTCGTAGGTCGGATGAAACCGTCCGGCGGGCGATGGCGTGAACACCTCGCACCCGTCAGAGGTGATGCCGATGGAGTGTTCAAACTGTGCTGACAGGGATTTGTCACGCGTGACGGCCGTCCAGTCATCGGCCAGAACCTTGGTTTCGGGGCGCCCCAGATTAACCATCGGCTCAATGGTAAAGAACATGCCTTCCTCAAGCCGGGGACCGGTGCCCGCGCGCCCGTAATGCAACACATTGGGTGGCGCATGAAACACGCGGCCAAGGCCATGTCCGCAGAAATCGCGCACCACCGCCATGCGGTTTGCCTCGACATAGGTCTGGATGGCGTGGCCGATATCGCCAAACGTGTTACCGGGCTTGGCCGCGTCGATGCCTTTGAACAGGGCGTCATGGGTCACTTGGATCAGCCGTTCAGCCTTGCGGCTAAGCTTGCCAGCCACATACATCCGGCTTGTGTCGCCGAACCAGCCATCGACAATCACCGTCACGTCGATATTCAGGATGTCGCCATCCTTGAGCTTTTTGTCGCCGGGAATGCCATGGCAGACAACATGGTTCACGCTGATGCAGCTTGCGTGTTGATAGCCTTTGTACCCAATGGTCGCCGACGTCGCGCCCGCCTCTTCGACGCGGTTGCGGATATAGTCGTCAAGTACGGTCGTGGTCTGGCCCACGAACACATGCTCCGCCACCTCGTCCAGAATCCGGGCCGCCAATTCACCTGCCGCGCGCATACCCGCAAAGTCAGCCGCATCGTGGATGCGGATGCCTTCTCGTGTCATGCGACCATCATGGTTAGTGTTCACGCGCGAACTCCAATACCTGTTTGTTTGAGTTTTAGCCCCCCGAGCACCGTTTTGCCAGTGGCGCGACGTTACGGCTCAGCCGGGGGCTCCATCGGGATCGGTTTGCCCAAAAGCACAGCATCGGGCGTGATGTTGCAATCCATGACAAAGGTTTCAACGCCGACCTGTGATGCCGCTGCCCAGGCTTTGGCGTATGCCGGGTCAATATCAGCGGCGAGCGTCATGCGGCGACAATCCGTGCGCTGCACAAGATAAAACATGATGGCGCGGTGGCCTTGTTGGACCATGGCAGTCAATTCGTTCAAGTGCTTGGTGCCGCGCGCCGTGACGCTGTCAGGAAATTCGGCCAGACCGTGCTGACGCGATAGGGTGACGGATTTCACCTCAATATAAATGTCAGGGTGCCCGTCGCGGGTTAGGAAAAAATCGATCCTGCTTTTCTCGCCATAAGGCACTTCGGCGCGCAGACTGTCGAAATCGGTCAGGCCCGGCACCTCGCGGGCCTCAAGCGCGGCGCGCAGCATGCGGTTTGGCACGGCTGTATCGACTCCGGTGAAGTGCCCGTTTTCGTGCTCTACCAGCCGCCAGCCATATTTCAGCTTTTTCTTCGGATCATCATTGGGCTCCAGCCAAACGCGCATGCCTGGCGCGGCCAGACCCATCATCGACCCCGGGTTGGCGCAATGCGCCGTGATCTCTTGCCCATCCGCCAAGGTGACGTCTGCCAGAAAGCGTTTGTACCGCCGGATCAGGACGCCCGGCACAAGAGGGGTTTGAAAGCGCATGACCCCCGCCTATACCTGAGAAAAACCGGTGATCAAGGAGGCAGCGCATGCCCAACCCAACTGCGGCCATGCTGGTGATCGGCGACGAGATTCTCTCGGGCCGGACCCGCGATGCGAACATGCACCATCTGGCGCAGGAATTGACCAAGGTGGGCATCGACCTGTGCGAGGTGCGCATCGTGAGCGATCACCGCGAGGCGATTGTTGCGGCGTTGAACGCCTTGCGCGCGGCCTATCACACGGTGGTCACCTCTGGTGGGATTGGGCCAACCCATGACGACATCACCGCAGATTGTGTGGCCGCGGCCTTTGGGGTGCCTATCGACGTGCGTGCAGATGCCGCCGCGCTCTTGCAGGCGCATTATGACAGCCGTGGAATGGATTTCAACGATGCCCGCAAACGTATGGCGCGTATTCCTGATGGCGCGACGCTGATCGAAAACCCGGTGTCGATTGCGCCGGGGTTCACCATCGGCAATGTGCATGTGATGGCAGGTGTGCCGTCGGTGTTTCAGGCCATGGTGGCGACCGTGATCCCGACCTTGACCGGCGGTGCGCCGATCTTGTCGCAAACGCTTCGGGTGGACCGGGGCGAAGGCGACATTGCCGGACCTTTGGGTCAGATCGCCACTGATTTCCCGGACCTGTCCATCGGGTCATATCCGTTTCAGCAAAACGGCGCATACGGATCGAACATCGTAGTGCGCGGCAGTGATGGCGCGCGGGTAGATCACGCGATGGCCCGGCTGGTCGAGATATTTCCCGCATGATTCCAACGGTCCAGATGCTCTATGCTGTGACCGAGGCAACATGGCCGCCGGCAGACCGCACCCCTGCGGGGCCGTGGATGCTGCGCAACGGCGCGCGGGGCGGCAAGCGCGTCAGTGCTGCCACCGCCCAAGGCGACTGGACCGACGATGATCTTGCCGCCGCCGAAACTGCGATGCGCATGCTGGGGCAAGACGCTCTTTTCATGATCCGGGAAGGCGAAGACGCGCTGGACAGCGCGCTTGAAGCTCGCGGATACGAGATCATTGATCCGGTCAACCTTTGGGCCTGTCCCGTAGATCAACTGACCGACAGGCCGGTTCCCCGCGTCACCGCCTTTGCCATCTGGGAACCGCTTGCCATCATGCTGGATATCTGGGCTGACGGGGGCATTGGCCCCGACCGGATCGCCGTGATGGACCGGGCCGAAGTGCCAAAGACCGGGCTGCTTGGCCGAATCAGCGACAAACCCGCAGGCACCGCCTTTTGCGCCATCTCGGACGGTATCGCGATGGTACACGCGCTTGAAATCACGTCGGCCCATCGCCGCAAGGGCATGGGCGTCTGGCTCATGCGGCAGGCGGCACATTGGGCCAAAGCTCATGGCGCGGACTGGATGAGCGTTCTGTGCACACAGGCCAATGGCGCCGCCAACGGGCTCTATGCTTCCCTCGGCATGCAGGTTGTGGGACAGTACCACTACCGCATCTTGCCCAACACAAGCGACAGCGAATGACCAAAGACACCCTTCCCACGGCGCTCAACCTTCCGATGGTTGACCCGTTGCCCCCCGAAACACAGAAATATTTTGACGTCTGTCAGGACAAGCTGGGCATGATCCCGAATGTCCTTCAGGCCTATGCCTTCGACATCGAAAAGCTCAACGCATTTACGGCAATGTATAACGATCTGATGCTGGCGGGCAGTGGCCTGAGCAAGCTGGAGCGCGAGATGATCGCGGTGGTCGTCAGCTCGATCAACAAGTGCTTTTATTGCCTGACCGCTCATGGTGCTGCGGTCCGCGCCTTGTCTGGTGACCCGAAATTGGGCGAAATGCTTGTGATGAACTGGCGTGTTGCAGACCTGCCGCATCGGCACCGCGCCATGCTGTCCTTTGCGGACAAAGTCACCAAGACCAGTGCCGAGGTGACCGAGTTTGACCGTGAGGCCTTGCGGGATGCCGGGTTCAGCGACCGTGATATTTGGGACATCGTGAATGTCACCGGTTTTTTCAACATGACCAACCGCGTGGCAAGCGCCACGGATATGCGGCCCAATGACGAGTATCACGCGCAGGCGCGCTAAGCTTTTTGGCGTCATCCTTGGCGCAGGTCTCTGCGCCGCTGTCCCCGGTCTGGCGCTTGACCTGGCGCTGCCCATTGGCGCGCGTGAAACCGTGTCACGGGTGACGCAAGCCGGCAGCTATGATCTGCCCATCGGGGTCTGGACCGAGGAAACCGGTTTGCCCGTGGCCAGTCTTGAGGGCGAAGTGCGCCGCAAGGCCTGGCGCATTTCCGGTGCCGGGATCACCACGGGGCAGGTTGTCGGTCCGGTGCGCGATGAGCTTGTCGCCGATCAGTTCGGGATCATCTTCGAATGCAACGCCCGAAGCTGTGGCGGGTTTGACTTCCGCTTTGGTACCGAGGTGCTGCGCGCGCCGAACATGTATGTCGATCTGTCCGACTACCGGTTCTTGTCCGCGAAATCCGCCGATGCCACACAGGCGCTAAGCCTTCTGGTCAGCCGCGATGGCGATACCGTCTTTGTCCAACTGATCGAAGTGGGCCCGCCCGGACGGCCTGCCGTATCGGTGTCCAACGCGGCAAGTTATGCTATCCTTGAACAGGTCGGCGATGTGGTGGCCGAACTGGAACGGGTCGGGCATGTGGTGCTGGCCGATCTGGATTTCGCCAGCGGCTCTGCTTCTTTGGGCGATGGGGCCGTGCCGTCCCTGGATGCCGTTGTTGCCTATCTGACCGCAAATCCCAGCCGCCAGATCACCTTTGTGGGACATACCGACGCCACGGGATCGCTTGCGGCCAATATCGCTTTGTCCCGCCGCCGGGCCGAGGCCGCGCAATCCTATGTCACGGCGCGCGGTGTTCCTGCGGCGCAGGTTTCTGCCGACGGGGTTGGGTTCCTGTCACCGCGCGCGCCGAACCTGACCGCAGCAGGGCGCGAGGCCAACCGCCGTGTCGAAGCCGTGCTTATTTCTGTTGAATGAGTGTATCGGATCGGGCTGCGCCCGATCCGACCGGGGGGGGGGGGGGGGGGGGGGGGGGGCGGGGGGGGGGGGCGGGCCCGCGGGAGAGGA
>NZ_JBPOFB010000029.1:0-22848 GCF_051251565.1 Marivita sp. | reverse complement strand
CGCCCGGCCGCCCCTACCCCACCCCCCCTCGCCCCGCTTGCTCCCGCCCCGGGGGGCGCGGGGCCCCCCCCCCCCCCCCCCCCCCCCGTTTGTCGGAGCGGCTTTGCCGCTCCGAAATGTATCTCCTGACCACGAGTTAAGCGTGTAAAGTCGTCTCCGCCACATTATGTATCTGTACGCGCAACCGGACAGGAAAGGGCGTGCAGAGATGCAGCTTACGATTAACGGAACTGTTCACGAAGTGGATGTCGAAGACGACATGCCGCTCCTATGGGTCCTGCGCGATGAACTGGGCCTGACCGGGACCAAGTTCGGCTGCGGTATCGCGCAATGCGGGGCCTGCACGGTGCACCTGGACGGAGTCGCGGTGCGCTCTTGTCAAACTTGGGCGGTTGATGCCCAAGACGCGGACATCCGCACCATCGAAGGTCTGGGCACACCCGATGCGCTGCACGCGGTGCAGGCGGCGTGGCTTGACGAACAGGTCGCGCAATGTGGCTACTGCCAATCTGGTCAGATCATGCAGGCGGCGTCCCTGCTGGCCGAGAACCCGACACCCAGCGACACCGAAATCGACGACGCCATGTCCGGCAATCTCTGCCGCTGCGGCACCTATCCCCGCATCCGGGCCGCCGTGAAACGTGCGGCCAACATGATGCAGGAGGGCTGAACATGGGACGTCTGAAAACCATCGCCCGCCGGACTTTTCTTATTGGCTCTGCCGCTGTTGTGGGCGGGGTTGCCTTTGGTATTTATACGGTGCGCAAACCGCATGAGAATCCGCTGATCGCCACAGAGGGCGAAGCGGCGCTGACGCCTTATGTGAAGATCACAGGCGATGGCATAACCCTGATCACGCCGCGCGCCGACAAGGGGCAGGGGGCTTATCACGTTCAGGCCGCCTTGATCGCCGAGGAACTGGATGTCGATCTCGACCAGATCGGAACTGATCCCGGTCCGCCCAGTGCGGCTTATTGGAACACGGCTTTGGGCGGTGAGGCGGCGGACTTCATGGTTCCTGCCGCTGGGGTGATACACGACATGGCCGAAGGGGCGGTGAATGGCGTGATGAAGGTTATCGGCCTTCAGATCACTGGTGGATCGACCACCGTACCGGATCAGTTCGACAAGCTGCGGCGTGCCGGCGCGTCAGCGCGCGAGACGATCAAGGCGTTGGTGGCCGAACGCGAAGGCATCGCGGTTGCAAACCTGACGACAGCCGCGGGGCACGTAATTTTACCGGATGGTAAAAAACTGGCCTATACCGATCTTGCCGCTGATCTGGCAGGCCGCGACGTGGTGCAGGACGTGCCGCTGCGCGCGCCATCCGAATGGCGCTATATCGGCAAGCCGATGCAGCGGATCGATATGATGGCCAAAAGCACGGGCACACAGGACTACGGCATTGACGCTGTTGTGGATGGCATGGTTCACGCCACCGTGCGGATGAACCCCGCCCAAGGCGGTGGCATGACCGATTTCGACGCGACCGAAGCGCTTGCCCTGCGCGGTGTTCAGGCGGTTGTGCCGATCTCTGGTGGTGTGGGAATTGTTGCCGACAACACATGGCGCGCATTTCAGGCCGCGCAGGCAATTCAGGTGACATGGGAAGACCCCGCGTACCCGCCCGAACAGGCCGACCATTGGGCCGCATTGGACGCTGCGTTCACCTCCGATGCGCAGGATAGCCAGAAACGCAACGATGGCGATATCGACATCGCGCTGGGCGACGGCACGGAAATCACCGCCGAATACCGCGCGCCCTATCTGGCCCACGCGCCGCTTGAGCCGATCAACGCCATCGTGCGGGTTGACGACACCAGCGCCGAAGTCTGGACTGGCACGCAGATCCCGCGCTTTGTGCAGGCCAATGTCAGCCGTATCACCGGCATTCCGGCGGACGAGGTCACAGTGCATGTCCTGATGATGGGGGGCAGTTTCGGCCACCGGCTTGAGGACGAGGTGGTCAAGCAGGCAACCGAGATCGCCATGCAGATGAAGGGCGTTCCGGTCAAACTAACATTGTCGCGTGAAGAGGACATGACCCACGATTTCCCCCGCCAGATTGCCATGGCGCGGCTCAGGGGCACGGTCGCGGATGGTCAGGTTGCGGCGATGGACCTCGGCATTGCGATGCCGTCGGTCATGGCCTCGCAACTGGGCCGCCAAGGGTTTTCCGCCCCCGGCCCGGACAGCCAGATCGTGGCGGGCGCGTGGGACCAACCCTTTGCCATTCCGCATCAGCGCGTGACCGGCTACCGCGCACCTGAACTGGCCCCGATCAGCTCGTGGCGTGCGGTGGGGGCGTCTTCGAACGGGTTTTTCTACAATGCTGCATTGGATGAATTGATCGCGGCGGCAGGGGCCGATCCGCTTGAGGAACGCTTGCGTCTGTGCAGCGATCCGCTGGCACGCCAAGCGCTTGAAGCGGTCGCCGAGATGTCGAACTGGTCCGGCATCGGCGGGATTGCTGCCGGGTCGCGTACCGGGCGCGGTGTGGCGTTGACCAAATCCTTTGGTGTGCACTGCGCGCAGGTGATCGAGGTCACGGACACGGATGCAGGGCTGCGCATCGACACCGTTTGGGTTGCCGCCGAAGTGGGGCGGGTTGTTGATCCGGTCAATTTTGAGAACCTCGTGCAAGGCGGGGTGATCTACGGCCTTGGCCATGCGATGAACAGCGAGATCACCTATACCGGCGGAGTGGCCGAGCAGTCGAATTTCGACGTAAACCCCGGCATGCGCCTGCATCAATGCCCAAACATCCTGGTGCAGGGCCTTGAAAACGGTGACCGCGTGCTGGGTATCGGAGAGCCGCCGTTACCGCCCGCTGCACCCGCGCTGGCCGGGGCGATCTGGGCTGTGACCGGCACCCGTCTGCGCGAGATGCCGTTCAGCAAGAGGGTGACGTTTGTCTGAGGGTATCGTCATATTTTACCGGTTGGTAAAATTCGGCCGCGCATTTTTCTGTAAGCGTTGATTACGGATGTTGAAAAATTATTTGCCTTTTCGTTACTTGAGCTGACCGTTATCCTTGCCGCATCACGTTGGAATTGAGGAAAGGCAGGCTCTCAGGTGCCAGAGCAAGACCATATGACTGTGACGGTGCAACGCGGCGGTCCGGACGCGCCGATGCAGCCGCAGACATTCGAGGTTCCCGCTTATGACAACCAGACGGTTCTGGATGTGGTGTCTTGGATTCAGCAGAACGTCGATCCGACGCTGACCTATCGGTTTGCCTGCCGCGTTGGCATGTGCGGTAGCTGTGCGATGATGGTCAACGGTGTGCCGCGCTGGACGTGCCGCACCCATGTGAGCAAGGTTCTCAAGGGCAACGCGATTGAGGTTGGACCCCTGCGCAACCTGCCGGTGATCAAGGATCTGGCCGCCGATATGGACCCGTTTTTTGACAAATGGGTCGCCGCCGAAGGCATGCACCACCCAACCCGCACCCGCGATGATGACATCGAAGCGATTGATCCGGTCGCGGCGGAGCGGGCAGAGGCCAATGCCGGGATAGAGTGCATAAACTGCTCGGTCTGCTATTCGGCTTGCGATACGGTGGCGGGCAATCCCGACTACCTTGGCCCGGCAGCGCTGCAACGGGCGTGGACATTGTACAATGATGCTAAGGACGCCAACAAGGACGCGATCCTTGATGCGGTGTCGGGCAAGGGCGGCTGTCATTCCTGCCATTCGATGGGGTCTTGCACCAGCTATTGCCCCAATGAGTTGGACCCGCTTTCGGCGATTGCCGGGCTCAAGCGGGCAACGGCCAAACGGTTCTTCGGGGGGCGCAAATGACCGAGTTTCATCTTTACATGGCGCAGCGGCTGAGCGCGCTGGTCATGGCGCCGTTTGTGATCGTGCATATCGGGGTGATGATCTACGCCATTCAGGACGGACTATCGGCGGCAGAGATTCTTGGCCGGACCCAAGGGTCGGTGTTCTGGTTCGCTTTTTACGGAATGTTCGTCGTTGCCGTGTCGATCCATGCGGCCATTGGCTTGCGGACGATCCTTGGCGAATGGGGCGGTTTGCGCGGAACGGCACGCGACGGGGTCGCGGCGCTCATCGGCGTGGGCCTTTTTGCGCTGGGCGCGCAGGCGGTCTGGGCGGTGACGGCATGAGGGTTGCACGCGCGCATCCGCTTTGGCTTGCCTATATTCTGCACCGGCTGTCGGGGATCGGTCTTGCCCTGTTCTTGCCGGTGCATTTCTGGGTGCTGTCCTATGCGCTCAACAACGCGGCCAAGCTGGACGCGTTTCTGACCCTGACCGAGATGCCTTTGGTCAAACTGGCTGAGTTTGGTCTGGTGTTTCTTCTGGCGGTGCATCTGTTCGGCGGCTTGCGCCTATTGGCGCTGGAATGGCTGCCGTGGTCCGCGCCGCAAAAGACATGGGCGGCGGCGGCGGTGGCCGGATCGTTCCTTGTGTCTACAACCTTCCTTTTGCAGGCGATTTGATATGTTCAGTACCAAAGATATCGACCGGCACGACACGGATATCCTGATCCTTGGCACGGGTGGCGCGGGCATGTTCGCCGCGCTCCACGCGATGCAGACCGCGCCCGAGGGCACCAAGGTGACCATCGCGGTCAAGGGCCTTATCGGGAAATGCGGCTGCACGCGCATGGTGCAGGGCGGGTACAACGTTGCGCTGGGTGGCGGCGACTCGGTCGAGCGGCATTTCATGGACACGATCGAGGGCGGCAAGTGGCTGCCCAATCAGGACATGGCGTGGCGGCTGTGCGAACAGGCCGTGGTGCGTATCCGCGAGCTTGAGAACGAGATCGGGTGTTTCTTTGACCGCAATGCCGACGGGTCGTTGCACCAAAAGGCTTTTGCCGGGCAGACGGCGGATCGCACCGTTCACAAGGGCGACCTGACGGGCATCGAGATCATCAACCGGCTGATGGAGCAGGTTCTCGCGCGCCCTGTCGAGAAATTGCAGGAACACCGTGCGATTGGCCTCATTCCGACGAAGGATGGCAGCGCGCTGGCCGGTGTGCTCATGATCGACATGCGGACGGGCAAGTTCCGTTTTGTGCGTGCCAAGACCGTGCTCATGGCCACGGGCGGTGGGCCGACGATGTACAAGTACCACACACCGTCGGGTGACAAGACGATGGACGGTCTGGCCATGGCGCTGCGCGCGGGTCTGCCGCTGCGCGATATGGAGATGGTGCAATTCCACCCCACGGGCCTTTTGGCAGGCGATCACACGCGGATGACCGGGACGGTGTTGGAAGAGGGGTTGCGCGGGGCAGGCGGGCAGTTGGTCAATCACGCGGGCCAACGGTTCATGTTCGACTACGACGGCAAAGGCGAACGTGCGACCCGTGATGTGGTCAGCCGGGGCATCTATTCGGAGATGCGCAAGAACAACAATCCAGACCAAGAGGGGGTGTTCATTTCTATGTCCCATCTCGGGCCGGATTTTGTGCGCGAAAAGTTCAAGGGCATGGTCAAGCGCTGTGCCGACAGCGGGTTTGATCTGGCCGCAGGCAAGGTCGAGGTCGTGCCGACTGCGCATTATTTCATGGGCGGTGTCGTGGTGGATGTGGATACGCGCACCGCGATGGAAGGCCTGTATGTCGCCGGAGAGGACGCGGGCGGCGCGCATGGGTCGAACCGTCTGGGCGGCAATGGCGTGGCAAACTCAACCGTTTATGGCGGCATCGCGGGCGACGTGATGGGTGCGGATATTCGCGGCATGGGCGCGCTGCGTGACCCGGACAAGACGGTGCTTGAGGCTGAAATGGCGCGCGCCTGTTACCCGCTGACCCGCGATCCGGCGTTGGTCCTGCCGTTGCGCAAGCAATTGCAGGACGCCATGTGGGACGAGGTTGGCGTGATGCGCACGGAAAGCAGCCTGAACAGAGGTTTGACGCGCATTGCTCAGGTGTCGGATCATCTGATGGATGTTGGTGTGTCCGCTGATAATTTGGCGTTTAACCTGACATGGCATGACTGGCTGAACCTGCGCTCGCTGTGCGATATCTCTGAAGTCATCACCAAGGCGGCGCAGGCGCGGGACAATTCCCGTGGTGCGCATTACCGCGAGGATTTCCCCGATCCGGGCGCGATGGAGGACAGCTATTTCACCGTTGCCCGTCAGGTGGATGGCGCCGTTGAAGTGAGCCGCGAGGATGTGCAGTTTACCATCGTCCGACCGGGCGACACCATCCTGCCAGACGACGAACCCGAAACATTGGTGGCCGCACAATGATCCCCTTATCCCTGATCGAAAAAACCGCCGAAACCCTGATGGACAAGGCGGCCATCGAAATCCCCGAGGATTACCTTACTGGTCTGAAACACGCTGCCGAAACCGAAGATGGCGACCTGTCGTCTTTTGTTCTCAAGGCGATGCTCGACAATTACGAGGCCGCCAAGGAAGACCGCCGCGCGATGTGCGGCGACACTGGTGTGCCGCGTTGGTTCGTGAAGCTGGGCAATGATGCAACCGTCGAAGGTGGCATGTGCGCGCTCGAAGCGGCGCTGCGGCGGGCCACGGCCACCGCCACCAACGGCGTGCCGTTGCGCCCCAACCGGGTGCATCCGCTGTGGCGCACCGATCACAACAACAATGTCGGCATCGGCGCGCCCGAGATCGAATACGGGTTTGAACCGGAGGGCGACTGGATTGACCTCATCACCGTACATAAGGGCGGTCTGTTCGGCACCGATTACCGGATGCTGTTCCCAAGTGATGGCATCCAGGGGATCAAGCGTTTCTACCTCGACAGCCTGATGGCGTTCGGCAAACGCGGTCTGGCCTGTCAGCCCGCAATCATCGGCATTGGCCTTGGTGGGTCCAAGGACATTTGCATGACGCTGGGCAAACGGGCGTCCGTTCTGCGCATCGTGGGCAGCCGCAATTCCGATCCGCGCATCGCCGAGATGGAGGACGAATTCAAAGAGCTGGGCAATTCCATTGGCATGGGCGCGATGGGCTTTGTGGGCAAGAACATGGTGATCGATTGCAACATCGAGGTGGGCTATTGCCACACCGGGGGGATGCCGATGTCGGTGCATGCGTTCTGCCTGTCGTCGCGCCGCGCGGTGGCGCGGCTCTATCCCGATGGCCGGGTCGAGCACCGCACCGACCCTGATTGGTTCACGCCCTACCAGCGCCGCGAAACTGTGGAGTGGGAGCCGATGCAGGAGGCGGCGGAATGAGGAGTGAAGGCTTTTCGAAAAGCCTTTGGGTCGCGCTTTCGAAAGCGCTTTTGCAGAGGGAAAGTCAATGAAACCCCGCGAAATCCGGCTGTCCACGACACCGACACCCGAGGCGATTGCAGAGCTGCGTCTGGGTGACATCGTTTATCTGGACGGGCTGATGTATACTGCCCGCGAAGGCGTCTATATGCGCGCGCTGGAAGACAAGGCCAACATCCCGATGGAGCTGCCATCGCAAAGCGCGGCCAATTTCCACTGCTCGCCTGCTGCGCGGATCAATGCGGATGGATCGTTCGACATGGGCGCTGTGACGGCCACAGCATCGTTCCGCTTTGCCAAGTGGTTGCCCGAATGGATGGACAAGACGGGCGCCAAGCTGATCATCGGCAAGGGCGGCATGACCTCCAAGGATTACAAACGCTACTTCGTGCCCAATGGTGCTGTGTACCTGTCGACCGTGGGCTACGGCACTGGCGCTCTGTTGGGGCGCGGGGTCGAGAATGTCGAGGCGGTGCACTGGAACGAGGAGCTGGGCCTTGCCCAGGCGATGTGGGTGATCCGGTGCAACAAGATGGGGCCGTTTATCGTGGCGTCGGATCTGAATGGAGATTGCCTGTTTGAGCGTGAAAATGCCAAGATCGCGCAGAACATCGCACGCGTCTATGAAGGCACAAAGCCGGCGGTCCTCAAACGGTACGGGGAAAGCGATGATCGCTCGGACGAGGTGATATGACGACCAATCCTTTTGCGCCGGGTGCCACACGCCCCCCAGTGACCGAGGGCGTGTTTTCGCGCGAAGAGGTGGTGCTGGCCAATCGGAACTCGGGCGCGCTGCTCGAAACGCTGAGCTTGGACATCACGCCGACGGGCACGCATTACCTGCTGAACCATTTTGACGTGCCGGTCCTGAACGACGCGGATCATGTCCTGTCATTCGAGGGCGCGTTTGATGCGCCGTTTTCCCTGACTATGGACGAAATCCGCGCGCTGCCGCAGGTAACGCGCCCTGTGACGCTGGAATGTGCGGGCAATGGCCGGATCGGGGTCAGCCCGCGGTGCTTTTCGATGCCTTGGGCCTATGAGGCGGTGGGCACGTCGGACTGGACAGGAACGCCACTTGCCCCGCTGCTGGCGCGTGCAAAGCCACAGGCAGACGTTCAGGATTTTGCCTTTCTCGGTGCGGATCACGGGTTCGACAAAGGCCAGCCGCATTGCTTTGGTCGCAGCCTCACACCGGGTCAGATCGCGGACCTTGAGGTGATGCTTGTCTGGGGCATGAACGGTCAGCCGCTTTTGCCACAGCACGGCGCGCCGCTGCGGATCATCGTGCCGGGGTGGTACGGGATGGCGTCCGTCAAATGGTTGACCACGATTGAGGCGTTGACCGGGCGTTATCAGGGGTTCCAGCAGGTTCAGACCTACCGCTTTCGCAAGGATGACGCCGATCCTGGCATTCCGATCACGACGATCCGGGTCAAATCGCTCATGAAGCCGCCGGGCGTGCCGGATTGGGTGACGCGGCAACGGTGGTTGCGCGCGGGGCCTGTCACGCTTGAGGGGCGGGCATGGTCTGGCAGCGGTGTGCCCATTGACCGGGTCGAGGTGCTTTTGGGGGGCACATGGCACGACGCCGAAGTGACGGGCCGCAGGGATCAATACGCGTGGACCGGCTGGCGCATCGACTGGGACGCGACACCGGGTGTCTACGATCTGGCCTGTCGTGCAACCGATGCGCAAGGCAATCAACAACCTTTGGAGGCGCCGTTTGATATGGCAGGTTTTGCAAACAACGCGGTGCACCAAGTGCGCGTTCACGTGGCCGAGGTCACAGCGTGACGCGCGGGGCGGACGTGGTGATGCAGACGCTCGCGGCGCATGGCGTGCGGGATATCTTTGCGCTGTCTGGCAACCAGATCATGCCGCTTTTTGATGCAAGCCTTGATGCGGGCATCCGGCTTTACCACACCCGACACGAGGCGGCGGCGGTTTATATGGCCGAAGGCTATGCGCAGCTGTCGCGCGGGCTTGGCGTGGCGCTTGTCACCGCAGGGGCGGGCCTGGGCAATGCGCTTGGACCGCTTCTTACCGCGCGGGCGTCGGATACGCCGGTGCTGTTGCTGAGCGGGGACAGTCCTGCGGTACGCGACGGGCAGGGCGCGTTTCAAGAGATGGATCAGGTCGCGCTGACTGCGTCCCTGACCAAGTGGTCGGTGCGGGTCACACGCGCCGAAGACCTCGGCGACGTGATCACCAAAGCCGCGCGGATCGCCTGCGGGGGCCGGCCGGGGCCGGTGCATGTGTCGTTGCCTGCGGATGTGGTGCTGGCCGATGTGGTGGAAGCGGCGGTGCATGATGCGTCTGAGGCAGCGCCGGTGGACACGTCCGCTCTGCGCGATTGGCTTGCGGCGGCATCGCGCCCGATCATCGTGCTTGGCCCGGCATTGAACACAACGCGCCAGCCCGGTTTGGTCGCGCGGTTGGAACAAGCAACAGGTGCCCCCGTAGTGGTCATGGAAAGCCCGCGTGGCGGCAAAGACCCGTCTTTGGGGGGCATTGCGTCGGTCCTGCCCGAAGCGGATCGCGTGGTGCTGCTTGGCAAGCCGATGGATTTCACACTGCAATTCGGTGGGGTCGCACCCAAGGCAAGCTGGGCTGTGATCAACGCCGACGCCAGCGAAATTCTGCGGGCCAAACGGAACGGCACAGCGCGGGTGACGCTGGATATCACGGACGATCCAGTTGCAGTTGCAGAGGCGCTCTGCGCTCATGCCACGACCAAAGGCTATGGCGCTTGGATGGAGACTGTTCACGCAGCCTCTGCGCGGCGGGACATGTCAGTTTCAAAAGGTGCCATTCATCCCAATGACATCTGCGCAGCAGTTCAAGCGGTGCTTGAGGCGGCGACCCATCCGGTGCTCGTGTGCGATGGGGGTGAATTTGGCCAATGGGCCCAAGCGGGCATTACTGCGCCGCGCCGGATCATCAACGGTGTGTCGGGCGCGATTGGTGGCGGGCTATGCTATGCGATGGCGGCGCGGGCGGCGGATTCATCCGCAACCGTGGTGGCGCTCATGGGGGACGGCACGGTGGGTTTTCACTTTGCCGAGTTTGAAACGGCGGTGCGCGAAGATCTGCCTTTCGTCGCGGTGATCGGCAATGATCGGCGCTGGAATGCCGAACACCAAATCCAATTGCGGGACTTCGGGTCGGATCGCCTGATGGGATGTGACCTGAGCGGTGCGCGCTATGACGAAGCGGTGACTGCTTTGGGCGGTTTTGGGATCATGGTGACCGAGCTGGATGCGTTGCCGGACGCGATGTCCCGCGCGATTGCGTCGGGCAAGCCAGCCTGCGTCAACGTGATGATCGACGGCCAGCCTGCGCCGGTTGTGACCTGACGCTTAAAGCCCATGAACGGCCATGACGGCTCGCGTCGCGGGGCGCTCCAACATGGCGGCGTGATGCGCGCCAAGTTTGGGGAAGCCTGACACCTCCACCCCGGCCTTGGCCATCCAGCGCGGCATCAAGAACAGATAGGCGTCGCACAGGGTATATCGTTCCCCCATCGCCCACGGTCCTCTAAGGTAATGCGCCTCGATCACAGATGCACACTCCGCCAGATTGCTTGCAACCTTGTCCGTCATCGCGGCCTGCGCGTCTGCATCGTCTGACCAGCGGGATCCGCGCAGCAGGTGCGCAAAGGCGACATGTACCGTGGCACAAAGATAGGCGTTCAACGCATCCGCCTCGGCGCGGGCAAATGGCGTGTCTGGCAACATGTGCGCCTCAGGATGGGTGGCCGCAACATAGTTGAGGATCGCAGGGTTTTCAGTGATCACGCCCTCTGGCGTCATAAGTGCCGGAACCCGCGCTTTTGGATTGAGCTTGAGAAACGACGCGTCTTGATGTGCGCCTTTGGCAATCTGAACCTCGTGTACGGAATAGCGCGCGCCCACCTCTTCCAACAGAAGGTGCGAGGCCAGAGCGGATGAGCCTTTTGCGTAGTACAATGTCAGCATGAAGAAAACCTTCGGAAAAGCGTGAGTCAGAACAGGGCACGGATCAAAAGGCCAAGCCCCAAAAGCAGGGACAGCCCAATCAGAAGGCGGCGGAACACATTGTCCGAGATTCGTTTGAACACGGCAATGCCGATCTGTGCCGCAATCAGCGAGGCGGGCAGTGCGACCAGAAAAGCGGTGAATGTCGTGCTGTCATAGGCCCCGCGCCACGACAGCATGATCGTCGTCGTGCCCAGAACGCTGATGTTGAAGGGCTGCAAGACGGCGCGGGTTTCGGCCTTGGGCCATGGGCGCATGGAACACCAGATCACCGGCAGCGCCCCCGACAAAGACGCCATCCCGCCAAGGACACCCCCGGCAAGGCCGATGCCCGAGTCCAGAACCGGGGTGCGGCGTTCGAACTTGGGCAGGTTGGCGCGAAAGCTGAAGAAGCCGCCGTAAACCAATAGCAGCACACCGATAATCAGCTTGAGCGTATCTGCATCGATATAAGACAGCAGCGAGATACCCACCGGCACACCCAGCAATCCGGGGATGATGAACCGCATCAGGCGCGGCACGTTTTGCACCAGCGCCTCGCGCACGACCCATAGGCCCTGAAGGCCCGTGACCACCGACATCAACGACACCACCGCCACTGCGCTGATCGGGTCAAGCGCCACCAGTAAGAACCCAAGCGCAAAAAGCGCAGTTCCGGTGCCTGCCAACCCGTTCACGAACCCTCCGGCTATGGCACCAAGGACGATGAAAACGATCGCGGTCAGGGTCATAAAGGCCTCGCTTCGGGGCGGTCCGGGTCTTGCTGCGCATGCTCATGCACCGCGCGCAAAAGGGCTGCGTGAATTTCTTCGATCACCCGGAGTTTCGGGTGTTCCTTGCGGTATGCCAGCCCAAGCACCCGCGACGGCACATCCGGTCCCAGCGCCAGGTGATTGAGCGGAATCGCATACGCGCTGGCAACACTGGGGCGCGGGACGATGGACACGCCAAGATTGGCATGCACCATGCTTGAAATCGCTTCGAGATTTTCCAGCTCCATCGCTTCGCCGACCCGGATACCGCTACTTTGAATCCAGGTTTCGATCAATGTGCCGACAACCGCATCCCGGTTGAATCGGATAAAAGGCTGTGTTTCCAATATCTTGATCGGATCGGTTTCGGTCACTTCGCTGCCCGTGATCAGGTGCAGCGGTTCTGTTGCAATTTCCAGAAAGGCAAGGCCGATGGGCATCAGGATCGGCTTGGTGACGATCGCCACATCGTAATGCCCCCGGTCCAGTCCGGACAACAGCGCCGCGGTCAGGGCAGGCGTGATGCGGACCCGCAGGTCAGGATATTTCGCGCGCAGGATCGACATCGACAACGGTGCAAGTCCAATCAGCGTCGTAGGCACGGCGCCCAGAACAATTTCGCCCGACAGGCCGTCATCACCCAGAACCGACGGGACAAGATTGTCGTAATCCATAACCAGCGTGCGGGCGCGGGCAACCACAGCGCGGCCAAGCGGCGTCAGTTCGGGTGTGCGGTGGCTGCGGTCGAACAGGGCGATGCCCAGATCGCTTTCCAGCGTGCGCATCTGCTGGCTCACAGCGGCATGGGTTATGAACACCGCATCCGCTGCCGCACTGAAGGTTCTATGGTCGGCCACCGCGACCAGTGTCTTGAGCAATCTTATCGACATTCAGGTGTTTATGTTGCTTTTGCTTACAGAACTTGTAATTTTTTATTTCTTCATCAAAGTTCTACTTAAGGTTAACGTAAGTCAAGAGCCCGCAACAGGGCCAGAATCTTAACTGGGAGGATACTATGAAACTACGGACTTTTGGTTCGGCACTGGCGATTGGGTTGGGTGTAACCGCGGGGGCCGCGATGGCGGAATACCCCGAACGCCCGATCAACATGATCATTCCATATGGCGCAGGCGGGGCGACGGATATCTCTGCGCGCACCATCGCAGAGCCGCTGGGCAATGCGGTCGGCGAGGCGCTTGTGATGGCGAATATCACCGGTGCCGGCGGCGCGACGGGGTCGGTTGCGGTGCAAAACGCGAACGCCGACGGCTACACGATGCTTTTCGCGCGTGTCGGATCACACTCTGTGAACCCGGCGATGAAAGCGACACTGCCCTATACTCTGGATGATTTTCGTTTTGTGACGGTGTACGAGATCAACCCGGTGGCCTGCGTGGTTAACGCGAACAGTGAAATCAATTCGATGGATGATCTGATCGCGGCCGTGAACGAAGGCGGCGTCAGCTACAGTTCGTCCGGCGTTGGATCGCTTTTGCACCTTGCCGGTGTTATGGTGCTGTCCGAATTTGGCGTTGAAGACCCGCTGGGTATGGCCACACATATCCCCCAGCAGGGTGGTGGTGCGGCGGCAACGGCCATTCTGAACGGCACAGCGACATTCCTGTGCACGAATTCTTCCGCCTTGGCCAGCTTTGTGGCGAACAATCAGCTTAAGCCGCTGATGGTGACAACTGCCGAGCCTGTGGTCGGATTTGACGTTCCAACAGCAAACGATCTCGGCAAGCCGCGTCTGAACCAGCTTGTTGGCTGGACCGGCATCGCGGGCCCGGATGGTCTGCCCGATGACGTTGCTGCCAAGTGGGGCGAATGGATGGCCGCGGCCACAAGCGATACCAAGTTCCGCGAAACAATGGAATCGCGCGGATCGGTCATCGAGCTGATGAACCCGGAAGAGGCCAACGCCTTCATCCTTGAGCAGTACACCACCTTCAAGGAACTGGTTGACGAACTGGGAATGCGGATCGAGGGCTGATCCTTGACCTCGCTGTCCTGAACCAACATGCGCCGGGGCCTCAGGGCCTCGGCGTTTCTACCTGCGGAGCGCCTATTTCCATGTCTCAGAAATCCTTGCACCTGCGCCTCGGGATCACAGTGTCCCTTCTGGCGGTGTTTCTGGTCTTTTATGCCATCCCCACCTTTGTGTTCTCGCCGTCGAATGTTGGCAACATCATCCTGTCGCCCTTGTTCTGGCCCTATGTGCTGGCCGGGTTCACGGGGATCGTGGGGCTGAGCCTGTTGGCGAACGCGCTGTCCTCGGGGGATGACACTCCGTTCGAAGACGTGGAAACCGAGCATCCCGAAGGCTCTGCCCCGTGGATACGGCTTGGCGCGCTGATGGTGATTATGGTCGCGGTCATGCTCTTGCTGCCACGGCTGGGGATGGTGTGGACCTGTATGCTGGCCTTTGCGGCATGCGCCTTCATGTTCCGCACGCGGCACCCCTACATGGCGATTGTCTGTGCGGTGATTGTACCGCTTTTGCTGTACGCGTTCTTTGCGCATGTCGCGGGTGTTGCGATCCCGCAGGGCAATTTTGTGAGACTGCCATGAGGAGACGAACATGAGCCTGATGGACAGTCTTGCTGCCGGTTTTGCACTGGTCGGAAATGTCGAAGCGTTTTTCATGCTGTTTTGTGGCATTGTGATCGGTGTCATTGGCGGCGCGATACCGGGCCTTTCGGCCACGATGTCGGTGGCTTTGACGCTGCCGTTCACGTTTGCGATGACTCCTATCAACGGCATCCTGCTGCTGTTGGGCGTCTACAAGGGCGGCATCTTCGGTGGCTCGATCCCGGCGATCCTGATCAAGACACCCGGCACGCCCGCGTCCTCGGCCACGATTCTTGACGGGCATCCGATGGCCGAACGGGGCGAATCGGGCAGAGCGCTGGGTATGGCGCTTTACGCGTCGTGTACGGCGGACGTGATGTCGAACCTTGCGCTGATCCTGTTTGCGGGGTGGCTTGCGTCATTTGCGCTGAACTTTGGCCCGCCCGAGTTTTTTGCGCTGATCCTGTTCTCGCTGACCATCATTGCGGGCGTGTCCGGCGAAAGCCTGCTGCGCGGGGCGCTTTCGGCCCTCGCAGGGCTGTTGCTGGCAACGGTTGGCCTTGATCTGGTCTATGGCACCAATCGCTTCACCTTTGGTGATCCCAGTATGATGGGCGGCCTCAACTTCATCGCCGTGCTGATCGGCCTTTTCGCCATCCCCGAGATTATCTCAATGGCGTGGAACCCTGTGGCGCATTTGGGCAAAGCCCGCGCATTGGGCAAATCCCGGTGCTCATGGGCGGACTATGTGGGCAGTTTCAAATCCATCATGCGCGGGTCTATGATCGGTGTCTTCCTTGGGTCAATCCCAGGCATTGGGGCAGCACCTTCCGCGTTTCTCAGCTATTCCGAAGCGCGACGCACATCCAAGAACAAAGAGAATTTCGGTAAGGGCGAGATTGAAGGCGTTGCTGCGTCTGAAGCCGGAAACAACGGTGTCGCCGGGGCTACCCTGATCCCGCTTCTGGCGCTTGGTGTGCCCGGCGACGTGATCACCGCAATCATCATCGGCGCGTTCATGGTGCACGGGCTGCAACCCGGTCCGATGATGTTCATTCTGAACGTGGATATCATCTATGGCCTTTTTATCGGCCTGATCGTCAGTTCTGTTTTCTTGCTCATTGTTGGGTCCGTGGCCATTCGGGGGTTCGGCTATGTCGCCAATGTACCCAAACGGCTGTTGATGCCTGCCGTGCTGGTGCTGTGCATCTATGGGGTGTTCGCGATCAACAACAATATCTTCGACGTCGGTGTGATGTTCGTTATGGGCTGGGTTGGCTATATCATGATGCGCAACCGCATCCCGGCGGCTCCGTTCCTGATCGCGTTTATCCTTGGACCCTTACTGGAAGACAACTTCCGCCAGTCCATGCTGATGTCCGGCAGTGATCCCAGCATCCTGTTCCGCGGGCCGATCACGTGGTTCTTCTGGGCAGTGACCTTAGTCACGGTCTTTGCGATCACCCGCAGCACACTGCGCAAGAAAGTTCCGCTCAGTTGAGATCTTCGAGGAGACGCCCGTGCCGGCGCGTTTCCTCGATCACCTGACCAAAGGTGGTCAGACCGCGCGCTTCCAACATCGGCAGCATCTTGACCAGAACCTCTGCCGTTGCGCGGGCATCGCCAAGCGCGGTGTGCCGCAGGGCAGACGGGATCGTGACGTTCAACCGGTCGCATAGGGCATCCAGCGTATGAGTCGCGCTCGCACCGAAAAGAACCGCAGACAACAAAACAGTGTCGATGATCGGATGATCCCAAACAACCCCGGTGGCGGGCGCGTGACGGTGCAGGAACGCCATGTCAAAAGGCGCATTATGCGCCACGATCACGGCATCTCGGGAAAAGGCGTGGAACCGCTTTGCCACCGTCAGTATGTCAGGTTGCCCGCGCACCATTGTGTCCGTAACCTTGTGTACCTTGGTCGAGGCAGGCGGAATGGGACGGCCCGGATCAACAAGCTGGTTGATCACTTCGCCTTCGATGATCCGCCCGTTCAGAACCCGCACCGCCCCCAATTGCACAACATCATCCTTGTGCGGCAAGAGGCCCGTGGTTTCGGTGTCGAACACGGAAAAGCACATGCTGCGCAAGGGCGCATCCTGTAGATCGGCACCTGCTCCGGTGCTGCGGTCCAACAGATCGAAATCATAGACCAACGGCCGCGCGGCCTCTGGCGCCAGATCAAGCGTCTGGCTGTCGATCACCATCAGGTACCCGCCACCCTCCATTGGTTTGAGCTTGGCGTCAAAATTTAAGTGCCCGTCATGCGATGATGCTGTCACCGACACATCCTTGCCGGTTTTGCCAAGCTTCCCCACCGCGGCATCAAGCGCGGCAGGATCGAAATAATCGCTCAGCGACGCATTCAGCCGGGGAACCCCCAACTGGGCCAGAACTTCGGCGGCTTGTCCGTCATACAGCACGATCTGACCTGTCGGATTGACAAGGATCGTTGCCACCGGAATTTCGGTCAGAAGGGCGGTCAGGCGTGCTTTCTCGGCTGTCAGGCGTGCGGTTTGCGTGGCGATAGCCTGCGCCGTGCTGATCGCACTGTCGTTGAGCTGCCGTGTCACGGCAGAGGCGGCAGGCGCCAGATCGCCCAGATAGCGCGCGGCCTTAAGGTCCAGTTCGCTGTCGACACCCGCATGGGCGCGGGTCCGCATGTCAGAGGCCAGGCGCTCAATCGGCTTGGCAACGTTTTCGTCGAACAGCAGCCAGATCACAGCCGTCAGCCCAAGGATCAGAAACCCCGCTAAAATTGCCGCAAAGGTGAATCCGTTGGCGGCGGTGGTTTCAACCGCGCGGCCATAGCCAAACCAAAGGGACGCGCCGACAGAGGCCAGACCACCAAGGCCAAGAAGACAGAAGAACAGAAAGATGCGCGTGCGCAGGCTCAGGGCTGACAGCATGGCTCTATCCCCGGCGACACACGCTGCTGACGATCGGATCGTCAGTGGTGGTGTCGCGCCACACCGGATCGCCGCCATCGCCAAAGGCCGGGTCCGCGCGTTGTCCGGTTTGGCAATTCACCATCAGTTCAACAGATTGCACCGTCGTCCAGCGTCGGAAGAAATAGATATCTGCCATATAAAGCGCGGTGTCCTCGGTATTGGCGCGCACATTGCCGGTATCCAGCGCGATGAACCTGTCGGTATAGGGCGCAAGGTATGTCCAGGGACGGTAGAACGCAGTGCTGTCGGCAGTCTGCACCACCTCGACCCCATCGGGCAGCGCGGCTGAGGTGCGGGCATACCAGCCATATTCGCTGGCGATCGTGGTGCCAAGCATGGCAGCCCCCGCCGCCACCGGGATCATCCACTTGGGAATCCGCCCCCCCGAGATGCGGGCGACCAGCATCATCACACCCGCCCCGGCAATGCCGGCCACAATCACTGCGATCAGTTCCAGAAACATCAGACGTCCTCCCAAACGTTCCGCGTCAGCTTAACATGCCACGCCCGTGCCCAACTGCCGATTGCAGCGACTTTATCACAACGAACGCATCGCGCAGATGACTTCGCTCAAAGTCCGACAGGTCTGTTGGACTTAGGAAATTGTCGGGCTGGGCACCAGCGCGAACCTGTTTGGCCTGATGATCGAGCCGGGTTTCGGCAATCAGATCATAGGCATCGCGCAAATCCTGCCCCCCCGAAGCGCTTAGCACGCCAGCGGCGATGGCCGCGTCAAGTCGCGCAGCAGTGTTCACGGCGGTCAGTTGTCCCGTCAATGCGTAGATGCGGCCAAGATCAACCACCGGCACCACGCCGTTATGCTTGAGATCGATCCGGTTCTTGTGCTCGCCCGATCGGATCGTCGCAAAGCCGCGCAGCAGCCCCAAGGGCGGCGTGTGCTTAAGCGAATTTGACACCATATGGGCCACGAAGATCGAATTGGTTGACGCTTTGCGCAATGTCTCGGCCTGCAAATCCTCGAACAGGCGGGTTGTGCCGCCGATGGGGCGCAGGTCGAACATGACGCTGGCCAGCATTTGCGCCTCGGGGCTGGGTGTCTTGATCCAGCCGGTGAAATACTCGCGCCACACGCGAACCGGCTGACACCAGCGCGGGTTTGTCGCCATCATGTCGCCGGGGCAATAGACATAGCCGCAGGTATCGAGCCCGTCGCAGACAAAGCGCGCCAGTGCCTCGAAATAGGGCCTGTCGGCCTCGGTCACCCTGTCATCCAGAAACAGGCAATTGTCCTGATCGCTGACGCCGGTCTGTTCCTGCCGCCCCTGAGACCCGCAGGCCAACCAAAGGTAAGGCACCGGGGCCGGGCCAAGCTGCGCCTCGGCCAATGCCAAAAGGCGGCGGGTTGCGGTGTCGGCCACATCGGTGATCAGCCGTGTGATCACCTCGTGGCGGTTGCCGCCCGCAACTAGCTGCGCCAGCAGTTGCGGAATGCGGCGCGTGACCTGCGCCATGTCTTCGGCGCTGCCGGAATGGGCGATTTCCGACACCAGCTCGGCAGAGCTGACCGCCTGAAACCGCGTCAGGTCGGTCTGGGTCACAATGCCGACCAGCCTCCCTGCCTGTGTCACTGGGATATGTCCGATGCGGCGTTCCATCATCATATGAAGCACGTCTGACCCGATGGCCGACGGGGGCAGGGTGACTGGATCGGGGGTCATGACCTGCGTGATCAGCGTATCGAATGGCAGGCCATCGCCCACCACCTTGCCCGACATATCGCGGATCGTGGCAATCCCCTCAAGCCTGCCATCTTGCGCGATACAGATCGACGACACGCGCGCATCACGCATCAGGCGCGCGGCGGTTTGGACGTCCGTGTCCGGCGCACAGGTCAGCGGCGTGGTCGCCATCAACGCCTCGACACGGGTGGTGGCCAGATCGGCCTTGTTCGGTTTGTCCGTCCGGCCCCGTTTGAAGAACCGCCGGAAGGCCGGGTCTTCGGTCATCGCTTGGTGGAACCGCGCTGCGGGCAGCATCAGAACGGTGGTGTCCGTCACGGCGCGCGCCGACGTCAGGCTGCCGCCATCGCGCATGAGACCGCGTTCGCCAAAGCTATTGCGCGGACCCAAAAGCGAAATTGGCACATCGTGATCATCGCGGATTTCCACATCGCCGTCATAGACGACAAACAACCCGTCCAGCGGCGCGTGCACCGCATAGATCTCGCCGCCTGCTGCGATCGTCCTGACCTCGAACGTGGTGATTAGGGTTTGCAAGACCGCAGGTTCCATCGCGTCATAAGGATGGATGGCGGACAGGAATTGGGCAATCGTGTGGGGGTCAAGCGTCATGGAAAACCGTGTGCCTCAATAAAATGTCCCGCCCCGGTGTACCGGCGCGGGACCGCAGTGTCAGTGGGGGCGCCGCCCGGATCAGGCGGCGCCTCCGATTGGCTTAGTGGTCCTGAGCCGCACCCGCACCGCGGGGGATGCGCACGCTTTCAACCAGCTCTTCGATCTCTTTCGGGAGCGGCGCTGTCATCTTCGAGACGGCAAAGGCCACCGCAAAGTTGATCAGGGCACCGACTGCGCCAAAGCTTGTCGACTTGATCGTTCCCAAAAGCGGGTCCGCATCGGTAAAGCTGTTGGTGTCCGGGATAAAGAACCAGCCCTTGTGCAGGAAGATATAGACCAGCGTCACGATAAGACCGGCCACCATACCTGCCACAGCACCCTTGTTGTTCACCTTCGTAAAGATGCCCATCATAAGAGCCGGGAAGATCGATGCCGCCGCCAAACCAAAGGCCAAGGCCACGGTTTGCGCCGCAAAGCCCGGAGGGTTGAGCCCCAACAACACGGCGACCACGATTGCAACCGCCATCGAGATCCGCGCTGCCATCAGCTCGTTGCGTTCTGACATGTTCGGGGTGAGCTGACCTTTGAGAAGGTCATGGCTGACCGCCGACGATATCGCCAGAAGCAGACCTGCCGCCGTGGACAGAGCCGCCGCAAGACCACCTGCCGCCACCAGACCGATCACCCAACCGGGGAGGTTGGCAATCTCGGGATTGGCCAGAACAAGAATGTCCTGATTGAAGTTGGTCAGCTCATTCTCGCTGCCCCAGCCCGCTGCCTCGGCCTTGGCAACAGAATCCGGGTTCTTGTCGTTGAAGTAGACAATCCGACCGTCGCCGTTCTTGTCTTCCCAACCAAGAAGGCCGGTTTTCTGCCATGTCGCCATCCAGTCATAGCGCGCATCGCTTTCGATCATCTCAACCGAGACAGGGTCACCCGCAGTCCCGTTTGGCCACATCATGTCTGTGATGTTCAGACGGGCCATCGCACCAACAGCCGGGGCTGTGAGGTAAAGCAGCGCGATAAAGACCAGCGTCCAACCGGCGGACCAACGCGCATCAGCCACGCGCGGCACCGTAAAGAAACGCATGATGACGTGGGGCAGACCCGCTGTACCGATCATCAGGCTCAGCGTGAACAGAACCATGTTGAACGTGTCGCCGTGATGCGCCGTGTATTCGCGGAATCCAAGCTCGGTCACGATCTCGTCCAGCTTGACAAGAAGCGGCTGACCGCTGGCCTGGTGTTCGCTGAACAGGCCCAGACCCGGGATCGGGTTGCCTGTCAGCTGCAACGAAATGAACACAGCCGGGATGGTGTAGGCCGTGATCAACACGACATATTGCGCCACCTGCGTATAGGTCACGCCCTTCATGCCGCCGAACACGGCATAGGCAAACACCACGCACGCACCAAGAAGCAGACCCCAGAAGGCGTCAATCTCAAGGAAACGCCCAAAGGCGATGCCGACACCCTGCATCTGACCGATCACATAGGTGATGGATGCCACCAGCAGACAGATCACCGCCACAAGGCGGGCTGTCGGGCTGTAGAACCGGTCGCCAATGAATTCAGACACAGTGTATTTGCCGAACTTGCGCAGGTAGGGGGCCAGCAACAGCGCCAAAAGCACGTAACCGCCGGTCCATCCCATCAGGAAGGTCGAATTGTCGTAGCCGGTAAAGGCAATAAGGCCCGCCATCGAAATGAACGAAGCCGCAGACATCCAGTCCGCAGCAGTCGCCATCCCATTGGTGACCGGATGCACGCCGCGACCGGCGGCGTAGAATTCCGCCGTTGAGCCCGCGCGGGCCCAGATTGCGATGCCGATGTAGAGCGCAAAGGACGCGCCCACAAAAAGCAGGTTAATCGTAAACTGATCCATGGTTCTTATTCCTCCTCGACGCCGAATTCTTTATCGAGCTTGTTCATCCGCCAGGCGTAGAAAAAAATCAGCGCCAGAAAGACCAGGATCGATCCCTGCTGGGCGAACCAGAAACCAAGATCGGTGCCGCCCACGGAAATACCCGAAAGCATCGGGCGCAGCAGGATGCCGAACCCGAAAGAACAGATGGCCCAGATCACCAGGCTCACCAGGATGATGCGCACGTTGGCAGCCCAATAGCCCGCATCGGACTTTTGGCCAGCCTGCGCTGAATGTGTTGTGTGGTCCGACATTGCGGCTCCTCCTCTTCCTCCGTTTACGTGCCCCGTCCTCGCGGGGACCGTATCTCGTGTATGGCGACCGCTCAGGCGGTGGCGCGTCGGACGATGGCACCAAGGGTTTTGGCGATATCGTCGATGTCTCCCATCGCATCGACACGGGCAAGCGCGCCTTGTGCGTCGTAAAATGCGATAAGCGGGGCTGTTTGGGCATGATATGCATCAAGCCGGGCTGCGACCGTTTCGGCAGTGTCATCGGCCCGGCGTTTGAAATCAGTGCCTTGGCACTTGTCGCATTGGCCTTTGGTCGTAGGGGCCTTGAACGTATCGTGATAGCCTTCGCCGCATCCGGCACAGGTGAACCGGCCTGAAATCCGGTCGACCATGGCGGCATCATCCACATCAAGGCTGATCGCGGCGTCAATCTTTTGGCCGTTTTCCCCCAGCAGCGTATCCAGCGCCTCGGCCTGAACCGTGGTGCGCGGGAACCCGTCAAGGATCACGCCGCGCGCGCAGTCGGCCTCTGCCAGACGGTCGCGCAGGATGGCGATGACGATGTCGTCGCTGACGAGCGCGCCCGCGTCCATGACCGCTTTCGCCTGCTGGCCCGCCTCTGTGCCGTTGGTAACGGCGGCGCGCAGCAGGTCGCCCGTGCTAAGCTGCACAAGGCCGAATGTCTCTTCGAGCATCCGGGCTTGTGTGCCCTTGCCAGCCCCCGGAGGGCCCAGCAGGATCAGAACCGGGGCGGTTGTCGGTGTTTTGCTTCCGTCCATGTCCCTCAAGCCTTATTCATTCGGTTTTGGATGAGGTCGTCGACGACGGAAGGGTCTGCGAGTGTTGAGGTGTCGCCGAGAG
>NZ_JBPOFB010000028.1:0-23977 GCF_051251565.1 Marivita sp. | reverse complement strand
AAATCTCATATTTAAGGGCAAAGGGTGGCCGTTGATTTCGTTGGATTTCTCATCTCACATTTAAGGGATACGCGACACGTGGTTTTCGACAGGATCGTCTCGCAACCGTCCAGCGTGTCGGCGATCGGCACCAGCTTGCCGGACGTGCCCGCCGCAGCCCCTACCGTATAGAACGGCTGGGTCAGGAACCGCTCCAGCCGGCGGGCGCGGGCGACCACGGCGCGGTCATGGGCCGAGAGCTCCTCGATGCCCAACATGGCGATGATATCGCGCAGATCCTCGTATTCGGCCAGGGTCCGGCGCACGCCGCGCGCGATGTCGTAATGCCGCTGGCCCACTATGTTGGGGGTCAACATGACCGAGGTGGAGGCCAACGGATCGAGCGCGGGATAGAGCCCCTCGCTCGCCCGCTTGCGCGACAAGACGACCGAGGCCGACAGGTGCGAGAAGATATGGGCCGCCGCCGGGTCGGTGAAATCATCGGCAGGCACATAGACCGCCTGAATCGACGTGATCGCCCCCTTGCGGGTCGACGCAATGCGCTCCTGAAGTGCTGCCAGTTCCGTGGCCAGCGTCGGCTGATAGCCCACGCGCGAGGGCATCCGCCCCAGAAGGCCCGACACTTCGGAGCCCGCCTGCACGAAGCGGAAGATATTGTCGATCAGCAGCAGCACGTCCTGCTCGCGCTCGTCGCGGAAATACTCCGCCATGGTCAGCGCCGAATGGCCCACCAGAAAGCGCACGCCGGGAGGCTCGTTCATCTGACCGAACAGCATGACCATCTGGTCGCGCACGCCCGCCTCGCCCATCTCGCGCCAGAGCTCCTCGGCCTCGCGCGACCGCTCGCCAATGCCGCAAAACAGGCTGACGCCGTCGTGATGCTCGACCGTGTTGTGGATCAACTCGCTGAGCAGCACCGTCTTGCCCACGCCCGCGCCCCCAAAGAGACCCGTCTTGCCGCCACGTTCGATGGGCGCCAGAAGGTCGATGGCCTTGATCCCCGTCTCCAGCACCTCGGCGCGCAGCACCCGGTCCGACAGGGGCGGCGGGGCGCGGTGAATAGGGTGGCGGGCCGTGGCTTCGGGGGCGGGCAGGCCATCAAGCGGATCGCCGAAGACATTGAGCATCCGGCCCAGCACAGCCTCCCCGACTGGCACCTCGATCCCGGTGCCGGCGCCCGACGCGGTGCCCGCATCCCTGCCAGATCCGGTGACGGTCGCGCGCGTGCCAAGGCCCCTGCCCCGCGTCGTGCCGAGCGCGATACAACGCACCACGCCCTGCCCCAAGATCGAGGCCACCTCCATCGCCACCTCCCCCGCCATCACTAGAGCCTGTATGCGCGGCACAACGCCGCGAAACGCCACATCCACGACACCGCCGCGAATGGCCACGATGATGCCATCCGTTTCGGGCGCGGCATTGGCCGATATGTCCTGATCCCGCGCCATATGCGGTGTCTCCCCAACCATGCTCAGCCTGCGGCCATGCCGCCATCGACCGGATATTGCGCACCGGTGATGAAGGCGGCCTCATCCGAGGCGAGAAACGCGCCGCGCACGTTGACCGCCATGACGCGGTCGAAATCCGCCACCGTCTGATCGACCAGCGGGGCGACCTTGCCCTCGATGCCTGCATTGGTGAAATACACGTCGATGCGCCCGAAGCGGTCCACCGTCTCGCGCACATATCGCTGCGTGTCGTCCGAGGAGGAGACATCCGCCGCGATGGTCAGGGCGTGGCCTTTGAGGTCGGTGCCGGCCCGTCCGAGGGTCTCATTGTCGAGATCGACCAGAACGACCGACGCGCCCTCGTCCGGAAACAGCCGGGCGGTCTCAAAGCCGATCCTGGCCGCACCGCCGGTGATCAACGCGATCTTGTGTTGCAAACGGGGCATGGCGTGTCTCCTTTCAATGGTGCAACGTGCCGGTCAGACGCGGGTTTCGATCATCCGGCCAAGCTTGCGCAGGTGGACGGCCAGAAAGACAAACAAAAGCCCGAGAGCCACGGCATAGATGCCGATGATCCACGCAATCGTAATCAGCCCGGCCTTGGGCAACGCGATCAACAGGCCGCCGAAGAGGATCGAGAGCAGCCCGCTGGCGATCAGGACCCATTCGCCGGTGATCTCGTGGCGGATCTGAAAGGCCAGAATGACCCGCAAAAGCCCGCCGACAACCGCCCATGCCGCGATGAACATCAACAGCACCAGCACCGTGATCCCCGGCCAGAACAACGTCAGCAGGCCGATGGCGATCCCGAGGACCGCGTCCAGAACCAAAGGCCAGACCCGGCCCAGACGATCCCGGTAGCGCACCGCATCCACCAGGCCGAAAACACCATCGACCAGGACATAGACACCGAAGATCACAACCAGAACCGAAAGTGTCAGCGCGGGCCAGCCGAACGCCATCACACCAAAGGCGATGGCGGCCAGGCCGCGCAGCAGGAAGATCCACCAGCTGCGTTGCAGGTAATCGAGCATGTCAGTCATGTCCCGATGCGTCCTTTCCGGGGGCGTTCGCGATCAGCCGGGTTCCCGCGCGCCCCTCCAGAATGTCGGTGGCCTGATCCAGCCGACCGATGCCCGCCACACCGCCAGAGGCGGCAAACCCCGCCGCCGCGACCATCTTGGGGCCCATCGAGCCCGCAGGCAGATCGAGCGCCAAGGCCTCGTCCGGGGTCAGGCTGGCGATGCGTGCCTGATCTTTGGTGCCGAAATCACGATAGACCGCGTCCACATCCGTCAGCAAAAGCAGCGCGTCCGCGCCCAGGTCTTTGGCCAGAAGGGCGCTGGCTGCGTCCTTGTCGATCACGGCCTCGACGCCGACGAGGCTGCCATCGGGCCGCCGCAGCACCGGAATGCCGCCCCCGCCGGTGCAGATCACGATCACGCCCTGATCCAGAAGCAGCTTGAGCACCCGCGTATCGGGGATTTCGAGCGGCGCGGGCGAAGGCACCACCCGGCGCCATTTGTCACCGTCTTGCGCGATAGACCAGCCCGCGGCACGGGCACGGCTCTCGGCCTCGTCGCGGGTATAGACCGGACCGATGAACTTGGTCGGATTCTGAAAGGCCAGGTCCGTGTCCGCGACCACGACCTGCGTCAGCATCGTGGCGACGGCGTGCTCATGATCCAGCGCATTCTCCAGCTCCTGCTCGATCATGTAGCCGATCATGCCACCGGTCTCGGCCCCCAGAACGTCCAGCGGAAAGGCCTCGTCGGGCCTGTAGGCAGCGCCTTGCAGCGACAAAAGCCCGACCTGCGGCCCGTTGCCATGGGTGATCACCAGCCGGTGCCCCGCGCGCACGATCCGCGCCAGCGCCTTGGCGGCCTTGCGGACATTGGCGCGCTGGTTTTGCGCCGTGAGAGGCTGACCGCGTTCAAGCAGCGCATTGCCCCCGAGAGCTGCGACGACCAGCATGGCCTAGCCCCCCAGCGTGGCGACAAGAACCGCCTTGATCGTGTGCATCCGGTTTTCCGCCTGATCGAAGACGATGGAGGCGGGGCTTTCGAACACCTCGTCGGTGACCTCCATCGCGTCGATGCCGAACTGGTCATGGATGTCGCGGCCCACGTCGGTGTCGGTGTTGTGGAAGGCGGGCAGGCAATGCATGAACCGCGCGCGCGGATTGCCAGTTTTGGCCATCACATCCGCGTTGACCTGATAGGGCATCAACAGCTTGATCCGCTCGGCCCATTTCTCCGCTGGCTCACCCATAGATACCCAGACGTCGGTGTAGACGAAATCCGCGCCCTTCACGCCTACGTCCACATCCTCGGTAAGCGTAATGCGCGCGCCGGTGTCCTTGGCAATCGCCTGTGACTCGGCCTGAATGGACTGGTTGGGCCAAAGGCTTTTGGGTGCACACAGACGCACATCCATGCCCATCTTGGCCCCCCCCAGCAACAGGCTGAAGCCCATATTGTTGGCCGCATCGCCCATGTAGCAATAGGCCACCTCGCGCAGGGGTTTTTCGGCGTGTTCCTGCATGGTGAGGAAATCCGCGAGGATCTGCGTGGGGTGAAACTCGTCCGTGAGGCCATTGTAGACCGGCACGCCGGACCAGTCGGCCAGCTCCTGCACGATCTCCTGCCCGAAGCCGCGATATTCAATCGCGTCATAGACCCTGCCCAGCACGCGGGCGGTGTCCTTCACGGTTTCCTTGCCCCCTATATGGGTGCCCGAGGGGCCGAGGTAGGTGACGGTCGCGCCCTGATCATGGGCCGCCACCTCAAAGCCGACACGGGTGCGGGTGCTGTCCTTCTCGAAGATCAGCGCGATCTCCTTGCCGCGCAATGTCGCGACTTCGGTGCCCGCATATTTCGCCGATTTGAGATCCGCAGACAGTTTCAGCAAGAAGCCGATCTCCTCGGGGGTGAAATCCCGAAGCGTCAGGAAATGACGGTTTTTCAGATTGAAAGCCATGGAATCTCTCCTTAAATCGCGTCGCGGATGGTTGGGCAGGACATGCAGCGGCTGCCGCCACGGCCCCGGCCCAGCGCGGCGTTGGTGTCATCGTTGCGGTCGTAGCCCATGACCACGCCGGGGCGCAGGGCCAGCACGTTGTTGCCGTCGTTCCATTGCTCGCGCGCCTGCTCGAACGGATCGGAACCGCCTGTGGGCACGACATTGAGCTTCTTGAAGCCCATGACATCGGCCACCACGTCGAACATGGGCCGTGTATCGTGGCGCATATCCAGCGGCTTGCCCCCCTCTCCGGGGTGCAGATCATAACAAGTCATCTCGTCGGCCACTTCCTTGAACGCGGTGACGACATCGCCGCCGCAGAAGGTAAAGACTGTGTCCAGATGCATCGCCGCGCGCAGCTTGGGCATCTGGCAGGCGACCACACGCTCGGCGCGGCCCTGATCGAACAGCGCCTGCGCCATCAGGCCAACCGCCTGGGGCGACGTCCGCTCGCCCATGCCAACCAGAACCACGCCGTTGCCGACGGGCATCTGATCGCCGCCCTCCAGCGTGGCGAGGCCATAATCCTTGTCAGGATCGCCCCAGATCACATCGACCTGGCCCTTGAACTTGGGGTGGTGCTTATAGATCGCGGCGGTCAGCAGCGTCTCGGGGCGGCGCGCCTGCCAATACATCGGATTGAGCGTGACACCGCCGTAGATCCAGGCCGAGTTGTCGCGGGTAAAGAGGAAGTTGGGCAGCGGCGGCAGGATAAACCCATGCTTGCCCAGATAAGCGCCCAGCATGCTTTCCGTGTCGAACGGCACATCTGCCACGGTCAGACCGCCGATGAGGAATTTGGACAATTCCGTGCCGGGCAGTTCGTCCATCCACTCGCGCAGCGCGCGCTCCATGCCGACACCCACGTGAATGGCCGCGATACGGTGGTCCAGCACCCATTTGCGCGCTTCTTTGATCTCCAGCGTTTCGGCCAGAAGCTCGCCGGTTTCCAGAACCTCGACGCCTTCACCCGTCATGGCCGCACCAAAGGCATCGTGATCCTTTTTCGCCTGCTTGACCCAGAACACATCGTCAAACAGCAGCTCATCGCAATTGTCCGGGGTCAGGCGGCGATGCGCCAGACCGGGGCGACAGACGATGACCTGCCGCAGTTTGCCAGTTTCCGAGTGAACACCAAGTTTTTGGTCGGACATGAATTTTCCTTTTCGATCAGAGAATTGCAGCAATGCTGAGGGCCGCCGAGATGAACACCAGCAGGATCAGCATCAAGGGCCAGATGAAGACAAGCCAGCGGTCGTAGCCGACCCGCCCAATGGCCAGCCCGCCGATCACGACGGCGAAGGTCGGGTTGATCAGGTTCACCAGACCGTTGGCCGATTGATAGGCCGTCACGACCAGATCGCGCCCGACGCCCGCGAAATCCGCCAGCGGGGCCAGAATGGGCATCGACAGAACGGCAAGGCCCGACGAGGACGGCACAAAAAAGCTCATCCCGATCTCGATCCAGAACATCAGGTTTATGAACGCCAGATCGCCAAGCCCGCCCAGCGATTGCTCGGCGCTGAACAGGATCGTGTCGGCGATCAGGCCTTGCTCCATGATCACGACGATCCCGCGCGCCAGCCCAACGACCAGCGCCACGCCCAGAAGATCGCGTGCGCCATCGACGAAACTGCCGGTCAGCTTTTTCTCGCCAAGCCGCCCGATGATGCCGATCACAATGGCCGCGAAGAGGAACAACGCACCCATGCGCGCCATCCACCACCCTTGCGTGGCCACGCCCCAGATCATGACGCCGAAGGTGGCCGCAAAGAGCACCAGAATGATCTTTTGCGTGCCGGTCAGGCTGTCGTCCACCTCGCCAGCTTCCGTGTCGGCCAGAAACAGCTGGCGATGTGCGGCGGCCTGTTTGGAGACAACTGAGCGTGACGGGTCTTTCTTGACCCGGCTGGCATAGCGCATCACATAGGCTGCACAGATCGTGAGCCCGCCCAGCAGAATAATCACGCGCAGCACGATCCCATCGGTAAACGGAATACCCGCCGCGTCGGACGCGATGACCGTGGCGAACGGGTTGATCGTGGACCCCAGAGTGCCGATGCCCGCGCCGATCAGGATGATCGCCACCCCCGTGACCGCATCATACCCCGCGACGATCATCACCGGGATCAGGATCGCGTAGAAGGCCAGCGTTTCCTCGGCCATGCCATAGGTCGTGCCGCCAAGGGCAAAGAGAGACATCATGATCGGGATCATCCAGATCTCGCGCCCCTTCATCCCGGCCATCGCGGTTCGGATACCGGTATCAATGGAGCCGGTGGCATTCACCACGCCCAGAAAGCCACCCAGCAGCAAAACGAACAGCGCAACGTCGATGGCATTGGCGACGTAGCTGTCAGGATCATAAAATCCGGCGATGGGCGCCAGCATCACATCGACAAACCCTTGCGGGTTCGGCTCGACTTCGCTGTAGGTTCCGGCGACGGCAATCTCGCGGCCGACCTCCTCGCTCATCACACGCTCGTATTGTCTCGCCGGGATGAACCAGGTCAGCACGGCCACAAAAATGATCAGCCCGAAAAGAATGGTATAAGCGGTTGGAAATCGCGAAGACAGATCTTGTTCGGGGTCTGGTGTCGCTTGTGTCTCGTCAGCCATGGGAATCCTCCCTCTAATGTAAAGCGTCTTGCCTTACACCCCTATCTGGCTCCTGATTGCGTGCATTAACCGGCGTTAAGACCAAGATTTCGCTTGAGGTATGGATGTCCGGAGGCGTGTTTGACGGGTGACGGCATCTGTCGGAATCTGCCGGGACATGCCCTGACTGAACCCGGCGCCCATGACGGGACGCGGGCAGGATGCGCGTGCCCGCCAATGCCGCCGCGAACACCAGTTTCGATGGGCACGGCCCACGCGGCCGGGCACGGCCTGACAAGGCTGGCAGGACCAGACCGGCAGGGTCGCCTCTGCATGAACGGGCGCAGGTCAGGTCAGGTGATGTGAGGTCCGGGCATCGCCGCTCAGGATGTGCCCGATCCTTGATTGGCGTTCTGCTCGCCATCCTGCTTCGAGGCTTTGTAGGCCGAGACGATAGCCTGCCGGACCTCGGCGGACTGCGCATCGACTGCCCCGGCCAGATCCCGCAGGTCCCGGCGCAGCCCATGCAGCTGATCCAGCAGCGACAGAACCACGGGCACCGCATCGACGGGCAGCGCCATCTCCTTGCGCAGGTCGCAGACAAGCCGGATGCGCGCCACATCCAGATCGTCGAAGACCGGTCCGCCCCTGGTCTCCGCGGGTCTGACCCAGCCCTCGCGCACCCAAAGCCTGAGTTCGCGCAGCTCCACCCGCTCGATCCGCGCGACGACATCGCGTTCAGTCAACATCACAGATCCCTCCACAGTGTCGCGCGCGGGTCATCGTCCACATGCTCCCGCCATTGCCGCGCGATCGCCTCCATTTCCGCGTCGATCTTGCGCGGAGTGACGATTTTCAGCCGCACATGCTGATCGCCCTGTGCCCCTTTGGCAGGCTTGATGCCCCGTCCCTTCAGGCGCAGACGCTGCCCCGAGGTGGCCCCTGCGGGAATGCTCATCGAGACCTTGCCCGACAGGGTCGGCACCTCGATTTTCGCGCCCAGAACCGCCTCGTCGAAGCCGATCGGCACCTCCACTTCAATGTCAAAGCCGTCGCGGGTGAAGACCTTGTGGGGGCTCACCGCGATCTCGACATAGGCATCGCCCGCCGGGCCGCCGCCAAACCCTGGCTGACCCTTGCCCCGCAGGCGCAGGGTCTGACCGTCGCGCACACCTGCCGGAATGCTCAGGTCGATGGCACTGCCATCCGGCAGGGGCACGGCCCGTTTCGCCCCCGTGGCCGCATCCATGAAGCTGACTTGCAGATGATAGCGCGCATCGCCACCGCGCGCAGCAAACCCCTGCGCGCGGCCGGTTCTGGCCTGTGCGCGCGCGCCGAAAAGGTCGGAAAACACATCCGAAAGGTCTTCGAAATCGCCATGTCCCGCAGATGACGCATAGCGCCCCTGCGGATCCGCATGCGCATGTTCGCGGTAATACTGCCGTTGCGGGCGTTCCTGTCCGCTTGCGTCGATCTCGCCCGCGTCAAAGCGTTTGCGTTTATCGGGATCACCGATGATGTCGTTGGCCGCCGACACGGCCTGAAACTCCGCCACCTTGGTCTTGTCGCCAGGATGCAGATCAGGATGCAGGGACTTGGCCAGCTTGCGGTAGGCCTTTTTGATTTCAGCCTGAGAGGCGTCTTTGGCGACGCCCAGAACCTTGTATGGATCTTCACTCATTCATTGCGACTTTCGGGGTGGGGTTTGCAGCCACGCGCAGACCCTTCGCCAGATCCTGCAGAGCGGCCTCGTCCAGTGTTTCCACCTCCAGCAAGCGCTGGGCGGCCCTGTCAAGAATATCGCGATTGGCGGCCAGGATGTCCAGTGCCTGCCCGGATACGTCCTCCAATACCTTTCGCACGGCATTGTCCATCGCCTCGGCCGTGGCCTCGCTGTAGCTGCGCTCGATATAGCGGGGGGCCTGTCCTTGCAGAAAACTGCTTTGCTGGGTCTCGTAGCTCACACTTCCAAGCTCCGCGTCCATGCCGTATCGCGCTACCATGGAGCGCGCGATATCGGTGGCGCGGGCCAGATCATCGGCGGCCCCGGTGGACAGGTGATCAAACACCAGCTTTTCCGCCGCACGCCCGCCCATCAGCACCGCGATCTTGTCGCGCAGCTCTCCTTGCGTCATCAGGAACCTGTCCTCGGTCGGACGCTGGATCGTGTATCCGAGCGCGCCGATGCCGCGTGGAATGATCGACACCTTGTGGACCCTGTCCACCCCGGGCAGCGCCATGAACACCAGCGCATGACCCATCTCGTGATAGGCCACGATCTTGCGTTCGCGCGGGTTGATCAGGCGGTTGCGCTTTTCCAGCCCCGCGACGATGCGCTCAATGGCGTGGGTGAAATCGTCCATCGTCACGACCTTGCCGCGCCGCCGTGTGGCCAGCAATGCCGCCTCGTTGACCAGATTGGCGAGGTCGGCCCCGGAAAATCCGGTGGTAAGGGCTGCGATGTCATCCAGTTCGATATCCTGCGCCAGCACGATCTTTTTCATGTGGACCTTCAGGATCTGCACGCGGCCCTTGCGGTCGGGCCGGTCCACCAGCACCTGCCGGTCGAACCGGCCCGCGCGCAAGAGCGCCGGGTCGAGGATTTCGGGCCGGTTGGTCGCCGAGAGAAGAACGACCCCCTCGCTGGGATCGAAGCCGTCCAGCTCGGACAGAAGCTGGTTCAAGGTCTGCTCCCACTCGTCATTGCCGCCTTGGATATTGCCCGCGCCACGCGCCCGGCCCAGGGCATCCAGCTCATCAATGAAGATGATCGCCGGAGCCGCCTCCCGCACCTGTTCAAACAGGTCACGCACGCGCGCGGCACCCACACCCACGAACATCTCGACGAATTCAGAGCCGGAGATGGAATAGAAGGGCACGCCCGCCTCGCCGGCCACGGCCCGCGCCAGCAGCGTCTTGCCCGTGCCCGGAGGGCCGACCAGCAAAATGCCCTTCGGCATGCGCGCCCCAAGACTGCCATAGCCTTTGGGGTCTTTCAGAAAATCAATGACCTCCTGCAACTCGGTCTTGGCCTCGTCCACGCCCGCGACATCGGCAAAAGTCACCTTCGTGTCGCTTTCGACATAGACCTTGGCCTTGCTCTTGCCGACGGACATCATGCCGCCGATACCCTGACCACCGCCCATCCTGCGGATCGCGAACATCCATATGCCGACGAAGAACAGCGCGGGCAGCACCCAGGACAAAAGCGTGGTGAACCAGGTGTTTTCAACCGCACCCGAATACGTCACGCCGGTGTCGTTCAGCCGGTCAGCCAGATCGGGCATCACAGGTGTCGTCACAAAGCCGGTCTTGCCGTCCTGCGGGGTTCTGAACGTGCCTCTGATCGTGGTGCTGCCGATGACGACCTCCTCGACCACCCGGTCCGCCAGATAGGTCTCGAACTGGCTATAGGGGATCGCTTCGATGGTGCGGCTCTGGACCCACAGATCGCGGATGAGGACAACGCCCATCACCGCGATGAGAACATACCAAATGTTGATTTGATTGCTGCGGTTCATGGGCGGTCTCCATTGGATAGAGGGGGTGGGCAGAGGTGTCTCATATCCCGCGCGTGGGCGTTTGATGCGCGCAGGCTGGCGTGTTGTGTGGATCACCTTGCATGGCGATGCTCCGTGTCTTGTGGACCGGATGGGCCGGGTTTGCGGGGGCGGTTCAGAAAGGCCAGGACCCGTGCAATCGTCTCATCCGGGCTGCCGGAGGCATCAATCCGCGCCCATGATGCCGGGGCATGGGTCTGTCTGGCCTGCTGCCCTACGACCGCCGCATCCGCGTCGGATGCATCCCCGTGGCGCGCGCTGACCCGCGTTTCAAGAACCGCCGTCTCCGCGACAAGCCAGAAGCCGGTGAAGCGGGCGCCTGCCTCCCGGGCAAGCGCGGGAAGGCACGCGCGCTCGTCCTCGCCCCGCCATGTGGCATCCAGAACCACGCAATGCCCGCCCGACAGAACCGCGCGCGCCTTGTCGCGCATGATGGCGTAGACCTGCGCGCTGGCCTCGGGCCCATAGGCCGGGGGCGGCAGGGGGGTGAGCGGTGCGACGCCAAACAGCTTCTTGCGCTCCAGATCGCTGCGCAGATGCACGGCGCCGGGGGCAGCGCCGATCAGGGGGGCAAGTGCTGCGGCCAGAACCGTCTTGCCCGTGCCCGACAGCCCGCCGATTGCGATCAGGTGCGCAGGCGCGGGATCGAGACAGGCCAGCGCCTCGGCCAGATAGGCGCGGGCCTCGGGCAGGCGAGTCATGTCATCGGGATCGAGCCGGGCGGCCTGCACGCCGACCATGGCCCGGATCGCGGCGCGCATGCTTACAAAGAGCGGCAAGAGCGACAGGGCGGCATGATGATCGCCGGTGCGGGACTGCATCAGATAGCTGTTCAGCACGATGTTCGCCGCCCGGTCCAGCCCCTTGTGACGCAAATCCATCAGCAGAAACGCAAGATCATAAAGCACATCGCAGGTGCCGAGCGTCTCGTTGAATTCCAGCGCATCGAACGGCGTCGGCACACCCTCCAGCAAGACGATGTTGCGCAGATGCAGATCGCCGTGGCAGCGCCGGACGTGACCGGCCTGCCCGCGCGCATCGAGCGTGGTCCACAGGGTGGCGAAAGTGCGCTCCAGGCCCGCGCGATACCGCGCAACCGGCGCGCGCCCCAACGCGTCGTGCATGGTGGCGAAGGCGGTGTTCAGTTCATCGACAATGGCATGGATCAAATCCGCGCCGGACGTGTGCCCGCGTGGGTCCGCGTTCTCGTGATACGCGGCGATCGTCTCGCCCAGCCGTGCCGCCATGGCGTCGTCCAGCGCCCCACGTTCGGCCACCTTGTCCAACGCATCGGCCGTGTCGAAGCGGTGCATCCGCAGCACCCATTCCACCACGTCGCCCGTGCCATCCAGATGCAGATGCCCGTCCGCGTCCTGTGTCACGGCGATCACATCGCGGTAGATCGACGGCGCCGCTGGTGCATTCAGCTCCAACTCACGCCTCAGCATGTCGTGGCGTTTTTGCAGGCTTGAAAAATCAAGGTAATCATAGCGCACGTCGCGCTTGATCTTGTAGGCGGCAGCACCGCTCAGAAACACGATGGCCCCATGGGTGCGAATGACATCGACCGGAGCGCGCTCAGGCAGGTTCTTGCCATCCGACAGGAATGAAATCACCCGTGCTTGAGACTGCTCGCCCATCTGAACCCCTTGTTATCAAGCCCGCGCCGTCCAGCGCGGGCGTCGCATACGCCTTTCGAACAGATGCTCACGCTAGAGCAGGTCGGCACGAGGCACGTTGATCCTTGTTAATGAACCCACTCAGGCGGGATGGTGAAATGCGGGTTGTGACGTGGCTGCGACATGAGTGTTCGCGGCGTCACGCACGGACATGTCAAACAAAGACATCAAAAGGAGAACCCAAATGGCCACGAGCGCTAAAGACACCGAATCGAACAGCAAACAGCCGATTGCCGATTATGAAAAAGAGATCAGGGCCGAAATGGCCGAGATCAGAACCGATCTCGCGGCGCTGACCAAGGCCTTGGGCAAATACGGCAAGGCGCGTGTGGACGGTTTGCAGGACGACGCGAGCGATCTGACCGAAGAAATGATTGCCGAGTCGCGCCGCGCCGTCAAAAAACTGGGCAAGCAGGTATCGCGCCTCGAAAAAGATCTGGAATCCAACGTTCGTGAGAACCCGCTTCAGTGGCTCCTCGGCGCGATGGGGGTCGGGTTGGTGATCACGATGCTGATGCGCCGCAACCACGACTGAGCCCCGGTATGTCAAACCGGTCCAGCGGTATCACGTCGACCCTGCGCGCAGCCGTTTCCGAACGGCTGCGCTCGGCGGGGGGCAATGTGGCCATCCTCGGGGCCGTGGCCCTGCTTGGCCTGACGGTGTGGGTTGTCTGCATCGCGGGGTTGGTGGCGTTGCTTGCGCCGATCTGGGGGGGTGCGGCAGCCCTGTTTTCCGTGGCCCTGCTGATTGCCGTGATCGGGCTGGTTCTGCTGATCGTTCTGGACCGGCGGACAAGGGCGCAACGCGCACGCGCCGCCTTGCGTCAGGCCGAAGCGCGCAGCACGGGCCAGGCCGCACTTCTTGCGGCGCTGCCCGGTTTGCTGCGCCGCCGGTCCGGCGCGTTGGTGATCGTTTCGGGAATTGCGGTCGGTGCGATGATCGCCGCCGCGTTGCAGCACGAAGAGGGGGGCGAGTAGCACGCATCGCCACCGGCACTCATCGGCACCCGCAGCCACTCACCGGCACCTGCCGCACGCATGTCCGTTGCCCCCCTCATCCAATCTTGCGATAGTGCAGCGACCTCAGCAGGAAAACTGATCCGATGACCCTCCCACAGAGCCTGCTCTTCGCTGTTCTTGCCGCCATGATGGCGCTGTTTTTGTGGGGGCGGTTCCGGCATGACGTCGTGGCGCTCGCTGCGCTCATGGCCTGCGTGATCGCCGGGCTGGTTCCGGCCCCCGAGGCCTTTGCCGGGTTCGGTCACCCGGCGGTGATCACCGTGGCCTGCGTTCTGGTGCTCAGTCAGGGGTTGCACAATACCGGTGCCGTCGATTGGCTGGCGCGCAGCCTGTTGCCGCGCGATGCCGGGCGACTGGTCAGTATGCTCGCGTTGATGGGGCTGGGCGCGATCATGTCCGGGTTCATGAACAACGTGGGCGCGATGGCGCTTTTGATGCCGATTGCCGTGCAATTGTCCGACCGGCTGAAGCTGACGCCGGGGCAGGTTCTGATGCCGCTTGCCTTTGGCACGATCCTGGGCGGGATGACGACGCTGGTGGGCACGCCGCCCAATCTGATCGTGTCGGGCTTTCGCGAGGAGGCGGGGCTGGGCGCGTTCGGTATGTTCGACTTCGCCCCCGTGGGCGTGGCAGTTGCCGTGCTTGGCGTGATCTTCACCGCCACCATCGGCTGGCGGCTGGTGCCGGCGCGGGTATCGACCATGGGCGACGGCTTCGAGACCGGCACATACATGACCGAGGTGCGTGTCCCCGCCAAGAGCAAGGCCATCGGCCTGACCCTGCGCCGCTTTGAAACTGGCATCAAGGATAGCGGCGCACAGATCACGGGCCTTGTGCGCAACGAGGTGCGCATCACCGCCCCGCATGGCGGGCGGCTTATCCGCGAGGGGGATATTCTGGCGCTGAACACCGATGTGGACGGATTGGCCGAAGCCTTGTCGGTCTTCGACATCACGCTGGAAGAGCAAGAGCGGCCCGCGGAAAAAGACGCCGAACAGGACGAGACCGCCGCCCCCGAGAGCGCGCAGGACACCGACGATGCGGAGGGCGGAAAAGAGAAAGAGAAAGATAAAGACGCCGAGGATGGCAAGGACCGCGACGAGGATATCATCCTGCGCGAACTGGTCGTTTTGCCGGGCTCGAATATCGTCGGGCGCTCGGCCAGCGATCTGCGGTTGCGCACGCGCTACGGGATCAATCTGCTGGCCGTATCGCGACAGGGCAAGCCGCCACGGTCGCGGCTGCGCAAGCTCAAGCTGAAATCCGGTGATCTTTTGATGATGCAGGGCCCCGCCGAGATGCTGGCGGACTTCATCAGCGACACCCGCTGCGTGCCGCTGGGAGAGCGCGAATTGCGGATCCCCGACAAGCGCATGGCGATCATCGCGGGGGCGATCATGCTGGGGGCGATCGGCCTCGTGACACTCGGGCTGCTGCCTGCCGCCGTGGCCTTCGTGCTCGGGGTTCTGGCCTCGATGCTGCTGCGCACCGTGCCGCCGCGTCAGATCTATACCTCGATAGACTGGCCGGTGATCGTCCTGCTGGCGGCCCTGATCCCGGTTGCGGGCGCGATGCAGACCACGGGTGCCGCCGATCTGCTGGCGCGGTTTCTGGTCGAGACCATCGCGCAGGGCAATGCCATCGCGGCATTGGCCGTGGTCCTGATCACCGCCATGTTCCTGTCGGACGTGATGAACAACGCCGCCACGGCCGCCGTCCTGTGCCCCATCGCCATCGGCATTGCCGCCGCCCTTGGCGTCAATCCGGACAGTTTTCTCATGGCGGTGGCGATTGGCGCGTCCTGCGCCTTTCTCACCCCCATCGGGCATCAGAACAACACGCTGATCCTTGGCCCGGGCGGGTTCCGATTTGGCGATTACTGGCGGTTGGGCCTGCCGCTCGAAGTGCTGGTGGTTGTCGTCAGCATGCCATTGCTGTTGGTCGTCTGGCCGCTTTGAGGCGGAGGCCCGCACTGGCGGACCCCTCTGGGAGGGGGCGGACCCCGATACGGCACAGGCCCCGCGCGCCGGGTTCAGGACGCGGGCCTGATGCTCTTGATGATGCTGGTCGTGGCGAAAATGATCGCGGCCACGCAAACGATGGAGGGACCGGCGGGCGTATCGAAGACATAGGCGGCGCGCAGGCCGACGATAGCCGACAGACCGCCGATCATTGCGGCGACAAGGGCCATGCCCTCGGGCGTGCGACTCTCGACTACCGGGAGCGACTTTTCCCCAACCTGTTCGCTGACGGGGATCTGCCTGAATAATAGAAGAGGATATGCTGGAGGCATAAATATTGCTGTGGTTTTCAGTTGGTGGCGCACCACATCCGATACCGCCCCTGCCCGGTCACCTCGCGGATCAGGCCTCGCGTTTCCATCCAGGCGAGGTTGCGCTGGATGGCGGCGCGGCTGGCACCGGTCAGGGTCTCGGCCATTGGAGCGGAGACGACGGGCCATTCGGTCAGCACCGCGCGCAATGTTGGTGGCGTCTTCCCAGAGAGCGGGGCCATCATGGTTTCCGCCCGCGCTGACCATGCCTGGATATCGTCGAGGTGCCGCATCGCGGTCAGGCATGCTGTTTCCATTCCCTCGAGCCAACGCTCCAAGCGCTCAGCCGGTGGGCCACTGGCGCGCAGTCCCCCTGCCCCGCGTACAGCCAGAGGCGCAAAGATGGCCCCCCCATTCGAATTCGGGCCTTCGCTGGCGGCGATGCGCGCGGCGGTGACTGCCGCTTCCATTCGATCGCCCTGCTGCCCAAGGCCCGCGAGGCTCCAAAAGTGAAAGCCCACGCAGGCGCGGGTTATCGGGTGAAGATCGGCGACTTGCGCCATCAGGTCGAGCCAACCGCCCGCGCGATCCCCGAAGGGCTCGGCTTCATCTGCCATGTTCTCGGGATCGCGGCGATCGAGGAAGGCAGACAGGTCCACCTCTGGGCCTGGCCCTCCTGTCAGACGGCGCACCGCCCATCCGACCCGCGCAAGCGCCGTTGTGTCGTCGTGTACCCCACACAGTCGCATGGAGATCCAGAGCGCCAGCCGATCCGGGCCGATGCGGTCACCCGCGAACCAGCTAAGGTCGGCAGCCTCGATCAGGGCAAGCCTGTGCCGCCAGCCTTCCGGGCCGCGCTTCAGCCGGTCGTCCAGCGCGCCGACGCGACCGGCCACACGCGCAAGACGCGCGGCATGAGCCGCCTCTGCCTTCCGCCAATCGTCGAGGGCTTCGGCTTCACGCGGTTCGGCCCGTGGTCCCGGCGGCAAATAATCCGGCTCCTCTTCCATGGGACCGGGCAGGAACCAATGTCGCATTTTCTTTACCATTTCAGCACATGATTATTACGTGATCTCTGGAAGATACCACGATATCGCACACCATTTTTCAGCTAAGGGCTTCAATTTTGGTTCCGTATTTCAGCAAGTGGCCACCCTGTTGGCGCACGGCCCAGCCGGTCTCGAAAGTTTCATATCGATGACGTCTGGCGGAGGGCATGTCTCGGATGAAGCGTGGTCCAAGGCAACGCGGATCGCGCGTGAGCTGGACCGGATTCTTGACGGAGCGGCGCCAGTGCGGGAGGCAGTGGTACGCGCGGCGTCCGAGCTGCGGCTCTCAACTCGCCAAGTCTACAACTATCTGGCGCGGTATCGAGAAGAGCGCAGGGTATCGTCCCTGCTGGCGCAAACGAGTAAAACAAGGAAACCAAGGGTCAGCCCCGTGGTCGAGAGCATCATCGCTTTGACCCTGCGGGAGATGTGGCTGTGCCTGGAGCAGCCGGACCTTGCACCGATCGTCGAAGAGATCCGCGCCCGCTGCGCAGAGGAAGGGCATGCTCCGCCCGCCTATGTCACTGTCGCCCGGCGTATCCCCATTCTGTTCGCCCCGGAAGAAATTGCCCGCCGCCGCCTGTCAGATAGTAAACACCTGCACCGGCTGAAGCCGCGACCGGGCTATATCCGGGCTAACCACGCGCTCGACGTTGTCCAGATCGATCACACGCCGGCAGACATCCAGTTTGTCGAGGTGATTGATGACTACGGCGTCTTCGTTGGTCGCCCCTATCTGACCATCGCTGCAGATGTGGCCACGAGCGCGATCATCGGCTTCTGCCTGACCCTCGAGCGGCCGTCACGACTGTCTGTGGCGCTTTGTCTTGCGCACGCGATGTGCTGCAAGATTGACTGGCTGGCAGAACGCGGCATCGATCATGCGTGGTCGATGCATGGTCGCCCGAAGCAGATCGTCGTCGATTCCGCCAAGGAATTCCAGAGCAGCACCTTCAGCAGAGGATGCGCGGACTATGGCATTGCCATACGCATGCGCAACAAGGGCACCGTGCATCGGGGCGGGGTCGTCGAACGCCTGCTGGGGAAAGTGAACACGGCGCTACGCGCCTTGCCCGGCAAGACGGGGCGTTCCATCGCGGATCGGGGCGACTATGCCTCGGAAGCGCGGGCACGGCTCAGCTTCGCGGATCTTGAACGCTGCATCGCGCTCGCGATCATCGACCACAACCTGAGCCAGAATGCGCGCAAGCTGACCGTTCCGGCGAAAGAGTGGGAAGATCGGTTCCAGCCGAAGGACCGACCGATCGATGCACCTGTCGATGTGCTGCTCAATTTCCTGCCGCGCAAGACGCGGAAGATTTCACCTCAGGGCATCAGTCTCTTCGCCATCGACTATTTCGAGCCCTGGCTTGGCCCGCTGGTTGCGCGTCGTGACCGGCTGGAGCCGCTCGATCTGTGCTATGATCCTCGCGACATCAGCCATGTCTACGTCAAGGATCCGGATACGCAGGCCTGGCGGCCGGTCAGGCGACGGGACGGACTGGCCGAGCCGATCACGCTTTGGCAGCACCAGGCGGATCGACAGCAGTGGCGTGAAATCCAGCGGCGCCCTGTGCAGGAGGCATCAGCCATCCGACGCGAAATCGCCGCAACTGTTGCCGCCGCCAAAACCCCGAAAAGCCGGTTGAAGGAGATGACCCGCGCCCGGCATGCCACCGAGGCAAAGAAGCCTTATGCCGACTTCGCTGCGCCTTCCGCCTCGGCCCAGGCAAAGCTCGACCCGGATCGTCTGCGGCGGGTCTTCCCTGTCGAGGATTGGTAAGGTGCCGGACCACCTCATGCCCGCCATAGTGCCGCTCTTGCAGGCCGATGACGCAGTGCGGATTGCCCATGTTCGCGCGCCGCGCTGGATCAGTCATCCGGCCGCCGGCGCGGCGCATGACGCAATGCGACTGCTGCTTGAGCGACCGCCATCCCTGCGCCCACGCGGTTTGCTGCTTGCCGGTTCCTACCACAACGGCAAAACCATGATCGCCGAACGCTTCGCCGTCGAACATCTGCGTGCCGCCGACCAGCAAAAGGTGTGGGTGATCCAGACCCGGGAAGGTGCAGGGCTGTCGCATTTCTATGCCAGCATCCTGTCCGGATTGCGCGCACCACAAGCCGCTGGCTGGCGCAGCCTGTCCCGCGCCGGCGATCAGGTGGATCATCTTCTGGAGCGCCTGAAGCCGCGCCTTTTGATATTCGACAGTTCCACAGCGCATTGCGCGGGCGGCGCCAGGATGTGAAGGCCATCTTCTCGTTCTTGCGGCGGATCGCACGGGTGCATGACATCTCACCCGTCCTTGTCGGCGAAATCGCGATCTACGATGCGGTGCATGACACGGACGAAATGGGCTCACGTTTCGATACGATCCCCATTCCACGATGGGCGTATGACGAGCAGTTCGCGACGCTTCTCGACAGCCTGGAAGCCAGTCTGCCGCTCGCCGAAGCCTCCGATCTGTCGCGCGAACCCTTGGCGAAGATCATCCATGATCTGTCAGAGGGGCTGATCGGCGAGGTTGTCGAGATCGTCGCCCGGGCCGCAGTTGCGGCAATCTCGCGCGGTGAGGACCGGATCACGGGCGCAACCCTGTCAGACCTCGGCTATGTGCCTCTCTCGCGGCGCCGCAATTCCACTTTGCGTCACGAGATGACATGAGGCTTGGGCCGACCGGGATCTCCGTCACACCTGCAGAGCGGTATGAAAGTGCGGCGGGAAGCCGTTGGCCGATCGGCATTATGCCCGCACCTGGTGAACTTCTGTCGAGTTGGCTGCACCGCCTCGCTTACGCCAACGGCGTACCTCCCCGCTATTTCGGTGCGCTTCTCGGAGCGCCGGGTGAGAACTGGTCGGCACGGCTTGATCGGGCGTTGCCCGATCGCATCCTGCGGCTTTTGGAGGAGCATACCCACATACCCTTGGAAGACATCGCGGCTCTGACCGTTGCTCCCGACCCTTTGGCCGGGCTGCGTTTGCCCCTGCGGCCAGGGTCTCAGCAGACCTGCGCACCCGGGAGGCAGGTTACCTGGCTGCAATTCTGTCCGGCTTGTCTGGCAGAAGACGAAACGCCCTATTTTCGCCGAGGCTGGAGCTTGGCCACACGAGTCTCTTGCGCTCGCCACGGCTGCCGACTTCGGGACAGGTGCCCATCCTGCGGGCGCGGACTGGCTCCGTTCAGCCAGAAGCGTCTGGCGCCGCATCAGATCTGCGCCTTGTGCGGCGCGGCGCTCTGCAAACGCACCCGTCCTGCCGCTGATGCGGTTCAGCGCCTTGAGCGCCTGATCGACGATCTGCTTCGTTTGCATGCAGCAGGGCATCGGATGGCAGCGGGGCGATCACTGTCAGACCTGCTTGGATCCGCCTGCTTTCAATTTGGTAAACAGCGCATGTCCATCGCGCGCCTCCCTCATCGAGATCGCTATCATCTGTTTCGGCAATTGACGGAAGGGCGGTCGACGCCTTTCGGAACGCGAAGAAGTCCCGCGATCTCTTATTGGAAACGCGTCGCTCAGGCTGCGCCAGCTTGGAGCGGACTGGTCGCATCATTCAGCGATGCCGTCCTGCCTCGGCCCAAAGCTGGGCCTTGCCCCGCCACCGCTGGCCCGGATTTGGCGGATCTCGTTCAGGCGGCCGCGCGGCTTCATCAGAAGCGGCAAGCGCTGTAAGAATTCCCGGTGGATTTCAGGCGCGCGCGACCAGCCCGGCGTCATTCAGCTGTTCAGGATCTGGCAGGTCGCGCAAGTTCTCCAACCCGAAGGCCGCGAGAAACGCGTCTGTGGTCACAAAGGTGTAGGGGGCACCACGACGCGGCGCGCGCGGCCCAGTTCCAATCAGACCGTGCGCATGCAGCCGCCCGATCAGGTCCCGGCTGATCTCTTTGCCGAAGATATCCTTCAGCCCGTCGCGGGTGATCGGCTGGTGGTAGGCGATGGCCGCCAAAATCGCGACGTCGAACTCGTTCAGGTCCAGCAACTGGTCCCCGACATCCGCTGCGGCGCGGATCGCAGGCGCGTAAGCGGTCCGCGTCCGGAACATCCACCCCCCTGCGACCATGGCAATCTCGAACGCCCGCCCTTCCAGATCAGCGGCAAGGTCTTCCAACAGAAGATCAATCGAGGCCGCCTGCCCCACCACGCGCGCCAGATCCTCGCGCGCTACAGGCAAGGCAGAGGCAAACAGCACCGCCTCGATCCGCCGCATCCATTCGCGCCAGCGCAGCTCCTTCGGCAGGTTAGGCAATTCGCGGTCAAGCTCGGTGTCGGGTCCATCCTTGGCCATCGCTCAGACCCCGTAGAGCCGGAAGGTGTCGCGGCCAGTCAGTTCGCGCACCGCGCCGAGGTCAACCAGCCGGTCGCAGAGCCGCCGCGCAGCGCGATCCGGCAAAGGCAAGGCACCGGGCGCCACCGCGTCCTGTGTCAGGAAGACCTCGACCGCCTCCCCAGCCCCCTTGGCCCGAAGCTTTGGTGCAACCCCTTTCAAAAGCGCAGCCCGACGCGCGAGGTCGACAGCCAGACGCGTGGCCTCGACTGCGGATGCGGTCACAGCGCGATGACAGGCTAGGCGCAAATTCTGGCCCCGCTTGCGCAGGTCTGTGCGTTTCAAACCCGCGGCCAGCAGCGGCACGACATGATCCCAACCAAGCGCCTGGGCGAGGGCGGCGTCCGCGAGGATCAACGCCGGGACTTCGGCACGGGGTGCCTCCGTCAGGACAGCATCCAGCACCACCGCGGCACGGGTCAGCGGTGCCCCATTTCCCGCATCCAGCCACGTGGCGATCTGGCCCAGATCGACGGCCGGCAAGGCTCGACCCAGAGCCTTGACCGACACTGCCCGCTCCACCGCGCGCCGCCAGGCCAGGTAGGTTTCACCGGCCGGTCCTGGCAGATCGCCCGGGCGCAGAAGGTTCACCATGTCGCGCAATTCCCCCGCTCTCTCCGTCCGACCAGAAAGTGTCACGCAGGCCTCTGCGGCGCGTAGGGCCAGCCGCTCTCGCAACAAGGTCTGGGGCACCTCTTCGCGTCCCAGCACAAGATGAAGATGCCCGAGCGCCGCGCCCGACAAAAACGCAACATCTTCAAGGGTTTCGGACCGTGCGGAGGTGACCCAGGATGGCATCCGGGGTAACGTGTCGAGGCCGCTTTCGTGATCCTGTCGGGCAAATGTCATGCACAGAGCCTACACTTATGCGGCGCTTTCTGCCAGCGAATAGCGTAGTAACCGCCCCGGCTTTCCGTTCTCAGCAATGTCCAATAAGTTTGCATTATCGGATGTATAAAGATATGCTGCAAACATGGCCCGAAATTCACAATCCAATATCGGACTCGCCCGAAATCGGGGCTCTCGTCGCGCAAGTTCTTGTTTCATTCATGGACAAGGCTTTAGCTCAATCTCTGTACTCGTCCTGACACGATCACGAGCTTTGAGACGGACCGGTCCTGAGTCGGAATTCGTGAGACTGAGCGAACCGGGATTTATGAGACTGGGGCCGTCAGCCGAGAAGATCGACGTTATACGCCTTGAGCTTCGTGTCGGAGCTCGCAAGACGCAACCCCTCGCACCGGGCCTGCGCAACCAGCATCCGGTCAAACGGATCAGCGTGGTGCAACGGCAACGCTGCCGCAGCTTCCGCATGGGTCCAAGAGATCGGCAAGGGCCTGCAGCCCGCATCGACCGCGATCTCAAACAGATCGGCCGGCACGTCAAGCTTGCCGATGGCGCGCTTGATCCCGATCTCCCAGATACTCGCCGACGAAAGGTAAATTTCACCTCCGGAAATCGCCTGTGCCTGCGCTGTTGTGAGGCGCGGATCGTTCAGGACCGCCCAGAGGAGCACATGGGTGTCGAGCAGAACCCGCACTTAACGCCTCACGCTCTGCTCGAACATCTCTGCGATTTCGGCGTCACCTTCGAACATGTCATCCGGCAGCGCGAACTTGCCCTCCAGGGCGCCGATCAGGGGCCGTCCGACGGGACGATCCGCAGCAACGATCCGCGCGACGGGACGCCCGTAACGGGTCAGCTCAATGGCCTCCCCCGCCTCTGCGCGACGGATCAACTCGGCAAACTGGGCCTTAGCTTCTGCGATGGCGATCTGCATGGGCGTTTTCCTTTTCCCTCTGACCAACAAATAGGTCATCATCATGAATGATACAAGAGATCCGATCGCCCTTCCCGCGTCCGTTGCCGGTTCTGGAACTCTCGATCGCCTTATTGATACTGCCCGCGACTACGCCAAAGCCTCCACAGCCGAGAACACCAAAAAGGCTTATGCCGCCGATTGGAAACATTTCACCCGTTGGTGCCGGTTGAAAGGCACGGACCCCCTGCCCCCCTCATCCGAGATGATCGGGCTCTATCTGGCGGACCTGGCTGCACCAATTGGTAAAGCCCCGGCAATATCGGTGAGCACTATCGAACGGCGCCTCTCTGGGTTGGCCTGGCACTACCAACAACGTGGCTTCACCCTTGATCGCAAGGACCGCCACATCGCCACCGTTCTGGCCGGCATCAAGCGCAAACATGCCCGCCCGCCGGTGCAGAAAGAAGCCATCCTACGCGATGACATTCTCGCGATGGTCGCTTGCCTACCCCACGATCTGCGGGGACTGCGCGACCGGGCGATCCTGCTGCTGGGCTATGCGGGCGGATTGCGCCGGTCCGAGATTGTGGGCCTTGATGTCAACAAAGACGACACGCCAGATTCAGGCGGGTGGATCGAGATCATGGACGATGGCGTTCTTCTGACGCTCAATTCCAAAACCGGCTGGCGCGAGGTTGAGATTGGCAGTGGCTCGAGCGACCAAACCTGCCCGATGCATGCACTGGCGCAATGGCTGCACTTTGCCAAGATCGGTTTTGGGCCTGTCTTCGTGCGCATCTCGCGCGATGGGAAGCGTGCGCTGGAGGCACGGCTCAGCGACAAGCACGTCGCGCGTCTGATCAAACAGACAGTCCTTAAGAGCGGCATCCGTGCCGAGCTGCCTGAAAAAGAGCGCCTCGCATTGTTTTCCGGCCACTCCTTGCGCGCCGGGCTTGCCAGCTCGGCAGAAGTTGATGAACGCTATGTCCAGAAGCAGCTCGGGCATGCCTCAGCCGAGATGACCCGCCGCTACCAACGTCGCCGCGACCGGTTCCGGGTCAACTTGACGAAGGCAGCGGGGCTTTAGCTACAACCAATCGGTCGTTTATTAGTGATACATGAAACTGCAATAAGACTGTTTTGATGCCACTCATCGGTTATGCCCGCGTTGTCTAATCGCGGACTGTGGGTCAAGCACTTCTTCTCTTGAACGTCGCCATAAGGGCGGCGTTTTTTGTTTTCTA
>NZ_JBPOFB010000027.1:0-24918 GCF_051251565.1 Marivita sp. | reverse complement strand
TCCCGTGCCCATAGTTCGTCTCCTTTGCTGCACATTATGCTATCAAAGGAGCGGCACCAAACCGCGACAGGTCCATCTCGCCCGCTTCGTCGAGCATGTCCGGCAGGTCCCGGCCGACCCGATCGTGCTGCGCCAGAACTGGCTGCGCGCCTACGATTTCGCCACAGATCGCGGCGCTGTCGCACTGAACGACCATGCCCGGGTGAACGATCCCTTCGCGCAGGTCGGCGACACGCAGATTTCCATCGAGGTCTCGAGTGTCATTCGCGCCTCGGATACGAGCTTCCGCGTCGCCTGGATCGAGCGGCGATACGAAAACGGTCAGCTCGCCACCACCGAACGCTGGACCGCCATCCTGACCGTCGTGGTCCAGCCCCCGCGCGATGCAGAACGCCTACGGGCAAACCCGCTCGGCGTCTATGTCCATGCCATCAACTGGTCGAGGGAGAATGCCCAATGAGACGACTTCGCCCCATCCCTGTTCTTCTCCTAGCGGCCACGGCGCTGACCGCCTGCACGGAGCAGCGCCCGCCCGAAATCGCCTATGACGACCATGTTCCGGCCCTCGCTCCGCCGCCGGCACCTCCCCCGGCCGAGGGGCCGCCCCGCCCAGTTCACACGCCGCCAGCCTGGACGCCCTCCCGCGGCGGCGATCCGGAAGCGGATACGCCGGAAGCGCGCATCATCGCCGCCAATGCCGCCGCCCGCGTCGAGCCCCGCCAGCTGGGCTATTACAACGCAATGCAGGTTTTTCCGTGGAGCGAAGGCGCGCTCTATCAGATCTACGCCGCCCCCGGGCAGATCACCAATATCGCGCTCGAACCTGGCGAACGCCTGACCGGCCCCGGCCCGATCGCGGCGGGCGACACCGCGCGCTGGATTATTGGCGACACCACGAGCGGCGCAGGCCGCACCGAGCGCGTGCATATCCTCGTCAAGCCCACGCGCCCGGACATCTCCACCAATCTTGTCGTCAACACCGACCGGCGCACCTATCACATCGAGTTGCACGCCGACGAAGAGACTTGGATGCCCAGCGTTGCATGGGCCTATCCAGAGGTGCGATCCACGCCCCGCACCCCGACAATCCGCCGTCCCGCGATCCCGCCCAAGGCCGAGCGGCACTACCGTTACGGCTTGCAGGGCGACGCCCCGCCCTGGCGGCCGGTCTCGGTCTTCGATGATGGACGGCGTGTCTATGTCGTGTTCCCGCCCGGCATCGCCCAGGGCGAAATGCCTCCGCTCTTCGTGATCGGCGCGGATGGACGCGGCCAGATCGTCAACACCCGCGTTCTCGGCAACGTGCTGATCGTGGACCGCCTGTTCGGGGCCGCAGAACTGCGTCTCGGCGAAAGACAACAGCAGGTCGTGCGGATCGTGCGGACAGATGGCGACCAGCGCCCGCCGCGCGCGCCCCAGCCGGAGGCGGAGCGATGACACAGACCCCTGATATGCGAGAGCCGACACGCACCGAGGAAGAAATCGCCCAGGAGCTTCGCCTCAGGCCCGATCCGACCCGTGTCATGCGCCTGTCCCGCCGGGCCATCGCCCTTGCCACCGCAATCGGCGGACTTGGCCTTGGCGCGATCCTGATCGTGGCCCTGCAGAACAACCGGCAGGAGGGCACCCAGACCGAGCTCTTTTCCACCGAACGTGTTCAGGCCGCTGAAGGGCTGTCCACACTGCCTCGAGACTACGCCGATGTCCCGCGTCTCGGTCCGCCCTTGCCCGGTGAGCTGGGCCACGCCATCCTTGGGGCGCAAGATCGCGGCCAGCCGGTCCCGGCACCGCCCCTTTCCGGTCCATTGGCCCCCACAGTCGATCCGGAGGAACAACGCCGCCTTCAGGAACTCGACGCCGCCCGACTGAGCGCCCTATTCGCCGAGGCGCAAACCGTGCCCCACGGCGGAGCACAGGCCACACCGACGCCCCCCGCGACCGACGCGCTCTTCCCCTCCACATTGGGCAGCCCGACGGCAAGCGATCCGGGCTCAAACCGGGAGACCTTCGTCACCCGTCCCGGAGACACGGACACCGTGAGTGCGCATCGCATGACGCTGCCGCCCAGCCCCTACATCCTGCAGGCCGGAACGGTGATCCCGGCCGCCCTGATCACGGGCCTCCGCTCAGACCTTCCCGGGCAAATCTCGGCCCAGGTGACGTCGAATGTCTATGACAGCCCCTCAGGGCGATACCTGCTGATCCCGCAAGGCGCTCGACTTCTGGGAGAATACGACAGCCGTGTCGCGGCCGGGCAAAGCCGCCTGCTCCTCGTATGGACCCGCCTCATCCTTCCGGATGGTCGCTCCATTGTTCTGGAACGCGCGCCCGGCACGGACGGAACCGGCGCGTCCGGACTGCAGGACCGGGTGAACTACCATTGGGGTCGTGTCTTCCTGGCCGCAGGCCTCGCCACGATCCTGAACCTCGGCCTGGAGAGCGGGGCCGACAGCGAGGATGACGTCGCCCGTGCCATCCGCGAAGCTGCACAGGACACGATCGGGCGGACCGGAGACGAGATCGTGCGACAGCAGCTCGCCGTCCCGCCGACACTGACCATCCGCCCTGGCTTCCCCGTCCGCGTCATGGTCACCCGCGACCTGATCCTCGAGCCTTTAGGAGAAGTCCGATGACGAAGCTGAAGCTTGGCCCGATCCATGACGACAAGCCGGTCAAACTGACGGTGGAGCTTCCCGCCGACGTGCACCGCGATCTCTGCGACTACGCGACGGTCCTAGGCCAACAGACCGGACAGGACCTTGAGCCCGCCCGCCTCGTCGCCCCCATGCTCGACCGTTTCATGGCCACGGACCGCGGGTTCGCAGCAGCGCGCAAGACGGGATCGCGGGCGAACCGCAAGAAACCAGACCCATCGAAGCCACTGGATACCGATCAGGGCTAAGTATCTGTGAAATCGAAAGTCTCTTGGCAGATCGCATTGCACACGGATCGCACATCGGTGCGCCATACCCGCCGCAGGTTGCTAGGGAGTCGGTCCGATCCTCCATCGCAAACAGCGTTTTTACGTAAGGTATGGGTCGATTTAAGCCGCCACTCAACATGCCATCGCGGTCGAAGAACCACAATGCCGACGAACCCTGACAATTCCTGCCGTCACCCAGAGCGCGCAATTCGCGTCAAAAGCTCAAAAGTAACATTACCTGGCGGCTCGCGTCTTTTTGGTGAACTCGCGCTTTCGCCGTTTTGAACTTCACGTAGGCCGACTGAAATCTGAGCAAGGCCTGATCGCGGTCCTCTCGAAGACGGCGAATGGGTGACTTCGGCGCGCCAACGGTGCCGCGATATGGCACTCGGTCGACCGGAAAGAACGATTGCATTTCGTTCAGTGCTGCCATCAGCCTCAGATCTGCATCTACATACCTACGATACGTTTTCGCCAAAAGGCGACGATGTCCGACCAGTTCTCTCTGCACCTCAACACCCTCCCTTTCACCTACGTTTCCTCGCTGCGATGACCACCGCATTCACGTCCATCAGTCAGTTCTTCCCGAAACGTCGGCATCAAACCGTGCGCGAAGGCGCGCCACGACGGCATGCCTGACACTGTCGGGCTGATTTTCCAGCGCCTCCAATAAGGTGTGCAAGTCTCGCCGGGTCTGATGCAGCCGGTCGATCAGCGTCAGCACCACCGGCACAGCGGTCGAGGGCAGAGCCATGTCCTTACGCAAGTCGCATAGGAGGCGAAGCCGCGCGACATCGAGGTCGTCGAAGACTGGACCGGTCTCGCTTAGTGTCGGACGTACCCAGCCCTCGCGCACCCAAAGACGCAATTCGCGCCGCGTCAGCCGACGGTTCTCGGCAAGGACCATATGTTCGGTGAAGCTCATGTCATCCTCCGCAATTCGGCCCGCGGGTCAAAACCAGCTTTGTCGCGCCAGCGGCGCGCCAGGTCTTTCATGTCATCATCGAGGTGTTTGGGCAGCACGATTTTCAGCCGAACGATCTGGTCACCGGCTTTTCCTCTGGACCGCTTGATACCCTTGCCGCGCAGGCGCAAGCGCTGACCCGAAGACGCGCCCTGGGGAATTGTCACCGAAACCGAACCCGACACGGTCGGCACATCAACTTTTGCGCCCAGAACTGCCTCGTCGAAAGTGATCGGCAACACCATCTTGATATCATCGCCAGACAGGCAGAACACGGGATGCGGGCGCACTGTGACGGTCACCAGAGCGTCCCCCGACTTGCCTTGGCCGAAACCGGGAGCACCCTTGCCGCGCAGACGCAGGGTCTGGCCGTCCTTCAAGCCGGGTGGAACGCCAATCTCGATATCGTTTCCATCTGGCATGGTGACGCGCCGTTTCGTGCCGCGAACAGCATCTAGGAACTCAACCTCAAGGTGATAGCGCAGGTCCTGCCCGCGGGCGTGCACCTCCTTGCGAAAGTCGCCCTGTCCGTGACCACCGGTGCGTCGACCAAAGAGTTGCGAGAAGATGTCTCCGAGGTCGTCCTCGCCCGTCGCAGTACCGAAACCGGATCTGAGGTCATATCTCCGACCTTCTTCCTGGTCAGCATAGTGGTGGTAGTATTGGCGTTCCGGCCGCTCCTGCCCACTCGCGTCGATTTCGCCCGCATCGAAACGGCGCCGCTTCTCGGGGTCGGAGAGGAGATCATAAGCGACTGAGGCGGCTTTGAACTGCTCCTGCTTGGCTGCGTCTTCCAGATGCAGGTCGGGGTGCAGATCCCTGACAAGCTTACGGTAGGCTTTCTTGATTTCGCCCTGCGTCGCGGTCTTGGACACGGCAAGTATTTTGTAGGGATCGGAATTCATCGTTCTCTGCTGGGCGGCCGACTGTTCTGCAACCGACCACATCCCTCCTTTGCCTTGTGCAGCGTGCGCGTTGCAAGCCGCCACCTCAGTCTCGGTGTGGCCGAGCGTTGGCCGTCAACTCCAATGCCACCCTGTCACGCGTCCTCTGGCAGACTACGACCTCAGGACAATCAGCATCGTCCTGCCATCGCGCCATATTTGCAGGGCAACCGCGCCGGGGGCGTCCTCCAAAGCGCGGTCGATGTCGCGGATCGTTTCCACCGACTGCCGATTGACGGCGGTGATCACGTCGTCGGCCTGAAGGCCTGCCCGCGCTGCGCGGCTGTCAGGCGTGATCTCGGAGACGACGACACCCTCGACCTCGCCCCATGCCGGATGGGAACGGACCAGGGTCGACAGACGGACACCGGCCAAGGCGTCCGGTCCACCACGGTCCCGGGCGGTCACCCGCTGCCCGCCAGCATCCGCTAACACGACCTCCGCCACGTGGCGCCTACCGATGCGGACATAGGTGATTTCGACATCGTCGCCCGGTCGGTGCAAGCCGATCATCTGGCGCAGATCGGCGGAGCCCTCCACAGCTTCGCCGTTCACGGCAACGATGACGTCTCCGGCAGAGATTCCGGCATCGTCTGCGGGCGTGCCAGATTCGACAGAACTCACGATTGCACCCGTCTGTGCCTCGACGCCAAGCGCGTCCGCCAGATCGGGCGTCAGGTCCTGGATCATCACGCCGAGGCGGCCACGCTGTACCTCGCCAAATTCGACGAGTTGGTCCATGACGGCCAGCGCCATGTTGATCGGTACGGCAAACCCGATGCCAACACTGCCGCCGCCGTTGGGCGCGATAATGGCCGTGTTGATGCCGACCAGATTGCCATCGAGAGTGATAAGCGCGCCACCCGAGTTACCGGGGTTGATCGAGGCGTCGGTCTGGATGAAGTCCTCGTAGCCCTCGGGATTGATCCCCGACCGGCCAAGCGCCGATACGATACCACTTGTGACGGTCTGGCCAAGGCCGAACGGGTTGCCGATGGCGACGACGAAGTCACCGACCAAAAGGTCCTCGGAATTGCCCAACGGCACCTCCGCAAGGCCATCTGCGTCGATCCTGAGAACCGCAATATCCGTGGCCGGATCTCGGCCGATCAACTCAGCCTCGAAAGTCCGATTGTCGCGTAGCGTGACGCGGATTTCGTCACCGTTTTCGATCACGTGATTGTTGGTCAGTATGTATCCGTCATCAGAGTCGATGATGACCCCGGAACCAGCGCTCATCTGCCGCTGTGGTGGCGGTTGCTCAAGCGGCGACAAGAAGGGCTGGAAGAACGGATCGCGAAAGAGCGGCGTTATCTGCGCCGGCCGGTCGGACACGACTGCGATGTTGACCACCGCGTCGTCCACAGCGTCGATGAGCGGCGCGATGGTCGGGATGCCGCGTTCATCCGACTCTGCGGATACGACCTGTGCAAATACAGGACCTGCAAAAACGCCAATCGACAAGACAACGAAAAAAGCCAGACGGCTCAGCATTGTTCATCTCCTTTGCGAAATTGCACCGCCGGGATCGCTCACGACAGCGCCTTGAGATTCAGGCGGCCCGAACCTCGATACGTTTGACCTTGGCCTTGGCCTGGGGGGTTTGCGGCAGCTTGACCGTCAGCACACCGTTCTTGCAGCTGGCCTCGGCCTTTTCGCCGTCGACGCCCGGAGGAAGCGGGATCGTGCGGTAAATCGCGCCATAGCTGCGTTCGGAGAGGTAATAGCCCTTCTTCTCCTCCTGCCGCTCGACCTTCTTCTCGCCCTTCACGGTCAGCATCTCGTTGGTGACCGAAACTTCGATGTCCTTCATCTCCATACCGGGCAGTTCGATCGACACTTCGACAAAGTCTTTCGTCTCGACCACGTCGGACTTCGCCTCACCGCTGCCCCAAGGCCAGTCGAGATCACCGACGCGTTTCCAGAAGCTTTCGAAAACGTGGTTCATGTCACGCTGGAGCGTGGCCATGGGGCTATTTTCGTCTGTCTTCGGTTCGGGCGCGTGTTCCCTGCGCGCCCAAGGGATCAGGTCCTTGATCTGCATCTTTCTTCCTCCCGTGCTTCTCGCGATGGTCAGGACGCCGACGCTGTAGATCGCAGGTGGCTCCATCACTCGCGTGGTCTATTCAGTGGTGCGCCCATCAAAATGTTCGTGGGATGCGTCGGCTTCGGCCTTGGTCTTATGAACAGTGCCTTCAACATGCTCGGGCGGCCCGTAGATCGTGTATAGACGCAACGGTTCCGAGCCGGTGTTGATGAAGTTGTGCTTGGCACCCGCAGGAACGATGACCCCGTCACCGCCTTTTACCGGATTGGCCACGTCATCGATCCACACTTCGCCCTTTCCCTTTTCGAAACGAAAGAACTGATCTCGGTCGTCGTGGATTTCCTCGCCGATCTCTTCGCCCGGCTGTAGCGCCATCAGCACCAATTGGATGTTTTGACCCGTGTAGAGAACTTTGCGGAAGTTGTCGTTTTCTTCGGTCAGCCTTTCGATATTGTCTGAAAAACCTATCATCGCGGCGTTTCCTGACTGAATTTGTTGGATGCGCGCCAGTCCACCCGTTCCAGCATCTTAACGATACCTTCCAGCCACCAAGACGCCATTGATCGCTGTCAACGCATTACCACCGGAAATGTGTTCCCGTGCGCATGACTGGCGACACCAAAAGCAGGGAGCAACCATGACTGACCTTGACGTGGAACAGCACAAAACTGCGGTGATCGACATTCCCGAGGCTGTCGGTGTGTTCGATACATTCGAGGATTTGCAAAAAGCATTCTACGATCTGCGGATGGTCGGGATTCATCATTCCGACATCAGCCTTTTGGCTGACGAAAAAACATTGATGGAAAAGCTGGGCAAGGCCTATTGGCGGTCTTCGGATCTGGAAGATGACCCACAGGCGCCGCGGGCGCACTTCGTATCCGAAGAAGCCATTGGCGAGTTGGAAGGCGCAATCGCCGGAGGGTTCTTTTTTGTCGGCTCATTTATCGCGATGGCGGCTATGCTCACGCCTGCAAGCACGCTTGCGGCCTCCATTGCCGCAATAGCCATCGGCGGCAGCCCGGCTGCGGTAATTGGCACCTTACTGGCACGCCGGGTCGGCAAACACCACAAGGACTACTACGCACATCAGATCGAGCACGGAGGCATCCTTCTCTGGGTCCGTGTGCGTGACAAGGAACGAGAAGAACTGGCCGTGAAGATCATGCAAGGACACTCGGGGCATGACGTTCATGTGCATTCGTGGAGCACATGAAATGTCCGGCGGCGACCCGTGATACGCACCGCGTTGCAGGACGGGTGCCAGCAATTCCTGCAACCGTTGATCGAGGCGGCTGTGCATTCGAGAGCTCGGGGAAAGAAACAACGGCTCAACTTGGTGAAAGAAAAATCTGATGAACGAGGAGCGGTTCAAGAAGGCTATTCTGGATCCACCGTCCGTATACCGAACACCTTCGGCCGTTCTGTCTGACCGCACGCTCACCTCAACTCAAAAAGCCGAAATCCTGCGCCGATGGGAGTATGAAGCGTGCGAGGTCGATGTCGCCGAGGAGGAAGGCATGCCGCGGCGGGACGGGACGTCACTTCAACAAATCCTGCAGGCGCTGCAAGAGCTTGTGGGTGAGATGAACACCGATGAGACGCCTCCCACCAAGCAAGGCGGCCTGCCCCGCAGCGCTTTGAGGCGCCGAGACCGAACGCCTTGACATGATGAACACGGCACCGTTGATCCCTTTCGCGCTTTGGGCGAGTTTGCTGGCTGGCCTCGTCACGACCGCTGGAGTACTAACTGTGCGCAACTTCGGGGATTGGGGCCGCCACAACGCCGTCTATTTCGCATGTTTCGCGGCAGGCATCCTGATCGCAGTTTCGTTCCTTCATTTGATGCCAAAAAGCATAACGCTCAGTGGCCAAAGCCCGATGTTCATGTTGACGGGCTATCTCCTGATGCATTTCTTCAATAGGTTTCTCACCACGCAGGTTTGCGACAAGCCAGCGACAGCGGACTACGCAATTGGTCTCGTCGCGATGCTTGGGATCGGGTTTCATTCGTTTGTCGACGGGGTGATGTATTCCGTCACGTTCACCGTCAGCTTTTTCACCGGGGTCGTTTCGGCGACGGGGATGGTCTTGCACGAGTTCCCCGAAGGCATCATCACCTATGTGCTTCTATTGCGTGGCGGTATTGGAGAGCGACGGGCTCTCAGGCTCGCACTGCTGTCCGCCGCAGCCACTACACCGCTCGGAACCCTCCTCTCCTACAATTGGATAAACCGCATAGGGACCTCGCTGCTGGGGGATCTAATGGCATGTTCTGCAGGTGCATTGTTTTATGTCGGTGCAACACATCTTCTCCCGATGGCGGAGCGTGAACCACGCCGGTTCTCCCTGATTGTGTTGGGCGCAGGAGTTACCACCGCATTGGGTATCACAATGAGCGCGCATTGATGGCAGCGCGCATTTCTCGATAACGCCCCTGGGAGCGCTACCGGACCGACGGAATAACGCTGTCAGCCGAACACGACATCAAGGAACATCATGACGACCACACCGAGTATCAGGCCCGCGGTGGCCGCCTTGTGGTGTCCGTGACGGTGGGTTTCCGGTATAATTTCATTGCTGATCACATAGATCATGGCGCCGGCCGCAAAGGTAAGTCCCCACGGCAACAGGAGTTGCGATGTGCTAACCACAACAACGCCAAAAAGACCAGCCACCGGCTCGACCAGGCCGGTGGCGGCAGCGACCGTGAAAGCAGAAAGTCTCGTGTATCCTTCAGAACGCAGCGCCAGTGCGACCGCAAGACCTTCTGGTGCGTTTTGCAGACCAATCCCGAAAGCGAGACTCGTTGCAGCGCCGACGTCCCCTCCGCCGAAGCCGACGCCAACCGCCAGTCCCTCAGGAACGTTGTGCAAGGTGATCGCAATTACAAACAGCCAGATCCTTCGAAGCGAGTCGGATGCCGGACCCTCAAGGCCCTTGATGAAGTGCTGGTGGGGTACTCGCTCGTCCAGAAGATAGATCGCCGTGGCACCAAGAATGACCCCACCAACTGTAATCAGGGCCGGGATTGCCCCCTCGCCGAATTGATCCCCGGCAATCTCAAGGCCGGGAATAATGAGAGAAAAGTACGAGGCCGAGAGCATGACACCTGCGGCAAACCCCAGGAGAATATCGTTTGTCCTTCGGGAAACCGCCTTTCCCACCAGGATCGGCAACGCTCCGACAGCGGTCATCAGGCCGGCAGCAAGACTGCCCAGAATTCCGAGCAAAATGACATTCATCGCCTCACGCCGGTGTCCTCGTTTGTGACGTACGGTTGACCATTTAAACTGATCCTCAGTGGGCCAGTTTTGCATCGCCTCGAATTGACCGTCCGGAACAATCTGCGGAGGAATTCAGCGGCTCTGGTCGCTTTTGTTCTTGAGTTTGTCATTGCCGAAAGACACGGGTGAACGCCAACGCTGCTTGCCCCAGGACCAGCGGGATCAAGCTTGCGCCGGCCGCCAAAACCAGGCCTTCCCTGCCCGGTGTGACGAGGTTGAGCGCAGCCGATAGCCCCGGCAGCCAAAGCGCTGCACCGATCAGGGCTAGGCAGAGCGCCAGCGCACCCCAAACGAAAGGGTTCCGTGTCACGTCATTGGCAATCAGCCGCGTGTCTGCGGCACGGGTGTTGAGGACGTTCCAGAGTTGCCCGAGCGCCAAGGTAAGGAAAGCCATGGTTACCGCCTGGTCGACCGGAAGGTCCATTTGAAAAAGCGCCAGCACGAAAGCTGCCAGCGTCGCAATGCTCTGCGCAGCCCCAAGCCCTGCAATCCGCAGCCATTCGGGCGGGCCAATGAGGGGCTCGGATGGGTTCCGCGGCGGGCGGTTCATCTCCTGCCCATCGCCTTGACTCAATCCCAAAGCGAAGGCGGGGAAAACATCTGTAACGAGGTTAAGGTAGAGGATCTGCAGCGGCAGGAGCGGCACGGGCAGCCCGGCACCCACCGCCACCGCCACGATCAGCACCTCGCTGAGATTGCATGACATCAGGTAGACGATGAACTTGCGAATGTTCCCGAAGATAATCCTGCCCTGACGAACGGCCTCGACAATCGTGGCAAAATCGTCGTCGTTCAAAACCATGTCTGCGGCTTCTCGGGCCACCTGCGTGCCGCGCAGCCCCATTGCCACCCCGATATCCGCCTGTTTCAACGCCGGAGCGTCGTTGACGCCATCGCCGGTCATCGCAACGATCTGCCCGTCCTGCTGGTGGAAAGAGACGAGCGTCAGTTTCGTTTCGGGCGCGACGCGGGCGAACACATCCGCCGCGCGCACCCTCGCTTGCGTCTCTTCCCCCGCACAATTCAGATCGAGGACCGCCAGTTCGCGCCCCTCGATCACCGTCGGGCCGTCGTTTCCGATCCCGGCGTCGGAGGCGATCCGCGCTGCGGTGGCGGCATGGTCGCCGGTCATCATGACGACCCGGACCCCGGCCGCGCGGCACGCGGCGATGGCCGGCGGAACATCGGCGCGAAGCGGATCGGCCAAACAGACCAGCCCGATCAGCGTCAGCCCCTCGTAGGGCTCTGCTCCTGCGCGACCCTCGCTCTTCATCGCCAGTCCCAACGTGCGCAGCCCTTCGGCAGCCACCCCTTCGTTGCGTCGGACCCATTCCAACTTCTCTGTGTCGGTCAGTGCACGCGGTCCGTCGCGGTCGAGGACTTGGCTGCAGGCTTCGATCACCGCCTCGGGTGCTCCCTTGATCGCATAGAAAGCGCCATCGGCTTCGGCACTAACGGTCGCCATCATGCGCCGCTCCGGATCAAAAGCGTGCTGCTCCAACCGCCTTTCCAGAGGCGCCAGACCCACACGGTCAGCGGCTTCAAGCAGCGCGAGTTCCATTGGATCACCCGTGCCCTTCCGGTTCCCATGCCCCAACTCCGCAGTTGTGCAGGCCGCACCGGTACGTAAAGCGAGTTCCACGGACGGGTCGCTTGCCTCGGGTTCAAATTCGCCATCTTCCAGCACGAAACGGACGACAGACATTCGATTTTCCGTGAGTGTGCCGGTCTTGTCCGTCAGGATCAAAGTCGTTGCCCCCAACGTTTCGACGGCCGACAGACGGCGAATGAGTGCATTGCGACGGGCCATTCGCCACATGCCGCGTGCCAGAGACAGAGTCGCAACCACCGGCAATCCTTCCGGTATCGCCGCCACAGCCAAGGCGACCGCGGTCTGTATCATGATGGTCGGTTCCTGACCGCGCAGGATGCCCGTCAGGGCGGTGCCCGCGGCAAGGACTAGGGTCAGCCAGATCAACGTATGACCCAGCCGTTCCAGCCGCACTTCGAGGGGCGAGGTTCCTCCTTGCGCGGCTTCGGTCAGCTGGCTGATCCGTCCCAGTTCGGTGGCCATGCCCGTTGCGGTAACGATGGCCTCGCCGGCCCCGCGCGTGATCGCGGTGCCCTTGAAGACCATCGATGTGCGTTCGGCAAGGATCGTATCCTCGGCAACGGGCTCCGCGGATTTGGCCACCGGCGCCGCCTCGCCGGTCAGAATGGATTCGTCGGCCTGCAGGGAAGACGCCTCGCTCAGACGCAGGTCCGCTGTCACCACGTCGCCGCCCTCGAGAACGACCACATCGCCGGGTACCACGTCGCGTGCGTCGATCATCTGGACGCGGCCGTCCCGGCGAACACGTGTCCTCACCTCGGCGATGCGAAACAGTGCCTCCATTGAACGGGCCGCCCGCAGTTCGGTGACAAAACCGATCGTGCCGTTGAGCAGGAGCACGATTATTATGGCACCGCCCTCCGCAATGTCGCCCATGATCAGCGAGATGACAGCGGCCGCTGCAAGCAACCAGACGATGACGCTCCGAAACTGGTGAAACAGCATCGCCATCGCGCTTCTTGGCTTCTGGCGACGCAGGCGGTTGGGACCGTGGGACCTGAGCCGCCGCACGGCCTCGGCCTGAGACAGGCCTGTTTCAGGCGACGCAGCCAGCAGTTGGGCAACCTTGCCAGACGAGAGCGTATGCGGCGCTTCGGAGAGCGTCAAATTCACGGTCTGTCCCAACTGGTCCGGCCCAGGGTTCTTGATCGTCGGTGTCCCAGGTCCCTGGTCCTTTCTCGACAAAGTGGGTTCACTCGCATTTCCAAGCAGCTTCTTCTACCGATCATTTTCCAGATTGCGAGCCACACCGGCGTTGACGCAAATCAATGGATGGTGTGGCGATTTCGACAAACCGCGCGTGGCGGTTGACGGAGCCCGGCCGATCGAAACGTGTCAGGTGGCCTGCAAGCACTTGCCCTTTGGATACTAATGCGGCGACCGCGTGAGGCATTGACCGTGCGCAACATAGGTTTGGGGTCCGATTGACAGCAGTCAATGCCGCCGGTCCTGAAGCGATCTAGGGGAGAGCAATGAAAATTCTCGTTGCCTACGCCTCGACCGATGGTCAAACCCGCAAGATCTGCCGCGTCGCGGCGGATTGGCTTGCGGATCAGGCCACTGCGGTCGAACTTCTACCGCTTGCCGATGCCGATGACATAGACCTGACACGCTTCGATGCGGTGTTACTGGCAGCATCGGTTCATGGCGGTCGCTATCAGAAAGCACTGACGGAGTTCTGCGCCAACCGTGCCGACACTCTGTCTGCGTTGCACAGTCTGTTCCTCTCAGTCTCGCTTGCCGCTGCGGGTCACGAAGCCGAAGACTGGCAGGGACTGGAGAAAATTCTTACCGATTTCACCGCAGCCACGGGCTGGACCCCTGATCGGGTCGAACAGGTGGCGGGAGCCTACAAGCCCTCTGAATACGATGTTTTCCGCCGTTTCGTGATGCGCCGCATCCTTGCGAACAAGGATCCGTCGGCGGATCTTTCCACTGATATCGAGTATACCGACTGGGTAGCGCTCAATGCGGTTCTGGCTGATTGGACTGCGTCCGTAACGGCCGACGACAGGCAGTGACTCCACGGTGCAGTGATCGCCGTCAATGCGCCCTCGCTCGCCCCATCCAAATCTGGTCAATGAGGAGGATCATACGTCGATGACCAACCGCCACAATAACCATGATGCGGACCCGTGGGCCGAAGCCCGTGCGATGCTCGACATGCCCGGCGGTATGCTGAACATCGCCTATGAGGCGGTGGACCGGCATGTGATGCACGGGAACGGGGATGAGACTGCGATGCTCTGGCTCGGCAAAGGCGGAAATCGTCAAGAACTGACCTACGCAGACATATCTCGAAAATCATCGCGTTTCGCCAACGTCCTTGCCGCCCATGGGCTAGCCCCCGGCGACAGCGTCTTCGCGCTGTTGGGCCGCGTTCCCGAGCTCTACATCGCCGCGCTCGGCACGCTGAAGGCGGGCATGGTTTTCACACCGCTCTTCTCGGCCTTCGGGCCGGAACCCATCCGCACCCGGATGAAGATAGGTGCCGCGAAGGTGCTTGTCACGACACCGGACCTCTACAAGCGCAAAATCGCGTCCTGGCGCGACGAGATCGGGACGCTGAAGCTGGTCCTTGTGACCGGCGAAGATGCAGCCGAAGGCTGCGTCGCTCTCGGCCCCGCAATGGCCGCTGCATCGCCCGATTTCGACACCGCCCCCACCCGGCCCGAAGATCCCGCGCTGATTCATTTCACGTCCGGCACGACGGGGCGGCCGAAAGGCGCGGTCCACGTTCACGAGGCGGTGCTCTACCACGCTTTCTCGGGCCGGCACGCGCTGGATTTGACGCCCGGAACGACCTATTGGTGCACGGCCGATCCCGGCTGGGTCACCGGCACGTCTTACGGCATCATCGCGCCGCTGGTACACCGGGTGAAGATGATCGTGGATGAGGCCGAGTTCGACCTCGATCGCTGGTACAGCACGATTGAGCGGGAAAAGGTCGAGGTCTGGTATACCGCGCCAACCGCGATCCGGATGATGATGCGCTCGGGCTCGGATGCGGCCAAGCCGTATGACTTTTCGTCGCTGAGGTTCCTCGCCAGTGTCGGAGAGCCGTTGAACCCCGAGGCGGTGGTCTGGTCGGAAAAAGTATTCGGCCAGCCGTTTCACGACAATTGGTGGCAGACCGAGACCGGCGGGATCATGATCGCCAACTTGCCCAGTATGACGGTCAAGCCCGGCTCGATGGGCAAGCCCATGCCGGGGATCGAGGCGGGCATCGTCGATCGCGAGGACGGTGCACTGAAGGAACTCGGCACCGGCGAAGTCGGCGAACTGGCGCTCCGGCCCGGCTGGCCTTCGATGATGCGGGCCTACCTGAACGAGCAGGCGCGCTACGACAAGTGCTTCGCGGACGGATGGTACCTGTCGGGGGACCTCGCAAGGCGGGACGAGGAAGGGTATTTCTGGTTTGTCGGACGGGCCGACGACCTGATCAAGACCTCCGGCCACCTGGTTGGGCCCTTCGAGGTGGAAAGCGTGTTGATCGAGCACCCGGCGGTGGCCGAGGCAGGCGTTATCGGCTTGCCCGACGAAACCGCAGGCGAGATCGTCAAGGCCTATGTAACGCTGAACCCAGGGTTCACGGCTGGCGTGGCGCTGGAGCGTGAATTGCGCGGCCATGCCCGCAAAAGGCTTGGCCCGGCCGTTTCCCCGCGCGCGGTGGTGTTCCGCGAAAACCTGCCCAAGACCCGTTCCGGCAAGATTATGCGGCGGCTGCTCAAGGCGCGGGAACTGGGCCTGCCGGAAGGTGACATTTCCACTCTGGAGATCGACGAGACATGAGTGTGCCCGACAAACCCAAACTTGACCGGAAACATGTGCTGGCGCTGCTGCGCGACATGATCCGCATCCGCCGTTTCGAGGATAAATGTGCCGAGCTCTACACCCGGGAGAAAATACGCGGCTTCCTGCATCTCTATGACGGGGAAGAGGCAATTGCCGTCGGGGTCATCCCGGTTCTCGGACCGCAGGACCGGGTCGTCGCCACCTATCGCGAGCACGGGCACGCATTGGTGCGCGGCGTACCCATGACAACAATTATGGCCGAGATGTATGGTAAGGCCGAAGGCTGCTCCGGCGGGCGCGGCGGGTCGATGCATCTTTTCGATGCCGACACCAATTTCTACGGCGGCAACGCGATTGTGGGCGGCGGTCTGCCGCTGGCGACCGGCCTCGCACTGGCGGACAGGATGCAGGACACCAACACGGTGACGGCCTGTTTCTTTGGCGAAGGGGCCGTGGCCGAGGGTGAGTTTCACGAGGCGATGAACCTCGCCGCGCTCTGGTCCCTGCCGGTTCTGTTCGTCTGCGAGAACAACGGCTACGCGATGGGTTCGGCGCTGGCACGGACCGAGTCGGAAATCGATATCCACGAAAAGGCATCCTCCTACGGGGTGGAGGCGCGCCAAGTCGATGGCATGGACGTCGTCGCGGTGGAGGCCGCCGCGCGCAAGGCCATCGGCAAGATCCGCGAGACCGGCAAACCGGTGTTCCTCGAGTGCAAGACCTACCGGTTCCGGCCGCACTCCATGTTCGACGCGCAGCTCTACCGCGACAAGGCCGAGGTTGAGGAGTGGCGCAAGCAGGGCCCGATCGTCCGTTTCCAGGGCTGGCTGCTAGAGAACCGCCTGATCCACGAGACCGACGTGGCCGAGATCGAAGCAGAGGCCGATGCCGAGATCGCCGGCGCCGTGGCGTTCGCCGAGGACGGGACATGGGAGCCGGTCGAACAGCTGGCACAGAACGTGTATGGCCCCGCGCCCGGGCCGCCGAAGCCAACGGATCCTTCGGGCAAGCTTGTGGAAACCACTTACCGCGAGGCGGTGAAACAGGCGATCCGCGAAGCGGTGATCCGTGACGACAGGGTATTCCTCATGGGCGAGGACGTGGGGGCCTATGGCGGCTGCTACGCGGTCTCGAAAGGCTTGATGGCGGAATTCGGCGAAGACCGGATCCGCGACACGCCACTGTCTGAAAGCGGCTTCACGGGCGCGGGCATCGGCGCGGCGGCGGTCGGGATGCGGCCGATCGTCGAGTTGATGACCGTCAATTTCTCGCTGCTGGCGCTCGACCAGATCATGAACACGGCGGCGACGATCCGGCACATGTCGGGCGGCCAATTCGGCGTCCCGCTGGTGATCCGCATGGCGACCGGGGCGGGCAAGCAGCTTGCGGCGCAACATTCGCACAGCCTAGAGGGATGGTATGCGCATATCCCGGGGCTGAAGGTTCTGGCTCCGGCCACGCTGGAGGACGCGCGCGGCATGCTCTGGACAGCGCTGCAAGACCCTGACCCGGTGCTGATCTTCGAGAACGTGATGCTCTACAACAGGGCGGGCAAGATCGACAGTAACGCCGGCGCGGTCGACATCTCGAAGGCCGCAGTGCGGCGCGAGGGGCGCGACCTGACCCTCATCACTTATGGCGGGTCGCTGTACAAGACCCTGCAGGCTGCGGAGGACCTGGCCGGGGACGGCATCGAGGCCGATGTGATCGACCTGCGCAGTCTGCGCCCGCTGGATGACGCGACGATCATGGCCTCCGTCGCCAGGACCCGCCGCGCGTTGATCGTGGACGAGGGCTGGCGCAGCGGATCATTGGCCGCCGAGGTCTCGGCCCGGATCATGGAGCAGGCTTTCTGGTCGCTCGATGCCCCGGTGGGGCGCGTCTGCTCGGCAGAAGTCCCGATCCCTTATCCCAAGCACCTGGAAGACGCCGCGATCCCGCAAGTGCCGGGCATCGTCGCGGCCGCGCGCGCGATGCTGGGGCGGGCCTGATGGGCAGCTTCACCATGCCGTCGCTCGGGGCCGACATGGAGGCGGGCACGCTGGTCGAGTGGCTGGTGAAGCCGGGTGACGAGGTGCATCGAGGCGACGCGATCGCAGTGGTCGAGACCCAGAAGGGCGCCATCGAGATCGAATGTTTCGAAGACGGAAAAGTGTTGGAATTACAGGCCGATCTTGGGGCGACCCTGCCCGTGGGCGCGCCGCTGGCGCTGATCCTTGGCCCCGGCGAGACAGCGCCAGAATCGAAAGAGCCCGAAGCGCTTGCCGTTGCCGCCAAGCCCGAAGCTGTGCCCGCCCCAGCCATTGCAGGCAAGCCGGAAGCCGCACCCAGTCACGTCGTTGCCGACAAACCCGAAGCCACGCCCGGTCCAGCGGTTGCGGCCCCACTGGCCAGCGGTGCCACCGCTGCCTCGCCCGCCGCGCGCGTCCGCGCCCGTGAACTTGGCATCGACCTAGCGACGGTCACAGGAAGTGGACCGGCGGGTGCTGTCCTTCTGACGGATCTGGAGGCACGGAATACAGCTGCGGCGAGGGCGCAGACCGCCTCGCCGATGGTAGATATGCGCAAGGCCATCGCCGCGGCGATGGCGCGCTCCAAGCAGACGATCCCGCATTTCTATCTTTCGGAGACCATAGACGTGCAGCCCGCGCTCACGTCGATGGACGCCCGGAACGCAGATCGGGCGCCCTCCGACCGGCTGCTGCTGGGTGCGTTGTTCGTGCGCGCCACGGCTCTGGCTGCCGCGAAGGTACCGTCGGTGAACGGGCAATTCGTCGACGGCTCGTTGCGCCCCTCCGAGCGCGTAAACGCCGGTGTCGCCGTGGCCTTGCGGGGCGGCGGGTTGGTTGCGCCGGCGCTGATCGATGCGGACGCGATGTCGCTCGACGAGACGATGGCTGGCATGCGTGACCTGGTTTCCCGCGCACGGGCCGGGCGGCTCCGATCCTCGGAAATGACCGAAGGTACGATCACGATCTCCAGCCTGGGCGGGACCGGAGCAGAGGCGATGGCCGGCGTGATCTTTCCGCCGCAGGTCGCGCTGGTGGGCCTGGGGGCGCCCAAGCTGCGCCCCTGGGTCGTGGACGGCGCGGTTGCGCCACGGACCGTTGTCACCCTGACCCTGTCCGTCGATCACCGGGCGAGCGACGGCCGACAGGCCGCACGCTTCATCGCGGAGTTCCAATGCCATATCGCTTCGCCGGAGACACTATGACCAAGCAAGACATTCGCACCGCTTTCATCGAAGAACTGGTCGCCATCGCGCCCGACATCGACCCGGCGACCCTTGGCGAGAACGATCACCTGCAGGACGATCTGGAACTCGACTCGATGGATGTCCTGAACCTGGTGACCGCGCTGCATCGGAGGCTGAATGTCGACATCCCGGAAACGGATTACCCGCAGATCGCCACCTTGGCGCTTGCGGTGTCCTATCTGAGCGCCCGGGTGGCGTAATCGGCGACAGCGCCGCTTCCCTGCTCGCGCCCGACATTGACAGCCGTCAATGCGCAGGACGATTTCAGCGCGCACGGTGAACCAGCGGTTATCAAATCAGGAAGGAAAGATATCATGGTCCCTGACGGTGCACATTTTTTACCAGCTTTCTCGGCACTTGCAGTCTTGGCGCTCTGCCTTGCCGCCACGCCCGCCATATCGGATGAAACCGGGCGGCAGGAATACATGAGCTATTGCTCGTCCTGCCATGGCGACACTGGCAAGGGTGACGGCGAAGTCGCCCGGTTCCTGAATGTCGAAACCCCTTCCCTGACCACGCTTTCCCAACAAAACGATGGCGAGTTTCCGCTTCTGGAGGTCATACAGGTCATCGACGGGCGGTCTGGTCTGGGCCCGCACGGCACGTTGATGCCGGTTTGGGGTGACCGGTTCAAAGAGGCATCGATCGCCGCGACGGAAGCGTACGGGGCAGAAGTTATCGTGCGCGGGCGGATCTTGTCGCTGGCTACCTATCTGCAATCGATACAGGAATAGCCGTTTAAGAGCGAGATAGGTGCCGCGGGGCGTTGCTCTGTAAAACGGATCTGACACTCATGTGGCAATGTCCGGTTGCCGCCAAAGGGATTGGACGCCATGCGCGCGATGGTCCTAGAAAAACAAAACGCCCCGCTGGTCGCCCGTGACCTGCCGGACCCCAACCCGGGACCGGGCGAAGTGCGGCTCAAGGTGGAGGCCTGTGGCGTCTGCCGCACTGACTTGCATATTCTCGATGGCGAGCTGTCCCATCCCAGTCTTCCGCTGATTCCGGGGCACGAGATTGTCGGGCGTATCGACGCGCTTGGCGCAGGTGTCGAAGGTCTGACACTGGGCCAGAGGGCCGGGGTGCCTTGGCTTGGCCGCACGTGCGGGACATGTCCGCATTGCCGCGCCTATCGCGAAAACCTCTGCGACGCGCCTGAATTCACGGGCTACACCCGCAACGGCGGGTATGCCGAACTGTGCGTGGCCAATGCCGGATATGTCTTTCCTCTGCCCGACGATGGAGACCCCGTGCGATTGGCGCCGCTGCTTTGCGCGGGGTTGATAGGTTACCGCACGTTGAAGCTCGCCGGTTCCGCCGACCGTATCGGGCTTTACGGGTTCGGGGCGGCGGCGCATATCCTGTGCCAGCTCTCCGTCTGGCAGGGCAGGAAGGTCTATGCCTTCACCCGTCCCGGCGACCAATTGGCGCAGGCTTTCGCCCATAGTCTGGGCGCGGTCTGGGCAGGGTCGTCCGACGCCAGCCCGCCCGAGCCGCTGGACGCCGCATTGATCTTTGCGCCAGTCGGCGCGCTTGTTCCCAAGGCGCTCAAGGCGGTGCGCAAGGGCGGCTCTGTCGTCTCGGGCGGCATCCACATGAGCGACATTCCTACCTTTCCTTACGCCGATCTTTGGCAGGAGCGTGTCATTCGCTCGGTTGCGAACCTGACGCGCAGCGATGGAGAGGAGTTCCTGCCGCTGGCCTTTGAGGCCAGCATAGAGACCGAAACCACGGTCTATCCTCTGGAAAAGGCAAATCGCGCGCTGGACGACCTTCGCTCCGGGCTGTTCACCGGGGCTGCCGTTCTGGTTCCCTGACGCGGGGCCGAAACTTTGAAGCCGTCGGCCGCAGATTGATCCGGGTGGCGGCTGTGTCAACGTCGCCCTAACAATTGTAAAACGCGGCGGGCTTGTCTGGGCCTTTGTCGTCGGCCGCGGAGCACTGGGCAATCGTGTCCCTCTCCGTGACGCCGGACAGTTTCTTGACCGTCGAACCCAACGTGGCATAGGCCGAGGGAGGTGACGCTCGCCAAGGGCAGGCTTGATTGCTCTCTTTTCAACGACTTCAGCAGAACCAGCTAAAGATCATTTCGAACGACAATATGACAGCGCCCTGAAGGCCATCTCCATTTCAGTGACGGCATGTCTTTCGGTCAATGGGCCATTGACGGCAGTCAATGCGTGGCGGCGACCGCAGCGCAAAATGTGATTGAAACAAGAAAGGAGTCTCCGATGGCCATGATCTCAGGAAAAGTCACACTAGTCACCGGCGCGGCCGCGGGGATCGGTCGCGCGACCGCACAAATATTCGCCGATGAGGGCGCTAAGGTCGTGGTGTCCGACATAGATCAGACGGGCGGCGAAGAAACCGTATCGCTGATTAAGGATACTGGCGGCGACGCCATGTTCGTCAAGGCAGATATCTCCAAACCCGAAGACGTCGCAAAAATGATTGATGAGACGGTCAAGGCCTACGGACGTCTTGACTGCGCCTGCAACAATGCCGGTATCGAAGGGAAGATCGCACCGTTGGCGGAGCAGACAATCGAGAACTTCGACGCAATATTGAGCGTCAACCTGCGCGGCACATTTCTCTGTCTTCAAGCCGAAATCCGGCAGATGCTGAGCAACGGTGGCGGCGCCATCGTCAACTTGGCCTCGGTCGCCGGTCTCATCGGGTTCCCAGGGCTTTCACCCTATACCGCATCGAAACATGCAGTGAACGGCCTGACAAAGAACGCGGCACTTGAATATGGAAAACAGGGGATCCGGGTCAACTCGGTTTGCCCCGGAGGAATTGATACCCGGATGCTTGACTCGCTTGCCGAACAGAGCACGGGTGGCGCACAGTCAACACGGGAGATGATGGAGCCTCTGCATCCAATCGGGCGGATTGGCACGCCTAGGGAAGTTGCGGAACTGATCGTCTGGTTGTGTTCGGACCGTGCCGGTTTCATGAGCGGCACCAATATACCCGTAGATGGTGGATTTGTAGCGCAATAGCATATTGCATCCCAACGACATAGCGAAGCCCCCTACCCTACTTGTGGGTCAAATATGCACGCTGATGTCATCCAGATTTCGGCGCAGCGCCAGCCACAGACGGCGTCACAAGCAGACGCGCAAATCAGCCCGTCAGATCGTCAAGTTCAACGGGCCATGAATAGCGGCACCGCTGAAATACCTGGCAAGTCGCGCGTCACGCCACCGAGCAGGAGTTCGCGGAACCGCGAATGACCATATGCACCGGATATCATTAATTCGGCTCCGCTTTCGATCTGGTGGCGTTTCAACGCCTCGGCATCAGTCATGTCATCAGACGCCACCCGTGCGATTGATGTGGGTAAATCATACCGCGACAGCATCAGCGCGAGTTCCTCTGCCGAGTGCATTTGGTCTGCAGAGGCATCGACGAGCACGATCTCGATCTCGTCGATACTGACCAATAACGGATGGGCCCGACGAACGGCCCGCAGGGCCACGGGACTGCCGTCCCATGCGATCATCACGCGCTTGGGATTGAGGTTTACTGTCTCGGTACAAATCAACACCGCAGCGTCGCCGTGAAACAGCGCACCTTCGAACGCGCGTTTCGCGCCTTGGTAAAAATCATCTCCCACCGGTTGGGCCAACACGACCAAATCGGCGTACCGGGCGCGGCGACCAAACTTAAGTGCAAGTTCGGCGGGCGTGGTGACAAGCGGAAACGCCTCGCCACGGAGCGATTCAATCTTGAGCCGCTCTGTTGCTTCCACAACAAGCTTTGCCGCGTCTTCTTCTGCATGTGCATTCAATTTCTCGCGGACCTCCAAGCCGCCGTACCCATAAGGGACATCACCAACTATCTCTGGAGCATATCCAATGGCTGCAATGCTGAGATGAGCGTCGAATTGCTGCGCCGCTGCTACGGCCGCCGAAATCTGTTTTTCGGAACTCGGAGACCCGTTCCAATACGTCAGGATGGATTTCATGGGCATATCAGGCGATCCTCTTACGTGCGGTGAAGGGCAGTGTTCCGTCTTCAATCAGCAGCGACATTTCGGACTGCACGATAACATCAGCGCATCGTGAAAGACCCTTGAACTGTCGTTTGAAATCCGACCGTGTCGTGATGAAGGGAAACGCGACGCCATGGACACCTTGTGCCTCGAGCCTGGCGAACGCCAGTCGCATAAGGTCCGACGCTTCTTTTGCCGCTTGCATTCGAAGCACTGCGCGGCCTGGTGTATACTGTGCGGTGCGACGGAACTCGGGGACAAAGGAGATGGACGCCACGCTGAGATGTGCATCGAACCATAGCGCGACATCTATCGCAGACTGCAACAACTCCTCACCTTCCGGCGAACCATCAAACCAGGTCAGGACCGTCTGGACAAGCATCACGCTGCCTCTGCCTTTGTCGCGCTCGCGCCAGCGAGTGCACCGTTCGTCGCCACAGCGACCGTTTCCTCGAACTGCTGCTGGATGTCAGATGTGGCCGCTCGCGCACCATCCGCACAGAGTTCCGTCAATCGGCGGGCCTCCTCTGCGCAATCTCGCTGTGCGGTCTGATAGAATTCAACCCACGCTGACCACGCTTCGGCAGGATCCTTCATGTCCGCAAGGCCAGTGAACAGGTCGCGATCCCGTTCCAAGCGCCGGTTCAGGAATTCAAGACACTCCTGATTCATTCGAACCACTTGCTGCCATCCGCTTGCCTGAGCTTTTGCTGTGGTGCCGAACAGTTGGTGAAAGTTCAATGGAGAGTTGAACGGCAACGCCGTTGGTCCGTCCGGACGCGCTCCGTGCCGCTGTTTTGTCTTGGTCATTGGCTTCCTCCTTTTGCATGAGTCGAACTTTGCAGGATGCAGGTTCTCACGCATTGACGGCGCACAACGCAGTTTTGTCATTCGAGACCAGAGAATGAAAAATCCCTAAAGGCGGGCACCCGTTGATTGCAGTCAATGAAGACCCAGCATTTTCAGAAGAGAATAACAGATCATGACTTTGTTCTGGAGGAAGAGATCATGGAACGGATGCATTTTCAGGATGGTATCACGCTCGTTGCTGGTGTCGTACTCATTGCGGCCCCCTTCGTTCTCGCCATCACGCCGCCGGAGGGTATGGGCCTTGCGCTGCTGATTGCAAACTTTGTGGCTTCGGGCGCCGCCGCCATTATTCTTGGTGCGGCTGCGCTTTTCTATTTCCACAAGTGGGAAGAGTGGCTCGGCATCGCGCTTGGGGTCTGGCTCGTGGCCTCGCCATGGATATTGGGATTCACCTACTCGCAGTCAGCCATGTGGACGGCGATTGCCTGCGGCGCTGTGATCGCTGCTATGGGTGGCTGGAGAACCGTGGAGGAGAATGGCGAGCGCGCCTATTGACGACGTATTGACCGGATGGGTGTCAGGCTTCCCATAGACGGCTATTACCTGCCAGGAGCGCTTAATTTAGGGGGATCGCGCAAGCGGGGTGGGTGATCTTCGCGCATGGCAGCGGAAGCAGCCGTCTGAGCCCGCGCAATCGTGCCGTCGCGGCCGCGTTGCGTGAGAAGGGCTTCGCGACGCTGCTTTTCGACCTTCTGACCGAGCAAGAAGCGCGCGACCGCACCAACGTGTTTGACATCTCCCTGCTCGGTCGCCGGGTGTCCGGAGCGCTCAGGTGGGTTCGAGAGACTGCAGATATCAAAGATTTGCCCATCGGTCTTTTCAGAGCGAGTACCGGAGCGGCTGCCGCTCTCGTGGCGGCCGCCGTAACCCCGAGCGAGGTGGCCGCAGTCGTCTCCCGCGGCGGGCGTCCAGATCTCGCGGGGGAATGGCTCGCACGTGTCAAATGCCCGACGCTGCTGATTGTCGGCGGTGCCGATACACAGGTGCTTGCACTGGACCGTACCGCGTTTTCAAGAATCCGTGCACAGCAATCGCTTGAGATCGTGCCGGGCGCCACGCATCTTTTCGAAGAAGTAGGCGCCCTTGATCAGGTGGTCGAGCTTGCGGCTGCATGGTTCCAAAGGGCCTTTGCGCAAGTGCAGCCTTGACGGCCCCGAGCAGACTTGGCGGTATTCTGACCAAGCTTTGGGGGTCGGTCTGGCGTCAAACCGGAGGCTTAGACC
>NZ_JBPOFB010000026.1:0-26895 GCF_051251565.1 Marivita sp. | reverse complement strand
ATCGGCATGGAGGTCATCGTCGAATTCCTCAACGGAGACCCCGATTACCCCATCGTCACAGGATGCGTCTATAACGGCTATGCCGACGTGCCGTACCCCTTGCCGGACCACAAGACAAAGTCGGTGTTCCGGTCGGATACCCATACCAGTGAAGGCTTCAACGAGATCACCTTTGAAGACGAGGTCGGGCAGGAAAACATCAGCCTGCACGCGCAGAAAGACCAGACGCTCAAGGTGCTGCACAACCGGATGAAGCGGATCGACAACGATCAGGTTGAGAGCGTCGGATCGAACAAGTCGATCGAGGTGGGCAACAACCATCAGGAACGCATCGGCGGGTCGATGAACCTGACCGTGGGGGGCGGCAAGATGGGGCTCATGGCGGGCATGGCCGCGCTTTTGGGCATGTCGATGAAAGACGCGCTGAACGTGGCCGAGGAATCCGGCAATGGCGAGATCCCTGCCTTCCTTGGGGCGCTGGTGGCGGCCAAGGCCATGGGTGAGATGGCCTCAAGCCCCAAGATCGGCGCATTCGATGGTGCGGGGGGGCACCGCGAAGTGGCCGGGGCCAATCAGGTGTCCACCGGAACAAGCCTTGGCGGCGTGCTGTCTTCGGTGATGCCGGTCTCGGGTGTGCTCGACACCATGGTCGAGAAATTCCAGTCCGACACGATTGGCCTGGCGCGCAGCGAACAGATCGGCCTGTTCAAGAACACCCTCGTGGGGGCGGTGCAAAACACCTATGTCGGCAAGAAGCAGTTCACCAAGATCGGTGAGGAACAGCGCTTGCAGGTCGGCAAGATCAAAACGGCCGAGATCGGCGAGGAATACACCACCCATTCCGGCAAACGCTCGGCCCATTCCTCGGGCAACCTTTACTCGATCTCGTCGCAGGAAAAGTTCGAAGGATCAGCCAAGGTCTGGGAGATCAAGGCCGACGACACCATCCTGCTGTCCGCGCCGGGGGGATATATCGAGATCAACAAGTCGGGTATCAAGATTCGCGGTCTCAAGGTCCAGATCCAGGGCAATTCCATCGACTTCAGTCGGGGCGGTCCGGGCGAAGGGTCGAAATGCCTGAGGGCCATGGCAAAATCCGCGACGCCGTTCGTGAGGTAAGGGCGGATGAGCACCCTTGCCGACGCCCTGCTGACCGCCTGTGCAGAGGCGCCGACCTTTGCCGTTCTCGACGGTGCGCAGTTCGACAACCTGCCCGATGCGCTGCGCGAGGGGGAGTTCGTCGCCCGCTCGCTTTACCTCGACCGCGGTGACAACAACCCCGATCAGGTCATCACCGCGCCGCATCTGGTGCTGCTGGATGAGCGCCCCGCCACTGTCCTTGGCCGCGCCCCTGCGCAGACCGTACCAGCCCTGCTGGACCTTCTGGACGGCAAACCGGCGGCGGTCTTCTGGCAATGCCCGGCGGGGGAGGAGGTGCTGTTCAGGCACCTGCGCGGGATCAACATGATCATGATCCCGAAAGAGGAATTGCTCAAGACCGCGCCACTGCGAGACGAGGACACGACCGACGAAACCCATGCAAGAGTCGTGTTTCGCCATTGCGATGCGAATGTCATGGCCCAGACCCTGCCCGCTTTGACCGCAACCGAGGCCGCGCGGTTCTTTGGCCCCTCGACAGGCGTGGTGTTCGCAGCAGCCCCGGACTGGTCAAACGGGCAGGATGTGACTGTCGCGAGCAAACCGGACGATCTGCCCACGCCCAAGCCCGGCCCCCTGCGGTTGGGGCAGGGCACCATCGACCGCATGAACGGTACCCGCTTTGCCCGCCGCCAGACCCGGATCAACGCCTATCTGCGCAAGGTCGCGCCGGAACATACAAAAGACGTGAGCGATGAAGATCTGAAAATCGCATCGACACAGTTTATGAAAGAAGCCGAAGACTACGGGATCACATCCGAAGCGGGCCAAGGTAAGTGGTGTTATCTGCAGGTGATCAGCGGTGGTGAACTGTGCAAGTTTCAATCCATCGATGACATTTTTTCAAACCCCCATGTGCCAAGCGATAGAGTTGTGTCTGATCTTCTGAAATCTGTGTCGAGCGCACTGAGGTCGTCAGCGATATGAATACTCTTGTCGCGACAGGGAGAGAACTGGCGACAAAGAGTCCACATCCCTACGGCCGTGCAGCCGGAGTGGTTCTGATGGCCATCGGTGGCATTGGGATGCTGATGACAGGTGATGATACCGACAATGCAGGCGGCACTGCTGACGGTACACTGACTGATACTGGCACTACTACCTGCACTGGAAATTGCGACTATTGTATTCGACTTAGCCAGCAAATCGATACACAGGCAATGGTCGTACAGCAGCGATTGGAAGATATGGTTCTTGATCCAAACGATCTTTACAACACTGCGAGAACGCCAGCTGATAACTGGGGCAGTGGTTCATGGGAAGGCCATCAAGATCGCTTTGATTACGAGCAGGAAATCCTTGGTGATATGATTGCAAGTGCAGATGCCCATGGTTGCTATGTGAGCGAATTTGCAAGAGCCGTTGCCAGTGAAAGCGCACCATCCAGACCTGGATATGATTGAGGTTACAATGCTTGAGAATGACAAAGATCGTATGACGATGACGCAAATTGTGTTGAGCACTTTGAATTCGCGTACGGGCGCTGACTGGAAGGAAGTAAAAGCAGAGCCTCAGCCATCCTATAGTGAGATGGTCATCTGGATTCTTTTATATGAAAACTCTGATATTCAAGCCGTCCATCAAGTCTTTTGTGATATCATGCGGCCTTTAGTAGACGATCTGCAACCTTTGGAACTTGCACTGTTTTACGAAGAAATTGAAGACGAAATGATCATTGGGGTCGATCAACGTATCGGCAATGAATCGGTTTTTTTAGCATTGCAGCAAAACAATTTGGGCGTAAACCGTAAACCACGTCCAAGAAAAAACATTTCATTCTATTCTGCGACTGACTCAACGCGAACTGCGCAGTAGGTTTTTTTGTGGTCAGGTCGCGTTATTGCTCTATCCTCGAAAGCGTCAAAGACCTGAATTTGATCGCGCCTGCGCCTTCTGCTTGGATAGGACAATATAGCGATCTGGCTCCAAACGGGTTGCAAGAGGTTTGGCGACGTCATGGCAGCACCTTGCTCATCGGTGACGGACGCATGCAGTTTTGTGACCCGACCCCAATACAAGCCGCCCTTGCGCCTTGGTTTGAGGGTGACCCCGACCTGCGCATCGACCGTTTGGTGCCCTACGCCTACTCGTCGACAGAAGCGATCTGAACCGCTTGGGACTTACAACCTGATCCTTGAGGCGCTGAATGGTTTTGATGACTATGTCTACCAGATCAATCTTCGATTTGTCCCGAGTGCGGCAGCCGGGTTTGGTCTTCTCAAGAGAGGCGCCGAGATTCAGACAGACGAAGTCTTAACGACCACTGCTGAACTGGCAGGCTAAACCCAAGTCAGTGGAGGTGAGGGCAGAGGTTGCGCTAAAGACTGGTCAGAGTTGTTTTGACTTGCTAGACGTTTTGCATGTCGAAGCCCATTTCGCTCCTTGGCCACATGCATGCCTGCCCGGTGATTGATCCGGGCCCAAAGCCGCATATCGGCGGGCCGGTGGTGTCGCCCGGTCAGACCTTTGTGACCTGCAACGGCATTCCCGTCGCGGTCGAAGGCGGCAGCACCGTGTGCACGGGCATGCCCGGCCCCGACAAGATGACCAAGGGATCAAGCCTTGCCCGGATCGAGGGCAAGGGCATCATGCGGATCGGTGACAGCACGGCCCATGGTGGCAAGCTGACCGTGGGTGTGCCCTTCCTGACATCCGACTGACCCCCAAAGGCGGGCCGTCATATTGTTCTGCACATATCCTCGGGGGCTGTGCGCCTGTCCGCGAAGCGGCAAAGCATCCAGTGGACGGTTTGTGGCACACACGGGCGACGCCCCGTCTTGGGGGCAGACAGCCCGCAACGTGAGCCGATTACCACCAGCAAAGAAAATACTCTCTCGGAGAGGGATAAGCCGCACCGTTCCAAGAGGGGGTTTATCTCCACAGATTTTTACACCGGTAATCAACAGCACAATCACCATCACTTGCGTCTATCGTGCCGGTCAACCCAAAATCTACGGTCAAAACTGCAAAAAACGTGTTGACGAGTCCGCTCTCCCTAGCCCGTAATAGAGCGATTACAGGATCGCAACAGAAAGGGGGTGGTCCAAAGGTGAGTAAGCGAACATATCGACTCTGCATGGTGGTGATATTGCTAACTACAGCGATAGCCACAGGTGCAGGCTTATTCGTCTAAAAAATAGCCTCAACCTGCGGCAACAGGTTGAGGCTTTTCTATGGTCGATGATCCAAAGGGATCGCGAACATATCGATGAATCAACCATATTCTTAGTGCACATTTTGTCTATGAAAAAGTTTCCGGGATAGAAGTCTGGAGCTGGTCACAGTGCGATTTTTCAACTCTAAGGCGCGTACCATAACACCCGTTCCGCTTCGTTACAGGCGCAGGACTTGGCGTCAGGTTGTGGGGTGTTTCGGATTTGGAAAGCGACCCCTTAACAAATCCTTAATAGGTCCGGATCGGACCCAATGTTTCGCGCGCGAAACATTTTCCTAACTCGGAATTAACCCTTCAAGACCGCCATCACATCGCGGCCCACATCGTCCCAGCGGCGCAGCGGGGTGTCGGCGATCCGGGACTCCAGCGCTTGTCGCTCGGACATGTCCAGACAGCGCAGCACGGCGGTTTCCAGGCTCTGCATCGACGCGGGGTCGCAATAGACCACCATGTCGCCGCCCACTTCGGGCATGGAGGCGGTCTGCGACACCACCCCGGTCTTGCCATAGCTCAGCCCTTCGCCAATCGGCAGGCCCCAGCCCTCATAAAGGCTCACCGTCGCGGTGAAGACGCAGTGCCGGTAGAGATGATCCAGCTCTGCATCGGTTGGCGCATCGAGCCAGATCACCCAGCCGCCCAGACCGCCCGTGCGCTCCAGCATCGCCAGAAACCCGTCGGTGAGCCAGCCACGCTTGCCCGCCAGCACCAGCCGGGGCAGATCAAGGTCAGCGCGCCGCGCCAGCCGGGCCCAGACCTGCACCAGCCGCCAAAGGTTCTTGCGCGGCTCGATCGTGCCGACACACAGCACGTAAGGCACCGTGGTGGCCTCGTGCACAAACGGGCTCAGGGCAGGGGGCGCATCCTGCTCTGCGCTCACCGCCTCTTGGGCCAGCGGGGTGACATGTACCGTGCCCGTCAGGCCCTGTTCGGCCAGAAATTCCCGCAGATCGGTGGCCGTGGCTTGGGAATTGGCCAGGTAGCCGGTCACATAATCGGCCGAGCCCACAAGCCAGTGGTGATAGCTGCGCGCGGCACGCGGATCGGCCAGATCGGGCAGCTTCATCGGAATGAGGTCATGCACCAGCAGGTACACCTGCACACCCTTGGCATGGGCGCTGCGAAACGCGGTTTCGACCTTGCCGCGGCCCCAGATCGCGCCCAGACCGCAGACCGTGTCGCCGGGACGGGCAATGTCGGCCAGTGGGCGCAGGGTCACGGGTTTGACCGCCCGGCGCGGACCGTAGAGCCGCTGCCACAGCCCGAAATCCAACCCGCGCTTGTCGAAATACCGGGACCGGCCCAGCCACCCCGCCAGTCGCATCCGCGCGACATGCACCGCCTGTTTGGCAGGCTGTCCCCGGTAGCGCGTCAGGAACGGCACCGGGATCTGCGCCTTGGCCGCCCGCACACCAAGCGCCGGGGCCAGAGCGTCGATGTCAAACGCCAAAAGCGCATCGATCACATCCGCAGCGGGGCAGGTCAGATAGGCTTTTTTTACCGGATGGTAAAAACTCAGGAAAACATCGCGCCCGCGCAACCGGACCGCCTGGGCAATGATCCGCACCGCCGCGCGCTGGATGCCGCTGACCGACCGATGCTCGCGGATATAGGTGACGATGTCACTGATATCGAAGAAAACCTGCGTCATCTGCCCCGTGGTCCCACCCTCTGTTCCTTGCACGCAGGTGTTACGGCAAGTGGGGGGCGAGGTCTATTCCATGCGTTCGCGGATAATCTATCTTATGTAATATATTCGCTGTGAAGGGCGTAACGTCACATATCTTGTCTTGCGCGCACAGCCTCTACCCGTAGCTTTGCTTCTGGGCGCCGTACATTCCGGCATAGAGCCCTTCCTGGGCCAGCAGGTCGGTATGGGTACCCTGTTCGACCACCCGTCCGGCATCCATCACATAGATCCAATCGGCATGGGTGATGGCCGACAGGCGGTGGGCGACGATGAGGGTGGTCTTGCCCTCGGACAGGCGGTTGAGGGCGCGTTTGACCTTGTCTTCGGTCTTTTGATCCAGCGCCGAGGTGGCCTCGTCGAGCAGCAGGATCGGAGACTCGCGCAGGAACGCGCGGGCGATGGCGATGCGCTGTTTCTGGCCGCCCGACAATTGGCTGCCCTTGGGGCCAAGCGGCTTGTCGCCGCGCGCGTCCATCAGCTCGGCGATCTCGGCAGCCTCGGCGGCGGCGCGGATCTCGGCATCGGTTGCATCGGGGCGCACATAGCGGATGTTGTCCTTAAGCGAGCTGTTGAAAATCACGATGTCCTGCGCCACCACCGAAAACGACGACCGCAGCGCCTTGATCTTCAGACTGTCGATGCGCGTACCGCCGATGGTCACCTGCCCCGCCTGTGCATCATAGAGCCGGGTCAGCAAGCTCAGAACCGTGGTCTTGCCCGATCCGGTCGCCCCCACGATGGCCGACACCTTGCCGCCCTCGAACCGCATGGACAGCCCGTCAAACAGCGGGTGGTCGGCATCATAACAGAAGGTCACATCCTCAAGTGCGATATCCCCGGCGCGGTCAAAATTCTCATGCGCGTCCGGCGCATCGGTGATCGACGGTGTTTCGCGGTACAGGCTGCGGATGCCATCCAGCAGGATCAGGTTCGCCTGCATCTTGGCAAAGAACCCCGCCAGCGTGCGCGCCGGGTCAAAGATCAGCGCCAGACCCAGCAGATAGGCGATGATCCCTGCCCCATCGAGGCCGAAATCCCCCGACAGCACCATGTAGCCGCCGCCGCCGATCACCAGCACATAGACAAAGGCCGCCATCATATCGATCGCCGGCATCACCAGCGCCTGCGCCGCCTGCAGCCGGATCGAGATGTTGCGGATGTTGTCGGTGGCGACGACCAACCGGCTGCGCTCGACCGGTTCCTGACCTGCGATCTTGACCGTGCGCATGCCCGACGACATCTCGTCGATGCCCGTCATATAGGCCCCCAGCGCGTTTTCCGCCGTGGACTGGATGTGTTTGATCGTCGAGGACACATGCTGCAAGAGCAGCAGGATCGTCGGCAGGATGATCAGCGCGGCCGTGAACAAGAGCGGCGATTTGTAGATCAGGTATCCCGACACGATCAGGATGGTGGCCGCATCGCGCACCGCGTTCACCGTCGCCTGCCCCACGAACTGGCTCAGCCCTTGGGCCTGATTGACCAGCCGCAGGATCAGTTCGCCCGATTGGGTGCGTTCGAAAAATGCCAGATCCAGCGTCATCAGGTGGTCGATCAGATCATGGCGCATCTTCATCACCGCGTCAGAGGCCAGCCAGACCGACAGGCGCGGAATGAGGTAGGACATCAGCGCCCGCGTCGAGAACAGCGCAAAGACAACCCCGCAGACCCGCACCAGGTCAGCCAGCGCCCCGCTGTCAAAGATCACCCGCAGCCCGTCTTCGGTCAGCGCGAGAAATTGCTGATAGACGATCCCCTGAATGGTGATCATCCCCAGCACCAACAGCAGCCACGGCGTCTTGGATTTCAGATAGGCGTTCCAGAACCACGCGATATTGGACCGGTCCAGATCCGAGAACATGGGCCGTTTTTCGGGGCGAGGTTCCCCGGAGCGACTGAATGAGAACGGATTGGGCAGGGCCATGCAAGGCTCCAGAAAAGGCACGCGCCCTGCCTCTACAGGGATTTGTCGGGCAGGTCAGCCCTTTCTTCGCGGGATGCTCCCGACACTGATGGCTGTCAATTCAAGCAAACGCGGGCTATTGCGAAAAACTGACAGGCTTGGCCGGGGGAGAAGCCACATCAAATTTTCATGACGATAGGACCCGGGTTCTGACTGGCGACCCGGAAATGGTGGCGTTGGCCCAATCGATCTGCGCAGTTTATCCGCAAACCTCCGTGCTCAGCATAGACATGGTGCGCTGCGTCGAAACGAAAAAACTGTATTGCCTCGAAGCCAATTTGGGAAACCTGTGTGTTTTATCGGCTCCAATCTGTGGCCGCCTCCTTCGCGACCTTGGCAGGCAGGATGTACACGACCAGTTCGGATCCTATGACACGATTGCACGCCGCATGAGTGAGACGTTACGCGCGCTGTGACATGCCGCTCGCGGAAAACGCAGAATCACCTGTTTCGAGCGGACCTTATGACACCTGATATAAGGAGCTGTTTTCCAGACACATTTCTTGTCTCGAAGCACCTCGGACACCGAATTTTTGGCAGAATTGCAATTTCCACTCACTTTCAGTCACGATAGATGAACGGCGTTTGCTATCGGCGAAATCCTGCTATATAGTGGATCACTGAACACCTCTGCTTTCACTCGGCAGATGTGTCTCCCCGATGCTGCCAATTGAGGGTAAACCCATGCTTGCAGAGCTGCACAAATCGACGCCCGAAGAAGCCAAGGAACAGCGGGCAACACTTGGTCTGTGGCTGAAGTCCCTGCGCGAAGCCGAAGGGCTGTCGCAGCGCGATCTCGCCGACCGTTTGTCGCTGGATTATTATACATTCATTTCGCAGTTGGAGAATGGTCGCGGCAAGATCCCCGCCCATCGCTACGCGGAATGGGCCGAAGCCCTTGGTCAGGAACCCAGAAGCTTTGTTCGTGAACTTCTGCGCTTTTACGAACCCCTGACCTACCAGATCCTGTTCGAAGACGCGGGCTAAGCATCTTCTCTGGATCGCAAGGGCGATCGGCGGTACACTGCGATACGATTTAGATTGATCGGGGCGAGCCCTTTATGGCGAAAATCCTCACCTTCCGGAACAAAGGGACTGCTCCTTCAGGGCAGGATTTCTTGACGGATGCGGCACAAACACTGTCCTTCCGCATGACCGAAGATGGGGCTGTCAGCCTTGGGGATCTCGACAATAGCGGGTTGCCCGACCTGTTCCCGGACCCCAAAAAGGACTGGAGCAATCAGGAACTCGCGGATTTGTTCCGCGTACGCCAATTGCTGAGCAGCGCCAATGTCCCGGTAGAGACCGATCGCGGTGTCACCGATGAAGGCGATCCATGGTTTGTCTTTTGCCACATCAATGGCGAGGTGTTTATCCATCTGTGCCGCATCGACGGGGCCTATGTGCTGGACAGTCCGAATGTCCTGCGGCCCCTGCACGGCGCTGATTTCAACGGTCTGATTGCGGATTTCACCAATCAGGCGATCCCCGCCCGCGGCACTGAGGATGATGCGGACCGCCGCGTGATCCGACTCGAACGCGGCGGCAAGGTGCGCTTGCACCCGTCGGCAATGTTGGCCGCCCTGATCTGGACATTGTTCCTTGCCTCCGAAGATCTTGTCTTGCTGGCGCCTGATCCCGAAGCATCCGATGAGACATTACTGGATTTCGACGGGCTGCTGACCATCAACACGTCAGACGGCATCGACACCGGGCTGCTGTTTGAAAACGGCACTCTGGATGTGGCCCACCTGATGAAGGATGGCACCCCCGAAAGCGCCCATTCCGTTGCCGATGTCCTGAACGGGCATATGCGCGAAGCATCGCTGCAACAACAGCAACAGGGCCTCACGGTACAGAACAACGCCTTCACCATGGGGCTGAGCACAATCGCCATCGCCATGGGCTTCATGTCCGAGACCGTGCTGCTCGACAATCAGCGCAAGGTTTTGGAAAGCCTGAAGGAACTGGGCTTCTCGGAATATGGCAGTGACGCACAGCAGGGTGCAGAGCACGCTGCGCTGACCGACACCGGGGATGGCACGCTTCTGGCGATGCTTGCGGATTTCCTTGGGCTGGAGCTGTCGCTTGAGACAGATATGGCAGACGCCTCTCCTGCCGACAGCCGGGAGTCGCTTTTGCAGCAGGATGCCATGCTTCTGGCAGACGAGGTGCATCTGGAAAAACTGTCCGCTGCCGCGATCAAGGCTGCGATGACAGCGACGAAAAAGGCCGATCAGGATCACAACATCGACACGGCCGCGGTCACACCGCGCCCTGCACAGCTTGATCTGGTGCTGCTCGAAGCCGCGAACGAAGATGCCCTGCCCGCAGAGGTGACGACGGACACAATTCACACGTTCCTGTCCGACATGATCGTGGCCTGGCAGCCGACCATGCAAAGTCAGGACATCCAACGGGGCATCATCGATGTCAGCTTTGAGCTGTCCGGCAATGTCGACACACCGGCCCTGTTTGACCTCGTCAACACCGAAACCGGAGAGCTGATCGCCAGCTTCCATCAGAGCGATGTACTTGCGCTGCGGCTTGTTGAATTCATCGAAACCAAGACCGAGGGCTTTGGCGTGGTCACCGTGGGCAATGCGATCTACATGCTAGATCGATCCGCGGCCCGGGCTGATGGCGGTGACACCGATTTCATTCAATGGGAGAGTGCCGATGGCAAGACGATCTCGTTGATCGGTCTCTCATCAGATTTCGAACAGTTCGACATGATCGCCTGACGGCCAACAACCGTCCTGCAAGGTACCCAATGAAAAGACCGGCACCCCGATAGGAGTGCCGGTCTTTTTGTGTCGACAGGCAAGGTTAACGGGGCCGCAGCCCCTTCCCCGTGTTGGCCTATTCCTCGATCATGCTCTTGCGAACGGCATCCATCAGCGGCGAGACGATAAAATTCGCCACCGTGCGTTCGCCCGTGGTGATGATCACATCCGCAGGCATGCCGGCGGTCAGACGGTCCTTGATCTCTTCGGGGATGTCATTTTCATCCACAACCACCCGCGCCAGAAAATACGGCGGCTCATTGGCATTGTCCGGCGTGATCACATCACCCGACACGGTTTCCACGGTTCCCAGCATGATCGGCGTCAGCTTGGTCTTGAAGGCGGTAAAGCGCACTTCCGTAGACAGGCCCGGGGCCACGTTATCCTTGTCGATCGGTGACACACGCGCGTTGATGATCAGTTCTTCATCTTCGGGCACCAGTTCCATCATGACATCGCCCGGACGGATCACAGACCCCACAGTGTGCACCTTGAGGTTCTGGATCGTTCCCGACCCCGGCGCGCGGATCTCGGTGCGGTTCAGAATATCCACCGCCACTTTGCGGCGCTCCTGCAATTCGCTGATCTCGGCGCGGATCTGCTCAAGCTCGGTATTGGCCCGCTGACGATATTCCTGCGTCAGTTGCAGGATTTGCAGCTCGGTCTCGCCGATGCTCGCCCGCGCCTGCGCCACATCCGAGATCACCTGCCCAAGATTGGCTTCGATCTCGATCAGCTCATCTTCCCGCTGGCTCAGAACATTGCCCTGGATCAGCCCACGGCTTTCGCCATCGCGCATCCGGTCCAGCATCTCTGTGTAATTTGCAATGCGGCGCTGAAACGCGGATTGCTGCAATTCAAGGCCCTGGATCTGAACCTCGATCTGGCCAACCCGGGCCCGCAGGATGTCTTCCTGGGATTTCAGGATCGACCGGCCCTCGCGGAACAGATCTTCCTGGTCGTCCTTGACCGCGCTCACCACCTGATTTTCGCCGGATACCAGATCCGCCGGAAACTCGATCTTCTCGTACAGCTTGCGTTCGGCCAGAAGCCGCGCCTCAATCATGCGCGACACGTCCAGACGGGTGGACAGAACCTCAAGATTGGACCGGGCCTCGACCCCGCTCAACCGCAACAGGACATCGCCCTCTTGCACGCTGTCGGCTTCGGAAACCAGAATGTTTTCGACGATCCCACCCTCGAAATGCTGCACAACACGGCGGTTCCCTTCGAGAGAGATCGTCGCCGGGGCCACAACAGCACTGTCAAGCTTGGCCACGGCGGCCCAGCTTCCCAACACACCGAAAGTGAGGAAGATCAGGACATAGCCTGCCAGAGCGACCGGTTTGGGACTGGGTTTCTTGACCATTGGTTTTCAGCTCCTCAAGAGCGGTTCGTCTTACAAAATGACAGGGGCGCGATCAGGATCGGGGTTTGTCCGTCATGCTCACCACAGCGGGGGATGCCGCTGCCGGGGCGTCGCGCTTTTGTTGCTGTTCCTGCTGCGCCTTGGCCTGCTGCACTTCGGCAAAGACTTCGCGGGTGGGGCCGAACTTTTCGACAGCGCCGTTGACCAGCATCAAAACCTTGTCGGACAGCGCCAGCAGGTTCGTCTTGTGGGTCACGAGAACCACGGTCTTGCCGCGCCGCTTCATCTCCTGGATGCAGGCGGCCAGTGCCTGTTCGCCCTGCGCATCAAGGTTGGAATTCGGCTCGTCCAGCACGATCAGGCTTGGCTCCCGGAACACCGCACGGGCAAGACCAACGCGCTGGCGCTGGCCCCCGGACAGACCGTTGCCACCATCGCCGACATCGGTGTCATAGCCATTTCCAAGGGTCGCGATCATCTCGTGTGCACCGGCCAGCGTGGCGGCCGCGACGATCTCCTTGTCCGCCGCGTCTTCGGCAAAGCGCGAGATGTTCTCGGCGACGGTGCCGCGGAACAGCTTCACGTCCTGCGGCATGTAACCCATGTAGCGGCCCAGCTGCGTGCTGTCCCAATGGTGCAGCTCGGTGCCTTCAAGACGCACCGCACCGCTATTGGGCTGCGATGCCCCGACCAGATGCCGGACCAGCGTCGATTTGCCAGACCCGCTTGGCCCGATCACCGCAAGAACTTCGCCCTGTGCAACATTGAAAGACACGTTCTTCAGGATCGCACCTTTTGATCCGGGGGCCGTGGCAACAAGGCTTTGCACAACAAGGTTGCCCTTGGGGGCGGGCAGCTCCATCCGTTCGTCTTCATCGCCCAGAATGTCGAAAATATCGGTCAGACGTTTATGCGCCTGACGGGCGGCCACGAATTGCTTCCACTGGCCAACCGCCTGTTCCACCGGGGCCAAAGCACGGCCCATCACGATCGATGCGGCAATCATGATCCCCGGCGAGATCTGTTGCAGGATCGCAAGATACGCCCCCGTTCCCAGGATGGCGATCTGAAGCGACATGCGCACGAACTTGGTCGAGGCCATGATGGCCCCTGCCCGGCCCGACGCCTTGGCCTGTGCATCCAGCACCTCGTCATGCTGCTTGAGCCAGCGGTTCGTCAGCGGCTTTTCCATGCCAAGCGCGCGGATCACTTCGGCGTTCTGCATCGTCGTGCTGACAAAATGCGACGCCCCGGCATTGGCAGTGCCCGCCTCCTGCAAGAGACCACGGGTCGCAAATTCATTGGTCAGGGCCAGCGCAAAGATAATGAGCGCGCCCACGGTCGCCACCATGCCAAGCCACGGATGGAAGGCAAAACACAAGGCCAGGAACAACGGCACCCACGGGGCGTCGAAAAACGCCAGAATGCCCTGCCCCGTCAGGAATTCGCGCACCCGGTCGACATCCTGAAGCGTGGCATGCGCGCCCGAATTCGGCGCGATCAACTGCTTGCGCACCACCCGGTTGAAGGCCGGGTTGGCCAGCATGTCGTCAAATTCAAGCCCCGCCCGCACCAACATCTTGGACCGGATGAATTCCAGAAAGCCGTAGGTCACCAGCAAGGCCACCGCGATCCCGGTGATCATCAGCAGCGTGAATTCATTCCGGCTTGCCAACACGCGGTCATAGACCTGAAGCATGTAAAGCGGCCCGATGAACATCAGGAGGTTCGAGAAAAAGCTGAACACGACCGTGGCGAAGATAACCGCCTTGAATCGTCCATATGCTTTTTTAAGGGGTGACGTGGCTTTCATGGAGCGAACGTCCTTTCGCTAAAGGCGGGTCGATGCCGGTTTTGCCTGCTCTGACACCGATTAATTACGGAATTCAATACACCAGACACGGGGTTGATGCAATTGATCTGCACCACCCGTCCTAATCTGATTTTCTGAACAAACCGTATGCTGGCCCGTGACATAAGGACCGGCAGGGGCACCGCGCTCAGGCGTCTTTGGGCAAAGCGGCCTGCAAGGCGGCGGCATAGGCGTTGCGCGCTGTCTGGGTGATGGCTGCGTCGCGCTTGAGCTGTGTCAGGCGCTGGTCGCACAGGTTGAGGTTCTGCAAGTTGTCCCGCGCCTCCTGGGGCAGCGTGTCGGTGTCGTAGTCCTTGCCGTCGATCTTGATCATGGCCATGTCCGGTCTCCTTGTCTGTGCCAAAGGGCGTCTGGGGGCGTGCATACCCAAACGACCGGGCCGCCGCAAAACGAAAATCACCCCGCCAAAAAGAAAGCCCCCGACATTGCCGGGGGCTTTCAAACTCTTGGGAGGTCAGGCCCGAAGGCCTGACCGACACAAGCTTACGCGATGTTGTCGACTGTGAGCGCCAGCCAGTCCTGACCGATGAGGCTGATCTCACCGACCATCGAGGCAGTCACACCAGCTGTGCCAGCACCATCAACGATGTGCCAGACCTGACCAATGTTGCCCGTTGCCGCGATATCGTTCAGGTCAGCATTGGTTGTGTCAGTCACGATCAGGATGTTGTTGGTTGCTGTCGCATTGGCCGCATCCGCTGTGAACAGCAAAGCGATTTCAGCCGCATCGATTGTGGTGTTGATGTCAAGACCGTCAATGCCTGTCACCGTGCCCAGATCGATGATGTCGACCTGACCATTCTGACCTGTCAGAGCTGTCAGTTCCTGAGCTGGGCTGCCTGCACCCTGGAGAGCGTTTGCCGCCACACCGGTGATCGGTGTGAAGTCAAGCACGTCACCATCAGCAGACAGAACACCCTCGTCAAAGTTGACGATCGTGTCACGACCGAAGTTGGCCGAGAACGACAGGATCTCGTTGCTGGCACCGTTCAGATCCGTGATCGGATTTTCCAGCGCTGTGTTCGGCGCGTTCACAACTGTTGCTGCTTCTGTGGTGGACAGAACGAACAGGTCGTTTGCACCATCACCAGCCACATTGATCAGGTTGTCCGACTCGGCCAACGCATTCACACCGATATCCGCGAAGAGCGGAGCAACGTAACCCGGGTTCGCGTTTGCAGTGGCGGCCAGCACGACAGGCGCACTGTTGATGGTCAGCGAGTCGATGTTCACTGCAAGGTCAGCCGCAATGTAATCGCCGTCAACTTTGGTCGCCACGATCAGGGACTGGCCCGGACCGTCAGCAGCTTCCAACAGGTTGCTCAGGATCGGGTCGTCATTAACGGCCGCCTTGATCGCCTGGTTGTAGGACTGCTCGCGGATACGCACGAGACCTGTTGTCGTGTTGATGTTCAGTTCCGAGAACGGAATTTGAACCGTGCTGACATAGCCTGTTGTGGCCAAACCAGACGCACCCAGGAAGGTCACACTTACGGTTACGAAACCAGATGTGGCTGCCGGAACGATCGGAACCGTCAGAGTTGCCAGATCGATCCATTCGTTGGTCACACCGGTGACCTGGAACGGAACAGTGGCGCTACCCGCAACGAATTCCGCGTTGAACGCCCAGACATCGCCGATCACGTAGTCGATCTGCTCATGCTCAAGCAGGTTGCGGTCGATGTTGGTTGCCAGAACAGCGGATGCCTGTGTTGCACCGGAGTTGTCGGTGTACACAACGTCAGTACCGGCACCGTCGTTGATGGTGAAGTCACCCCAACCATGGGTCCAGATGATGTCGTTGCCTGCGCCACCGGAAACGGTGAACGAAGCAGCACCCTGAGACACGGAGTTCTCGTACCACTGCTCGCCATTCGTGGAGTTCATGACGTAGTAGTCCTGACCCTGCTCATCGATGAGCTTGGTCACGCCATTGGCATTTGCACCTACAACCGTAGCCAATGCGGTCGCATCCGACCCACCGATATTGGTCGTGATCACGTCGTTGCCAGCGTTGCCGTTGATGTCCAGACGGAAATCTTCGCGCGACCCTGTACCGGCAGAGTTCATACCGTCTGCCGACATGGCGAGGAAGAATTCGTCGTTGTTGCGACCAAGATCGTAGTCGAACAGAACGTCATCCGCATTGCCGTTGGAACCGCTGTCCTGAATGTTGAGATACTTTTCGACAATCTCTTCTGTCAGGCCAACAGTCAGGTCAACTGCACCAACCATTGTCGACGCATTCACAACACGCACATCGGTGAAACCGAAGATGTTGTGCTGCGGAACTGCACCCGGCATCGGGCCGTCAGTTGCCACACCGCTGAACGCTGTGATCAGCGCACCGAGGGGGCCAGCGCCGAAATCTTCCGCCGGGAAGGAGTTCTGGAACTCGCTCGGGTTCGCGTTGCCGCGGACAACCAGATCACCAATCCGCTCATCAGCAGCAGTTGTGGTGTTGTTCGGGCCATCGTTTTCGCCGTTGACGATGTTGACAACCTGCAGCGAGTTGTTGGTCGACGCGATGGTCTGCAACTGGCTGGAACGGTCAACTTCGATGTCGAACTGCTGAATGCCGATGGAGTCGGAGGTGCCATCGTCGCCATCCTGACGGCCGGTGGACATTGCGCCGAACATGGCGTCGCCACCCATGGAGCCTTTGCCCACATCGTCAAGCTCGACGTTGAGGCGGATCAGCTCTTCCACAGTCTGACGGTCTGTTGCCAAAGCGCCGAATGTGTCGGTTGCGTTGTTGTTGCCCGAGTCACGGCCCTGAACGATGATGTTGTTCGGGTTGGCTGTGATCGTGTCAGCAGGAACGTCGAAGGTCAGGATGATCGGCAGTGTGAACTGGTTGCCAACACCGACGGACACCGGGGCGCCGAAGGAAGCCGCAAAGTTCAGGTCTGTCGCGCCTGCGTCAACCAAAGCCTGCTGTGTCGCGCCTTCGATCTGCTCGAGCAGATCCTGGAACGTCACGTTCGGGCCATAGGTCACACCCAGCTGGTCTGCCAGCGTCACTGTGATCGGACCACCGTCATATTCGAAGGTGAATTCAACCAGCGACGATTCTGTCAGGTAGCCTGTGGAGCCTGCGCTCGGTGCCGGAAGGCCAAATGCGGCTTCCTGGTCGAGAACGCGCAGTTCAAGCGTACCGAAGTTCTGCGACGTGTTGGTCGGATCGTCGAAATAGACAGCGTAGTCCACGTTGCCGGGATCGGTCGACACCATTGCGACAGTGATGTCACCGGTGAAGGTGCCGTCGTCCGGGTTGAGATCACGTGCGTCTTCGATGACGACATCTGCGCGGGAATCGTAGTCTTCCCAACGGGTGATGCCCGACATCGTGCCGCCGTCGATTTCGACGTCAACTTCGATGGTGCCATCGATCGGCAGGTTGTTGGTCAGCTGGTCGCCGATAACGCTGCTGTAACCGCCGACATTGTTGTCAGCAACGGAGTTCAGATCGTTCATCTGGTTGGTGATGACGAACTGCTCAACACCGGTTGTGATCGGCGCTTTGGCCACACCGTCAACAGAGTTGAAATATGTGAGAACGTCACGGCCCGCGCCACCGTCAACACGGTCGCCGTCCTGAAGCTCTGCATTGAAGGCTTCGAACGTGTCGTTGCCCTCGGTGCCTGAGAGGTTATCACGTTGCTCTTGGTCAGCGCTTAGAATGAAGAAGTCGCCGGCAACGCCGCCGCCGCCACCTGTGTCGGAGAAGAATTCACCGATCGCGGTCTTGGCTGCCACAACGGTGGCACCTTCGGATGTCACGTTGGCGATGATGCTGGACGCCTGCGTGCTGATCGGGTCGTCTTCCGGGAAGCTTGTGATGCCTTCTGCGTTGGCCGCTGCCGTGAACGCTGTCGCGACGTCGATCTTGTTGAGGATCGTTGTGCGGTCGTTGCCGGCTTCGGTGTCCTGGGCGCCGCTGATGATCTGGATGATGATCTCACCAACCGACAGCGCGCCTTCTTCACCATTGACGGACGCAAGCAGAACGTCGGTCCAGAATTCAAGACCGGCCGCGTCGACTTCGGTGCGCTCGAACAGGTTGAGGTACAGCTCGGCGATGAATGCGCCGGCACCTTCTTCTGTCGGGTTCGCGAAGAACGGATGCGCGTCCGCTGTTTCAGGCTGATCCACGAAGTTAGATGCAATCGCGGCCAGGTCAAGGCTGGTCATTTCCAGAACGTTTGTCCAGAATTCCAGACCTTCGGGGTCTGCGGCACGTTCAAAGTAGCCGATGTAGAATGCTGTAATCGCCTCTTCGGGCGTCAGCGTGCTTAGGTCGAGAGCCATAGCTTATCTTCCTCTTAAATTTCGGTGCCCGAGTAATTCGGCCCCATCAACGATCGTTTGTTGTCCTCACCGCAAACCTTCCGAGCATACAAAAACATGCGATACTAAAAACGCTCGAAAGATATCAATAAGGTTCAACTGCGAAGGCTTCTAAACCTTCGATTTCAGTTCAACAAGGAGAAATGTATAGCAAAACCCATACCCCTGTATAGTGAATTATATACCCTTTGAGATAATCGACTTAAGTCATTGCTTTATAACGATTTAGGTAAATGCTTATCTTTAGTATCGTGACCGATACGCAACAATCCTGCCGCTGGGGAATGCCCGTGCCTTTGCATCTGTCCGCCAGCCACCGCAGCTCAAGCCCGCCGAGCCTATCAAGTTTTGTGTAACCGGGTATTTACATCCACCGGATAATCAAAAATACCGGATTATTTATATTACCGGATAAATAAATTTATTGGATTATTTATATAATCCGGTTAATAATCTTATCGGATAAGCAAATAAGAGCAGGATTCCGCCATGCCGACCATCGTTGTCGCCTCTCCCAAAGGGGGGGCCGGAAAATCCACCACGGCGGTGCTATTGAGCACCGAACTTGCGCATGAAGGCGTGCCGGTGACGATGCTGGATTGCGACCCGAACAGGTCGCTGACCCTTTGGGCCAGCCAATCCGATGTGCCAAAAAATATCACCGTGTTATCAGATATTTCCGAGGCAGACATCGTGCGCACCATCAAGGCGCATGACAGCGACGGACAGATCGTCGTGGTCGATCTCGAAGGGGTCGCGTCACGGCTGGTCAGCCGCGCCATTTCCCAGGCCGACCTGGTGCTGACGCCGATGCGCGCCACCACGCTGGACGCCACCATCGGGGCCCGCGCCTTGCAACTCATCGCCGAGGAAGAAGAGGCGCTTGACCGGCAAATCCCCCATGCCGTCGTCTTTACCATGACCAAGGCAATCATGTCGAAACAGCACAAGGGTATCGAGGCGTCCTTGCGCGATCAGGGCGTTGATGTGATCGACCCGCCGCTGATGGAACGGGCAGCGTTTTCAGGGCTCTTTGCCTTTGGCGGTGATCTCTATTCGATGCCCCCGCAAGGCAACATGCAGGGCGCGCGCGACAATGCCCGCGCCTTTGCGATGCAGGTCTACACACGTCTCACAGCAGAGGGTTGAGCCATGTCCGACAAGAACCCGTTCGGGATCGCCATCACCCCCGGAAAGCTGCGCGCCAAACCCAAGGACAGCAGCCCCAAAACCGTCGCCAAGACCGACGAGGCTGCGGAAAAACATGGCTTTGTCGACCGCACCCCCAAAAAGAAACGCGGCCGAAAACCCAGCCCGCGCACCGGTCAGGTGCACGCCAAGGTGATGCCCGACGTGGCCCGTGACATCGCCGCTGAAGCGCGCTTTCGCGGGGTTCAGCAAGGTGTGGTGATCGAAGAGGCCTGGGCGCTTTACAAAGCCGCACAGGACGATTGATCCGCACCGTGGGGACAGTCTAACCCTTGAACGGCTGGGCCTTATGGGCGATGGCGGTGCGGGCCTATCCGTGCCACCGGGCCGCATGTTATGAACACCAAGACCTTGGGGAGCAGGGCCAAGCCGATGACACCTGACGATCCGTCTTCACGCGATGCGCCACCCGCCGCAGTCGTGGACCGCTTTACACCAGATGCCGCAACGCGCCTCTCGGTGCCGACCGATCCGCCCCCCGCGCCGGTGACCGTGCGCGCACGGTCCAGGCGTGGCTTTGCCGCCGCCCGCGGTCTGCTGTCCCCCCGGAGCGCCGAAACGCCACCCGCATCCACCTCTCATGGCACGCCCCAGCCCCCGCGAAGGAGACGCAAATTGACCCCGATCAAGCGCCTGGAGCGCTATTTCTCTGCCATCTTCAAGCTGGGCCGCACCGAAGGCATGGCCAAAGACGCGCGCAAGCGCATCACCGCCAGCGAGCTGCGCATGGATGCCATCGAAGGCGAGCTGGGCAAATTGGGTCATGACATCCGCCAGATCTGGGAACGCACCGACCAGATCGGGCAGGTGATGGACACCCACCAAGACAGCTTCAGCGCCATCGAACAGGCCATGAACGACCAGAATACAGCGCTGCACGATCATATCGACGCCACCTCCGACCGGATCGACAGCGTCACGCAAACGCTGTCAGACCGGCTTGATCAGCACCATGACCAGATCAACGACCAGCTGCGTGACATCGCACTTCAGACCGCCACCACCCTGCGCGCAACGCAGGCCGAAACGGCGCTTCTGGCGCGGCTGTTCAGCGATCTGACCCGACGGGTGGACCAGATGGCACAGGCCACGGGCACTCAGGCCCCTGATCTGGTCACTGACCCGGCGCGCCGTGCAGCCGCGGTGACGCTGCCCGCCTCGGACGGGTTCGATCTGTTCAAGGACAGCTTTTATCACCGGCTTGAAAACCGCTATCGCGGATCGGTGGAGGACATCACCAAACGGCTCTCGATCTACCTGCCGGACATGGAATCCGCCTCGATCCGCACCGGGCGCAAACCGGCGATGGATATCGGCTGTGGACGTGGCGAATGGCTGGGCCTGCTGCGCGACAACGGGATCGAGGCGTTCGGGATCGACACCAATCCGGTGCAGATCGAAGCCGCCCGCGAGGCCGGGCTGGACGTGCGTCTGGGAGATGCGCTGGCCGCGTTGGCCGAGATGGAGGATGCCAGCCTGTCGATCCTCACCGCGCATCACCTTGTCGAACACCTGCCCTTTGACGCCGTGGCCTGGATCACCCGCGAAGCGATGCGCGTTCTGGCCCCCGGCGGGGTGCTGCTGTTCGAGACACCAAACACCCGCAACGTGCTGGTGGGGGCGACCACCTTCCACACCGATCCAACCCATCTCAAGCCGATGCCGGAACAGGTGTTGGGCGTGCTGTTCGAGACCGCAGGCTTTGACCCGGTGGAGGTGCGCCACCTACACCCGCATGAACGTCTGGCCGAATTCCTCGACACGCCCGATTTCAACGACGAACTGGCCTTCCTGATGTTCGGACCGCAGGATCTTGCGGTTCTGGGAACCCGGCCAAACAAGGACTGAACTTATGCGCATTGGCGTTCTTCGCACCCAGGTTCCCTTTGTCACCGGCGGGGCCGAACGGCACGCTGCCAATCTCGTGCGCGAACTGAACCGTTTTGGTCACGAGGCGGTGGAAATCACGCTGCCCTTCAAATGGTATCCCGGCCCGGTACTGGCAGATCACATCCTTGCCGCCCGCATGCTCGATCTGTCCGAGGTCGAAGGCGTGCCGGTGGACATGGTGATCGGGCTCAAGTTTCCGGCCTATCTCGCGCCGCACCCCAACAAGCTGTACTGGGTCATCCACCAGCACCGACAGGCCTATGACCAATGGGATCTGGGCAATTCGGATCTGCTGCACGACCCCGATGGCGATGCGCTGCGCCAATTGATCCATGCCGAGGACCGCGCCGCCTTTGCCGACACCCCGCATCCGATTTATGCCAATTCCGGCAATGTGGCCGCCCGGCTTGAGAAACATTTGGGCGTGGCCTCGACCCCGCTCTATCACCCGCCACCCAACGCCGAGGCAATGCGGCAGGGGGCCTATGGCGACTACCTGTTTGCGCCCGGGCGCATCAATCCGTCGAAACGGCTGGAGCTGATCCTGCGCGGGCTGGCGGCCACCGGATCGCGCATCCCGTTGGTGGTGGCCGGTGTCGCCGAAAACCCCACCTATCAGGACAAGCTGCACAGCTTGGCGTCTGATCTGGGTGTGGCCGACCGCGTCACATGGTTGGGGGCGGTCGATGACGCCACCCTCTTGCGCCACTACGCCGAGGCCCGCGCCGTGGTCTTTGTCCCGCAGGACGAAGATTACGGCTATATCTCGCTTGAGGCGATGCTGGCGGGCAAACCCGTCATCACCGTATCCGATGCGGGAGGGCCGCTCGAATTCATCCGCGACGGGGCCGAAGGCTTTGTCACTGCCGCCAAACCCGCCGCCTTGGGCAAGGCGTTTGAACGGGTCATGTCCGACGCGGCACTGGCAGAAAAGCTGGGGCAGGCGGGCCATGCGCGCTACCGCTCCATGAACATCTCGTGGGACCATGTGGTCGATACGCTGGCAGGCCGCATGGACCGCCCCGTGGACCCGGTGCCGCTGCCGGTGTCCCCGCCTGTGGCCTCGCAGGACGGGGCAGGGGCCCCAGGCACCCCCACGGACAACGCCGCAGCGCCCCGGACAGACCCCAAGGAGGCGACAGAGGGCACCCCCGCCCCGTCACCACAGGACCAGGCCGTCACGGCGCTCCTGGAGGCCATCACACCGCCCGAGCCGCCCGAGGGACTGCCCTTTGACAGCATCGAAGACGTGCTCTCGGCCTATGCGTTCGACGAACTGCCCGGCCTTCTGGGGGATGATGCCGCGCCCATCGATCCGGGGCTGGCAAGCTATCTTGGCACGCATTGGACCCGCTACATGACCACCCTGCGCCAGCTTGACGGGTGCGAGGTGACCCGCGCGCTGGATGTGGGGGTGTTCCCGCCGCTGGTGTTTCAGGCCCTGATGGCCAACCGCTTTGCCGGGATCGTGCAAGACGGTCTTTGGGAAGGCCCCGATCCGTACCACCAAACCATTCGCCCCCTGTGTCCCCATGGGGACAGTCTAAAAACCGGTCCCCTGCCAGAGATCGACATCCGGCTGGAAGCGGCCAATTCCGAACGCGATCCCTGGCCCTATCCGGATGCCAGCTTTGATCTCGTCACCGGGATGGAGATCCTCGAACATCTCGCACTTGATCCCTATTTCGTCTTTGCCGAGGCCAACCGAGTGCTCAAACCCGGTGGGCACCTGCTTTTGACCACCCCCAATGTCACCAGCCACCGGGGTGTGTGGAAAATGCTGAATGGCATCGCGCCCTATTCCTTTGGCATCTTCGTGCCCTCGGGCGGCGTCTATGGCCGCCACAACCGCGAATACGCCCCCCGCGAACTGCCCGAGCTGGGACAGGCTGCCGGGTTCGAGACCGTGTCGCTGCGCACCCATGACGTCTACGATCGCAAGATCGACCCCGGCATCGCAGAGCTGCTGATGGCGCGCGGTGACGACCTGTCGATGCGCGGCGAGACGATCTTTTACCTCGCGCGCAAGACCGGCACACTGCAAGGCGCTCCGTCGCGGCTTTATCACGGCGACCCGGTGCGCATGTCGGGCGCGCTGCGCGTCACCAGCACCGAAGCCCAGACCGGCCTCACCCGCCTGCGGGTCGAAAACCACAGCCCCGCCTGGTGGGCCAGCTCGGGTGCCGCAGCAACCTGTCTGCTGGCCGAATGGATCGACGGGCAGGGCATTCTGCGCCACCAACACCTGATGCAACCGCTCACCGGTCCGGTTGGCCCGCAAGACAGCACCGACATCGCCCTGCGCCTTGATCCTGTAGGGACACAAGATCAGGGCATTCTGCGCCTGCATCTTTATCAGGCAGGGGTCGGGGTGATGACCGGATCGGGCCGCGCGCCAACCCTGTCGCTGCCCTGCTCGCAGGAGGCTTTCCTGCGCATGGTCAAAACCGTGCCCCTGATGGGGGCAGGGGCATGACGCAGGCCTCCAAGCCAAAGGTGCATTGGGTGTCGCCGGTGCCCGATGCCCAGACCGACATCGCCCATTACACCCGCCGCATCCTGCCGGAACTGGCCGAAGCCTGCGATCTGACCCTGTGGACCGATGCGCGCGACTGGGACCGCAGCCTTGAGGCGATCTGCCCGGTGCGCCACCTTGATCCCGACCGCGTGCTGCCCGGCGATTTCGCCAAGGCAGGGCAGGGCGGCGGGGCGGATGCGGTTTTTGTTCATATCGGCAATTCCTGGGTGTTTCATTCGGGCTTTCTGCGTCTTGTGCGGCGAATCCCGTCGATCATCGTGCTGCATGATCTGGCCATTCAGGAACTGTGCTTTGACGCGATGTACAACCGCCGGTTCCCGCGTGACCTCTACGAGGCTGACATCACCCGGTGGCATGGGCAATCCGGGCTGAGCGCCGCCCGCCGCGTGTTCGACGGGCAGATGAAACCCATTGAGCTGTCCAAGACCTATCCAGGGTTCGAGCTGACGCTGGACCGGGCCGTATCGGTCCTTGCGCATACCCCTGCGGCGTTCGAGGCAACCAAAGCCACAGGCATCGCGCCGGCCTATCATCTCGATCTGCCGTTCCGCCCCTCGGACCAGACGGTGCCCGCCACCCGCGCCGGGACCGGGCCGCTGCGCTTTGTGCAATTCGGCTATATCGGTCCGAACCGGCGGCTTGAACAGGTACTCGAAGCGCTGTCGCCGCTGCGCCATGACATCGACTTTCGCTTCGACATCATGGGCAATGTCTGGGACCCCACCTATCTTGCCGGGCGACTGGATGAGCTGGGCCTGACGGACCGGGTGCGCATTCATGGCTTTGTCCCCGAGCCCGAGCTTGATGCCCGGCTGGCGGAGGCGCATCTGGTCTTCAACCTGCGGTATCCCACCATGGGCGAGGCATCGGGCAGCCAGTTGCGCATCTGGAACGCCTCTGCCGCTGCCGTGGTCACCGATCTGGGCTGGTACGGATCGCTTCCCGAAGGCACCGTGTTCAAGATCCCGCTGGACCTCGAAGCTGACGCGCTTCAGGATCTGGTGCGCCGCCTGCATGCCGATCGCGGAACCGGTCAAACCATCGGTGCCGCAGGGCGGGCGCGACTTGAGACCCACCACACGCCTGCGCTTTACGCCCAGGGCATCGCTTATGTGGCCGACCGCTTTGCCGAGGATGCGGCTCAGGCCCTGCGCGCCCGCCGTGCCCGGGATCTGCTGGTCCGAGGGGCAGGGACAAACCCGCTATACCAAGACGCGCTTCAACGCCGTTTCTGACCTGATCAGATGTTCTGTCCCCACGGGGCCAGGGCCGAAGGCGGCGCTTTCGGCAATGCAGCCCTGGTCTTTCATAGCAGGTCCGACGGTTCCGTTTTCGCTGCCCTGTCCAGTTCCGTATCAGCGCTCTTTGGGTGTTAATATGTGTTAGACTCGTGTTACGCCCTTTTTGAGGGCCAATTTACCAAACAACATCAGTCACTTGCCAACAGCCCCCGTGTGTAAAGTGGTGATTCTGCGTGTGTAAAGTGGTGATTCACCGTGTGTAGAGTGGTGATTCCCGAATCGCGCCGAGTTCCCGCCTGATCCCCTGTGGATAACCCTTTGTGGGGACTCGGATTTTCCGGGGTGGGCGTGTGTGAAGTGTCGAACCACCCGTGTGTGAAGTGTCGTTTTTGCCTTGGCGTGTGTGAAATGTCGTTGTACGGTGCTGCGTGTGTGAAGTGTCGTTGAGGAGCGTGCCATGACAACCGCCTATCCCTTGTTGCCGGACCGCCATCCGCAGGGCGATTTCTTCGTCTGCGACATCCTCGATGCAGCCCCTAAGGGCGATATGGGATCGATGGAACACCCGATATTTTCGCTCTCGACCAAACCCGACACACGGCCGCGGCGCTATGAACACAACGGCGTCACCATCGACATCAAACCCTCGGTCGACGGGCTGGCCACGGTGCATGACCGCGACGTGCTGATCTACTGCATCTCGTCCCTGATCAAAGGCATGAACGAAGGCCGTGAGCCGCAACAGGTGATCCGCTTTCAGGCCGCCGATCTGCTCAAGGCCACCAACCGCATGACCACCGGGCGCGGCTACAACCTCCTGAAGGCGGCGATGGAGCGGCTGGCGGGCACGCGGATTTCCACCAACATCACCACCGGCGGGCAGGAGGTCTTTGAGACTTTCGGCCTGATCGAGCGCGCCAAGATCGTGCGCGAAACCCGTGACGGGCGGATGCAGGAGGTCGAGGTCAAGCTGTCGGACTGGGTTTTCAACGCGATCCGCGCCCAAGAGGTGCTGACGCTGTCGCGCGAATATTTCCGCCTGCGCAAACCGCTGGAACGGCGGATCTACGAACTGGCCCGCAAGCATTGCGGACGGCAGAAGGAATGGCGCGTGTCGATGGCGGTGCTGCAAAAGAAATGCGGCTCGGGCTCAACCTTGCGCGAATTCCGCCGTCTGGTCTTGGCCATCGCCAAGGAAGACAGCGAATACAACCACATGCCGGATTACCAGATCCGCATCGACGACGAGAAAGACCATCTTATTGCGCGCAGCCGTGGCACTGTGGGCGATGACCGTTCCGAGGCCGTCGAGATCCCGTCTCTGGACCCGGATGTCTATGACATGGCCCGCGCCGCCGCTCCCGGATGGGACGTGCACGTGATCGAGGCCGAATGGCGCGCCTGGGCCAGCACCACACCGCGCAACCCGGAAATGGCCTTTCTGGGCTTTTGCAAGAAATGGTCCCAGCAGCGCGGCACGCCCTGAGCCGCCACCGGCCCGGAGTTTCAAAAAAACTTGCCATTTTGCGCCATGCGCCTGACACTCTCTCAATAGTTTGATTTTTTTAAAGCTTATTTGAGGTGGTCGTTATGGCCGATACGTTTTTGCAGACGGGGCGCCGTGGGCGTCTGAGCACGGTATTGGGTGCGGATGT
>NZ_JBPOFB010000025.1:0-27439 GCF_051251565.1 Marivita sp. | reverse complement strand
GAGAGCAAGTTGATGGAAATACGCAACCGATTGGAGTAAAAGACAATATCAGAACTTTGCGCTTCAGCGTGAGTTCATATTTGGCAAGTTCAGTTGCAGGTTGGAAACTCTACCTCACCCCATTGCGCCGTTTTTGCAGAGTCGCAACGCTTGCATCAAAGTCCAGCCTTCCTGCCTTAGCTCGACGGATCAGTTCGCGCATTAAGCCGCCAGGATTGCGAACTGGATAACTCGGGTGATCTCGCTGCGCATCAACCAATAGTAGGCAAAAAGCCAACCCGTGGTCGCCCAAGGTGCTCTGGCCCTCGTGCCAAACTGAAGTATGGATATCGAGCATCGGCAGCAACGCCCAGGCCGCCTCGATGATGTCGCGCTCTTTGAGAGGTCGGTTTTGATCTCGGCTCGCGTCAAGCATCATGCGTAGGCCGTCGCCAGCAATGCGATATAGATTCTCTGGCGTCAGAGCGGGTGGCGCGGGGCAGGGAATTGATGATGGCGATTCACTCTGTGCGATTTCCGCGTATCTTCCAGATTTATCCACAGCGGGTGGCGTCTTTACAGTTTGAGTTTCTTCTCTGGTGTTCTGTGTAAAGGGCCGGAAGTTTTCCGCTGGTTGGTCGGAAGAAAGCCCACGTTTTCCAAGCCAGTCGTCAAGGCTGTTGCACAAATCGGAACTGGCCTTCAAATGGGCGTTGAGCCGCTCCAGACCGAGACGGCTTAACGCATCGCTGCGTGGCCATTCATCGAAACTGGCCAGAATCTTGGCGATCTCAGGATCGTTGATAGCCGAGGAGGGCAGGGCGGCGATACACCGTTTCATGTGACGCAAACGAAGGGACCGAAGATCTTTCAAAGCGCGCAAATGCCTCCGTTCAGCACGGAGCCGATCGCGAAGGGCTATGAACTCTTCCAGTCGCGCGATCAGCGGAGTCAGTATCAAGCCTAGGCCAGCACGACCATAGCGGGCCCCATTCGCCGCGACACGTTTCACGATCAGCCCAAGCTTGGCCAGCGCGGCCTCATCCGTTCGCAACTGGCGCGACGTCTTGCCAAGTTCGACCGCTGCGAGATCTTGCGCGCCAAAAAACACCGGTTCACGATGGGGAGAGGTCCAGTCGGATGCGCGGGTGCGCCCGATGATGTAGTTCAGAACTGCGAGGCGCGCCGGGCGCAGGCCTATATGCGGGGCAACCTCTGAAATTAGTGCCATAACAGCACCCTTGGTCCAGCCTTCCGGCAGGGTGAGATGGGTTTGGATCACGTTCAATGTCTAGTCCTTGTGAATTGGGACAAGGCTGCAACAGGGCATCCGTGTCCCAGCGAGCGACACGTTTTTTCATTGCCTTGACTGTCGGGACTGCTAGAACGAGATCACAGTTTGATTTGATCGGACGGAACGCCAATTCCGTTGTTCTTTGAGCCCCTCGCTTGGTTGCCGCCTTGCGGGGGTTTCGCTTTTTTGGGAAATGCTCCTCCTTGCGTCTGAGAGCGACAGGATCAGTAATTGACCTGTTCGAAACCGTAGCGACCCTGATGGTCATTCCAGTCTACAAAAACAGCGCGAATAGAGATCTCCGGACAATGTTCGCCGTAGCGCTCTTCGCCTCGAAACGCCAAAGGCAACGCACCCAGCGAGCTTGCGCGCCAATTATACTGCCCGATCTCGTCATAAGTGCCGTGACGGACAAAATCTGTGCGGTTGCATTCGCCTTTGTCGGATTCACTCTGGCGTATTGAGACCTGAAAGACATCGATCGAGCGGATGAAATCAAAACTTGGGCCGCTTATGTCGATGTCAGCGCCGCCACCGACAGCTTGGGTGCGATGGAGTGTTTCTGACTCAGGATGTAGGCTGAACGACATGTCCGTCTGAACGCTGGCCAGGTTGTACAAACGTTGCGCTGGGTCTGGGGGGTTCATGGCAGCGCGCATGGGGCAACGCCAGATCTGAAGCGGTGGCTCAATTGGCCAAGGCGTAATGCGACGGATGAATTCCGCGCGAGCACGGGCGCAAGGCACAGATGACGGCCAACCTCCGGCAAGGCACAAGAGGATTGCGCAATCGATTTGGTAGCCTTGTGCGACAACCTGTTGGGGGCCAAGCGGCACAAGGCCAATCGCGATCATCGCGGCGGTTGACAGGGCCCGTCTCACGAAACGCCCCTGCGGCTAAGCCATTGGCGTGTAATAGGATTTATGTTAATTATGTCATAATTGCTGACATATTCTTCGCATCGTTTCATTGGAACATCTCCTGGTAAGCGTCAAGCACAAAACGGACTTCTACCTGCGCGGAAGCTGATGCTGCGGCGAGGCAATTCAGATAGGTTTGCGCCTCATCGAAGTAGGTGTTGAACTCGGCTCTGATGTCGTCGCCGTACTCGTTCAGGAGCGCAGGCGAGGCCGCCAGCTCCGGCCGCAACGGCAACACGCAGTCCACCGCCAGCGTCTCGGCGTTTGCTGGGATCGCTAGGGCGATGAATGTGCTACATGCCAGCAACCGCGACATCTGGTGGTCTCCCGAAAATCTGGGGGCGAATCGTGTGTCGGACCTAGCACTGAAAAAATATCTCAATCAATCAAAAGATATCTATTGACCATCTAAAGTGTTTTCCGCTACGTCGCAGCATATCTTGTGACATGCACTGTTTGAAGCGGTGCAAAAGCAGGTTACTTCCGTAGGAACTTCTTTCCTTCGGAGGCAAAATGGCAGGAACAAAATACCCCGTGATCCTAACATCGCACATGCAAGAGGCGATCGAGGGAGGGGCATGGATCGAGGTGGAATGCGTTGAAGCCCCGGAAAAGGGCGGCAATACGCATAGGGGTGGCTGGACGGTTTTCGTCTGCTCCAATGACGGTCAAGACGGTGTGCACCGGTCGGTCTATGTGACCAACCGGGATCTGAAACCACGCGTCTTCAAGACCGCAGCAGGGCTCATGAGCTTCTGCCTGGAGCTCGACGCAATGGTATTCAGCTGCCCTCTCCGAGAAGGTGAGAGAGGCACGTGGGAGTTTGAGACAACAAGGTATCCTACCAGCGGCTAGCCTCGTTCTCTGGGGCCTTTCAGGCCCTTCCACTCATGCACAATCCGTTATCGATCTCGATGCTCCAGACCGTGTTGGTCGACTGACCAGCAGCGTTCTCGACTTCGCCAGGCCTCAGCCCGACCAAAGCGACGTTGTCACACGATCTAAGGTTGCCCCTCTTAATTCACAACGCCTTTTCCCGTCTCGGGTCCCATCGGGTCGCCCAGAAATCGAGACTATGATCCTTGATGTGGGGTCGGTCTACGTGGACCACCCGGCCCTGCGCAGGGCCGGGATGTCCTCTCGCGACTGGCTCGCATTCTTTCGCGCCAACATCGCAATTGAAAGCGCATTCGATCCAAGCGCGCGGTCGCATGTCGGCGCAATCGGGCTTGGGCAGTTGATGCCGGACACTGCACGCGTGCTTGGCATCGATCCGCATGATCCTGAGCAAAACCTGCATGGATCCGCCCGCTACTTGCTGACACAACTTGATCGTTTCGGCACGCCGCAGCTTGCGCTCGCGGCCTACAACGCCGGCCCCGAAGCCGTGGCGCGCCATGGCGGTATTCCCACCTACCGCGAAACCCAAGGCCATGTCCGCAAGGTCATGGCCGTCTATGCCCAATCCATCGGAGACCAGATATGAAACGCATCGACTATACCCGGGCGGCATTGGCCGCGTTGCTGATAGTGGCCGCAGCACCGGCGCTCGCACAGGACCTTAGCCCGGTCTCTGACATGATCGACAACATCATCGACGCGGTGACGGGTCCGATCGGTCGTGGCCTCGGCGTGCTCGCTCTCGTGGGATCCGGTGTCATGATGTTTTTCGGGCGCCTCAACTGGCCGATCTTCGTCGCCGTTTTTGTCGGCGTGGTGCTTATCTTTTCGGCCGAGACCATCATCGACGGCTTTGCGGCTCCTTGATCTGACAGGCTGCAGAGACCTCCATGCGCGACACACCACTCTTTCTGGGGCTGACCAAGCCGCCGCGGATATTCGGCCTCCCGATCGGATATTTCGTGGCGCTGGTTTTCGCATCTGTGATCCCTTTCATTCTGGTTGACGACATGCGGTTCCTGCTGGTGTTCCTCGCGGGCTACGCACCGCTTTGGCTGGTTGCAGACCGCAATCCACATTTGTTTCAGATTTTGAACGTGGTGATGTCGTGCACACCGCGAACGAGTGTGCGATCCGGTGATGGGGGCGATCTCTATGTCGCGTGAGTTTCGGGGATTGATTGCCAGCAAAGCTGTTCGGGATGCACTTGGAGACAAGGTTTTGAAAGCCGAGCGTCTTGGGCGGCACCTACCTTACATCGCCGCAGTACGAGACAATGTCATCCTGACTCGGCAGGGTGATCTGATGGCGTCTGTCACGCTCGGCGGGATCGACAGCTTCACCAGCAATGACACCCGGATCGATGAGATCAGTGAAGGCTTTGCCCGGATCGTCAGTCAGTTGGGCGAGCGTTTCGGTTTCCACATCAACAAGGTATCACGCCCGGACGTCGTGGACCTTGCAGCGCCTGACGGTATGCCTTTTGCAAATGCGGTAGACGCGGCGTGGCAGAGAAGCCTGCGCGCACGTGACCTGAAAGCCCGCACATTGATCCTGACAGTGTTGATGCGGCCGTCGATGCCGCAGGCATTCTCGAAGATTCTGGGCGCCCTTGGCAGCGGCCGAGGTTTCCAGAAAGACATCGATACCCGAATTGTTGCCCTGGAAGAGGCCATGACGCTGCTCATGGCGATGTATTCCGACGCAGGTGCAGCGCGCCTGACAGTCTCGAGCGGGGACTGGCTTGCAGTGTTGGCCGCGGTTCACGGACAGAACTACGGCAGGATCATCGCGGCGCCCGGGCAGCTGTTGGCTGACACGATGAGCAATTTCGACGTCAGCTTTCAAGGCAAAACCATGCAGCTGGAGAGCGGCGGCAGCGCACGATACGGCGCGATTTTCGGGATAAAATCCTATCCCAGTCGCACCTGGCCAACCATGCTTGACGCGCTGGAACTGCCCTATGACATCACGATCACCAACTCTTTTACGCCGCGGCGCGCCAATGAGATGGTTGAGCGCATTCAACGCACGTTCCGCCAGAGGGGTGCTTCTGAGGATGCTGGTGTCAGCCTGACAGAGCAATTGATCGAAGCCGCCGACGCCGTGGCATCCGGCCGGTCAACCTTTGGGACACATCATGCCTCCGTGCAGGTCTTCTGTGACAGCGCCGAGGAACTGGAACAGGCAGCTTCCGAGATCTGGCGGGCTGGGCAAGAGACTGGTGCCGTTTTGGTAAGGGAATCCTGGGCTGCAAAGGCGCTCTATTTCGCACAAGCGCCCGGAAACTGGACCTACCGGATCCGTGACGGGATCGTTTCGTCGCACAATTTCGCGGAACTGGCGGCGTTTCACAAGACAAGGCCAGGACGCGGACCTGAGGCCAGCCCATGGGGCAAGACGATCACGGCCTTCCCGACCGTGACCTCCAGCCTTTACCGGTTCAACTTTCACGAAGCGGGGCGCCGGACCGATGAGCCAAGCGTCGGACACACGCTTGTTCTGGGCCGCACCGGTTCCGGCAAGACACTCGGCACGGCCTTTCTCATGGCGCAGGCCCGCAGAGTGGGTGCGCGGGTCATCGTTTTCGACAAGGATCAGGGGTTGGAGATGGCGATCCGCGCTTTGGGTGGCAGTTACAGCGAAATCAAGGTGGGCCAGCCCACCGGCTTTAACCCGATGACCACGGAGACCGATGCGCGGGGGGCCGCCTGGCTGACAGATTGGCTCGGCGACATTCTGGCCCGCCACCGTCCATTTGAGACGGTCCAGACCGCAGCACTGAACGAGGCGGTTCGTCAGATTGCCGCTGCGGAGCCGGGCCTTAGAACCTTTGACGGTTTGGCAAGCCTCGTGGCTTCTACCGATGATGACGGCGACCTGGTGTCCCGCGTGCGGGAATGGACAGAAGCCGGCCGGTACGGTTGGCTTTTCTCAAGGCCCAGTGCCCAGTCGATTGCCATTGGCGAGGATGTCCTTGGTCTCGACATGACCGAACTTCTGGACCAGGACGCAGAACGCTCCGCCCTCCTCGCCTATCTCTTCCGCCGTATCGAGCGCGTCATCGAGGATCGCAGACCAACGATCATTGTGATCGACGAGGCGTGGAAGATGTTGGCTGACGATATCTTCGTCAAGCGCCTCCATGACTGGCTGGTTACCATGCGCAAGCGCAACTGCGTGGTGATGATGTTGACCCAGACACCGGGCCATCTGGACCAAAGTTCGGTCGGCCAGATCATCGCGGAAAGTGTGGCAACCCAGATCCTGTTTCCCAATCCACGGGCAAATCCGGAGGATTACAGCATCCTGCGCCTGAACGCGCGCGAGGCGGATTTTCTTTCCAGCCCGACAGCCGGATTGCGGCTGGCATTGATCCGTTCCGGTGCCGACAGCGTGTTCGTCAATACCGATCTCGCAGGCTTGGGCGGTCTGGTTACTGTTCTTGGTGGCGGCAAGACCGGCGAGGAAAAGGCGCCTGCCAATTGGCGCAAGAAAGATGAATTCTGGAAGGACATGATGTGAAAGCACGATTTTTTCTGTTGGTCGCCATAACGGCCCTGAGCGCTTGCGAAGGTGCATCAACAGGCGTGCGATCGCCCTGTTTTGAGCGGCCCGCGATGGCGTTCTCCGCCCCTGCTCCCGACCTTGTTTCACGGAATGCGCATTGTGATTTCCAGAGCTTCTAGAATGGCAGTTCCGTTGGTCTTGGGTCTTGGCTCACTTGCCTCCGCGCAGGGCGTGCCAGTGATCGATGGCTCCAACCTTGCCCGCGCTGTGTCTCGCGTCGAAGAGCTCGCACGCGACGCCTTGCGGCAGGGCCAGAAGCGCGACGCCCGCCAGGAACAAGCGGATATCTATCATGAGCAGCTTGAAGCCTATGAGCGTTTCCTGGCGGAGACCACCGGTGTCACCGACCTGAGTGGGTTCGAGGCTGGTGGGCCCGGCTGGTCGAGCGCTGCCGAGACCTACCCAGTTCAGGAAAATCATCCTGATGCCGATCGCCTCTTCGGTGAGCCAAGCGACGTGGAGCGCATGATCATCACGGTGGCGCGGCGCTATGAAGGTCATCCCGGTGTTGCGGCCGCCGGACTTACGCCACTGACATGGCGTATCCTGTTTCAGTCACTGATCAAGCAGGAAAGTCGTTTCAACAATGCAGCCGTCTCCCCCGTGGGTGCGCGCGGTTTTTGCCAGCTCATGCCGGGCACAGCATCGGATCTCGGTGTGAACCCGTATGATCCTTGGGAAAACCTGGACGGTGGCGCACGCTACATTCTCACGCAACTGAACCGCTTCGGTCGGATCGATCACGCTCTGGCGGCCTATAATGCAGGTCCTGGCCGTGTTCTCGAGTATGGTGGTGTGCCTCCTTTCGAGGAAACCCAGACCTACGTCCGGCGCATCAACGGCTATTACAACGACTATCTTGGCACCATCACCGGCGTCGACATGACAGGGTCACTGGCGGGCTTCGATGGTGCCTCGGCCGCCTGGGGCAACTGGGCGGATGCCTCGGTCGGCTATGGCGCCTACATGGGCACCCAGATCGATCAGGCCATGACGAGGATCGCGGCGCTTTTGCGTGAAGATCCGCCCGGTAACGCAAAAGAGGCGCTGGACCGCTCCACCTATATGCTTGCTGAACGGGCGCGGCTCATCGCGCTGACGCTGCGTCTGCGCGCGACCCACGTGAAAGTCGAAGCGGCACAAGGTTTGACCGAGGCCGCCGATCACCTAGAGCAATCCACTTTCTGGAGGTATTCCGATGAGGGCTGACACCCGCATTGCCGCAATTATTGTCGCGGGCACACTCATGGCGGCCCACCTGCCTCCTGCCTTCGCTCAAGGTGTGCCTGTGATCGATGGATCGAACCTCGCGCAGAATATCGAGCAGCTGCAGGCCGCGCTGCGCGATGCGGAAAACCAGCTCCAGCAAATCGAGGAATTGCGCACCCAGATCGAGCGCCTCACTGATATTCAGGGCCTTCTTGATGACGTCCTGGGTTCAATTACCGGCCTGAATGAAATCGCAGCCCTCTACAACGATGTGGAGGACCTGCGTGCCCGCGCCCAGAAGATCACCGATCTATCGGGTTTCATGGACAACCTGTCACTCGGGGATTTTGACAGCCTGCTGGACGATCTGCTCGATGGCGACGTCACCATGGGTGAGCGCCGCGCCGCAGATGCCATGCGCGAGACCATGGCCAGTGCGGGGTTCACCTCAGAAAAACTCACCGAGCTGAACGACGTCGGGAACCCACAAGGCGCTGCCATAGCCGATCTGGCGGCCGCCAATGCCATGGTTATCGGGCAAGCCCAAATTTCCTACGAGGAAGCCGCCCAGAGCATCGAGCGTATCGATGGGCTAGTGGAAGCGATTGGCGATCAGGAAACGCTCAAGGAATCGATCGATCTCAACACGCGTATGGCCGCGGAGACGAATTACATGCTGGGCCAGATGTGGCGCCTGAATGCCGCCCAAGGCTTGGCGCAAGGTCAAAACGGCATTGATTTCGCGGCCGAGCAGGCGCGCACACGCTCCTTCTTTGATTTCTCCGGCGCCGAGGACTGACCCTTGAATACATCACTCAAAGCAGTTGCAGTTTTTACCGCCCTAACAGGCAGTGCCTGGGCTGAAGACTTGCAAGACCTGCCCGACGATACGTTGCTCGGGGGGGTCGTCACTGCCACCGAAAATGGGGAAGAAGAACGCCTCCTCGATCTGATGCGCGAGGTACAGGCAAGAGGGCTCTTGATGTTCCCGAAGCCGCAAACCTGCACCTTCAGCTATCCGGACACTGAGTTTTTCGGCAACGAGATTTTTCGAGGAGCGGTTCGGTGGGGCTTCGGCACAGACCTGAGAGAGCTTGCAATGTCGCAGGGCTTCTGCGGCTGCATCTATGATCTCGGGTCGCTCGATGCGTTTACGCAGGAACGGATTGGCAAAGCGGCGCAGGATGCAATTACCAGCGATTTCAGCGTCTTTCGCAAATACCGTCGCAGCGATTGGTCAGATGTAAACGAGCGCTATCAGAACTTCCAATTGGAGCGGTGTGGTAGTTAAGGATGGCCATAATCGCTGAGGTTCTGGCATTGGTAGATGCCACTGTCGCGGGCGTGGCAGCTGACACGTATGCTGATACGGTTGCCGCAGTACGCCCGGTTGTACAGACCGCATCTGTGTTGGTGGTCGTTCTTGTAGGCGCAAATGTGGGTCTGCAAGCCGTGCCGCTCTCGGTTTCCACAATCGTGTCGGTAGGGCTGCGCATTGTGCTGGTCAATGTGTTTTTGATCTACGCAAACCTTTCTGTTCCGTACGATGCGCTGACAAATGCTCCTGCCGAACTTGGTGCAGGTATTCTCAACTCCCTCTCAGGTGGTGATGTCACAAACCTTTATGACGGCATAGACGGTCTCTACTCCCAAGCCCTGAATGTCGGGCAGGCGATCAGCCAGAATGGAGGCTGGCTGGCCGGTGCCATGACCAGCGTGGTCATGTTTCTTGTGGCCGCCGCCATGGCGACGATCACCATCATCGTTCTGTCGGCCGCCAAGATCATGTTGGCGGTATTGATCGCCATCGCACCTGTAGTCGTGGCTTGCACATTATTCAAACAATCGGCGCCGCTGTTCGAGGCATGGGTCAAACTCGCCATCGGTTTTTCCTTTGTGCCGCTGTTAGTGGCTGCCATGGCTGGCTTCACCATAGCGACGGGTGAAGCTGTCGCACCTGATAGCCTCGACAGCGTCGAAACACTCGGGGACGCGATTTCGTTCGTCGTGGTGATGATGATCGGCGCCGGCCTGATGTTGCTCGTGCCAACTTTCGCGCAAGGGCTTGCCGCCACGAACATCGGCCTCGCCTCGATCGGTGCAAATGCCGCGCGGATGCCCGGGAACGCGTGGCGCAATACCGGTGCCGCGATCCGGGGCGGCGATGACATGCGACGGGGCTTCAACGCAGGACTTCAGGGACAGGGCGTCTCCGACCGATCGTCCAGCGCGGCCCGTGCCGGGAGCTATGCGGGCGGCGCGGTCAAGCTCGCCGGAAAGATGAAGAAGGGATAGTCATGAGTGATTTCGATATCGATTTGGTGATGGGTCCGCGCCGGGCAGCGCGCGCCGCATGGATCGTTGCGGGCTGTTCCTGCGCCGTATCCGTGCTGTTGGCCCTGACCATTACGGTTATGTTGCCCCTGCGCGAAACCGAAGTGTTTACGGTCCTCGTCGACAGCACGTCGGGTGCAGCAGAACGCATCTATCAGGTTCAGCCGACCGGTATCACCGATGAGGAAGCGATCAAGGAATCCTTGCTTGTCAGCTATATCAGCGACCGCGAAAGCTATTTCAGGAACGGCATTCAGGAACGGCTCGAAAGTGTCCAGCGGCGCTCTAGCGGGCCAGCGCGCGCCTCGCTGATAGAACTCTGGACCACGGGGTCCGAGAATTATCCACCGCGCAGCTATGGCGCGAATGCGCAGGTCGATGTCCGCGTGCGGGCGATCACCTTCCTGCAAGACGAAGTGGCCCAGATCCGGTTCGACAAACGCCTCACCCGACCCAACCAGACCCCCGTCACGCAAACATTCATCGCCACCGTAGGGTTTGAATTTGCCCCCCGCCGCGAACGCTCCCTGACACGCGTTTGGGAAAATCCCCTTGGCTTCTCGGTGACCGCTTACCGGGTCGATGCCGAAACATTGACACGAGAATAATTCATGAAAACCTTTATAATTGCCATCGCAACGGTCGGCGGGTTGCTCGGAACCCCCGCCTTGGCGGAGCGCGCACCGGTCACCATGGGTCAGGACGCCCGCGTTCGCCACGTGACCTTCAACCCTACGGATGTGATCCGGATCGACACCCACCTTCGGGTAAACACATCAATCGAACTCGGTCCTGGCGAACGGATCAATCAAGTCCTGATCGGTGACTCCGCGTCCTATGAAGTGGAGGTTCTGTCAAACCGCAATACGATCTCGATCAAGCCTGTCGAGGCACGGGCCGCGACAAACCTGACGATTTTTACCAACCGCCGCGCTGTCGCCTTCTATCTGACAGAGGGACGCTCGCGGACACAATCTTTCCGGGTCGTCGTAAACTTTCCCGACGAGCGCCCCGCCGGGCGCCAGCTTGCGGCTGGAGGCCGAGATACCGGCTATCAGTTCGCGGGCAGCGGTGCGATCCGCCCGGTGCGGGTCTGGAATGATGGGCGCTCGACCTTCTTTGAATTCCGGTCCGGCGTGCGGCCTTCGATCTTCGGCTTGAACGCCCAAGGCTACGAGATCACCCAGAACAGCCAGACGCAAGGTGCGGTCGTGCGGGTCACCGGCGTGCGGGACGCCTACACCATCCGCAAGGGCGACGATCATATCTGCATTACCCGTGAGACTGGTGGGTTCACGACCGAGGCTGGTGCCGTGGCCGCCCTGCGTGGACGGGAGTTCTGATCATGAGCAACGAGAAAACCGGGGAAAAGGAATACAGCTTCGCACCCAAGCGGCGCGCATCTCTCGGGCTCAGGCTTGGTTTGAGTGCATTGCTTGTGGCAGGGACCGCCATCATTGCCTACCCGCTTGTGCAAGGCAGCGGCATCACTTCTGCCGTTGAAACATCGAAAGCCGACGACTTTCAGGATCAAGTTGACGGTGACGGGTTTGGCCGCATGACAGCCGACGCTGAACCGACCGAACAAAGATCAGAGCCGAGGTTCGATCCCGGACCAATCGAGGATGAACTCGCGGCGCAGCGCCAAGCTCTCGAGGAACAGAACGCCAAGCTTGCGAGCGACGTGGTCGCCCTACAAGCCCAGTTGGCAAGACTGGCCGAGGCCCCTGCCCCCGACAATTCCGCCGAGCTGGCCGAAGCGCTGCGTTCGGTCCAGGAACAGAACACGGCGCTCATCGCCCAGATGCAAAGCGAGATGGACACCCGATTGGCAGAAGCCGATCTTGAAGCGCAAAAGCGTATCGCCGATGAGGTTGCCGCACGCGCGCGTGTTGCCGATGGCCGGATGGAGCAGTTGATGGAGCAAATGCTCGGACTGCAGCGCCAGAACGACGCCCTGCAACAGCAGATCGATGACGGTATGAATGATGCTCTACGCGCGCAAACCGAGCGGGATCAACTCGCAGCGGAGGAAGCCGCGCAACGGGCTGAACTGGACCGTCGGCGTGCCGAGGCGGCGGCGCTGCGCAACACACAAATCCGGTCCGAAGGGGTGATCTTTGATGCGGGCGGCCAGACGGGCAGTCCGGCATCTGACCCTGAGAGGGGACCTGCGGTCGGAGATGCAGCGGCGCGCGCCTTCGTGTTGGACGGTGCCCAGCCCGTTCAAGTCGCGACAGCGCAGGTTATCGCCAATCCTTCCAATACGGTGCTGCAGGGCACGCTCATTCAAGCGTCACTGGAAACCGCCATCGAATCCACATTGCCCGGACAGATTACCGCCATCGTGAACTACCCGGTCTGGAGTTTCGATCAGTCCCGCGTTCTCATTCCCGAAGGCTCCCGCCTCTTCGGGACGTACAATTCGAACGTCTCTTTGGGCCAGGCCCGCATTCTGGTTGGCTGGTCACGCATCGTCACACCCGAGGGGCAATCGGTTCAGCTCGCCGCATTTGGCGCGGACGATCAGGGCCGCTCGGGCGTGACGGGCTCCGTGAACTCCCGCTTTGGGCTGCGCTTTGGCACAGCCGCATTGCTCTCGATCATCGGCGCAGGACCGGCAATCGCCGCATCCGAGGCCAGCTCCGAGACCAGATCAGAAATTGCCGAGGATGTCGCGGGCAGTTTTTCGCAGGCCACAGATGCGGTGATTGGCGAATATGCCACCCTGCCTCCGGTTATCTCGGTCCAGCCGGGTGCTGCGATCAGTGTGATCGTCGACCGTGATCTCGAGTTCTATTAAGTGCTTTTCGGATTCGACAAAATAATCATGTGCCGAAACACGCGTTCGACCGAAGGGAGAGGCCGCGTGTCTCAAAGCAACACAAACCTGAAACGCACAGGCGGCCAGCCATGAACCCGGCGGCAGAAAAAACCAGTTTTCTTTCGACCTATCTTAAACCGCTGGCTGCACCACTCTCCGATCCCGGCGTGGTCGAGATCGCCATTAATCCCGATGGAAAGGTCTGGCTGGAAACCCGGGGGGCTGAGCATATGGTTGGCCTCGAAGGTGTGTTTTTCTCCCCTTCCCAAGCTCGGGACCTTGCAACATCCATTGCCAGCGCCACCCACGGACAGATCAGCGAGAAAAAGCCACTCGTCTCCGGCAAGATCGAGATGAACGGCAAGCCGATCCGGGCACAGGTCGTCTATCCACCGGTCGTGGATGGCGGGCCCTCGATCACTTTGCGCCGCTATAGTGAAGACCAACTCACCTTGGGCGACATCGGTCTGCTGCACGGTGCATTGATAGACTTGGATGCCGAACGACAGGCAAAAGCCGAACGGGTGATCGCACTGACCGAGGCGGGGGATATTCGAGCCGCCATGAAACTCTGCATCGACGAGCGGTTGAACATCATGATCAGTGGCGGGACGTCCACGGGCAAAACGACTTTTGCCCGGGCACTTCTCGCGCTGGTGACCGAGACGGAGCGTATCGTGACCATCGAGGACGCATTCGAGCTCTTTCCTCCGCAGCCCAATCACGCGATGCTCAAGGCTGACCGTATCCCCTCAAGTGAACGCACGGCGGCCAAATTGCTGGAGACCTCTTTGCGCATGCGTCCTGACCGGATCATTCTTGGCGAATTGCGCGGCGATGAGTGCAAGACCTTCCTCGACGCGATCAACACCGGCCATTCAGGCTCTTTCACCACAATTCACGCCGATACCGCGCAGAAGGCGCTCGACCGCCTTGCCCTCATGGTCATGTCCGTCGGCATCAATATGAGTTTTGAGGAGGTAAGGCGCTATGCCGCGTCCAGCATCGATGTCGTGGTGCAGCTTGGTCGGAAGGACGGGAGACGCGGGGTCGAACAGGTGTGGGTGCCAAACAGCTCAGGTTAAGCAGTCACCTTGGATTGAACGTGCATGTAGCTCCGCGCGACATTTCAGTTGACTTCGAAAGCACTGTCGCTCATAGCTACACCATGAAGCAGATCAGCTATACGAAGGCCGCAATCAAAGCGTTGCGCCGGATGCCTGTGAACTCTGCGGTGCTGATCCGCTCCAAGATTGAGGCTTATGCGCAAGAACCTTCATCGCAGGCCAACAATGTGAAGTCCCTCAAGGGCCGGGAGGGAATTCGGCTACGGGTAGGTGATTGGCGTGTTATCATGGATGATCAGGGCAATGTCCTGGCTGTTCTGGATATCGGACCCCGTGGCGGCATCTATGATTGAAAGGACATGACATGAACGAGATGGTGACGATCCCCCGCGAAGAATACGACCGCCTGCAGGCTGCGGCTGAAGATCTGGCTGATCTGCAGAGCTATGACCGCGCCAAGGCAGCGCTGGCAGCGGGAGAAGAAGAGCTTGTCCCATTGGACTTCGTAAATCGCCTGCTAAATGGCGAAAACACCCTGCGTGTCTACCGAGATCTGCGAGGTCTGACGCAGGCCGCGCTGGCCGAAAAGTCTGGAGTGAGCCGCGTCACCGTGGCCGAGATCGAAACCGGCCGCAAGCAAGGTTCGGTCACAACCCTGCGCGCATTGGCAAGCGCCCTCGACGTCACGCTCGACGACTTGGCGGACTGAAACCAGCCCTTTCCAAACAGTTCAGTGATCAGCACCACGGACTGCGAGAAAAGCAGTCAGGCCTCATTCCCAGGATTCAAGGCGACGCCTGCTTCAACAAGGTGGATGGGCGCTTCCGACCACCGGAACGTGTTTTCTTTGGCTTTGCCCTCGCGGCCTCTGCGTATCCCTGTAGCGCGCCAGTATAGGTCTGGACCGCAGTCTCGAATTCCTTGTCGCCCATGGAGATCGCCGCGGGTGCTGCCGGTTCTGGTTGCTCGAGGGTGATTTTTTTCGGCCTGTTCGAGACTGGCGCTGCAGCAGGAGGATAGGGCAAAGCATGCCCCTGCCGTGCTTTGTCGATCTCCTCAAAATGCCGGTCCGCATAGTAGCGGATGTGATCCGCCTTGATGGGATATTGCCCCTCAGGCAGGACAAGGACCTTGTCGAGCGGGAAACGCAGCAATTCAGCGGGGGATACCAGCGCCCGTTCTTCCGAGCGACGGCTGATATTTGCGCTTTCCGAGAGCTTGCGCACGGTTGCCTGTGATCTGGTCTTGCCCACGATCGTGCGTTTGCCGAGGGCTGCGGACAGCACGTCTGCGGTGCGATCATCCTGCGGGGTCATGTAAATCTGTACACCCGCACCGGCCTGCAGCGCGCGGCGGTCGGTTTCGCCGTAGATGCCCTCAAGTCCGGGGATCGACTGCGAGATGATAAAGAGCCGCCCGCCATAGGAGCGGATCGTCTTGATGCTCTGCAAGACCAGGGGTTGTTTGCCCAGTTGGTCGAATTCATCCATCAGAAACATGACGGGATGTGGCTCGTCCGGTCCGGGATGCGCGCGCTGCAGACATGCGATGGCATCGGCGAACAGGAGCCGGATTAGGGGGGCCAGTGTTTTCAGGTGTTCCGGCTGCACAACAATATAGAGCGACTGTGGCTCTCGTCGGAACGTCCCGAAGTCGAAATCGCTTGCCTGTGTCGCCCGGTCCACCGCCGGATCGAGCCAGAGCTCCAACCCGGCACCTCGGATCACACTGACATAGGAATCGAGAATCTTGTCCACTTCGTCGGCCATGCTCAGGAAAATCTCTGCCACCACCGGGTTTGCGGTCTGTATCGCGGCCCGTTTGTAGAATTCCTTTTTATTGCCGCCGCCAGTCATGATCCGCAGCGCCTCACCGATCGTCGGCTTGCCGGTCTCGATGGCATAGAGGCAAGACGCCACGAACAGGCTGCGTCCGGCCTGGAAAAAGCTCTGCGCGTTCACGCTTTCGACGATGAGGAACAAGTCCGCCATGGTGTTGACGGCGGTGTATTGCTGCTCGGGGCTGGGCAGATCGGCAATGCGCTGGAGAGGATTGAACCGGTGCGTGCGGGTCAGGACGGGCCCGTTCGTGCCCTCGGGCTGAACGTAGTCATAGGGCGAAAAGTACCAGACCTGATTGTTCAGCGCCTTTTGGCGGTGGATGGATGTCTTCTCGAAATTCTCGCCCTTGACGTCGAGGATCACGGCACTGCCCTGGAAGTGCAAAAGGTTCGGTAAAACGAAGCCTACCCCTTTGCCCCGGCCCGTTGGCGCGATCATTATTGCGTGCGGGAAGCGATCTGGCGTGGCCGACACGAAAGGCGCGCGGGACGCAGGTGACCCGAGCTTGCCGAACAGAAAGCCGTTCTGGGAAAGAGACGCCGACATACGGTTGCGGCGGAGCTCGGGACGCGACTGGAAATGTGCATCATCATAATCGGTGAGCGACCCGCGATGAACGGACGTCGCTCCTGTCGCCGCCAGAAGCAGGGCAGGAAGTGCCGTGATGAGCCAAGCAGTATGTTCCATCGCAGGGTTTGCCTTGATCCGTGGATCAGACAGATTGAGCAGCCAAAGTTCGAAAATATCGAACCCACCTAGGTCTTCGCCAAATCGCGCCATCAGATAGAGCGTGGCGATCGCGGCACCGATCCAGATGCCAACACCGAGACCGAGCAGGATGGCGATCGGATACCGCCAACGGCTTTCCATTGCATGCAGCATGTTTTGAATCCTCTAGAGGCCGTAGTCGCCGCTGGTATCGTCCCGGTCGCGCCCCCGCTCCTCGGCGCGCTCGAAAGCCTCGATCCGGGTCCGGTAGGTGGCGGCGGGTTCGCTGTCGCGGCCGGCAATGTCATCATCCGCATCCACCGCGGCGATGGCCTTTAGCTCCGAGAACACGGCTTGTCGCAGACCAGGGTCTTCGATGCGGTCCATGAGTGGATCGATCCGGCCCGCTGCCAACTGATCCATATCCCCGTCGCGCAGGTCTTGCCGCACGTCGGAGATCAGCTTGTCCAGCGTGGTGATGTCGGCAAGGCGGCTGCCCTGCCCCGCGTCAAGAATATCCTGACGCGCCAGATCCGCCAAAAGATCACAATCCATGTGCAGCCCCGCAAAAACATCACGCGCGCGCGCCTGCAGATCGCGTTCGAGCCGAAGCCAGTCCGAGCGCTCCTGTGCGTCCACTGGGCGTGAGGCTTCGAGTTGCGCCTCGCTGCGATGGGGTGCGGTGAAACGGGCAGCAACTTCTTCGATACTGCTGCCCGCCTCCTCGAGTCGTTCCTCCATCGGTGCCAAAACCCGCGCCAATTCCGCTCTGAAACGACCCAGTGCAGCATCGGCCTCAGCCCAGAGCGAATTGTCCTCGTCTTCTGCCCGTGCAGCCAGCCCCGCAATGCCCTGCACACTGTAGGGATCGCGCTCGGGCGACACCGATGAAGAATGATCCGCAAGAAAATCGCGGCCCAGAAGTGTGCCCATTTCGCGGGCCTGCCCGGCAAAGAGCTGTTCCAGTTCGACCTTTTCGGCACTGGGAGCCATGTCCTGAATGGCGCTCCAGGCGGTGTCGGCTTCCGCTTGCAATGTCTCGCGGGCGGCGATCAGACGACCGATCACATCCGCTCCGGCAGCGGGGATATCAACCCCTTCGGCAAACCCTTCTTTCACCGGCATTCCTTTCATCAAGTTGGTGGCGGCAAGCTCTGCGCCCTCCGCGATGCGCCCCATCCATCCATCCGGAGGGGTGTCGGCCTCCAGGCCCATCCCCGCAAGTTGCGCCAGCTGCCGATACCCCTCGGCGTGTCTGCGTATCTCAGCCTCTCGCAGAGCGCGGCTTTCAGGATCCAGCGGGGCAACCACTGGCTCCCGTCCCTCCTTGCGGGCCGCCTGCAAATCGGTGTCCCGCGGAGCGTTTTCCATGATGCCGCGCGACAGACGGGAAGAGGCGTTCAGCACCAGCCCGTGCTCGCCCGAGATCTGCGCATGCAACTCGCGCATCATGTCATAGTTGATCTCGGAATGGCGGCTGATCGAGAGGAACTTGCCGTCCTCCATCCCGACCTTGTCGACAAGAACATGGGCATGCACATGCTCTGTGTTGCAATGGAGGGCCGCCACATACCGATATCGATCCCGGTAATCCCCGCCGAACACCTCCTGCGCCCATTCGCGCGAGATGGCTTCCGCCAACTCCGCCTCGGTTCCCTTGGGAAAGGACAGGATGATGTGATCGGTGTGACCCCGTTTCGGGGCCCCGCACCAGGATGCACACCAATCGGTAATGACATTTTCCATGCCACGCTCGCCAAAGACACGATCGATGCCGATCTGGTTCGACCAGGCTGCGACCCGCGCCTCGTCGCGCAGGATGTATTTCATCTGTCGGCGTAACTCTTTGGGCGAATGACACCCGCCCGTGCCGACCCGCTTCACCACGCTTTGCGGCACCCGCAGCGCGTTCCAGGACATTACCGCAACCGCCCCACCGGACGCGCCACGCCGACGGCCCGGCGATACGCGCGCCTCGCCCGCCATGGCTGCAGACCGCCGCCCCACATGAGGCAGTATCTCGCCCAATACCGCCTGCTGGAGGGTGCGTGTTTCAGCCATCGCGCTGCCCATCCCCAACGTCCCGAAGATCGGACACCCGGACGAAGGCCCCGCGCAGCGAGGCCGCGCGCAAAGCCTGCACGGCCCGGGCAACCTCTTCAGCCCGGTCCGCAAGCCGACCGACCAGTGCCGCGTCGCGAGCGTTCCACCGCAGCTTGCCCGCATGGGCAAGCTTCAGCATCTGCACAAGATTGCGCGCCAAGGCATTGAGCTGATTGGCCGACGCCTTGAGCGCCGTGACCTCGTCCCGGCGAAACGCGACAATGCCGGATGACAAACGGATCATGTGCCGAAGCAAACCCGACGTGGTCATGCCCGTCTCAGCCACAAGCGCCTCGAATGCTTCGGCCTCACGGGCGGACACCCGAACCTGCAGCACGCGGCCCTTTGTGGTTCGATCCGTCACCACGCCGCGCGCCCGCGCGCGGGCGACAGTGGGCCGGGAGCAGCCAACACGCACAGCGATCTCCTCATCGCCAAGCCCTTGCGCGGCAAGCCGGAGAACCTCCTGTCGGGCTATGGTGGAGAGGCGTTTCGACATGGGCGGCAAAATTTATCATTAAATAGTTTTTGTAAACACGAAAACCCTAATGAGTCGCCGAACAAGTTTTGTCATACATAATACCGTTCCTGTCAACGTCCCTTCGGTCCGTTGTCGCACCTTCGGTGATCAGCAGGCAGGGCCTTGGCCATGCCTGCTGTAAACCCCACGCGACAACGAACAGACCGAAGGGACACCGCCTCCCCCGCGCCGCGATCCGGGACCCCGGCCCGGATCCTGAACAGGCGCGGGGATGACGTCGGCGCAGCCGACACGATATCCCTTCATTGGCGTTGAATGCTCAAAGGGATTTACCCGGAAGGAGAAGAAGACCTTGTGGGATTGGAACGCCTGCGCAGCACCGTGCGTATTACCTCGGCACTGATACGGATAGTCGATGGTCAGGTGACCCGACACCTCGAAGGCTGAGGGCAGCATTGGGAAATTGCCACAACGACGCGATGGCGAAAAGGTTGGGCGCTGCAATGACGGTCAGCGTAAGTGACCGGCTGACCGATTGACCGAACGCGTACGCAGATGATCGCCAAAACAGCACATCGCCTCAGCAGCTGCACATCTGTCTGACCCAAAGGTTGAACGCCTGTATCGCGCAAGGTCTGGACGCCACCCCGAGGCATCGCCATAACGGCGCAAGATATACGTCATGGAGACATTGAATGCTTGTTGTGACGGCCATCTCCGCGAAGGGCGGTTCGGGAAAGACAACTCTCATACAGATGCTTGCGTCCGCCATGCTGGCACGCGGCCGCCGTGTGCATGTCATGGATGCGGATGCTGACAAGCAGATCCTCGAATGGGAATCTAAAAGCGCGTGCGCCGACTTTGGTGATCTGCAACGCCTTCCATGGCCCACAGGCTTGACCGTGGCCGATGCCCCCGAGACCGTTGAAGGCCTTTACCACGCGCTGGATGGCTTTGAGGCTGAAGGTGTGGATCTGGTTCTGATCGACACCCGCCCCGGCGAACACCCCGACACCGAAACACTGGCGCTGGCCTGCGACATGATCCTGGTGCCAGCCGTGCCGGTACAATCGGATTTCGTGGCGGCCCTGAAAACCCTGACATGGGTTATGCGCATGATCGAGACCCTCGGGCCGGATGACCCCGCCCCGCTGTTTTCCGCGGTATTGATGAACGCGGACAAACGCGCGATCGATTTCGTGACCGCAGGCGATGATTTAGAGCGTGATGCAGCAAGACGCAGGGTTCACCGACAGGACCTTGAGGTCCTCGAGGTGATTTCAACCCTACCACTTCTGCCCACGCCGGTGCCCCATCTCACTGCGATCCAGCGCATGCCGTTGACCGGACCGATGGGATACGTGCGGGACATTTATGAACAGGATCTTCGTCATCGGTTGCAGGCGGGGCATCTTTCCTCCGCCCTCGCCTTATGCAGTGAGATCCTTGGCGACATCGAGGCAATCGTAGACTCCGCCAATGGCTAGGAAGATTCCAAACCGGTCCGGGACCGCTGTCTCGAACGAAGACAGGCTGGCGCGGTCGCGGCAGTTCACTACGAAATATGCCGCGTTCGATCAAAGTACGGCGGAAGCGGTCGCGACAGAAGGCCCAGCGGTACATTCAGTGGACAAGAAAGAACCCCGGAAAGGGGAGAAGGCAGCCTCGGCTGAAACGGCGCGCATCAACTCGGGGGTATCCACCCAGCCGGTGGCGGATGATGCTTGCAGCACTCGCACCGAAGGGCAGTCTCGAACCTATTACGTGCGCATGGGAGCTGAGGGTCAGGCACGGATTGAGGCGCTGGCAGAACGATCTGGCCTTGACCCGGACTACGTTCGGCGTGCCTTGATCAAAGCGGTTCGCGCCCGCATGCAAAACCTGCGCGACACCGCGACCTGGCATGAGGTTGCCTCCGCTGCACGACCACGCCTGGCCGAGCCCAAAGGCACTGGTGCCCCCTTCATGAAATCGATGATCAGGCTCGACGCCGCCCATATGGCGGCGTTGCAGACAAGCATTGATGACCCGCTCAACGTCTATGGGGTGACGCAGCTGTTATCCGCCTTCGGTAAAGCGCTGCTGCACTCCGAGATCGAAGAGCTCGCTCAAAAGATCAGCGGCATCGAAGCCCGGGCAGCGCGTCCTGATCCAGCGTAAAGGCATCGCGTGCGGTCACGACAGCGATCTGACCGCCCGCCTCGATCATATCGATGAGCTGTGCCCATTCGGCAGGATCAGCATCACGTTGCGTTGCGATCCCGTCCTGCACAGAAAAGGCAGCCTGCTCTCCGGTCGCCGCGAGAAAGACAATGCGTTGTGGCGCTTTGTCATCGCTGTGACGCGATAAAAAATACGCATGGCTCTCGTTTGGGTTGTAGACACGGTCAGGATCGCAAACTAAGAGCAAGGTCCCGTCGTTTGCAGTCGCAGCATAGGTCTCCAGACCTCGCGACAAGCCGATCTCCCACTCGGCAGCGACAGCCGATGAAGCCGCGCCCAGAAAAAGCGCAATATGTAGAGGCCTGTAAAGCAAGTTTATAAACTCCGTTTTGTGTTGGCCAAGCATATATAGGTACAGGCATATACCTGCCACCTGATAACTGCAGCTCCGACCAAATGGAGGTCAGGAGTTGAACGTGAAGAATTATGCGGGTTATCCGGTCGAAATTATTTTGGCGACAGTAGATGGTGAAGATGTCGAGGTGGGCGTCGTGTTCCAATGGCGCTGCGGTATGCGCCGTACCAGGTGGTCCGACGGCTTTGATCAAGCCGACAGCGCAAACCTGAGGTACGAGCCCTATGAGGACGCAGGATAGACCGCCTCCAGCCCTAATATGCTAGCGAGCGGACGGCGCGAGACAGCGATCGTTGCAAATGCGACAGGTCGTGACCCTGCCTGCCCTGCAAAAGGGATGTCGACCCATAAGGGCTGAAAACGGATCGTGATGGCGACCAAGTGGCAAATGTCTTGGCACGGCTCTGGATGAGACTGGCCAAGACGCATTGCTACAGCAAGAAGGCGGGATCAGAATTCAGGGCAAAGCCCCAACAGCCCGGCCCCGCTTGCGGGGTTCGCCAATGTCGTTAGAAGCCTAATGGGTCCGATGCTCTTGCTTCAAATAGAGAAAGAACATTCTGGTGGTGCCAGCCCACAACAGACCTTCAGGCCTTGGAGCAAATCTGCGATAGCTGACGTTCGCTGCGCCGTCCACGAAGCATCGCAATGCGGACGAAGCGTAAATTCGCTGCGCATGCGTGTACGGCTGCTTAAGCGCGCGTTGCGGCCTTTCAAGATGGATTGCTGACCTTCATTGGTAATGGTCTTGATCCGGTAAGAGAGTCTGCTCATTGTTCCGACTTCGAGCCATAATCCAAACTTCTGTCCCATAGCTGACCGCCACGCCATGTGAAGTGGCGATCAAAGCAAGTGACTTAGGTGGTTAGACCTACGAATGGCGCTCAAACACAATCGGCTCTCCACCATGCAGTACAAGTAGCGTTTCGAAAGCATCGCGTTGGTCGCCCATCTCCATGCCGGGCGAGCCGATCGGCATTCCGGGAACGGTCAGGCCAACGGCATCTGGACGCTCAGCCAGCAGACGTTGGATGTCAGCCGCCGGAACATGGCCTTCAATGACGTACCCTTCGATGAGCCCTGTGTGACAGGAGCTGAGCTCGGGTGTTATCCCCGCATTCTCCTTGGCGGCCCACAAGGCATCTTGGGTGACGTCTTGCGCATCAACGTCAATCCCGGCGGATTTTACGTGGGCGATCCATGCCGAGCAGCATCCGCAAGTCGGGGATTTGAGCACTTTCATGCGTGGCGTTGCGGCAAAGACCGGACCAGCGGCAAGTGCTGAGCCAGCGGCGATCATTAGGAAGTTTCTACGGTTCATTGGGTTTCTCCTGTGTTGTTTAATTCCGTTGCTACACGGTTCAAGCGACGCGCAACCATGTCATCATTCCGCCTGCAGAATGCTCCAGCATGTGGCAATGCAACAGCCAATCTCCGGGATTGTCGGCAACAAACGCGATCTGCGCGGTCTCGCCTCGGTCCATCAGCAGCGTGTCACGCAGCGGACCTGCCGTCCCATTCGAGGCGATCTGGCGGAAGTGGTGGCCGTGAAGATGCATCGCGTGGGGCCAGGCCGTATCGTTGGTGATGTCGATCCGAACGGTTTCCCCCCGATCAGCCGTCAGCAAAGGCGCATCCGGCATGTCGGCCATGCCGTTGAAGGCCCAGACTTTACCGGCACCGGCCATCTCGCGCATGCCCATCATCTGTCCGCCCATCATGGCACCGCTCATCCGTCCCATAGCCCCGCCTTCCATCAGAAGGGCCGTTTTCTTGGCAGTCTCCAAAGCGCCAAGATGTGGGACCGGGTTGGGTGGCAGGGGTGACGGAGCGTCCAGACGTTCGGATCGGGCGATCGCTGTGACGTCAAATGTCGCGATTGCATAACCGCCGTCACGCTCGAAGCTCACAAGGAAAGCTTCCTCGCCAACGTTCGCTGTCACGTCAACAATGATGTCCGCCCGTTGCGCAGGTGCCAGGGTCAGGCGATCCAACGGTTGTGGTGCATCAAGCGGCATGCCGTCCAACGCAATCACCCAGCCCTCAAGGCCCTGAGCCTCAAGCGAAAATATCCGCGCATTGGCGATGTTCACAAGGCGCAAGCGGTGACGACTATACTGTTGAACAGGTAGCCGCCAATCTCCGGTCCCATTTACGGTAATCCAGTTCCCGATCCGACCGGCATGCGCCCAGTCGTGCATGTCACCGAAACCGCCCGCGATCTGGGCATCCTCCGTCAGACGCCAGTCGTCGATCAAAAGCACCTCATCGCTGTCAACCTCCGGGCCGCCATTTGCCTCTTCAACGATAAGCGCTCCGGAAAGCCCCCGCGCCATCTGCTCATAAGACCGATTATGAGGGTGATACCAATAAGTTCCGGCATCGGGCACCAGGAAGTCATAGAGAAACGTCGCTCCGGGTTCGACGACGTCTTGTGTAAGACCGGGGACGCCATCCATCGCGTTGTTGATGCGGATCCCGTGCCAGTGGATGGTGCCCGGCTGCGGGAGTTCATTGACAAACCGGCGCGTCATGCGGCCGCCTTGCGGCAGCCTGATCGTCGGACCCGGAACCGCTCCGTTATAGCCCCACACCTGCGTTTCTGGGTAGGTCGCGGGCGCGAGTTGAAGCGCGCCTTCGCGCGCGATCAGGTCTGACGGCGTTTCCGCCTGTAGATCTGTTGGCCGAAAGCCAGTTGCCACCAGTGCCCCAATCATCCCACTTCCAAAGGTCCGACGTGTGATCGATTTCATAAGAAACCCCCTCTGTTCGTTTCTGTAGTCTGACCGCTGGCGGCCGCACTACCGATTTGGTTTGTCGCTTCGGGCGCGCTGATTGTCGTCAGGATTGCTGTTGTCACAAGGATCAATGCAACAAGCGCAGTTTCCGTTCGAATGCTCCGGCGCAGATGCGCGCCCGCACCCGGCTCTTGCCGAAGCAAGGCAGGCGTCAGGCGCAACTTGTTCCAGGCCGCAAAGCCGATGATGCCAAGAAAAACGCCCAGCTTGATTGCAAAAAACTGCCCGTAGGGCGTAGAGAGTGCATCCAGCACATTGCCTGTCAACAGCCATAGGGTCACTCCGCCCGCCAAGGTCAACGCGCCAACGACCCAAACGGCAATCCGGCCAAAATCGTGGCTGATCTGCCCGGCGACACTGGCCGTGTTCGCCCCGGAAAGGCGGTAGAGCGGCGCGAAGGCCCCGATCCAGAACGCCAAGCCCAAGATATGCAGCGTAATGAGTGCGGCAAGCAAAAGGCGCGGTTCTTCCAGCGCATGGCCGCGAAATACGAAGGATGCAGCCACGATGATGACCCCGAAGGCCGCGAGCGGGCGTCCAAGGCGCGCGGGCAGCAGGATCGCACAGATCAAGACCAATCCGACAAGCCGCAAAGCGATGCTGGAGCCCAGAGGGCTTTCCGAAACCATGGTCAGCATCATCGGGTCGGTTGCGCCCTGCCATGTGCCGCCCATCAGGAAACTGGCCCTGAGCGGTAGTCGCGCAAGGGACAAGAGCGCTGCCCCAACGGCGCAGAAAACTGACAATCGGCGAAGCGCTTGTACTTCAGAGGCCGCAAGACGGCGGAGCGTTAGAATGCACAAGACGCTGCCCATGGCGAGCAGCGCTGTCGCGTAGACAAGCGCTTTCACGCAAATGGACAACCAAGTGACCGCATCAACTGAAGCAAGAGCGCTCAGCATGGGATCTCAATTCGCGATTTCAAAACTGAACGTCCCCTGCATTGGATGACCATCATCTGCCAGCCCCCGCCATTCAACCTTGTATTGCCCGACTGGCAGCGCAGGCGGTGCGGCACTGAATTCACTGACGGGCTGAATATTGTCGGTGCGCGTCACATCGTGTGCAGCCCCATCCTGATCGGTCAGAGAGATCAGCGTGACACGCATAGGCATGTCAAAACGCATCGCAATTGTCGGCGGAGACGTCTCCAGAACGGCGCCATCCGCAGGCTCTGTTGCCTCTTTCTTGGAATGCGCATCTGCGCTTCCTGTTAAGAAAGCCAGCGAAAGTGCGATTATCGCGGTGAAGTAACTAGCGGTTTTCATCGTTTGCTCCTTAGCCTGATTCAGAAAAGACGCTGGCCAGAAACAAGGTCTCCAGCCAGCCGTCGCCGCTTTATTCAGGCATCATCGCGCCAATTGCATACATGCCGTCGTCGCCTTTGATCAGCATAAGCGTGACTGAATCCCCAGCCGCGATTTCGCCCATCATTTCCGCGTCGGGCATCATTGCCAGATCCATCGTCATGGCAGGCCAGCCGATTTCAGGGATGGGTTCGTGACTGACATTGGCAGTGCCTTTGCCGATGGAATTCACCACGGCTTTGGTATGAACGGCACCTTCCATCATTTCGTCACTCATCGGCATGTTCGAATGGTCCATGTCCGAGTGGTTCATTTGCGCAAACGCCAGTGTCGCGCTCAGAACGAGAACGGAGAGGGCAAGAGGGAGAGTTTTCATGGGTAGTCCTTTCAGGTTGGGTTTTGATTGGCAGGTCCTATTCTGCCGGTACAGGTGCTGCGGGTTCTTGAGCTGGTTGCAGCAATTCTCTGTTGACCCGTTTTAGGGCCAGCCTTTTCCAGATCACGAAGATCGACGGAATGACAAAGAGCGTCAGAAGGGTCGCGGTCGCCATGCCACCTATCATCGGAGCCGCGATCCGCTGCATGATCTCGGACCCGGTTCCGGTGCCGTACATGATCGGAATGAGTGCTGCGAAGATGGTTGCGACTGTCATGACTTTGGGACGGACGCGTAGGAGCGCGCCTTCAAAAACAACCTCTTCCACATCTAGCGAGGTCATTTCGCGCCGCTCAGTCGCGGCTTCTTTCTTGCGTTTTTCCCATGCCAGATTGAGATACAGCAGCATCACGATGGCCGTTTCGACCGCCACGCCAGCCAGCGCGATGAAGCCCACCAGCACAGCGACCGAGATGTCAAAGCTTAGATACCACAGAAACCAGACGCCTCCGGCCAAGGCGACGGGTAACGCAGCAAGAATAATCCCCACCTCGATCACCCGATTGAAGGCCATGAACAGCATCAGCGTGATGATCAGTAATGTGGCGGGGGCCACGAGCTTGAGCCGTTCCTGCATGCGTTCGATGTATTCGTACTGCCCGGACCACGTGATCGAATAACCCGTTGGCAGTGTGACCTGATCGGCGACGAGCGCACGAGCTTCATTGACATAGCCACCTAAATCACGCCCCGCGATGTCGATAAAGACAAAACCGGTCCGTCGGGCGTTCTCAGAGCGGATCATGGCAGGTCCATCGACGACTTTGATTTCTGCCAGACTGCCGAGCGGAATGTGCGCGCCCGACGGGGTTACCACCGGCAGATCCCGTAGCCGTTCCGGGCTGTTGCGCCATTCCTGCGGGTAGCGCAGGTTAATCGGGAAGCGCTCAAGACCCTCGACGGATTCAGATACCTGCATTCCGCCGATGGCAGTCTGCACAACATCCTGAATGTCGCGCACGGACATCATGTAGCGGGCGGCGGCATCGCGATCCACGTTGATCTCAACAAACCGCCCACCAATGGGGCGTTCAGCGTAGGCCGATGCCGTACCATCAATATCGGCCACCACGCGCTCTACCTCGATCCC
>NZ_JBPOFB010000024.1:0-33104 GCF_051251565.1 Marivita sp. | reverse complement strand
TAGACATGTCGCGCGCCCGCCTCCACGGCCATGCGCGACAGGATGGCATAGGGTCCGGGCCCGACCTCAAGCACGGTCTGCCCGGGCAGGTGGCGCTGGAACCCTTCGCCATAGCGGGCGTTGCGGCCCCGGTCGCCGGCCATCGCCTGATAGACCACGTCGTCATAGACGAAAAATTCGGCCACCGACGGCCAGAGGCTGGCCTTGCCCGGTGCCTTGAGAACCCAGGCGGCCAGCGTGGTACGCCCCTCTGGCCCGGTGATGGGTGCTGCGATGGCGCGCGCCACATCTGGTGCTGCGTTCAACTGTGCTTCGACCTCGGCCAGTTCCAGTCGCTGGCCAGAAACCTTGATCTGGTCGTCACGACGGCCCAGGAACACCACCGCGCCATCGTCCCGCAGGGTGGCGATATCGCCGGTCGCATAGCGCCGCCCGCCGGGCACATCCGCCGCGACAAAGGCCGCTGCCGTCCGCTCTGCCTGCCCGAGATAACCGCGCGCGAGCCCTGCGCCGTGCAGCATGATTTCGCCCGGCACGCCAAGCGGGACGGGCCGTCCCGAACCGTCCAGAAGCGCGAGACCCGTGCCGTCGATGGGCAAACCGACTGGGACCGCCGTGGCCGGATCCTGCGGATCGACCTGGTGCATCGTCGAACAAACCGCGTTTTCCGCAGGTCCATAGGCATTGATCAGGCGCAGCCGGTTGGACAGGCGGCGGGTTTCTTCGGGCCGTGCGGCCTCTCCTGCGGTGACCAGCACCTTCAGCGTTTCGGGCAACACATCCCGCGCCACATCCAGAAAGCTGGGCGGCAGTGTGACATGGGTGATGCCATGATCGGCCATCACACGTTTGAGCATTGCTGGATGTTCCAGCGCCCCGCGCGACGGAATGACAAGCCGCCCGCCCCCAAGAAGGGTGACAAAGACTTCGGACACATGCGCATCGAACACTGGCGCGGCAAATTGCAGGACATGGCTGTCGCTGGTGACGTCAAAGGCGGCGATTTGCTGACGCAGCATGTTGGTCACAGCGCGGTGTTCGATCATCACGCCCTTGGGTTTGCCGGTCGAGCCTGAGGTAAAGACCACATAGGCCAGTCCTGCCGGGTCAGCGCGGTCCGTCGCCACCTCAGTAGGGGCGACATCCTGCACCCGCAAGGCCTGCGGTGACGGGTCCGCCGTGTTGGCATGAACCATGATCATCGCGCCGGAATCGCGCAGAACGGCATCCCTTCGCGCCCACGGCCAGCGTTCGTCAAGCGCCACCCAGGCGCCACCTGCCTTGAGAATCCCGAGGATCGCGGCAACCCCGGCAGCGGAACGCGCGCCGGTCACGGCGACTGTCCGGTCCAGCCCAACGCCGCGCGCGACCAGATCCTGCGCGATGCCGTTCGACCAGTGATCTAGGGCGGCATAACTCAGGGTGGTGTGGTCATCCTCGACCGCTATGGCATCAGGCGTTGCCTGCACAACCTTTGTGAACAGCGCGGTCAGGGTGGCATCGTCAGCGGCCCGATCGCTGCGGTCTAGCGCGGCGATCAAAGACGCCTGCGCCGCGTCAAAGGGCGACAGCGCACCGATGGCGCGGTCGGGTGAGGTGGCCATCTGTTCCAGGACGGTCTGGAAATGCCGTGCGATTCGCGCGATCTGGGCACTGTCAAACAACGCCGTATCGTGGTTCAGGTCCAGCACAAGCGCGCCTGTGCGGCTGTCATGGGTGACGTGAAAGACCAGATCGAACCGGCTGAACGCCCATTCCGTGTCGCGGCCAAACGGTGTCAGCGTCACGCCCGGCAGATCCAGTTCGGGGCGGTCGGCGTCAAACAGCACCAGCATGACGTTGCAGACAGGATTGCGCGACAGATCGCGCGGTTCGTTCAGATCAGCAACCAGCCGGTTGAAAGGCCAGTCCTGATGGTCAAGCGCCGCGTGCGCCCGCCCTGTCACCTGCCGCAAACTATCGCCGACGCAGGCGTTCCGGTCGAGCGTCACCCGCAGGCAGAGGGTATTGGCAAAGAAGCCGATCTGATCGGCCAGATCAGGGTGATTGCGGCCCAGCACCGGCGTCGCGATCACCATGTCGGGCTGATCTGCGCGCTGATCCAGCGCAATGGCCATCCCGGTAAGCAAGGTGTTGAACAGGCTGCTGTCGTGGTCCCGCGCCAAAGCGGTCAGATCATGGGCCAGATGGCCCGGCAAATCGTGCCGCAGCGTGGCACCGCGAAACTGCTGACGGGCGGGACGTGGCTGTGCCTCGGGCAGGTCGATGGCGCGGGGGGCGCCGTCCAGAGATGTTTTCCAGAACTGTCGCAAGCGCGTGGCCTCGGGGCCAGCCAGGCGTTCGGCCTGCCAGGCGATGACATCTCGATATTGCAGCGCGGGCACGGGCAGGGGCGCATCGGAGGCATAGGCCTGCCCGATCTGATCGACCACGGTGTTCAACGATTCACCGTCGCAGATGGCGTGGTGGAATGAGATCACCAGAAACACCGGCCCGCTGCCCGCGCCCTGTGCGGCCACAACCCGCACAAGCGGCGCCACCCCCAGATCGAATGGTCGCTGCCGTTCGTGGCGCAGCAAATCCTTTGAGGCCTGATCAAAGTTCAGATCGTCGGGCAGCACACGGGTTTCGATGCGAAATCCGGGGTCGGGCAGGATCACTGATCTTGGGGTGCCGTCGATTTCCTCGATCCGGGTGCGCAGAATTTCGTGGCTCTGGATCAGATGGGCAAAGGCCCGCTCGAACCGCGGCATGTCGAGGCCAGCCTCGGCGCGGAACCCGAAACAGAGGTTGTAGACGCTTGGATCGAGGCCGATCTTCTGCATCGCCCACAGCGGTTCCTGCGCATCCGACAGCGGATCATGCGCGGCGGCAGGGGCCTGCGGGATCGTCGTCATTGCGTTTCTGATTCCGGTATCGGCGCTATCAAGCAGTGTGGCCAGACCTCGTATCGTGCGGGCGGCAAAGAAATCCGCGATGCGCAGCTCGACGCCCGTTTCGCGGTAGATCGCGCCCAGAACCTTGATCGCCCGCAGGGAATCTCCGCCAAGATTGGCAAAGGGCGTCTCGACCCCGACGGTGTCCAGCCCGAGGATCTGCTGCCAGATCGTCTCTATCCGCCGTTCGGTTGCGGTGTCGGCGGGCACCGCCCCCGCAGCACCGTGGACCAAAGCCTCAGGGCGGGGCAGCGCCCGCTTGTCTATCTTGCCGTTCATCAGCGTTGGCAACGCGGCAAGCGGCACAATGAAACGGGGCAGCATGTATTCCGGCAACGTGTCGCGCAAATCGTCGCGCAGCGCGTCCGTGGCGTCGACTCCGGTCACATAGGCCACCAGAAATGGATCGGCCGGATCGTCGCGGTTGATCACCACCGCGCAGGCCGTGATGCCGGGTAGGCCGCGCAGGGTGGCTTCGACCTCGGCCCCTTCGACGCGGTTGCCGGCGATCTTGACCTGGCTGTCGCGCCGACCAAGGCATTCGATCTGCCCGTCGGGGCGCCTTCGCCCCATGTCGCCGCTGCGATAGAGGATGTCGTTCGCCTCGGTGCCAAAGGGATTTCGCTGAAATCCGGCGCGGGTCGCCTCGGGATCATTGAGGTAACCCAGTGAAGGGAATCCGGTGCGGATACAGATTTCGCCGATCTCGCCCGGCACGGCAATCCTGTCAGGCTTGAGGATCAGCACGTCGGTGTCAGGCAGGCTCTGACCAATGGGCAGCATCCCGTCGGGCAGATCCGAGTCCGGGCCGACGCGGGAAAATACCTTGGCCAGCGTGGTTTCGGAGGGGCCATAAAGATTGACGATGGCGGTTTCCGCTCCCCCGGTGACGGCGCGCCACGCCTTGACATCGCGGCCCAATAGCGGCTCTCCGGCGAGAAACAGATGGCGCAGTGCCATTGGCGTCACGCGGTCCGCGTCCGGCGTCAGCGCCAGTTCCGAGGTCAGCAGTCGCAGCACGCTGGGCACGCAATGCAGCAGCGTTACCTCGTGATCGCTCAGCCAGGCCAGCAGTCTTCGCGGTACCGCGATCAGATCGCGCGACGGTACGGTGACGACGCCACCCAGTGCCAGTGGCAGCAGGACATCCCGCAGGCTGACATCAAAGGTGACCGGGGCCAGTTGCGCGCTGCGCGTAGTGGCGTCCAGCGCAAAGCTGTCGCGCTGCCATGTCAAGAAGTGGTTCAGGCTTTTGTAGCGGCCCAGAATGCCCTTTGGGGCCCCGGTCGAACCCGACGTGAACATCACATAGGCCGCCGCATCGGGGCGCATCGGGGCCAGTTCCAGCGGCGCGAGGGCGATCTGTTCCAGCGATGCGCGGGGCAGATCGGACGCCAAGTCGCCGGCCTGTTCATCCAGATCTTCGGTGTGCAGCAGGCCCACCGCTGCGGCGCGGTCAAGCATGGCGCGGATACGTGCCGTCGGCAGGTCCGGGTCGATCGGCATAAAGGCGGCACCGCTGGCTGCAACGCCCAGCATGGCCGTAATCTGCGCTGAACCCGCAGGGGCCAGAATGGCGATGATCCGCGCCTTGCCAGCCCCGGCAGGCAGCGCCGATACCCAGGCCGCCACACCCCCGGACCGCAGCGCCAAATCGTTGCGGGTCAGCACCCCGCCTGCGTCGATGATCGCCGCCGTTTCGGGGGATTGCTGGGCCAGGGTCAGGATCGCTTGGCGGAAATCGAGCATTTGGTAAGCCTTGTGTACATGTCTGGTACCGCTCGCGCGGCGATTCATAATTCCGGGGCCTCAGGCGACGGTCAGGTCGAACGCATCCATCAAAATTTCGGTCGTCAGGACAATCATAAGGTAATCGTCCTCGAACGTCTGGCTCAGTTCGAAATCCGGGCTTTCGTATTGTGCCCGCAATCGCGCCACGGTGTCGGGATTGAAGACGCCACGCCGCCGGATCGTTTCCGGCGCCAGTAGGTCCATAACCCAATCCTGCCCGCGGCGCAGCAGGTGCGGGCTGCCTTGGGCGACAAAGCTGAACTTGCGCCGCTGCCACAGTTCGGGCGGCAGATAACGCGCCCCCAGCGACTTGAGCATGTATTTTTCTTCGCCACCCTTCAGCATCAGCGCAGGCGGAATCCGGCGCGCCACGTCGATGACGTTGGGGTCCAGAAACGGATAGCGCGCCTCGACACTTGCGCAATAGGCCACCCGGTCGGAATGATCCGCCAGCAGGTGATCAGGTAGCCTCAGTTTGAGGTCAAGGTACGACCGTTTGTGAAAAGGGCTGCGCCCAGCCAACTGTGCTTGATCCACCGGCGACGTGGACAGCGCCGAAAAATCCGCCCGGCGCGCCAGAAGCGTGTCTGACAGAAGCGCGTCGGTCAGGTCGGCATTCGCCGCATAATCCCGTTCGTAAAAGAACCCGCCGTCGCCCCAGAGCCTGGCGCGGGTTTCTTCCTCAATCATCTCTTCGATGTCATCGCAGAACCCGGAGTCGCGGGTCAGGTCCAACCGGTAGCCAACGTAGCCGCCGAACAACTCGTCCGCGCCCTCGCCCGTCAGAACCACCCGCATGCCTTCGGCCGCCACCAGCCGGGCGAGCACAAGGGTGCAGGCATTATAGCTTTCCTTCAGGGCGGTTTCACCCGAGACGATGATCTGGCGCAGGTTCTGCAGGATGTCGTCTTCGCTGAAGGAAACCTCGTGGTGAATCGAGCCGATCTGGTCGCGCACCAGCGCCTGCCAGGGTGCTTCGTCGATGGTGCGGTCCGGAAAGGTGATGGAAAACGAATGGCGCACCGTATCGGGGGCGATCTGATGTGCAAGCGCCGCGATCAGCGCCGAATCCAGCCCGCCGCTGATGTAGACCCCGACCGGCACATCCGCGACCAGCCGCCGCGCCACCGCACCGCGCAGGGCGGCGTCCAGTTCATCCAGCAGGGCGGGTTCATCCGCCTGTGCCATCGGCTCTGTCGGGAAATCATAGTCCCAGTATTTGACCTCGCGCGGGGATCCGCCCTCGATCACCAGCAGATGCCCGGGGCGAAGCGCCTGTACACCCTGAAACATCGTGCGCGGGCTGACAAGCCCGGGATAGGTCAGGATCTGGTCAAGCCCGGCCGGATCCAGATGGCGTGGCATTTCCGGATGCGCAAGCATCGCCTTGATTTCCGAGCCGAACAGGATTCCGTCCCCGATCCGCGCCCAGAACAGCGGCGCGATGCCGGTCTGGTCGCGCCCAAGAACCAGCCGGTCGCGCGTGGTGTCATAAACTGCAAAGGCGAACTGGCCGTTTAACGCCCGCGCGAGGTCAAGCCCGTCGCGGGCATACAGATGCGGGATCACCTCCACATCGCAGCGACTGAAAAAGCGTGCGCCCTGCCCGGCAAGTTCGGCGCGCAGCGCGTCGTGGTTATAAATTTCGGCATTGGCGACAGAGGCAATCTGGCCATCGGCGGCAAACATCGGCTGCTGCCCGTCGGCGAGGTCGATGATCGACAGGCGTCGGCAACCCAGGGCGACCCGGTCCGCGATGAACTGTCCCTCTTCGTCGGGGCCGCGGTGGCGGATGGCACCCAGCATGGCGGGCAGGACCGCCCTGTCAGCCTCTGTCAGCCCGGAAGGGCGATAGATCCCGGCAATTCCACACATGGTTCAGAGCGCCCCGAGCAGTGGGTCGTCGGCATCCAGCAATCCCTGTGCCTGATCCGCCTTCACGTTGTCCGTGGTGCCCATCAGGTCCAGCGGGCTGCGGTCTGGCGTCTGTACGAACCCGTTCAGCAGCCGCGCGAAATCCTCAAGAAACCACTTCATCGTATCGCTGTTGAACAGGGCGGTGTCATATTCCAGAACCAGTTCTATTTCGTGGCGATCCTCGACCATGAGGTTCAGATCATAACGCGCGGTGCGGGTCTGATCCGGAAGGACGCGCAGACCCAGCGGCCCCAGGCTCTGGCCCGTGGCGGCGTTGTTCTGCACCAGCAACAGGATGTCAAAGACCGGATTGTGCCCCGGTTCCGCCCGCAATCCCAGGGCGTTCAGCATCCTTTCGAACGGGGCACTCTTGTGGCCCAGCATGGCCCCGGTTTCTGTCGTGGCGGCGTGCAGCCAGCCAGCCAGCGACTTGTCCGCGCCCAGATCCAGGACATGCGGTACCAGGTTGAGGTAAAAGCCAAGCTGATCTTCGGTCTCGATCACGTCGCGGCCGGCATCTGCCGTACCGATCACCGTTGGCCCGTCGCCCGCGCCGCGCAGCCGCAGCAGGATATGCAGTGCCGCCGCACAGACGGAAAACAGGGTGGACCCGGTGCGCGACAGTTGCGCGCGCAGCGCGGCGCTGGTCGCAGCGTCCAGCCTGTGGCGCCCCATCTGCCCGGACCCCGACCGCTGGGCCGGTCGCGGCGCATCGGTCGTCAGGCTGGCCACAGATGCCTCCGTTCCGAGTCTCTCGGTCCAGTGTTCCATAGCTGCATCGACGGCAGCCGACGCGGGTTCGGTCGCCTGCCAGCAGGCAAAGTCTCGGTATTGAATGGCAAGAGGTCCTGGCAGTTCCGCGTCCACCGCCCCCGTGCGGATGGCATAAAAGGCCGACAGATCCGCCATCATGATCGGCACAGACCACCCGTCGGAAATGATGTGATGCAGGTTCAGCACCAGCAGCCAGCTGTCGGCATCCAGCTGTCCCAGACCTGCGCGTAGCAGAGGCCCGCGGGCCAGATCAAAGACATGCGCGAATTCGGGGTCAAGCGCCTGAGCAATCGCCGTTTCGGTGTTGCCCGGTGCGAGCGTGAGGTCGAACAGATCGAAAGCAGTGATCGGCGGGTCTATGACTTGTTCAGGCACACCTGTGCGGGTCACGAACCTGGTGCGCAGAATCTCATGACGGTTGATCATGTCGACGAAGGCCTGGGCCAGCGCATCGCGGTTCAGCGCCCCGTCGATGATGAAGCCCCCAACCATGTTGTAGGCAGCCGAGTCCGGTTGCGCGGTCTGCGTCGCAAATAGCCGGGTCTGCGCCGATGACAGCAGATAGCCCGCGGAATCCGGCACCGGTCGGATTGTCGGATCTGTCGCTGCGGGCTCGTCCGCGCCAAGGGCCGCCAAGGCTGCCACGCTTTGCGCGGCAAAGAAATCCCGCAAACTCAGAGTCATGCCAAGCTGCGCACGCAGCCGCAGCACAGCCTTGTTCGCCATGAGGCTATGCCCACCAAGCGCAAAGAAACTGTCGGTGCGCGTCATCGTCGGCCGGGCCAGCAGCCCGCACAGGATTTCGGCAATCCGCGTCTCCAATCCGGGACGCGGCGGCGCGGCATCACCGTCGGCCCCCAGCGGACAGTCGGTCATGCCCCGCAGCGCCTTGCGGTCGATCTTGCCATTCAGGGTCAGCGGCAGGGAGTCTACCACGAAGATCCGGCGCGGGATCATGTAGGCCGGCAGGACTGCCGCCAGATGGGCGTTCAACGCATCCGGGTCAACTGGTCCCTCAAGCGTAATCCAGACCGCCAGAATTGCGTCGCTGCCGTGATCGCCCAGCACGCCCGCGGCGGCCGCACGCACCTGTGCATGGCTGCTCAGGCCGCTTTCCACTTCGCCCAGTTCGATACGATAGCCGCGCAGTTTTACCTGATCGTCGGCCCGCCCCAGATAGGTGACCTCTCCGTCAAGGCCCATCCGGCCCAGATCGCCCGACCGGTATAGCCGCACGCCGGGATCATGGGGGTCGTCCACAAACCGCGCCGCCGTCTGCGCGGGCTGGTCCAGATAGCCGCGCGCCACACCCGAACCACTGACCACGATTTCGCCCTGGATTCCCGCGGGCACCGGGCGCAGGGCGGCGTCGCGGATGGTCAACCCGTAGCTGGGCAGCGGCGCGCCGATCAGGCTGTCGCTGCGGTGCAGATCTGCCTGGGTCAGCGGGCGGAATGTGGTGTGCACCGTCGTTTCGGTGATGCCGAACAGGTTGATCAGCCGACAGTCCGGATAACGCTGCGCCCAGGGCTGCAAGACAGCCGGAGTCAGCGCCTCGCCTCCGAACCAGACCGCCCGGATGGCAAGTGCGCCGCCGGGGGTGCTCAACTCCAGATCCGACAGAGCGCGAAAGGCCGAAGGCGTCAGGCTGAGTTGCGTCACTCCTTGCTTGGCCAGAACCTGCCTGAAGGCGGCCATATCAGTGCGCGCGGCGTCCGGAATCACCACCACTTCGCCCTGCGTCAACAATGCGCCCCAGACCTCCCACACGGAAAAGTCGAAGGCCGGAGAGTGGAACCAGCTCCAGCGGTCACCGGGCGCAATTGGATAGATCCCGCCCTGCCCCAGCACCAGCGCCAGAAGGTTGCGATGTTCGACAACCACGCCCTTGGGCCGCCCAGTCGATCCGGAGGTGAAAATGACGTATGCCGCATCCGCACCGGTCAGTTCCGGCAGCGCAGGGCGCACGCCCTCGGCCGGGGGGGACGCGTCGATATCCAGCAGTGTGATGTCCGGCGGCAGCAGATCCGCGCCCGCATCCCCACTTATAAGAACGCAGCGCGCATCGGCATCTTCGAGGATATGCGCCGTCCTGTCGCGTGCCGCCTGCATGTCCAGCGGAACAAAAGCCGCCCCTGCCTGCATCACGGCGAGCATGGCCCGCACATAACCGGACCCGCGTGGCAGCAGCACCGCCACTCGGTCGCCGCGTTCCACACCTTCGGCGACCAGCCGATGCGCCAGGGTCCGCGCGTCCGTCACAAGCGCGCCGTAAGTGGTACAGCCCGCCGCATCGCGCAGGGCCGTGGCGTCAGGATGGGCCTCGGCGGCAGCAGTCAGCGCTTCGGGCACCGAACCAAAGGGCCCATCCCCGCCGCTGCGGCGCGGCGCGCCTGCGGCAATCAGTGGAGCAACGGCTGTGTCAGGCATCAGCGGCAGCATGTCAAAGATCTGGTCGCCGCTTTGCGGCAGGATACGCAGCAAATGCGCCAGCATGTCGCCCCAGTGACGGATGGTTTCCGGTTCGAACAGGCAGGTATTGAACGTCAGGCCCAGATCCAGGCTCCCATCTGTGCGCCGCAGCGGAGCCAGCACCAGATCGTATTTCCCCCAGCCGATCGCCCCGGGCGTGCAGCGCTGCGCGGTCGCGGAATCGCGCACCATGAGGATGTCGAACAGCGCGGTGCGGCTCATGTCGTTTTCGGGCCGCAGATCCAGAACGACCGCGTCGAAATCTGTCTGACCATGGCTTTCGGCCTGCCGCGCATGCCGGGCGATTGCGGCGATCATGTCCTGTGTGCTCTGCTCTGCGTTCACGGCGATGTTCAGCGTCACCAGATTGTCATGCGCCGCAAGGCCGGTGCCTGCGCGCGGGCAGGTCTGTCCCAGAACGATGCTGTCCTGACCACTCAGCCGATGCAGCAGCGCGACCAGACCGGCGAGGATCAGGTCGTCGGGCAACACGTTGAGTTTGGTGGCGCAGACGTCAAGGGCCCTACAGGCCTCGGCGTCGAGGTGAACGGTGGTGCTCCCGCGTCCAAAGACATGTACCGCAGCGCGGGCATGATCCACCGGAAGCAAGAGCCGCGGCGGATTGGCCCCCAGCGTCGCGCGCCAGTAGGCCAGTTCAGTTTCCACGTTCGTTTGCGCAATCAATGGTCCGGTATTGACCGACATAAGTTCCGGTGGGAACGAACCCTCTAACAGCGCAGCGGCAAGCTGATCAAGCCCGTGCAGATCGGTGATAATGTGATGCACGACCAGCAAAAGGCGGAAGGTATCATCGGGCCGCGCCACCCGCGCCGCGCGTAGCAGCGCGGCAGCTGCCAGGTCAAAGGGTGCATCGACAAAGGCATCGACCTCCTCCGGGGCCAGATCGCAGCAAGGCTGCAATTCGGGCGCAACGACAGTGCAGAGCGGCTGATCGGCCTGCATGTCAAAGGCGATGCTTAAGCTAGGAACCTGCTCACAAAGCTGTGCAAGCCGCTGGTCAAGCATGGCAGGGGTCACGGCAGGGTCCAGGGCATACTGCGCCGCCATGTTGTAATAGCTCGGCGCCGCGTCATAGAGCACACCGTTTTCGAAACGGTCCACGAACCACAGGCGTTTTTGCAGCGCCGTCGGCTCTGGCACGCGGGGCTTAGCGGCGGTCAGGCGGCGCGCGGCAGGACCTTGGGGCGAACGCGCCGCCTCTGCCTTCGGAATCCAATCCGCCGGTCCGTCGGGTTTGTCGCAAATGCGTTCCAGTACGGTCAGGATGTCGTCCAGCAGTGCCTCGATCCGCGCCTCGGTATGGATCGCCGTGGCAAAGGTGACATCCAGCGTCACATCTTGCCCCGTTTCGATCACATAAAACGACAGGTCGAACTGTGTGGTCGGCAACACCATCTCGGCAAAGTCAAAGCCAAGTTCGGCACCCATCTGCGCCAGCCCGCGTCGGTCGTCATGGGTGACGCAGATCTCGAACAGGGGGTTGGCCGACGGATCAGGCCGCAGGCCAAGGTCGGCCACGATCTCTTGCAGGCTGACAAGGTCATGGGCGGCAGCGCCAAGCAGGGCCGCGCGGATCAAGGCGATCCGTTCCGCGCCGCTTTGTCCCTGCGGCAGATCCAGGCAGAGCGGCAGGGTATTGGCGAAAAAGCCGATCACCTTGTCCATGCCGGGACGGCTGCGACCCGCGCTGACGGTCCCGATCACCAGTTCACGTTGGTCGAGCACCTCTGCCACATGGGTCGCCAGCGCGGCCAGCACCATCTGGAACGACGTCGTCCGCAATTCGCGCGCGCGCCGCTGCATCCGGCGCAAAAGCGCGTCTGGCAGCCGGCGGCTTGCCCGTGCCCCGGCAAATGATTTGACTGCCGGGCGGGGATGATCCCCCGGCATTACGGTCAGCGCGGGGGCCTGCGCGGCGCAAGTCCGCCAGTAGTTCAGCGCTGCGCCCCGCCACTGCTGTGCCGCCGCGACCCAAAGGGCATGATCGGGATAATCCTGCCTCAGCATCGGCAGGGGGTCCGCTGACAGCAGATCGCGTTGGTAGGCGTCCAGCAGATCGCGCACCATGATCTCGGCGGACCAGGCATCGCTGACAATATGATGCAGGACCAGAACCAGTGTGCTGCCCGAATCGGCGCGGTCGAGCAGACCGATCCGCCAGAGCGGCGCGCCATCATCGGCAAACGGACGTTGGGCAAAGGCGTCCAGCGCCGCTGCCTCTTCATCGCCGGGGATCAGTTGTTCGGGCTCGAGGTCCGCAGCGGGTTCAGCCGTGATCACCTGATCGAGCTGATCCTCGCCCCAGTCAAAACTGGTGCGCAGGCTGGCATGCCTCTGGGCGACCTGCCGCATCGCGCGGGCGAGCACGTTCGCCGCAAGACTGTGGGCAAAATCAAGCCTCAGGCAGATGTTGTAGGCCGGACCGGCATCGCTGACCGCTGCCAGAAGATGCAATTGCTGTTGCTGTGGCAGGGCGGGCACGCGATCGGCTCGGGTCCGCTCCGACGGCACGTCGGCGGTGTCGGGTGTGCGGGCGTCCAGCGCGGCGGCCATGTCGCTCAGACGGCACGTGACAAAGACCCAATCAAGACTGACCCCGGTGCCGAACTGTGCAGTGATCCGTCCTAGCAGGCGCACAGCCTGCAGACTGCTGCCCCCCAGATCCAGAAAATCCGCATCCGGCGTGGTGACGGAGGTGCCAAGCAGTTCTTCCCAGATATCTGCCAGCGCAGCCTCGGTCGCCGTCAGGGCACGGACCGGGCTCGCGTCACCACGGGCGGGGGGATGATCGGTGCCGTTCCGATCCGGCTCCATGGCGGATAGCGCAGGCTGCTGCCGGGGCAGGTCCGATTTTAGCAGGCGGAACGCCTCGGCCAGAGTCAGATCCTCAGTCGCAAAGCGTTGGGCCAAGGCCAGATAGCCTGCAAGCCAACCGCCCGCAGTCTGCGTCGAAAACCGATCGCTGTTCCAGTCAAGGTCCAGCACGACCTGATCGCCGATCCGCAGCAGATTCATAAACAGATCGGCGCGCGCGCCGCAGATCGGCGTCGGATGCAATCTGGCCCCGGCAAGACCCTGCCCCAGCCCGATCGGTCCGTCGAGATTGAACAAGGCATGGCGTTCGGGCAGGCCGTCCAGCGGTGGGCGGGATCCGGGTTGCAGGAGGTTTGAATGCAGTTGGCGACCCAGTTCGATAAGGGTCATGTCGGGCATCAGATCGACGCTGACAGGCCGCACAAAGCTGAGGTTGCCGACCAGGTTCAGACACCCCGACAACGCCTGCCCGGCGACCGGCACGCCGACGGTGATCCGGCTCTGTCCGCTGAGCCAGCCCAGAAGCGCCACATAGGGTGCCATGAACGCGGCCAGAGGCGTGATGCCCGCCGCGCGCGCAACCTGTGCGATCTTTGCATAGAGCGGCGCAATATCGGTACGAGTTTCGCGTTGTCCGCGCGGGGCATCTGCCTCGGGGTCGGGTCCGTCCACCGGAAGCGCGAGCGGCAGGGGCTGCGTGTCACTCCGAAAGAATGCCGTTTCCTGTTCCCATTGGCGATAGCTGTCCGGCGCATCCACCGGGTCAGGGGTGTCGCCGTCAAGGATCTGGCTCAACTCGCTCAGGAGCAGCGCGAGTGACCATCCGTCAAAACCCAGATGGCTGCTGGTGAGGGCCAGGGCTTGTTCACCGCCCTCAAGCAGTGACAGCCGCAGTGGCGCGCGGTCAAAGGCAAAGACATGCCCAAGCGCCTGCGCAGCCCAATCGTCCAGAGCATCGTCGAACCCGCCTGTGCCGGTGTCCAGGGCGCGGGCCTCGAACGGTGCGGCGGCGGCATCCCCGATGCGCCGGGTGCCGTCTGGGGCAAGACAGGCGCGCAGGGCCGGGTGCCGTCGGCAAACCTGTGCCCATGCGGTGGCGACCTCCCCGGGCGCGCGGCGCGCAGGCCCCAGCCGCAACAGGACAACATCAGTCCAGGTTCCCGGCCGAACCATCCCGGCCCGCCGCCGCAACGCCATCTCTCCGGCGCTGGCAGCCAATTGCGCCGGGGTTCCCGACGGCGTCGCCGCCCCGAACCAGCCTGCCGCCTTCATTGCTGCAATGCCCTGCGCTGCGGCCCGGACGATCAGGGCCACATCTTCGTGGTCATGCGCGGTCGACAAGAAACAGTTGCGCTGTTCCCAGACAAACACCCCGTTGTTGAGCAGGTGTGTGTTCAGGATCTCGGCCCCCGGGCCATAGTTGAAGCGGAACAGCGACCCGAACCGCTCCATCCGCACCGGCACATCCTCGGCCAGGAACAGTGTATCCAGTGTTTGGCACATCGCCTCGGTGCGTGCGGCAAGTTTGGCAGAGATGTCGGCGCCCGCATCGCGGATATGGTCCAGCACGGCGCGCGCGGCGGCTAGCGCCATCGGATGACCGTTGAACGTGCCCGCGACAAAGGCGGTGCGTGTGCCCGGGGCGCTGTCGTCGCCATAGCGCCAGGCGCCACCATCCACAGCATTCATGTAGCGCGCCGACCCGGACAGCACCCCGATCGGCTGACCGTGGCCCAGCACCTTGCCATAGGTGACCAGATCCGCCTCTATACCGAACAACTCCTGCATGCCGCCGGGGGCAAAGCGAAAGCCCGAAATCACCTCGTCAAACAGCAGCGGTACATCGCGGGCGCGGGTCAGTTCGCGCAGCGCGCGCAGATAGTCGAGCGGACGGTTTTCCGGATTGCGGCTTTGCACCGGTTCGACCAGCACCAGCGCGATGTCACCGGCATGGCGGGCGATTACGTCCAGCCCGGCCATGTCGCCATATTCCAGCACAATCACCGGATCGACCATGCCCTGCAACGTGCCGTCGGTCATCGGTGCGGCCTGCGGCGTGCCGTCGTCGTCGATCCAGCCGGTGGCGAGGACACCGTCAAAGCTCCCGTGATAGGCGCCCTTGAAGACCACGATCTTTTCCCGGCCGGTCACCGCGCGGGCGATGCGCACGGCGCACATGATCGCCTCGGTCCCGGTGGTGAAAAAGGCGCTGCGCTCGGCGCCGGTCAGGGCATGGATCCGCTGGGCCACCTGTTCGGCGAGCGGCGTCGCGGGACCGATGGCAGCCCCCCGGTCCAGCTCTTCGTGCAAGGCATTGGTCACAAAATCCGGTTTGTGACCAAACAGATAGACACCAAAGCCCATCGTTACATCGACATAGCGGTTGCCGTCTACATCCCAGACATGCGCGCCCTCTGCGCGGTCGGCCATCAGCGGATAGGTCAGTTCCTTGAGGTCAGGCGCAAAGCCAAAGATCGCGCGGCTGTTGGCCAGATGGGTACGGGCGGACTGTGCGGCGGCCTTGGACCCGGCGCTGCGCGCGTTCCATAGCGTCGCCAGATCCGCCACATGCGCGTGCTGCGCAGAGCTGAGATCAGAAGAGTCCTTTTTCGGCTGGCGGAACAGCCCCTTGATCTCTGCGCCGGCCGGGCGAGGCATGGGCGCCGAGGGCGGGTTTGACACCAGTGGCGCGGGGATAGAGCCGGTCATCGCTTCCAACTGGCGCGCGATCACGTCCTCGACCATCTTCAGTTGCGCCCGCATCACCTCGGCCATGGGGGAGGATGCCGGATGGGTGCCGGGTGCCACAATACCGGCAGTGGCTGGTGGATTGGGCGGGATCGGCGCGGGACGTGTGGCCGCCAGCAGATCGGCCAGCTTGCGCGGCGTCCCGACCGTTTCGAACAGGTCGCGCAACTCGACCTTCAGCCCCAAACGTGAGGAAAGGGCGCGCTGAAGTTGAACCATGCCAAGCGAATCCAGTCCCAGGGACGTCAGCGGTGCATCGGCGGAAATCTGATCTGCGGCGATGCCTGAAATGCGGGCGATGATCGGCAGGATTTCGGGTGTCAGAGGGTCTGTAAGGCTCGGCGCAGCCACAGATGCCAGCAATTCGGCCGCAGCTACGGCACCCGCGACAAAGGGCGTGACCAGGGGCGTGGTTGTCCCGGTGGCAGGACGGCGCGCCATCTGCTGATCAGCCATCGGATGGCGCGGCAGCTGGTCGCCAGAGGCACCACGTGTTCCAAAATACTGCGCCCAGTCGAGCGCTCCGCCATGGCTCCACACTGCGCCGGCGGCCTCTGCCAGCGCCTCTTGCGTGTCGGCGCCGCCGATCCAGACCGTACCGGGTGCCGCCGCCGCCCCCAATCGGGATAGCAGCGCGCCGGGTCCGATTTCCAGACAGATCGCGTCGCCAGAGGATGTCGCGGCCTGCGCGGCCTGCAGGAACCGGACGGGTTGCAGCATCTGGTCGCGCCAGTAGTGCGGCGCGCCAAACGCGCCCGGATCGGCCAGTGTCCCGTTTAGGGTGGAAAAGACAGGCAGATGCCCCGGCTGCGCCCCAAGGTCCAGCCCCTCCATCAAGGCTTCGGCGGCCTGCGCCATGGCCGGGCTGTGAAATGCCCGTCCTACCCGAATGGGGACAATGACGATGCCCGCAGCCTCGGCCCGGGCCTGCACATCTGCGATCTGCGCGACGGGGCCAGACAGGCTCAGCGCCATAGGGCCGTTATAGCCAGCGATCACCGTGTCGGGCAGACCGTGCATAAGACTGCGCGCCGTGTCCTCATCCGCGCGCAGGGCAATCATCGCGCCCGCACCTGCAAATTCCTGCATCAGCTGCCCGCGCCGCACCGCCAGTCGCATTGCCGCGTCCAGCGCGATCTGACCCGATGCCAGCGCCGCGCCGATCTCGCCAACGCTGTGACCCAGAACGGCATCGGGCCGCAGACCCATCGCGCCCCAGAGTTCGCCGAGCGCATAGCCAAAAGCCACCAGCGCGGGTTGCGACAGGTCGGTCTGATTGATCCGGTCCGTATTCGCTTTGCTATCACTGTATAGCCATTCAGTCAGCGCTCGGCCCTGCACTGGCCCAGCGGCATCGGATGCGGCGTCGAAAGCGGCGCGAAACAGCGGTTCCATGCGATAAAGGTCCACGCCCATCGCAACCGATTGCGCCCCCTGCCCCGGATAGGCGAAAATTAGACGCGGCGCTGTCATAGTCCGGACTAGCGGAGTCTGCCGAGCGGACTGAACTGCGCCGACACGGGGCAGCGGGGCGACGCTGCGGCAGGGACCGGCGGTTCTTCGACTGGCCTGTCCGGCGGCCAGATCAGCGCGGCGTTCCGGCGTTTCCCCTTCAAGTATGGTGGTCCAGGTCTCTTTCAAAGGCGCAAGGGCCGCCTCGTTCATACCCGAAAGCGCCAGCACCAGCGGCCTGTTCGGTGTTTTCGACGACCCAGTCATCGGTATGGGCGGCGGGCTGGACAGGATGGCATAGGCGTTGGTACCGCTCATCCCGAAGGACGCGATCCCGGCAAGCCGCCGACCGTGGCCTGACCAGTTCAGCGGCGCCGATATCGGCGTCAAGGCGCCGGACGCCCAGTCGAAACGGTCGTTCAGCCGGTCGCAGGGGCGATCCGGCGGAACCAATTCATGTTCCAGCGCGAGCAGGATCTTGATCACCCCGGCAATGCCTGCCGCCGCTTCAAGATGGCCGATGCGGCTTTTGACGGCGCCGATGGGCAGGGAACTGCCCGCCTTGCCGCGCAGCACATCCCGCAGCGCCCCAAGCTCGACCGGGTCGCCCAGGGCTGTGCCGGTGCCGTGGGTTTCCACCCAATCCAGGTCGTCGCCGGCAAGATCCGCCTCTTGCAGCGCGCGGCGCAGCAGATCCCGCTGGGCGCGGCCATTCGGGGCGGTGACGCTGGCGCTCTGGCCGTCATGGTTCAGGGTGGTGGCCAGAAGTTCAGCCCGCAGGGTGTCGCAATCGGCTAGCGCCTCGTCCAGCCGCTTGAGTACGACAAGCCCGGCACCTTCGCCTCGGCCATAGCCATCGGCGGCGGCATCGAACGTCTTGCAAAGACCGTCGGGCGACAGCGCGCCCATGCGGTGCAGACCGGCGTGCAGATCGGGCGACAGGATCAGGTTCGCGCCCCCCGCGATGGCCAGATCGCACCGGCCCTGCCGCAGCGCCTGAGCTGCCAGATCCAGCGCCACGATCGACGAAGAACAGGCGGTATCCACGGCCATCACCGGGCCGCGGAAATCGAACAGATGCGCCATTCGGCCCACCGCAATGCTGCCCGCGCTGCCCGAGACGGCATAGGCGGCCAGCGCATCGCCTTCAGCGATGATTTCGCCGCGCCCGGTCGCAAGGCCAGAGTCGCTGAGGCCGACAAACAGCCCGACACGCTGACCACGCAGCTGTGTCGCATCCAGCCCGGCATGTTCCAGCGCCTGCCACAGCACCTGCAAGAGCAGTCGCTGTACCGGGTTCATCGCCTCTGCCTCGCCCCGGGCAAGACCGAAAAGGCTGGCGTCGAAACCGTCAATCTGAGTCAGCAGGGCCGCAGGCGGCAGAACCGGATCGCCCGGCCCCAGCGACCAGCGATCCGCTGGGATCGGGGCAACGACCGGCCGCGACGTGTTCAGCAGATCCCAGAACGCCTGCGGCGTGTCACTGCCCGGAAAGCGACAGCCATAGCCGATGACCGCCAGGCGGGTGCCGCTGCCCCCGGCAGATGGCATCGCAGTTGCAAGGCCCGCATCCGTTCCCGCTGAAACGCCCCGGATCAATGCCTGCGCCAGAGAGCGCGGGCTGGGATGATCAAAAAGCGTGGCGATAGACACCTCTCGGCCGAGCCAGCTGCCCAACCGGGCGCAGAGCGCCACAGCCTGACGCGATGACAAACCCTGATCCATCAGCCCCGCGGACGGATCGACCGCCGTGGCAGACAGGCGCGCGGCCTCTTCACAGATCAGGCCAGCCACAACCGAGACATTGCCATCGCCGATGGCCTGGCGCAGGGCCGCGCCTTCTGCGCGGGCCGCCTCGGATTCACCCTGAAGTTGATCGGCATAGGCCCCCTGTTCATACGCGCGGACAAGCGCGTGGCGCTGCAATTTGCCGCTGGTGGTGCGGGGCAGATCGCGCACGATCAGTACATGATCCAGCCCGACGCCGCTTTGGGCGACCACATGGGTAGCGATGGCATCCTGCAGGGACGCCGATGCGACGCCGCGCCCGCGCAGAAACGCGATGGTTCGGGTGCCGCCGCCCGACGGACCGCGGCCCTGCACGATGGCCACCTGATCAAGGGGCGACAAACCCGGGGCGCCCTGTGCGATCCGTTCCAGATCCGCGGGATGATAGTTGCGACCGCCAGAGATGATGACATCCTTGGCGCGTCCGACCATGATGAATTCGCCCTGATGCAGGAACCCGATGTCCCCCGTCGCGAGCCAGCCCCCGGGGCGCAGCGCCTGCGCGGATTGGTCGGGACGATTGCGATATCCGCGCATCACGGAATTGCAGCGCACCTGAAGATGCCCGACGGTGTCATTTGACAAACACGCCTCGTTTTCGTCGACGATGCGCAGGTCGGCCCCTTGGAGCGGTCTGCCCAGCAGGGGCAGTTCCACCGCTTCGGGATCATCGGGCGCGAGCGGCGCGACCTTCTGACCGGTCTCAAGCGAGCGGCGCGCCACATGCACGGTTTCCAGACCGGACCGCATGGCGATGACCAGCGTCGCCTCGGCCAGGCCATAGGCGGGCGACAAAGCGGACGGTTTGAACCCGCTTGGCTTCAGCCTGTCGGCAAAGGTGCGTAGCACCGCCGGATCCAACGGCTCGGCCCCTAGGGTGATAGAGCGCAACCGGCTCAGATTGAGCTGCGCGGCGCGCTGCGGCTTGAGTAGGTTGCTCACCATCTGGAGTGCCACGTTGGGTGCCCCGGTGATGGTGCCCCCGTGGTCATTCAGGAGCCGCAGCCAAGATACCGGACGTCGGGAGAAATCCTCGGTCGCCATCAGAACCTGTGGCAACCCGCTCAGCAGTGGCAGGATGTGAAAGTGGAACAGACCGAAATCGTGCGACATCGGCATCCAATTGACAAAACAATCGCGCGCGGTTAACGACAGCGCCTCCCGCAGCATCGTCATCTGCGCCAGAATGGCCCGGTGGCTCAGCTCGACGCCCTTCGGATCGCCGGTCGAGCCGGAGGAAAACATGATAACCGCAATCGAATCCGGGTCCGGCTTGCCCTGCGCCGGGCCGTCTGCTGTGTCGCAGTTCACAACGCCTTCGAGCCGGTCAAAGTGATCCCCGGCAAGGACAAAGGCTCCGACCACTTCGGGCGCATCGGCAAGCGCATCGCGCGCCGCGGGATCCTCGGTCAGGACCCAGGTCCGGCCCAGAACGCCCAGGGCGGCGCGGGTGCGTTCGACCTGCACCGCCGTGCCCATGGGGGGCATAGCCACCGCCGTCAGACCCGCAGCCTGACATGCCCAGAAGCCGCAGACAAAGGCCATCGGATCGCTGTTCACCAGCAGCACGCAATCCCCGGATTGCGCCCCCGCCGCCACCAGCTGACCCGCGAGCGTTGCGGCAACTTCTTCGAGTTCAGCGGCGTTCAGAGTCAGATCCGCGCCTGCGCAGTCGCGCCGGGTCACGGTGGCCACACCGGCATGGGCGACAGCCAGAAAGGACGTCCACAAGTCAGGAGCGCTGGCCGGGTCGGACAGACCTGGATGATCGAAGACACCGCTGTTGTTCAAACCTTCACCTCGTTCTTCGACACTGATTGCGGTCCGGTCCTGAGTCGTGAGACTTCGGCCTGGGCTTCAGATTGGCCCTGAGGCGCAATGGATTCGGGCAGCGGGTCGCCGGACATATGTGCCGCAATCAGGGATCGCAGCGGGCTGCTCCATTGCGCAACGTGGGGCGGATGGAACAGATTGAAATGGTCGGCTCCGCAGGTCAAAACGCGCACTGAACCGCTGCTGAGCGCCGCCAGCCGGTCCTGCCTTGACTGCGCGACAGGGCCCTCCGGGGCGGCAAGAACCCCGACCAGTGGGTGGGTCAGCCGGGTGGCAGGCATGTAGGCGCGCTGTTTGCTGAAACGCTGGGAGAACTGCGCCTCATACTCTGCGACGCGCGCCTTTGGCAGGGCATCGCGCAGTATGGGCATAACCTGCGACCAGTAGCGGCGCTGGTCAAGCGGCAGGGCGCTGCTGTCCTGAACTGGCTGCGGTTCGCCCGGAATACGGTCAAGCAGGACCACCAGCGGATACATCCCTTCGCGCCCAAGTTGGGCTGCCGCCGCGACGGCCAGATCGGCGCCAAAGGACCAGCCCAGCAGCACCCGATACCCGCGACCACCATCTGGCGCCTGATCCAGAATCCAGCGCGCCATTGCAGGCACATCCGGTGCCGTGTCCAGCCCCGGCAGGTCGTCGACCCCGTCGACGGACCAATCCGGCGCCAGCGTGCCAAGCCATTCCCGGTAGATGCTGGAACTGCCCATCAGACCGGGGAAACACAGCATTCGGGCCGCATCGCCCCGGTTACAAAGCCGCATGATCGCCGGAACCGGCCCAGAGTCCGCCTTGTCCTGGCCCTGCACCGCGTCGATCTGCGCGGCCATTTCGCTTAGCATCGGCGTGTCATTGAACCATCGCAGCGGCAGGCGCAGTCCGGTTTCGCGCTTCATCAACGCGGACACTTCTATGGCGCGTAGGGAATGGCCGCCCAGCAGAAAGAAATCAGCGTCACGCGCGACCGTTTCCAGCCCCAGAACCGTGGCCCAGATCCGCGCCAGACGTTGCTCGGTCGCGGTCCGGGGTGGCGATCCCGTCGGTGACAGATCCGGCTGTTCCCCAAGGGTGGCCAACATCGTGGCGATGTCTGTCTTGCCGTTCTCGGTCATCAGAAGCCGCGACAGAAACACAAACCTCTGCGGAATCTGCGCGCTGGTCAGTTGCTGCGCCAGACTGAGGCGCAGCCGGGCCGGGTCGCGGTTCCCGTCGGACATCCGCAAAAAGGCGACCATCTGTGCCGCGGCCCCCTGCCCGGTTATGGCCACCGCCGCTTCCTGTACTGCCGGGTCACGCAGCAAGGCAAGTCGGGTTTCCTCGGGGTCGACACGATGCCCGCGGATCTTGCCGATTCCGTCGCGGCGACCGCCAAATTGTAAAGTGCCATCAGCGGCGATACGACCCAGATCTCCGGTGCGGTAAAAGGGCTGGCCGCTGATCCGGGTGAATCCACCAGTCGGCGCAGGGGCAAGATAGCCGCGCGCCAGCGCCGCGCCGCCCACCGCAATCTCGCCCATGACGCCGCGCGGAAGGGTGTCGCCGAACCGGTCGACAATGCGGATTTCGGACTCGGCGACCGGTATGCCCAGCCTGTGGCTATCGCGGTCCGACCAGGTGGTGATCGTCTGGGGTGTCGTCATGGCGCAACCGATGGTGGCCTCGGTCGGCCCATAATGGCAGGCAAGATGCAGCCACGGGCACAGATGCGCTAACCGGGCGATCTGGTCCGGGTCCGGACTTTCACCCCCAAGGACCAGCAGCCGCCAGTGTGTCAGCGCGGCAAAGCGTCGGGGATCGGGCGCGCTCAGCAGAAGATGCAGAAAGGCGGGCGTGGCCTTTATCACAGTGATGCGACGGTCAGCCATGGTGCGCAGCACCCGGTCGGGATCGACAGCGGCCTCGGCCCCTAGCCAGAACACCGCGCCGCCGGCCGCTAGCAGCCCAAAGGCGGTCGTGTAGCCCAGATCGAACGCCGGAGAGGTCACCTGCAACGCCCGATCTTGCGGCGTGAAACCAAAGGTCTCGCCCACGCTGTGGCAATAGTTGGCAAGTGCATCATGGGGCACCACAACGCCCTTTGGCGCGCCGGTCGATCCAGAGGTGAAGATGCAATAGGCCAACGGATCAGACGCGTCAGTCGCGGCGTCCTGGGCGGCATGGCACCCTGGCAAACCCAATGCCAGCCTAGGAGCGGCAGCGTCCAGGATCTGTTGCTGGCGCAGCGCAGGCCATGCCGGATTGACCGGCACGAAAGCCGCCCCATTCTGCCAGCAGGCCAGCGCCTGCACCAAGAAATCATGGTTTTGACCGGCGGCAATGGCAACGCGGTCGCCAGACAGTACGCCTTGGTCTGCAAGGTCCGCGGCCGTCTGCGCAACCCGGGCGATTAGCGCTGAGCGCGTCAATGTGGCCTGCGCATCGCCAGTGACGACCGCTTCGGGATCGCCCTGCGCGAGGGCGCTGATGACAGGTTGCGCCCTCGACGATATCTGCCTGCCCCGGAGCCGACTTGCCACCGCGTCTGTGGTACACACAGGCACGGAAATAATTGGCGCAGACGGCGTATCAAGCAACCGTTCCAGCAGATCGAGAGCAACCGTCAGCAGCATCTCGACCCGCTCGACTGGAACGCGGTTCACATCGTGGCGCGCCTCAAGATAGGGTCCCTCCCCAAGTGAAAACCCGATCTGGAAATCGTAATGATCCCAGCTTTGTGCGCTGTAGTCACAGAGCGTCAGCCCGGCCTGCGGAAAATCGAGGCTGTCCGCCTGCCCCCAGGCGAGCGCCGCAGGACGACCGATCATCGTGTGGTCGAGTTGGTCGGCCCGCAACCCACCCGCCGCCAGAATGTCCGACAGCGGCAGCGCAGACCACAGCGGTGCATCGCGCAACTGCACCTGCATGTCCTGACACAGCTGAGCAAACTCCTTGCCACCCGCTTCCGCAACCCCAAACGTGTTGCCCGATGAAAGATGCACCCGAACCGGTACAGTTGCCGCAAACAAGCCGATGGCGCGGTCGATATCGGGCAGGTCGTGGCCACGGTTCGCCATGACAGAGGCAAAGACAGCCCCATCCTGATCCGTCAACCGCGCCAGAACCACGCCCCAAAGCGCATGCAATATGGCGCTGGGGGTTATGCCCTGGCGGCCGGCAAACGCTTGGATTCCTGCAGCTAGCGTCTTGGGGATGGGTCTTGTGACCGAAGCCATCGCACCCGGTGGTTGCGTTGCATCCAGCACTGGCAAAGTGGTAATTCCGGCCCCCTCAAGAACCGACTGCCAATAGGCTCTCCCCGCCGCACCGCGACGGGTCTTTTGGCTGTCGGCAAGGGCGCCGACCGTTGTCTGTGCAGGTGCGGCGGGTGCTTCCGCACTCCCCAGACGATGCGCATAAAGAGCCATGAGATCACCGATCAGCGTCTGCGCCGACCAGGCATCCAGAATGATATGATGAAAGGTCACGATCATCGTGCAGGAGCCGTCCGACCCGGGCAGCAGGCGAACCCGAAGCAGCGGATCGCGCGCCAGATCGAAACGCACGTCGCGTTCGGCCCGGGCCAGACCAGCGACCGAAGTCCCGGAGTCCGGATCAAAGCAGCGCAGATCCGGCGCGCGCGCGCTTAGAACTGCCTGTACCACGCGGCCTTCGCGGCTGCGCACAAAGGCGGTCCGCAAGGCGGCGTGGCGATCCGTCAGATCACGCCACGCATCGGCAAGCGCCGCAACATCGACACCCCCGATCAATTTGCACATGAATTGTTCTATATAAGCGGATTGCCGGCTTTGCGTCCCAGAATCAGCTTCGAAGGCGAACAGAGCCTCTTGCAGGCCCGTCATAAGATGCACCGACTGCACCCTGCTTGATACTGATTTTACCACAATGACGTATACAAAATCAGTACGGTCATATCACCAACATTCCCTATTGAATTCTCAGCAACTGACATCGTCTGATCAGGCCTGCGGATCAAAGTATCTTTTAGCCATGAAGGTAATTGAAAGTTTCGGAAACGCCTAAAGACGGTAAATGGCCAACTTGGTCTGCGCGGAAAGACATGTTACCAAGCGTTAGCTGGTTGTTAGGAATGGTCCACGATGAATAATTTTGACAGCCGCCGGGCGACGCTAGCTTTTTTTTTACTATTCCCTACTTACACGGCGTCACAAGGCATTGATCCGACCTTGTCGAACTTGCTCGACATCACCCAGGAATCAACCGTGGGGAGCTATGGATTCTACGGATCCACCTCTGCCATCCAATTTGGCGACAGCTCGCGCTGGACTGGTGCAACGGGCGTAACCGGGCCGGCCACGGCGTCACAGGGAGGTCGCGCTCTGGTTGTCGATGATCGTTTTCGTATCGGTAGCCAGACCAAGACGTTCACCGGCACGGTAGTGCTGCAGTTCGTCGATTCCGGTGTCGTCAGCCTCGATGACACGCTGCAAGACTGGTACGATTTGCAGCCCACGGCCACCGCGGCCCTGTCCGTGATGCCGCAAAGCTTGCGGGAAACCATCACGATACACGACCTGCTGTCGATGCGCACCGGAATTGCCGAATACCTTGGCGGACCCAATCCAAACAACCCGGGCCAGACGGTGCTGGATGTCTGGAACGCCAATAACGGCAACTACGACCTCACCCGTCAGCAGTTGCTGACGGCGAGTCTGGCGCTGCCCTCAACCATGACGCCAGGCGACGAAAGCACATTCGAGTATTCCAACGCGAATTTCATGCTCGCCGGCATCATCGCCGAAGCTGCAAGCTGTCAGGCCGGAAGCTGTCGCGACATCGGCACGCTGATCACGGATGAGGTGATCGTGCCATTGCGTCTTGACGATACGCTCTATCCAGTCGGCACCGAATGGGGCACCCTTCAGCATACCAACGGCACTTGGAATTATTACGGTGCCCTAAGCGACTATACCGAAACGACTCCGTCTGTGCCAAACGCGGCCGGTGCGATGATTTCCAGCGTACAAGACCAGCTGGACTGGTTGGTCGAACTGACCACCAATGCGAACGGCACCCTCGATCCAGCCACCTTTGCAGAGCGGCTTCAGAACACGACCGACATGGATGGTATGGTCGGCACGGTTGTCGGCGGCTACGGTCTGGGCATCTACGGGCAGCACAGTCTGGAGACCGGCGCCTTCATGCTGGGCCACGGAGGCGAGCTGAGCGGGTACCAGACGCTGATGTTCCATTTTCCGGGGGACACGACGACGCCGCTTGACGACCTCTTTGTAGTCTCTGACATCAACACCTTCCTGAACATCCCGGACGAACGCACCTTTCTGCCGTCGGATATCAACAGCATCTATTACGACCTGCAAAAGACCGTGGCGCTATATCGGGCTTTTCAGGCCAATCCGGGCGGGTGCGTGTCCGTGGGGGCCGACACGACCTGCACGGCCACCACTGTCGCGAACACAACAAGGGCGGTTGGAAGTACCTTTACCATCCAGCCATCCGGTCAGCGCTGGGTGTCACCTCCGGTCAGCTTTGACGCCCCAGTGCCGACCTATGTCTACTATGGCACAAACGGCACAGGCGTGACCGCAACGGATTCGCTCATCACAGTCGAACAGGACGGCCTGCTCGAAGGGTACGGCACGGGCATGACGCTTTTGCAGCTTGGCGGCACCGCCAATACCGTCGAAATTGCCGGCGACCTTTTCGCAACCGGCGACGGTGCGGTCGCGCTGGATGCGAGTGCTGCGTCCAACGACACGATCCGTGTGGCAACAACCGGCAATGTCACCGGCAACATCCTCGCCACCGGGGGCACAGATACGCTACGTATGGACGGCGAAGTGTTGGGCGATGTGACCCTTGGCCCTGACGCAACACTGACAGGTTCTGGCGCGGTGATGGGGATGGTGTCCGGCGCTGGTACATTTGCCCCCGGCACCCCGGGCGCGGGCACAGCCTCCGCGATGACGATCTCGCGGTTCGAATCCACGGGCGGCACGCTGGACATCACTGTCTTTGGCTCCGGGGGCAACGCGAACATGCTTCTGGTAGACGAACAGACCTCCGAAGAGTTTCCGGTTGCTGACACGGGTATCGCGATCCTGAACAGCAGTACGCTCCGATTGACGGGAACACCGCTCAGCGGTGATATTCAGGTACCGGTCCTGACCGCCGTCAATGGCCTGACCGGCACCTTTGCAACGGTCGAGGATGCCACCGGCGTAGTCTCCCCGGATCGTGGTCGGTTGCGGTATGATCTGGTCTACACCGCAGACAGTGTATTCCTGACAAGCACCAGCCCCGCAGCCTTTGATGCCGTGGCCGCCGGCACCTATGGCGGCAATCTGAATATATTGGACCAGGCGCTGGAACAGTCGCAGGCAATGGCGCTCAACCGCCCCTCCGCCCCATTTGGGTTTGCCCGCGCACTAGGTTCTTATGCCTCTTACGGCGGGCAGGACCAGGTGGCGGGCTTTGATATCGCCACCGGTGGACTGGCGGGCGGAATCGGCGGCCCTATGGGACCGGACGGATACTTTGCGCTGACAGTCGCGCAGACCAATGCAGCGGCAGGCGTCCGCGACGTCGGCGCAACACAGGACATCGACGCGCTGTCGACTGGCATCAGCTTTGGTTTTGGTGTCGGTGCGCTGGATGGCTCGGCTTCGGTTTTCTATGGCAAGGGCGATGTCGATTACCGCCGCGAGACGGGTTCCGGCACCGCCAAGGGCAGCACCGACCAGCGACTCTGGAGCGCGATCATTGGCGTCGGGCAGACCTTTGAACAGGGCGACTGGCGGCCCAGTTGGCGGTCGAGTCTGGCCTATTTCCATGTGACCGAAGACGCCTTTAGCGAAACCGCGTCACCCGGCGTCGCGATGAGCTTTGAAGAACGCAGCTATGAACGTCTGCGTCTTGGGCTTGGCGTCAAGGCGGAGCGCAAGCAACGCGATCTGACGCTGTCGCCTTGGGTCAGCGCCGACCTCCTGTATCATGCCGATCTTGACAGCTCCGACATCCGCTACACCGCACCGGGGACCGATGGAACGCTGAGCGCCCGTTCGGCAGACGGCTTGGAGGTCCGGTTTGGGACAGGCGTCTCCTATACGATGGGCTCTGGCGCGATCTGGAGCGCAGGAATCACCGCCAGTGGCGGTGATCTTGCGGAAATGGCACGGCTGAACGCGAGCCTGAATTTCAAATTTTGAAGCGTCTTTCGCAGGATTTCTGGCGTTCTGGTGCGCCCAAATTCAGTTGCGTTCGCAATATGTGCGTATTCCGGGGTGATCCGCCCACCGATTCCGATTTGATGCGCCCACCCCAATAACGTGCTGCTGCGAGGCAATCTGTAACCGGCTACCTTTCGCCCTTTTGGCACGAAGGAAGCCCGATGAAGAGATTGCCGATGCGGAAGATACGAGATGTTTTACGGCTTTCGGCCGAGGGTCTGTCGACGCGCCGGATTGCGTCGAGCCTTGCGATTGGGCGCACCACCCTTCGGGGCTACCTTGATCGTGCCACTGAGCTGGGCCTGAGCTGGCCGCTTCCGCCAGAGATGTCCGATAGGGACCTCGAGCATCGTCTGTTTGATCGGGCCTACCAGAACACCCGACGGATCGCGGCCCAGCCTGACTGGGCGCATGTCCACCGCGAGTTGCGCCGCAAGGGCGTGACGCTGTCACTGCTGTGGGAGGAATATCGCGGTGATCACACGGCAGGCTGCGGATTTCAGAATTACCGGACAGCGATTACGCTAAATCCCGGACAGCCGTTTCAGTAATTCCCGGACAGCCCGGGCACGGCTGATCCTCTGCCTGCAGTTATGTTTCTGACGGTATCGTTTCGCGGTTTTTCAGGTGGGTCAAGTTCTCGTTTTGATCTTTTCTGCGCATGCTGTCTCCCTTGAGGTCGATGCGGTGGGCGTTGTGGACGATCCGGTCGAGGATGGCGTCTGCGATTGTGGGCTCGCCGATCATGTCGTGCCACCCAGAGACGGGCAGTTGCGCGGTGATGATTGTGGATCTCCTCTGGTAGCGTTCCTCGAAGAGTTCGAGCAGGTCGAGGCGCTGTTGATCAGTGAGCCCATGGGCGCCCCAGTCGTCGAGAATGAGCAGTTGGACGCGGGCCAACTTGTCGACCAGCTTTGGGAACCGCCCATCGAGGCGGGCCATCGCCATATCTTCAAAGAGTCGTGGCATGCGGGCGTAGAGGACCGCGTGATCGAGGCGTGCGGCTTGATGCCCGAAGGCGCAGGCAAGCCAGGTTTTGCCGGTGCCCGTTTGACCTGTAAGAATGATCTGCTCCTTGGCCTTGATCCAAGCGCCTTGTGCCAGCGCCAGGACCTGCCGGCGGTCGAGACCCCGGCTGGCGGCGAAGTTGACGTCTTCGATGCAGGCGTTGGGGAAGCGCATCTTGGCATTACGCAGCCTGTTGGCGAAGCGTTTGTCGGCCCTTGCCAAGGCTTCCCGGTCAAGCATGAGTCCAAGCCATTCGTTACGGTCAAGGGCTTGGCCCGGGTCCTGTTCGGCGAGGGCCTTCCAGGCATCGGCCATGCCTGTCAGACCGAGCGCGGCCATCTGGTCGAGGGTGGGATGTGTCAGCAATTGATGTTCCTTTTGTGCTGAGGGTTACTGGTAGTACCTGGCGCCACGGATGTTGTCGTGTGCCGGAGTGGGGGTGATCGGTTCTGGCGGCGTCGGGGCCTGATCGAGCCCGGTGACAAGGATGGAGCGCACCGAGGCATAGGAGACGGTTCCGACCGTCAGGGCGCGGTCGCAGGCCGCTTCCAGTCTGTCCGCTCCGAACTGACGCTGCAGGCTGAGCACGCCGAGGGCGGACCGGTATCCCTGCTCGGGATGTGGTCTGTCACGCATCAGGCGCTCAACGAGCGCGGCCGTGTGATAGCCGGTGCGGGCTGCCCGGATTATGAGGCTTTCCGGCGTCATGCCGCCATAGCGTTGGTGCGCCTTGGGCATGTGTTCCTTGATCGTGGAATGACCGCCCCGTTGGCCGCGGCGGTGATGCACGGCAACACGTTCGTGATTATGGAAAATCTCGATCATGCGGTGGGTTAGCCGTACATCGACCTTCCGACCGATCAGGCGATGCGGCACGGAATAGAAGCTGTGCAGCACCTCGATATGGTAGTCGGGATGCACCTTGGCCTGCTTCCATTCGGCATACTCGAAAGGCGTGTCGGGCAAGGGGCGCAGCGCCGCACGTTCGACCTCTTCGAAGAGAACCTGCCGGGAGCGACCTGCCCGCCGCATGGTGCGCGCATTGAGATCTGCAAGCAGCTCGGCAATGGCCACGTTCAGGGCTTCTATGGAAAAGAATTGTCGGTTGCGCAGGCGGGCCAGAATCCAGCGTTCCACGATCAACACTGCGCCCTCGACCTTGCCCTTGTCGCGCGGCTTGCGCGGCCGCGTGGGCAGCACCGTCGTATCGTAATGAGCAGCCATGTCGGAGAAGGTCTTGGTGACCGACGGTTCGAACCAGAGCGGCTTGGCCACTGCCGCCTTGAGATTGTCGCACACGATCGCCTTGGGAACGCCGCCAAAGAACTTCAGCGCACGAACCTGGGCGTCAATCCAGTCGGGCAGCTTCTGGCTGAGGCTGGCCCAGGCGAAGGTGTAATTGGAGGCGCCAAGCACGGCGACGAAGATCTGGGCGCGATGTTCCTGACCCGTCGCAGGATCAATCACAGGAAGGGTGTGGCCGGCGTAGTCCGTCTGCATCACCGCACCCGCTTCGTGGCGGTTGCGATAGCGTGGGCTGATCCGGTTCTCGAATGCACGGTAATGCTCGCAGAACCAGGTGTAGCCGTAGCCATCAGGATGCGCGGCCCGGTATTCCTCCCACAGAAGCAGCAACGTCACGCCCTTGCGCTTCATCTCGGCGGCCATCTTTGGCCAGTCGGGTTCCCTCAGGTCCCGAGAGGGGCGGCCAACGCGCTGAAACACGACCTGCGTCAGCGTCGCATCGTCATCGCGCCCCGTAGGAAGAGGCCAGCAGTTCAGCCCTGCTTCCCGGGCCCGGTTCAGGTATGTCGCCACAGTCGTCTTGCTGAGCTTCAGACGTGCTGCAACCTCACGCGCCGAAAGACCTTACTCGTGCGTCAGTCGCAGTATGGATCGTATGTCTTGCACAGTCGTGCGCCTCGCTTGCTTCTGTCTCGGCATGGTCCCTCCCGGCCTTGTTCAAGACCGGCAGAATGCCGTGACATCGCAGGCGATGATCAACCGTGTCCGAGCCCTCCCGGAACTGTCCGGGAATTAGCGAAATCGCTGTCCGGGAATTACCGAAACCCGCAATGCGCGACCGCAAGCACCCCGAACAGGGTTATCGCACCTGTTTGGGCGTGATCCGACTGGCCGACAAGTTCGGTCGGGACCGGCTTGATGCGGCTTGCAAAAGGGCGCTCGAAATCAACGCGCGGTCCTATTCGTCGGTCCAATCCATTCTGAAGAATGGGCTGGACAGCAGGCCCCGCACCCGCGCCACGGAGGAGCCTGCAATCACCCACACCAACATCCGTGGTGCCGATTACTTCCATTGAAAGGAACACAATGCTTGACCACCCAACCCTTGATCACCTGAAGGCCCTGCGGCTTGACGGTATGGCCGAAGCCTTTGCCGAACTACAGGCTCAGGAGGCTGCTGGCGATCTCAGCCACGCCGAATGGCTTGGCCTGCTGGTCGACCGCGAAGTCGCCAGCCGCGAAACCAAGCGCTTCAAGGCCCGCATGCGCTCCGCCAGGCTGCGCCATGTGGGCGCCTGTCCGGAAGATGTCGATTACCGCGCCCGGCGCGGCCTCGACAAGGCGCTGTTCCAGAGCCTGCTCTCCGGCAAATGGATCACCGACAAGCGCAGCTTGATCATCACCGGCCCCTGTGGGGTCGGGAAAACCTGGCTTGGCTGCGCCTTGGCGCAGGCGGCCTGTCGCGATGGTGTCACCGTGGTTTACAAACGGATGCCACGCCTGTTCGAAGAACTGGAACTGGCCCACGGTGATGGTCGCTTTCCCCGCCTGTTCCGCAGCATCACGAAAGCTCAGCTGCTGATCCTGGATGACTGGGGACCGGACCGGCTCACCGCCACACAACGCCGCGACCTGATGGAAATCGTCGAAGAACGGTATGGCCGCGGATCGATCATGATCACCAGCCAGTTGCCCATCAAAGCCTGGCACGACGTCATCGGCGAACCCACCTTCGCGGACGCCATCCTCGACCGCATCGTCCACAACGCTTACCGCCTCGAACTCGAGGGCGCGTCCATGCGCAAAACCATCGCCAAAATGGATGACGAAATGCCTCAAACCTGATAACCGAAACACGCTGCCTCACGGCAACGCGTCATTGGTGGGCGGATACCCCGGAACAAGTGGGCGCATGTTGTCGGAATGGGTGGGCGCATGCTCCGGAATACGCAGCAATATGTGCTGGCGGCTACTCAGCCGAGATATGCCCGAAAGTTGGTGATGGCCGTCATCAGGCGGCGGTTTGACGTTGCTTGATGCCGTCTTTGAAGACGACCTTCTTCTTCATCGCGTGGCGGAGACCGGGAAAGGCGGGCTGCTTGGGCATCGGCGAGACTCCATTGTCGTTCCCGACAGTCTATCTCAAACCGCTCAGCACGCGAGGTTTTTCAGAGGTTCCTTAGCCAGTCATTTGTCTCACGCTTATTGGCACGGAGGGATCCCGACAACTCTCTTTCACTGCTTCAAGCGCAAGGCCATGTTCACGATGCGCGCAACATCTGTGCTGTTTGCAGTATCACACATCTTTTTGTGCGGAGCTGTCACGTTGGCGATGTGCACCTCTCCGGTTGTAAGCTGGGCAAGCCTTTCGCTCAAATCAGATCGTTGATTGTCGCTTGCCCGGACAAAAGTCACTGCAGTATTCAATTGTTGGCATCCAGACCAGCTCGCCATAAGTGCGGGCGCCTGCTGCATAGCGCTTAGTATTGCATCGAGATCTGCGACCTCAGCTTGGGGTGGGATCAAACCAGTCCGCTTACCTTCAAGAACTATAGCCTCCTTTAGCGCACCCATACTCAGGCCCGCAGGTTTAACGCCAATTGCTTCCGCCTGATCCCAAAGTAGCCCAGCTTCATCAACCGGATCTGCGTTCGTAAAGTCATCGCCGCTTAGGCCTGAATCCAAAAGGAGAACAATTTCTAAAGTAGCGCCCTGCGCCTCCAGTTGCGCTGCCATCTCTTGGGCAACTACACCGCCCAGAGACCAACCCAACAAACGGTAGGGGCCTTCGGGTTGCACCTTGCGCATAGCCTCAATGTAGCACGCCGCCATATCGCAGATCGATGCATGACCAATGCCTCCCATTGACAGTGATTTTGCCTGCATTCCATAGACCGGCAAGGAATTTGGAAGGTTATCCGTAAGATGCGTAAACACTGTTGAGGAACCACCAGAAGGGTGAATGCAGAATAAGGGACGTTCTGTTCCATCTGTTCGCAACGGAAGCAGCGGATCATAAGGACGGCTCTCGGCCTGCGCCAGCCCAACCTCGCGCGCCAGAGCCCGCACCGTGGGATGCGCAAACACCGCCCTGAGCGGC
>NZ_JBPOFB010000023.1:0-35047 GCF_051251565.1 Marivita sp. | reverse complement strand
GGAAAAGCCCCGTCGCCTTCGAGCGGAAAGTAGCTTAAACGAGCACTTGGGGCGGCACAGAAGCGTGACAGGTCCAGAGCGAATTCATGGTCCTCGCCAGCCTCGCGAAGCATCTTGCCAAGCTCGCGGTATTCGTCATCGCTTAAGCGCCGATCCCGCACCTGATCTTTCGGCTTTCGAATACCATGGGCGACGTTGTGTTCGATGATCCCGATGTTAATTGCATAAGTGAGCATCGAGCCTGTCAGGCCGACACATTTGCTCGCCGTTCCACGACCGCCGCGCAGAATAGAAACGCCTCGCTTCTTGCCAGTCTTTTTGACAGCGCGGGTTTTCCCGGCAATCACGTCGTTCATCATTTTCGTCACATCTGCCTTGGTGAGGTCACGCACGCGGCGTTGGCCGATCAGGGGGATGATGTGTCCGTTCAAAGCACCGATGTTCGTATAAATCGTGGACGGTCGTTTTGGGCGTCCGCCTTTGCCCATGATTAACCCGGCCTCCATGGCTTTGACGTATTGCTCGGCCAGTTCCTTCACGGTCATCGCTTTGCGGTTGAGCTGCCGGTTCTCGGCAGGGTTCTCACCGCGGGCGACCGCGCCGAGCTGCGCGATTGCTTCCTTTCGGGCGGTCTCGGGCGTCCAGACTCCATGAAGGCCGATCGCGTAGCGCCGCGAGCGACCGGCTGCACGATACTGTATCACATAGCTGCGTTTTCCTGAGGCGAACACGCGCAGCCCGAAGCCAGGCAACTCGTCATCCCAAACGACATAGTCCTTGTCGCGGATCTCGACCGCATCGACGAAACGTTTCGTAAGTTTTGCCATCCGAATTCAGACCTTTCCGATCGGCCGGCAGCCTTCTCACGTAAGCACTACGTAAGCAGAAGGGCGAAAGCTGCGACCTGTTTCTGGATAGAAGCTTCGGAACAGCGACACGGAAATACAAATATATTCAGTGTCTTATCGTGCTCCGTCGCGCTCTATCGCGCAATTGGGAAAGGTGTCAATAGCGCCTCCGAAGGCAGAGGCCAGGGGTTCGAATCCCTTCAGGTGCGCCAATTCCCATCACCAGGCCCGCGCGGGCAACGGACCGCAGGCAACCGTCACACGGGTGTTGTGATGCGCGCAGCGGCGTTCTAGAGTTCCCCGAATAGTTGTGGAATTCCTGATTTCTATGAGTGCCTCCTCCGTCGATCTGGACGACTTCATCACCCGCTGGAAGGTGTCCGGCGGCAACGAGATGGCGAATTTCCAAAGTTTCGCCAATGACCTTGTGCACATCCTTGATGTTGAGCCGGTCAAGGTCGCCGATGCCGAAGGCCAGAACAACGATTACCGCTTTGAACGGCCCGTGACGTCGACCCATACGGGGCGCGAACGCCGGGGGCGGATTGATTTGTACCGGCGCGGATGCTTCGTGCTGGAAGCCAAGCAAGGCAGCCACACACCGGACCGTGAAGACCGCGACCAGCTGTCCCTCCTGACCGACGACCCAACCCGCAAACCACAACAGGGGCACGGGCGGCGCGGGACGCGCGGGTTCGACGACACCATGCTCAAGGCACGCAATCAGGCCGACTATTACGCCCGGTCCGTGGCCAGAGAAGACGGCTGGCCGCCGTTTCTGATCATCATCGATGTGGGCCATGTGATCGAGCTGTATGCCGATTTCTCCAGACAGGGGCAAAGCTACACCCAGTTCCCCGATGGCAACCGCTACCGGATCACGCTGGACGATCTGCGCAACGACGACATCCGCGCGATGCTGCGCACCATCTGGACCGATCCCTACAGCCTTGATCCGTCTCTCAAGGCGGCCGAGGTCACGCGCGACATCGCGGCACATCTGGCCGAGCTGGGCAAAAGCTTTGAGGGGCAGGGGCACCATAGCGAAACCGTGGCGCGGTTCCTGATGCGCTGCCTGTTTTCGATGTTCGCCGAAGACGTGGACCTGATCCCGCGCGGCAGCTTTACGGCCAAGCTCAGGGAATTGCGCGGCCACCCGGAACACGCGGCACCCACCCTGAAAAGCCTGTGGGAGACGATGAACGCCGGGGGCTTTTCGCCGGTCCTGATGCAAGACCTCAAACGGTTCAACGGCGGGCTGTTTGCGGACGCGGATGCGCTGCCGCTCAACCCGCTGCAACTGGGGCTGCTGATCGAAGCGGCCGAGGCGGATTGGAAACAGGTGGAACCGGCGATCTTTGGCACGCTGCTGGAACGCGCGCTGGACAAACGCCAACGCCACAAGCTGGGCGCGCATTACACGCCGCGCGCCTATGTGCAGCGGCTGGTCGCGCCCACGATCCTTGAGCCGTTGCGGCAGGATTGGTCAAACATCCAAACCTCGGTGCAACGCCTGTCCGAGGATGGCAAGACCGATGAGGCGCTCAGGCTGGTGCGCGACTTTCACCACCAACTCTGCGCGACGACAGTGCTGGACCCGGCCTGTGGATCGGGCAATTTCCTGTATGTCGCGCTTGAGATGATGAAGCGGCTTGAGGGCGAGGTCACATCGCTGATGATCGAACTGGGCGACACGCGCCCGCTGATCACCGTGGACCCGCACCAGTTTCTGGGGATCGAACTGAACCCTTGGGCGGCGAACGTGGCCGAGCTGGTGCTGTGGATCGGCTATCTGCAATGGCACTACCGCACCTATGGTGATGCCGCGCCGTCGGAACCTGTGCTGCGCGACTTCAAGAACATCCGCAACGCCGACGCGGTGCTGGAATGGTCGGGCCGCACGCCGCGTCTGGACGCAGAGGGCAATCCCGTCACCCGCTGGGACGGGGTGACGACGATCCGCCACAACGTGACCGGAGAAGAGGTGCCAGACCCCGCCGCGCGGGTGCAGGTCTATGACTATGCCAAGCCCAAACCCACCCAATGGCCGCAGGCGGATTTCATCGTCGGCAATCCGCCGTTTATCGGGGCCTCGCGCCTGCGCGACAATCTGGGCGATGGCTATGTCGAGGCGCTGTGGAAGGCCTATCCCAAGATGCCGCAAAGCGCCGATCTGGTGATGTTCTGGTGGGAAAAGGCGGCGCTGGCCGCGCGGGGGTATAATGCCAAGACCGGCAAGGGCACACGGCGGTTTGGCCTGATCACCACCAATTCCCTGCGCCAGACCTTCAACCGCCGGGTGCTGGAGCCGCATCTGAACGACCCGAAAAAGCCGCTGTCGCTGCTGTTCGCCATTCCTGATCACCCTTGGGTCGATACGCTCTATGGCGCTGCCGTGCGGATCGCCATGACCGTGGGGGCCGCAGGCAACCGCGCCGGGCGGCTGATGACGCTTGCGACTGAGAGAAAGGAGAAGAATGAGGTTGAAGGCCGTCAGGTGACGTTTGAGCACCAGATTGGAAAGGTCTTTGCGAACTTGCAGATCGGGGCGGATGTTTCGTCAACAAAAGGTCTTACATCCAACTCTGGCCTTGGTCACAAAGGCGTAATGCCATGGGGAATGGGTTTTGTAATCTCAGATGAAGAAGCTGAAAATCTTCGCAGCAATTACAACGCCGGAAGCTTGATTTTTGACTATGCAAACGGGAGAGATTTGGTTGGCCAGCCAAGGAACCTCAAAATCATTGACTGTTTTGGCCTGAGCGACAGTGAGCTTAAGAGCAAATTTCCATTTATCTACCAATTGCTCTGGGATCGCGTTAAGCCCGAGCGAGACACCAACAATCGTCAGAGCTATCGCGATTATTGGTGGGTTTTCGCTGAACCAAGAAAAGAAATGCGAAAAGCGTTAGCTGGCACCAAAAGGTACATCGCTACCACCGAGACAGCTAAGCATAGGATTTTTCGCTTCTTGGAAAAAACCGTATTGGCCGACCAGAAGATTCGAGTTATCGCCTTGGAAGAGGCATGGCAATTAGCGGTTCTTTCTAGCCGCGTTCATCTTGCTTGGTGCTCCGCGCAAGGCATCGTGTTGGAGGATAGGCCTGTTTATACGCACAGCACCTGCTTCAACCCATTCCCCTTCCCAGACCTCACCGATGACCAGCGCACCCACCTCCGTGCCTTGGGCGAAGAGCTTGACGCGCACCGCAAGCGGCAGCAGGCCGCACACCCCAAGCTGACCCTGACCCAGATGTATAACGTGCTGGAAAAGCTCCGCGCGGGAGAGACCATCGAGGGCAAGGACCGAGAGATATACGACCAGGGCCTGATCGGCATCCTCAAGGACCTGCACGATCAGATCGACGCCGCCGTGGCCGAGGCCTATGGCTGGCCTGTGGACCTGAGCGACGAAGACATCCTCTTCCGCCTCGTCGCCCTCAACAAGGAACGCGCCGAGGAGGAAGCGCGCGGCCACATCCGCTGGCTGCGTCCCGAGTACCAGAACCCCAGCGGCGCACACTCCAGCACCGGCCAGCAGGCCGAACTGGATGTCGGCCCCACCACCAAGGTGGAAAAGGCCCCGTGGCCCAAAACCCTTCCCGACCAGATCGCCGCCGTCCGCGAGGCGCTTACCGAGATGGGCGAGGCCACCCCCGACCAGATCGCCCGCCGCTTTGTCCGCGCGCGCAGCAGCTCGGTGCAGCCCTTGCTCGACAGTCTTGCCGCGTTGGGGCAGGCCGAACGGATCGACGCCGGTCGCTATGCCGCGTGACCCGCGCCGCTGGTCCGGCGCTGATACGTCAGCGCGCATAACTTTACGTTTGGTTTCAATGTCCTAAGCGCGTGCCTGCGTCTTTGGTTTGCGTGTGCTGCAAATGACGTTAAGGGAAGGGTTGCTATCATCGCGTTCTTGTCGAAGACTGACGCGATCACAAAACACCATCTATAACAAACGACAGGGAAGTCTCATGAAGACGACATTTGCTTTATCCATGGCCGCCGCCTTGCTGGCGAGCACGGCCACTGTGACCGCGGAAACGCTGCGCTGGGCGCGCTCTGGCGACGCGCTCACCCTTGACCCGCATTCGCAAAACGAAGGTCCGACCCACACGATCCGTCACCAGATGTACGAACCGCTGATCATTCGGGACATCACCGGCGCGTTTGAACCCGCGCTGGCCACCGATTGGGCCCCCAGTGCCGAAGACCCCAATGTCTGGGTGTTCAACCTGCGTCAGGGCGTGACGTTCCACGATGGTGCCGCCTTTACCGCCGAAGACGTGGTGTTCAGCTTTGAGCGCGCCAAGCAGGACAATTCGGACATGAAAGAGCTGATCGGCTCGATCACCGAAGTGCGCGCGGTTGGCGATTTCACCGTCGAGATGGTCACCGATGGTCCGAACCCGATCCTGCCGTCCAACCTCACCAACCTGTTCATCATGGACAAGGGCTGGACCGAGGCGAACAACACCGTCAACGTGCAGGACTTTGAAGGTGGCGAGATCACGTTTGCCACGACAAACGCCAATGGCACCGGCCCCTATGTGCTGACCAGCCGCGAACCCGATGTGCGCACGGTGATGACAAAGAATGACGCGTATTGGGGGATCGACCAGTTCCCGCTTGAGGTGACAGAGATCGTCTACACCCCGATCCAGAACGCAGCGACCCGCGTTGCGGCGCTGTTGTCGGGCGAGATTGATTTCCTTCAGGACATGCCGGTGCAGGATCTTGAGCGGGTAGACGGAACCGATGGCCTGATGGTCAAGCAGGCTCCGCAGAACCGCGTGATCTTTTTCGGCATGAACATGGGTGCGGATGATATCGAAGCCGACAATGTGGACGGCGCCAACCCGCTGGCCGATGTGCGTGTGCGCAAGGCGATGTCGATGGCGATCAACCGCGATGCCATTCGTCAGGTCGTGATGCGCGGCCAAAGCCAGCCCGCGGGCATGATCGCGCCGCCCTTCGTCAATGGCTGGACTGCCGAGATGGATGCGGAATCGGTGACTGATGTCGAGGGTGCCAAGGCGCTGTTGGCCGAGGCCGGCTATGCGGATGGGTTCTCGATCCGTCTGGACTGCCCGAACGACCGGTATGTCAATGACGAAGCGATCTGTCAGGCGGCTGTCGGCATGTTGGGTCAGATCGGCGTGACGGTGAACCTCGATGCCAAGCCCAAGGCACAGCATTTCCCGCTGATCACCGAGGGTCAGACGGATTTCTACATGCTGGGTTGGGGCGTTCCGACCTACGATTCCGAATATGTCTTCAACTTCCTTGTGCACGGTCGGGAATCCGACATCGGCACATGGAACGGCACCGGCTATGACAACGACGCGCTGGATGCGCAGATCAAATCGCTCGCATCGAACACCGATCTGGACGCGCGCAACGCCGATATCGCCGCGATCTGGCGGGTGGTTCAGGATGAACAGCTCTATATCCCGGTGCACCACCAGGTTCTGAACTGGGGCATGTCGGATGCGGTTGGCATTGATGTCGATCCCGAAGATCAACCGAAGATCAAGTACTTCACGATGAACTGATCGCGGTGGCGCGGCCTTGTGGCGCGTCCGCATGACGTGGTCAGGTCTTTCAATCCTGAATGTCGCGGCCTGATGCACGGGCCGCGACATCGTTTATTGAAACCAAAGGAAGATGCTATGCGCCGTTCTCTTCACCTTGCTGCCGTGCTTGCCGCCCTCGCGCCTGCTGCACAGGCCGAAACCTTTACCTGGGCGGTGAACACCGATCCCCAGACCATGGACCCGCACGCCGTGAATTCGGCACCCGTGCTTGGCTTTCTGAACAACGTTTACGAAGGGCTGGTCCGTCGCGGCAAAGACATGACCGTGGAACCGGCACTGGCCACCTCGTGGGAGCCGATTGGCGATGGTGACGGCTGGCGGTTCATTCTGCGCGAAGGTGTGACCTTCCACGATGGCAGCGCGCTGACCGCGCAGGATGTGTTGTTCTCGTATCAGCGCGCCTCTGACGAAGTGTCCGACACCCGCAGCTGGTTTGCGCCGGTGTCCGATGTGGTTGTTGTCGATGACTACACCATTGATTTCATGACTTCGGCCCCGAACCCGATTTTTCCCGGTTCGATTGCAAACTGGATGATCATGGACAGCGGATGGGCTGAAGCGAACAGCGCGGCGCTTCCGGACAAGGAAAACGGCAACTACGCCACGCTCAATACCAACGGCACCGGCGCGTTCCGCGTCACCGCCCGCGAACCGGGTCTGCGCACCGTGCTTGAACCCTTTGAGGGCTGGTGGGGCGACGCCGAGCACAACATCACCCGTGCAGAGCTGACGCCGATCCAGAACCCGGCCACGGCCCTAGCGGCGCTGTTGTCGGGGGATGTCGATTTCATCAACCCAGTGCCGATTCAGGATGTCGCTCGCCTTGCCGAGAATGCGGATGTCGAGGTCATTCAGGGCATCGAGGCCCGCGTGATCATGCTGGGTTTCCCACATGAGGCAGAGACGCTCAAATATTCCGCCGAAACCACCGATGCCAACCCCTTTGCTGATCTGCGGGTCCGTCAGGCCGTGGCCCATGCGGTGAATGTACCGGCGATCCTGCAAACCATCATGCGTGGCAATGCTGAGGAAGTCAGCCAGTTGGTCAGTGCGGCGATGCAGGGCTATGTGCCCGCATTGGCAGCGCGTCCCGCCTATGACCCGGACCGCGCCCGCGCATTGTTGGCCGAAGCGGGGTATCCGGATGGGTTTTCCTTTGGTCTGAAATGCCCGAACAATCGGTACTTGAATGACGAAGCCGTCTGTCAGGCGATCACCGGGATGCTGGCGCAGGTCGGTATCACGGCAACGCTCGATGCGATGCCGGTACAGAATTATTGGCCGGAACTGCGGGCCGATAACTTCGATATGTTCCTGTTGGGTTGGTCGCCGGGCACGTTTGACGCCGAACACCCGATCCGTTTTCTGGCCGCAACGCCGAACGAGGAACTGCGTGTCGGAAGCTGGAATTTTGGTGGCTACTCGAATGCGCGTGTTGACGCGCTGCTGCCCATGATCCAATCCGAGATTGATCCGGTTGCACGTCAGGCAATGATCGACGAAACAACAAAAATCCTGCAAGACGACATGGCCTATGTGCCGATGTATGTGCAGCCTTTGGTGTGGGGCGTCCGCAGCAATATTACCCTCACACAACGCCCGGATGATTTCTTCATCCTGCGCTGGGTGACCGTCAACTAACGCGTTCCGGGGGCTGGCTTGGCCCCCGGACATAAACAACCGGGGGCGACATGCTCGCATATATCATCCGGCGTGTTGGACAATCGGCGCTTGTGCTGCTGATTGTCGGGCTTGTCGCCTTTTCGATGTTCCGCTTTGTCGGCGATCCGATCGACAACATGCTGGGTCAGGAGCGCACCGCCGAAGATATCGACCGGCTGCGCGCGCAGCTTGGCCTCGATCAGCCGTTCGTGATGCAATACTACAAGTTCCTCGAAGGCGCGGTGCAGGGCAATTTCGGCGTGAGCTACCGGCAGGGGCGCCCCGTGGCCGAGATCCTGATGGAACGTGCGCCTGCCACGCTTGAGCTGGCAATGGTGTCTGGCGTCTTGGCGATCTTGTTCGGCATCGCGCTTGGCGTGTTCACCGCGATCCGAAGGGATGGCGTGCTGGCCAACATGATTATGTCGGCCTCGTTGATAGGGGTGTCATTGCCGACGTTCCTGATTGGGATTTTGCTCATCTATCTGTTCTCGGTCGAACTGGGCTGGTTGCCCAGTTTCGGACGTGGTGAGACCGTGGATATCGGGGGGTGGTGGTCCACCGGGTTCCTGACGGAAAGCGGGCTCAAGGCACTGATCCTACCGTCGATCACGCTGGGGCTCTACCAGATGACGCTGATCATGCGACTGGTGCGCTCCGAGATGCTCGAAGTGCTGCGGCAGGACTACATCCGCTTTGCACGGGCGCGGGGGCTGCGCGACCGCGCCGTGAATTTCCGCCACGCGCTCAAGAACACGATGGTGCCGGTGATCACGGTGATTGGTCTGCAATTGGGATCCATCATCGCTTTTGCGATCATCACCGAAACGGTCTTTCAATGGCCCGGCGTTGGTCTTTTGTTCATCAATGCGATCCAGTTCGTCGATATCCCGGTGATGGCCGCCTACCTGATGCTGATTTCGGTGATGTTTGTCGGGATCAACCTGCTTGTGGACATTCTTTACTTCTTCATCGACCCGCGTCTGCGGGCGGACCGGTCAGGAGGCCATTGATGTCGGATTTGCCAATCCCGGTCAAACCCAAGTCGCGCGCCCGTGTCGCCTTGGAAAGTGACCTGTTCTACATGTTCAAACGGTCGCCGGTGGCGATGGCGTCGGCGGGCGTTGTTGCTTTACTGGTGCTGGCTGCGGTTTTTGCGCCGTTTATAGCCCCAACCAACCCGTTTGATCCGGCCTCGCTCAACCTGATGAACGGGTTCACCGCCCCGATGGCCCCGAACGCCTTTACCGGGGATACCTTCGTGCTTGGCACTGACGATCAGGGCCGGGATGTGTTTTCGACCATCCTCTACGGTATGCGCATTTCGCTTTTTGTTGGTGTGGCCGCGGTGCTTCTTGCGATGGTGCTGGGGATCACGCTTGGTCTGATCTCGGGTTATGTCGGGGGCTGGACCGAAACGATCATCATGCGCACCGCTGATGTGCAGCTGACCTTCCCGTCGATCCTTGTGGCGATGCTGATCTTCGGGGTCGCCAAGGGCGTGACCCCGGTCGAGTATCGTGACCAGATGGCGATCTGGGTGCTGATCCTTGCGATCGGCCTGTCGGACTGGGTGCAGTTCGCCCGTGTGGTCCGCGGGGCAACTTTGGTCGAAAAGAACAAGGAATACGTGCAGGCCGCGCGGTTGATCGGGCGGACGCCGGGCGCGATCATGCTGCGCCATATCCTGCCCAACGTGCTGTCGCCGGTTCTGGTGATTGCAACGATTTCGCTGGCTCTGGCAATCATCGCCGAGGCGACGCTGAGCTTTCTTGGCGTGGGCGCGCCGCCGACCCAACCCTCGTTGGGCACGCTTATCCGCATCGGGCAGGGGTTCCTGTTCTCTGGCGAATGGTGGATTCTTCTTTTCCCGGCGGCAACGCTTCTGGGGTTGGCACTGAGTGTGAACCTGTTGGGCGATTGGCTGCGCGACGCATTGAACCCGAGGCTGCGCTGATGTCCCAACCTGTTCTGTCGATCCGAGACCTGTCGGTTGAAATTCCCACGCGCCACGGCATTGTGCGCCCGGTGGATGGCGTCAGCTATGACATTGCAGCGGGCGAAATCCTTGGCATTGTCGGCGAAAGCGGCGCGGGCAAATCCATGGCGGGCAATGCGGTCATCGGCTTGCTGACTCCGCCCGCCCATGTCTCGAACGGTGAAATCTGGCTGAACGGCCAGCGCATTGATCAGTTGCAGGGCGACGCGATGCGGCGGCTGCGCGGCAAAGAGATCGGGATGGTGTTTCAGGATCCGCTGACCTCGCTCAATCCGTTGTTGCGGATTGGCGACCAGCTGATGGAAACCATGCTGACGCATCTGCCGATCACCCGGTCCGAGGCGGAAAAGCGCGCGGTGGCTGCTTTGGACGAGGTGGGCATTCCGGGTGCGTCCGAACGGGTGAACAGCTATCCACATGAATTCAGCGGCGGCATGCGGCAACGGGTCGTGATTGCCCTGGCGCTTTGTGCAGAGCCGTCGTTGATCATCGCAGATGAACCGACCACGGCGCTGGACGTGTCAGTCCAAGCGCAGATCATCGCGTTGTTGCGCCGTTTGTGCCGGGATCGCGGCACCGCCGTGATGCTGATCACGCATGATATGGGGGTGATCGCCGAAGCGACGGACCGTGTGGCGGTGATGTATGCCGGGCGGTTGGCCGAACTTGGTCCGGTGCGTGATGTCCTGACCCATCCGCAGCATCCCTACACGCACGGGCTTATGGCCTCGACACCGCTTGCGTCGCAGGGCAAGCGCCGCCTGCACCAAATCCCTGGCGCGATGCCGCGTCTGGATGCGGTGCCCGACGGTTGTGCGTTCAATCCGCGCTGCCCGTATGCAACAGAGACCTGCCGCAATTCCCCAGTGCCGCGTGTGACGGATGGCCAAGCGGCCTGCTGGTATCCTCTAGTCGATGAAAAGGTCATGTGATGGCGCTTGTACGGGTCCGAAATCTCAGCCGGTTGTTCGACGTGTCCAAACCTTGGTTGAACCGTGTGATCGAACGGCGGTCCAAGGCGTTCCTGACGGCGGTGTCCGAGGTCGATTTCGATGTCGAAGCGCGCAGCACCTATGCGCTTGTGGGGGAAAGCGGCTCTGGCAAATCGACGATTGGCAAGATGCTTGTCGGATTGCTCAGGCCCACTTCCGGCGTGGTCGAGATTGACGGCATTGATCTGGCAAACGAAACCGACGCGGCCAAGATCGACACGATCCGGTCTGACATCCAGATGATCTTTCAGGACCCCTATGCCTCGCTCAATCCGCGCTGGCGGGTGCGGGACATCATCGTTGAACCGGTCGCATCACGCGGTGGCCAGACCGATGGGCTTGCGGAAAAGCTGCTCGAACAGGTCGGGTTGTCGGTGCAGGACGCGGGCAAGTTCCCGCATGAGTTCTCGGGGGGGCAACGGCAGCGGATTTGTATCGCGCGCGCCCTCGCGTCAGAGCCGAACCTGATCGTATGTGATGAACCGACATCGGCACTGGATGTGTCGGTTCAGGCACAGGTTCTTAACCTGATGAGCGATCTCAAGGATGATTTTGGCCTGACCTATATTCTGATCAGTCATGACCTGACCGTAGTGCGGCACATGGCCGACAAGATCGGTGTGCTGTATCTTGGGCGGTTGGTCGAAGAGGCCACGCCGGAGGCGTTGTTCGAGACGCCGAAGCACCCGTACACGCAGATGTTGCTCGAGGCCGCGCCGCAGATGGACGGTTTCGGACGCGAAGTGCAGCCCCCCGACGGAGAGATCCCCGATCCGATCAATCCACCGCCCGGCTGTGCCTTTCACCCGCGCTGCCCGATCGCGCAGGATGTCTGTCGCAAGGACCGCCCCGAGATGCGCACGCTTGGGGGCACGCGCGTTGCCTGTCACATGGCGGAATAGACGCCTCGGGCTGGTCGGGACCGCGCGTCGTGCAAATGCTAAGGGGGGTCGCATGACGCGATTGCCCTACGCGTCCGGGTGGCCTACCAATTGGGCATGACCCAACCCATCAAGATCGACCATATCGAACTGCGCATGGTGCATCTGCCCTTGCTCACGCCTTTTGTCATCTCCACCGGGACGATGACGCACAAGACCTTTCCGCTGCTGATCCTGCGTGGTGACGGGCTAGAAGGCGTGGCCGAAGGGGTGATGGACCCTTTGCCGGATTATCTTGAGGAAACCACGGCCGGGGCGCTTGACCTGTTGCGGGGTGCGGTGTTGCCCAAGCTGCTGGGCCAGCGCCTTTCGGCGCCCACGGATGTGGACCCGTTGTTGGCCCCGTGGTGTGGCAACCGCATGGCCAAGGCCGTGGTCGAGATGGCGGTCTGGGATCTTTGGGCGCGGTCACTCAACCAGCCGCTCTGCCACCTGTTGGGCGGTGCGCGCGACCAGATCGAAGTGGGCGTAAGCCTTGGCATCGCACCGCTGGACGTGACGCTGGACCGGATTGCCGAGGCGCAAGATCAGGGCTACCGGCGCATCAAGCTCAAGATCAAACAGGGGCATGATCTGGCGCTTTTGGCAGGCGTGCGCGACCGCTTTGCCGATATCAAGCTGACGGTGGATGCCAACACCGATTATACCCTGTCCGATCTGCCGGTCCTGCGCGCGATGGATGCGTTTGACCTTGATTATATCGAACAGCCTTTGGCCTTTGACGACATCTTCGACCACGTTCAGGTGCAGGCCGCCGTGACCACGGCGATCTGTCTGGACGAAAGCATCCGCACCGCCAAGGACGCGCGCATTGCGCTTCAGATGGGCGCTGCGCGGGTCATCAACATCAAGGTGGGCCGCGTTGGCGGCTATGCAGAGGCCCGCGCGATCCATGATGTCAGCGCCGCCTTCAGCGCGCCGGTCTGGTGCGGCGGGATGCTCGAAAGCGGGGTGGGACGGGCGCACAACATCCACCTTGCGACGATGCCGAATTTCACCAAACCCGGCGACACCTCAAGCGCCAGCCGGTATTTCGCGCGCGATATCGTAAATGAACCGCTTGAAGCTACGAACGGTCTGATGCCTATGCCGCGCGGGCCGGGCATCGGTGTGACGCTGGATTATGCCGCTCTGGACGCGGTGTCCGAAGTGGTCGAGGTCTGGACCGCATGACTGACCTTGTTCTGCGTGATCTGGACGGTCTGGCCGAACTCAAGGCGGCCGAGGCGTTTCAACGTCTGGTCTGGGGCAAGGATGATCCGGCCGACAATTCCGATCTCATGCTTGCGATCCAGCACGAGGGCGGTTTGGTGGCCGGTGCGTTTCACGCGGGTCAGATGGTGGCGTTTCTGTTTGGGTTTGCCACCCGCGATCCCAAAGCGCAGCATTCGCACCGTTTGGGCGTGCATCCTGATTGGCAAGGGCAGGGGCTTGGCCTGCGGATGAAGCTCTATCAAAAGGACTGGTGCCTGGCGCGTGGCATCACGCAGGTGCGCTGGACCTATGATCCGATCCGCCGCGCCAATGCTGCGTTGAACATCCATGCGTTGGGTGCAACGGCCAAGACGTATCACCGCGATTATTATGGCCAGATGGCGGGCATCAACGCGGGTGTGCCTTCGGATCGGGTGTTGGCTGAATGGGATTTGACCAAGGATCGTGTTGACCCTGTCGCTTCTGATCTGCGCGTCACGATCCCGGCCGATTTCGCCGCATTGTGCCAAACCGATCCGCCCTTTGCCTTGGCCGAACGAATGCGCCTGCGCGCCACGTTGGAGGCCGCCTTTGCAGGTGGGCACCAAATCGCGGGCTTCGACAAAGCCTCCTACAGCTATCTGCTGCGTCGCTAGTCAGGCACGGTCCGCCCGTTCAACCACCGCATGCAACAGCACATTGGTCCCGGCGCGAAAGCTGTCGGGGGTACAGAATTCTTCGTTGTTGTGCGTGATCCCGTCGCGGCAGGGGGTAAAGATCATGGCTGTCGGGCAATGGCGGGCAAGGAAATAGGCGTCGTGCCCCGCCTGGGACTGGATATCGCGGTGGGTCACGCCCATCCGTTCAGCATGCTGGCGGATCGAGGCGACAAGCCCCGCGTCAAAGATATCGCCGCCCCAATGCCATGTGTCCTCAACCGTGCAGCGACAGCCACAGCGCGCTGCCGCTTCAAATGCGGCGCGACGCAGGCGTTCTGCCATGACACGGGCTGTGGACGTGTCGGGGTGGCGCACGTCGCAGACCGCCTCGGCATGGTCCGACAAAATCCCCGCCTTGTTGGGCCACGCCACAAGCCGCGCCGCGCTGGCCTTCCCATCCTGTGCTGCATAGGCCCAGCCAATGTCGTCCGCCATCGTCAGCCAGCGTGCCCCTGCCGCCAGCGCGTTCTGGCGCTGATCCATTGGGGTGGGGCCCGTATGGGCGGTGCGCCCGTCAAACCGCACGCGCATGCCGTGGCTGGGGTAACCGCCGATCACAACGCCCATTTCGCACCCTTCGGCGTCAAGGATCGGGCCTTGTTCGATATGCAGCTCAAAATAGGCGTCGATGGGGCGCGGTGCGCAAGGGGTGTCGCCCAGGTAGCCGATCCGCGCGAGTTCATCGCCAAAGCGCAGCCCGTCATCATCGGTCAAGCCGTGCACCCAATCTACCTCGTAGGCTCCGATGAAACAGCCGGACGCCACCATTGGCGGTGAAAACCGCGCCCCTTCTTCGTTGGTCCAGTTGACGATCTCCAGCGGGCGGCGCGTGGTATGGCCAAGGTCGTTGAGCGTGCGCACCACTTCTAGACCGGCCAGCACCCCCGCGATTCCGTCAAAGCGCCCGCCATTGATCTGCGTGTCCAGATGGCTGCCCACAAGCACGGGCGGCTCATCGGGGTCAGTTCCCTCGCGGCGGGCAAAGATATTGCCGCAGGTGTCGACGGTCACGGCCAGCCCGGCGTCTCGGCACCAGCCGACAAACAGGTCGCGCATCTCGCGGTCGGCATCCGACAGGGTCAGCCGCGACAATCCTCCGGGACGCCCCGGCCCAATCCGGGCGGAGGCCTCAAGGCTCGCGGTAAAGCGGTCCAGATCGACCGTGCTGTCCGGCGCATAGCTCATCGTCAGGTGCGGGTTGCGTCGCGGAACGTGGTCAGGAACGCCTCTGCATTGGTCTTGAGCGAGGGGCCAAGATAGCCGCCTTCCTGGATCAGAACCGTTGGCAATCCCATTGCGGCGATGCGGCGGGCCATCTCGGCAAAGCCTTCGGGGTAGACATCCACCGCCGCAAGCGGGTCGTCAGCGGCCATGTCAAAACCGAGCGACACCACAAGCGCCTCGGCGCCGAAATTCTGAATGGCGGCGATGCCCCGGTCCAGCGCGGCCATCACCTCTGCCTCTCCATCGCCGATGTTCAGCACCTCGTTGCGCGTGGTGCCAACGCCATCACCTTCGCCAGTTTCGTCGGCATAGCCAAGATAGAAGGTCGGATAGACTGCCGGATCGGGATGCAACGAGCAAAAGAACACATCGGCCCGGTCATAGAAGATATCCATCGACCCGTTGCCCGTGTGCACATCCACATCCAAAAGCGCCACCTTGCCCCATGTGCCCCGCATATGATGCGCCGCGATGCAGGCGTTGTTGTAGAAACAAAACCCGTTGGCGCAATCGGTCATCGCGTGATGCCCCGGAGGACGGCTTAGCCCGTAAGACGCGCGCGCGCCGCCCATCACGTCCTTGGCCGCTGCAATCGCGGTCTGCGCGGACCAGTAGATCGCCTCATAGGTGTTTTCGGTCAGTGGCGTTGATGTGTCGGTCATCCACCAGCCCATCGCGCCGTTGATATCCTTGGGACAGCGCCCGCGCCGCGTGCCGGGATGGCGCGTCGGAATGCCAAGCGCGCCTTCGGGCGCTTCCTTGAGAAACCGCGCATAGGCATCGGTAAAGAAATCCACATAGTCGGGATCGTGCACTGCCTTGATGGGATCGGTGCCAAAATCGCCTGGGGCCTCAACGGGAAATCCGTTCTCCAGCAGCATCTCGCGGATCAGGATGGCGCGGTGGGGTTGTTCGGGATGGCCCATGGGCGCACCGCCGCGATAATAGATCTCGGGCTTGTGACCCAATTGGCGTTCGTCGAAAAAGGCTTTCATGCAGGGTGGTCCTTGGTTGGTCTCAATAGCCGGTTGATGTGTCCACCGCCGCCGCCGGGCGCTGACCTGCCATGCGTTCCTGCACTGATCGCGCCAGCGTATCGGACACGGCACGTGGTGAGGTGACAGAGGCTTCGTGCGGGGTGACAACGATGTTGGGATGGGTCCAGAACGGGTGATCTGCGGGCAACGGTTCCTGCCGGAACACATCCAGTGAGGCGCCGCCGATCTGGCCGCTGTCCAAGGCGGCAAGCAGATCGTCTTCGACAAGATGCGGCCCGCGCCCAAGCTGGATCAGCGCCGCCCCCTTGGGCATCCGGGCAAACAGATCGGCGTTCAGGATGTTCTGCGTGGCCTGCGTCAGCGGCAGGATATTGATCAGGATGTCGGACTGCGCCGCCACCTTATGTACCGCCTCCGTGCCCGCGATCCGGGTGACACCGGGGCCGCTGTCGCCGGTGGTGCGCGTGGCGACCATAACGGGGAAGCCCATCGCGGTGACGGCACGTGCGACCGCCTGTCCCATCAGGCCGTAGCCAAGGATACCGACACACACTTGTGACGGGGGGCGCAGAGTCTTGATCGTGGTGCGATCCCATGTGGCCTGCGCCTGCGCGGCTAGGTAATGGCCCATCTGCCGATGGTGCCACACCACATGCCACGCGGCAAACCCGGCCATGATGGCCGCCTGTTCGTCGTCATGCACACGGGTGACGGTGGCCTGTGCAGGCAGGCTCGGGTTGCGCAGCACGCCGTCGACACCCGCTGCGATCACCTGCACAAGGTCAATGTTTGGATAGGCGTCAAACGCGTCCGGCGCGGGCCGCCACACCAGCGCAAAGCGAATTCGGGCAGGGTCGGGCACCTCGTCGGGGCGGTAGAGCTTTAATCCCGGTTGGTCGGCCACGGCCGCGCCGAACAGGTCCGGCAGATCAAGCGCGGTGCACAGGTAGACGCCTTCGATCACATCGTCGCGGGTTTTCAGGGCGGTCTGGTTCACAGCTGCGCTTCCTTCTGCTTGGCAAGGGCGGCTTCATGCGCCTTGCCGGGGATCGCGTCCAGCAGGGATTGCGTATAGGCAGTTTGCGGCGTGCCCAGAACTTGGGCCGAGGGGCCAAATTCGACCATCTCGCCGCGCTGCATCACGATGATGCGGTCACAGACCTGTGCCGCGACACGCAGATCGTGGGTGATAAAGATCATCGACAGGTTCAGCCGGTCCTTGAGACCCGCCAGCAGGTCAAGCACCTGCGCCTGGATCGAGACGTCCAGCGCCGACACCGCTTCGTCTGCAACAATCACCTCGGGTTCTAACGCAAGCGCCCGCGCGATGCCGATACGCTGTCGCTGCCCGCCCGAGAATTCATGCGGAAAGCGGTCCATCGCCGAAGGGTCAAGCCCCACAACCGTCAGCAATTCTTTGGCCTTTTCGCGCGCCGCGGATTTGTCGGTGCCGTAGGCGATCAGCCCCTCGGTCAGGATCGTGCCGATCCGTGCGCGCGGGTTGAGCGAGGAGTAGGGATCCTGAAACACCATCTGGATGCGGCGGCGGTGCTGGCGCAACGCGTCGCCGGTGATCTTGGAAATGTCCTGCCCGCCAATCTCGACCACGCCGTTTTGCGGTTTCAAAAGCCGCACAAGGCACCGGGCCAGCGTCGATTTGCCTGATCCGCTTTCGCCAACGATACCGATGGTCTCGCCTTGATACAGGTCGAACGTTGCCTTTTGCACCGCCTTGACCACGCGGGGTTTCTTGAAGAACCCGCCGGTCCGGGTGGTGAATGTCATGTCCAGATCCCGCACGCTCAGGATCGGCTGGGCGGTTTGTTCCACGCTGTCGCGGAAGGTCAGGCCGGGGATCGCATCGAGCAAAGCGCGGGTATAGGCATGCGTCGGGTTGAGCAGAACCGTGTCCGCATCCCCCGTTTCAACAACTTCACCGTGCTGCATCACGATCACCCGGTCGGCAATGTCGGCCACAACGCCGAAATCATGGGTGATGAACAGCACCGCCATGCCATGCCGCTTGCGCAGATCTTCGATCAGATCAAGGATCTGTGCCTGCGTGGTCACGTCCAAAGCGGTGGTCGGCTCGTCCGCGATCAGGATTTTTGGCTCCAATGCCAGCGCCATGGCAATCACCACGCGCTGCCGTTGACCGCCGGACAATTGGAACGGATAGGCGCGGATCGTGGTGTCGGGATCTGGCAGGCCCACCTCGTGCAACAGCTCCAACGCGCGTTTGCGGCGCTCGGACGGGGTGAGAAGGTTATGCGCCTCGAACACCTCGGCGATCTGGTCGCCGACGCGCATCAGCGGGTTCAGCGCGCTGAGCGGTTCCTGAAAGATCATCGAGATGTCTTTGCCGCGCAGGGCCATCATCGCGTCGTCACTCAGGGTCAGCAGGTCGCGTCCTTCAAACAGAATGGTCCCTGCCGACGGCGTTACCCCTTCGGGCAAAAGCCCCATCAGCGCATTGGCTGACATGGACTTTCCTGACCCGCTTTCGCCGACGATGCAGAGGATCTCGCCCTTGTCCAAGGTAAAGGACACGTCCTTGACTGCCAATGCGCGGTCCGCGCCTTTGGGCAGGGCGATGGAGAGGGCGTCGATGGTCAGAAGCGTCATGTCGTGCGCCTCCGCAGGCGCGGGTTCAGCGCGTCGTTCAGCCCTTCGCCAATCAGGTTCAACGACAACACCGTCAGCAGGATTGCGATGCCGGGAATGAAACTCAGCCACCACGCGGTGCGCAGAACGGTGCGGGCGGCGCCTATCATGTAGCCCCAGGACATGACGTTCGGATCACCCAACCCGAGGAACGACAGCGAACTTTCCAGCAGGATCGCGGTCGCCACCATCAAGGACGCCAGCACGATGATCGGGGGCAGGGCGTTGGGCAACACCTGGCGCAGGATGATGCGCAGGTTGCTTTGACCGGACAGGGTGGCGGCCTCGACAAATTCGCGGTTGCGCAAGCTTAGGACTTCGCCCCTCACAAGTCGCGCGACAGGGGGCCAGCTTACGATGGCGATGGCAAGGATCACATAAGCCAGCGTCGGTTGAAAGATTGCCAGCAGAACAATCGCCAGCGCAAAGCTCGGGATTGTCTGGAAGAACTCGGTAAAGCGCATCAGCGCGTCATCGACCAAACCGCCATAGTAACCCGCCAGCGCCCCGATGGGGATGCCGATGGCCAGCGCCACAACGGTGGACACCAGACCCACAAGCAGCGATACGCGCGCGCCGTGAAACAGCCCCGACAGCACGTCTCGTCCCAACGCATCGGTGCCCAAAGGCAGACCCTCCATGTCAAACGGGGGGAGGAACGGGCGCTGTACCATCGACCAGGGGCTGCGCGGAAACAGGAACGGCGCGGACACGGCGCAGATGATAACGATGGTCAGGATGACCAGACCGATCACGGCGCCTCGGTTTTGGCGAAAACGGGACCAGAACGCGCTCATTGTGTCAGCCGGATGCGCGGATCAACGATGCCATACAGAACATCGGTGATGAGGTTGAACAAAAGCACCATCGCGGCCGATATAAAGAAGACGCCCAAAATCACGTTGTAATCGCGCTGGCTGATCGCTTCGAACATCAGCCGTCCGATGCCCGGCCACGCAAACACGGTTTCGGTCAGGACCGCACCACCAACGATCTGGCCCGCCTGCAAACCGGCCAGCGTGATCACTGGGAGCAAGGCGTTGCGCAAAACGTGGCGGCGCTGGATCACCGAATTGCGAAGGCCTTTGGCGCGGGCGGTCTTGACGAAATCAAGCCGCGAGACTTCAAGCATCGAAGCCCGCGTCATGCGCATGTAAATGGCGGTAAAGAACAGGCCCAGCGTGGTTGCGGGCAGGATCAGGTGTTTGCCAATGTCCAGGACGCGGTCAAGGCCGGTATAGTTCGCCCCGATGGTTTGATAGCCAAAGCCGGGCAGCCACCCAAGCCAGACGGAAAACAAGAGCGACGCCATCAGCGCCACCCAAAAAAGCGGTGTGGCATAGAAGATAAGAGCCACGGTCGAGATCAGAGTGTCCCACCAAGTGCCCTGCGTCTGCGCGGCCAGCACGCCAGCGGCCACACCGATCACGATAGAGATCACAAAGGCGGTCGCGGTCAGCAGCAGCGTCGCGGGCAGGCGGTCCCAGATCAGCTCGGCCACCGGCATTTGCTGGCGGTAGGAATACCCCAGATCAAGCTGCACAGCGCCTTTCATGTAGTTCCAAAGCTGCACGGTGAACGGCTGATCCAGACCAAACCGTTCGCGCAAGTCTTCAAGGAATTTCTCGTCCGCCGCACCGGCTTCGCCCGCCATCACCGCCGCCGGATCGCCGGGGGCTGCGTGGATCAGCACGAAGTTCAGAACGAGGATCGCCAGCAGGATGAAAACGGCCTTCACAAGCCGCGCCGCGATAAAGCCAAGCACAAGGATATCCCGTGGTTATGAGGTGCAAAAGTCACCGCCGCGCCACACGGGCGCGACGGTCGTCGTGTCAGATCAGATCAGCCGCGATCAAGCCACGCGTCGCGCATGCCGTCATTGACGCCAATTGCGGTGCTGACCGGGTTCTTCAGATCGCAGCGATAGATCGTGGGAAACTCTAGTTCGAGCATCCATGCCACCGGCACGTCATCCACGATGATGTTCTGCGCCTGCGTGTACAGTTCTTGCCGCCGTGCGTCAGACGCCTGAATCGCGGCGTCGGCAAACAGCGCATCCACCTCTGGGTTCACATAGCCAGACACGTTGTTCCACGGGCTGCCCTTGGCGATGTTGTCCGAGATATAGGTCCGCGACACACCCAGCGCCGGATCTCCGTATTGGTAGAGATAGGTAAAGGCTAGATCGAAATCCCAATCCCCGACCTTCTGGTTCCAACCGGCCACATCGGTGGCGACGATCTCGGATTCGATGCCCACTTCGGCAAGGTTCTGTTTGGTGGCTTCCGCCCAACGCTGCCATGTTTCGCCGTAAGGCAGGGGCAGAATGCGCAGGCTCTCACCATTGTAGCCCGATTGCGCAAGATATTCCTGGGCCTTTTCCGGGTTGAACGAGATGTCCGGCGTGTTGGCCTCGTGAAAGCGCGTGACCGAGCTGACCGGACCTTTGGCAACCGTGCCATTGCCGTTCCACAGCGCGTCACGGGCAAATTCACGGTCCAGCGCATGCATCACCGCTTTGCGCAGGTTCTTGTCCATCATTGGACCTTCATGCAGGTTCAACCACATCCATGAATGTGGACCGAAGAATTCCCAACCGGCATTGGTCGTGCAGACATTGTCCATCGCTGTCAGGCGCGGGATGTCAAAGTTTTCCACCGATCCGCCGGGCAAAAGGTCGACCTTGCCGGTCTCGAACGCCACCGCGCGCGAGGCTGCGTCTGGGATCACCTGATAGTAGATTTCATCCAGATAGGGTTTGCCTTCCATGTAGTAGTCTTCGTTCTTGACCAGATGGATAAAGCTGCCGCGTTCCCATTCGTTGAACTTGAACGGGCCGGTGCCGATGGGCGTGTTGTTGGCCGGGTTATTGGCGTAATCGGTGCCTTCATAGATGTGCTTGGGGATCATCGGCATGGTCCCGGCCTCAAAGATGCCAAGGAACGGGCCAAAGGGCTGGTTCAGGGTGAACACAACCGTCTTGTCGTCCGGGGCCTCGATGCTGGCCACATGCACAAGGCTCGCACGCAGGCGGGCATGGGTTTCGCGCAGGAACACATCGACCGAGAACACGACATCGGCAGAGGTAAACGGCACGCCGTCATGCCAGAGCACATCGTCCTGGAGGGTGAACGTATAGGTCAGCCCGTCTTCGGACTTGGTCCATTCTTTGGCCAGCGACGGCATCGGGTTCAGATCGGTGTCATAGCGCAATAGGCTTTCATAGATCTGGCCCGCCACCATCTGTGTCGGGCCGTTCTGGATCAGCCCAAGCATCAGACCCGGTGGTTCGGGCTGGATCACGGCGTTCAGCGTGCCGCCCGAGACCGGGGTTTCGGCCGCCAGCGCCGAGGCCATCGCGATCGCGGCGGCTGTGGTCATAAACTTCAGTGTCTTCATGGGTAGTCTCCCTGTTGATGGAGGTGAACCACCCGGCCTGACTTATTGCGACAGGTCCGGATAATATGTGAGAGCAAGGCGCAGATACGCCTCCCACTCGGGGTCTTTGATGTCCGGGTTGCCCCGGTCTTTGGTCAGCATGTCGTATTGGCTGGCCGTAAATTCGGCGAGGGTGTCCGTGACCGGGTTTAGGTCCGCACCAGACGACAACAGCGCCAGTTGCGCCTTGCACGTCCGTTCAAGGTTATACATCAGCGCAAACGCCTCGCCGACGGTGCCGCCACAGGTCAAAAGCCCGTGGTTGCGCAGGATCATCGCCTTGGCGTTGCCCAGATCGGCGACCAGCCGGTCGCGTTCTGCCAGATCAAGCGCGATGCCTTCGTAATCATGAAAAGCCACGCGGTTGTAGAATTGCAGCGACCATTGGTTCAGCGGCAGAATCCCGTCTTTCATCGACGCAATCGCAACACCCGCGACGGTGTGCGTGTGCAGCACACAGCCCACCTCGGGGCGGGCGGCGTGAACGGCACTGTGGATGGTAAAGCCCGCATCGTTGATACCTGCGCCATACTCGTCGCGGATCACGGTGCCATCAAGATCGACCGTCACAAGGTTCGACGCGGTCACTTCGTCAAAGCGCAGACCAAACGGATTGATCAGAAACCCGTGCTCTGCCTCTTCTTTGGGCGCTCGGGCGGAAATATGGGTGAAGATGCTGTCATCCAGCCCAAAATGCGCCACCAAACGGTAGGCAGCCGCCAAATGCAGCCTCTCAATAGCAACCGTGTCAATCGAGTCGTGCTTCATGCGCGGGACTTTCCAAAAGGGCCGGCGATCACAGCAAGGTTTGAAAACGCTTTGTTTTCAGACGTGTCTGACTGGCATCGCAGGGCAGCATCCACTCAAGTAATTTGAGCCTAACAACCGGATCTGCATCTGCAAAATAGGTTTAGGTTATGTCTCGCAGTGCCTAAGGCTATGTGATCTGCGGAGACAGGCTGTTCAGGACCTCAAACGCGATGTCGAGAAACGTTTGTTCAGCAGGGCTTGTGTGGCGGTTGGGGTCGGCCACGAAATACAAATCCGCGCGCAGCTCTGATCCCGGCAGATCAAGTTGCCACAGGGTGTCATCCGCCACCTCGCGCGCCACCGCATGCACCGGCAGAACTCCGATACCCAGCCCGGCGGTGATCATGCGGCACACTTCGGCAAAGTCGCCGCTGGTGCCGCTGACAGTGCGCCCGAGCCCGGTGCTGTCCCGCAGGGCGATCATCGGTTCGGGCGCACGCCCTTCGGCATCGCAGGAAAACGAAATGAACGGCATGTCGCGCAATTCGGTCAAAGACACATCATTGCGTCCAAAAAGCTGATGCTCGGCCCCGCAGAACACCCCGTAGCGCGCCCGCAGCAGCAGATGACAGCTGAGCCGCGACAGCGGGCGCTGCATCAGGCACACCCCAAAGGGCACGATCCCCGACGCCACGTTGTGCAGGATGGTGTGGCTTGACGCGATTTGAAGGTCGAGCACGACAGACGGGTGGCGCTGGTGCATCAGGCGCAGGATCTCGTCAAACAGATCGCTGCGCGCGCCGGTCACGACCTGCACCTTGACCGTGCCCACCAGGCCCGAATGCAGTGCCTTGAGCTTTTCCTCGGCCCTGAGCGATGCCTCGAACATTTTTTCGACTTCAGAGAACAAAACCTGTCCGGCGGCGGTCAGTTCGAACGCCCGCTGACCGCGCTGGACAAGCGTCTGTCCCACAGCCTTTTCCAACCGTTGCAGCGCGGCACTTACTGATGGCTGTGTCACACCTTGGGCCTTGGCCGCACGCGTCACGCCCTGCCGCGAGGCGATGTAGTAAAAGCTGCGCAACAGGCCCCAGTTGTCACAGACCCCAGTGGTGTCTAAATCCGGGGTGTCAAAATCCGGGGTGTCTGACTCTGGCAGGTCAAGATCCGGGGGCAGGGGTTTGGTCATCAGGCCGCCTCAGCCGCGACCAGCCGCTTGCGCAAATCCGCGATCTGGCCCAGCATCGCTGGCTTGGCCGAGGCGATATCCGCCTCGATGGCGCGGCGCGCAGCGGGTCCATCGTGGTTCTCCATTGCCTTTAACAACGCATAGTGATGCGTGTTCAGCCCTTGTGGTTGCGTGTCATAGTAGCAGGCCACCAACGGCCCCATCTGCAACCACAACCCCCTGAGGATGCTTTGCAACACCGGCATTCCGGCCAAAGTGCTGAGGGCGAGGTGGAATTCCTGATTGCCTTCGGTCGCATCCGCCCACCTACGTTTCTCGATGGCCCGATCATTGCGATCCAGCAGTCGGCGCAGGTCGCGGATATGCAGCGGCGTGGCGGTTTGTGCCGCACGCTCGGCTGCCAACCCTTCAAGCGACAACCGGATTTCAAGGATTTCGAGATACGTCGCCTCGGACATGACAGGCACGCGCACGTCTTTGGGCGACCGATGCTCAAGCACGTTTTCCTGCGTCAGCTGTTTGACCGCATCGCGCACGGGCGTGCTGCTTACTCCAAGCTGGTCCGCCAGCCCGCGGATCGTCAGCCGGTCATTCGGGCGCATCTGCCCGGTCAGCAGCGCCTTTGCGATCCGGTCATAGACCTGTTGTCCCAGATGGCTTCGTCCGATGGCATCCATGCTGTGCCGTGCCTCCGTTATGGGCAGTTTGATGTATGATGCATCAAAATACCTTGCCACGCCAGCCCTTCACCCGTTAGCAGTGACATGAGACTCACCGACATTGCGAAAGATGTGCCCCATGGACCTGCGCCCCAATTCCGACGAAGCCCGCGACATCGCTTATCATTTCCACGGCTACACCAACGCCCGTGTGCATGAACAAAACGGCCCGCTGATCATGGACCGGGGTGAGGGCGTGCATGTGTTCGACACGCATGGCAACAAATATATCGAAGGCATGTCTGGCCTCTGGAGCGTCGGTGTCGGGTTCAACGAACAGCGCCTGATCGACGCGGCCACCGCACAGATGAGCAAGCTTCCGTATTACCACAACTTTGCGCACCGCTCGCACGGGCCGGCGATTGATCTGGCGGAAAAGCTGATCGGCATGGCGCCTGTGCCCATGAGCAAGGTGTTCTTCACCAATTCCGGGTCCGAGGCGAATGACACCATCCTCAAGATGATCTGGTATCGCTCCAACAGCCTTGGCAAACCGGAAAAGAAAAAGGTGATCTCGCGGATACGCGGTTATCACGGGGTGACGATTGCATCCGCCTCCATGACCGGGCTGCCCTATAACCACAAATCCTTTGATCTGCCGCTGCCGGGCATTTTGCACACCACCTGTCCGCACTACTGGCGCGAAGGCCAGGAGGGCGAGAGCGAGGAACAGTTCGCCACCCGTTGTGCCGAGGATCTGGATGCAATGATCCAGGCCGAAGGCCCCGACACCATCGCCGCCTTCATCGCGGAACCTTTGATGGGGGCAGGTGGCGTTGTGGTGCCGCCCAAGACCTATTGGGAGAAGATCCAGAAGGTGCTGGGCAAATACGACATCCTGTTGATTGCCGACGAGGTGATCTGCGGCTTTGGCCGCACCGGCAACATGTTCGGCTGTGACACCTTTCAGATCAAACCCGACATCATGACAATGTCGAAACAGATCACCTCGTCCTATTTTCCGTTCTCGGCTTTCATGATGACCGAAGAGGTTTATGCCCCGATTGCCGACGAATCCGGGCGCATTGGCGTATTGGGTCACGGCTATACCGGCGGCGCGCACCCGGTGGGCGCGGCAGTGGCGCTTGAGAATCTCAAAATCATCGAAGAACGTGATCTGGTCACCAACGCCGCCGAACGCGGGGCGGAATTGCAGGCGGGTCTGGCCAAGTTCACCGGCCATCCGCTGGTGGGCGAGGCGCGCGGCGTCGGCCTGATTGCCGCGCTTGAGATTGTTGCCCCCGAAGGCCGCGCAGACGACTTTGCCCCCGGTAAGCTGGGTGCAGGGCTCAACGCGCATTTCCTCAAGAACGGACTGATCTCGCGCAACATGATGGACGCCATGGCCTTTTGCCCGCCGATGATCATCACCGCCGCCCAGATCAAGGACATCCTTTCCGTGGTCGACCGCAGTTTGGACGGGTTTTCAAAGGAACTCGCGGTCTAAAGCACCGACCGTTTCAACATACGGGCCTTGCCATATGCGAGGCCCGTTTTTCGTGCCTTGGCCAAAGCCAAACAAGAGCCGTGCGTTTTGATCAGGAGCGCGGTACGTTGGTCTTATATTGATCGACTTTGTAAAGCTGTGCCATGTTGAAAACCGCGAATTTAAACCCGGCCAAAAGCCTTGATGACTACGACCGCGCGATGGGAATGTTCGCGTTGTTGGGGGCGACGTCGGCCTTTGGGGAACTCAAGCTGAACGTCGCAATTCCGATCCTGCACGGCGCTCTGCGCGCGGGCAATTGCCGTATTTTCCTTGGGGATACCGATCGCCCCAGCGCGGGTGTGGTCTGGGCGTTTCTCAATGATGAGATGGTCGAGACCTATCTGTCGACCGGGTTTTTGCCAAGCGTTGCCGCGTGGAACAGCGGATCTCAGCTTTGGTTCCTGCATGTCATTGCCGAAGGCGGTACGATCAAGGACATCCTGAAAGACTTTATCCACGACCCGGTGTTCAAGGATCACGAAAGGGCGTTTATGCTCCGTGTTGGTGCCAGACGCAGCCGTCGCGTGGTGGAACTCACCCGTACGGGGGCGCGCTTACACCGGGTTCTGACGCCGCCGTCTGATCCGTCTGAAAACGAAAAACGCCACAGCGCGTGAGCACCGTGGCGTTCTATCGGTTCAAAGCAGGCTGGGTCAGACGCGGGCAATCGTGGTGTCTGTCATGGACCTTAGGTTTTCGCCAAGGTCGGCACCGCCCAAAGTCTGTGTGTTCTGATAGCTGCTGTCTTCTTTTTCGTTCTTGAGAAGCTTGCCGATCGAGCGCGACTGAACGATGTGGGAGTCTGCCGCGTGCAATGCGGTCGGTACGTCGACAACCGACGCGAGGTCTGCGCGCAGGGCATCAAGAGGTGCACATACGGACCTAACCTGTCCGTGGTCCATTTTTCTAGGTTCTTCATTCTTCAAAATCTTTTCGATACCGAGGTCAGCGTTAATCGTGTGAGACATTATGGGGCTCCAAAGTAATACCAAGATAAAATGATCCGCCGTGGCGCATCGAAAAGACTGCAATGCAACGGCGCATACGTCGTTAACTAATCCGACTCCAAAGGCGTCCGTCAACCCTTTCTGCGTTGGGACTGTTTCGACTGCCGACGCAAGGTCACAACACGTATCCTCGTATTCCCGCGAATTGAGGCAAGTTTTGCGTTGACTCCTCAACTGCCAAATCGCTTGTCTGGAACAGGGCGATCTGGTGGCAAAATGTCGCCGAGAGGAGGATCAGGGATGAAAATCAAGAGTTTTGCAGTGGCTAGCACCATGCTCACAGGTCTGGCTGGCATCGCAACTGCCGACGAATTGCGGTTTGATGACGTGTTCATCATCGGCGACTCGCTCAGTGATGCGGGCACCTATTCGCAGGCCGTGGTGGCCGGAAGCGGCGGGGCGTTGCCCGTCATCAACTACAAGTTTCTGACCAATGCGGCCGATGGATCGGCGCTGACCTATGGCGAGGTTCTGGGTAATGCGCTTGGCCTGACCCTTGGTCCGAATGTCTACTCCGCAGTGCCGCTTGCCGGGATCGACGAGGTCGCGCTGGGCGGGACGATCTATGCCGAAGGCGGGTCGCGCGTCACCGATCCGCAGGGGTCAGCCTTCAATCCGACAGGGGGCATCACCACGCGGTCGCTGGCCGAACAGGTGGACCGGCTTTTGACGGACCGCCCGTCGCTGGGGGAAAACGACCTTGTGATCCTGTGGGGCGGCCCGAATGATGTGTTTGCTCAGGCCGGGGCCGTAGGTGCCGCCGCAATCACGCCCGAGGGAGCCGCCGCCAACATGGCGCAAGCGGCCACCGAATTGGTCGGGCTGGTGGACCGGGTCAAGGCCGCAGGAGCCGAGTCGGTGATCGTCGTGACGGTGCCGGATATCGGGGCCACGCCCTTTGGCCTGTCGCTCGGCCCGCAAGGGGCCGGTTTGCAGACCGCGTTGACGGATGCGTTCAATGCCACGCTGCTGGCCTCTATCGGGGACAGGGCGGTCGTGGTGGATGCGCAGAAACTTCTCGGCGCGGTGCAAAGCGATCCTGTCAAGTACGGCTTTACGGCCCCCGACGCAGCCACGGTGACGGCCTGTGCGGGCAACTCGCTGGCCTGTGTGCAGGGCCTTAACGCGTCGCCGGACAGCGAATTGCGCGTCTTTGCCGATGGGGTCCACCCGACAACAGCGGCCCATGCGATCTTTGGCGAAGCGGCGTTTGCCGGGCTTCAGGCCGCCACCCAGACCGGGGCGATTTCGGCCGCAACCATGACCGCCCTGCGCCAGCACGGCTTGTCGCTTGAGAACCGGATGAACCCGACCGTGATGCGGACCACCGATGCGGATGGCACTGCGCGCCGCCGCGACGTCGGCGAGATTGATGTCTATGCGGGCCTTGATGTTGGTCGCTTCGAGGCAGAGGCACAGCAGGTCACGCCGGGCATCGAAGGATCGACCCGCGTGATCAAAGCCGGGGCTGATATCGTGGTCGCCCCCAACGCCACCATCGGCGCAGGCATCAGCCTTGATTATGGTGAGGTTGATTTCGACAATGGGGCCGGTGGCTTTGACAGTGACCTGATGGTTGGCGTTGTCTTCGGTCAGGTGGCCGTGACGTCGAATTATTATCTGAACGCGGCCTTTGGCGCCGGGCGGATCAATGTTGATGACATCACCCGCAGTTTCACGCTTGGCCCGGCAACAGAGCGGTATACAGCAGACACCGAAGGCAGCTACCGGTTTGCCCGCGTCGGTGGTGGCGCGCTTTATGCGCTGAGCAGCCAGGTCCGGCTGAACCCGTTTGCGCATTACACATGGGAAAAGGTGTCCATCGACGGGTTCACGGAATCCAACGGTGCGGCCAGCTTGTCATTTGGGGATACCGAATACGACTCAAGCCGGATCACCGCCGGGTTGTCGGCAATCATCGAAACCGAGAACATGGACGGATGGGTGTTCAACCTGCGTGGCTCAATAGATCATGATTTCAATGATGACCCGCTCAAAGTGTCGCTCGGCCCGAACGAAGACACGCTTGGCACCGTTTCTGCGCCGCGCCCGGATCAGACCTGGGGCTATATCTCGGGATCGGTGGTCAAGGAATTTGGATCGGGATCGTTCCTGAGCCTGACCGGCGCCAGCTCTGTCGGCTTGGACGGCGCGCGTGGGTTCACCGGGGCCTTGACCTACAAGATGACATTCTGATCAGCGTGGGGCCATGCGCCCCATGCTCGCCACCTGAAAACGAAAAAGGCTGCCCACAAAAGGGCAGCCTTTTTTCATAGTGTTGGTGCTGTGTCTTACCGGCCCCAGCTGCGCACTGGGCCGCAATCCATATGGACAAAGTTTGAACCGGAATAGCTTCCTACGCCGCCGGCCTTGCAGGCTGCGGCAGCGCGCGCCATCTGGTTGACCGAGCGGGAGTTCAGCCGAAGGTCGGCCGCCTGACCCTTGAGGTGCAGCGAGTTCTTGGCCACGCCTGACCCTTTGCTGCGCAGCATCTGGTTGGTTTTCGGGCTGCGATAACCGCTCAGCAGCGTGTAGGGTTCGGACGCATCCATCAGATTATGCGCGGCTGCCATGATATCGATGGTGCGCAGGTCGATGGATTTCACATCATTGGTACGCCAGTCGCGCATGAAATGGTGCACTTCCTTGACCGCATCTTGAATGTAATCGCCTTCGATCCAGTAGATCATGTCAATGCGTTCGCCGGTGCGGCCAGAGTACATTTTGATCCGTCGGATATCACCACCGCCGCGCAGAAAGCCCGCAGCCGATGCAAAGGTGGGGGCTGCTGTGACCACTGTTGCCGCAAAGGCTGTCAGAAGTCCGCGCCGCGTGAAGCCGCCAGATACCATGTCTGTCATAGTAAAGTGCCTGTCCCGTTTTCAGTATCGTGTGCCCGCGTCGTTCCGCGAACCTGCCGAATGCCCGTCGTGGTCGTCACGGGACTATGACACAACACGAATCTAAAAAAAACCTGAACTTCCCACTAAAAGTCCAATTCAAGGGTTTTCGGCAAATTTCTGCTTAAAGGTCCAGACTGTGTTAGGTTTGCGCTACACCCTGTGGGGGCGATGCAGCCGTGCCGCATATGTTGCACAAAAGGGTCACTCACGTCTTTTGTGAATAGACAGCAAGCGGCGACCGCATACACCATCGGCTCTTGGAACGTTTTGTTTTGTTTGTAAAACCTTAAGGCTTGGAGAGTGATTGATGACCCATGGGATGTTTTTGCGCAGCGCAGCCGTTGTTGCGATTGTGGCCGCCAGTTTTATGGCTCCGCAAACCGCGGGCGCCGTGCAGGTCACCGCATTCCAGCAAGCGGTCGCCGAAAGCGTCTCTGGGGATGAGCAGATCGCCGAATTCTACCGCGCACGCGGGTTCGAGCCAATCTGGACAGGCAGTGATCCCGCGCATTTCGAGCGCCGCGCGGCCCTGCTTGAAGCACTGAGCACGGCAGGCCATCACGGTTTGCCCGCCGCAAAATATGATGCCGAAGCGCTGTTGTCGCGTATGGCATCGGTGCGCAGCGGCTATGACCGTGGCGCGGTCGAGGTGGCGCTGACTGAGCTTTATCTGGACTTTGCCCGCGATCTGCAAACCGGCGTGATCGACACGCCAAGCCGCGTTCAGCGCGAAATCGTCCGCACCATTCCGCGCCGCGAAACCAGCTATTATTTGGCCGGGCTACTGTCGGATGCGCCGCGCAGCTTTATGGCCTCTCTTGTGCCGCAATCGCAGGAATACGCGCGGTTGATGCGCGCCAAGATGCGGCTTGAATACACGATCGCGCATGGCGGATGGGGCGCGCCTGTGCCTGCGGGCAAATATGAACCCGGTGACACCGGGGCCGGGGTGATTGCCTTGCGCGACCGTTTGATCGCCATGGACTATCTCGATCGGACAGTTTCGGCGCGCTATGACGCCGCGATCACCGACGCAGTGCGCCTGTTTCAGGAAAACCACGGCCTGACCGTGGACGGCGTTGCAGGCGGCGGCACGCTTGACCAGATCAACGCGACCCCGCAGGAGCGGCTGAAATCGGTGATCGTGGCGATGGAGCGGGAACGTTGGATCAACCTGCCCGAAGGTTTGGGCAGACGTCATATCCTCGTGAATATCGCGGATTTCAACGCGCGCATCTTTGACGATGGCAAGCCGACCTTTGAAACCCGGTCGGTCGTGGGTCATCAAGAGCTGGACCGCCAGACGCCTGAATTTTCGGACGAGATGGACCATATGGTCATCAACCCAAGCTGGTTTGTGCCCCGGTCGATCATCACCCGCGAATACCTGCCAAAGCTGCGCAGCAATCCCGGTGCCGTGTCCCATCTCGAAATCGTCGACAGCCGGGGCCGCGTTGTCAGTCGCAATCGCAGCTTTGCCAGCTACACGGATCGCAGTTTCCCGTTCTCGATGCGGCAAAAGCCGGGTCCGCGCAATGCGTTGGGCACGGTCAAGTTCATGTTTCCTAACAAGTACAACATCTATCTGCATGATACGCCTGCAAAAGATCTGTTCTCGCGTGAGGTCCGCACCTACAGCCACGGCTGTGTCCGGCTGAACGATCCGCATGATTTTGCCTACGCCTTGCTGGCCCCGCAGACCTCTGATCCGGTTGCGTTTTTCCAGTCGCATTTGCGCAGCGGTGCAGAATCGCGGGTGAACCTGGAGCAACCCGTGCCGGTCCACCTGATTTACCGCACCGCGTTCACGACGGCCAAGGGGCACACCCAGTTCCGCCGCGACGTATATGACCGCGATTCTGCGATCTGGACCGCGCTTAGCGCGGCAGGGGTGGAGATCGGCGGCGTTCAAAGCTAAACCTGCGGCCAGTCAGGCCGGAGGCACAGATGTCCTTTACGATTGCAGAGATCGCCAGCGCCCTTGGTCTGCGTGCCGAGGGTGATACAGGGTTGCGTATCAGCGCCGTGGCCGAACCGGCGCAGGCGCAGGCGTCTGATCTGGCCTTGGCGATGAAGCCGGAATTCGCTGCGCAGCTGACGGCAGGTCAGGCGCAAGCGGCGATGCTTTGGGACGGGGCCGATTGGCAATCCTACGGGCTGTCCGCTGCCTTGCTTGCGCCGCGTCCGCGCTATGCGATGTCAGGCTTGTCGGCGATGATGGACGCAGGCGCGGGGTATATGCCGGGCATCCATGAAACTGCCTTGATTGACCCGACGGCCCATTTGGCCGGGGGCGTTTCGGTCGGACCCTTTGCAGTCATTGGCGCAGATGTTCAGATCGGCGCGGGATCGGTGATCGGCGCGCAGGTTTTTGTGGGCCGCAACAGCCGTATCGGGCAGGGCGCGCTGCTGCATCCCGGTGTGCGGATCGGGCACGACGTCACCATCGGCGACCGCTTCATTGCGCATTTCGGGGCCACGGTTGGGGCAGACGGGTTTTCCTTTGTCACGCCCGAACCGTCAGCCGCCGAAAAAGTACGTGAAACGCTGGGAGATCAGGCCGGTGCCACGGCGCAAAGCTATGCACGTATCCATTCGCTGGGCGGTGTGACCATTGGCGATGATGTCGAACTGGGGGCCAATGCCTGTATTGATCGTGGCACCGTGCGCGCGACCCAAGTGGGCAATGGCTGCAAATTCGACAACCTTGCGCAGGTGGGGCACAACGTGGTCATCGGCACCGACTGCCTGATCTGTGCGCAAGTGGGCATTGCCGGATCAAGCCGCCTTGGAAATAACGTGGTTCTGGGTGGCCAGACCGGGGTCAGCGACAACCTGTTCATTGGTGACAATGTCATCACCGGCGGCGCGACCAAGGTTCTGTCAAACGTGCCGGCAGGGCGTGTTATGCTAGGCTATCCGGCGATGAAGATGGACACCCAGCTCGACCTCTACAAACAAATCCGCCGTCTGCCCCGGCTGATTGCGGATGTGGCCACGCTCAAGAAAGCAGTTTCAAAGACCGACCCGAGTGACTAAGTCACAGACGCAGACGCAGACGCAGACGCAGACGCAGACGCAGACGCAGACGCAGACGCAGACGCACACAGCCACCGGGAGACGCATATGAGCGTGGAGCAGCGGGTCAGTCGCATCATCGCCGACCAAGCGATGATCGAACCGTCGGATGTGGCCCTGACGGACACGATGCAGGATCTGGGCATCGACAGCATGGGCCTTGTGGAATGTATCTTTGCGCTTGAGGAAGAGTTCGACATCGAGGTGCCGTTCAATGCCAATGAACCTGACAAAAGCGATTTCGATATCTCGACCGTTGCCAGCGTGATCGCGGGTGTCGAAGGGCTGATCGCCCGGCAAAAAGGCTGATCGCGGATGAAGCGGGTCGTTATCACCGGGGCGGGCACGGTCAACGCGCTGGGGCTGAACGTGCCCGACACGCTTGAGGCGATGCGCGAAGGGCGCTGCGGGATCAGCGCGCTGGCGTTTCAGGACGTCGAACGGCTGGCCATTCAGATCGGCGCGCAGGTGCATGACTTTGATGAAACTGCGCATTTCAACCGCCAGCAATTGTCGCTGTATGACCGGTTCACCCAGTTCACCCTGATCGCCGCCCGCGAGGCGATTGCGCAGGCGGGGTTGGAGTTCTCGGGCGAATTGGCGGCCAAGTCCGGTGTCGTTCTGGGTAATTCGGGCGGCGGGATGACCACGCTGGATGAGAATTACCGCAGCGTCTACGAGCAGGGCAAGAACCGCGTGCATCCGTTTGTTGTGCCCAAGCTGATGAACAACGCCGCCGCCAGCCACGTGTCGATGGAATTCAACCTCAAAGGTCCAAGTTTTACCGTCTCTACCGCTTGTGCGTCCTCGAACCACGCAATGTCTCAGGCGTTTCAGATGGTGCATGGCGGGTCGGCCCCGGTGATGATCACGGGCGGGTCGGAATCCATGCTGTGCTTTGGCGGCGTCAAGGCATGGGAAGGGCTGCGCGTCATGTCCCGCGACGCCTGCCGCCCGTTTTCGGCGAACCGCAACGGCATGGTGCAGGGCGAGGGCGCAGGCGTGTTCGTGTTCGAAGAGTTTGAGCATGCGCGCAAACGCGGGGCGCCGATCCTTGCCGAAGTTGTGGGCTTTGCCATGACCTCGGACGCATCTGACATCGTGATGCCATCCAAGAACGGCGCAGCACGGGCCATTGCAGGCGCTCTGCACGATGCGAGGCTGAACCCCGAGGATGTGGGCTATATCAACGCCCATGGCACCGGAACAGCTGCCAATGACAAGACCGAATGTGCCGCTGTGGCGGATGTGTTCGGGGCGCATGCCGACCGGCTGATGATGTCGTCCACCAAGTCGATGCACGGGCACTGCATCGGTGGCACAGGCGCGATTGAATTGCTGGCCTGCATCATGGCCCTGCGCGACGGGGTGATCGCCCCCACCATCGGCTATGAAGAACCAGACCCCGAATGCGCGCTGGACGTGGTGCCCAACGTGGCCCGCGACGCAAAGGTGGATGTGGCGCTGTCGAATGCCTTTGCCTTTGGCGGGCTGAACGCGGTTCTGGCGCTGCGGCGGGTGTGAGGGTGTCGATGACGCAAGGGGCGTACGACTGCTCTGATCCCGACCCGGCCATTTTGTTTTTATGCTGCGTGCGCTCGCAGCGGGGGAAATGCGGCATGAGCGAAAAACTTCATGC
>NZ_JBPOFB010000022.1:0-38776 GCF_051251565.1 Marivita sp. | reverse complement strand
TGGTGCGTGCGAGCACGCACCCTACGCTTGCTTACACATGTTTGAGCATGACCGTCCGGACCGTCAAACAACGCATAATCATACCTGTATCTGGCGTCTGCCAAACCATTGGCGACCTCAAGAATGCTTTCAAACTGCTCTTTGGTGACTGGAACAGAACAGCTGGCTACTGAATAAAGACCCGGCGTAAGTTTGTTAGACTCATCGACAATTTCCCCCTCAATCGACGAACCAACTCCTCTGGAAACTATTCCTGAAACTGAGCCAGATTGGTTTGCGCCAATTGTTACAGGAAAGTTATCAGAAGTTAAATCGATGAATGTTACATTGACGTGACCAGTGGGTGATACCTCTTCTCCGATCTTGCCGGTCGCGCCATCAAACACATTAAACTGAATTAAATAATCAGACATTTAATCCACACTCATTATAAACAACTGAAATCCATCGCACTCAATTTTATTACTGAGCCTGACCTTCTTTCCTTTAAGTTGATATTCTAGGATGGCATCATAACCATACCGAGACAACGCGTTAAGTTTCTCTATTGTATCTTGCGAAAAAAAATTCACTTCTCTATCCAATAGAGAATTAATATCGAAGCTCTCATCAGAAATGGCCAATACAACGCTAGCCCTCTTCAGGTCACCAAAATAAGTACGCTTTATGTCAACATATGCAAAAGATGGCGAGCTCCACAAAAGAAATCCGGGCCAATTCATTTCAGGCGTCACAAAATTACTTTTTGCCTCTGATCTCGCAGCCTTCGCACGTTCAATCCCTGACAACCAATCTTTATAATTGGTCAATTGGTAATCATTACAAGTTGTACTGCTTTCACTTAATCTATCAGGATGCGTCGGGTGAATCGAGACGCGGCTTGCCACCTCATCCTCAGATAAATCTCCAAATTGAGAGATGTGGCGCTGTCTTATTAATGAGGCATCATCGAGATGAACACGCGCGGAATCCTCAAAAAATAGCCGTAAATTAAACAGAGGATCGCCCATGGAAGAACCAATCCCTGGCACACAAAGCAACGCTACTGCAAAAAGAGAAGATGTTATTCTCCCTTTTCCGTATCTAAGTTTTGTCATTTCTGCCTTCGGTCTTTCATGTCTACGCTCAGGAAACATAGCTTTAAGCTTTTTGGGACGACGGCTAAGAACTCTGGCAACGTCAACTCTGCCAAGCGTGAAAAATGTGTGAAGTTCGTTGGGCGATGTGCTCAAGAGAGACAGAAACGGTCGATATCGGTGAAAAACTCGGCCCAATGAATGTGGTGCCATGGATGAAGGCGCGTTGTCGGCCCCGCCTTGACGACGGGTTTGTTTGGCGGCGTTTTGATCTCTCACGTCTTCATATAGGCACGAGCTTCACGAGGCGTTTGAGGTTTTGGGCTGTTGCGGCGAGGAAGAATTCTTCGTTGGCTCCTGATAAGCCCCGGAGCCGGAGGCGGGTCAGTTTCAGCCATCGTTTCAGATGCGCGAACAGCATTTCGATTTTCTTGCGGCGGGCGCGGGCGGTTTGAAATGCCTCGGTGTCGGCCAGATCCCGAACAATCTGGCGGGCTTCTTCATCCATTAACCGGGTCACAGTCCGTGATGGCGCATCGGTGCACCGGCCGCGTAGCGGGCAGTTGCCGCATTGCGACGCCGTGGCCTTGTAACGCTTCACCCGGGTTTCTTCATTGACCCTTCGCAATGGCAGATCATGACCTTGCGGACAGATGAACACGTCCCGATCGGCATCATAGACGAAAGCATCGCGGGTCAGTTTTCCGTCGGTCTGGCCCTTCCGGTCGAGAACCGGAATGTAGGGCGTGATCTCTCGGCTCAGGAGCCAGGACAGAAAAGGCCCGGTGCCATAGCTCTTGTCGGCCGCGATCGAGATTGGGTCAAACCCGGCAGTCTTACGGTCCAGCATCTCCTTCGCGGCAACGATTTCCTGGCTTAGGCGCGCGGGTGTCGCGGCCACATCGACGATGATAGCGTGCAGATCATCGGCCAGGTAATTCACTTCATAGCTGAACCGCCCCGGCCCGTCCTTCAGCGACCAAGCTGCTTGGGGATCGGTCTCGGAGATGTATTTCGGCGGTTTGTGTTTCGGACCGTCAGGCGGATGCGCCGCTGCGGCCTCAAGGTCATCGAGATAGGCCTGAACTGGGCGGGTGATCGTTTCCATTTCATCCCAGGCGGCCTGGATCGCATCCGGTGTATCGCGCCTGTCGCGGTTGGCATCGGCATGGACGGTGCTGCCATCCACCAGGGCACCCGTGCCGCCGACCAGGCCATTGTCGGCGCAGATAGAAACAACCATCTCGAACACGCGCCGCAGCATGTCGCCCCCAGCAAACCGGCCATGCCGGTTCTTGGAGAAGGTCGACCGCTCGGGCACCTGGCCCTCAAGCCCAAGGCGACAGAACCACCGGTAGGCCAAGTTGAGATGAACTTCCTCGCAGAGCCGAGTCTCGGAGCGAATACCATAGAGGTAGCCGATTAGCAGCATGCGGATCATCAGCTCGGGATCGATCGAAGGACGCCCAATGCGGCTATAGAGCGGTGCGAGCTCGGCGCGCAGGGGTTTGAAGTCGAGAAACCGGTCCACCTGGCGCAGAAAATGATCTTCGGGAACGTGCTCGTCGAGCCGAAACCGGAAAAACAGCTGCCCCTGTTCCTGAACTCGACCCATCATGAGAGCGCCCTCCGATCCAATAAGGCAATTGAATCATCAGGTTAGATCGATATCAAGGTAAATAGTAAGCCCGAGACACAACATCTGGTAGGGTGCTTTTTTCACCGATATCGGTCGTTTCTGACCACCCTCCCCATCCCCCAAAATTCAACACCTTACACCTGCCAAAACCCCCGTCCAAACCCCCTCCGGTTTTGGCAGGGGTCTGACCCGTCCAGCAATGCCCTATCTCACCACATCCGGTTGGCACGGGGCCGGGGTCAGCACTGCGCTATGCGCCGCGCAATCGTCGATGACATAGACGCTCGACATGATGCGCCAATCCAGATCGCCCTGCCGCCGGATCACCGAATGCACCGGGTAGAGCTTGCGCCATGCGCCGCCATCGGCATGGACCAGACTGGCCACATGGGTGGATGTCACCATATCCGCATTGAGGAACCGGGCCTTCACCACGGTGCGCACCACGTCGATGACCTGGGTGTCGTGATAATACCGGCGCAGATCGTCGAACGTGGTGTGCAGGCTGTCCAGATCCGGGATCACCGTCCGGGTGCCCGGGGTCTCGATCACATGGGGCAGACCGAAACAGGCGGCAAACCTGTCGAAATCGCCCAGTGTCAGGGCCCTGCCTGTTTCAAACAACAATTCGTCTGCAATCTCTTCGGCGGCGCAATCCAGCGACATGGCAAAAGCTTTCGGTAAAAAAGGGGGCGTGTCACCACGTCACCCGATTTTACCTGTGCAATCAAGACATCTCTTGGCCGGGGTCCGGTTCTTGCTGTCTCCGACGCCCCGCCAAGGGCGCCGGATGCGGGATGCGGGGGCATCCCCATAGGTCACGCGATGGCAAACGGATCGTCAATCACCCCGACAAGCTGAAAGGTGAACTCGGTCTCACCATTCGCGCCATTGGCATCGGCTGCCGCCTCGGCAATCCGCGCCTGAGCCTCGACCAAAGATGCCGCGCGATCCTCCAGCATATAGGCCGCCATCACGTCTTCGGCGTTGTGCAGATTGCTCAGCCCGTTGATCAGCGCAAAAGACACGCCGATATCGCCCTTGTCCTCGATGGTGCGCACATCCTCGGGCGATCCGGTATTGGCCCGCGCGCCTTCGATCAGCGCCAGCATGAATTCGGGGCGCGTGACCCCGCCGGTTTCAAGCTGGTCAATCCAGAACGCCCGCCCCTCGGCATCGGGTGCCCGCTCCAGAAAATTCTGATAGGCCCGGTCGACAAAATCACCCACCGGCAGATCGGGGGGCATCTTTTCCTGCGTCTCCTCCTGTTCAAAGAACAAAGCCGCGATCTCGGGTAGGCTCACCCCGTTGTTGAGCGAAGTACCCCAGAACAGCAGCCCCCCCGCATCCGGGGCGCGGTCAAAATAGGCCACGTAGAGCTCGGTCAAAACCTGCAACTGGTCCGGCGCAAGCTGCGCCGCCCCGTCCAGAACGGTCAGATCCAATACACCATCGGAAAACTGCACCGCCTCGACCCCGTTCAGGAAATCGGTCCCATCCGCACTGTCGGTCTTGTCAGTGACCGCCACACCCCCGCGCGAGAACTGGAACGCGAAGTCAAAGAAATCACCGTCGATCACCGCCGTGTCGGTGCCGTCACCGCCCAGGATCACATCGCTGCCATCGTCCCCGATGATCGTGTCATCGCCGCCCCCCGCCGAGACGTAATCATCATTGTCGCCCAGCCTGATCCTCTCATCGGTGTCGTCACCGATCACAAAGGCCACCGCATCGTCAGACCCGTTCGACGGCAACAGGTCCACCGGGATCAGCACCCCGTCGATCACATGCACAATCCCGTTTGTGGCGGCGATGTCGGTGGTGATGATAGTGGCATCGGGCAGATCGGGGTCGGCATCCACAAGGGCCGCCCCCTCAACCCCCAGATCCACCCCAAGCAGCGTCTGGATCGACGAAGCCCCCAGCACAGCGTCAGCATCCAGAACCCCGGGTGCCACGTGATAAAGCAGAATATCCGACAAAAGCGGCACCGGGTTGGCCCCTTGGCTCAGCAATGTCACCGCCTGCACGATATAGTCAAACGCGCCCGCCTCGTCGCTGCCCTCAAAGCCAAGCGTCTGGGCTGTGGCGACAAAGGCGGCATCATTGGGCGCAAACACCGTCAGGGCACTGTCCGGATCATCAAGCGCCCGCGTCAGCCCCGCAGCTGTCAGCGCGTTGAACAGCAGATCGAAATCGCTGGCATCCCCGTCAAACACGCCACCGCTGCTGGCCACGATCCCGGTGATCGTGTCGCCGGTATTGCCCGGAATATCGATCGGCAACAGCACCCGGTCGATGCCCTGGATAAACCCGTTATCCGCCACCACATCCGGAAGCACGATCACCGGATCCTGTAAATCCGGCTCTGCATCCCCCAGCGACCCTCCCGAAGGCGCGATCTCGGCCCCCTCCAGCAGGGTGGCAATCCCCTCGGACCCGGTGATTGTCGGTTCGGTGCGCGCGCCCGGGGCGACATGATAGAGCAGGATATCGGTGAGCAACGGAACAGGATCACCGCCCCCCAGATCGCTCAGCGCCTGCGCGATAAAGCCAAAGACGGCATCGCCATCGCTCTGATCACCCGCAAAGCCCAGATCAACGGCCAGCGCGGCAAAGGCGGCATTGGTCGGGGCAAAGACGGTGATGTTTTCTGCGGCGCGCACCGTCTCGGTCAGACCGGCGGTGCTCAGCGCGGTGACGAGAATGCTGAAATCCTCGGACCCGGCGGCGATATCGACGATGTTCATGAAAAATCTCCCTGTACCTAATATACAAGAATACGCAGTGCCCGGCCGCCCGGATGTGTGCTGACACGGTTCTGACAGGAACGTGAGCCTGCGTTATCCCCCGATCCAGCGAGATGCGCGCCACCGCGGGCGGCGCTATCCTGCGCGCTATGGCTCTTCGGTTCGTGCTGCATATCGGTGCCAACAAGACCGGCACCTCCTCGATCCAGCGGATGCTGGCCCTGAACGCGGACGCATTGGCCCGCGCGGGCTGGGTCTATCCCGATTTTCACCTGAACCATTGCGCCCATCACCCGCTGGCCTATGCGCTGGCAGGCCACCCGACCCGCGGGCTGGCCCCGGGCTGGCGCACCGCCTTTGCCAAGGCCACCGCCGATCCGTCCAAGGCTTACGTGATCTCATCCGAGCTGTTCTTCCGCACCGTCCCGCCGCACGCCGCCGCAACGCTGTTTCCGCCGGATCAGACCCGCATCGTGCTCTATCTGCGCGACCACCTGTCCTATCTGGCAAGCTGGTACGCCCAGGCGGTGCAGGAACGCAATCTGACCGCAAGCTTTGACGATTACATCCGCCTCTTTCCCCAATCCTTTGACGGGTTTCTCAAACGCTGGGAGGCCGTCTACGGACCACAGGCCATCACCCTGCGCCCCTTCCGCCGCGACGCCTTTGCAGGCGGCGACATCCGCACCGATTTCCTGACCCAGATCGGCGGGGTGGACGGCATCACACAGCCCGCCGCCGACAGCAACCTGACAATCTCGGGCAATCTGCTGTTCTTCAAGCGGATGCTGAACCACGTGATGAGCTATGACGAAGCCCACAGCCATCCCATCCCGGACGAATTCGGCGCCTATGCCGAGCTAAAGGACAGTTTCCGCGGCCGGTTCGAAACCGGGCCCGAGACCGCCGCACTGGTCTCGCACCTCTTTGCCCACGACCGCACAGCGCTTGCCGCGCGCGGCCTCGATCTTGGCCCGGTGCCAGACAGGATGACAGGGCATCCCTGCCCCGATTATGACAGCCTGCAAGACGACATCGCCCTGATCGCACAGGTCGCCCAGGACACTGGCAAAGCGTTCCAACCCTACGCGCGCCGCCTGCCGGTTTGGCCGGGCTAGGGTTTCTTTGGGCTCCAAATACCTCGGGGGAGGCCGCAGGCCGGGGGCAGAGCCCCCCGCACACCCCACCACGAAACCTGTCGCGTCGTAACTCTTCGTTAACCTTGATCACCGCAAAATCACCGGAACCTCTCCAGCCCCGGACCCGGCCCCATGCGCATCCACATCCCCGACCCCGGCAGTCAAAGCCTCTCTCTTCGGGGGCGGCTTCTGGGCCACGCCCTGCGCGCCCATCTGCACCGGCGCGGCGACACGCTGGTGCCCGCCGTGCCGCGCCAGACCGGCCTGAAGGCGGTACAGGACACCGCCACCCTTGCCGCGCTGCCGCCCACACCACATGCGCCGCAGACCGCCTCGCTGGGTTTGGGCCTGCCCGAGGCGCTGCGCCACGGCCCGGCCACGCTGCTGCTGACACAGCCGCTTTGCGCCGAGTTAGAGACGTTTGGACCCCCCAAAGCGTGGGAGTCGGCAGGCACCCTGCCGCTGGTGCTTCAGGGCTATACCCGCGCCATTGTCATCGACCGGGCGGATGTGGCGGGCTCGATCGGGTTCGCGCCCTGGCTGCCCATCGCGCTGGCCGACCGTTTTCCGGTCACCGCCGATCTGCCCCCGGCCCAGATCCCGGCCCAGCCCCGGACATCACCGCGCCTGCTGATCCTTGATCACGGCGCGCCAACGGGGCAGGCTGATGTGCTGCGCCGCGCGCTGTCCGATCTTGAGGCCCCCCTGCGCTGCGTCACCCAAGACAGCGATCACGCCACGATGGGCGCGGGTCTGGTGGCCGATCTGCACCTGCATCTGGGCTATGGCCCTGACCGCCCCGTGACGGGGCTCTCGCCTTTCGACAGCCTGCTGTCCGGGGCCTATACGCTGATCCTGCCCGCGCCGGGCTGTGGCGCGGGACAGGCGCTGCGCACGCTTTGTGCCGCGCGATCTTATGGCGATCTGGCCCCGAGCCTGTCCGAGCTTGCGGCCCGCGCCCGCAGCTTTCTGGACCGGCTGACCGCGATCCGCAGCGCGGGCGAGGCGCAAAATCCCGAACTGGACCGCTTTGCCACGCTGAACGCCGCCGCGCGCGCCGAAAGCCTCAACCGCTTTGATGCGGTGCTCGACACGCCCCTGCCCCGCGCCGAGGCCGCCTGATGCGGTTGGCGTGGATCTGCCCGATCTCGTCGCGCACCGGCGTCGGCACCTATGCGCAATCGGTGCTGCGCGCGCTGGTGCGCCGCAAGGGGCTTGAGGTCACCGTGCTGCACCCGCCCTGCCCCGAGGAAGAACGGGTGCAGATGCCCTGCCCCACCCTGCCGCTGTCAGAGGCGCTGATCCAGTCCGATCTGCCCGCGCTGTTTGACCTGATGCTTTACCATCTGGGCAACAATGACCGGCATCACGGCATGATCCTGCGGGCGCTGATGGCCCATCCCGGCCCGGTGGTGCTGCATGACCATGTCTACCAGCACATGCTGGCGGGGCTGCATCATGACGGCACCGCCCCGGCACCGGGCTTTGGCGCGCTGATCCACGCGGTGTCGGGCGCGTCGGGGTTTGCATACCTTGCCGCCAGCGGCGTGCTGCGGGCCAGCCCGGCCATCTCCTATGTACCGTGGGAAAGCAGCTGGGCGGCACAGGTGCCGCTGTCCGACATGCTGGCGCGGCTCGCCACCGGGGTGGTCACCCATTCCGACTTTGCCGCCCGTGCTATCGGCGACAGCTATCCCGGATCGGCCACCACGCTCTTCATGCCGCGCCCCGATGTGCCGGTCGATCCCCCCGACCGGACACCCGGCCCGAATGCCCGCATCCGCCTTGCCGCCACCGGCCATATCGGCCCCACCAAGGGGCTGGAGATCCTGATCGACGCGCTGGCCAGCGCCCCGGATCTGGCCGCCCGCTACAGCGTGACCATCGCCGGGCACGCGGGCGATGCACAATACCACCAGCTGCTCGACACCCGGATCCGCGCGCATGGGCTGGGCGACAGCATCCGCCTGCGGACCGACCCGGATGCGGCGGCGTTCACAGCCGTGATGCAAGAGGCGGATCTGTTTCTCAACCTGCGCCGCCCCAACACCGAAGGCGCATCGCTGTCACTGGCCGAGCAACTGGCCAGCGGACGCCCCGCCATCGTGCAGACCTCGGGCTGTTTCGCCAAGATGCCCACATCCTGCGGCTGGCACCTGCCCGCAGGCGCAGACGCACAGGCGCTGGCTGACACGCTGCACGCCATCGCCCGCGATCCCGCCCAGATCGCCACGCGCGGCAAGGCCGCCGCACATTACATGGGGCCGCGCAACACCACCGCCTATGCCGAGGCGCTGGCCAGTTTCCTGTATGCCGGGCAGACCCGCATGACCCGCCGCGCCGCCACCGCACGCGCCCGCAGCCTCCAGCCCGACCCACAAGACAGCGACTGGTACGCCACCTATGGGCACGTGCGCGGCCTGATGTCCGGCGTGATGTCCGGGCGCGGGCTGCTGCCGCCGGATCTCTGGTCCTACCCGGACAAGGATGTGGGACAGTATGTGGCTCTGAACCTGCTCAACACTACCGTGACCGACCCCGACACGCTGGGTCATGCGCTGCGTCAGGGTGGGGCGCTTGCCGCCACGGCGCGGCTGGGGTTGTTGCGGCAAGTGCTGGCGCGGGTCTGCGGTGACACGGGCGGCACAGGCCACCACCTGTCCGATCTGGCCCTGCCGATCCGCGATCCCGATCTCTGGACGGTGATCCTGTGCCTGCCCGCCGCCAGCGCCCTGCCCATGGGGCTTGAGGCGCTGGGTCAACGCTGCGGGCCGGACGTGCAGGCAAAGCTGACCGCATTGGCGCAGCATAACGGCACCGGTTCCACCCTGATCACCTATCTCGAAGGGCGCGGCGATCCGCTTTTGGATCAGCCCGAGATGGCCACGCTCCGCCGTCTGCTGCTGGGGGACAAAGACAGCGCCCTGCCGCCGCTGGAAACCGAGGCCGATCTGGTGCGCATCGCCTGCGGTCCGAACCGGGACGCGCTGCGCTTTGACGGGTTCCACCCGCCCGAAGACAGCGGCATCTGGACCGCGCAGCCCAAAGCCAGCATCCGCGCCCATCCCGCCCCGGACCATCCCGTGACCCTGCTCAGCGGGTCCGCCGCGTTGCTGGACGCCGCCCTGGCACAGACGGCACAAACCGTCACCATCACCGCCACCGAGGAAACCACCGGACGTCACGCAATATGGTCCGACACCCGTGCCACCGGCGCAGACCCCAAGATTGACTGGGCGTTGCCCCTGCCCCGCTTTACCGGGCCACTGCGCATTGATCTGACCCTGCCCGCCTGCCACAGCCCGCGCGATCTGGGCGCCTCGGCCGATCCGCGAAGCCTTGGGCTGATGCTGCATGCCTTGCGGCTGGAAACCACGCCTGCCCGGCTTGCCGCGGCCGAATAACCACGCGCGCCGTCGGACGGGCCATCCGGCCCTCCAATCACGCCAGCTTGCGCGCCAATCGCTTGGTGATCCACCGCCGCCAATAGGATTTGTAGAGCAACCGCCGCAGGCTCTTGCGCCGCTTGTGCTGATGTTTGCGCCGTCCTGCCTCAAGGCTGGATGTGCCCGCCATGCGCCCGCGCTGGGTGATCACCCGGGGATCGCAGGCATAGCTGTCGAATTGCACAATCGCATCCGGCCAATCCGAGGGCTGCACCACCGGCCCGTCGCGGAACGCCAGATGGGCCGCCACCTCGCGCGACACCATATAACCCGTCGCCAGAAACGGCGGCAGCGCCACCCGGTAGGCCCGCACCCCACCAGGCAGGATCAGCCGGTCATGCACCTTCACATAGGTGTTCTTGTGATCGAACAGCAGCAACCCGCAAGGCGGATTGGCCAGCGCCGAGATCAGATCGAAAAACGCCGGCACCGGATCGGCGTCATCCTCCAGCACGATGGCCGAGGGCGCGTCTCCGGCGGCGATACGCTCATAGATCTGGCGGTGCGACAGCGCGCAGGCAAACTCGCCGTCCGACATCGGACGCCCCATGCGCGCTTCTGCCCCGTCCCGGTCCACCCGGTGTTCATGCGCCTCGGGCAGCTTGTCGCGCCCGTCAATGCCCCAGAACACCTCATAGGCCAGCCCGCGCGCCTCCAGCGCCTCGGCCAGCGCCCCAAAGCGTTGCGCCCCTTGAAGGCTCAGGATGTAGATCGGAGGAAACTCCATCAGGCGGGAACCCTTATCGTCGAAGCTGGCACACAGGTCCCCCTTGGGCCCCGAACGTGACCCTAATGCCTAAGGCCAAGTGCCTCAAGCGGTCCAGTGACAGCACCCCCGCCGGGTGTGGCCCCAAAGGCAGGTCCCCGCTTGCAGGTGGCAGCCCCAAGGCAAGGATCGGCAAGACGCAACCTTAAGTTGCAAATGACCCTCAAACGCGCCATGGTCTGCGTATGACATCGCTGCCCCATATCACCGTGCTCATGGGCACCCGCAACGGCGCCGCCCATCTGCGACAGCAGCTTGCCAGCCTTGCCGCGCAGGAGCATACGCGCTGGTCGCTCTGGATCAGCGATGATGGCTCCACCGATGCCACATGGGCCCATATCCGCACATTTGCCAAAGACCAGCCAAATCCGATTGTTCTGCTGCGCGGCCCCCAACAGGGGATGAGCGCGAATTACCTTGGCCTGCTCTGCCACCCCGATCTGCCCTCCGGCCCGGTCGCCTTTGCCGATCAGGACGATCTGTGGCTGCCGCATCACCTCAGCCGGGGGCTGACCGCGCTGAACCAAAGCGCAAGCCCTACCGCCGGGCAGGTCTACAGCGCGCACCGGCTGGTGTGGCGCAACGGCCAGCCCCCGCACACCCTGCGCTGGCGCAGCCCAGAACGCGCCGGGTTTCGCAACGCACTGGTCGAATGCCAGACACCGGGCAGCGGGCTGATCCTTGATCGCCGCGCAGTCGCGCTGGCCCGTCGGGTCGGACGGGTGGATGTGCCGTTCTGGGATTGGTGGCTGGCCCTGCTGCTGACCGGGGCCGGGGCCGGGATGTTGCAGGACGCCCGCCCCGGCCTGTTCTACCGCGCCCATGCGGACAACCACCTTGGCCCCCGCGCGGGCCTGCGCGCAGCACTTTGGCGTTTGAACCGGCTCAGGGATGGCAGCTACCGAACCTGGGCATGCCAAAATATGGCAATGTTAGAGCCGCATATCGCGCATCTGACCCCCGCCAACCAGGACATCCTGCGCCACGCCCTGTCGCTCGCCCCCGGCCCCCGCATGCGCCGCCTCAGCGCCTATCGCCAGTGGCGGCGCGACCGCCTGGCGCTTTGGCTGACGGCATGACCCGCCCACATGGTCACACCAAGGCACGCCCCTGATAGACCGCAATCGCCTCCTCCAGATCGTCGAACATCCGCAACCGTCCGTCCTCAATCACCGCGCCCGCGCTGCACAGCCCGCGCAAATGCGCTGGCGCATGGCTCACCACGATGGCCCCCGCCTGCCCCAATCGCGCCCCAAGCAGATCCGAGGTTTCGCGGCGAAACGCGGCGTCGCCCACCGCCGTGACCTCGTCCACCAGATACATGTCGAACGGAATGCCCATGGAGATCACGAATCCCAGCCGCGCGCGCATTCCGCTGGAATAGCGCCGCACCGGCTGGCGCATCGCGTCCCCCAACCCCGACACATCGCGCACGAACCCCAAAAGGCTGTGGCTGTCCACGCCGTAGACCCGCGCCACGAACCGGGTGTTCTGCGCGCCGGTCAGATCGGGATGAAACGCGCCCGCAAAGCCCACCGGCCAGGACACCGTGCCCTGCCGATCCACCCGCCCGGCATCGGGGCGCAGCGTGCCCGCGATCATTGCCAAAAGCGACGACTTGCCCGCACCGTTGCCCCCCAAAAGCGCCGTGGCCTGCCCCTTTGGAAAGGTGGCCGTGATCCCCTGCGCCACCACCGGGCCACCGGGAAACCGCTTCCACAGGTCGCGCAACACGATCATCCGCGCCGGTCCAGCGCCGCATAGACCGACAGCACCGCCATCCCCCACAACACAAGCGCAAACCCCGCCACCAAGGCCAGCAACCGGCCCCGCCTTGGGTGCTCGGCACGTTCCGGCAAGGTGGGTTGCTGCCACGCCGCCAGATAGCGGCTTTGCCGCCGCGCCTCGGCCTGCGCCAGATCATAGGCACTGCGCGCCGCCGCATAGGCGCGTTCGGCGAAATCCCGATCCGCCATCAACGCCTCGAAACGGCCCACGACGCTGGCAAAGGCATCGCCATCCCCCACAAGCCCAAGCTTGGCCCGTTCCGCCGCGATCCGCTCTTCGATCACCACCACCCGGCGCGCGCCCTGCGCCAGCCGGGGATCGCCCTCGCGGGTGGCCTCGCGCAAGAGATCAAGCGCAATCAGCGCCTCGGCCTGTTGCGCCTGCAAAGTGCCCAAAAGCCCCGCACGGGTCTGAAGATCGACCGCCGGATCAACAAGCTGATGCCGGTTGCGAAACGCCGTCACCTCACTGCGTGCCAGACGCAGCCGGGCTTCGGCCGCATCAAGCGCTTGCGCCGCATCGCGGATCGCATCGGCGCGGGCCACATCGCTCAGCTCATTGATCAGCGCGGTGGCACGCGCCACGATGGCCTGCGCGATGATCTGCGCATCCCCCGGCGCAAAGGCAGTGACGCGCAGCCCGATCAGCCCGGCATGGCTGTCATAGGACACCTGCACACGACGGACCCAATAGCGGTGCAGATCCTCTTGCGCGCCCTGCGCATCAAACGCAAAAACAGGGTCTGTTTCGCCACGAAACAGCGCAGTTCCGGGTTTTGACCAAAGCGCGGACAGGCCCAGATCAGCCTCCAATTCGCTCACCAGACGGCGCGAGGTCAGATATTCGTAAAGAATATCGGTATCGCGCGTACTGCTGCCCGACAGCCCGGCCAATCCGCCCAGCATCTCGATCGCCGCCCCGGTCTCTTCGCGGCGCACGGCAAAGCCCGCCTCGGACGCGTATTGATCCGCCGCCCGCGCCCAAAGATACCACCCGCTCAGCAGCGCCGGCAGCAGCACGCAGATCCCAAAGGACAGCGCCAGCGCCACGTGCCGCCGCGCCCATCGCGCCGGGATCGCCGGCATGGGGGCCTCGGGCCGCAGCACCGGCAGCACCAGACCCGAAGCGCCATGGAACGGCACCATTGGATCGCGGGGGATTGAATTTGAGAGAGTCATGACGTAGCAATTCTTCCTATGCGTGCATTTCGCAACGAAACATCAACATGACCCGAACCGCCCACCCCACCCTGTGGCGGGCTGTTGGGGCGTTGATGCTGCGCGAGATGTCCACCACCCATGGTCGCGTGCCCGGCGGCTATCTTTGGGCGGTGGCCGAGCCGCTGTTCGGCATCGCGCTGTTGTCGGCGATCTTTGCCATTGGCTTTCACGCGCCCGCGCTTGGAACCAGCTTTCCGCTGTTCTACGCCACCGGGCTGCTGCCCTTTCTGGCGTTTACGGACATCTCCGGCAAACTGGCGCAGGCGCTCAATTTCTCGCGGCCCCTGTTCGCCTATCCGGCGGTGGGCGCGTTTGATGCGCTGCTGGCGCGGTTCCTGCTCGCCTGTGTCACCCAGTTCGCAGTGGCCAGCCTGCTGTTGGGCGGTATCGTGTTTCTCAGCGAAACACGCGCCATCCCCGATATCGCCGGTCTGGCACAGGCGGCGGGGCTGCTGATGGTGCTGGGCGGCGGCATTGGCGCGCTGAACTGTCTGCTGATCGGGCTGGTGCCCCTGTGGCAGCGGATCTGGTCGATCGCCATGCGTCCGATGTTCCTGATCTCGGGGGTGTTCTTTACCTTTGAAAGCATCCCCCTGCCCTGGCGCGAGGCGCTGTGGTGGAACCCGCTCCTGCATATCGTCGGACTGGTCCGGCGCGGGCTCTATCCCGGATATGACGCCGCCTATGCCAGCCCGGTCTATGTGCTGCTGCTGGGATTGGGCTGTGCGCTGCTGGCAGGAATCGGACTTGTGCGCTGGTACCGGGACATCCTCAGCGACCTCTGACAGATAGGTCCGAAACGGACCCAATGTTTCGCGCGCGAAACAATAGGACCGGATCGGACCTATTTTTAGGGTGGGGCAGATCACACCCGGCCCCATCGAAAACCCCCTAATCGGGCGTGTTTAGAGACTGCGGCATCCTGTTCCAAGGGCCAGCCCGGCAGAGCGCGCAACGCCGCAAGCATGGCCTCTGCATCGGCCCGCACATCGTTTCGCAGCGCAACCACCCGGCCATTGCTGGCCCGGCGCAGCGCGTCACCCTGCCCGCCCAGATCAAACCCAAGGCAGGGCAGCCCCGTGGCCAGCGATTCCTGCGTGACATAGGAAAACGTCTCGGGCCAAAGCGACGGGATCACCCAACATCCGATGCCATGCCGCGCCACCAGATGCGGCAGATCCGCAAGCGTGTAGCCCCCGACCACCGTAACAGACCGTGGCAGCGGGCACTCAGGTGCCACCTCGCCCAGCACCACCACCCGCGCCTCAGCGCTTTGGGCCAGACGGTGCGCCAAAGCGGCCACGATGGATGCGCCTTTCTGCGCATTGAGGTTTCCCAACACGCCAATCACCCTACGCCCTTCAGCGGCAGGCGACAGGCGCGGCACCGCCCCCAAAGGACCATGCGGGCACAGGCGGACCTTGGGCGCAAGGTCGGGATGCACCCCGGCCACGATCGCGCGGGACGCGTCGGAAAACACCGTCAGGTGATCCGCCCGGTCCAGCGCCACACGCCAAAGCGCCTGCCACTCGGGATCAGGTTCGCTGCGAAACGTGTAATCACGGCTCAGCGGGAAGTAATCGTGGAACATCACCTCAAGCCGCTGACCTCCGGCACACAGATCCAACAGGCGGAACGGAATCTCGTCAGGCGCAGGGTCGCCCACGGCGCAAACATACCCCACATGGCGCGGCCCCGCCCCGCGCAGCAGGTCCTGCACGTCGACAAACCGATCGGTCGCGCCGCGCGTGACACCGGCAGGGGTGTGCAGCTCAAGCTGCCAGCGCATTGGCCCACCGACACGCAGCACCAGCGCCACGGCATGGGACCGCACCCGCTGCTCCAGCCAGCGCGCGGTGCCGCCGCCCAAACCATGCGCCAGATAGACGGGCAGGGGATCCCCGCTCAGACGTGCGCGCGCCCAAAGCAGCCCGGCGCGCAACCGGTCCCCCGCAAGCGGATCGTGGTCCAATGCCTGGGCCACGTCGGCATCATACCGGGGCCAGCGCCGGGACAGGATTTGGGCCGCGCGGGTGCGCAAGCTATGTCTCTGATCCAGCCCGAAACTGGCCGCGCCCACATGGCCAACAAAAAGCCCGGTCTGGCAGACATGCCGTCCGCCCCGCGCGCGGATGCGCTGACACCAATCCACCTCTTCGCCGTAGCCGCGGCCAAACTCTTCGTCAAACCGTGGCACCTGCGCGAGCCATTGCGGACCAAGCGCCATGCAAAACCCCGACCCGGTGGGCAGGATCGGCAAATCAGCACTGCGCGCATAGCGGGCAAGGGCGGCATCCACCGCGTCCACTTCGGTGTTTCGCAGCGCAACACCGGCACAGGCATGAGGCGCGCCCATCAGCTCGCCCTCGTTGGACAGGGGTGTGACGCTGGCCACCCTCTCATCCGCCAGCAGCGGCGCGATCAGCCGCGACGCCCAGCCTTGGGGCAGGGTGACATCGGAGTTGAGCAGGACAACAGGGGTGTCCGGCACCCCAAGCACCGCCAGAGCGGCATTGACCGATACGGCAAAGCCCCTGGGCCTGTCGTGACAGATCAACGCCGCCTGCGCGTGACGCACCACCCAGTCGCGCACCATCGGGCGCAGGGCAGGATCGGTCGATCCATCCTCGACGATCACCACGCGCCATTGCAGGTCGGTCATGGTGGCGATCCGGTCCAGACAGGCGCGGACATGGTCGGCGGCGTTGTGCACCGGCAGGATGATCGTGACCCCGCTGCTGATCCGACACAGCGGCATCCCCGATGCAGACAAGCGCAAAGGCGGCGCCGGCGTTTCATGCGACAGGCCCAGATGGCGCACGGCGCGGGCGCGGGTATGGGGATCGCGGATGCGGGGCAGCAGCGGCAGAACCCGCAACACACGGGCCCCAAGGCCGGGCCAGAGCGCCAGATGCGCGCAGGCCAGCCGCATACCGGTCAGCGCGGGCAACGTTGTGGCGGAAGAGGGGTTTCGCACCGAAACCCGCACAGCCGCGCCGGGCACATGGGGCAGGGACGGGGCCGTGCCAGCGGCGCGGGCCCCGCCATGTTCGAGCATGGCACCGTCTGCATCCACGCAGACACGCCCTTGCCGCAGGACAACAAGCGCCTCCTGCGCGCGGCCAAAGGGCACGGTCAGATGACGGGTGGCATAGCGGCGATAAAGATGTCGCAGACGCAGGAACATGGGCGGGTCTTTCCGGGCACTCGGGGTACCGGCAAGACTGCCGCAAATTTGGTTAACACGGGCTTAACCGCGCGGATTGTAGCGGGGCATGAAATAGGTCCGAAACGGACCCAATGTTTCGCGCGCGAAACAATAGGACCGAAGCGGACCTATTTTCCAACCCGGTCAGAGGCCGCCTTGAGCAGCATCAGAAGGTCGGATTCCATGCGTTTGGGCCAGGCCGCGCCCAGGATCGACAGCGTGCCATCGCCGTGGCGGCGCAGGGTAAAGGCACCGATGGTTTCGTCACGAAACGCAGGCTTTTCCGCGTCTGATTTCGTCTCTGAACCGCCTTTCAGAGACTGGTTTTGCACCATCAGCGCCTTGGTCAAAACGGCGGTTTCGGCATCGGCCGTGTCACGCTCTGCCCCGGTAAGCCGCGCCTGAAGCCGGTCGGCAAAACCGGGATCATCAGTGAGCGCCTGCGCCAGCCCCAACCCCAGCCGTTCGCCCAGGGCGTGGGGAAAGCGCAGATGCCCGTCAAGCGCGCGCACCACCGGAAGGAAGCTGCCGATCTTGGAGCGTTTGGCGCGGCTTGCGGCGTGGAAAAGTTCCTGCAACGCGGTGCGTTCCATGGCGAACACGCCTTCCTCGACCGCCTTGGCGACGATGCGGGCGCGTTCAAAATAGCTCAGATCCACGCGGATCTCGTTTTCCTCGACCATGGCGAGATAGGCATCCGATGCCTCTTCGGGGCGGCGCAGCAGCGCCAGCACGGTGGGTGTATCGTTGCGGTCGTCCTCGGCCATCAGCGACAGCGCGTGACAGCGCCGCCAGCCCGAGATCAGACCGTAACGCCCATCGCCAAGCTGCATCACCTCGATCGGGGTTTGCTGGCCCCGGCTGCGCAGCGAGGTCATGAGCGTGCGCATCTCGGTTTCTTCCACCACCAGACGGTCGCGGACCAGATGATCCATGACGATCTGGTCCAGCGGCAATTGCACCACCATGCGCCCCTCGTCGCGGGCGCGCGCCATGGTGTCGGTCAGTTCATTGAGCGCCGCCGAGGCCGAGGCATCGCGCGCCACATCGGCGATGGGCGCTTTGCTGGGGGCGCTGAACATCGACTTTGTCTCGGGCGCGGGCGTGTCGAGAAAGGCGGGGTTCGGGGCTGTCAGGCGTTTACGCTTGGCCATGCGGGCCTCCTGTCTTTGGTCGCCGGCAGGTTTGGCGCGATGGGTTAAGCTTTGGTGCATGTGGCGCGCGGTGGATTGGGGCGCTGCCCCAAACCCCGGAGTTTGCGGGCAAGATGAAGCGGAGGCGTTTCGCTGCGCATATATCGGTCATTCCGCTGCCTGCTGGGCAAGCTGCACGTCACGGTGCCAGCTGCCGATGAGAAGCTGTTTGAACGCGGCATAGGTGGCATCAAAGGTTTCGCGGCCGCGCACATAGGTCTCGCGGTTGAAATCGCGGTAATCGGCCTCGTAGATGCCCTGGACCTGTTCGCCGGCCTGTCCGATCAGCGCGGTAAAGCCCTGGCGGTGCGGCGACAGGGTGGGGCCAAGATAGGCCTGCATCAGGGCTGCAAGTTCGGCCTGTTGGGCGCTGTCATAGCGGGTGACCACGGCGCGCACCGCGTCCCATTGGAAGGCAAGACCATCGCGCCCAAGCGCGCGGGCGGCCATGTTTTCGGCCTCCTCGATTGAGCCGAATGTGGAATGCAGCATGTCAAAGAAGCGGCCTGTGCTGTCGAATTCGAGGAAGGACGCACCAAGCGGCACCAGCAGGATGTCGGAGGCGGCGAGGCCGTTGATGGTGAGGTAGCCAAGCGCCGGGGGGGTGTCGAGAAAGATCACGTCGTATTGGTCAAGGATGCCATCCTCGGACAGGCTGTCGGTCAGCGCATCCCAAAGCTTCCAGCCGCGCGCAGCCATGCGCCAGACGGGGATCTGGAACTCGGCCCAGTAGAGGTTCAGCTGTGCGCCGATCAGATCGATATTGGGCCAGTGGGTGGATTGGATGAGCGTTTCGCTGCGCGATTTGAGCGCGTCCGACAGCGTGTCATCCAGCGGGGTTGGGGCCTCGCCCCGGTCAAGGCGGCGCTGATTTTCGCCCTGAAGGTGGCGCGCGTAATGGCGGGCCAGCAGCGGGAAGACGGTTTGCCATTCATCCTGAACAGTGCCGCCGAAGATCGACGTCATGGAGCCCTGGCTGTCCAGATCGATCACCAGCACCTTGTAGCCATCAAGTGCTGCGGACATGGCCAGATGCGCCGCTGTGCTGGTTTTGCCGACGCCGCCTTTGAAATTGGCCACGGCGACCAGTTTGGCGGGCTGGCCCTTGGGGCGGTAGGGCAGGTATTCCTTGGTCTTGGATCCTTCGGTTGCGAAATGCGCGCGCAGTTTCAGCACCTCGTCGAAGGTGAACCATTTGGCCCCGCTGGTTGTCTCGGAGCGTCCCTGGGGCAGGTCGGGGTTTTGCTTGAGCACGCGGCGGAAATGGCCGGTGGCGACCGGGATCAGATAGCGGGTGATTTCCCAGGTGGAAAACAGCCGCAGGGTGCGGGTGCCGTTTTCTTCAAGCCCCCGGCTGGCAAGATCGGTGCGCCCGGCGTCGCAGGCGCGCGCGATCGCTGCGAAATCAGCGGTGGTGGTGGGCGCGCCAAGGGCCTCTAGCGCAGCATCGGGATTGATGTTGAAATAGGGCGGAAGGGGCTGGTCTTGGGTCATGGGATGCTCGATCTGGCCTGGTCCGCACCTCTGCGTGTGCGCTGTTTTCAGCAGACTACCAGAAAAACACGTACATGGAAGCAAAACCGCAACACGCTTCCCTTTTCTAAGTAAATTCAATGATTTGAGGTCTGTTTGGTGTGGTTTGGCTCTTGCAGTGAGCAGCATATGGGTCTGTTAAAATTTGTTAGTTATATGTTAAGGGTTTTTGAGATTCTGCTTAAGCCCCTCATAAAAAACGAGAAATTTGGGTGGTATTGGGCCAAAGCGACTCTGATCCCCCGATAGGGCGACTCTGATCCCCCGAGGCAGCGACTCTGATCCGACGCTGGGGTGGCATGAATCATGGACGCCCGCTGTGGATAACTTTACGTTGGGTGTCACTGAAACCCCGAAAGCCGAGTCGGCGTCGAACGCTGGCCGCAAAATCAAACGGGGGCGTGCAGAGCAGAAGACAGGCGGACCTCATGGCAGGGACCACGACAGGCGGGCTGTTGCCCGACCGACACCCAACGGGCGATTTTTTCGTCTGCGATCTCTTTGGGGCCAGTCCCAAGGATGACCTGGCGTCGATGGAGCATCCGATCTTTTCGCTAAGCACACGGCCCGATACGCGGGTGCTGTCCTATGCCCATAACGGCGCCCATCTTGAGGTCACGCCCAGCGTGCGGGGCCGGGCGACGATCCATGACAAGGACATCCTGATCTATTGCATCAGCCAGCTTGTGGCGGCGATGAATGCGGGCCGTGCGGTGGGGCGCACGTTGACGCTCAAGGCGCATGATCTGTTGGTGGCCACCAACCGCGACACCGGGGGCGACAGCTATACACGGTTGCGCGAAGGGTTCGAGCGGCTGGCGGGCACGCGCATCACCACCAACCTGACCACGGGCGGGGTTGAGGCGACGCGGGGCTTTGGCCTGATCGAAAGCTGGGAGATCCTGCGCCGGTCGCGCGGCGGGCGGATGATCAGCGTGACGGTGACCCTGTCGGATTGGCTGTATCGGGCGGTCTGTGCGCGGTCTGTGCTGACGCTGTCACGCGATTACTTTCGGCTGCGCAAACCGCTGGAGCGGCGCATCTATGAGCTGGCGCGCAAGCATTGCGGGCGGCAGGCGGAATGGACAATCTCGGTGCCGGTGCTGCATCACAAATCGGGATCGGCCGCGCCGGTGCGGGTGTTCCGGGCGGCCCTGCGCAAGATGATCGTGGAAAACCATCTGCCCGATTACAGCCTTGCAGAGCGGGCGGGCGATATCCTCGTGGTCACGCGACGGTCCAAACCGCGCCCTACGGATGCCCCGGTTCTGTCGCAAGAGACGCTTGAGATGGCGCGTGCGCTGAAGCCGGGGGCCGATGCCTACGGGTTGCAGGCGCGTTGGCTGGCATGGTGGGACGAAACCGGGCGGGCGCGATTGGGCAACCCGGACCGGGCGTTTCTGGCCTGGGTGAAGACCCAGAAAGACAGATAAGTGGGACGGCTGATGCTGGACGTTGAAACAACCGCCCTTGCGGGTTTGCTGATCCTGACGCCCCGGCGGTTCGGCGATGCGCGCGGGTTTTTTGCCGAGACCTGGAACGCCGCGCGGCTGCGGGATGTGGCCGGGATCGTGCCTGACTTCGTGCAGGACAATCATTCGCTGTCAGCCGAGAGGGGCACCATTCGCGGGCTGCATTTCCAGGCCCCGCCACAGGGGCAGGGTAAGCTGGTGCGCTGCGGACGTGGGGCGCTTTGGGATGTGGCGGTGGATATCCGGCGCGGGTCGCCGACATACGGGTCTTGGGTCGGTGTTGATCTGACAGCCGAGAACGGGCGGCAGCTTTGGGTGCCCGAAGGGTTTGCCCATGGGTTCATCACCCGTGCCCCCGACACCGAGATCATCTACAAATGCACCGGCTATTACGCGCCCGAGGCCGAAGGCGCGGTGCGGTGGGATTCTGTCGGGATCGACTGGGGGCTTGCGGGCGATCCCGTGCTGTCTGGCAAGGATGCAGAGGCGCCCGCGCTGGCCGATCTGCACAGCCCGTTTGACTGGAGACCGTCGTGAAGCTTTTGGTAACAGGCGGGGCGGGGTTCATCGGCTCTGCCGTGGTGCGGCAGGCGGTGGCAGCCGGGCATCAGGTGATCAACCTCGATGCGCTGACCTATGCGGCCTGTCTGGACAATGTGGCGTCTGTGGCGGACGCGCCCGGCTATACGTTTGTGCAGGGCGATATCCGCGATAGCGCTTTGTTAGAGACGGTTTTTGCCGACCACGCCCCCGATGCGGTGATGCATCTGGCGGCGGAATCCCATGTGGACCGGTCCATCGACGGGCCGGGCGCGTTTATCGACACCAATGTGATCGGCACCTACACGCTGTTGCAGGCCGCGCGCAGGTTTTGGGACAGGCAGGGACGGCCAGAGGCGTTCCGCTTTCACCATATCTCGACCGATGAGGTCTTTGGGTCTTTGGGCGCGACAGGCCAGTTCACCGAAGACACGGCCTATGATCCGCGCTCGCCCTATTCGGCCTCCAAGGCGGCCAGCGATCATCTGGTGATGGCGTGGCATCATACCTACGGATTGCCCGTGGTGCTGAGCAATTGTTCGAACAATTACGGCCCCTATCATTTCCCCGAAAAGCTGATCCCGGTGGTCATCCTGAACGCTTTGGCGGGCCGTCCGATCCCGGTTTACGGCGCGGGCGAGAATGTGCGCGACTGGCTGTATGTCAAGGACCACGCCGATGCATTGCTGACCGTGGTCACGCGCGGTGCGGTGGGCCGGTCCTACAATATCGGCGGCGAGAACGAGGCGCGCAATATTGATCTGGTGCGCATGATCTGCGACCTGATGGACGAGATGGCCCCCGCTGGTGCGCCGCATGATCGGTTGATCACCTTTGTGACCGACCGCCCCGGCCATGATCTGCGCTATGCGATCAACCCTGCGCGCATGCGCGGCGAGATGGGCTGGCGGCCTTCGGTGACGCTTGAAGAAGGGCTGCGGCGGACGGTGCGCTGGTATCTCGACAACCCGAACTGGTGGCAGGCGCTTCAGGACCGCGATGGCGTCGGCCAGCGGTTGGGGGTTGGGCCATGATCCTTGTCTTCGGCAAGACGGGTCAGGTGGCGACGGAACTGCACCGGCAGGGGGATGTCACCGCTTTGGGCCGGGACCACACCGATCTGTCCGACCCGCAAGCCTGCGCGCAGGTCATCGCCGATCTTGCGCCCAGCGTGGTGATCAACGCCGCCGCCTACACGGCTGTGGACCGCGCCGAAGAAGACGAAGCAACCGCCCAGACCATCAACGCGGCAAGCCCCGGTGCGATGGCCGGGGCCTGTGCGCATCTGGACATCCCGTTCCTGCATCTCTCGACCGATTACGTCTTTGACGGCACCGGCACCGGCACCCGCGCCTGGCTGGAAACAGACCCTGTATCGCCGCAAAACGCCTATGGGCGCACCAAGCTGGCGGGCGAACAGGCCGTGCGCGCCAGCGGGGCAAACCACATCATCCTGCGCACCGCCTGGGTGGTCTCGGCCCATGGCGCGAACTTTGTCAAAACCATGCTGCGCCTGTCCGAGACCCGCACGGCCCTGAGCGTGGTGAATGACCAGATCGGCGGGCCGACGCCTGCGGCGGATATTGCCGCAACGCTGCTGACGCTGGCGCAGGCCATGCAGGACGGCGCAAAAGGCGGCACCTATCACTATGCCGGTGTGCCGCATGTCTCGTGGGCAGAGTTCGCCCGCGCGATCTTTGCGCAGGCAGGCCGCGATGTGACCGTGACCGGCATTCCGTCCTCGGAGTATCCGACGCCCGCAACACGCCCGCTCAATTCCCGGCTTGATTGCGCCAAACTGACGTCGGATTTCGGGATTACACCTGCCGACTGGCACAGCGGCCTGAGTGCCGTGATCAAGGAGTTGGGGCTATGAGCAGAAAAGGCATCATCCTTGCAGGCGGGTCGGGCACGCGGCTGTACCCGATCACCATGGGGCTGAGCAAACAGCTCTTGCCGCTTTATGACAAGCCGATGATCTATTATCCGCTCTCGGTGCTGATGCTGGCAGGCATCCGCGAGATCGCGATCATCACCACGCCGCAGGATCAGGACCAGTTCCAGCGCCTGCTGGGGGATGGATCACAATGGGGTCTGGCCTTCACCTATATCGCGCAGCCCTCGCCCGACGGTCTGGCGCAGGCCTATCTGCTGGCCGAAGACTTCCTGGATGGTGCGCCCTCGGCGATGGTGCTGGGTGACAACATCTTCTTTGGCCACGGCCTGCCCGAGGTTCTGGCCAGTGCCGATGCAACGGTCACGGGCGGCACTGTCTTTGGCTACCGCGTGGCCGATCCCGAACGCTACGGCGTGGTGGATTTCGCGCCTGATGGTACGGTGAAGACTATCATCGAAAAACCTGCCAAAGCGCCGTCGCCCTACGCGGTCACGGGGCTTTATTTCCTCGACGGCACCGCGCCCGCGCGCGCGGCACAGGTGCAGCCGTCAGACCGCGGCGAGCTTGAGATCACGTCGTTGCTGGAAAGCTATCTTGCCGATGGGCAGCTGAGTGTAGAGCTGATGGGGCGCGGCTATGCTTGGCTTGACACCGGCACGCATGCGTCACTGCTGGATGCGGGCAATTTCGTGCGCACGCTGAGCGACCGGCAAGGCCAGCAGATCGGCAGCCCGGACGAGATTTCCCACGCCCAGGGCTGGATTGATGACGACGCCCTGCGCGCCCGTGCCCAGATGTTCGGCAAGAACGATTACGGGGCCTATCTGCTGGGGCTGTTGGAGTAAAAATCCCGGCCCAAGCCATCCCTCTCCGGACCACCCGCCACGCTGGGGCGCTTCGGATAAGGAAAGGTTGAGGCCGGGGAACTCCCCCGGACTTTTGGGGATGTCGGTGGGATGCGTCTGGCTGGCCTGACCGGGGGGCACCCGCTAAACCCACCGCCCAATCGCACACAGCCGCAGATTCAGCCCCACGGTGATCTGAATGAGCGCGGTCGCCTTCAGCCCCGTGGACAGCACCCCGTGCGGCGCAAAAGTGGGCCATGCCCCGGTGTTGCCGCTCTCGCCATTCAGGACAGGCGGCATACCCGGCGCAAAGGCGGCGGGAAAGGTCCAGGCCAGATGGTTCGACTGCCACAGCGCCCCCGCCTGATTGCTGATCGACCCGGTGGGAATGTCGGGGCTGGTGCAGATCTGGGTGCCATCGGCAAAGCGCACATAGCCGCCATTGGCGTTTGATCCGCGTTCGATCACGCCGCCTGTCGGCATGCCGGTTGCGTCCTGCGCCACCGTACCAAGCAGCGTGCCTTTCAGGTATCCGTCGCCTGCGCGGACCAGGGCGTCGGGGTTGCTGTCATCGGGCCCCGCGCTTATCGCCGCGCCGCTGGCAACCCCCGTTGCCGGGTCAAAGCTCAGCGCGGTGGTCCATGTGGTGCCATCGCTGACCTTGATCGAAAACGCGGTGTCGCCCGCCAGCCCCATCTCGGCATGGCCGGTCCAGTTCGACTGGAACAGCAGGCTGGCCGTGTCGCTTGCGGTGGCCTTGTTCACCGCGAGCTGATGTCCCGCGCCTTCATGGGTGAGCAGCGTCGTGGGAGAGGCCACGCTCAGCCGGGTCACCGGATCGGTGGCGGTGCCCAGACCCAGACGGTCAGGCAACGCGCCCCCGGTCTGGCCCTGCCAAAGCCCGCCTTGCCAGATCACCTCGGTGCCTTCATCCGCGACCCAGGCGCGCCAGCCCACATTGGGCGGCAGAAACAGCCACCCGCCCCCGGCATTGAGCGCAATCGCATGGTCCTGTCCGGCCCACTCCCCGGTGGCCCCCGTCGCCACGATGAAGCGGGCGCCCTCATCCGGGGTCGCGGGCGGTTCGGTCAGGGTGCGGCTCTCCACTGACAGCTGTACCAGCGCGTCGAGCCGGCGCAGCGCGTCATTGTGGGTGACATGTTTTTGCGCCTGCGCCGGCTGGATATAGGGCAGGGACAAAATAGGAGAGGTTTGCGACATCAGAGAAGCCCTTTCAGCGATCCGTGTTGGCGTGGGACGCTAGGGGCGATTTGGTAAACGGGATGTAATTGCTGCGCGCGTTGCGCCGGGTGCTGCTGGGGTGTTGGCATATTTCATAAATATGCCAAAGCGACCTGTGCCACAGGCGATACGTCCGGTCCTTGCGTCCCCGACCCTGCCAAGGGCATACCTGCGGGCAACACGCCCACGGACAAGGACAGATGACATGCCCCCCAAATTCGGCACCAGCGGCCTGCGCGGCCTTGTCACCGATCTGACCGACACGCTGGTCGCGGAATACACCTGTGCCTTTCTGCGCGCCTGTCCGCATGGCGGGGCAGTGCATGTGGGCCAGGACCTGCGCGCGTCCTCGCCGCAGATCGCGGCGGCGGTGATCGGGGCGGTGCGCGACATGGGCCTCCGGGCGGTGGATCACGGCGCGCTGCCGACACCTGCGCTGGCGCTGGCCTCCATGGGGGCGGGGCAGGCCGCCATCATGGTCACGGGCAGCCACATCCCGGCGGATCGCAACGGGCTCAAGTTCTACCTGCCCACAGGAGAGATCGCCAAATCCGACGAGCAGGCCATTCTGGCCGCGCTTGAAACGGTCTCTGATCCCGCGCCACAGGGCGATCTGGTGCCCGAGACCGGGGCGCTTTTGGCCTATGTGGCGCGCTATGTGCAGGCGTTTGGGACCACCGCGCTGGCCGGTCTGCGCATCGGGGTCTATGAGCACAGTTCGGTGGCCCGTGACGTGCTGGCCGATGCCTTGGCGCAGATGGGTGCAGAGGTGGTGCCGCTGGCCCGTGCAGATCATTTCATCCCCGTTGATACCGAGGCGGTGGATGCCGGGACGCGCGAGATGCTCAAACGCTGGTGTGATGCGCACGCGCTGGACGCGCTGGTGTCCACCGATGGGGATGCGGACCGCCCGATGGTGGTGGATGCCCGCGGCACGCTGGTGCCGGGCGATGTGTTGGGCCCCTTGGTGGCGCAGGCCTTAGGGGCAGAGCGGATCTGCACGCCGGTGTCGTCAAACACGCTGGTGGACCACCTTGGGTTTGCCTTGGTGATCCGCACGAAGATCGGCTCGCCTTATGTCATCGCCGCGATGGAAGAGGCGCAAAGCAAGGTGGCAGGATACGAGGCCAATGGCGGGTTCCTGCTGGGCTTTGCTGCTCAGGGACCTGCGGGTGAAATCGCGCCACTGATGACCCGTGACTGCTTGTTGCCGATCGTCGCTCCCTTGGCGATGGCGCGGGCAAAAGGCGTGAGTTTGGCCGAATTGGTCTCTGATCTGCCGCCGCGCTTTACTGCTGCGGACCGGATTGCGGGCATTCCGACAGAGGCATCAAACGCGTTCATCACACACCTGACCGGCGATGCATCCGCGCGCATGGCGTTCTTTGCGGATCGCGCCGCAGAGACCGGTCTCGACCTCACCGATGGGCTGCGGGTGTCCTTTGGCGATGGGTCGGTGATCCATCTGCGCCCCTCGGGCAACGCGCCGGAATTTCGCTGTTACGCCGAGGCGGAGAGTGTGGAGCGCGCAGAGATGCTGATGCGCGAGACCTTGGCGCAGGTTGCGGACCGGTTGGGCTAGGGGTGACGGACGCGGTGGCGCGTCCGTGCATTTTCCGGTGACGCGCCCGCGATCTCACGACCGCGAATAGATATCCTCGTAGCGGATGATGTCGTCTTCTCCCAGATAGGACCCGGTCTGCACCTCGATCAGCACCATGGGCACCTTGCCGGGGTTTTCCATCCGGTGCACCGCGCCCAGCGGGATGTAGACTGACTGATTTTCGCTCAGCAGGCGCACCTCGTCGTCGACCGTGACGCGCGCGGTGCCTGCCACCACGATCCAATGCTCGGACCGGTGCACATGGCTTTGCAGGGACAGCGCCGCACCGGGATGGACATGGATGCGTTTGACCTGAAACCGGTCCTTGAGGATCAGCGTCTCGAACCAGCCCCAGGGGCGGTAATCGACGGGCAATTGCACCGCCTGCTTGGCGGCGCGGGCCTTGAGAATGTCGACCGCGCGGCGCACGCTTTGGCTGTCGGTCATGTCGGCCACCAGAACCGCGTCGCGCATGGCCACGGCAACCACGTTCTTGAGGCCAATGCCCACCAGCTCGATCTCGTCACTTTCCGACCGCAAGAGCGTGTTTTCGCAGTCAATCGCGGTGGCCAGCCCGGCCAGCGCGTTGCCGCTGCCATCCTGCGGGCTTTTCTGCCAGACCGCTTCCCAGCTGCCCAGATCGGACCATTCACCGGCAAAGCGCACAACACTCAGGTTGCGGGCGCGTTCCATCACCGCATAGTCGATCGATTCGGCGCGCACCTGCGCCCACAGCGCGGGGTCGATGCGCAAAAAGCCCAGATCGGGTTCGGCCGCCGCCATCGCGGCGCGGGTGCCCTCAAGAATATCGGGGGCGTGTTCCTGATACGCGGCGATCAGCGTGTCGGCGCGGGTCAGGAACAGGCCTGCGTTCCACAGATAGCGGTCATCGGCAAAGAGCGTCTCGGCGCGGGCCTGATCCGGCTTTTCGATAAAGCGTTCCAGCGCGTTGACACCGGGCAGCGTTTCCGCCCCGGCCTCAAGCCAGCCATAGGCGATCTCGGCCCGCGACGGCGCAATGCCAAAGGTCACGATCTGCCCCTGTGCTGCGGCAGGTGCGCCGGTCATCACCGTGTCGCGGAAGGCCTGTGCGTCGGGGATGGCATGATCGGCCGAGACCAGCAGCATCAGCGCTTCGGGATTGGTCTGGGCCAGATGCAGCGCGGCGGCGATGGCGGCGGGGGCACTGTTGCGCCCTTCGGGTTCAATCAGGATGCCTGCTGCACGGATACCGCAATGATCCAGCTGTTCGGCCACGATAAAGCGAAACCCATCGCCCGTGACCGCCAGCGGTGGGGCAAACCCCTCCCCCGAGACACGGCGCGCGGCCTCTTGGAACAGGCTTTCTTCGCCCAGGAATTGTGCGAATTGCTTGGGATAGCTTTTGCGGGACAGCGGCCAGAGCCGGGTGCCGGACCCGCCACAAAGCAAGACGGGGGTGATCTGGGGAAGGTCAGTCATAAAGGCGCTCGTCCGGTCAGGTCAGACCGCCCGAAGCCTGTGCCCCCGGGCAGCATATTCAGGTGAACCGAGGATCATCTGCTCAAGCTGCTCCAGCGACGGGCTGACCTGTAGCGCAAGCATGTTCTCCTCGGCGGCATCCCGGCCCAGATGGCGGCGGAACAGCCTGTTCACCTCCTGCCGGGTCAGGGCCAGTTTGTCCAGATAGCCAAACAGATGGGCATCGTAATGGCGAAATTGCGTCACATCTCGGGGGGCATGCACCCCTGTGCCGGGGCGCGGTGTGATCCGCCGCTGCGCCACCTCTTCGCCGTCCACCCGCGCAATGGCGGCGCGCAGGCGGGCGGGATCGGGGCGGGTGTCGCCGAAACTGCTCAGCGCATAGATCAGCGCGGTGGTGGGATCGCGGATCAGCGCCTCATAGGGGATCACCGTTTGGGTGCGGGCAAAATCGGAGGTAACCCATTTGTCCTGAAATGCGCGCCAGGCGCTGAATTGCGCACTGGCAAAGCGGGCAAAGCTGACCCTGTCATCGGCGCCCCCCTCGCGCAGGTAGAGCTCAAAGTTGGACACCACCGAGGGCACAAAGGCGCGGGTCTGGATCAGGTGGCGGTGGGACGGGTCTTGGGGCAGTGTGCCGTCAAAGTCGTGGTTCTTGGAATAACGCACGGTCCCGGCCCGTGCGCAGGGCACCCGCCCACAGCACCCCGCCTGTCCATAAAACCCGCAATAGGTAAAGGTTGCGCCGTAATAGAGCCTGAGCAGCCGCGCCAAAAGATGATGCCCCGACCGTGGCCAGCTCACCCCGATGACGTAAGGTGGCGGCTTGCGGGCCGCGCGGACGCGCAGAAACCGTCTCATGCCGCACAGGCCTTGGTCTGCCGCAGCACCGTGTCGATCCGGGCGGCATAGCGTTTGCCGATGGCCTCGGGGCTGAATGCGCGCAACACGCGGGTCTGCGCGGCCTTGGCCTTGCGGGTGCGGAGCGGTGCGTCGACCTGCATCTGGCGCAGGAGCGTCACGGCGGCGGCGTGATCGGGGGCGCCCCAGAGCCCCCCCTCGGGGGTGAACATGTAATCGTCGGGGGCGGGGGGCACCGCATGTGCGGGCACCAGCCAGGCCGTGCTGTCATCGCAATAGGCAAGGTTGCCGGAATAGCCGGTGGCCAGCACCGGCACGCCAAGCGCCATCGCCTCGATCATGCCAAAGCCCCAGCCTTCGGCGCGGTGCAGCGACAGGTACGCATCGGCCCCAGCGGTCAGGTGCAGCAGCGCGGCGCGGTCCATGGTTTCGTCCAAGATGCAAAACCTTTGGTCCCCTTTGGTGAACGCGTCGATTTGCGCCCAGACCTTTTGCTGCGCAGGATCGCTCACACGGGTGCGGTTCTGCGTCTTGAGCAAGAGCTGCGCCCCGCCTTCTGGGAAGGCGGCGGCAAAGGCCCGGATCAATGCCAGCGGGTTCTTGCGCTGAACGAAGGAAAAGCTGTCGAAACTCGCCATGCACAGAAAGCTGTTGGCGTCGAACCCGGTGCGGGCGACAAGCGCGGCCCGCGCGCCCAGGGGATCGGCAGGGGGCCTCACATCATTGGCCAATCCCATCACCCGGATCGGCCCGTCAAAAGCCCCCGCATAGATCGCGCGGCCATGATCCGAGGCGGCCCAGATCTCGTCGATCATGCGCAGCGCCAGGCCATGGCAGGCGGCAGGCCGGGTCAGTTCCCAGAACATATAAGCCGCCATGTAAGACCCATCGGTGATGTCGGGCGCATAGGCGGTGAACAGGGGGATGGATTCCGCGTTCAGATGCAGCAGGCTAAAGCGGGCCGGGCGGGCAGCGCTGATTGGGGTGTGAGGCGTGTCGATCTCGGGGGCGGGATTGTCGAGATCGAACCTCACCACCTGCACCTGCATCCCCGTGCTCTGCAACGCCGCCACCGAGGCGCGCATCGCCTGACCCAGACCGCTGGCCTTGGTGACGGGGCCAATCACCTGCACATCGACGGGGGGCACGCCCTGCAGCGCGGGTGCAGGCAGGGTGGCGGCGTGCAGCCGGTGGCCCTCGATCGTGCGGGACGTGAACCGCCGCGCCTCCATGTCATAGCCGCGCCCTTTCAGGCAGGCCGCGTACCCCGCAGCGGACAAAAGCCGGGGCTGTTTGTCCAGCGTGGTCAGAAATGCGCCCAAGGGGGTCTGGCCCTGTGCATCCTCGTTCAAAAGCGGCTCTATACTGGCCCAGGAGATGTATCGCAGCGTATCGGGCCGCTCTGCCGCGCGCACCAATGCGGCCAGCGTGATCTGGCGGCGATCTGCCTCTGACAGGGGCGACAAACGTGCAAGCGCAGGTGTCTCGGCCCGCCAGCGCAACAGGTAACGCGACAGCGGGAAAGTCCCGTCCGGACCATCGGGCACATCGGTCAGACGGGTGATATAAGCCTCTGGCACAAGGCAATCCTCACCCCCGATGGCCCGCGCCTGATGGATGGCCCACCAATAGATCACGCTGTCCACCCAATCGGGGTTGCCGAAATCCATCCCTTGCCGCAGATGCGGCACGCCCTGCACCGCCGCCCAGGTGGCGCGGCTGAGGCTCATGCGTTGGCCGGGAATGACCACCGGCGCATTGAGCCATTGGATCGCCCGTTGAGGCAGCGGCACACGCAAGGGCGCGCGCATCGGCGCATAGCTGGTCAGCATCCAGTTCAGGGCATGCGCTGCCGCCTCTGGGGGGCTGTCCCAGTCGAATTCGGCCTCCAGCCGGTGGCGCGGGCGCAGATAGGCCATGTAGGCACATAGCGGATCGGGCAGGGGGGGCGGATCGGGCAGGGGGGCGCCCGCGATTGGATCAACAGGGTCAAACAATGTGGCCTGTCGCGTGGTCAGCGCCGCCGGGGCGGTGCGCGCAGGCAAGGGGGCTGCACGCAAGGCGGCAAGGCCGGGGCCAAGAACATCCTGCAAAGAGGACAAACGCGGCGTGGGCAGGGGCAAGGGTGAAACGGGCACGGGGACGGTGCCGACACGCACCCGCCCGATCTCAACCGGGCGCGGCCCATCAAGGCGACAGACCCGCAAAACCCCTTTGTTTGTCTCTATCGAAAACGAAAACCCGCACGCCCCGCCGCCAAGCCCGGCAGCGCGCAGATCGGTGCGAAACTGGCTGGCCAGCGTGTCGGCCACCCGCTGTGTCCCGGCATAAAGCGCCACAGGCACCGGCCCGTCACCGCGCCTGGGCAGGGCCCAGCCATGCAGCATGCCACCCTGAACACCATCAAGGTAATCGCGCCGTCCGGTCAGGCGCCGCAGGATCCTAGCGAACATGCCTGCGAATCCGCTGTGCCACCGGGGGTATGAACGGGCACGCAGGCACACAGGGCAATCGGCACATGGCCCTATGCCACCGCGTCATAATCCGCCCGCGCCATCATGCCGGCCAAACCGCGTATATCGACCCGGGGCCGCCAGCCCAGCATGCGCCGTGCGCGGGCCGCATCCCCCACCAGCAGATCCACCTCCGCCGGGCGAAAGAGAGCCGGGTTCACCTCGACCACACGTCGCCCGGTGCGGCGGTCAGTGGCCACCTCGTCCACCCCGTCGCCCTGCCAGTCAAGCGCCATGTCCAGCGCATCGGCGGCAAAGCTCACGAAATCGCGGATCGGCGTGGTCACCCCGGTGGCCAGCACGAAATCGCCGGGCCTGTCCTGTTGCAGCATCCGCCACATGCCTTCGACATAATCGCCCGCATAGCCCCAGTCACGCCGCGCGCTCAGGTTGCCCAGCTGAATGACGTCATTACCCCCCCGCGCAATCCGCGCCAACCCGCGGGTGATCTTGCGGGTCACGAACTCCTCGCCCCGCAGCGGGCTTTCGTGGTTGAACAGGATCCCACAAGACGCGTGCATCCCGAAACTCTCGCGGTAATTCACTGTGATGTAATGGCCATATGCCTTGGCCACGCCATAAGGCGAACGCGGGTAAAACGGCGTCGTCTCGACCTGTGGCACCGCCTGCACCAGCCCGAACATTTCAGAGGTGGAGGCCTGGTAGAACCGCGTCTCGGGAGCCAGCGTGCGCAGCGTATCCAAAATCCGCGCCACCCCCATGCCGTTCACATCCCCCGCATAGATCGGCTGTTCCCAGGACGCCCCGACAAAGCTTTGGGCGGCAAGGTTGTAGAACTCGTCCACCGGCACATCGCGGATCAGGCGGAAAATATTGGTCATCTCGGTCAGATCCAGATCGTGCAACACGACCCGGTTGGCGATGCCAAGCGTCTCTAACCTTGCCCGTTCCGCCTGTGCATTGCGCCGCATCCCGCCATGCACCTCGTACCCTTTGTCCAAGAGCAGCTGCGCCAGATAGGCCCCGTCCTGCCCGGTGATCCCGGTGATGAACGCCCGCTTTCCCGCCGGGACAGGACAGGGCGGAAGATCGCGGGCACGGGGCGTCGCAGTCGATGTCGCAAGCATATCAGAACCTCACGCAAAGGGTGCATTTTCCCTGTTATCCGGCGCGAGGCGTAAAGAATGCGTTAAGGTTAACGCCTGAGTAAGAAAAATTTCGGATTTATAAAGGTGAGATTAAAATGTATGTACGTTTTGTACATACTAAATCTCACTCAATAAGAAGCGGCATGATGTGCTTCTCCCCCTTGCTTGTGCTTAGAGCGTGAGAGGTGACGCACATGGCTTTCGAATGGAACGAGCAGAAACGCGCAGATCTATGACAAACACGGTGTCGACCTTCCAGAAGCCGCCCTCATCTTCGAGGGCCCAACCCTCACCCAAGCGGAACGGGACCACCCGCCTCATTTCCACATGGCGCACAGGACGCACAGGACGCAAAGAGTATGAAACCTACAAGAACCGCGTCGCTTGAAGACATCCGCGCCATGAAGGCGCGTGGCGAAGCACGTCCGACACGATCGGATGCGCCGGACCTGGGTCTGCCCGAGGGATTCTGGGACGACGCCGTTCCACAAGAACCCAAGACCAAACACCCGGTGACCTTGCGGGTTGATCCCGACATCATCGACTTCTTCAAAGCTCAAGGCCCGAAAGGCCACCTGACCCGCATGCACGCGGTGTTGCGCGCCTATGTCGATGCCCAGAGAAAGGCCCGGTCCTGACCGGTTCCGCCCGCAAAATTGCCCAAAACTCTGCTATGCTGCGCCAAACCCCAAAGAGGTCAGCCCAAAGAGGTCCGCAGTGAATTACCTTCTCGAACCCGTCATCGGCATCTGCCGCTTTTCCTTTTGTGGACGGGGCGACTGGGCCGCGTATTCGGCCATAGACGCTGACACCGATCTGGATCTGGTGCATTTTGAACAGGCCGAACGGCTCTATGACGACGCGCGCATGGCGCTGCGGTTCCACCTGTTCGAAACCTTCCTGCTGCCCTCCCTCATGGCGCAAAAGGACCCCAATTTCGTCCTGCTTGTCCTGACATCCGACATCATGCCCGCCCAACATCTGCGGCGGCTGCGTGCCCTATGCGACAGCGATGACCGGCTGCTGCTGATCGTATCGGACGAAACCACGGTGCATGCCGCCATCCAGCCCGAGATCGCGCGCATCAACAGCGGGCTGAGCCGGCCATTGGTGCAGTTCCGCATCGATGATGACGATTGCCTGTCGCATGATTACGTCCACGAGCTGCGCCGCTACATGCAGCGGCTTGGCGATGTGATGCCGGTGGCCTATTCGCGCTCCAACGGGTTGGTGGTCACCTCTTACGCAGGCGAACAGACGCAAATCTACCGCGCCACGCTGCCGTTCAACTCCATGGGGACGGCGATTCGCATCCATGGCGACCGCACGATCTTTTCGTTTGGCCATGCCGCCCTGCTGAAACGGTTTCCCGCGATGGTCGACAATGCCGGGATGGGGTTCCTGTCGATCAAGATCGATGGGCACGATTCGCGTCCCGTGTCGCTGAGCGATCCCGCCTTCCGGCGCAGCCATATCCCCGTGACCGCGCCCGAGGCCGACACCATCCTGTCGAAATGGTTTGGTATGCTGGGCGACACCACCCGCGTTGAAACGCTTGTCACACAGGTCGAAACAGCCGCCGCCCTGGCGCGCCGCACCCCACCGCCACTGGCGCAGCGCAAGGCGGTCTAGCGCCGCCCTCCACGGCTCTTGCGCAGCGGTCTGCCGGGCGGGCGCGCCCGACGCTTGCCCTGATCCCGGCTTGCCCCTATTGAGGCCCCGCGCCCCGTACGCGAGTGCCTATCTGCATGACTGTGATCACCCTTTCGTCCATCCCCCCGCGCTTTGGGCTTATTGGTCCAACGCTGGAGACGCTTCTGGCACAGACGGGTGTGGCCGGGATCGAGCTTTATCTGCCCCACAGCTATGTGCGCTTTCCCGACTGGGACGGCACGCTGCCCGCGCTGCCCCAAGGTGTGACGCTCTACCGGACCGATACTGATTACGGCCCCGCCACCAAGGTGCTGTGCGCGGCGCGCCGCCACAAGGGGCAGGGGGTGCGGCTGTTGTTTTGCGACGATGACCGCCATTACCAGCCCGGCTGGGCGGCAGGGCTGCTGTCAGAGGCAGACCGCCACCCGGACCATGCCGTGGCGCTGGCCGGGTGGGACATTGCCGGGCTGGGCGCACGCGATGCCCATACCAGCCCCCGCCACATCCGCCGGTCCCGCACCTGGGATATGGCCTATCGCGCGGACCGGGTGAAACAAATCCTGTCCGGCCAGGTCAGGCTGACGCTGGCCCAAAAACCCCCCCGCCGGATCGTCGCGCAGGCCGGGTTTGCCGATATCTTCGAAGGGTATGGCGGTGTGGTGGTGCCCCCTGAGTTCTTTGATGACATCACCTTCGACATCCCGCCACAGGCGTTTCATGTCGATGATGTCTGGCTTTCGGGCGCGCTGGCGCGAAATGGCATCGGCATCTGGCTGGCCGCCAATCAGCCCGAACCCAAGACCACCGCCGCCGACCGCGCCGCCGCGCTCTACCGCCACCGCGAGGCCGAAAAGGGCCGCACCGAACTGGACGCCGCCGCCATCACCCTGATGCGCAGGCGCTGGGGCATCTGGGGCGGGCCAGAGGCCACGATCCCCACAGGCGGCGCGCGCCAGGTGTGACCGGGACGCAGAGCGTTCCAAACGCCGCGCGCCCCCCGCGTTGGACATGCGCAAACGCACCCGCTATCACCGCCCCAGAACAACGCCGCAGGCCCCCATGACCGACACGCCCTCTGACATCGCCCGCACCGTGCTGGCCACCGAGGCCGCCGCCCTGACCCGGCTGGCCGCGGAACTGCCCGCCGATTTCGACGCGGTGGTGGCCCGCATTCTGGCCTTGCAGGGCCGGGTGATCGTCTCGGGCATGGGCAAATCCGGCCATGTGGCGAACAAGATCGCGGCCACGCTCGCCTCGACCGGCACCCCCGCGCAAGCGGTGCATCCCGGTGAGGCAAGCCATGGCGATCTGGGCATGATCACCCGCAACGATGCGGTGATCCTGATCTCCAACTCGGGCGAGACCCGCGAACTGGCCGACATGATCGCCTATTGCACCCGCTTTGATATCCCGCTCATCGCGGTGACCAAGCGGTCAGACAGCACGCTCGCCCGTGCCGCCGATCACCTGTTGCAATTGCCCGACGCGCCCGAAGCCTGTGCGATCGGCATGGCCCCCACCACCTCGACCACGCTCACCATGGCGCTTGGCGATGCGCTGGCCGTGGCGCTGATGCAGCACCGGGGCTTTGACCGCGACAGCTTCAACGCCTTCCATCCCGGCGGCACGCTGGGTGCGCAACTTCTGCGCGTCTCGGCCATCATGCACCGCGATGCCGCCTTGCCCGTGGTCGCCCCCGACACAGCGATGGGCGAAACCCTGGTGGTGATGAGCGCCAAGGGCTTTGGCGTCGCTGCCGTGGTTGCCGATGGTATGCTGAAAGGCGTCATCACCGATGGCGACCTGCGCCGCAATCTCGACGGGCTCACCGGGCGGACAGCGGGCGAGGTGGCCACCGCCAACCCACGCTCGATCGCCCCGGATGCGCTCTTGCCCGAGGCGCTGGCGGTGATGAATGCGCATAAGATCGGAGCGCTGATGGTGACCGATCAGGGCAGGCTGGTGGGCCTGATCCACATCCATGATCTTCTGCGCGCAGGTGTTGCATGAGTGTCGTTGTCTTTATCCCTGCCCGCTACGCCTCGACCCGCTATCCGGGCAAACCGCTGGTGGAACTCACCGGCGCGACGGGCGTCAGAAAGACCCTGATCCAGCGCGCCTGGGAGGCGGCACAGGCCGTCACGGGCGTGGACAGGGTCTATGTTCTGACGGATGACGACCGCATTGCAGAGGCCTCCCGCGGCTTTGGCGCCGAGGTGCTGATGACCACATCCGGGGCCCGCAACGGATCAGAGCGCTGCGCCGAAGGGCTGGCGCAACTGGACCAAGACCCGGACGTGATCATCAACCTGCAAGGTGACGCGCCCCTGACGCCTGCATGGTTCGTCGAAGCCCTCATCGGCGCGATGGACGGCACCCCGCAAATGGCCACGCCAGTTGTCAAATGTGACGCCGAAACGCTCACCAATTTTGTCACCGACCGCCGCGAGGGCCGGGTGGGGGGCACGACTGTTGTAATGCGCACCTCCGGTGCGACGCCGGTCATGCGCGCCAACCGTACTGCGCTCTACTTCTCCAAGGAAGTGTTGCCTTACGTCGGCGACCTGCAAAACCCGCCAGAGGTCTGGCACCATGTCGGCGTCTACGCCTATACGCCCGCCGCCTTGCGCGCCTATGCGGGCTGGGAAGAAGGCCCGCTGGAACGCGCCGAAGGGCTGGAACAACTGCGGTTCCTCGAAAACGGCACCCCCATCACCTGCGTGCCTGTCGACGGCCGGGGCCGGGTGTTCTGGGAGCTCAACAACCCGGTCGATGTGGCCCGGATTGAATCTGTCCTAAACCGCGAGGGGATCGCATGACACCTGTCCAGATCGGCGACATAACCGTCTCTAACACAGCGCCATTCGCGTTGATCGCGGGTCCGTGCCAGCTCGAATCCCTTGACCACGCGCGCATGTTGGCCACCCGCATCGCGCAGGCGGCCGAGGCCACCGACAGCCCGTGGATCTTCAAGGCCAGCTATGACAAGGCGAACCGCTCGTCCCTGAAAGGCAAGCGCGGTCTGGGCATCGACGAAGGCCTGACGATCCTGAGCAAGATCCGCGATGAATTCGGCGTGCCGGTGCTGACCGACATCCACACCGCCGAGCAATGCGCACCCGTCGCACAAGCCGTCGATGTGCTGCAAATCCCCGCCTTCCTGTCGCGCCAGACCGACCTGCTGTTGGCCGCTGGCGAAACCGGGGCCGCGCTCAATGTGAAAAAGGGCCAGTTCCTTGCGCCCTGGGACATGGAAAACGTCGCCGCCAAGATCGCCTCGACCGGCAACACCCGCATCCTGCTCTGCGAACGGGGTGCCAGCTTTGGCTACAACATGCTGGTCTCGGATATGCGGTCCCTGCCGATCATGGCACAGACCGGCTATCCGGTGGTGTTTGATGCCACCCATTCGGTGCAATTGCCCGGTGGGCAGGGCACAAGCTCGGGCGGGCAGCGCGAATTCGTACCGCCACTGGCCCGCGCGGCAGTGGCCGTGGGCGTTGCGGCCGTGTTCATCGAAACCCACGAAGCCCCCGACACCGCCCCCAGCGATGGGCCGAACATGGTGCCCATCGACCAGTTGCAGGGGCTGTTGTCGATGCTCCGGTCGATTGATCGTGTGGTAAAGGACTCGACCACCTGAACACGGCTTTGAGCAGGGTCAGAGATTTAGGCACATAATGCGTTTTATGTAATTTAACCTGCCGTAGGGTGCGTGATTTCACGCACCTTTTCGTATGCATAATGGTGCGTGCGAGCACGCACCCTACGCTTGCTTACACATGTTTGAGCATGACCGTCCGGACCGTCAAACAACGCATA
>NZ_JBPOFB010000021.1:0-40575 GCF_051251565.1 Marivita sp. | reverse complement strand
TCTCGACCAGATCACCAGTGCGGGCGTCAGATGTGGTCGGTGCGCAGCTCGTCGTGAACATCTCGACCAGATCACCAGTGCGGGCGTCAGATGTGGTCGGTGCGCAGCTCGTCGTGAACATCTCGACCAGATCACCAAGGCGCGCGTCAGATGTGGTCGGTGCGCAGCTTGTGGTGAAAAGCGCCGTTGCATCACCCCCGTGAATATCGGCTTCGGTGGCGATATTGCGCTGATTTGCAACGAGGTTTGCGATAGCCTGGAATTTACGAACTGCAGTCATGGTGCCCTCCTGTGGCTTGGTTGATGAGGGAAGCTTGGCACGTATAAATTGAAAATGAGAAGACTGAATATCGCTAAAGATGTATATCTGAAACTTATCCACATGAAGATTCACCCATAGGTTGTTCGCCTTGCAACGCTCCTCGAGTTATCAACAGACATGAAAAATCTGGGGATAACTTTTGCCGCCGGAGTGCAGAGCCGCTCATCCGCGTCAAACCTTCCCAATTCCTGAGATTTTGGTGCCAGACGGACAGTCGGTCGATTCGTCACGATCACCGCTTGTATGGTCTGCCCCTTCTTGAAATAGATAGGGCAATCCGGGAGATTGCAGATGAAAATTGCCACGTTCAACATCAACGGCATCAAAGCCCGCCTGCCCGCTCTCACGGATTGGCTGCGCGACAGCGCGCCGGATGTGGCGCTGTTGCAAGAGATCAAATCCATAGACGAGGCGTTCCCCCGCGAGCCGCTTGAGGATCTTGGTTACAGAGTTGAGACACATGGCCAAAAAGGCTTCAACGGTGTGGCAATTTTGTCCAAGCTGCCGCTCGAGGATGTCACGCGGGGTCTTCCCGGCGATGACAGTGACGAACAGGCCCGCTGGATCGAAGCGACCGTAATTGGAGAGACGCAGGCAGTGCGGGTATGCGGGCTTTACCTTCCGAACGGAAACCCGGTCCCTGGCCCCAAATATGACTACAAGCTGGATTGGATGAAACGGTTGCACGCAAGAGCGCATGATCTGCTTGCTGCTGAAATGCCCGCGCTTATGGCGGGCGACTATAACATCATTCCGCAAATCGAAGACGCGGCCCGCCCAGAGCTTTGGACTGAAGACGCCCTGTTCCGGCCTGAATCGCGCGCCGCTTTCCGCCGTATCCTGAACCTTGGCTTTACCGAGGCGTTTCGCGCGGGCACCCAAGGGGGCGGGCATTATTCATTCTGGGATTATCAGGCGGGCGCATGGGAGAAAAACAATGGCATCCGCATTGATCATTTTCTGCTGACACCGTCCTGCGCCGACCTTTTGAGCAACTGCTGGATCGAAAGCGCCGTGCGCGGTCGGGAAAAACCGTCGGATCACGTTCCGGTCTGGGTGACATTGGCCGCGTAACCGGAGACCCCGTCTTGCGAAATTCACGACTCCGACATACATCTTTTTTTAATGCACAATCACGGAGAGCTGCCCAATGGCCATGCAAGCGCAGGAAATCGAAGACCTGATCCGCGCGGGATTTCCTAATGCCAAGATCACGATCACCGATCTTGCCGGCGACGGAAACCACTATGCCGCCGAAGTGATCGACGCAAGTTTCAAGGGCATGAATCGTGTGCAACAGCAACGCGCCGTTTATGCCGCCCTCAAAGGCAAGATGGACGGATCGCATGGTGAGCTGCACGCGCTTGCACTGACCACAAAGGCCCCGGACTGATGCGGGCGCATCTGCTCAATATCCTGATGATCCTGTTGATCGGACCGTTTGCGTATTTCGTCTGGAAATCGCCGGTGTCCGCAGGGTTGCCATCTGAAGGCGCACCATGATCGCCTTTCTGTCGAACACCTGGCCAATGTTTGCCGCCATTGGCCTTGTCACCCTTATAACTGTTGGCGCAACAATGCCGTATATCCGCAAGGACCGGAAACGCCGCGAAGAGATGGAGAAAGACAATGTCTGACGCAAAGAAAAAGATTGAAGAAACCGTCAAAGCCAATGACGTGGTGCTTTATATGAAAGGCACCAAATCCATGCCGCAATGCGGGTTTTCCAGCAAGGTAGCAGGCGTTTTGAATTATATGGGCGTAGAGTATGCCGATGTGAATGTGCTGGCCGACGAAGACATCCGTCAGGGCATCAAGGAATATTCCGACTGGCCGACCATTCCGCAGCTTTACGTCAAAGGCGAATTTGTCGGCGGCTGCGATATCATCACAGAGATGACCCTGTCCGGGGAACTGGATCAGTTGCTTGAAGAAACCGGCGTGACCTTTGACAAAGACGCGGCCGAGAAAATCCGCGAGGCCAACGCTTAAGCCATATCCGGCTTGGTGATACAAAAACGGCGCCCACTGTGGCGCCGTTTTTCGTTTTCCGGCTGGGTGCGAAAGTCCCTTAGCCGGCCTTTTCCTCGACATCGCGGGCCAACGCTTCGGCGCGGGCGGCGATTTCCTGAAGCGATTCCGTAACATCTGTTGGCACCACGGGCACTTCGATCCGTTCCGGCGTGGGCGGCGGTGCTTCTTTCAGCGCCCGCAATTCCGACAGATAGCCAGCAGCCCGGTCTTCGGTTTCGCGCAGCTTGTCTTCGAGACCCGCCGTCTTGTCGGCCAGCATTAAACCCGCCATCAAGAGCATCCGCGCCTCGGGAATACGCCCCACCTGCTGCGCCAGCACTTGCGCCTCTGTGTCGAGCATCTTGGCTGCGGAATGCAGATATTGTTCTTCGCCGGTCTGACAGGCCACATCAAAGGTCCGACCCCCGATGGTGATTTCGACTTCAGGCATCAGTTCGCCTCCTCAGTTTGTACTGCGGCCTCGATCAACGGGGTCAAGGAGGCAAGGATCGCCTTGGTTTCTGCGGCCTCCAAAGCGCGGGCTGCGCGCAGGCTTTCAAGCTCGGCCAGCATCGCCTTGTTGATCAGATGCGGTTCGCCGACGTTTTCCGCAAGCGCTATGCGCATTTCCTCATTGGTGGCGCGGAGCATCTCGTTGGATTGGCGCAAGCGCTGCATTTCCAAGTCGAGCGCAGCCACATCCACGTTCGGGGCGGGCACAACAGCAGCCTTGGCCGCCTCAAGCTCTTGCCGGTGGGTCTCGTGCAGTTTGCGCACACGTTCTTCAAGCTGGGCATTTGCCAGCTTTTCTTCATCCAGCGCCTCATTGAGGCGTGCCACCTCTTCGGGGTCGATGCCTGGTTGTGGCGCTGGTTGAGAAGACGCTTGCGCTGCACGCTCTTGCATCTGGGCCACGCCCTGCGCCACGCGGTCCAGCGCAGCGGTGATGCGGTGTTGTAACTCGTTAATTTGGGTCATTTGCCTGATCCCCGATTGTTGTACGCTCGACCTTTACCTCAGGCCGTTAGACGCAATTTTCTGTGCTGTCGAAACGAATCGCTCCGTTCTCTTAATGTGAAAGTTTAACAATCCACGTCCAAAAATGCGCCCCCTTATGCACATCCGCAAGATGGGTGCGGCTTGATCTCTGCCGTGACACTGGTATGAGCGCCGTAAATGACCCCTTTGCCCCCATTACAAGGACAAGATGGCCCGTGGATATCGAGACCCTCAAAGCCCAGAACCCTGACCATTGGAACAAGGCAGCAGCGATCCGTGCGCTGACGCTGGATGCCGTCGCAGCCGCGAATTCCGGACATTCGGGCATGCCCATCGGCATGGCCGATGTGGCCACTGTCCTTTATGAAAAGCACCTGAAGTTTGATGCCACCCGTCCTGATTGGCACGACCGCGATCGGTTTATCCTGTCAGCAGGCCACGGATCGATGTTGCTCTATGCGCTCCTTTACCTTGTGGGCGATGCCGAGATCACGCTCGATGAGGTCAAGAATTTCCGTCAATGGGGCGCGAAAACCGCTGGCCATCCCGAGAATTTCCTTGCGCAAGCCATTGAAACCACGACCGGGCCGTTGGGTCAGGGCATCGCCAATTCAGTCGGCTTTGCCATGGCCGAAGAAGCACTGCGCGCCCGGTTTGGCAAAAAGCTGGTCGATCACCACACCTATGTCATCGCCGGCGACGGATGCTTGATGGAAGGCATCAGCCACGAGGCGATCGGTATCGCCGGACGTCAGGAACTGTCCAAGCTTGTCGTGTTCTGGGACAACAACAACATCACCATCGACGGCACGGTTGACCTGTCGGATCGCACCGATCAGGTCGCGCGGTTCACCGCTGCGGGCTGGCATGTGCAGAGCATTGACGGCCACAACCCCGCCGAGATCGACGCGGCCATCGTGGCCGCAAAGGCAGACAGCCGTCCGTCAATGATCGCGTGCAAGACGCATATCGCCTTGGGCCACGCCGCGCAGGATACGTCCAAGGGCCACGGCGCGTTGACCAATGCGGATCAGAACGCGGCGGCGAAAGCCATTTGGGGGTGGACATCGGGCCCGTTCGACGTGCCTTCCGAGATCAAATCGGCTTGGGAGGCAATCGGCGCACGCGGCGCAACCGAGCGTGCCGCGTGGGAAACCCGTCTGGCAGAAATGTCGGCAGCGCGTCAGGTCGAGTATGCCCGCACCATGGCAGGCGACGCACCCAAGAAGCTGTCCTCGACCATCAAAGCCCTGAAAAAGCAGATCAGCGAAACCGCACCCAAAGTGGCCACGCGCAAAAGCTCTGAGATGGTGCTGGAAGTTGTGAACCCAATCCTGCCGGAAACCATTGGCGGCTCGGCCGATCTGACCGGATCGAACAACACCAAAACCGGCGATCTGGGCGTCTTTGACGTAGACAACCGCAAGGGTCGTTACGTCTACTGGGGTATCCGCGAACACGGAATGGCGTCAGCCATGAACGGGATGGCGTTGCATGGCGGTATCCGCCCCTATGGCGGCACGTTCATGTGTTTCACAGACTATGCCCGCCCCGCGATGCGCCTGTCCGCGCTGATGCAGGTGCCAACGGTTTATGTGATGACCCACGATTCCATCGGTCTGGGCGAGGATGGCCCGACGCACCAGCCTGTCGAGCATCTGGCGATCAGCCGGGCCACGCCAAACACGCTGGTGTTCCGCCCCGCCGATACGGTTGAGACGGCCGAGGCCTGGGAGATTGCGTTTACCCAAACCAAAACACCTTCGGTTCTGTCACTGACGCGGCAAAACCTGCCCACGGTGCGGACCGAGCACAAAACAAAGAACCTTACGGCACAAGGGGCTTATGTGCTGGCGGATGCAGACGGCAAACGTCAGGCGATCCTGATGGCCACCGGGTCCGAGGTCGAGATTGCGATGGCGGCGCGCGACATCCTTCAGGCCGAAGGGATCGGTACGCGGGTTGTGTCGATGCCCTGCTGGGAGCTTTTCGAGGAACAGGACGAGGCGTACCGCAAGCGCGTTCTTCCGGGTGGCCCGGTTCGGGTTGCTGTTGAGGCGGGCATTCGCTTTGGCTGGGATCGTTGGTTGTTCGGCGAACGCGGCAAGCGCGAAAAGTCGGGCTTTGTCGGAATGCACGGGTTTGGTGCGTCTGCTCCGGCTGAGGTGCTGTACGAAAAGTTCGGCATTACGGCAGAGGGTGTGGCGCAAAAGGTTCGTGATCTGGTCGCAGGCCGCTGGCAGGCTGATCCGCGCGTGTAAACACACCGGCGGCTTCGCTGATTTGCGGAGCCGCCCGGTTGTCATGCAGTGATGCAGTGATGCAGTGCATGAACGGGTTTGAGTTCCCGCCAATCAAAACCGCGCAGTCCCGTGCCGTTCGTCACACGCCTGTATGTGCACGGGCCACGCCCGTTGCGACAGCTTGGGCGGATCACGCTCGACCAACAAGCGAACCGGATCGCGGTTGCAGAAAACCACAAACTGATCGCCGTTTTCGACCAGGGTAAACCCGCGCCGGTGCACTTCGCGGATAAACGCGTCACGGCCTGCATACCGTTCGACATCCCGCGCCGCGCGGTAGATCACCCCACCCCGGCCAACTGCCTTGGCCGAGAACACAGTGCGGAGCCAATTTTCCGCTTCAAGATAAGTTGGTATCGCCATGACACAGGCGTACCGCAGCAATGGTAAAAACCTGATTAATGCGGATCAGAGGCTCTTGGGCATGATCGCCGCCCAGACGGGCCCGACAATCCTGACCCCGACAGGGATCAGGATCAGCCCCCAGATCAAGCCCAGAACAAAATCAATCCCGGCGGTGATGCCCCATTCGGCAAAGCCCTGCCCGCCGCCAAAGGCCACAGCCAGATGATGGATGCTGTTCTCGGGTCCCGGCCAGCCCATCTGCGCAAGAGAATGCACGATGATCGATCCGCCAACCCACAACATCGCCGCTGTTCCGATCACGGTCAGCGACGTGAGCAGCCACGGCATGAACCTGACGATCCCGCGTCCGAACGCGCGGGTCAGACTCAACCGGCCCACGCGGCTCAGCCACAGCCCCACATCGTCCATTTTCACGATCACTGCCACGGCCCCGTAAACCGCCAGCGTGACCATCACCCCGACCAATGCAAGCGTTGCGCCCTGCATCCAGATATTGTCGCTGTCGATCACCGACAGTGCGATTGTCATGATCTCGGCCGACAGGATAAAATCGGTCTTGATCGCGCCTTTGACCTTTTCTTCCTCAAGATGCAGTGGATCTTCCACGCTGTGACTGCCATCCGGCCCACCAGGCCCCGTGCTGTGTATCCCAAACACATGCGCGATCTTTTCGGCCCCCTCAAAGCACAGGTAACTGCCGCCAAGGATCAACAAGGGCGGGATCAACCACGGTGCAAAGCTCGACATCAGCAAGGCGGCGGGCAACAGGAACACCAACTTGTTGATCAGAGATCCGCGGGCAATGCGCCAGATGATCGGCAATTCGCGCGCGGGCGCAAAGCCATGCAGGTATTTCGGGGTCACCGCCGCATCGTCAATCAGCACCCCTGCCGTTTTTGATCCAGCTTTGACCGCCGCTGCACCAATATCGTCGACAGAGGCCGCTGCCACTTTGGCTATCGCCGCCACGTCATCAAGAAGGGCCAACAATCCACTCATACCAACGCTCCACTGTCTGCTTGCCGCACACATACCCTTTGAGGTCACAAATCGCCAGCAGCAGGGATTTCGAAGCTGTCATATCAGCGCTGCTTGAGCGCAAGACACCTCGGCCATCAAAGTGATTCCCCTGGCAAGGATCAAACCCGATATCTTCTTGCGCGACAGACCCAGTCGCTGGGTCATCCTTTCACAAACGGAAACGCCGCCCGCATGTTACCGCAAACCGTTGACAGTCGTTAGCGCAATCATGCGCCGCAATGACACCTTTACCGCTAACATGCTGTGAAACAACGTGTTTTTCCTTTGTGATTTCGGCATGCACCCGTATACCGCGTTCATCTCACCGCCCATCGCACCGCAAGGAGACATATCCATGACCGTCACGCTCGGTATCAACGGTTTCGGTCGGATTGGCCGCTGCACCCTCGCCCACATCGCGGAAAGCGCGCGCAATGATGTGCAGGTGGTCAAGATCAATGCCACCGGCCCGATCGAGACCAACGCCCACTTGCTGCGCTATGACAGCGTGCACGGGCGCTTTGGGGGCGACGTCAAAGTGCGCGGCAACACGATGGATCTCGGACGCGGCCCGATGGAGGTGTTTTCGACCTATAACCCACAAGAGTTGGATTGGTCCGGGTGCGACGTTGTTCTGGAATGCACAGGTAAATTTAATGATGGCGACAAAGCGGGCGTGCACATGGAACGCGGCGCGGGTGCGGTGCTGATCTCTGCACCAGCCAAGAACGTGCAAAAGACCATCGTCTACGGCGTCAACCATCGGTCCTTGGTCACAGGCGACACGATGATATCGAACGGGTCTTGCACAACCAATTGTCTGGCCCCGCTGGCCAAGGTGCTTGACGAGGCGCTTGGCATCGAAAGCGGCATCATGACCACGATCCATTCTTACACCGGCGATCAACCGACATTGGACCGGCGGCACGACGATCTGTACCGGGCGCGCGCGGCGGCAATGGCGATGATCCCAACCTCGACGGGTGCCGCCGCCGCCTTGGGCGAAGTGCTGCCAAACCTCAAGGGCAAGCTGGATGGCTCTGCCGTGCGCGTGCCCACACCCAACGTGTCTGCCGTGGACCTGACCTTTTACGCCGGCAAAGACGTGACGGTCGCGGATGTGAACGAGGTGGTCCGCGAGGCCGCTGCAACCCATATGGGCACTGTTCTGGCCTATGACCCCGAGCCCAAGGTTTCCATTGATTTCAACCACACCACGCAATCGTCGATCTTTGCGCCGGACCAGACCAAAGTTGTCGGCAAGCGGCTGGTGCGCGTGTTGGCATGGTACGACAACGAATGGGGGTTCTCGGCGCGGATGGCCGATGTGGCAGGCGCGATGGGACGGTTGCTGCACTGATCGTATCCTTCACAGAGTGCACGCAATTCAACGGGTCGTCCTAATCGGGCGGCCCGTTTGTCGGTCCGCTCTGCCCCGATGTCCTGCACCCACCCTGACAATGACATGTCAGATCTGTCGCCAAAGGCTCTGAATGCGGCGGTGCAGCATCAGACGCGATGCAACAGCTGCTTAGGGTGAACGCAGTCGCACAAGACACATTTCGTCGGAGCTGCACTATGAACACCGTGTTTTCTGGCATCTGGGCCCTGCTTGTCGGAATCGTCTTTATCATGCTTGGCAATGGCATGCATTTCACGCTGATTGGCGTGCGCGGTGGGATTGAAGGCTTTTCCGCCACAGAACTGGCCATCGTGGCGTCGGGTTATTTTCTTGGCTTCATGTCCGGCGCGCGCAAGACACCTGACCTGATCCGCCGCGTCGGACATGTGCGGGTCTTTGCGGCACTTGGCAGCTTCATGTCCGCAGCCCTTATCGCATTCCCACTGTTCACCGACCCGATTGCCTGGACGCTGTTGCGCGTCTTGGTCGGGTTCTGCATGTCGGGGATCTATGTGACAGCAGAAAGCTGGCTCAACGCGTCTGCGACCAATGAAACGCGCGGCAAGGTTCTCTCGGCCTATATGATCGCGCAGACGCTTGGCCTGATTGGAGCGCAAGGCCTGATGACCCTGGGCGATGCGGCGACATCGGTTCTTTTCATCTGCGCGTCGATCCTTGTGTCGATCTCGTTTGGACCGATCCTGCTATCCGTTACCCCCACCCCGGCAACCGAAGTGACACGCTCTATGCCGTTGCGCACCCTGTTCCGCGCGGCCCCGCTTGGTACGGCGGGTATGTTTCTGCTGGGCACCGTCTATGCCACACAGGCCGGGATGGGTGCCGTATACGGCACACAGGTTGGAATGACCCCGGATCAGATTGCCCTGTTCATTGCCATGCTGTTTGGCGGCGCGCTCTTGCTGCAATACCCGATGGGATGGCTGTCGGACCGCATGGATCGGCGCAAGTTGATCCTCGGATGTGCCATACTCGGAGCCAGCTTTTGCGCCGCCGGGGCGCTGAGCGCACAAGCCATGTGGCAGCTTATGGCCGTGGCATTTTTGACCGGCGGTGTGACAACCCCGCTTTACGCACTGCTGTTGGCCTATACAAATGACGCGCTAGACCCCGAGGAAATGCCCGCCGCGTCTGGTGGTCTGGTGTTGATCTTTGGCATCGGGGCCATTCTTGGCCCGTTGGTGGCCGGCGCCGCGATGGAGCGTTTGGGCCCGTCCGCCTTTTGGATGGTGCTCAGCGCGACGTTCACTGCGGTCGCGCTTTATTCGGCCTACCGCATGACCCAGCGCCCACCGATTGCTGCGGCAGACACGGACAGCTATCTTGGCGTTCTGCCCACCGCATCCGCCGTGGTTGTCGAAGCGGCCGGCGCATGGGCTGCAGAGCAAGCCGAGATCGACCGGGACACCAACACATGATGCACGCCCGTCCCGCCAATCACAGCAAAACGTGACAAGCGCGAACCGCTCTGGCATGGTGCGCGCAGAGCAGAGGACAGGCACGAGATGACCAATTCAATTGCAATCGGTTTGGGACTTCTGATCCTGGGCGGGATCGGAATTGATGCGTTTCTGACCGGCGGTGACGGACTCTTGTTCCTTGCGGCCAAGGGGATCGATTTGGTCGAATGGATCGCTTTTTGGCGATGACACTGCTGCGCCACCTTGCTTGACAGCTTGGCGCGGTTCTGTTTGTTAGCGATAACAATTCCAGGCGCCATAGCCTGTCAGAACCGATGAGGATTTATTATGAGCACCAAAGTCGCCATTAACGGATTTGGCCGCATTGGCCGCAACATACTGCGCGCGATCATCGAATCCGGTCGCACCGACATCGACGTCATTGCCATCAATGATCTTGGTCCTGTTGAGACCAACGCGCATTTGTTGCAATATGACAGCGTGCATGGCCGCTTCCCGGTTGAGGTCAAAACCTCTGAAGACACGATTGATGTGGGTCGTGGGCCGATCAAAGTCACAGCGATGCGCAACCCCGCAGACCTGCCATGGTCGGATGTGGACGTGGTTCTGGAATGCACCGGCATTTTCACCAGCAAAGAAGCCTGTCAGGCGCATTTGGAAAACGGTGCGAGCCGGGTTTTGATTTCGGCTCCTGGCAAGGACGCGGACAAGACCATCGTGTACGGCGTCAACCATGACAGCCTGACCAAAGACGATCTGATCGTGTCAAACGCGTCCTGCACCACGAACTGCCTTTCTCCGGTGGCCTATGTGCTGAACAATGCCATCGGGATCGAGCGTGGTTTCATGACCACGATCCACAGCTATACCGGCGACCAACCGACGCTCGACACGATGCACAAGGATCTCTACCGCGCGCGGGCTGCCGCCCTGAGCATGATCCCCACCTCGACCGGGGCCGCGAAAGCGGTTGGTCTTGTGCTGCCGGAACTGAACGGCAAGCTGGACGGTGTGGCGATCCGGGTGCCAACGCCGAACGTGTCGGTTGTGGACCTGACCTTCACCGCCTCGCGCAACACAACGGTTGAGGAAATCAACGACGCGATCCGCACAGCCGCCAATGGCCCGCTCAAAGGCGTGCTGGGCTACACGGACAAGCCGCTGGTGTCGTCGGATTTCAACCACGATCCGCATTCGTCTATCTTTCACACAGACCAGACCAAAGTGATGGACGGCCACATGGTCCGTATCCTGAGCTGGTATGACAACGAATGGGGCTTCTCCAACCGCATGGCCGATACCGCCGTGGCTATGGGCAAGCTCATCTAGGCAGATCACGGGCGCGCGAGCGGAGTTCATTCGCCCGCGCCCCGCCTTTGTGTCACCCTCTGTAAAAAGCCCGAGGGACATATGACACGCAAAACCACCAAAGCCCGCAAGTCGAAACACGCCGCCCCTTCCCCGGCGCCAAAGCTGTCGCGCCGCGATATGATGGGGCGGTTAGCGATATATGGCATCGGCGCTGTGGCCGTTGCAGGCGGCGGCACGGCATTTGCGCTGGATTTCTCAAAAAAGCTGACCGAAGCGGACCTGACCGTCGTCGGCAACGGCACGTCGACCATCGTGCAAATCCACGATCCCAACTGTGGTCTGTGCCAGTCCCTGCAAAAGGAAACACGCGCCGCATTCAAACTTTGCGATGACACCGCGTTTCAATACCGTGTGGCGAACATCACCTCGGTAGACGGCGCAGCATTCCAATCCCGACTTGGCCTACCACACGTAACACTGGTGTTCTTCGACGGACAAGGCCAGCACATCCACACCCTGCAAGGCGTAACACCCGCCGCAGAGATCAAGGCCCAGATCACTCGCGTTTTTGCGTGAAAACTTGAGGCACTATCCGGGTGAGTAACGGCACCGCGGGCGCAGCTAACGGTCGCAATTCGAGTGCAACCGGCAAAGGACACGCCAAACCGGCGCACATGCGCCACGCCCGATCTCGCCACGGGAGGGCATGGCGCATCGTCGTCTCGGTCTGTATTGGACTCAATTTGAGCACCCCCACAGCCGCAAGGCGACACCACGCGCACCTTATAAGCCAAATCCCCAAACATCCCCCGACACTTGCAAAAACTGCAAGGCGGCTTTTCCATCATGTGCATTGTGCTGCGGCGCAGCATTCCTATGTTGAAACCTGTAGCTGGTAGCGCAAACAGCGTTGCGGCACAGGACCATAGAGCAAGGAAAGGACTGACCATGGCCCATCTTATGTCTTCCCTGCGTGACCGTCTTGAAAAGCGGGCCGCGTATAACCGCACAGTTCGGGAAATCCGGTCGATGCCACTTGATGTGGCGCTGGATCTGAACATCTATCAGGGCGATGCAGAAAAAATCGCAGCCCAGGCCGTCTACGGCTGTTAATCGTCACCAAGTGTGACAACCGAAAACACAGCCGCGCATCCCTGCGCGGCTTTTGTCATTTTGAGACGTGAAATTTTCTGTCGAGTTCCCGCAGCACTGGCGCTGTGACGAATTTGCTCACGTCGCCCCCAAGCCGCGAGATTTCCTTGACCAGCTTTGACGCAATCGCCTGATGCCGCGCCTCGGCCATGAGGAACACCGTCTCAACGCTGTCATCCAGAACGCGGTTCATGCCAACCATCTGGAATTCGTACTCAAAATCCGCCACCGCGCGCAGACCGCGCACGATGATCGTGGCATTCACATCATGCGCACAGTTGATCAACAGGTTCTCGAACGGATGCACGACGATCTCTATTCCAGTCTGTTCGGACAATGACACACATTCTGCCTCGATCATCGCCACGCGTTCTTCCAGGTCGAACAATGGCCCCTTATCGCGGTTGATCGCCACACCGATGACAAGCCGATCCACCAGCGCGGCGGCGCGGCGGATGATGTCGATATGGCCCAATGTGATCGGGTCGAATGTCCCAGGATAAAGACCGATGCGCATGGGCCGTATCTCCGCAATGTCGTCAAGTTGCCCCTGTCTGGCATCAAAAGCGCGGGAAGTTCAAGTAGATGACTGGTGCGGCATCAATGCCCCATGATCATCCCTTCCAGGGCATTCTTCTCCATCGCCAGTTCTGTCAGGCGCGCCTTTACCACGTCGCCAATGGTGATGAGGCCGATCAGCTTGCCGTCTTCGACCACCGGCATGTGGCGGAACCGACCTTCGGTCATTTGCGCAAGGATATCGTCGGCCTTGTCGCTGCGTTGGCAGGTGACAAGCTTGCGGGTCATGTAGTCATCCACCGGGTTCATGAGACAGGTCGCTCCGCGCGCTGCCAGTTCCCGCACGATGTCGCGTTCCGACAAAATCCCCAAGGCGGTGATCCCGTCTTCCGACACCACCACGGTCCCAATCCGCTTTTCCGACAGGATTTTTGCAGCTTCGGACACCAGAGTTCCGGGCGGAACCGTGACAACCGAGTCGTTGGCTTTGCTTTTCAGAATCTTTTGAACCGTCATGACGAGACCTCCCATAGCGACGTCGATGTCCCAGCGTCGGCACAGGCGCGTGATCTGTCAAGTGTTTCGAACCAGTGCCTCAAGACGACCCACTTCGGCGCGCACCGCATTGACAAGTGCAGTGGCAAAGCGGCTGATGCGATCAAGGCGGCGGTCTTCAGCATGGCGCACGAGGTAGAAGCTGCGGGTAAAGGACAACGCGCCGGTCAGCACCCGTTCCAGCCCCGGCGCAAAGGGTAGCGCGAAATCATGCGCAATTCCGATGCCGCCATGTTGCCGCAGCAGGTGCAGTTGCACCGACGCCGAATTTGACGCCAACGCAACCCGGTCAAGTTTGAGATCGCTGAGGTAGTCCAGTTCCTTGTCAAAAATCATATCCGGGATGTAGCCCACGATCCGATGCGCATGCAGATCGTCAATGCTGTGGATCGGGGGACGTGTGGACAGGTAGGTCCGGCTGGCCGCAAGGTGCAGTTTGTAGTCGGTGATCCGTTGATAGGACAGCCGCGATGCGGTGGGCGGGCTTACCGTGATCGCCATATCCGCCTCGCGCCGCGACAGGTTCACCACACGTGGCAATGCAACGATTTGCAGGTCTAGATCGGGATTGGCCTTGGACAGATCCGCGAACACCCGAGGCAACACGAAATTGGCGCAGCCATCCGGCGCACCAATGCGGATCTGGCCCGACAGGGTGTCCGCATCCCCAGACAATACCACGCCTGCGCCCTGCACCGCCTGTTCGGCGCGTTCCGCATGATCGACAAGCCGCGTGCCCGCATCCGTGAGCGCATAGCCCTGGGGGCTTTTGACAAACAGCGCCTGCCCCATCCGGTCTTCCAGCCGCGCCACGCGGCGCCCCACCGTGGCCGGATCCATCCGCAACGTTTTGCCCGCACTCGACAATGTGGTGCCGCGCGCAACGGACAGGAAAATCCGCAGGTCGTCCCAGTTTTGCATCACCCTATCCTTGCATTTTTGCAAAACGCTTTTGAGACATTGCCCCTTTGATCCGCATTTTTGCAAGACTAGACTACGCGCAATCACCCAGAGGAGGATTCCATGCAAGAGCTGACCCATTACCTTGGCGGCGCGCACGTCAAAGGCACATCCGGGCGTTTTGCCGATGTCTACAACCCCGCCACCGGCGAAGTGCAGGCCAAGGTGCCATTGGCATCCAACGACGAAGTGGCCAAGGCGGTCGAGATTGCCGCCGCTGCCCAACCCGCTTGGGCCGCCACCAACCCGCAGCGCCGCGCGCGTGTCATGATGGCCTTTGTCGGCCTTCTGAACCGCGATATGGACAAGCTGGCCGAAGCGCTGAGCCGCGAGCATGGCAAAACCATCCCCGACGCCAAAGGCGACGTACAGCGCGGACTTGAAGTGGTGGAATACTGCATCGGCGCGCCGGAACTGCTCAAGGGCGACTACACCGACAGCGCGGGACCGGGCATCGACATGTATTCGATGAAACAGCCGCTTGGTGTCAGCGCTGGCATCACGCCCTTCAACTTTCCTGCGATGATCCCGATGTGGATGTTCGCGCCCGCCATCGCGTGTGGCAACGCCTTTATCCTCAAACCGTCTGAACGGGATCCTTCGGTGCCATTGATGCTGGCCGAATTGCTGGAAGAAGCCGGTCTGCCAAAGGGTATCATCCAGGTCGTCAATGGCGACAAGGAAGCGGTGGATGCGCTGCTGGATCACCCGGTGGTGCAGTCGATCGGCTTTGTCGGCTCAACCCCGATTGCGGAATACATCTACGGTAAAGGCTGTTCCAACGGCAAGCGCGTACAGTGTTTCGGTGGTGCCAAGAACCACATGATCATCATGCCCGACGCCGACATGGATCAGGCCGCAGACGCACTGATCGGTGCGGGCTACGGGGCCGCTGGCGAACGCTGCATGGCGATTTCCGTCGCGGTTCCTGTTGGGGAAGATACCGCTGACCGTCTGATCGAAGCCCTCGTGCCTCGGATCGAAAAGCTCAAAGTTGGCCCCTACACGGCTGGCGATGATGTCGATTACGGACCTGTCGTGACGGCAGCCGCCAAGCAGAACATTCTGGGTCTTATCCAGTCGGGTATCGATCAAGGCGCGGAACTCGTTGTCGATGGCCGCAACTTCAATCTGCAAGGCTACGAAGATGGTTTCTTTGTTGGCCCACACCTGTTTGACCGTGTCACACCAGATATGGATATCTACAAGAAAGAGATCTTTGGCCCTGTCCTGAGCACCGTGCGCGCAGGATCGTATGAAGAGGCCATCAAACTGGCGATGGACCATGAATACGGCAATGGCACCGCAATCTTTACCCGTGACGGTGACGCGGCGCGCGATTTTGCCAACCGGATTAACATCGGCATGGTGGGCATCAACGTGCCCATCCCGGTTCCGCTGGCCTATCACACCTTTGGCGGCTGGAAAAAATCGGTCTTTGGCGACCTCAACCAGCATGGCCCAGACGCGTTCAAGTTCTACACACGCACCAAGACGATCACGTCGCGCTGGCCCTCGGGCATCAAGGAGGGCGGCGAATTCAACTTCAAAGCGATGGACTGAGGTCAGCCAACACACTCAAGATCGGGGCCGCCAAAGTGCGGCCCCTTTGCATTTTGCCGACACCCGCGCCATTCTGGGAGCGGACAACGCGAGGCGCGCAATGCAGGAACCGGATTTCACCATCGGCATCGAGGAAGAGTACCTGCTGGTCGATCTCGACAGTATGGCGCTGGCGCAAGCACCTGACGGGTTGATGGAGGCCTGCGCCGCCGAGTTGGACAGCCAGGTCAGCCCTGAGTTTCTGCAATGCCAGATCGAGATCGGCACCAAGGTCTGTGCCGATATCAACGCCGCGCGCGACGATCTCAAACGCCTGCGCAGCACGGTGGCGCGCTGTGCCAAGGCACATAACCTTGCGCCGATTGCCGCGTCGTGCCACCCGTTCGGCGATTGGAAGACCCAGCACCACACAAACAAGGATCGCTACAACGACCTCCAAACAGCGCTGGGGGGCGTGGTGCGGCGGATGCTCATCTGCGGGATGCATGTGCATGTGGGATTGAATGACGATGCCCTGCGGGCCGATCTGATGGGACAAATGGCGTATTTCCTGCCGCATCTTCTGGCGATGTCCACGTCCTCGCCGTTTTGGCAGGGCGAAGATACCGGGCTTGCGTCTTACCGGATTTCGGTGTTCGACAACCTGCCCCGCACCGGGTTGCCACCCACCTTTGACAATTGGTCGGAATACGAACGGTCTGTGCAGGTGTTGATCGATCTGGGCGTGATCGAGGACAGTTCAAAAATCTGGTGGGATCTGCGCCCGTCTGCCCGGTTTCCCACGTTGGAAACCCGGATCATGGATGTTCAGCCCCGGCTGGAAGACACTCTGACGCTTGCCGCACTCAACCAATGCCTCTTGCGCATGCTCTGGCGTCTGCGGGTGCGCAACCAGCGCTGGCGCCGCTATGATCCTTTCCTGATTGGCGAAAACCGCTGGCGCGCACAACGCTACGGGGTCAGCGACGGTCTGATTGATTTCGGCCGGGGCGAGATCGTCCCGATGGCGGAACTCAATGAGGAACTGATCGCGTTGCTGGAACAGGACGCCGGTATCCTGCGTTGCCTGACCGAGCTTGAACACAGCCGCGACATCGTCGCACAGGGCAATGCCAGCACGCGCCAACGCGCTGTTGTGGCCGAGGCCAAAGCGGCAGGCAAAGACGCGGATGCCCAGATGCAGGCCGTGGTCAGCCATTTGGTCGAGGCGTTCCATGACGGGCTTTGACCCCTTGCAAAACTCCTGAAACAGTTGGAAATTAAACAAGCGTTCAATTCACGCATCCAGGGGAGGAGCGGCGCGATGGATTTTGCCCTTTCGGACGAACAGACTGCCATTTTCGACATGGCCTATGCCTTTGGTCAGGAACACATTGCGCCCCATGCGCGCGCATGGGAGGCGCAGGGCACCATTCCCAAAGATCTCTGGCCGCGTTTGGGCGCATTGGGCTTTGCAGGGCTTTATGTCTCTGAGGACAGTGGCGGATCGGGGCTCAGCCGTCTGGACGCAACGCTTGTGTTCGAGGCGCTGTCGATGGCCTGCCCGTCGGTGGCGGCGTTCCTGTCGATCCACAATATGTGCGCCAAGATGATCGACGCCTACGGGTCGGACGAGATGAAAGCACGCGTGCTGCCACATGCCCTGACGATGGAAACCGTGCTGAGCTATTGTCTGACCGAACCCGGTAGCGGGTCCGACGCTGCCGCTTTGAAAACCCGCGCAGAACGGACAAACGCAGGCTACACGCTCAACGGCACAAAGGCGTTTATCTCGGGCGGGGGCTATTCAGACGCCTATATCACCATGGTCCGCACTGGCGAAGACGGCCCCAAAGGCGTGTCGGCGGTGTTGGTCGAAGATGGTACCGAGGGCCTCAGCTTTGGTGGGTTGGAGGATAAAATGGGCTGGCGGTCACAGCCCACCCGCCAGGTGCAATTCGACGCGTGCAAGATCCCCGCAGGAAACCTTTTGGGGGATGAAGGACGCGGCTTTGCCTATGCAATGGCCGGTCTGGACGGTGGACGGCTCAATATCGCGGCCTGTTCCTTGGGGGCGGCTCAAGCCGGGCTGACCGCGACGCTGGCCTATATGCGCGAGCGCAAAGCCTTCGGCAAATCCATTGACCAGTTCCAGGCCTTGCAGTTCCGCCTTGCCGATATGGAGATCGAGATGCAGGCCGCCCGCGTTTTCCTGCGGCAGGCGGCATGGAAGTTGGACACAGGCGCACCGGACGCCGGCACTTTCTGTGCAATGGCCAAGAAATTCGTCACCGAAGCGGGCAGCAGCACGGTCGATCACTGCCTGCAACTGCATGGAGGGTATGGTTACCTTGCCGATTACGGGATCGAAAAGCTGGTCCGCGATCTGCGCGTGCACCAGATCCTTGAAGGCACCAACGAAATCATGCGCCTGATCGTGGCGCGGCAGATGCTGGCGTCCTGATCTTCTCTGGTTCCAAAATATCCCGGGGGGCGCGGCACGCGCGGGGGCAGCGCCCCCTCCCCGCTGACCACAAGGCACAGACCCATGACTGACATTCACATCCGCAAAGACGGCCATGCCGGACGCATCACGCTCAACCGTCCCAAGGCGCTCAATGCGCTGACCTACGAGATGTGTCTGGCGATTGAAGACGCGCTCTGGACATGGCGGGTGGACCCGACCGTCACGGTGATCCTGATTGATGCAGAGGGCGACAAAGCTTTTTGTGCGGGAGGTGATATTGCCGAAATGTATGCCACCGGCACTGCCGGCGATTACACCTATGGCCAGCGCTTTTGGCGCGATGAATACCGCATGAACGCGCTGATTGCCGAATATCCCAAACCGGTCATCAGCTTCTTGCAGGGGTTCACCATGGGCGGAGGCGTGGGCGTTGGGTGTCATGGATCACACCGCGTGGTGGGCGATAGCAGCCTCATTGCCATGCCAGAATGCGGGATCGGGCTGATCCCCGATGTCGGTGGATCATACCTTCTGGCCAACGCTCCGGGGCGCTTGGGAGACTACCTTGGCCTCACCGCCGATCGTATGGGTCCGGGCGATGCGATCTATGCCGGGTTTGCGGATTTGTACCTGCCAGAAGACCTTTGGCCCACCGTCAAAGCCAAGATCTGTGCCGATGGGAATGTGGCCGCCCTGACCCGTGCCGCACAGTCTGCGCCCGCGTCACCTCTTGCCGCAAGACAGCCAGAGATCGACGCGCTGTTTGCCGGGCAGTCCCTGAACGCGATCACATCAACGCTCCGTGCCAGCACAGACGCATTTGCGGCGGACACCCTGGCACGCCTGTCGCGCAACGCGCCTTTGGCAATGGCCTGCGCGGTCGAGATCCTCCACCGGCTGCGCCACGAGAACCTGACCATCCGCGATGCCTTTGACCTTGAATACCGATTTACCTCGCGCGCGATGGAGCGTGGCGATTTCATCGAAGGCATTCGGGCGGCGATCATCGACAAAGACAAATCCCCCCGCTGGATTCATGACTTGGACAGGGTGCCCGCCGACGCGATCGACGCGATGCTGCGTCCAGTGACTGGCCACACACTGACATTCGAACGAAAGGCGTAAAACATGAAAATCGGATTTATCGGTCTGGGCAATATGGGCGCGCCGATGGCGGCCAATCTGGCGCGCGCGGGTCACAAGGTGAGTGGCTTTGACATGGCGACCGTCACGGTGAACGGCGTGTCGAACGCGCGCAGCGCGGCTGAGGCGGCAACGGGCGCGGATGTGGTGATCACCATGCTGCCCAACGGCGATATCCTGCGCGCCGTGGCCGCCGAAATCATCCCCGCCATATCGCAAGGCGCGGTCCTGCTGGATTGCTCGACCGTGGATGTCGACAGCGCGCGCTCCGTGGCGCAAGATGCGGAAGCGGCGGGGCTTTTGCCGCTTGATGCGCCGGTGTCCGGCGGGATTGGCGGCGCCTCTGCCGGGACGCTGACCTTCATGGTGGGCGGCTCTGTCGAGGCCTATCAGATCGCCCTATCGCTGTTTGAGATAATGGGGCAAAAATCGGTCCATTGTGGCACATCCGGGAACGGTCAGGCCGCGAAGATCTGCAACAACATGATCCTGGGCGTGACGATGATTGCCACCTGCGAAGCCTTTGCTTTGGCAGATAAACTCGGGCTGGACCGGCAAGCAATGTTCGACGTGGTCAGCACCTCTTCGGGGTATAGCTGGTCGATGAACGCCTATTGCCCGGCCCCCGGCATTGGTCCGAAAAGCCCGGCTGATAACGGCTATACCCCGGGTTTTGCAGCAGAATTGATGCTCAAGGACCTGCGACTGAGCCAACAGGCCGCCGAAGCGTCGAATGCCGACACCCCACTGGGTCAGGCCGCAACCGAGCTTTACCGAGCCTTTGTCGAAGACGAGGACGGCAAAGGGCGCGATTTTTCGGCTATGTTGCCCCGGTTTGAAGGCAAGAGGCGGTCCTGATCGCCAGCCCACCCGCCACAATTGATGCAGCACGCAGGACAAAGCCGAAAAAAGAACCTTAAAGTTAACGAATTTGCCACAAACATTCGCCGCCTTGGGCAGGCAAAACCATAAGCAACTGGTGTTTCATGGTAAGGCGGCACGGTTATGCCCATTGCTCAGGCTCTGACGATCAACACAGGCGCCACGGCGCTGCAAATGGCGACCAACATTTTTGGCGCGGGCATCACCGTCAACAGCGCGTCCTATACCGGCGCGGCCGTAGCATCCGGCATCTACACAAACGGCGATACGATCTCGCCCGAGCTGACTCCGGGCAACACCGGGGTTATCCTATCCACCGGCACTGCAACCGGGGTCACCAATAACTCCGGGACGCTGAACACCAACACAACGGGCGGGCGGTCTACCTCGCACGGCACTGCCGGTGACAGTGATTTCACCGCGATTTCCGGCAACCAACCCACATTTGATGCGGCATTTCTGGAAATCACCTTCACGCCGAACGGGAATCTTCTCACTCTCGACTTTGTCATCAGTTCCGAGGAATACCCCGAATATATTAACTCTCAATTCCTTGATGTTGTCGGGATCTGGGTCAACGGGGTCCAGGCCACCGTGACAGTGGGCAACGGCAACGTGTCCGTCGGCAATATCAACGGCTCGACCGCGGCCAACCTTTACAACGACAACATGTCCGACCAGTTCAACACTGAAATGGACGGGTTTACCGTCACGCTCAGTGTTGCGGCGCCGGTCACGGCAGGTGTTCCAAACACCATCAAAATCGGTGTGGCTGACGTGTCGGACAACGCGTTCGACACCAATCTGCTGATCGCAGGCGGATCGGCCCAAGCATCGCTGGTCGCGGTTGACGACAGCACGAATGTGGGCCTCAACAGCTCCAAGATCATTGATGTCACGGCCAATGACGTCACAACCGGCGGCACGCTGACTGTCACCCATATCAACGGCATAGCCGTCGTCGTGGGCAGCACAGTCACGCTCACCTCTGGTCAGGTTGTAACTCTGAACGCCGACGGCACCTTGACCGTTCTGTCAGATGGCGATGTTGAGACCGCGTATTTCAACTACACCGTCTCGAACGGGCTGGGCCAACAAGACACTGCCATCGTGCAGGTGAACCAGCTTCCTTGTTTCGTGGCAGGCACCCTGATCGATACGCCGGACGGCCCCAAACCAGTGGATTCCTTGCGTGAAGGCGATTTGGTGACCACGCTGGATGACGGCCCCCAACCGATCCGGTGGGCTGGCAGCAAAACGGTTGTGGCCACGGACAGGTTTTCCCCCGTCTGCATATCCGCAGGCAGCTATGGCGCAACCGAGGACGTGATGCTTTCCCCACAGCACCGGGTCCTGGTCCGTGACATTTGGGCAGAATTGTTGTTCGGAGAGTCCGAAGTGTTTGTCAAAGCCAAGGATCTGGTGAACGGGAAAACCGTCCGACATGTCATGCGCGGCGAACAGGTGACCTACGTGCACCTGCTGTTTGACCGTCACCAGATCCTCGAAAGCTCTGGCTTGGCATCGGAAAGCTATTTGCCCGGACCGATGATGTCCGCCTGTTTTGATCAAGACGCACATGAGGAAATTTTGACGCTTTTCCCTGAGCTTGCCGATATTTCCTCAGGTGGATGGGATGCGGCAAGACCCATTCTGAAATCGCATGAAGCACGGGCTTTGCAGGCCCGTGCCCTATAGTGGGTTTACTCGGCGGCGATCTTCTTCTTGGCCTCCAGCATCGGCTTGAGGTAGCGCCCTGTATGGGACGCCTCAACAGCCGCCACCTGTTCCGGTGTGCCGGTCGCCACGATCTGACCGCCTCCATCGCCACCTTCGGGGCCGATATCGATCAGCCAGTCAGCGGTCTTGATCACATCCAGATTGTGTTCAATCACGATGACCGAATTGCCCTGCTCCACAAGTTCGTGCAACACTTCAAGAAGCTTGCGTACATCCTCAAAATGTAAGCCAGTTGTTGGCTCATCGAGAATATAAAGCGTCCGCCCGGTTGAGCGTTTGGCCAGCTCTTTCGACAGCTTCACGCGCTGTGCTTCGCCGCCCGACAGGGTCGTCGCCTGCTGGCCAACCTTGATGTACCCAAGCCCGACGCGCATCAGCGCATCCATCTTTTCACGGATGCTTGGCACCGCCTTGAAGAACTCTTGTGCATCCTCAACCGTCATATCAAGAACGTCGGCTATGCTCTTGCCTTTGAACCTTATTTCCAACGTTTCGCGGTTATATCGCGCGCCCTTGCAGGTCTCGCAAGTGACGTAGACATCCGGCAGGAAGTGCATCTCGATCTTGATCACCCCATCGCCCTGACAGGCCTCACAGCGCCCCCCCTTGACGTTAAAGCTGAACCGCCCCGGCTTGTAGCCGCGCGCCTTGGCTTCGGGCAGACCGGCAAACCAGTCACGGATCGGGGTGAAGGCACCGGTATATGTGGCCGGGTTCGACCGCGGCGTGCGACCTATGGGACGCTGATCAATGTCTATCACCTTGTCCAGATGCTCCAGCCCTTTGATCGTCTCGCAAGGCGCAGGCGTCTGCCGCGCGCCGTTCAGGCGCATGGAGGCCGTTTTGAACAGCGTTTCAATTGTCAGCGTTGACTTGCCGCCGCCAGACACGCCGGTGACGCAGACAAATTTGCCCAGTGGAAATTCTGCGGTAACATTCTGCAAATTGTTGCCAGTCGCCTTCACCACCTTGATCGACTTGCCTTTTTTGCCCGTTCGCCGCTCTGTCGGGACCGCGATTTCGCGCGCGCCACTCAGGTATTGTCCGGTCAGGGACGCGGGATCGTCGGCAACCTCTTGCGGGGTGCCTTTCGACACCACCTGCCCGCCATGCACACCGGCCCCCGGACCGATGTCAAAGACGTAATCGGCCTCGCGGATCGCTTCTTCGTCATGTTCGACGACAATCACCGTATTGCCTTGATCACGCAAGGATTTCAGCGTTCCCAACAGGCGGTCATTGTCGCGCTGATGCAGGCCGATGGACGGCTCGTCCAAGACGTAAAGCACGCCCGTCAGCCCCGACCCGATCTGTGACGCAAGACGAATACGCTGGCTTTCGCCGCCCGAAAGCGTGCCCGCATTGCGCGACAGCGTCAGGTATTCCAGTCCAACATTGTTTAGAAAACCAAGCCGTTCGCGGATTTCCTTGAGGATCGCCTTGGCAATCTCGTTCTTCTGGTTGGTCAGGTGTTCGGGCACCGATGAGCACCAGTCAAACGCTTCCTTGATCGACATCTGAACCACTTGACCGACATGCACGCCCGCAATCTTGACCGCGAGCGCCTCTTCCCGCAGGCGGTAGCCGCCGCAGGTGCCGCAAGAGCGGTTGTTCTGGTAGCGTTCAAATTCTTCGCGGATCCAGTTGCTATCGGTTTCGCGGTAGCGGCGCTCCATGTTCGGGATCACGCCTTCAAAAGTGCGGCTGACCTGATAGACGCGACCACCTTCGTCATAGCGAAACGGGATTTCTTCGTCGCCAGATCCGTAGAGAAACACCTGCTGGATATGCGGATCAAGGTCTTTCCAGCGGGAACCCTTGTTGAACTCATAATGCTTGGCGATGGATTCAATGGTTTGCAGGAAATACGGGGATTTGCCCTTGCGCCACGGGGCAAGCGCACCATCGGCGATCTTGAGCGTGGCGTCGGGTACGACAAGGCGTTCGTCAAAGAACAGCTCTACCCCAAGGCCATCACACTCCGGGCACGCCCCAAACGGCGCATTGAACGAGAACAGGCGCGGTTCGATCTCAGGGATGGTGAAGCCACTGACAGGACAGGCGAATTTCTCGGAAAACGTATGGCGTTCCGGCTCTCCCTCGCCTTCGCTTGGCGCGGTTTCCATGATCGCGATGCCATCCGCCAGATCAAGCGCGGTGCGAAAACTGTCGGCCAGACGGGTCTCAAGCCCCTCTTTCACCACCAGACGGTCCACCACAACGTCGATGTCATGGCGGAATTTCTTGTCAAGCGTGGGTGGTTCGTCCAATTCGTAAAATTGACCATCGACCTTGACCCGCTGAAACCCTTGCTTGCGCAACTCAAGGAATTCCTTGCGGTATTCGCCCTTGCGGTCGCGCACGATGGGGGCCAGCAGGTAGGCGCGCGTGCCCTCCTCCATACCCATGACGCGGTCGACCATGTCCTGCACCTGCTGCGCCTCGATGGGCATGCCGGTGGCCGGGCTGTAGGGCGTGCCGACCCGTGCGAACAACAGGCGCATGTAGTCGTAAATCTCGGTCACGGTGCCAACGGTCGAGCGCGGGTTCTTGGACGTGGTTTTCTGTTCGATGGAAATCGCAGGGCTCAGGCCGGAAATGTGATCCACGTCCGGCTTTTGCATCATATCAAGAAACTGCCGCGCATAGGCGGACAGGGATTCAACATAGCGGCGCTGACCTTCGGCATAAACGGTGTCAAAGGCAAGCGACGACTTGCCAGAGCCCGACAGGCCAGTGATCACAACTAGCTGGTCACGCGGGATATCGACGTCGATATTCTTGAGATTGTGTTCGCGCGCGCCGCGCACTTCGATGTTCTTCAACTCGGCCATACTGCCCCCGGTGGTCATTGCTTTAACACATAGGGGACTGCCGAGGTTTCGCCAATCGAATTTTGAGAACAAAGTGGGAACGCGACGCATCGCGCTCAAAGACTATTCGAATAGTCTTAGCAAAGCGCCTTAGAAGGCGCTTTGCTTTGTACTTACCGATAAAGCAACGACGTGCCACCCGCGAAGACATGCACCTTGTCCGGGCTTGCGCCCAGCTTGACAGGCTTGCCGCGCAGATCGGCATGGATACCGGGCAGTTTGCCGATCACCGCTTCGGCCTCACCTTGCTTTTCGAAATACAGCAACGTCACTTCACCAAGAGCCTCGGTGATGTTGACCTTGCCCTCAAAGATATAATCGCCATCGGTTTCAAGGAAATCCTCGGGCCGCACGCCGACATTCACCTTCAGGCCCATATCCGCGTCGTTGGTCGGGTAGTGGGACACAGCCGTGCCGCCGCCGTCCATTTTTATCGTGGTCTGGCTGCCGGTGCCGACAATCTCGCCCGGTAGCAGGTTCATTGACGGAGAGCCGATGAACTGGGCCACGAATTCGCTGTTTGGCCGTTCGTACAGTTCCAAAGGCGCGCCGACCTGCGCGATGCCCTTATTCGCCAGCACCACGATGCGGGTGGCCAGGGTCATGGCTTCCACCTGATCGTGGGTCACATAGATCATGGTCGATTGTGGCATTTGTTCCTTGAGCTGGGCAATCTCGATCCGGGTCGCCACGCGCAACGCGGCGTCGAGGTTCGAGAGCGGTTCATCGAACAGGTACACCTTTGGATCACGCACAATCGACCGACCAATGGCCACACGCTGACGCTGGCCGCCGGAAAGCGCTTTGGGCAAACGGTCAAGATATTCGTCGAGTTGCAGCATCTTCGCGGCGCGGTTCACCGCTGCGTCAATGTCTGCCTGCGGTTTCTTGGCGATCTTGAGCGCGAACTGCATGTTTTCGCGCACGGTCATGTGCGGGTACAAAGCGTAGGATTGGAACACCATGGCAATACCGCGCATCGCGGGCGGCATGTCGTTGACCACCTCGCCATCAATTTCAAGCGTGCCGCCAGTGATCTTTTCCAGCCCCGCAATCATCCGCAAAAGCGTGGACTTGCCACAGCCAGAAGGCCCGACAAAGACGATCAGCTCTCCCTGCGTGATGTCGAGATTGATGTTGTTGAGCACGTTGACCGCACCGGCATAGGTCTTTTCGACATCTGTCAGCTTCAAATTGGCCATGGTTTGTCCCTCCCTTATCCCGTGTGTCAGGATATCATTTTAAGCGCGAGGCAGGGTTGCCACGGGCCAAGATGCAGTTTGCCGTCTGCCTGTGGTCCGGCGCTCCCCAACTCCAGACCGATCTGCGCCCATTTGCCCAAAGGCATCGCCATCGTCGCCGGCTGGTCGCTGACATTGAAAGCACAAAAGATGGTGCTGCCTTCGTAGCTGCGGGTGAAATACACGATGCTGCCATCGTTTTTCACACCGTCATGGTCGCCCTTTGCCAAGGCGGGCTGTGCCTGACGGAACGCGATGGCGCGACGGTAATGGTGCAGGATCGCCGCCGGGTCGGCTTCTTGATGCGCGACCGTGCGGTGCAGATGTTCATGGCTCACCGGCAACCACGGCTGGCCGGTGGTGAAATCGCCATTCTGGTTCGACGCTTGCCACACCATCGGGGTGCGACAGCCGTCGCGGCCTTTGAACTCGGGCCAGAATTCAATTCCATAGGGGTCTTGCAAATCTTCGAACGCCACGTCGGCTTCGGTCAGACCCAGCTCTTCGCCCTGATAGAGGCACACCGATCCGCGCAGGCACATCATCAGCGTTGTAAACAACCGCTGCGCCGCCGGAGACAGGTTCCACCGGCTTGCGTGCCGAACCACATCGTGGTTCGAAAATGCCCAGCATGCCCAGCCCTCTTCAGCCACCTCATCGACCTGCCCCAGAACCTCGACAAAGCGCGCGGCGGTGGGTTCAGCCCCGGATAGGAACTCGAACGCGTAACACATGTGAACCCGGTCATCGCCACGCGTGTATTCACCCATGATTTCAAGCCCGCGCTGCGCATCGCCCACCTCACCCACGGATGTGGTGCCGGGGTATTCGTCAAGCAACACACGGAACCGTTCCAGAAACCCAAGGTTTTCGGGCTGGTTCTTGGAATAGAGATGTTCCTGATGATTGTACGGGTTCACCGATGGCGCGATGGTGGCGTTGCGTTTGTCCTTGGGCAGGCCCGGATTGCTGCGCAGCTCCTTGTCGTGGAAATAGAAGTTGATGGTGTCCAGACGGAACCCGTCCACGCCCCTGTCCAGCCAGAACCGCGTCGCCTCAAGCAGTGCATCCTGAACATCCGGGGTGTGAAAGTTCAGATCGGGCTGTGACGTCAGAAAGTTGTGCAGGTAATATTGTTCGCGCCGCGCATCCCATTGCCAAGCGGATCCACCAAAGATCGACAGCCAGTTGTTCGGCGGCGTGCCATCGTCCTTGGGATCGGACCAGACGTACCAATCTGCCTTGGCATTGGTCCGGTTCGCGCGGCTTTCCATGAACCACGGGTGCTGGTCGGATGTGTGGGACAGGACAAGGTCAATCATCACCCGGATGCCCAGCCGGTGCGCGGTCTGCACCAGAACATCGAAATCCGCCAGTGACCCGAACATCGGATCGACATCGCAATAATCGCTGACATCGTAGCCGAAATCCTTCATCGGCGACGTGAAGAACGGGCTGATCCAGATCGCATCCACACCCAATGACGCCACATAGGGCAGACGATGCGCGATGCCCAAAAGGTCGCCAACCCCGTCACCATTGCTGTCCTGAAAGCTGCGCGGGTAGATTTGATAGATCACAGCCCCACGCCACCAGTCAGCGTCTACAGCGGGGTTTTCTGCGGCCAGAGTGTTTGCCACGTTCATTCATCCTGTTTTCGAAGCCCCGCCTTTGGCGAGAGCAGTGTTGATTTGGCCCCGCCAATGGCGGGACGTGTTATTTAACAGAGCCCGCGAGCAAGCCGCGCACGAGGTATTTCTGCATGGCGAAGAACACCAAAAGCGGAACAGAGATCGACACAAACGCCGCTGTGGCAAGGATTTCCCAATTGCCGCCTCGGGTTCCCAAAAGCTCGACGATCTGGTTGGTCATCACGGTGGTCTGACCGGTTGCGTCGATCAGGAACACCTTGGCGACCAGAAGATCATTCCATGTCCAGAGGAACTGGAAAATCGCAAAGCTGGCGAGCGCCGGAAAGGACAGTGGGAGGATGATCTTCGTGAAAATCTGAAACTCTGTTGCGCCATCCACGCGGGCGTTTTCGATGATATCCCGAGGCAGCCCGACCATGTAATTGCGCAAGAGATAAATGGCGAGAGGTAACCCGAACCCGGTATGGGCCAGCCACGTCCCCAGATACCCCTTTCCAATGCCGATCCCCAAATGAAGCTTGAGCAGCGGAATCAGCGCCAATTGCAATGGCACCACCAAAAGCCCGACCACCACCGCTATCAAAAGTGCCCGTCCCGGAAAATCCATCCATGCCAGCGCATAGGCCGCAAAGGCCGCAACCACGATCGGAATGATTGTTGCCGGGATGGTAACGGTCAGCGTGTTGAAGAACGCCTTGGTCATGCTGTCGGTCGCGTTGCCCGAGAAAAGCACCTGCTGGTAATTCTCAAGCGTGAAATCGGGCGGCAGTTCGGCAGTCACAAAGATCCGCTGGCCGCGGCTGCCCTCCATCTCGACGGGGCTTTCCAGACGGTAATCGCCATTTGCGGCAACGGTGATGCGTTCCCCATCACGCAGTTCTGCGGTGTCACCGGGCGCATAGGCCCCCACATCGCGCGAGGACGTGCCCCACGCCGACATGTCGATCTCGTCGGACAGGTCTTCGCCTGTGAACAGGTTGCCTTCGATCACGTACACACCGTCCACCAGGACCTGTGCGCCCGGATCTGCGGTGCGCAATGTCAGGCTTTGTTCCGTCGGGAACAGCGCGTTCCACCAGCCCGATGTGGAAATCTGGTCCGCCGTCCGAAAGGATGACACCAAAAGACCGACCGTCGGGAACAGCCACAACGCGACCAGCACCACAACCGAGATATGCACCGCCCACGTGAGAGAGGATTTGGTTCCTGCAATATTATCCATAGCCCTGTCTCCCTCAGCGCATTTCATTGCGCGCATTGCGCACGTTCCAGACAAGGATCGGCGTCACCAGCAGCATGATCACGATCGCACTCGCCGATCCGACACCCCAGTCATTGGCGCGGAACAGCTTGTCGAACATGTAATTGGCCAGAACTTGCGTCTCCCATTGGCCGTTGGTCATCGCAAAAACGATGTCAAAGACCTTGAGAACCACCAGCGTGATCGTCGTCCAGACCACCACGATGGTGCCCGCGATCTGCGGCATCTTGATTTTGAAGAAGATCTGAAACGGGTTGGCCCCGTCCACAATCGCCGCCTCGATCGTTTCCTCGGGAATACCACGCAGGGCGGCGGACAGGATCACCATGGCAAAGCCGGTCTGAATCCAGATCAGCACGATCATCAGCAGGAAGCTGTTCCAGAACGGAACGGTCAGCCATTGCTGCGGGTCATTACCACTGATCCAAACATAGATCGCGTTCAGAAGGCCGATTTGTTCAGTGCCCGGTGGGCGGGCATCGTACACCAGCCGCCAGATCACCGCCGCGCCGACAAAGGAAATCGCCATCGGCATGAAGATCAGCGACTTGGCGACATTGCCCCACCTGATCCGGTCGGTCAGCTGTGCGGCCAGCAGGCCAAAGGCGGTCGACATGGCGGGCACAACAATCAGCCACAGCATGTTGTTGCGCATGGCCTCCCAGAATTTCGGCTCAGAGGCCATTTGCGCATAGTTTGCGAACCAAACGAAATTGTAGACCGTGCTGCCGTCAGGCAGTGTTTCGCGTTCGGTCAGGGACAGGCGGATCGTCTCGACCACGGGATAGGCAAGGTAAAGCCCAAGCGCCAGAAGTGCAGGAAACAGGAACAGCCACGGCCGCACGATGTTGGCGCGGTTTATGTTCTTGCCCGCGTTCGGACCCTTTGCCGGAAACAGCACTTTGTCCAGAAATTGATTGGAAAAATAAAAATAGCTCAGACATCCGCCGACGCCGATGGCGATGGTCAACAAACCTTGAATTGCGGGATTCATTCTGTCCCTCCCAAAATGTGTGCTGATCCAGTGTGTGCCACTGGCTGTCCCTTATACGGGTCTTGGCTTTGCAGCTTTGTGGGTGCGGACTGCGCGGCTACCCGCACAGTCCAACATTTTTGCAAGATACTCTTACTTCAGCGCGTCCCAGCTATTCTGGATCTCAGTCGCCACTTCGGTTGCGTCCTTGCCACCGGAATAGTCGACCATGCCGGTCCAGAACGTGCCCGCGCCAACACCGCCGGGCATCAGGTCAGATGCATCAAAACGGAAGGTGGTGGCGCCCAGAAGGATGTCGTTCATCTTGGCCGCCGCTTCGGTTGCGAACTTGGAGCTGTCCACACCCTTGTGCGGCGTCAGGAAGCCACCGTTGGCCATCCAGATCTCGTGCGCTTCGGGTGTCTGAAGATAGGCAATCAGATCATGGGCCGCCTGATTTTCGTTGGTGATCGCCCAAAGTGTGCCTGCGCCCAGAACCGGAGAGCCAAGGTCTTTTTCAGCATAGGCCGGGAAGTAGAAGAAGTCCGCATCCGCGCCAATTTCGGTGCCTTCCGGGAAGAACGCAGGAATGAACGACGCTTGGCGGTGCATGTAGCACTGGGGCGGTGCCGCAAACAGACCCTTGGGGCTATCGCGGAAATCGGTCGAGGCCACGGCCCCTGCACCACCGGCCACGTAATCATCATTGCGGGCAAACGCGCCGAATTCTTCGATTGCGGCGACGACGCGTGGGTCGTTGAACGGAATCTCGTTGGACACCCATTGGTCGTAAACGCTTGGGTCTTGCGTGCGCAGCATCATTTCCTCGACCCAGTCGGTCGCAGGCCAGCCGGTTGCGCCACCCGATCCCAGACCAATGCACCACGGCGTTTCGCCATCCGCAACGATTTGATCGGTCAGCGCCTTAAGCTCTTCCATCGTCGTCGGGATCTCGTAGCCTGCATCCTCGAAATTCTCGGGCGAATACCAGACCAGCGACTTCACATCGACCTTGTAGAAAAACCCATACAGGCTGTCCGCGCCATCGGGGCCTGAATAGGTTCCCAGATCGACCCAGGACTGACCAGCCGCATAGTTTTCTGCCAGCCATTCCGCAGTGCCCTCTTTCAACGGTGTCAGGAATCCGCGCGCGGCCATGTCCGATGCAAGACCCGGCTGCGGAAAGACAGCGACGTTCGGGGCAGAGCCGGCTTCGGCATCAACGACGATCTGCTGTTCAAAGCTGTCAGAGCCGACATAGCTGACAGTGTGGCCTGATTTCGCGGCAAAGTCCGACAATACGGCCTCGACCAGTTCCTGGTCCGGGCCAAGCCACGGACCAAATACGGTGACATTTTCCGCGAACGCGGCGCTGGACCACAGCGCGGCGATGGCCACACTCGATGTGAGTGTCTTTTTCATGAAATTCCTCCCAAGTTGCGCCTTTTGACGCCTAACCGAATCCACCGCCTCGGAATCACTCCAAAGCGCTTTGGATACGCTGAACGTAGCGATTTGAGGCCATCTGTCAATCCAGTGTAGCCGCAGAAAATCCCACCATTTATGCTGCATTGCAGAAACTTGGCACGCGCAAAGGGGCTTTGCATATACTTTGAATTGTGTCTAACTTGACCCCAGTTTTCAAAGCGCTTTGGGCAAAATCAGTGAATCTCAAGCAACTGTCAGAACATCTCAACCTGTCGCAGACCACGGTCAGCCGCGCCCTGAACGGGTATCCCGAGGTCAATGAAGACACGCGCAACCGCGTCCTGAAAGCCGCGCACGATCTGAATTACCGTCCCAACACCCGCGCCAAAGGATTGGCCACAGGGCGCGCGCTGGCCATTGGGCACGTGATTCCCGTCTCGAACCAGCACGAGATGGTCAACCCGGTGTTCGGTGACTTTATCGCAGGTGCCGGCGAAGCCTATGCGCGCGCGGGCTATGACATGATGCTCACATTGGTGCCGGATCAGGAAGAGGCGCGCGCCTACCAGGATATCCGCGCCCGGGGCACTGTCGACGGGATCATCGTGCATGGTCCGGTGATCAATGACGCCCGCATCGGGCTATTGGGACGGATCGGCCTGCCCTTTGTGGTGCATGGACGTTCGACCGATGTGAACCTGCCCTACTCGTGGATCGACGTGAACAACCGCGGTGCCTTTGAACGCGGCACCCACTTCCTGATCGAATTGGGGCATCGCCGGATCGCTCTTCTGAATGGGCTCGAGCATATGGACTTCGCGTTCCGCCGCCGCCGGGGATACGAAGCCGCGCTCAAGAACAACGGGCTGTCGATTGATCCCACGCTCATGCGCAGCGAGGAAATGACCGAAGTCTACGGCTACCGCGCCGCCAAGGAGATGCTGTCACGCGCCATCAAACCCACGGCGTTTGTCTGCGCGTCGATCATCACCGCCATTGGCGTGCGCCGCGCGGTGCACGAGGCCGGTCTGGTGTTGGCGCGCGATGTCTCGATCATCACCCATGACGACGCGCTCAGCTATCTTGAGAACGGCGATGATGTGCCGATCTTTACCGCGCTGCGGTCCTCGGTGCGCTACGCGGGCGGCGAAGCGGCGGAAATGTTGCTGTCGCTGATCACGGCCCCAAAACATGCGCCGAAAACCCGCCTGCTCGAAGCAGACCTGATCATCGGGCGGTCTACGGGCCCTGCCGCAACCTGAAGGAATTGCCTGATGCTGACGTTCAAACGGCAGGATTTTCCTGACGACTTTCTGTTTGGCACCGCCACATCCAGCTATCAAATCGAAGGCCATGCCTTTGGCGGCGCGGGAAAAACCCACTGGGACAGCTTTGCCGCCACCCCCGGCAATGTGGTGCGCGCGGAAAATGGTGATCGGGCCTGTGACCATTACCATCGATTTGAAGCCGACCTTGATCTGGTGGCGGCGGCCGGGCTTGATGCCTATCGCTTTTCCACAAGCTGGGCGCGGGTTCTGCCCGAAGGGCGCGGCACGCCGAACCCAGAGGGTCTCGACTTCTACGACCGGTTGACCGATGCAATGCTGGAGCGCGGGCTTAAACCCTGTGCCGCGCTATACCATTGGGAATTGCCTGTGGCGTTGGCCGATCTGGGCGGCTGGCGCAACCCGGACATGCCCAAGTGGTTCGGTGCATTCACCGAAACGATCATGGGTCGGATCGGCGACCGGATGCATTCAGTTGCCCCGATCAACGAGCCGTGGTGCGTTGGCTGGTTGTCGCATTTCCTGGGCCATCACGCGCCGGGTCTGCGCGACATCCGCGCCACCGCCCACGCGATGCACCATGTGTTGCTGGCCCACGGCACCGCCATTCAGGCGATGCGTGGCTTGGGGATGACCAACCTTGGCGGCGTGTTCAACATGGAATGGGCCACGCCTGCCGACGACACCGAGGCGGCACATGAAGCAGCGGCGCTATACGACGGATATTACAACGAATTCTTTTTGTCTGGCGCATTCAAAGGCCGCTATCCCGCCACTGTCATGCAGGGGTTGGAGCCGCACATGCCCAAAGGCTGGCAGGACGATTTCGGCGTCATCCAAAGCCCGCTGGACTGGTGCGGGATCAACTATTACACCCGCAAGATCATCGCGCCAAATGATGGGCCATGGCCCAGCCATCACGAGGTCGAAGGCCCCTTGCCCAAGACGTATATGGATTGGGAAATCTACCCCGAAGGCCTGTATAACTTCCTGACCCGCACCGCCCGCGACTATACCGGCGATTTGCCGCTATATGTGACGGAAAACGGCATGGCCGCACCGGACGTGATCAGGAACGGCAGTGTCGCGGACCCGCACCGCATTGCGTATCTCAACCAACATGTCGCGGCCATACAACGCGCGATGGCCGATGGTGCGCCGGTCAAAGGCTATTTCATCTGGTCGCTCATGGACAATTACGAATGGGCGCTTGGCTATGACAAACGGTTCGGGCTGGTGCATGTCGATTTTGACACGCTGGACCGCACGCCGAAATCCTCGTACCACGCGCTCAAATCCGCGCTGACCGGGACCTGACATGAACAAACATCCGACTCTCACCGCCCTTGTCGCCGATCTGGGTGGCACCAACACACGTGTTGCACTGACCGATGGTGCCACGGTGCGGACTGACACGATCAAGCGGTTTCGCAACGCGGATCACTCCGATCTGGTGTCTGTCCTGCGCGCCTATCTGGCGGACCAGAACGTGTCCCCGGATGCCGCCTGCGTCGCCATGGCCGGGCCTGTGCGCGACGGGATTGGTGAGTTGACGAACCTGAGCTGGACTGTCGACCGTGCGTCTGTTGCGGATGCCACCGGCGCCACAACCGTGGCGGTGTTGAATGACTTGCAAGCGCAAGGACACGGCCTTGATCATCTGACGCCAGACGCGGTACGCACTCTTCTACCGGGCCAGAGCGCCGGGGATCACGCCGCGCGGCTGGTGATTGGCGTGGGCACCGGCATGAACGCTGCGGCAGTCTACCGGCTGGGTGACCGCACGCTTGTTCCCCCATCCGAGGCCGGTCACGTATCCCTGCCTGCGCAAAGCGCGGATGAATTGCGCTTGCTTGATTGGATCGCGCGCAAACACGGCACGCCGGGGTTGGAGGATGTCCTTTCAGGCCGAGGCTTTGAACGGGTTTACGAATTTATCTGCGCGGAAGCAGGTGTCGTCACGCCACTTGATGCGGGTGGCATCATGCAGGCGGTCAATGATGGGACAAGCGCCCTTGCCGAGGATGCCGCGCGCCTGTTCATCCGAATGATGGGCCGCGCTGCGGGCAATCTTGCGCTCGTGCATTTGCCGTTTGGCGGGATTTACCTGATCGGCGGCGTCACCCGCCATTTTGCGCCACACCTGATCCGGCTCGGCTTCCGCGAGGCCTTTTGCGACAAGGGCCGTTTTTCGGATTTCATGCGGCAATTCCCGGTGCATCTGGTAGAGGATGACTACGCAGCCCTGTCCGGATCAGCCGCGCATCTGGCAGAGCTGATCGGCCCGGTGTGAGTATATATTTTGCAATTATAACAATTATCTAAAATACACTTCGTATCTTATACACAAAGTGATATTTTTTTACCAAACGGTAAAATTTCATCTACCCCTCAAAGAACCACACGATGCTCGGGCTGGCCTTTTGTTCCAGCTTCAACTGCAAAGGTCATCCCATCCTTTGGCCCCGCAGGATCAAGCCCATCCGCCGCTGAGGTGACAAACAGCGTTGCGAGGTCCGGCCCCCCAAAGGCCGGGCATGTGGACTGCACCGCCGGCACGGTGATGAACCGCAGCAGATCGCCGTTCGGGCCGTAACACACCACGCGCCCGACGCCCCAATGGGCCACCCACAGGTTTCCCGCAGCATCCACAACAGCCCCATCGGGGTTGGCCTGTGCCTCGGTCAGATCGACAAACAGCGACGGCTTGCCATCAGGAAAGCCATCCGCGTCCAATGCCACGCGCAGAATTTTGCGTTTGTGGGTGTCGGTGTAAAACGCATGCGTCCCGCCTGGCGCAAAGCAAATCGCATTGGCAATTGTGATCCGGTCAAACAGCTTGGTCAGCGTGCCGTCATAATAGCGATAAATGGCGCCTGCCCCCGGCTCGGCGTTTTTGCCCATTGTCCCGATCCAGAACCCGCCCCACGGGTCGGCGCGGCCATCATTTGACCGGGTCACCGGGTTGTCAAACTCCAAGGGATGCACAAACGTCGTTTCGCCGGTCGCGGTTTCGAACAGGGATAGCGATGTCTCACTGGCGATCAGAAGCACGCCGTGATCCACCCATCCGGCCGCCGATACATGTTCATCAAAGTCCCAGCTTAGCTCATTACTGCCATCGTTGCGATAAAGCCGCTTGCCCAGGATATCGAACCAGTAAAGCGCCTGTTCCTCAGGATGCCACAACGGACCCTCACCAAGGGCGCAAATGCTGGTGCTGAAAACGGATGCCATCAGGTCATACTCTTGTCATAGGCGGCAACGATGTCGCGCGCGCGGGAAGTGATGTCGTCCACCGAAAGCCCCGGTGCGTATAGCGCGGTTCCAATGCCAAATCCGTCCACGCCAGCATTGCGCCATTCGGCAAAGTTTGACGGGTCGGCCCCGCCCACTGCATAGGTCTGGACCCCGTCAGGCAACACCGCCTTGAGCGCCCTGAGCCCTGCGGGACCGATCAACGTACCGGGGAACAGCTTTAACCCGTCCGCGCCGTTGCGCAATGCGGTGAAACACTCGGTGGGTGTCATCACACCGGGAAAGCTTTGCAGGCCGAGCTGCTTTGTCGCCACAATCACGCGTGGATTGCAATCCGGCGACACGATCAACTGCGCGCCGATCCGGTGCAGACGGTGCACATCATCGGGTGTCAGCACGGTGCCCGCGCCGATCAGCGAACGGCGGCCAACTGAGTTCACCAGCGCTTTGATCGATATAAAGGCATCAGGCGAATTCAGCGGCACCTCGATCTTGTCGATGCCTGCGTCAATCAATGCCTCAGCAATGGGCACGACTTCTGACGGAGTGATGCCGCGCAGGATTGCGATGATGTTGCGACTACTCATGACGTGGTGGCCTTAAGGCCAGCATAGGCGGCTTTGAGGCCTTCAAGTGTCATCCGGTCCGCATCGGTCCGCTCGACTGGCAGGCCTTGCGCGCCAAGTGCGTCCGCATAAGCCTTGCACAGCGCATCATCGCCAATCAGCGCCACATGCTGGCCCAGCCAGTAAGGTCGCGCGGCGGCAAGCTCCGAACCGATCAACAGACCGGACAGTCGCGCACGGGCGGTCTTTGCATCAAGATCGTTCAGTATCCCTTCGGCGCGTATGGAAAAAAGCCGCGCGGCCAGATCAGACGTGTTGGACATTGCGGTGCTGACCGCGTCGGTAAACGCATCCCAATCCCAGCCATCGCCAGACACCGTGTGCCGCAGAACAGAACGATCCGACAAAAGCGCAAAAAGCTCACCTGTCATAAAGGTGCGAAAGCTTACAATTTCGCCCGCGCTGATATGCACCCATTTGGTGTGCGTTCCGGGCAAACAGATAATGCCAGCGAATTTCGGGTTCAGGGTCAGGAATCCGGAGATTTGGGTTTCCTCACCACGCATCACATCGGCTGGGCTGGCTTGTTTGACACCGGGAAGAATATGCACTGACAGGCGTTTGTCTTGCGTTTGAACCGCTGTCGCACGGTCCAAGCCAGGTGCTACGCAGGGCACGGCGGCATAGTCTGCCTCGGCCCAGGCCTGCCGCGACCCCGCCATGCCGCAAACGATCACCGGGGTTTCGGCCATGGGCATGTCGTCACCGACAAGGTCGATCAACGCAGGCTCAAACCCATCCTGAGGCAGCCCGTTCATCCCGGCCTCACTGGTTTTGCGAAAGGTCACAGTGCCCGTGCCTGTCATCCCCCAGACACGCAACTGCGATGTCCCCCAATCAACGGCGATCCAATCCGTCATGCTCTGCCCTGCGGACCATGAAAAATGTGGAGGAGCGTGTAGGGAAGCATTAGGAGAGCCTCTTAGTGTTCTGTGATGCCGAGGTCCGTGGCGTGACCTACCGGGCTATTCCCTGCGTCGTAGACCTGTTCTATAGCCCCATCAAGCACTTGTGCGCGGGTCGGATCAGAGAGTCGCCGTTGACGCGCTGGATGAAAGCCCGTCACCCTAGCCCATAGATGCCATTGCGGCACTGCCTCTTTTCAGAGCACACCACGCTGTCCCAAGATATCTTGGATGCGCACAAAGGCCTGCCCATCAGGAGATGACAAACTTACATTTCCCAGCTCAAGTCGCTGCTGCACAATACTGGAAGCCGACCTCCCATTACGCGATTCAAGCGATAGCTCAGCGCCGTACTCGAAAAAGACCTCAACCATGCGCCAGGAATTTGACGCCGCCGCAGAAATGGAGGCAGTTTGGTTCATGAACCCCCGGACATTGGGATCAGCCCCCGCATCGAGATACGTGCGCACGCCGTCGAAATCATCGCGTAAAATACGCTGAAAGATCATGTGATTGCCGTCTTCCGCGATCTCATTCATGTCGTTGGAAGACGTTCTCGCATCTTCGGTAATGGCCGGATGGAATGCCGCAAGAGATACCGTCATGACCGCTGCAAGAACATTCCAGCGATGCAATAAGCCTACAACAAACCTCTTTGACGCAAAACGTCCTGTACGCGCAGGAAAGCTTGACCATCTGGCGCGGTCAGCCGAACGTTTCCGAGGTCAAGACTTTGCCGCACCATGCTTGAAAGGGTACGCCCATCTCGTGACTGCAATGATAAATCAGCCCCATACTCAATCAGAATTTCAACCATTCGCCATGAGTTCGACCCAGCAGACCAAATCGCCGCCGTCTCGTCCATAAATCCACGGACATTCGGGTCCAAACCTGCCTCCAGATACGCGCGCACAGCGTCGAAATCATCCTGTTCAATGCGCCGAAATATCATGTGGTTGCCGTCAGGACCTACTTCGCCAATGTCAACTGCTCTATCATTCATGTTCGTTGATCCCTCATCTTGGCATGCAGCAACCGCAAATATGAACGCTATGAGAAGAGCGTATCGCCCCCATTTGAACCATTTTAGCATCCGTTCGCATCCATCTCTTCTCGCAGCATGTCTTCTTCATGCTCCAGCGCTTCTTCTACTGATTCCATTCCGTGCAAACGTACGCCACGTGTCCCATAGGCGCCAATAAGGCCGCCTGTCGTCGTGTTACCACCAAGAAGCGACCCAGCAACCGCGCCGACAGCACCGCCCGCTACATCCCCAAATGTCCATCCACTGGCTGGAGGTATACCGCGTCGCGTCCCGTAAGCATCCGCCATTGGCGTATTGTCCTGCAATCCATTCAGGATGTCACCTTCCACATGTGTTGCGCTCACAAGTGAAGGATTTTCGAAAGCAATGCGGTCAAGCGTTGCCTGTGACAAGCCCGCAGAATTGAACGTCTGTGCAGGCAATCCGCCTGCGCCGGACGCTGTCGCAGCAAGACCACCACCCAAAGAATGCCCGACAAACGAAATATCGTGACCTGAATTCATAGCTTGACGTCCAATTCTGGCTGCACGACGATAGTAGGATGTTTCGCTTCCCATACCCTGCCCCAGATTATTCCGCCAATCGCTGAGCGACGTAAAACTGGTGCCCTTGAAGCCCACAACATAGCTTTCGCTACCGTTAGCAGCTGTTCGCACGAAAGCCTCTGCGTGAAAATCAGGCTCTCCCGGCATATCCAGCAAGCTTGTTTCCCCATCCGACAGCCCAATCGCCTGCAAATCGGCATCCGTCGCACGGCGGTAGCCTTCCGGGAGCGGCGCATCGGGGTCATAGGTTGCGGACGCCAACATCGCCTGATCCTGATCTTCGGCATTGCGGGCCAATTGAGCGCGCAGACTGTCGCAAATCTCTCCACTATTACAGGTCCGACAGACCTGATCCCCGGTTGACGAGGACAAGGTCCTGCTGGCAATTCTGTTCGCCCGGCGTATTTCGCTGCCGGAGGGGCGTCTTCTTTGTGATTGCATAAGCCGCTAAAGAATAAACTGAACACAATAACTGCCACCTTACACGCACCCGACATGATCGGGACGCGGTAAAAGCGCACCGCAACCCTAATCCGTGATGTGCTTTGCGTGCAAGTCTTCAAACAATCCGTATGACCGTGATGACGGCCCGTGCGGCGATCATTTCAGCGGGACTGAAACTTTGAACTGGATTGTCTCAATGCCGGGGTTTTCTTCGTATATCCCCGCATTGGACCGATGATCATAGCTGAGTGCCATGCGCCAACCTTGCCGGGTCTCGTACCCCAGCTCGATCCCCGAGCGAAAGGCAACCTCACCACCCAGGTCAAAACCGCCATTGTCAAAATAGAGTCCCGGCATGGCATGCAATTCCGCATACGCTCCGGTTTGACCGAAGGGAATGTCATAGGTTGCGCCAAAGCCGACCCATGTTTCGCCGTTTTCGCCAATGGACAGCCCTGCCACCTGCCCAAATGGGCCGCGCTTTTGCCCAAGGTCATAGCGCAGATACAGCTCTGATGCAGGCTCTGCGCGCCGTTCGACCACCTCGCCCAGTGACAGGGACACCCGAGAGGACGTGTCAGATGCACCAAGGCATCCCGGCTGCGTGCCGCAATGATTGATGCTCATATCAGTCAGACCAAGAACGAATAAAAGAACCGCGAAACTACCGTCAGCCATGTCGTTTGCTCCTGCACTTGCGCGCCCTAAGGATTGGGTCATTTCACACCAAAAGTCCAGCGGCGCGACCTAGCTGAACATGTGGGTAACTGGTACGGACAGGGCCAGAAAAAACCCCCGCGGCAAGCCGTGGGGGTCAAATTCAAGGTATCGTTTAGGAGAGATATTTGGAGGTTTATTAGGTTTGGCGGTGACCTACTCTCCCACGACTTGAGTCGCAGTACC
>NZ_JBPOFB010000020.1:0-43541 GCF_051251565.1 Marivita sp. | reverse complement strand
GAAGGTCGTAGGTTCAAATCCTACCCCCGCAACCATCAAACCACAAAAAAAATATAAAACCACGCAATACAAGGGAAATTAGAGCCCGGATATCTCGGGGTGGGATTTCTTTTGCCTGAGTGAAATGTTAACAGGTCTGAAAAACCTGACTGAACATATCGGATATAGCGCCGGCTACGCCAAACCCGGACATACATCACATGGCAGACACAACGCTTTCCTCACAAAACGCCAACGGTCCCAGACAGGGGAAGTTGCCCTGGATTGTTGCGACGTTAATCGCTTTGATTTGTGTATTGCCTCATTTCAGCGTGATCATCGCGGCGTTCATGGGATCAACAGACACGTTGCAATCATTGGCTGAAACCGTGCTTGGTCGATACACACGTACCACGCTGGCGTTGCTTGTTCTTGTTGTTGTGTTCAGCACGCTGATCGGTACCATTTCAGCTTGGCTTGTCACAACAACTGACTTCTGGGGACGACGGGTTCTAGAGATTGCCCTGGTTCTGCCGCTGGCCTTTCCAGCGTATGTTCTGGCCTATGCCTATACCCATGTTCTGGACCATCCGGGGATCGTCCAGACCGCTTTGCGGGCTGCGACCGGATGGGGGCCGCGGGATTACTGGTTCCCGGAAATCCGGTCATTGGGGGGCGCGACGGCGATGTTGACGCTGGTGCTGTACCCTTATGTCTATCTTCTGGCGCGCGCGGCGTTTGCTTCGCAAAGTGCGACGACATTCTATGCCGCGCAATCCCTTGGACAGACACGGGTGGGGGCGTTTTGGCGCGTATCCTTGCCTATGGCGCGTCCCGCAATTGCATCGGGTGCGATGCTTGTCGCTATGGAAACTATCGCAGATTTTGGAACAGTGTCCTATTTCGGGGTGCAAACTTTCGCGGTTGGGATTTACTCCAGTTGGTTCACTTTTGCAGACCGCGCGGCGGCGGCCCAATTGTCATTGGGGCTTTTGGCCTTTGCGCTGCTGTTGGCGATCCTGGAGCGCGTCAACCGAGGTGAGGCGCGCTATGCGTTTGGGCGCAAATTCGAACGCATGCCACGGGTTGCGTTGAAAGGAAGTGCTGAGAAGCTGGCGTTCCTCGTGTGTTTCCTTCCGGCGTTTCTAGGATGTATCTTGCCTGTTGTAATGTTGTCCGAAATGGCTCTCGGGTCGGAACAGAACCTTTTTAGCCAGCGATATCTCCACTTTGCCAGAAATTCAGTGACTTTGGGTTTGTGCGCGGCAGCGTTGACCGTGGCTGTTGCCCTGCTTTTTGGTAACTTGGCACGAAACCGGACCTCTTGGTTTGCCACTGCTATCTTGTATGTGGGCAGACTTGGATACGCCGTGCCGGGTGGGGTGATTGCGGTTGGGCTGCTGGTTCCGTTTGCGTTTTTCGACAACACGTTGGATGCCTATATGCGTGAGACGTTCGGGGTGTCGACCGGGCTGTTGTTCACCGGGTCAATTTGGTTGCTCGTTTGTGCTTACATGATCAGGTTCCTGGCGGCCGCAATCGGCGCGTATGAAGGGGGCGTGGCGGTGATCAATCCAAACATGGATGCAGCGGCGCGGGTGCTTGGGCAGAATGAATGGGGATTGCTGCGCCGCGTGCATTTCCCGCTCTTGCGACCAAGCCTGTTTACGGCCCTTTTGATCGTGTTTGTTGATGTGATGAAGGAACTTCCCGCGACGCTCATCATGCGACCGTTCAATTTTGACACGCTGGCTGTGCAGGCGCATCGACTGGCTTCCGATGAACGGTTGGCAGGGGCCGCAGTGCCAAGCCTTGTGATTGTTGCGATTGGAACGCTACCGGTTATTCTTTTGTGTCGCAGAATACGGAATGAACAGGGGAAAACAGAAGAGGGCGCCTAAGCGCCCCCTGTGGTCCGTTTGGTTTGGATTATTTCCAGCCAACTTCGTTGAAGATGCGCTGCGCGATGGGCAGGTTTTTCGCCACTTCGGACAAATCGGCATCATCAGGGCGGAAAATGCCAAGCGCTGCTACAGATGGTGACAGGCCAACGCCGGGCACCGCAGGGTATTCGTCGTTCCCAGCCGAGAAATATTGCTGTGCTTGATCAGATGATAGGTATTCAAGGAACTTGATTGCATTGTCGCGGTTAGGCGCATGGGCTGCGACACCGCCCCCTGAAAGGTTCATATGGGCGCCTTCCGCGTTTTGAGCGGGAAAAACCCAACCGATGTTCGCGCGATCTGCTTCGAGCAGGCCTTCGACGTCCTGACGAAGCGCACGCGAGAAATAGTAGGTGTTTGAAATCGAGATATCGCATTCGCCCGATACCAACCCGCGCAACTGATCGGTGTCGCCGCCCTGTGGGTCGCGCGCGAAGTTGTCGACGATACCTTGCGCCCAGCCACGGGCCGCGTCTTCGCCGTGGTTCTCGATCACGGCACTCAGTAGAGTTTGAGTATACACGTTGGTTGAGGATCGGTGGCACACCATCCCTTTATACTGCGGGTCGGCCAGCGACACGTAATCAAGCGGCGGGCTTTCGACCCGTGTTTTATCGTAGAAGATAATCCGGGCGCGTTGGCTAAAGCCAAACCATTGGTTGTCATCGTCCTGCAAGCTGTCGGGTATGCGTGTTTCCAGAACGTCGCTGTCAATGCTTTGCAGGACGCCCATATCTTTTGCCCGCTCAAGCCGGGATGTGTCGACCGTCAAAAGAATATCGGCTGGCGAGTTTGCGCCCTCTGCCTGCATCCGCGCGATCAGTTCGTCGGCATTACCTTCGATACGGTTGATGGTGATGCCGGTAGCTTCGGTGAAATCACTATAAAGACGTTCATCCGTGTCGTAATGGCGCGATGAATACAGGTTGACCTCACCAGCTGCCATGACAGCCGAACTGAGCGCCGTGCTGGCGATCAAAGCCAGCGTCGAAGTTGTTCGAAGGACGTGCATGGGAATCTCCGTTTGACATTATTCTTACTAAAATAGTCAATTACATGATTCACGAAGTCGATCAACTCTTTCCGACTAAAATAGTCAGATAAAATTTCAGCGCGAAAACTGCACGATGGAACAGACCAACTTGCCCGCCGCAACATCGCGGGCAAGGCTGCGATCTGCACTGCACCGGTCGACCGGGTAGATTTCAAAGAAGCGAAGGCGCGTCCAGAAAACCGATTAGTGGCATCAGGAACGCGCCGTTGTCGGCGTCACTCGCGTCTGCAAAGAACCCATCAATAGCGGCAATAGCGGATGCCAAACCATTTTCGCTTCCGTCGAACACGTCCATCACTGCCGCCGCGTCCGCCACATCAGACATGCCCCGATGCACGGCAAACAATGCGCCGAGGTCCGTCTTTTGTTCCAGATATACTTGGTCGGCCATTTGGCGGTCTATGAATGCCTGAGACGCTCCGGCAAACGGGTCTGCTTTTGCGCCCCGCAGAATTTCAAGAATGAATTCGTTCTGGCTGACCGCACCCGAATTGAGCGCATCTTTCCAAAAGTTCAGCCCTTCCAGATCAGGTGCCCGTCCAAGCACGTTCTCATAGATGTCCGCGACGAACCTGACGATGTTGGTGCCTTCGGGATAGATGCCTTGTGTCTCAGGCTGACCTGCAAACAAGAGGGCCATCTCGTCCAACGACGTTCCGTTTGCATAGGCGGTTGCCCAAAAGGCCAAGCCGATGGCATCGGGGGCACGGTTGAAATAGGCGATATACAATTCGATGAATAATTCGAATTCGTCGTCTGACAAATTTCCGAGGGCGTCGTGGTCGGGCAAAGTAACCGCGTCTGAAGTCCCCAATGAGCGGAATTCAAAATCGATCTGTTCGATATCGAGCAGCTCAATCGTGCCAACTCCGTCAGCCCTCCGGTCCGTCACTGATATGCCATCAGCACGAATGGACACTGTGAAATTGTCCTGTGAACTTGCAAAGACCACTTTGTCATTTCCACCGCCGCCAAAGATCGTCTCCATTCCGGACCGTGCTGTGAATACATCGTTATACGGCGTGGCGGTCACGTGTGTGTCGTTTACGGAATTGACGTCCTGTTCTTCATCGAAAACGTCGTCCTGACTGTCTGTGGAGGTGTCACCATCCCCGCCTTCGGGCGTCTCGGGCGTGTCTGGGACAGAGGGATGATTGGAGCCGTCCGCCGTGATTTCCGTACGCGTGCTGGTCAGGGATGTACGTGTTCCAAAAATGTCCGACACGCTGACCCGGAGGCTTAGTGCGCTGCCGAGGTCGGCTTCTGCCACGACGTAGGTTGCGGATATTGCGCCTTGCACGGGCTCTCCATCGCGCATCCATTGGTAGATTGTTTTCCCTGCATTCAGACCGTCATCATCGCTGACGCTGACAAGATTAGCAGTCAAGGTTTGTCCGACGCGGAAATCCCCATCAATTTCAACCTGCCCGGTTGTTGGTGCGTCTGCCCCGCCCGCGGTGATGTCGGTCAGTGACAGGCTAGACGTAGTCACGCCGGGTCCTTGGATGTTGAGGACCGTACCATCGCCAAATGTCAAAACAACACCGTTGGCGTTCTGCGCGGTGGCAAGGGCTTGGACCACGTCGGCTCGGCCAAAGCCGGACAGGTCGAGGTTGTCCGACAGAAGCAGATAATCCGTAATGCGTACTATCCCGTCGCCCGGCTGAATGACGAAATCGTCCGACCCGGTTCCGCCAGTCAGCGTGTCGTTCCCGCCTCCGCCGCTCAGCGTGTCATTCCCGCCAAGCCCGAAAATATGGTCGTCGGATTGTGTTCCAGACAATAAGTTTGCTGTTTCGGTGCCATTCATGAGTTTGGGTCCTGTTTCCTCAGGGTTCGTCTGTTCCGTATCCGGCGACGCGTCTGATCCGGTGGGGCCTGCTTTGGTTACCAATTCAAAGTTGGATGCGGACAAAGGTGAGCCACTTTGCGATGTGTGGAATACGTCTACCGTCGTTCCATCCGATAAGGTGATGCGCGACACGTTGCTGAACGGTTTGGTGATGGCATCCACGACCTGAGTTGCGGATGAAAACCCGCTATCGATCAGGCGGATTGTTTCGGTCGACACATCGAAGTCGGACAGAGTGTTGCGGCCATCGCCAGCGCCAATCACGAAGATATCTTGCCCGCCTTGGCCAAAGAATGTGTCTTTTCCAGCACCGCCGCGCAATTCGTCCTGGCCTGCGCCGCCGTCAAGATAGTCATCACCCTGATCGCCAAACAGCGTATCGTTGCCGTCTTGGCCAAAGAGGTTGTCGTTGCCGGTGTTACCGCGCAAGATATCGTTGCCGCTTGCGCCTTGCAGTGAATCGTTGCCGCCCAGACCGTCGAGTATGTCAGCGACGTTCCGTCCAAAAATCAACTCGCCCTCTGCGCTAGCCAGCGGCGGAGTGCTTCCTTGTTGAGTAAATCCCTCGATTTCATATCCGATATCCGCCAAAAGGGCTTTGTCGATCTCGCTGATCAGCACGCGCTTCCCGATTGTTAGGATCGGATCAAGGGACACCGTGTCCTCGGCAAACCCTTCTTCGACGTGTGCGTGGTCCTCCTCGACGGGGATGGGGTCGCCGTTGTTGACGGAAAGCGCGTTGGGGCCGGTGAAATGATCATTCACAATCCAGCGGTCAAATGCGCTGGAGGTGCCGATGCCAAGGATATGCCCGATTTCATGCACCGCGACGGACAGAAAATCGCTTCTCCCCTCAACCGGACCATCAAGGCTGAAAGACCAGTTGGTCAAACTGTCGAAGGTGATCCCGCCGGCCCAGGGTTCAAAATCGGTGACTGGACCCGTGCCTCGGAAATCGCTGCTGATCCGTGCCGAATAAGCGTCTCCTTCGGCATCCCATCCGTCTGGCCCGGCAAGAGCCAATGTCGGCCCCGGAAATTCGGTTGCGCCGACAAAGACGATTATGTCATCAACAGCATTGGTCAGCGTGACGGTCTCGATCGCCAATGTCGTTGGGTTTTGGACGCTGAACATCGTGCCAACGGGCAGGTCGTCGAACTCGTCTCGGATCACGGCTTCCCACTCAGCTGCGGCCGCTTCTAATGCGGCACGTCGATCGGCGCTGGAAAAGAACCCTGTGCTGTCAAACCGATAGTCAAACTGGATCGTAAATGTCACGTGTCGCGTTCCCTTGTTCGCATGCATGCAGACTGGTAGATTGTGCAGTCTGCCTACGTCGTTGCGCTCATTGAAGGCTCAAACCTATCCTTCAACTTGGGCTGTTTCGTGATCGTAATGCGGCGATTCCAACGTTAAAAATTAGGAAATTTAGACAAATTTTGCCGGTTACCTACTTCGATGGTCCTTTGCTGGCCCACGCGTACTTTCGACACCAGCGCTGGCCGGAATGGGCAACATCAGGCAGATTTTCCGGGTCGAGGGCCTGGGTGTTCACACGATTGATCAATCAGGAAAACTGGCTACCTGAGGCCAAACACGTTTTTACGCGGGATTGAGACTGGGCTTGACGGACCGGATGTGTCGGGTGCACATGAAGGTGTTTACGGTCCGGGCGTGTTACAGCGTTCGGTTAAAAGGGAACGCGGTGCTTCTTTGGAAAAACCCGCGACTGCCCCCGCAACTGTGAGCGGTGAGCGACGCTGAAATTGCCACTGGTGCCTGACACGGGCGCTGGGAAGGCCAGCAGAGCGATGACCCGCAAGTCAGGAGACCTGCCGTGAACCAACACCCAGTCTGATCGCGGGGCGCGATGAGACGGCGGCCCGTCCGCAGTGGTGTCCATCACCGTCTGCGGATGCACGTGCATTCCAGATTATTGTTACCATTCCGGCGTGTTTCGTCGGACAAGACTGGAAATATTCCTATGGCTCGTCTCACCACCAAACTGCTGTTGTGCTCGACGCTTGTTGCGCCGTCGATTTTGGCCGCGCAAGACCTGAGTGGCACCGTTATCGAACTTGAAGAGATCGTTGTTTTCGGCGGCCTTCTTCCAACCAACCTCAACACCACCGGGGCCACTATTGATGTTGCGGAAACCGACGACATCCTGCGCGGCGGGGTTGGCGTCACAGCGGCGCTTGATACACTTCCCGGTGTTGCCGTTAGTGCCAATGGCGGATTGGGTGGCAGCGCCACGGTTCGTATTCGCGGGCTGAGTGGGCCCTATGTCGGCGTGCGGGTTGACGGGATTGATGTTGCCGATCCGTCCGGGCCGCAAACCGCGTTTAACTTTGGGACGCTGACAACCGGTGCACTGGACCGGATCGCTGTGGTCAAAGGCACCCAGTCAGCGGTGTATGGCTCCGAAGCAATTGCCGGCGTTGTCGAGGTCGAAAGCTGGAGGCCCAGTGTGGATGGCGTGTCCGGTCAGGCACAGCTTGAGCTTGGCAGCTTTGACACCCGCGCTGCAAATCTGAGTGTTGGGTATCTCGATAGCCGCGCGGAACTGGCCCTGAGCCTTGGCCGTGTCACATCCGAAGGGTATTCGGCACGCGACACCGATGATGAAAACGATGGGTTCGAACAAACCGCTGTGAACTTTTTTGCGGCCTACCAAGTCAGCGACGCCATTCGTTTGGGCGTTAACGGATTGTGGTCTGAGGGTGTTTCCGAGTTTGACCGATCTGCGACGGACAACACTGGCGAGATTGATGAAGCACGCCGCGGCGCGCGCGTGTTTGGTGAGGTTCAGACTGGAGCATGGACCCATGAGCTGTCCTTCAGCCGTTTTGAAACGAACCGGTTTGACGGCAACGGCTTCACGCGCGATTTTGTAGGCGAACGCGACACCGCAGCCTATCTTGCGCAGGGAGACGTTTCGTCGACCATGTCCTTGGCTTTGGGGGCGGACTGGACCGAGGAGCGATCTGAACTTGACGGCGATGCATATGATGCGTCCAACTCTGCGGTCTTTGCAGAGATTAAGGCGACTCCAACAGATGCGGTCGAACTGTCCTTGACCCTTCGGTATGATGATTATTCAGACTTTGACGGTCGCCTTTCTGGACGTGCCGCGCTGTCTTACCAAATGAACGACGCAACGATTTTACGCGCGTCCTTGGGTAGCGGATACCGTGCACCGTCTTTGTACGAACGCTTTGGCCCGTTTGCCGGGTCGGCACCCCTGAACCCCGAAGAAAGCCTGAGCTTTGACCTTGGCGTTGAACACAACTACGGCAACAGCGGTTCGGTCAAGGCCACCTTATTCTGGGCCGAGATCGACAACCTGATTGGTTTTGGGGCCTCTCCGAACTGCCTGCCCTCGCAAGCCTTTGGGTGCTACATTCAGACCGATGGGACGACGGTCACGCGCGGGCTTGAGCTAAGTGGGTCGTATGCCATCACGGACCGCGTGCGTATGTCTGGGGCCTATACCTTGACCAATGCCGAAAACAACGGGGACCGGGTGATCCTTGTACCGCGTCATGATCTGTCGCTCGCGCTTGAGGCGGATATCACGGACCGGTTGCAAGTGGGCGTGAACGTGACCCATGTTGCCGATACGCTGGATGGGTTCGGAACACCGACTGCGCTGGATGATTACTCCGTTTGGGACGTGTCTGCGCGCTATGACATCACCGAAAGGGCATCGGTTTATGGAGCCATCGACAACGTGGGGGATGCGTCCTACCAGACCGTGCGTGGGTTCAACGCGCCAGAGCGGACCATCCGTTTTGGCATCCAGACCTCGTTCTAAAGGATGGGGCGTCTTCTGACGCTGACAGCTATTGTGCTGGCCCCGGTGTGGGCCAGCGCCGATGATTCCCCGCGCGTGGCGTCGATCAATGTCTGCACCGATCAATTGGTGATGCTTCTGGCCGAGCCGGATCAGATTGTGTCGCTTAGTCTGTTGGCGGATGATCCGCGATCTTCGGTGATGGCGTCCAAAGCAGGTCTTTTTGCCAAGAACACTGGCCGCGCCGAAGCGCTAGCTGTTCAGAAACCCGATGTGGTTGTTGCGGGCGAATACAACGATCCCGCTTTGATCGCGCTTTTGCGGTCCATCGGGATCGAGGTCGTGCAATTCCCGGTCACGCGTGCGCTTGCTGACATTCCGGGCGAAATTCGCAAGATGGGGGATGTGCTGGGTCAGGCTGCCAAGGCAGACCGCATCGCATCAGATCTGGAACAGACCTTGGAAAAACCGCGCCCCCTGACTGACGACGCCCCACTGGCGGCGTTCTTTTTCCCGAATGGCTTTGCGCTTGGGGCCGGGACGTTGAGCCATGACATCCTTGTGGCAGGGGGGGCGCGGAACCTGTCTGTTGAATTGGGGTTTCAGGGCAACGGCACCTTGTCGCTTGAACAGGTGATTTTGCACGCTCCTGATCTTCTGATCGGGGCGCAAACCTATGATGGGTTCTCATTGTCCGAAGAGATGGTGACCCATCCTGCGCTGTCACAGGTCCCGGTGTTGCACACGAATGTGGATTGGGTGTGTGGCACGCCTTATGTGATGCGTGCCATTGCAGATGTATCCGCTTTGATTGACGCCTTGCTTGTCAGCAACGGCGACTAAGCTGCGGTTACTGCTGATCCGCACGCCTGCGCGCAAGTTGCAACGCACCGTCCAGGGCGGCGCCCGAGGGGGAGACTATGCGCGCCTGATGCGCAGGCTTTAGCCATTGGGCATAGGACGGACCAAGCCCTCCGGTCAGGCAGATGACGTGAGTATCGGCAAGCTGCGCGGATTGCAGGCACAGGTTCAGGTACTTTGCCCCGTCCTGCACCAAAATCACTCCATTCGGATCGCGCGCGTTTGCGGCTGCGAATACAGGGCGGGCCAACTCGGCATAGGCGGAGGCCGTAGCCTTTGCAGCAAAGGCGATGAGGTGTCCGGGATTGCCGTTAAAACGCGCAAGCAGCGTGTCGATCAGGTCTGATGAGTCGGCAAGCCCGTCCAGGACAAGTGCACCGCGTTGGAGCGCTTGTCGCCCCAGCCACGCGCCCGATGCCTGATCCCCGAGGTGAAGCCCCCAGCCGCCGATATACCGGTTCTTTGTGCCCTTTTTGACGGCCACAAAAGATCCGGTTCCTACAGAGACCACAGCGCCATCCCGGTCGCCCAAGGCCCCGATCACAGAGGTCAGTTGATCATCACTGACAACGCATGCGCCAAATGGCAGGTCAGCGGCCAAGGCGGTGGCTGCTTCTGGTGTGACGATCCCGGCAAGACCGACATGCGCTGTGGCGTGTGCAACCCTGACCTTGGACAGGCCCGCAGCCTGTGTTGCATCGGTCAGGGCGGTCAGAATGTTCCGCAACGCCATGTCCGGATCGGTCGTGTAATTGGCAGGTCCCGCCGACGCGGTGCCAAGGACCGTGCCGTCCTTGTCCGCAATCGCGACACGGCAGCCGGTGCCGCCGCCGTCTATACCGATGATGAGGGTCGATGCTGGTTTCATACTTGCGCTGTATCACAGTGCTGTCGGGTTTGTGCAGTCGCGGATTGTGGGTGCTCGTCCAAAACACAGCCGTCTATTGCCCAAAATTTGGGCAGGCCTAGACGCGCGCTTGCGTTTGGTGGCCCAAGGTTGCGAACTGTTTGAAACCGCGAAACGGTCGTGATTGTGTGGGCTATGCCTCAAGACGTTCTGAACAAAGAAAAAACGCCGGCATTGAGCCGCTCCATCGCGTCCAAAGTCAGCGAGATTTATCCTGACGTGAACGCAGATATTCTGACGTCCCAGATCATAGAGGCGTTCTGGCCCGAGAACGCGCAGCGCCGCAAACGTGGGCGCGCGCCCGGCAATGCCCTTTGGTCGCAGGGCGATGCTTTGATCATCACTTATGGCAATTCGATTGTGGACGGGGTGCACAAGCCATTGGACCTGTTGAATGACTTCCTGCGCCGGTACCTGCGGGGCGTCATCAACGGCGTGCATATCCTCCCGTTTTTTCCATTCACCTCGGACGATGGGTTTGCTGTTACGGACTACATGGCGGTTAACCCGCAGCTGGGGGATTGGGCAGACATCAACCGGATCGCGGACCAGTTCAAACTGATGTCCGATCTTGTGCTCAACCATGTGTCAAGTCAGGGCACGTGGTTCAACGCCTACCGGCAAGGGAAGCCGCCCTATGACAAGTTCTTCTTTGAGGCCAGCCCTGACGATGATCTGAGCATGGTTGTACGTCCCCGGACCACGCCGCTTTTGCAGAAAGTCGAGACAAAGAACGGCCCTCGCCATGTGTGGTGCACCTTCAGCCATGATCAGATTGACCTTGATTTCCGCAACCCTGACGTGCTGCTGGAATTTCTGCGCACGATCCGGACGCATATTGATAACGGGGTGCAGATCATTCGTCTGGATGCGGTGGCATTTCTTTGGAAAGAGGTCGGATCGCCGTCGATCCATCTGCCGCAGACACATGCCATCGTAAAGCTGATCCGATTGCTGTGTGACTATGCGGTCGAACCGATTGTGTTGTTGACCGAAACCAATGTGCCCAAGGCTGAGAACCTCAGTTATTTTGGCAAGAGGGATGAGGCGCACGTCATCTACAATTTCCCGTTGCCGCCCCTGATTCTGCATGCGCTGTTGTCCGGTACGGCAAAGACCCTCGACAAATGGCAACGCTCTATGCCGCCCGCGCCGCTTGGCTGTGCTTACCTGAACTTCACGGCCAGCCATGACGGAATTGGCATGCGCCCCGCCGAAGGTTTGTTGTCGCCCGACGATCAGGATGCGATGATCCAGAGCGTCAAAGCCTCTGGCGGGCTTGTGTCGATGCGTGCTTTGCCGAACGGCGGTGAAGCCCCGTACGAACTGAACACAACCTATTTTGCGGCGCTCAGCCGAACCTTTGATGGGCCCGATGATCATCACCTTGCGCGGTTCTTGTGTTCGCAAACCATTGTCATGTCGCTTGAGGGGATTCCCGCCTTCTACATCCATTCGATGCTCGCCACGCCGAATGACACCGATGCGGTGGTGCGGCGCGGGATGAACCGGGCGATCAATCGGCACAGGTGGGATTACGACACGCTGCAATCGCTTCTGGCCGAGGACGGGTCAGTTCACGGGCAGGTTTTGCGCGCTTTGAAGGCACGGCTGAAGATCCGCCAGAAGCAAACGGCGTTTCATCCCAACGCAACCCAATTCACGGTCACCACAGGCGATAGCCGGGTCTTTGGAATCTGGCGGCAAAGTCTCGATCGACGGCAATCGGTTTTTGCGTTGCACAATGTCAGCAAGGACAAAGTGACCCTGCCGGTCACTGCGCTGAACATCATTGCTGATGAAGACTGGCGCGACCTGCTGTCAGGCGAGGTTGTGTCGGACGAAGATGTTGAGTTGGCACCCTACCAGTGCCGCTGGATCAGCAACGCGGGTCACGCATAGTCCTGCATGTCTGCCAATGCCGCGGCCTGCATATCGCGCAGGAAGTCCGGGTCGGCGGCATGCACGCGGTTCCAGGTTGCAATAAACGGGGTTTCGCGCAGGTTTTCGAGGAACGTCTGTCCAGCCCGCATGATGTTTTCGGCGAACAGTTCGATAGATTGTTCTTCTGCGTGGCGGTCGATGGTAAGGCCGTTCATCTGCGCATCGCTGTAATACGCATCCAACAGATCCAATGCGCTGCGGTAATATGTGGCCTTGAGCGTGCGGAAGACGTTGTTGGTAAAAATGGTGCCATCCGCGGCCAACTTGCGGAAAATCGCCTTGCAGATGTCCGTGGACATGCGGTTCAGCCCAGTCGCGGCATCTTCGGCGCTGAGCGACTGGTGCTTGTGGTCGTAGGCATCGGCGATTTCGACCTGGCAGACCGCCTTGGGGGCCAGATTGCGCCACGCTTCGGACAGGACACCGATTTCGAGCCCCCAATCAGATGGGATACGCAGGTCGGGCAGGATGTTCGTGCGCATCGCAAATTCACCAGATAGCGGGTAGCGGAAACTGCGCAGGTAGTCGATGTAATCGCGGTCCCCGATCACGCGTTTCAACGCGATCAACAATGGGCTCACCAAAAGCCGCGTCACACGCCCATTCAGTTTTTCGTTTCCGATGCGGGCGTAATACCCTTTGGCGACCTGATAGGGGAACGTCGGATTGGCCACCGGGTAGATCAACCGTGCGAGCATCTCATTTGTATATGTCAGTATATCGCAGTCATGGATCGCCATGACGGCGCTGTCCTGACACCCGATCAGATACCCGATTGAGGACCAGACGTTCTTGCCCTTGCCCTGCTCAGTAGGGGCCAGACCCATCGCATTAAGCCGTTCGCCCAAGGCCAGCATGCGCGGGCTGTCGTTCCAGATCACGATGTGGTTTTGATCCAGCCCCTTGAAGAACGCGCACGCGTGCCGGAACTGATCTTCATCGGCGCGATCCAGCCCGACAATCACTCGGTGCAGATAGGTAACCTTGGCCAATTCGGCCAGAATGTTCGGCATTGCATCGGTTTCTAGCTCTGAATAGAGGCAGGGCAGGATCAGCGACATTTTTCGCGTCTGGGCGAATGTCTCAAGCTCGTAGGTCATTTCCGGAAGCGACCGGGTGCGCAGATTGTGCAGCGTCGTGATGTTACCGTTCTGGTGAAAATCAACCATAGAGCTTTGATCCTGTCTTGAGTCCGTGCGCGTCGAGAAAGGCGTGCACCGCCGAATTCCACCCCTGCGGGCCGGGGTCTGTAGTGCGCATGATCCTGCCATCGGCTTCGCTGGCAGTTTTTGGCAAGGGTGCGCGGTGCGGATTGGCGACGATGACACCGTGATCCGCCTGTTCAAGCATGGCAATATCATTGGGCGCATCACCAAGTGCCAGCGTTTTGGCTGGGGCGACGACCTTGATAATTTGGACCATCGCATCCGCTTTGGTGGTTCCGAACGACAGCGTCAGAAACCGTCCGCCCTGCTGTGCGGTCACGCCATGTTCAGCCAGCACCGTGCGGAACGCGTTCAGCCTGTTGGCGTCGCCCGACCAGTCCCCCGGTTCCGAGAACATCCGCGTCTTTGCGCGCTGTGCGGCGTCGGGCGGCAATCCGGTCAGCAAAGCAACCTCGTCCACGGTCATGTCGCCGAACCCGCGAAAGAGGCGGCGCAGAGATCCAGGCAAACCATCAAGGGTGTCGCGCAACACTGCGTAGCGATCTGTCATGTCCTGCCCATCAAGGCCGATCACACCAGATCCGTTTTCCACAATGGCGGGGTACTGGGTCAGCGCCATTTGATCCCGCAAATAAGTCATTTCGGAAGCGGTTTTGCTGCTTGCCAGAATGACGGGGATGCCCAGTGCTGCAAGACGGTCAAGCGCAGGTTGCGCGGCGTCCCACCGGTAGGTGGTATGATCCAAAAGCGTGCCGTCCAGATCGGTAAAGACGGCGAGTTCCGGTGGATTCTTCATCACGATAGTGTCGGCTTTGAGCTGGCAGGCCTCAAGCGAAAAGCGACATTCAGGGGCCCTTTCAAAGGGTGCCCGTCGTCGTTGTGGTGCAAATGCCCAGAAAAAGGAACAGGCCGCCGGGGATGTATCCTGACGGCCTGGGCCAAATGTTTTGATGCGTTGCCTAGCCAAGTACGGCTTTGACGGCCCGGACGGTTCCGGCGATCACGGTGTCCGCCTCTTCGTGGGTCAGGCAGAAGGGCGGTGCAAAACCCAGAATATCCCCCTGTGGCATGGCGCGGGCGATGGTTTTGTCCTGCTCCAAAAGCTTGGCCGAGATCTGTGGCCCGATCTTGTCGGCGGGGTCAAAGAAAACGCGGTCTGTTTTGTCTTTCACAAACTCCACCGCGCAAATCATGCCTTCGCCGCGCACGTCTCCGACTTGGGGGTGATCGGCCAAGGCTTCGGTCAAACCTGCGTTCAAATACGCGCCGACCGTGCCCGCGTTTTCAATCAGGTTCAAATCGTCCAGCAGTTTGAGGTTCGCAACCCCCGCCGCCGCCCCGATAGGGTGCGCGGAATATGTCCAGCCGTGCCCGATGGGGCCATTTTCGTCTGTGCCTTGTTCCAGAACCGCCCAGACCTTGTCTGATATGATGGACCCGGAGAGCGGCGCATAGGCCGAGGTGAGACCTTTGGCGATGGTGATAATGTCGGGCTTGATCCCGTAATGCTCAGAGCCAAACATAGTGCCCAGACGCCCAAAGCCTGTCACGACCTCGTCGGCGATCAGCAGAATATCATGTTTTTGCAGCACGTCCTGAATTGCGGCCCAATAGCCTTCGGGTGGCGGGACAATGCCGCCGGTACCCAGCATGGGTTCCCCGATAAAGGCCCCGATGGTGTCCGCGCCTTCCTGGGCGATCAGCGCTTCGAGATCAGCCACACATTGGGCGACGAACTGGGTCTCGGTCTGATCCAGATTTTCGCGGCGGAAAAAATAGGGTGCGGTTGTGTGCACCACCTGTTCGATAGGCAGGTCGAATTTCTTGTGGAAAAGCTCAAGCCCGGTGAGTGATCCGGTGACCAAACCCGAACCATGATAGCCACGCCAGCGCGAGATGATCTTTTTCTTCTGTGGGCGGCCCAGGATGTTATTGTAATACCAGACCAGTTTGACATTGGTCTCGTTGGCATCCGACCCGCCAAGGCCGAAATAGACCTTGGACATGTGATCGGGCGCGCGGTCAAGTATCATCTTGGACAAGGTGATCGACGCTTCGGTGCCATGACCGACATAGGAATGGTAGTACGCCAATTCGCGCGCCTGAGCGGCAATCGCCTCTGCGATCTCTTGCCGCCCATACCCGACATTTACGCAGTAGAGACCGGCAAACGCATCCAAAAAGCGATTGCCGTCGCGGTCTTCGATATGCACGCCTGACGCGGTTTTGATCACCCGGCTGGGGCTTTCGCCGCGAGCATGTTGCGCAAGGTGCGTCGAGGGGTGGAAAAAGTTGTCTCGATCCCACTGATCAAGTTGGTCATTCCGCAGCATGTCGTTTTCCGTTCATTAAAGGTGGCAAATCGTTGTGCACAACAGGCGATGATTCCAGATCATGTCAAGAATACTTGCCTGATTCTGGGCGCCGTTCAGCAGTATTTCCGCTGAGTTGTGCACATCTTACAAAATAAAGCGCTGAGGACCAACCATGCCTGACGGAAATGCCCCGTTTAGCGACGCAGAATACGACCGCCGCATTGCTTTGACACGCAAGGCAATGCACGCCGCTGGGCTGGATGCCCTGTTTGTGACTGACCCCTCAAACCAAGCATGGCTGACAGGCTATGACGGTTGGTCCTTTTACGTCCATCAGGGTGTGCTTTTGCGCCTGGAGGGCGAACCGATCTGGTGGGGGCGCTTTATGGATTCAATCGGGGCGCTGCGCACCTGTTGGATGTCCGCGGACAACATCTTTGGCTATCACGACCGGTATGTGCAATCGACGGTCCGCCATCCGATGCAAGACCTTGCCGAACGGCTGCGCGATCTTGGGTTGGGCGCGGCGCGCATCGGCGTTGAGATGGATAACTACTATTACTCGGCCAAGGCGCATCAGGTTCTCATATCCGAACTTCCAGATGCAAAGATCAGTGATGCAACCGCGCTTGTGAACTGGCAGCGGTTGATCAAGTCCGACGAGGAAGTTGCGTTCATCCGCAAAGCCGCCCGGATTTCCGAGCATGTCATTGAAACCGCAATTGCGCGCGCGGCACCGGGTGTTCGCAAAAATGATGTGGTCGCAGACATCATGCATGCCGGGATCACGGGTGTGGACGACATCTGGGGCGATTATCCTGCCATCGTACCGTTGACGCCTTCGGGGCTGGACGCAACCGCCGCGCATCTGACGTGGAACGGGGAGCCAATGCGCGCAGGCGAGGCGACGTTCTTTGAGCTGTCGGGGTGCTATCGCAGGTATCATGCGCCGCTTTGTCGGACAGTTTTCTTAGGCAAACCTCCACAAGCGATGCTGGATGCGGAACGGGCGCAGATTGAAGGAATCGAAGCCGGGCTGGACGCCGCCCGCGCGGGCAACCGGACGTGTGACATTGCCAATGCCTTTATCAACGTGTTGCAGAAACATGGTATCCACCGCGAAGGGCGCTGCGGCTATCCGATCGGATTAAGCTATCCGCCGGATTGGGGCGAACGCACGGCCTCTATTCGGGCCGAAGATGAAACCGTTTTGCAGCCCGGAATGGTGTTTCACTTCATGCCTGCATTGTGGATGGACACATGGGGGCTTGAGACAACCGAAACCATCCTGATCACTGATAACGGTCCAGCCGAAGCCCTGTGCCAGGTTGAACGCAAACTGTTTGTCAAGGACTAGGGCAGTGGACCACCTTCACCGGACGACGCAAATCCTGGGCGACCTGATCGCCTATCCGACCATTTCGGCAGACAGCAATCTGGACATGATCGGCCACATGGCGACCCTGCTGGACGATGTTGGCGCACGCTGTGACGTAATGACGTCGCCATGCGGGACCAAGGCGAACCTGTTTGCCACGTTGGGACCGGATCGAAGCGGTGGAATCGTCCTGTCCGGGCACAGCGACGTTGTCCCGGTTGCCGATCAGGCCTGGACCCGCAATCCGTTTCAGATGGACCCGTCTGAGGGCCGTCTGTACGGGCGCGGAAGCTGTGACATGAAAGGGTTCATTGCGGCAACTTTGGCAATGGCCCCCCATTTTGCCGCCTGCACGCGCGACAGACCCATCCACTTTGCCTTCACCTATGACGAAGAGGTCGGCTGTTTCGGTGCGCGGCATCTGGCAGATGTCCTGTCAGAGCGGGGGCTGACGCCGGGGGTTGCCATCATCGGCGAACCAACCGAGATGCGGATCATCGACGGGCACAAAGGCTGCAACGAATATACGACGCGTTTCAATGGGCTGGCGGGGCACGGGTCAATTCCAGATCACGGTGTGAACGCGGTCGAATATGCGGTCCGTTATGTGAACCACCTGCTTGGCCTCAAAGAGGCGTTGCGGGCGCGCGCACCAAAGGACTCGCCGTTTGATCCACCTTGGACAACGGTCAACGTTGGCGCGTTGGTTGGCGGCGTGGCGCATAACGTCATCGCACCCTCGGCGCAGGTCGATTGGGAAATGCGTCCGGTTCAGCCGGGGGATGCGGAGTTCGTCAAAGCCAGCCTGCGCGAGTATTGCGAAACCGAACTCTTGCCAAAGATGCGCGCGGTGCACCCTGATGCCTTTATCACCACCGATGTGATCGGCGAAGTGGTGGGCCTGCTGCCCACGGATGACAACGAAGCCCGCCGCATCGTTTCAGAACTCACCGGGGCCAATCGCTGTGACGTGGTGGCGTTTGGAACCGAAGCCGGGCTTTTCCAGGCGCTGGGCACAGATGTCGTTGTCTGCGGTCCGGGGTCGATCGAACAGGCGCACAAGGCGGATGAGTTCATTGCGATTGAACAATTGGCGCAATGTCTTGGCATGTTGGAAAAGCTGGGAAACAGGCTGCGTGCCTGACCTTTTGGGCACATCGCACGAGGACACGGCGCTGACGGTCAAGGACCGCCACGCGGCGATGCATTTTGACCTGCGCCAGCGCATTTGTCTGCTTGATCATCCTCCAGGTGCACAGCTGTCGGAAACGGCTCTTGCCGAAGAGTTTGGCACCAGCCGCACGCCCGTCCGGCGCGTTCTTGCGCGTCTGGAAGAGGAAGGCCTGGTGCATTCGGTGCACGGTGTGGGCACGATTGTCACCGACGCCAATATCCAAGAGCTTGAACAGGCGTACCGTCTCAGGGTCGAATTGACGGCCCTGACCGGGCGGCTTGATCCGGTGGCACCCAACTCGGCGTTTCGGAGATGCTGGCAAAACCTGATCGACCGGGCGGCGGATATGATTGCCACGGGCACACCGCAGAGCTTTACTCTGCTTGACATGGAGGTGTTCGAAACGCTGCTACAACTGACGGCCAACGTCCCGTTGCAGCAGGTGTTGGAGCGTCTCTATTACAAAACAAAGCGCCTCTGGTTGGTCCGTGCGATCAAAGCAGAACTCGACCTCAATGAGGAATACAGGATTTTTCTGCACGAGCTGGAAGCCATCCAGATTGCGCTGCGCTCGGACGATCTTGAGGCTGTCGCGCAAATTCAACGCGCTCATATCTCGATGAGCTTCAATCGGTTGCTGCGCTGTTCCGATCCGCGCTCAGGCGTCGCGGTATCTGATGGCAAAGAGCGGCAATAGCACGCCGAGAATAATCAGGCGAAAGACGTGATGTGCCGCGACCAAGGCAGGCTCCAGCTGCGTCTCGATTGCAAGCGCGGCCATAACCTCTACGCCACCCGGCGCAAACGCAAGAAACAGCGCCGCCGGGTGCAGACCAATCAGCAGCGCCGCGATGTACGCCCCAATGGCGGCGACGATGCAAGCAAGCAGCGTGCTCAGTAAGCCTGCGGAAAACGCCGCGCGCATCTGTGACACCGCGATCCCGCTGAACCGGCTGCCAATCAGCGCGCCCATACACACAAAAGCTGAAATCGTGATCCATGCAGGAATGATCCCGGACACCACCGAACTGCCATATCCGATAGCAGACACAGCCATCGCCCCTAGCAAGAGGGGGGCAGGAACGCGCAGGCGTTTTAAAAGCAGCCCAAGCAGGAGGGCCACGATAAGGACCAGTGCAAGGGTGGACGGCGCACCCGTTTCTTGCACGACATACGTGCTTGTGCCCTCAATGCCCCAGAATGCGATCAATACGGGCACCAGCAATGTCAGCAAAAAGACCCGCATGGTCTGGATCAGGACGACTTGGGCGACATCGGCTTTCATGTCGGTTGAGAGGCCCAGCACAAAGGTCACATGACCGGGTGCCGAGGCAAGGAATGCAGTGATGCGATCAAGGCCGAACCACCGTTTCAAGGTCGCGGGAACGACCAGAAGGATCAGGACAAGGGTCAGTGTCAAAACCACAAAAGACAGCGGCCATGTCAGCGCGGCGTCAATCACCTCGGAGGTGACCGTGCTTCCGATTTGCGCGCCGATGATGAGAAACACAACATCGCAAAGCCGAAGCGGGACATGGGTCCGCAACCCTACCACGGATGCTATGGCGACGGCCGTTGCCGGTCCGGTGAGGAACGCTGCTGGAAAGCCTATGAGGTGGAACAGAACGGCACCGATTGCGCCAATCACAAGCGTCAGCATTGTCGCCTTGAACGCGTCAGTCTTGATCATAGGTCCATCGGTACGCGGGGGGTGTTGGGCCTTTGTTTCGCCCGCCTTGCTGGGTCTGTTCCCAGGCATGGGCCAGAATTCCGACCGACCGGGATAGGCCAAAGAACCCCCGTGCCAGCGGGGCAGGGCACCCAAGCTCTGCGTAAATCACCGACGTTGCCCCGTCGATGTTCATTGGAACCGGTTTGCCGCGTTCTTCGGCCAAATGGCGTTCAATGGCGCGGCCAATCTTGGCGTATGCGCCGGACACAGCGCCCTCCAGTGCCGCATCGTCCACCAGTCCAAGAAGCCGGGGCGCGCGGGGATCGACCGGCTTGTGAAACCGGTGGCCGAACCCCGGAATGAACCGCCCATGTGACGCGCGCCATGTGTCCAGAGTTTCGGCAAGGGCGTCTATGCCTGCGGTCTCGATCTGCCTATATAGCGTGACCGCCTGTTCACCCGCGCCGCCATGCACGTCGCCCAGCATATTGAGGCCCGTTGCCATGGCCGATTGCAGGCCAATGCCACAGGTCGCGGCCATCCGGGCTGCCGCGATTGAGGGCGCTTGGGGGCCGTGGTCCACTGCGGACACAAGTGCGGCCTCAAACAGCGCTGCACGCGGTCCGGTGATACTTTCGCCGGTCACCATGAGCCAGATCATCTGGGCAAAGCCGATATTGCCGATCAGGTCTTGAACCGGTTGGCCTCGCAAATGGATGCGTCCCGGTTCCATGTCGATGATCTTGGTCCGCCACCAATCTGACACATCGTTGTTTTCGGTCAAATCACGCCCTCCTGGCGCAGCACGTCTATCTTGTCTGGGGTGTAGCCCAGATCTGTCAAAATCCTGATTGCGTCCTGTCCCAGCGCCGGGGGAGGCGTTGTCGCCTTTGGGCGCGTGCCGTCAAACATCGCACCGATTGAGACAAGGTCAACACCTTGATCCATCCCGGGCACTGTGTCGAACCGGGTGACAAAATTTCGACCGCTGATTTGGGGATGTGCCAGGATGTCAGGTACCGTCATCACCGCACCCGCCGGGACACCAAGCACATTCAGCTCTTCCGCCCAATTCTGCGCGGACCGTTCTGTGAGAACAGTTTCGAGTTCGGCCTTGAGGCGCAGTCTGTTCGCCTTGCGGTCTTCGCGGGTGGCAAAGGCGGGGGCGGTCAACAGATCGTCGCGTCCGAGGTGGCGCGCCAAGATCACCCATTGTTCGTCTTTATTGGCCGCGATGTTGATCAACCCATCGGCACATTGAAACGCCCCTGACGGGGCCGACGTTGGGTTTTCATTCCCATTCGGTTGGGGCGTTACGCCGCCGACCAGATGGTTTGACACAACCCATCCCATCGTCGCCAACACCGCTTCGAGCATCGACACATCAATGAATGTCCCGCGGCTGGGGGCGTTCAGCGCGGCGCTTATCGCCATGGCCGCTGTCAACCCGCCGATCGTGTCAGCCAGCGGATATCCCACCCGCAACGGCGCGCTGTCAGGATCGCCGGTGATCGACATCACGCCAGACACGCCTTGGACGATTTGGTCATAGGCAGGGCGATCCGCCCAAGGGCCGGTTTGGCCAAAGCCGGAAATGGCGCAGTAGATCAGTTGAGGATTGATCTGCGTCAGCGCGTCATACCCGATGCCAAGGCGATCCATGACGCCGGGTCGGAAGTTCTCGACCAGCACATCCGCGTCGGCCACGAGACGGTTGAGCACCTCTGTACCGCGTGCATCCTTGAGGTTCAGCGTGATCGAAGACTTACCCGCGTTTTGGGCGAGAAAGCTGATCCCCATGCCCTTGGCGGACAGGGTGGAATCGGCCCCAAGATTGCGCGCAAGATCACCGCGCCCAACCGCCTCGACCTTGATCACCTCGGCCCCAAGATGCACAAGCTGGTGGCAGGCAAACGGCCCGGCCAGCACATTCGTCAGGTCAAGAACCCGGACCCCGTCAAGGGGCCCGGGACCGTGTTCAGTCACCATCGGCCACACCCTCGGCCCGTTTGCGCGCGCGGTACCCGCGATAGCTTGGCAGAACCACAAGAAGCAGCGCCAGAACCAACAGGCCAAGTGTCATCGGGCGTTCGAGGACAAAATCAAAGCCACGATAAAGCTGCATCGCGCGGGCAAAGTTGTTCTCTAGCATGGTGCCCAGAATGAACCCGATCAGCAGCGGTGCCAGCGGATAATCCGCAAAGCGCAGGATCGTGGCAATCACACCAAAGCCCACAAGGATCAGCAATTCGGTGGAATTGTTCTGCCCAAGGTAGCTGCCCATCAAGGTGAAGAACAGGATGAATGGGATCAGGAAGGTGCGCGGGATCGTCAGGATCTTGGCGATATACGGGATCAGTGGCAGGTTCAGGATCAACAGAACGAGGTTGCCCAGATACATCGAAATGATCACTGCCCAGAACACCTCTGGTGTGTCTGTCATGAGGCGCGGCCCCGGCGTCACATTCAGGGCAAGCAAGGCTCCCAACAGGATGGCCGTGGTGCCAGAGCCGGGAATACCAAGCGTTAGCAAGGGCACGAACGATCCGGTGCAGGCGGCGTTGTTGGCTGTCTCGGGCGCGGCAAGGCCCTTGATCGACCCTTTGCCGAACTCTTCTTGCTCGGCGCCTTTGGCGATGTTGCGTTCCACAGCGTAGCCAAGGAATGATGCGATGGTTGCACCCGCACCGGGCAGAACGCCGATAAAGAAGCCCTGCAAGGATTGACGTCCGATCACAGGTGCAATGGCACGTGCCTCGGCGCCGGTGATCCGCATATTGGTGATCTTGCCGCTGTCGCCGTCAGAGCCGCTCACGGCGCGCATCGGGTTCATCACGAGAAACAACGCTTCGGGCAGGGCGAACATGGCCATGGCCAGTGTGATGAAGGAAAAGCCGGTTTGCAGCTCCATCATCCCAAAGGTGAAGCGCGGCATGTTCGACAATGCCCCTTCGCCAACGGTCCCAAGCATCAGACCCAGAAGCGTCATCATCAGCGCTTTGGCGACCTGTCCGGTGCCTGCAAAAGCGGCGATGGCCGAAAGGCCGACCACCATCAGGGCAAAGTATTCGGCCGAATGGAACAGCAGCGCGACGGATGACAGGGCAGGGGCGAAGATCATCAACAGGATCGCGCCAATGGTCCCGCCCGCAAAGCTGGCTACGGCGGCGATGGTCAGTGCTTTGCCCGCCTGCCCCTTTCGGGCCATGGGATAGCCATCAAAGCTGGTGGCCACCGTTCCGGCGACCCCCGGTGCATTGAGCAGGATGGACGATGTCGAGCCTCCGAAGATTGCGCCGTAGTAGACGCCGGACAGCAGGATCAAGGCCGCTGTGGGATCGCCAATACCAATGGCCACGGGGATCATGATGGCGATGATCGACATAGGCCCAAGCCCCGGCAGCATGCCGATCAAAGTCCCGATGACACATCCCATCACGACCATCATCAGGTTGAACGGGGTGACTGCGGCGGTGAGACCAATCAGAATTCCTTCGAGCATGTCGAGTCCCCCCTTACATGAACATGCCGGGCCACGGGCGTAGGAAGATACCCAACACCTCCTGGACCAGATACCAGATCGACCCGGCGGCGATGACCGTTACGGGGATCAGGATGTGAAAGCGTCGCTCGCCCAGGATAACGGCACCAAGCACCAGAAAGCCGACAGTTGAGCCGACAAATCCCAGTGGGCGCAGCGTCAGGGCGTAGACCACCATCAGCGCGAGCAACCCAAGCGCTTGGCCAACATTGTAATCCCCCAGCCGGTTCAGATCGATTGTACCGTCTTTTGCGGGGCCAGAGTCAGCGGGCTTGGACGTGAAGAGGACAATCAGTCCGACAACAATACCAAGAACTGTCAGGATTTTTGGAAACGTCGATGGCCACACGGGGTTGCGTTGTAGGATTGGCGGCAATTGGTCGTCCATGGTGAAAAAAGCTGCATAGCCATACACGCAACACAGCGCGATAAAGGCCAGAGCGATCCAGCGATCTAGCGCCATCTCTCGTCCCTCCCGAGTGATTTGAAATAAGGTATGGAGGCGCGGATGCCCATTGCCGGTCACGCCAGCCGGGCATCCGCTGTGTAAGACCCCGCGATCTTTTCAGATCGCCGGAGGGATCAGAGGAATCCGAGGTCTCGCATCAGATCACCGATCTGCTTTTCTTGACCTTCAAGGAAGGTTTTGAATTCGTCACCTGGGCGGAAGATGTTGACCAGACCCATACGCGCGCGGACTTCTTCCCACTCGGGTGTTTCCATCATTGCGGCCAGCATGTCTTGATACGCGGTCAGTTGCTCTGCCGGCAGATCCGGCGCAGCAAAGAACCCACGCCAGTTGACGAATTGCGCATCAATGCCTTGTTCGGCAAAGCTGGGTGCATCCTGGAACGCAGGCACGCGGTCGGGTGCGGTGACGCCAAGAATGCGGACTTCGCCCTGTTCTGCCAAAGCTACCGCTTCGGAAAAGCCAGTCGACAGCGCATCAATCTCGCCCGACAGAAGGCCTGCCATCGCTTCGCCACCAGCGTCATAACCGATGTAGTTGAACGCGGTGGGGTCTTCGCCTGCGGCCTGCATAACGATCGCGGCAACAAGGTGATCCATGCCGCCTGGAACCGAACCGCCACCAATGGCAAAAGCATTCGGGTCTGTGCGGTATGCGGCGAGCGCTTCTTCCATCGTGTTGAGAGGGCTGTCTGCATTCACGACAAGCGCCGCGTAATCGCCAACAGTCCCCGCCACAAGCGTCAGATCACGGAAGCTTTGTGAAATCTCACCGGTCAGCGCGCGGATCACGATCGGGGTCGAGTTGACCATCAGTGTGCCGTGGCTGCTTGCCGCGTTTTCGATCAGGTTTCCGATGGCAACACCACCACCACCACCCGACATGTTTTCATAAGTCGCTGTTCCGACCAAACCGGAATTCATCAGCGCTTCGCCCGTGCCACGCGCTGTGCCGTCCCAGCCGCCGCCGGCGCCGCCGGGAATTAGGAAATGGACTGATTCCATTTTCTGGTGCCCGCCGGCATATGCGATGCCGGATACGGCAACAGTTGCAGTGGCCGCAGCAATAAGCGCACGGCGTGACCACTCAAGAGTGTTCATTGGTTATCCTCCCATTTGACAGGCGGTCCTCTGCCGCCCATGGTCTGACTTCACCACAGTAACCTGACACAAGCCTGACATGGTTTAGGAAAGAAGACACCGGGTGCGCTACCTACTCGTCGAGGACAATCGGGAATTGGCAGAGGCCATCGTGAACCGGCTGGCGTTGGATGGGCATGCCGTCGATCATGCCGCCAGCCTGTCGGAGGCCGAGGATTGTCTTGCCGTCGCGCGCTATGACCTGATCCTGTTGGACGTGATGCTGCCCGATGGCGATGGCCGCGATTTTCTGGCGCGCAGCCGGGCGCATCTGGAAACCCCCGTAATCGTGCTAACGGCCCGGTCGCAGGTGTCTGACCGTGTTGGCGCTTTGGATCAGGGGGCGGACGACTATATCACAAAGCCGTTTGATTTCTCCGAGCTTGAAGCGCGGTGCCGCGCGGTGCTGCGTCGCCGCGGCGGTGAGGCCCGCAACGAGATCGCGCTGGGCGATGCCGTGTTTGATCCGCTTGCTGGTACGCTGCGGCATGGTGGCGGGTCGATTGATTTGCGCAACCGCGAAATCCGTCTGCTCGAAGTGTTTGCCCGCAACCGAGGTCAAATCCTGTCGAAAAGTCAGCTTATGGATCGCTTGTTCACCTATGATGCCGAAGTGTCCGAGAACGCCATTGAAGTCTATGTCGGCCGCCTGCGCCGTCGGCTTGACGGGATGGGCGTGCGGATCGAAACCGTGCGGGGCCTTGGCTACCGGATGGAGACCGACGAAGCGTGACAGGCACAGGATCAATCGGACGTCGTCTGACGTTCTTGCTGGCGGGTGTCGCCGCCCTTTTGTCCGTGCTCAGCTGGTGGATGGTCACAGGTCTTGCGCGTCAGGCGGCGGAGCGCACGCAAGACAACGTGTTGGCGGCATCGGTGACCACCATTGCCGAAACCCTGCGCAGTGAACAGGGCGAGGTGCGCCTTGAACTGCCCTATTCCGCGTTTTCGATGCTGGGCGCGATCAGTCAGGACCGGGTGTTCTACAGGGTGACCGATGGCACACGGGTGTTGACCGGGTATGCCGACCTTCCAGTCCCGACCGAGCTGGAAGCCGTGGTTGGTCAGGTGGTGTTCGACACGGGCGAATACAGCGGCGAAGAGGTGCGCATGGCCACCGTGACACGGTTGGTGCTGGCAGGGACGCAGCCCGTTCCCGTGACGGTCACCGTGGCGCAGACACGGGGCGGGGTTGCGTCGATCTCGGCAGAGCTGTCACAACTTGCCGCGCTGTTGTCGGTGGCGTTCTTTCTGGTGGCGGTAACCCTTTCGGGCTTTGCCGCGCGTGCATCGCTTAGGCCGTTGAACGAGATTGCAGCGGCGGTGTCGCGGCGCGGACCGTCAGATCTGCGGCCCTTGCGGCGCGCTGCTCCGACAGAGCTTGCGCCACTGATGTCGTCGCTCAACCGTTTGATGGACCGTCTCGGGCAGTCCATCCGCAGCGCCGAGGACTTTATTGCAGAGGCCGCACATCGCATCCGCACACCGCTGGCGACTGTCCGCGCGCAGGCCGAAATCGCGTTGCGCTCCGCCAAGGACGAAGACCAGAAACAGCGCCTTCGCCAGATGATCCGCGCGGTTGATGAAAGCTCGCGGTCAGCGGGGCAATTGCTTGACCATGCAACCGTGATCTACCGTGCCGACGATCTGGCGCGATCTCCGATCAACCTGTCCGACCTTGTCCGCCAAACCGCGGCCGCCCTGGAGCCCACTGCGTCTATGAAGGACATACACCTCAAGATCGACGCGGTGCCCGCACATGTTGAAGGCGACCCGGTGCTGTTGGACAATGCTCTGCGCAACATTCTGGATAACGCGATCAAATATTCGCCGCCCGAAACCGATGTGCGGATATCCGTCACAGAGCAGGACAAGGAAATCCGCATCACTGTGACGGATCAAGGGTCTGGTTTGGGGGACGGTCCGGTTGACGTCCTGACGCACCGCTTTCAACGTGGCACGAACACCCAAGGCATTGTCGGGTCCGGTCTTGGCCTGACGATCGTCAAAGACGTGCTCACGGCACATGGCGGGCGTCTTGAGCTTGAACAACGAAAAGGAGCCGCAGGCACATGCGCTACGCTTGTCTTGCCCTCATCCTGAGCTGCCTTGCGACCGTCGTGTCTGCATTGGAAATCGAGGATCACAGGTTCTTTCCCGGCACAGGGGATCGGGTTTTGCGTGTCATATCGACAGCGGATCTTGATGTCTTCGAGCCATATGTGAAGGCGTTTCAATCCAATCAGCGCGCCCTTTCCATTGACTATACGGTGGTGTCGTCCGCCGAGTTATCCCGCGCCATTCGGAACGGGGTTGCGTTTGATCTGGCTTTGTCGTCAGCCATGGATCTTCAGTTTCAATTGGCCAATGACGGGTTTGCCCAAAGCCACACATCCGAACAGACGGCGGCCCTGCCTGATTGGGCGCGTTGGCGGGATCTGATCTTTGCGTTCACCGCAGAGCCCGCAGTCGTGGTTCTATCCACGCGGCAATTCGATGGGCTCGAGCTTCCGACAACCCGGCAAGACCTGATCACGCTGCTTCGGGAATTTCCTGAACGGTTTGACGGCGCGGTGGGCACGTATGATGTCCGCGACAGTGGGCTTGGCTATCTGTTCGCCACCCAAGAAGCGCGGTCAACCGATGCCTATTGGCGCCTGTCCGAGGTCATGGGGCGCCTGAACCCGCAACTGTACTGTTGTTCAGGCCAGATGATCGACGATGTGGCCGAAGGCAGGCTTGCCCTGGCCTATAATGTGTTGGGCAGCTATGCCGCCGAACGGCTTGCACGCGATTCCGGCGGGCGGGTGCAAATCCTTGGGATGCAGGATTTTGCCAATGTCATCTTGCGCACCGCGATCATTCCGACGACTGCGCAGGAAATCCAAGCCGCAGGCGCGTTTATCGACATGCTAGCCGACCTAGGACAACGCGATGCCCCTGGAATTTGGCCTTTGCCGCCGCTTGGGTTTTCCGGGACCAGAAACCGTGTCGGCTTTGGCCCCATCCGCCTTGGCCCGGCGCTGATGGTGTATCTTGATCCACTCAACCGTCGGGCTTTCTTGACGGAGTGGGAAAACGCGCTTGAGCAACGTTAGAACTGCGGCACTTTTTGCGCGTCACAGCCTGTGCTCTCGAAGCCGGTGGCCAAGGAAGTCCCTGATGTCGAGATGGGTTTTCTCGGCCAGCGACACATACACCAGGGACATATTCGTGCGTTCAGCGATCATCTCACCGGGGAATGGCAGATAGCTTAATTCCCGAGACCCAAACGATGGCGATGCGGTGCCCACCTGCCATTCCGTCTTCAGTTCAACATCAACGAGTTTGAGCGTTTTTTCACCGCCCTTACCAGTCCGTTCAAAAGGTACACCGGCAAGGCGAAGATATGCTGATTTGTCAGCTGCCGAGACGAACCCGTCGATGAACTGGGTTGTGAGCACCTGTAGCGCTGCAGCTTCGTCCTCGGGCGGCAAGTGACTGTGAAGATGGTCGTGGTCATGGTTGTGGCCGATATGGCCGTTCACGATGTCATGTGGCATTGGACCACCGCTTTCCTTCAAAGTCGCCGTGCGGAATGGTGACCGGTTTGTCGATATGGGCTTTGTGTTTGCCCAGATTGCCCGACGCGACCAGTGATCCCAGCACGTCAACGATCACCCGTGTGCCCATCAGGGCGGTGATGTCTGACGTGTCATAGGGCGGCGACACCTCGACCAGTTCCATGCCGCAAATCCCCTCGGCGGCCACTTTCGAGACCAGCGCCAGCGCTTCTCGCGGCAGGAAACCGCCGGGTTCAGGCCAGCCGGTGCCCGGCACAAATCCACAATCAATGCTGTCGATGTCAAATGACAGGTAAACCATATCAACCCCGTCCCACGCCATCTCAAGCGCCATCTCCGCAGTCTTGTCGATCCCCATCTTTTCCATGTCGCCCATGGTGATGATGTTGGTCTCGCGTTCGCGCGCCACCTTCACCGCCTCGCGTGGCACCTGCCAGCCGCCGATGCCGACCTGCACAAGGTTCTTGGCAGGCACGTTGGGCAAGTTGGTTGAATGGAACCACGGCGTCGTGTGCATGCGTTCATCAAGGTCTTTTTCCTGAATGTCCGCGTGGCGGTCAAAATGGACAATCCCGATCTTTTTTGAGGTGCATTCGGCAATGCCGCGCACGCAGGGAAAACCGATGGAATGGTCGCCGCCGATCATGATGGGCAGGGAGCCGGACGAGAACACATGGCTTACGGCGCGGCTGATCTGATCAAACGACTTTTCCAGATTGGCTGGGATCGTGAAAACGTCGCCCGCATCGCACAGCGTCATCTGTTCGCGCAGATCGACACCAAGTTCATAATTGTATGGCGTATAAAGCGCGCTGATCTTGCGCAGGCCCTGAGGACCGAAACGGGTGCCGGGGCGGTAGGTGGTGCCGCCGTCAAACGGGATGCCTAGGACCGTGGCATCATAATCTTTTACCTCTGTCACGTCTTCGGCATAGGGCGCCTTGAGGAAAGTATTGATGCCCGCGTAATGTGGCAGCTCTCCGCGCGCGAAGGTTGGGATGGATTTGTCCTCGATCGTATCGGCACCAGTCAGGCCCATGCGCAGTGCCCAGCGGCGTTCTTCGTCCCAGCGGCCCTCGGGCAGATCGGCTTCGGCCTGCATCGCTTTCCAGCCGCGCAGCTTGGTCAGGTCAGGATGATGAAATCTGCGGTCCGTGTGTCCTAGATCAGCAGGATGGCGTGACCGTGTGCGGTCAGTTGGAGCGATGTGCATTGGTGTCCTCCAGAATGCGTTGGAACGGGATGCCGCCGTCTCGGGCGTCAAAATCGTAGGTGATGGTTGCGCCGTAGGCGTTGGGATCGGTGGGGTCCCATCGCGGCTTGTCAAAGACCAGAACCCGGTCACCCAGCTTGAACCCTTCCTCAAGGTCGTGTGTAACCATGAAGACGGTCATTTTCGTCTCGGCCCGCAGGTCCGTCAGGAAATCGTGCATTGCGTTCCGGGTTCCCGGGTCAAGCGCGCCAAAGGGTTCGTCCAACAGCAGGATACGCGGTTTCGCAGTCAACGCCTGCCCGATTGCAAGACGTTGCTGCATCCCGCCCGACAGGGTCGCCGGGTATTGGTCCGCGACGTGATCGAGACCGATGCGGGCGAGGGTCTCATCCGCGCGGTCGCGCGCTGCCTTCTTCTGGGCGCCGGAAAAGCTGCCCCATGTGGTGCGAAAGCTTTCGCCCGCCACGATGTTCTCGCGCACGGTCATATGCGGAAAGACGGAGTATCTTTGAAAGACGACTCCCCGGTCCAGACCCGGCTCCAAGGCAGGCGGGGCGTTGGCAATACGGATCTCTCCGCGCGTGGGTTGTTCCTGTGCCAGAAGCAAACGAAGGAAGGTGGATTTCCCGCACCCGGACGCGCCAACGATAGAGACGAATTCACCTTCGTCCACTGCGACGTTCACGCGTTCGAGGATGGGGCGATTGCCATATGACTGAAAGACGTTCGCGGCGGTGACAAAGCTCACAAGCTTGCCTCCGTCCACGGGAACGCTTTGCGAGATAACCAGCGCAGGGCAAAGTCCATAGCGAAGGCCAAAAGCGTGATCCACAGCACGTAGGTCAAGATCACATCCATGGCGAGGAAGCGTCGGACAAGGAAGATGCGGTATCCAAGACCAACCTCTGACGCGATGGCTTCGGCCGCGATCAGAAACAGCCATGCGGGGCCCAGTGACAGGCGGATTGACTGGATGAGGCGCGGCAATAGTTGTGGCAGGGCGACGCGCAATGCAATGACCAGGCTCGACGCGCCCAATGTCTCCGCCTTCACGATCATTTCTCTGGGTATTTCAAGAACGCGTTGACTCAAGTCCCGGATCAGAAAGGGCAGGATGCCAACGATAATGAGCACAACTTTGGACAGCTCTCCCAAACCGAACACGATGAACAGGATTGGCAGTACAGCCAGAGGCGGGATCATTGACAGAACTGCAACAAACCCCGCCAAAGTTGCGCGCACATGCGGCAGCAGTCCAATCGCCAAGCCAACGATCATGGCCAACGCAGCCGAAATACCGACACCCAGGGCGAGCCGCGTCAGGCTGGCGGCTGTGTCGTGCCACAGCAGGATTCGTTCTGACCGGCGGTCAGGTTCGGTGAACAAGCGTTCTGCAGTGGCCGCAATGGTCGAAGGTGCGGGCAACAACTTGTCTGACGGGTTTTCCGCCAACCGAATGTCCGACCCAATCGAGTAGGCGATAAAGGCCAACACGAAAGGCAGGAGGGTCAGCACAGTCTTGAGTGCAACACCCGGCCGACGATTGATCAGTCTCATGTCAAACCCGTTGGCAGAGCATGCTCAAAGTGCGCCGTCCGCAGCCATCTGCATGTAGGTCGTGTCAAAGCGGAACTGGACATTGTTGGGATCGCCGGTGTTGGACCCGTCCGGATAGACGATGCCGACAAAATCGGCAGATGGCGCGCCTTCGCCCAGGATACCCTTGTCAAACAGGAACTCCGCCACGCTGACCATGGTTTCTGGCAATGTCGCGCTTTGCGTGAATGCGACGGCCTCGGCAGGATCGTAGAACATTTCGGTTGAGGCAAGCTGCGCCTTGTAACCCGCCAGATCGGTTCCCGACGCTTCGGCCATGGCTGTCAGGACGGCTTCATCGCCTGCCGCCATCAGGTTCATCACTTCGTACCATGCGCCGACCATGGCTTTGCCGAAATCTGGGTTCGCCGCGAGCGTTTCTGTGTTGACGACCATCAGGTCGATGATTTCGCCGGGAATGTCAGAGCTGTCGAAGAGCTTGGTCGCGTTGGGGTCTTCAAGGATTGCCGAAACGAGCGGGTTCCATGTGACCACCGCTTCGACGTCGTCAGTTTGAAACGCCGCGACCATGTCTGCGTCGGAGGTGTTGATCACGCTGGCAAGATCGGCTTCGCGCAACCCGGCGCTGTCCAAGGCGCGAGCCAAGAGGTAATGCGACACCGAAAGCTCCACGAGGTTGACTGGCTTGCCGGCAAGGCTTGCCAGATCGCCGTCGCCCTTGAGGATAACCGCGTCATTGCCGTTGGAGAAGTCGCCCACGATCAGAGCGGTGGTGTCTACACCGCCGCCCGCTGGGATCGACAGCGTGTCCATGTTGGTCGCAGACACACCGTCAAACGCGCCAGCGGTGTATTGATTGATCGACTCAACATAATCGTTGATCTGCACGATCTCGATGTCGAAACCGTATTTTTCGGCCCACTTGTCCATGATGCCCGACTCTTCGAGATAGCCCCATGGCATCCAGCCGACATAGATCGACCATGCGATCCGAAATTCAGTTTTTTCCTGTGCGGAGAGTGGCGATCCAAGAACAGCCGCGATGGTGGCCGCGCTGATGGCGAAATGACGAAGTGCAGACATGGGACATCCCTTCTTGCAGCGTTCCGCCAATTGCGCATCGTCGGGCTGACCGAGGCGGAACTGGAGAGATCGGACATCCCGTTTCGCAGTGTTCTCCCGGGATTTTGCCCCGCCGTGTACCGAACGGAATTTGCCGCTGTGGTGGCATCTCTCGGACCAGACCCTCTGACTACGAAAAGAGGCGGAACCCTAGATGCGCTGCTTCGAACAGCATCATCGACATGCCGCGAGACTGAAACCTTATCCGTCTTGGACGCGCGGCGTCACGGTATTGATGATGAATTTTTGAGCGGTTGCTAGGAGGGCTGATTGTTCTGGAAGCAAAGGTCAGGCTGTTTTGCGTGCGTGTGGATCGGTCAAAAAGGTCATGCGACCAAGAATCATTCGGTGCGGAGGAATTCAAATGGATCGCCAAGGGCCGCATATCTGTTCTAAATCTCGGGTCTTTAGGAATGGCCTTGGCAGTGTTTGCGGCGCGTGCCGCATCGATTTGCACGATGCTCGGCAATAAAAAGGCGAAACCCTATCCGATCGCCCCACAGGTCTATCCTCCTGCGCAGCCCCGGAATGAATCTCACTGTGTAGTAAGAATACCGTGCAGTACCATCGTGGTTCTGCGCGTCGGGCTATCGGAGTGCAGACCCAAAATGACCACCCTTTCCCAAACCGTTATGCACCGCCTCGCCAGAATGTGCGGATTGGACCGCGCCGCGAAGTGAACCTCCGCCGCGCTAAAGGCCGTGGTCGAGATACCCGGCTTTGGGATTGGCCAGGGCGCGACGGTTGGAAAGCCGGTGGTGCGTCTGTCAGACAAAATCGGCGGTCGTGATAACCACTTTGATCAGATTCGGCTATCTATGGCTATATTGGTGGTGCTCGGACATAGCTGGTATCTTGCATTTGGGCCCGAGGTTCAGGTGCCCTTTGCGTGGCTTACCATCCACGGGTTTCACCAATACGCTGTCTACCTGTTCTTTTTTATCTCAGGGCTACTTGTGACGGAAAGTGCGCGTCGCCGCGAAACGGATCTTTTTGGATTTACGATTGCACGCCTGTTTCGGATTTTCCCGGCATTGATGGTATGTGCCGTTCTGACACCGATGCTGTTGATTGGACTTGGCGCTTGGACCGATGCCGGACTGGTTGAGGGAATGACCTACGCCCTGCGCCTGATTTCGCTGGTCGCTATCCTTTTCGAAGCTCCGGGTGCGTTTGAAGGATTGCCTTTCCCGCACGCCTTGAACGGGTCAGTCTGGTCTTTACGCCATGAAGTTGCCGCCTACGCCTTGCTTGGGATTTTCGCAGCAACAGGGATGTTCTTTCGCAGTCGCTTGGTCTTTTGGACCTATGCCGCTGTTGTGCTTTTCCTCGCGTCGGTTGGACATTTGCTGGCGGACAGCGCGCAAGGCGGCTTCGCATTCTTGCTTGCCGAAGGACGTTATGTCGTCGTCGCGTTCCTCTTCGGGGTTGTTGCGCACCGTGTTGCGCACTTACTTCCGATCAGTGGGCGTGTGGCGTGCATTGTCTGGTTGCTGGTCGTGACACTCGCACCGCGCCTGCCGGAACCGATTGCAATCTACATGATCATTGCAGCGCTCAGTTATTCTGTCTTGTGTCTTGCCTATCTCGGGGCTGCGCCCAAAGGAATGCCGCATGACATCAGCTATGGCGTATATATCTACGGCTGGCCAATACAGCAGCTTGTTGTGATGGCGATGATTGGGATTGTCGGTACAGTTCCCAGCCCGATGGAGATCTTCACAGTAGCGCTTCCGATCCTTGCCGTGCTGGCCTACCTGTCATGGCGTTGGATTGAGAAGCCGGCGATGCGCCTAGGCCAACGGCGGCAGGTAAACTCCAATGGCACAAATGGGCCTGTTTTTCTTCAGGCTGCTCCTACCAGGAAAGTCGTCTGAACGCGCAAGAGCTTTGGTCCCGCTTCCCTATGTGGCCGCGTGGTGTCTGTCAGCCCTGAACCCTAAGTTTCAGCGCAACGCGTTAGCGCCGGTTCCGTTTCAGCTGCATTGCCAGTTCGACGATTGGGAAAGTGCAATCGCGCCGATCAAACACCCAGATTAGGGGAGTTGTCACGTCGGACAGCAACACAGCCAAACAGCCCGCGCCAAAACTGGTCTGTCCATGACGACTACCTCGTTGCGCAGGGTTATCAGAGTGAAAGCCTTTGGGAAGATTTCGCCAATTCCGGTGCTTGTGACGATGGAGAGGGACTGTCAGTTTGGCTTTTGAAGAATTCCCGTCTTGCCGCCGATGTCCCGGAAGAGCACTCCGAGACCGCCTATATAACCAATCGCGCCATGGCCATTATGCAAGACGCGATAGAAGATGGGCGGCCTTGGCGCAGAGCCACCTGAGCTATATCAAGCCGCATTGGCCTTATATCGTGCCGCGCCCTACCACGACATCAATGATGCGGGTCACATCATAGATCCGGTGCGCGCAGATGCGGGACTTGAAACCAAACACCCTTTGATGCGCGCCTATTTGGACGCCCGGGTCTGTCGCAGCTATTCGCGCGACCATGTGCGGGAACACGTCATTCCAGCCTATTGGGCTTGATCAATCAGCTTGATGACAATCTGGGCCGCCTGTTCGCGTGGATGGACGAGAGGTGCCCATACCAAGATGATCTTTGGTGGCCGTTGGAAATACATTCGCTGCGAAGGTTTTGACCTGATCCTGTTCAATCTTGAAACGGGCCCAGACGAATTGGTTGACTTGGGCACCTCAGACACCACGCTTCACCCTGAAACCCGCACCCGCATGTAAGCATACCTTTTCCCGCCAAAAGGCTTGGCAAATCGCCTTTATTGCTGGGGTAAGTCCCGTCGAGAACGTGAGCGAACTTTATGGCTTCAGCTCATAGGCTTTTCCGAGGCGGTCGTCTTGCGAACCAATGTAAGGCCATCTTCAAAGGGAAAATCAATCACCTGCATGTTATCTTGGGCCGCGAGGGTCGAGATATAGTCACAAACCGAATAGGGATACGCCCCGTCTGTGCCGTATATATCTGACATTTTCCGCGTGACGCTGTCATGGAAAAAGACCAACCCGTTTTCGTTCATATGAGGCAAGAAGGTTTCATGGTCAAACCGGGCCTGATCTTCGCTGTGATATCCATCTACATATAGGAAATCGACTGGCGGTAGATCTTGAATCAGGCCCGACGCCTTAAATTCCTGAGTGGTCATCTGATGGTGATGGATATTGGGTACATCGTATTGCTCGAACCAATCCTCTACCTGTGATGGCGTTTTCCAAAAGTCATCGACAAAAGACGGATCAATAAACGTGACTTGCCCGCCTGCACCAGTGTCCCGCAACGCGCGGGCAAACATCATCGGGACAAATCCACGATAGGAGCCGATACAGACGACATGCTTGGGGCGATACGCGCGCGCCAGCCCGTAATACACCCATCCAAAACCAAGGTTCAGATCCTCTAAAGATTGGCTATGACCCATTCCTTGCAGTTCTGGGGTCTCGATGACTTGCCGAAGCCAATTGGAATTCATGGTATCTCTTTCTAATTTCTGACAGTTTTAACGAGGGCTACGGTTGGTTGGGCGCAAATGCAGGATCTTTTCACAATAGCCCGATGCGTCTGTTTTCAGTTGTTCCAAGGGTGATCCCTTGACGTCATGATGAATCAAAAGCCGATCGAACGTGTCTGTGGGCCATCCAGACCTGAGGACATCGTCAAGTGACAGAACGCAAAGCGCTTCTTTTGTCCTTTGATCCGTAAGAATAGTCTGGGCAGCGTAAAACCCATTTTGGAATGACCTGCGCACCACAACACCATCAGCAGCGATAAAGTTTGCCGTGCTGATCGCATTGCAAGAAAATTGTTGCGCAATTGCGTTGCATGTCGCCAGGGAAAGGGCATTCGGTTTTTGCGCAACCAATAGTGTCAGCGGAATGCGTGCTCCTGATGGAAAAAGACGCTTCACGATTCTCTCAGCAACTTCAAACCCGACCTGTGGTTGCGCATTTACTTCGCAAATCAGGGCGCCGTTTTGATGCCAAGGCACGGTGATGTCTGGAATAAGCAAGTCCACGCCTGCTGCGTCCAGACCCAACAAATCTGCCGCTGCAATGCATACTTCGAGGTTGGCTGGGTGAATTATATCCCAATCCAACTGTTCCGAAGAGCCTCCCGCGCTTGCGTTGTTCTTTCGCCGCAATGTAACAAATCTATCCTTGGCGGGCACATCATCCGGACCAAGGCCTTGTTGGCGCAACATGCCCATGGCTTCTTCGTCTATGATTAAGGGCGCGCGCCGCGCGTCTGTCGTTTTCTCTGCAAGGTCTCGCTGTTGCTGCTCATCGGTCACCAAGGCTGCGACATCGCGCAAACCATCCCCCACTACGCCGGCTGGAAGCTTTCGCGTGGCAGAAATGAGCTCTCCCTGAAACAGAGTAATCCGATGACCAACTCCCTCAAAATGCTTTTCAATCAAGATCGCGTTGGACACTTCGCGCGTGCGCTCATAGCACCAAGCCAAGGTCTCTTCATTTTCAATTCCGGCAAAAACCCCTTGTCCGCCGTCCTTATCCGCGGGTTTGATTGCGACGGGGTAGGTCAAGTCCCGCGCAACGGTGCAAGCCTGTTCAAGTGATTGCACCAAAAGGTTCGTCGCACCGGGCAGTCCCGCGTTACGCAATAACTCACCTGTTACATGTTTGTTGCGGGCCAACTTCACCGCCAGAGAGGGGGTCGCACCTGTAATGGTGCTTGAGAGTCGGTGCGCATGCACACCTGTTCCCAGCACAAGATAAGGGCCATCTTTCTCGAAAATGGGCAGGTCCATTTTCTGCGCGATATAGTGAAAGAACACGGGGTTCTGTCCGCGCACGCGGTGGGGGTAAGTGCACGCCTGCACTTCGACCATAAGCTTGCGCATCACCGTCTCCAGCCCGGCTCGATCCGGCAAAGCACGCAAGATATCAGGCAGCGCGGCAGAGAACTCTCGGAACGCGGCAATGGTTGCAGGCGGCTTCAAAGTGGGCACGACCAATTGGACCGTCCCAGCTTTGTTTCTTGGGGAGAGGACGCGATACTCTTTGCGCACTGGAATTTTTGCCCACCTCAAGGTGTGGACCATCCACATGACGACATGATGCAACGCTTCTGGCCCGACCAAGGGTGAGGGCCACTCTATCGCAGGTATATCGTTTTCAAATATCTCAGCAAACAGATCGTTTAGCGCAGACCAATCCGCCTCAGGAATGTCCTTGACCTTAATGTGAATGGTGAGCGACGCGCCCTTCATTCCAAAGGCGGCGCCTTTTCGGTACATCCAGCGGTCGGTTGCCAAGAAATAGGAGTCTGGTTTCATCAACCATCTTCCTGGCGCGCGTGGAAATATGAGGCAACGTCTCTCGCAAGTTGGCTATCAGGGTTTGTCCAGCACCAAGTACCGTTATCGGCAAGCCTAAGATCGCGATTTGGGTCAAAATCATGCTGCAATAGAACATTATGTCGGGCTAAGTATTGGCGGTTGGTCAAATCACCATGCCAGAGATGAAGTATTCGACCATCTATGAAGTCAAGTTTCCCGGATTTTCCGCAAGCAGCCCAATCTTGCATGTGTCGAAAGTGGCTGGATGAGATACTAAAGAAATTCTGATATTCCGAAATTTGAGATTGGACAGCTGCAATTACGACAGTATCAGCTCCGCCAATAACGTTTGCATCATACAATTGATGCGATGTTTTACGTTCAATCGGTGCGGCATATGCAAGGCCATGTGCTGGCCTGATCTGCTTTTCACTTTCATGCGAGTTAAGCGAGTCGTGTGGACGAAAATAATCATAGAGACAACCTCCTTCGGCAATATATTTTGACATTCCAATTTCATGTTTTACACCTTTTGGAATGGAAGCAATTGGCACATTTTCAGCACATTGCTCCTTGGATTGATGAATAACAGAGGAAAAAAGCTGTACTGCACCTGCGCCATTGTCCATTTTCGCAATTGCTTCAGACATCCAATTGTCATTTTCAAAAATGACGTCACAATCTACCCATGCGACATATTTTACATGGTTTGGTAATGCGCTAATTCCAAGGTTAATTAGACGTTCTTTTTGCCAAATCGAATCTTCTCCAGTTAGTTGGAGAACAACATTCGCATCAGATTGAGTGAGCTCAAAATTTCCGTTTTTCTCCAACTCCACCACGAGGAGCGGTGCGGACAAATTTTGCCGAAAAGTTTGGAAGTTATCAAATCTTTTTCGGTATTTACATGGGTTGAAGTAGGATGTGACAACCCACAAAGGGCTTGCGAGATCAACGCTCATGCTCCACCTTTCCTTTACTAATTAGCATCCTCAAAGGCTATGGCGCGTAATCCAAGCCGCAAACATATGGCCGACTTGGTCGCTTGGTTGGTTAGACGGAACAAGTATATCCAGGCATTGTGGCGTGTATCTTTAGGTATTCTGGCCGTGCAATAGTTGTTTTTTCTCATCTTCCGTGGGCAGTGTCAGTTGTGTCCGATGGTTTTCGTCAGATATCCCTAAAGTTGATCTTGTTGACTTACCCATCTTCCCGCCGCCCTCTAAAGTAATGTGCAACGTCTTTAGCCAATTGGCTGCTTGGACTCGTCCATTGCCACGCACCGGTATCGGATAATTCAATATCTCTTGTGGGATCAAAATTATGATTAATCAAAATCTTACTACGCTCTGCGTACCGGCGATTTTTGAAGTCACCATGCCAAAAGTGAAAGACACGTCCGGGAGTATAGCCAACGGTCCTGGTTCCTTGGTTTCTCATCCATCTTCTTTGGTGCTGATAATGAGCGTCGGACATGACATGGCGCTCGATAATCTTATCCCTGTCCTCTTGAGGCGTGAAACACGTAGCAACATCTATACGATCTCCAGCCCCAAGTATGTTAGCGTCGTAAAATTGTGTTTTTGTTTTTCTATTTATCCTAGCTGCCCAAGCATGACCCGCCGCCGATGCGGGGACGTGAATGGTACTATGCAAATTATGAAATTTTCGTACACCAATGCTATCAAATATGTCTCCGCCATCACGCAAAACCTTTGCTACGGAAACCTCTTGAACATAGTCAGATGGAAAAATGCTAAAATCTGCAGATTTTTGTTGTTCATGCTCACCTTGGTGAAGAATCCCCGAAAACAACTGAACCAAATCTGTCCCACCAGCTAGTTTATCAATTGTATCCTTCACCCAGTCAGTGTTTTCGAAAACCAAATCGCCATCTACCCACGCAACGTAATCTGCATGATCAGGCAGATGACTTATACCAACATTAATGAGTCTTTCTTTCTGCCATATGGCATCTTCACCTTGCAATTGGATGACAATATCAGCATCATCTTTAGAGAGTTCGAACTCTCCATATTTTTCCAATTCAACCACAACAAGCGGTGCGCTCAGTGCTTCCCGAAACTTGATGAAATTTCCGTACCTTTTTTGATATTTGCATGGGTTGAAATATGAGGTCACAGCCCAAAGTGGGCTCTTCATGCGGCTCCACATTAATTTGTACTCTCCGAGCTGTGAATTTACACTGACTCTATTAGCATTAAACATGCTTACCTGACACCTCTGGCCCAGATTTTCCGTGTTTGGGTTGATTCTCTTTCGAGAAATGTGAGCGCTGAAAGTTAAGGAGGGCACCATCGATGTGCGATGACACGTTGCAATGTGACGCTGAGTAACGCGAAACCATTTGGCGTTGCCAAATTTGTATCTTTAACCCGTGTATAGCACGCTGTGTAGTTCATGGGGTAAATGCGAGCTATCGACATACGACATTTACAGCCTGATCAAGAAGGGCATGAAGAAACAACTTTTCCGATTTCTTGTGTTGCAGATCTGATATGCTGCTCCAATTCTCTCCTCACTGTGGAAGTGAAGTTAGGTGAAGCACATTTCGATCGCGGGTCACAAAATTTGATCGGTGAGTTTTCGAACGTTTTGAGTAGGCACAGTGGTCACAGAGGGGCATCTGACAAAGCCACGAGCGATGCGTTTTCGGAACATCAGAATGTGACATGAGCGCAGCAATGGGTTGAGGGCATACGGACCGCCTCGACTGGGCGCTCTGGCGATACTTGATAATCGCAGAACGTCAATGTGCGTAAATGACTGTCGAACCGTTGTCGCCCAGTCTCTGGGCCGACCACAGACCTGCCCTCTGCGCGACCAGAAAACCTACAATCATGGGCTAAAATGAAGGACAAGAGAAGGGGCTTCTCCGACAAAAAGCGCCTGAGCCGCTCTTGGTTACATCCGCGCAATAAGCCCATGATGCGTCCATCGTTTCAAAGCGCGGTCGACTGGATAGTGGCTGTGGTTATCTTGCTCGCCGTAAGCTACCCCGCAAGAGATGCCGGACTGAGACCGATGAACATTTCAGGTAATCTGACGCCCGTCATCGGAATAACCTAATACACACATTATTATATTTTAATGGTGCCCGGGGGCGGAATCGAACCACCGACACGAGGATTTTCAATACACCGACAACGTTTATAATCAATGGCTTAGCGGAATTTGTCTAAATTCGTGTCTAACTTTGTCTCAGATAAACAATGCCACCAAGTGATACTTATCACTAACCGAGTTCTGGCTGAACGCTGACAAACATACGCTTAATCTTCTTCCGCTCCTCATCTGGAACGTCGTCGGATATTTCGAGTTCATTAAAATACTGGACCGGGCAGCCTTGCCGTAAAGCAATCTCTGGCGATGTCTTGACCTCCATATTATCGTAAATCGGGTCGAACAAACTGTTCTCATCTGGGGAGGCGGAAGATACAATAAGCCTTATAAACGGCTTCACTTTGATTTTTTGCGTAATAAAATCATCGTAAATATGCATATGCGAAACACCTAGTTGAGGCTGTGAATTCACTTCGCAAATGACAAAATTTCCGTCACGCCAGCTCTGAGATGCACCAACAGCGATCACGTCAATTCCGGTTACATTTAGCCTCATGATACGACTGATTTTTTCGCAAAGCTTTCGGTTATCTGGGTGAAAATCGTCTAAGAAGTCAGTTGTAGTATCGTTTCGACAGCTTGAACTAATATAGCACGTGCGTTCTTTTTCCAAAACCGAGCTAGTGGTCAAAGACTGATGTGCGAGGCTTCTAACAACGTCTTCATCAACGATGATCATCGACACAGAAGAGTTTGGATCCGTTCTTAGAGGTTCTTTGTTTATTTCGGAGATAAGCTCATCTATGGTAGATACTCCGTCTCCAACGACTACTGGGGGGTTCCGCCGTACTACTCGAGCGACCTCTCCATCAATTGTGTTGATACGATATATATGTCCAGGAACGTGCTTCTCAATCAATATTGATGTGTACGAGCTAGTAGAAAGAAGTTTCCAGCATTCCTTTAGTTCGCTCTCATCAATGATATTGGCATAAACACCCCGACTTTGTTCCTCAGCTTCGGGCTTAAGAACTACCGGATAGCCAATCTTTTCAGCAAAGCGTATCGCATCATCAATGGTCCGCACTCGTGCTTGTTCGGCGACAGGAATACCTGACATTTTCAGTAGTCGGTTGGTGTCGACTTTACTCTTTGCCAGCTGAACGCCGATTGCGCTCTCTTCATCTGTTAGCGAGCTGTTAAAAATACGTGAACCACTGCCGTATCCAAAAATGATGTGCCTTCCATTGAATATTTTGAACGGGATTTTGCGCTCTGCTGCCGCCGCTATGAAGTTACCCGCATTTGTGCCCGCCGGCAGAAACTGTCTTGCTAAACGCTTTTGCTTTTCTAAAAAGCCAGCGAGCTCTTTGCCCAATGCGCCTTTGTTCGCTAACTTCAGCAGTGCCTGTATTGCGTTCATGTTAAATCGTGACATTGCAGTAGACAGCGTGGGCAAGGAGAAGCACTGCGATCGATCTTCTTCAAACACACGAATAGGTGTAAATCTCTGGTCTCCACAGAAGTGGTTGAGCGTATCTAAAATTGTGACGAATAGGGCTTGTGGGGTGGCGTGCTCGATCGCTTCATCGCCAGTGAAAAACCTATGGTCATCCTCAAAGCGAGGAAGCTGATCCAGTATTTTTTTGAAGCCTGCTTCATGCTTTTGTACGTCAATTGTGTCTTCCAAAAAACGCAAAGTGATTGAAGGCTGTACGGCACCGTAGGCGTATCCCTCAATTTGGTTGATATCTATTTTCAAGGGCTCGTTCACTTTTTGTAATTTGCACACATGAGCTAGTAAGTTTTTGCTTCTTTGTACAGGTTACGGTGAAGATTGCCACGGTAGCTCAAGTCATCAGCCTGTTCAGCACTAAACCAATTCCACCACCTTCGCCCGTGCCTCACCGTCGCCTTCGATATATCTTTGGATAACAGCAAGTGACGCATATCCTGCTAGCATCTGCACGTCTCGAAGTGAGCCGCCAACTGAACTGATCTTCTTAGCGGCATTCGTGATATAAGTGCAGGGCTGCCTATGCGGTCATCCCAGCGACCGGTACACAGTCATCCGACTGACGCCAACAAGTTCAGCAATCTCTGTGACGCTGTGACCTTCAGCTTTCATCTTACGCAGACGATTTTCATCAGTAGTTTTCTTGCGTCCCTTATAGACGCCACGAGCCTTCGCACGAGCGATACCCTCTGCTTGTCTTGATCTGATGATGTTCCGTTCAAACTCAGCAAACGCCCCCATCATCTGCAACTGAAGCCGAGCGAACGCATCGTCGCTATCTCCTGAGAAAGTGAGTTTCTCTTTCAGAAACGAAATGCTGACCCCTTTGTCATTCAGAGTGCTGATGATGTCCTGTAGATCACGCAAGTCACGAGCAAGCCTATCGATGCTCCAGATGATGGACCTGTCACGCTTCTGTGCCGCCCCAAGTGCTCGTTTAAGCTACTTTCCGCTCGAAGGCGACGGGGCTTTTCC
>NZ_JBPOFB010000002.1:0-439975 GCF_051251565.1 Marivita sp. | reverse complement strand
GGAAAAGCCCCGTCGCCTTCGAGCGGAAAGTAGCTTAAACGAGCACTTGGGGCGGCACAGAAGCGTGACAGGTCCAAGCCGAGACCCCGACCGCCGCGAACAACCTGCGCAAGCGGCTGATCCAGTTGATGGATTTCGCGATCACGCTGGACTGGCGCGGAGACAACCCGGCGCGGGCAACGAAGCCGTTTCGTGTGGGCGGTGACGGCTTTCACACCTGGGACGAGGACGAGCTGGCGCAGTTTTTCAAGGCCCACAAGCCCGGTACGCTCGCGCATACGGCGATGACGCTGATGCTCTACACCGGCGCGGCGCGGGTCGATGCGGTGAAGCTGGGGCCGAAGAACGTCCGCAACGGCAAAATCGAGTACCGGCGACAGAAGACGCAGCGCTCAGGCGGTGTGCTGGTTTCCGTGCCGATCCACCCGGACCTGGCCGAAGTGCTAGACAAGTTGCCGAAGGACCGCCCCTTCCTGGCCACCCAGAAAGGCACCATGCGCTCTGCCGGTGGGCTGGGCAATCTCATGCAGCGTTGGACCGAAGAGGCCGAGCTGCCTCAGTGTTCCGCCCACGGGCTGCGCAAGGCTTGCGCGCGACGTCTGGCCGAGGCCGGAGCCACCGCGCACGAGATCGGCGCGGTCACAGGCCACAAAACGCTAGCCCTCGTGCAGCGCTACACCGAGGCCGCAGGCCGCGAAGGCATGGCCGATTCCGCGATTGAGAAACTGGTCGCCCGCCCGAATGGCGAGCGCAATTTGGCGAACCTTCCCAAGAGGTTCGTCAATTCTGACACCAACCCCAAGTAGGGAAAGGAAAATTGATGATCAGTGGTGAGCCGTGCAGGATTCGAACCTGCGACCCACTGATTAAAAGTCAGTTGCTCTACCAACTGAGCTAACGGCCCACTGGGGCGCTGTCTAGAAAGAGGGCCCATTGCGGTCAACCCCCAAAACGGCACATTCGAACGCTAACGTGAAGAAAGCCAAAGCGCGGGATCAGCGGCGCACTGGAAAGATGCATCGCACAGGCGTATATGCGCGGCCATGATGACCCACGCGACGCATGATATCGCCTTTATGAAAATGCACGGGCTCGGCAATGATTTTGTCGTGCTGGATGGCCGTGTGCGGCCTGTCGCCATGACAGCCGCGCTGGCGCAGGCCATTGGCGACCGGCATCGCGGTGTGGGGTTTGACCAGCTTGCCCTGATCGAACCGGGCACAGGCAGCGCGGATGCGCGGCTGACCTTCTACAACGCGGACGGGTCCACCGCCGGGGCATGTGGCAATGCCACACGCTGTATTGCGCGGTATCTGATGGACGACACGCGCAATACCCAGGTGGTTTTGACCACCGAACGCGGGCACCTTGTGGCCCAGGACGCAGGCCACGGCCTGACGACGGTCAACATGGGCCTGCCGCAGATCACGTGGCACGAGGTGCCGCTGGCGTCGCAGATGGACACGCTGGAGCTTCCTATCGACGGCGGGCCAACGGCCACGGGCATGGGCAATCCGCATTGCACGTTCTTCGTCGCCAATGCCGAATCGGTAGATCTTGAAACGCGGGGGGCCACCATCGAACATCACCCGTTGTTTCCCGAACGCACCAATGTTCAATTTGCCAGCGTGATCGGCGACAACCATCTGCGGATGAGGGTCTGGGAACGCGGAGTCGGGGTCACGCTTGCCTCGGGATCGTCCTCCTGCGCGACGGCAGTTGCAGCGGCGCGGCGCGGTCTGACTGGGCGGCGGGTGACCATTGACCTTGATGGTGGGCGGATTGACATAGACTGGCGCGACGACGGGGTCTGGATGACCGGACCCACGGCGCATGTGTTCTCGGGCACGTTCACACCCGAATGGCTGGAGCAGATCAGATGAGCGCGCCCAAATTCACCACGATGGGCTGTCGCCTGAACGCGTACGAGACCGAAGCGATGAAAGACCTTGCCGCGCAGGCGGGGCTGTCAAATGCCGTGGTCATCAACACCTGCGCCGTAACCGCCGAGGCGGTGCGCAAGGCCCGCCAAGAGATTCGCAAGCTGCGCCGCGACAACCCCGATGCCAAGCTGATCGTGACCGGCTGCGCCGCGCAGACCGAACCCGAGACCTTTGCCCAGATGGCCGAGGTCGACGCGGTGATCGGCAACACAGAAAAGATGACGCCGGACACGTGGGCGGGGCTTGCCACCGATTTCATCGGCGACACGGAGGCGGTGCAGGTCAATGACATCATGTCGGTGACCGAAACCGCGCAACATCTGATCGACGGGTTTGGCACCCGGTCCCGCGCCTATGTGCAGGTCCAGAACGGTTGTGACCATCGCTGCACCTTCTGCATCATCCCCTACGGTCGCGGCAATTCGCGCTCGGTGCCTGCGGGTGTGATCGTGGACCAGATCACGCGGCTGGTGGACAAGGGCTTTAACGAAGTGGTGCTGACCGGCGTTGACCTGACAAGCTGGGGTGCAGACCTGCCCGCACAGCCGAAACTGGGCGACCTGGTGATGCGCATCCTCAAGCTGGTGCCGGACCTGCCGCGCCTGCGGATCAGTTCGATTGACAGCATCGAGGTGGACGAGAACCTGATGCAGGCAATTGCAACCGAGCCGCGCCTGATGCCGCATCTGCATCTGAGCCTTCAGCATGGCGATGATCTTATTCTCAAGCGGATGAAACGGCGGCATTTGCGCGACGATGCGATCCGCTTTGCCGAGGACGCCCGCAAACTGCGCCCAGACATGACCTTTGGCGCGGACATCATCGCGGGCTTTCCAACCGAAACCGAGGCGCATTTCGCCAATTCGCTGAAGCTGGTTGAAGAGTGCCACCTCACATGGCTGCATGTCTTCCCCTATTCGCCCCGCCAAGGCACGCCCGCCGCGCGGATGCCGCAGGTCGATGGGCGCGCGATCAAGGACCGGGCCGCACGGTTGCGGGCCGCCGGAGAGGCCGCTGTCACCCGTCACCTGCAAGACCAACAGGGCCGCACCCACAACGTGCTGCTCGAAGCGCCCGATATGGGCCGGACCGAGCAATTCACCGAAGTGCGCTTTGCTACAGAACAGCCCGTGGGGCAGATCGTCAGCGCAATGATCACGGGGCGTGACGGGCACCAACTGGTGGCATGACGGTAACATCTGCGACAGTCGGGCCGCCAATGCAGGAACGATCCACAACCGGCGCGTTGCACGCGGCGGCGAATTGCGCCAAAACCGCAAAATGACCGATCAATCCCGCGCCTTGGGCGTTCATCTTCTTACTGCCACTGGTGCCGTGTTTGCCATGCTCGCCCTCCTGGCGGCGGCACAGGACCAATGGTCGGTGATGTTTCTGTGGTTGGTCGTGGCCTTTGCCGTTGACGGCATCGACGGACCGCTGGCGCGCAAATACGATGTCAAAACCAATGCCCCACGCTTTGATGGCGTGCTGTTGGACCTGATCATCGACTATCTGACCTATGTGTTCATCCCGGCCTTTGCCCTGTTCCAATCTGGCCTTCTGCCCGGCTGGACAGGCTGGTTTGCGATCATCGTGATCACCTTTGCCAGCGCCATGTATTTCGCAGACAACCGGATGAAGACCCCCGACAATTCATTCCAGGGCTTTCCCGGCTGCTGGAACATGCTGATTCTTGTGCTGTTCGCAATCGAGCCGAATTCATGGGTCTCGCTGGGATTGGTGGCGCTTTTGTCGGTGGCGATGTTCCTGCCTCTCAAGTTCATCCACCCCGTGCGCACCGAACGCTGGCGTGGCCTGTCCTTGCCCATCGCACTGGCATGGACGTTCTTTGCAGGCTGGGCGGCTTGGGTCGATTTCCACCCCGACAGCTGGGCGCATTGGGGTTTGATCGCAACCTCCGTCTACCTTGTGCTCGTGGGGATCGTTCAGCAGATTGTACCAACACGCGCGCAGTGATTGCCTTTGGCCGAAAGGCCGGGCAAGGCTGAGCGATGTTTGTGCCCAAATCCCAGAACCCTGTCTTGGCCGCGGTGCTGACGCTGCTTGCCTCGGCCTTTGTGGCGGGCACCACGTTGCTGGCCAAGATGCTGAGCACGGACGCACTGGGCCCAGCGCTCAACCCGCTCCAGATCAGTCAGGGACGGTTTGTCTTTGCCTTCCTCGCCTTTGCGCTGGCTGCAACGCTTATGCGTTTGCGCTTTACCCAGATCGCATGGAAGACCCACACGGTGCGCGTCGCGTTCGGCTGGGGCGGTGTCACCCTGATGTTTGCGGCCACCGCCTATATCCCGCTGTCAGACGCCACCGCGATCAGCTTTCTCAACCCGGTGATTGCCGTGCTGCTGGCCATCCCGCTTTTGGGCGAACGCGTCGGACCTGTGCGGCTGAGTGCGGCGGCCATTGCGCTGTGCGGGGCGATGATCCTGTTGCGCCCCACGCCGGACGCGTTTCAGCCAGCGGCACTTTTGGCACTTGGCGCGGCGATATCGCTGGGCATCGAACTGATCGTGATCAAGCGCCTGTCCGGGCGCGAGGGGCCGATGCAGATCCTGCTGATCAACAACGTGATCGGCGTTGGCATCGCCTCGGCTGCGGCCATATGGGTCTGGATCGCGCCCACCCCGGCGCAATGGCTTGCGCTTGCGGGCATCGGGCTGTTGATGGCAGCCGCACAGACCTGCTTCATCAACGCGATTGCCCGCGCTGACGCGAGCTTTGTCGGGCCGTTTTTCTATGCCACGCTGGTGTTTGCCGCGCTCTATGACTTTGTCGTCTTCGGCGTACGCCCCGATAGCGTGTCGGTGATCGGAACCGGTGTCATTCTGTGCGGTGCGGGCCTGTTGGTCTGGCGCGAAGGCCGGATCAGGCCTTCAGCCGGTAGCCCCGTCGGAAAAATGACCACGCCAGAAGATTGATCGCCAGCGTCGCCGCAACAGTCACCGCGGCACCCAGCCACGGACTGCTGTCAGAGACCCCCAACATGCCCCAACGCACCCCATCAATCAGATAAAAGATCGGGTTCATATGGGTGATGTCGTTCAACAGCGGCGGCAAGGCCTGCACGGAATAGAAGGTGCCGGACAAGAAAGCCAAAGGCGTGACGATGAAATTGGTGATCGCGGCCATCTGATCAAACTTGTCTGCATAAATCCCGGCAACCATGCCAACGCCCGACATCAGCGCGCCGCCGATAAAGACGAAGAACAACGCGACCAGCGGATGCTGTGGCACGATCCCAAGGAACAGCCAAAGCGCAAGCGCGATGGCAACCGCCACCACCAGCCCCCGCGCGATCCCGCCCGCAAGATAGCCCAGAACCAGCTCTGCCGCCGACAAGGGCGGCATCAACGTGTCAACGATATTGCCCTGCACCTTCGAGATCACAATCGACGACGACGTGTTCGCAAACGCATTCTGGATCACGGTCATCATCAGGATGCCGGGTGCCAGAAACAGGGTGAAATCAACGCCCATCACGTCGCCCCGGCGTTCCCCGATGGCGATGGTAAAGATCACAAGGAACAATCCTGCCGTCACCAAGGGCGCAAGCAGCGTTTGCGTCCACACATTGGCAAAGCGCAGGATCTCGCGCTGACCGAGCGTATAAAGCCCCAACCAATTTACTCGGCCAAAACGACGCTCATTCGCATTCATCTGCTCGGTCTGTTGCATTGGGCACCTCTTGCCTGTCAGCGCGGGTTGTAACTCGCCCACGCATGATTAGAATAGAGAGCGACTTAGAGATTTCGGGCGGCCAACGCAAATGGCCGCTCTTTTTGATGGAGGGCGACGATGTCCTGGACCGATGAACGTGTAGAGCTGCTGAAAAAGATGTGGGGCGAAGGCCAGTCGGCCAGCCAGATCGCCAAGGAACTTGGCGGGGTGACCCGCAATGCCGTGATCGGAAAGGTGCATCGCCTGGGCCTGTCGAACCGTGCCGGGGCCGCTGGCGCGACCAAAGCCGAAGCCAAGCCTGCGCCCAAGGCGGAAGCGCCCAAACCCAAGGCCGCTGCCAAGCCAGCGCCTGCCCAAAAGCCTGCTGAACCCGAAGTGGTGATGGAAACGAAATCCGCCACCCCGCCGCCCAGCCCGCGCAAGCAGATCATTCCGGCGGGTCAACCGCTGCCGCCGCAACCCTCGGCGAACGAGATCAGCCCCGAAGCCTTGGCCAAGGTCAACGCGATCGAGAAGAAGGCAAAGAAGCTGACGCTGATGGAATTGACCGAACGGACCTGCAAATGGCCGGTGGGTGATCCGGCAACGCCGAACTTCTGGTTCTGCGGATTGCCCGTGCAACAAGGCAAACCCTATTGCGAGGCGCATGTCGGCGTGGCGTTCCAGCCGATGAGTTCACGCCGCGACCGGCGTCGCTGAGGCACAGATACGGTTTTGATGTCAGGGGCGGGTCAACCGCCCCTTTTTATTTGCCGCTGGAATGTCGTTTACCAAAAGTCCGGGTGATCCAGTGCTGGCGCACATATCGCAGGCTTTGGCAGCGGGGTCAGTGGAGCGTCTGTCAGGGATTGCGCGATCCAGCCCACTGGCATGTTGAGTGGCTGCGGCGCCGGAACGATATCAGGTGAGACCTGCGTGAAGCCGACACGCCCATAAAAATCCGGATCCCCGTAGGTGACAGCGACGTCCACACCTTCGGCTTTCAAATCCTTTAGCGCATGGGTCAAAAGCTTTTGGCCGACACCTTGGCCTTGATGTACTGTGGCCACTGCCATGGGCGACAAAAGAACCACCTTCCGCGCATCATCGGCAAAGCGCATTCGCGTAAAGACCGCGCAACCGCAGAGCGCGTCATCCTGATGCGCCGTGTAAACGCAAAGATCGCCCGAGGGGGTGGTGGTCAGCAGATCATGGACAAGACCCTGAATTACGGCCCCTTCTTGAGCGCCTTCCGACTCTGTGAACGTGTCTTTGAACAGTTCAGCAATTGGAGCGTTGAGCCCCGTTTGATTTTTCAGAAACTGCACGCCGCGCACCTCTCACAATTTCCTTTCGCAAGACGCATCTCATATTCCCCGTGATGATCCTGCCGATGCCCGCGAAGCCATCGCAAGCGGCATGACGATCTGGGCTTTCGCAGTGGCATGCAAGAGATTATATGCAGCGCATGTCACAGAACCCCCCTTCCCTGCGTCCTGATCTGGCCCCATCGGCCAAGATCACCGATGCACCCCGTGCTGGCCAGCCGACCATCGGTATGGTGTCGCTTGGTTGCCCCAAGGCGCTGGTGGACAGCGAACGCATTCTGACGCGACTGCGGGCCGAAGGGTATGGGATCAGCCCGGATTATTCCGGAGCAGATGCGGTCATTGTAAACACCTGCGGTTTTCTGGACTCGGCCAAGGCGGAAAGCCTTGATGCCATCGGCGAAGCGCTCACTGAAAACGGTCGGGTGATCGTCACCGGCTGTCTCGGAGCAGAGCCGGAGTATATCACCGGTGCGCACCCCAAAGTTCTGGCCGTCACGGGTCCACATCAATACGAACAGGTGCTGGATGCGGTGCATGCCGCTGTGCCGCCAGATCCTGATCCCTTTATCGATCTGCTGCCCGCAACCGGTGTGAGCCTGACCCCGCGCCATTACAGCTATTTGAAAATCTCGGAAGGCTGCAATCACAAGTGCAAATTCTGCATCATCCCGGACATGCGCGGGTTGCTCACCTCGCGCCCCGCCAAGGCGGTGCTGCGCGAGGCGGAAAAGCTGGTCGAGAATGGCGTGCGCGAATTGCTGGTCATTTCGCAGGACACCTCGGCCTATGGCACCGATTGGAAGGACCGGGACGAGAAGTTCCCGATCCTGTCGCTGGCGCGGGATCTGGGCAGTCTGGGGGCCTGGGTGCGGATGCATTACGTCTACCCCTACCCGCATGTGCGCGAGTTGGTGCCGCTGATGGCGGACGGTCTGGTGTTGCCCTATCTCGACATTCCGTTTCAGCATGCGCATCCCGACACGCTCAGACGTATGGCGCGGCCTGCGGCAGCGGCGCGGACGCTGGACGAGATCGCAGCCTGGCGCGACCTGTGCCCGGACATCACGCTGCGGTCCACTTTCATCGTCGGCTATCCCGGCGAGACCGAGGCCGAGTTCCAGACGCTTCTGGATTGGCTGGACGAGGCGCAACTGGATCGCGTTGGGTGTTTCCAGTATGAAAACGTCGCCGGTGCGCGGTCAAACGCCCTGCCCGATCATGTGCCAGCCGAGATCAAGCAAGAGCGTTGGGACCGGTTCATGGAAAAGGCGCAGGCCATTTCCGAAGCCAAGCTGGCGGCAAAGGTCGGGTCATTGATAGACGTGATCGTCGACGATATCGACGAAGACGGGATCGCCACCTGCCGCACCAAGGCCGACGCGCCCGAGATTGACGGCAACCTGTTCATCGACGAAGGCACTGACGGCCTGTCGGTTGGGGACATCGTGACGGTCGAGGTGGACGAAGCGGGCGAATACGACCTTTGGGGAACTGTGACCCGTTGATCCTTGGGCAGTATGCGGCATGCGGTGACGCATCACACTGTTTCCCGTTGCGGAACCGCACGCGCCCCCGACGCCACCTTGCCGGATAGGCATTGCGGCATATCTGTGGGTCATGACTGACACGCCCCACACCAAAGTTCTGTTCAACGACACTTGCCCGGTCTGTTCGTTCGAGATCAACCATTACGCGGCCTATGCACAAAAGCACGGCCTTCGGATTCAGTTCGACGATCTGAACGGACCGGACCGCGCCGCCTGGGGTATCGACGAAGACACCGCAGCGCGGCGGCTGTATGTCCTGAAAGACGGTGCGCTGACCAGCGGCATTCCCGCGTTTCTCGTGCTTTGGCAGGAGATGCCCAAGTATCGCTGGCTGGGTCGGATTGTCGGCCTTCCGGGGATCAGACAGGCCGCAAGCGCGGTCTATGACCACATCCTTGCCCCCCTGATCTACCGCTGGCACCTGCGACGCAAAGCACGGGCAACACGCAGCGCCCCCTGATTTCAGGTGTTGTCGAGGTAGTGGCGCACACAATCCTGCACATGGCGGAACCGGTCACCGCCAAGATGCTTGCCGCCATACCACCGGGTCACCACGATCATGTGATCGGTCAGCCCGGCGCGTTCCAGCATGTGCAGGATGATCTGACCCGCGCCGCCTTCACCATCGTCATTCTTGAGGGGCGTGCCATCCGAGAACACGACTGCCCAGGTGTTGTGCGTGGCCTTGGCGTATTTCTTGCTGCGCTTGAGGTCTTTGAGGAAGGCCATCGCCTCTTCACGGGTTGCCGCCGGACCACCGCTCACCGCATATTTGGAGCCACGGTCCGAGATGACGCCTTCAAACTTGTTCATCTTCCAGATGCAGTTTCATATCCACAAGCACCTGCTGCAAGGCAAGCGTTTCGCGCAACAGGCGGCGCGCTTCGTTTCCGGTGATCACACCGTCCTGAATGGATTGGTGATATTCCGCCATCAGCATCGCAAAGCGCTGGCTGAGGGCCACCACATCGGAATTGACCCCACCTTTGCGCGGTTCGTTGTCACGCCGTTTGTCAAAGGACAACGTGATCCCGTTCAGTTCCGCCAGGGCAGAGGTCACATGCGGGTAACTTGATTCCTGTTCCAGTGCCGCGACCGCATCAACCGGGATGAACCGGTCGGCATGTTCGTCGTGATCGGCGTAATAGCGGCCAAGCGTGGCTTTGGATTTGCCTGTCAGTTCGCAGGCTTTTTCGATCCCCACGTCTTTGACGAGAAGCTCGGTGTGTTTTTTCAGATATGGACCGAAACTCGGCATCGTTGACCTCTCGCACCATTCCAACGGGGAATGGGAACATTTGCATCTGTTTCCCCTGACTTGCAGTGTAATGCAATGGCACACCTGTACCAGACCCGAATTCGTCGGGCGCAAGGCACGTCGGGCTTGTCCCGGACCTGGGATGCGCAGTTTGGTCGCTGGCACGGTGCGTGTTGTATGCCGTGTAAAATGTCGCCACTCATGGGCACAGCGGCAGCGCATCCCTTATTTGCCACTCTTGCGCGGCGGCCTGTGTTGCGGCACATGGCGGGATATGGCCAAGCTTTACTTCAATTACTCCACCATGAACGCAGGCAAATCGACCTTGCTGCTGCAAGCCGCGCATAATTACGAAGAGCGCGGTATGTCGGTCTACCGGATGACTGCGGCTTTTGATGATCGGGCGGGCAAGGGCCAGATCGGATCACGAATCGGTTTCGCACAGGAGGCGGACACGTTTTCCCCGACGGACGATTTGTTCGCGCGCCTGCAAACCGTGCTACAGGGTACGCCGCTGGCCTGCATCTTTATCGACGAGGCGCAATTCCTGACGCCAGACCAGGTCTGGCAATTGGCGCGGGTGGTTGATGATCTGGGTGTGCCTGTCATGGCTTACGGGTTGCGCGTTGATTTCCGGGGCAAGCTGTTTCCGGGATCGGCCACGCTTTTGGCACTGGCCGATTCGCTGCGCGAGGTGCGCACGATTTGCCATTGCGGGCGCAAGGCCACGATGGTGGTGCGGCAGGACGATCAGGGCCATGTGCTGACCGAAGGGGCGCAGGTGCAGATCGGCGGCAACGAGACCTATGTGAGCCTGTGCCGCAAACACTGGCGGCAGGCCACCGGAACCCAGTAACCGCTAGCCACGCTCAGGCCATTGGATCAGGCGCATTCGATAAGAACGGACCCGACCGAATATCCCGCACCGAATGAACAGATTACCCCCCGGTCGCCTTTTTCCATATCGTCCGAGTGCTTCGAGAACGCGATGATCGAACCGGCGGACGATGTGTTGGCGTAATCCTGCAAGATGTTGGGCTGCTCTCCCGGTTCCGGCGTGCGGCCCAGAACCTTTTTGCCGATAAAGTCATTCATCGTCTTGTTCGCCTGATGCAACCAAAGGCGTTGCAGGCTGTCCGCCGTCCAGCCCGTGTCGTCCAGATGCCCAAGGATATGCGCCGACACCATTGGCAGCACCTCTTTGAACACCTTGCGCCCGTTTTGCATGAATTGCATATCGCGGCGGTCTTCCATCTGGTCGCGGGTGCGGCGCAGAAAGCCATTATTGTTGCGGATGTTGTTGGAAAACTCGGTGGCACACCGTGTGCCGTGAATGGTGAAATGCGCGCCTTTGGCATTGGCATCGGGTTCGATCACCACAGCCGTTGCCACGTCGCCAAAGATGAAATGACAATCCCGGTCGCGCCATTCCAGATGCGCCGAACAAATCTCGGGGTTGACCACGATGGCACAGCGCACCGACCCCGCGCGCACCATGTCAGCGGCGGCCTGAATCCCGAACGTGGCCGAGGAACACGCGACATTCATGTCAAAGGCAAAGCCGCCCGCGCCGATCAGCTTTTGGATCTCGACCGCAATCGCCGGGTAGGCGCGTTCGTGGTTTGACGCGGCGCAGATCACCAGATCGACCTCGGAAGCGTCGCGCCCGGATTGGGCCAGCGCCTTGGTGATCGCATCCACCGCCATTTCGGCCATGATCGACGGCGCGTCATCGTCGCGCGCCCGCAAGCGGGGGAACATGCGGGATGGGTCCAGCACACCGTCCTTGTCCATCACATAGCGCTGTTCGATCCCGGATGCAGACTGGATAAAATCCGCACTGGACTGCGGCATGGCCACTGCCATTCCGGCGGCAATCGCATCGGCGTTGTCGGCGTTCACCCGGTCGGCATAGGCGTTGAAAGCCACCACCAATTCGTCATTGGTAATGATGTTTTCGGGCGTGAACACACCGCTCCCGGTGATGGCGGGTTTGATCATTTTCAGCTCCTCCAGACGTTGGGGAACCAAAAGACACGCTGTCCCGAGGGTCAAGGTGAACGCTACGGCGGTTTGCGTCAGGTCACGGCGTTTGGCAGGTCTTGCCCCTTGGAAAACGCAATCAGGTTGTCGAGCGCCATGCGCCCCATATCCGTCCGCACTTCGAGCGCCGCCGTGCCCAGATGCGGCAACAGTGTCACGTTTTCCATGTCGATCAGGGCTTGCGGCACGCGGGGTTCAAATTCGTACACGTCAAGCCCCGCACCCGCGATCTGGCCGGTTTGCAGCGCGTTGATCAGCGCGATTTCATCCACGATATCGCCCCGTGCGATGTTCACCAGATGCGCATGCGGCCGCATCGCAGACAGCACATCGGCTGTGATCAGATGATGCGTCTCGGGCCCGGCGGGCACGGCAATGACCAGCACATCCACCTGGGCTGCAAGCTCTGTCAGGCTGGCGATCTGTGTCGCCGGAAAAGGCACATCCTTGGCAGAGCGGTTGACGTATTTGACCGTCATGCCAAATCCGAAATGCGCGCGTTTGGCAATTGCCTGTCCAATCCGGCCCATGCCGACAATGCCGACCGTCTTGCCGGACATATGCAGCCCAAGCATCTGCACCGGATGCCAGCCATGCCAGTCACCTGCACGCACCAGCCGTTCACCTTCGCCCGCGCGACGGCAGGTCATGAGCATGAGCATCAGGCCAATATCGGCGGTTGCATCCGTCACAGCACCGGGCGTGTTGGTCACCGCGATGCCAGCCTGTGTGGCGGCGGCCACGTCGATATGGTTGTAGCCAACCCCAAAATTGGCCAGCAACTTGCAGCGCGGCTGCGGCACAGCGGCAAACACCTCAGCGCGGTAAAGGTCGCCCAATGTCGGCAGCACCACATCATGGTCGCGCAGGCTGGTTTCCATTTCGGCGCGCGTCATCACATCGGGGCTGTCACGATAGGTCAGGTCAAAGTGATCGCGCGCCGTGGCAATAACGCTGTCGGGCAGATTTCGGGTGATGAGCAGTTTCAGCACAGGCGCGCTCCGTTTGGGGTGGTTTTGTCTGGGGTCGCCAGCACGATGGCCTCGCCCGCGTCATGAAAACCAAGCACAAGCGCTTCGGACATGAACGGGCCGATCTGGCGCGGCGGGAAATTCACCACGCCCATCACCTGTTTGCCGATCAGCGTTTCGGGGTCATAATGCACCGTGATCTGGGCCGAGGATTTCTTGACCCCAACCTCGTCACCGTAATCCACCCAAAGCTTGATCGCGGGCTTGCGTGCCTCGGGGAAAGGTTCGGCGCGAATGACAGTGCCGACGCGGATATCGACCTGCATGAAATCGTCGAACGTGATCTCAGCCATTTGCAAGCTCCTTTGATCGCTTTGTCGCGGCATCAATTGTCTTGACCATCAAGGGTGGCAGGCCGGTATCCGGGTGCATCAAGACATCAAGCCCCGCCTGCGTGGTGCCATTCGGGCTGGTCACGTTCACGCGCAATTGGCTGGGTGTTTCGTCCGATTGCTGGGCCAGCGCGCCAGAGCCCGCAACCGTGGCCTTGGCCAGCGTCATTGCCAAATCCGGGGCCAGCCCCTGCGCCTCGCCTGCTTTCGCCAGACAGTCGATCATGTGAAACACATAGGCCGGACCAGAGCCGGACAGGCCGGTGACCGCATCCATTTGGTCTTCGGTCTCAAGCCGCACCGTCTGGCCAATCGCAGACAGCAGCGTTTCGGCCATCTGGAGCTGGGTCTCGGACACGCGCGCATTGCCGATGATCGCCGTGATCCCCTGTTTCACAGCCGCAGGCGTGTTGGGGATGGACCGGATCACCGGGGTGTCTGCGCCCAGCATGTCCTCAAACGTGGCAATCGTGATCCCCGCCGCCACTGACAGGAACAGCGTGTCACCATTGCCCAGTCGGGCCAATGTCGGCAAAGCGTCGCGCATGACCTGCGGCTTGACCGCGACCAGCACAATTGCGGGCGCGGTGGGCAGATCGGCATTGAGGTTCACACCCTGCGCGGTCACCCAATCTGACGGATGCGGATCATTGATCCAGACAGACCTGCACGGCAGCCCGGCGGCCAACCAACCTTCGAGCATGGCCGACCCCATCTTGCCACAGCCCAAAAGAACAAGGCCGCGCCTGGCGATATCGGAATTCTGCATGGTGCCCCCAATTTTTACGTCGGGGGCAAGTGTTACGCGCGGCCGTAAGCCTCTGCAATGGCGACCTGAAGCGCGTCTTTGGGATCACGATTGCCCCAGACAACCAGCTGGAACGCCGGGTAATAGCGCTCGGCGCTCATCACGGCGCAATTGATCATCGTGTCGATCTGATCGGCACTGGCCACATTGCCACCCGCAAGAACCAGACCATAGCGATAGACCGTCAGCTTGGCCTCTTCCCAATAGGTAAAGGCCCCGGCCCAGCATTGGTCATTGACCGAATTCAGGCTTTCATAGAGCGCGGGCAACCGGTCTTTTGGTGGGTCCATGTCGAAGGTACAGATCAGGCGCAGGGTTTCGTCGTAGGGCGACCATGCCAGCGTGATCGAATAGGTCCGCCACTGGCCTTCGACAGCCATGGCAATCTGATCTTCCGCGATACGGTCAAAATCCCAGTCATGATGCGCGGCGATATGTTCGACGATATCAATAGGGTGGATGTCATCTTCAAGATACTGCTCGGACAGGGCCATACTCCCGCCTCCTATTGCCTGTGCGGAAAGGTCGGATGTGCCCAACCTTTCGGTGCCTGCTCAAGGGGCTGCGTCGTTCCGCCATCCCCATACAACATATGCTGCATGGGCGCGCGTCCTGCGTAAAGCAATAATTCGGGGATAAGCCCAATAAGTTGTGGAGAAGTCCACCTGATGTGGTGGATGCGTATAGTGCCACAAATTGTGGATAAGTTCACCGGAATTTTGAACACGGCGCCAACACCCCGGCCAAACTGCGGCTTGGTGGCACCAATGTCGGATAATGGCGGCGCGCTGGTGCTCAGTCGGGCTGCCTGATTTCCGGGCATTTGCCAGAGCGCGGGTGCCCCTGCTTCTCTGGTTCGAAAATATCCCGGAGGCAACGCCCCAAAGGGCGACGGGGGCAGCGCCCCCACCCTTTTTCATCCGCAAAAAAGGGACGATGCGTCACCGCATCGTCCCCCGGTCGGATTGGCAGAGCCAATCCGACATCAAACGCCTCAGTTGAGTGAGGTCATGAAATCATTCACCTCGGTCAGTGAGATGTATTTCTGTTCTTCGATGCCCGTCTCCGAGAACACCCATGTCACGGCAGGGGCCGACACATCGCCGTTCTTGTCGAACTGCACATTGCCCGTGGCACCTTGGTAAGACACCGTCCCGCCGCCATCGAGCACTTCTTTCGCCAGCGCAAAGCCAGCCGCATCTGCCGTGACCGGAGTGCCGTTGGGATCGGTGATCGACGCCACCTTGGCCGCGATATCGGCGCCGGTCGCGCCCTCACCGGCGGCGTGCATCGCCAGCAATGCGATCAGCGTCGCGTCATAGCTGTTGGCCAGACCCGGACCGTTGGGCGGGCCGTCAAAACGCGCGGTATAGGCCTCGACAAAGGCATCCGCAGAGTCGCTGCGCGGAGATGCAGTATCGGTGCCGGTGAAGTTGCCGAGGAACTGCATGCCCACATTGTCGCGGAACTCGTCCGACTTGAGCGCGTTCGCGGCGATCATGTTCTGCGAGCCACCCAGCGAGATCCATTCGCGCACCACTTGGGTGCCCTCTTTGGGATAAAGCGCCATGTAGATCGCCTGCGGATTGCCCTTGAGCGCCTCGGTCACTTCGGCACGAAAGGACGCCTGCCCATCGTTGATCGCAATAGAGGCGGTGACGTTGATGCCCAACGCCTCAAGGTCAGCCGCGACCAGACCGCCAATGTCCTGTCCCCAGTCGTCGTTCTTGTAGAACACAGCCACGGATTCGTAGCCCGCATCCCGCGCAACCATCGCACCAACCGCAGCTTGCACGCCCGATGTGGCGAAGGTGCGGTAGAACAGACCGTCGGTCTTGCCTTCCTCAGACAATGCCGTGAAGGCGGTCGAGGACGAACAGCATGACATCTGCATCACGCCCGCAGGTACCGTAACAGAGGTCAGGATCGGCATGGACACACCGGACGACACCGCGCCCAGCAGCAATTGCACGCCATCCAGATCAACCAGCGCCTTGGCCGCATCGACGCCGACCTTGGGGTCAACTTGCGTATCGCGCAGAACCATTTCGATCTGACAGCCCGCAACGCCGCCGGTCTCGTTGGCGATATCCACCGCGTATTGCGCGGTTGCGGCGATGGGTTTGCCCCAGTCCACGGATGTGGGCAGAACCGCGCCGATCTTGGTGGTACAGTCTTGTGCGGCGGCGTTTGTGCCAAGGCTGGCAAATCCGGCCGCAAGGCCCAGTGCAAGGGCCGAAGTCTTTAGTCCGTTCATGTCCGTCTCCCTGTTATTTTATGCTTTGATCAGTGGTTATTTGGCCGATTGTGACACGACAAGTTTTTCCGGGAACAGGCCCTGTGGTCTCCACATGAGCATCCCCACGATGACAAAGCCGATCAGCACGAACTGGATCGACCCGGTGTACAGCTGCACCTCCAGCGGTGCGAAGCGGGACAAGGCCCAACCGCTGGCGGTCCAGGCGGCCCAGATCAGGAACGTGCCCATCACCGCGCCCTTGTTGTTGCCCGCGCCGCCGACGATCAGCATCGCCCAGATTTGGAACGTCAGGATCGGCAGCACGTCTTGCGGGCTGATGAAGGCATAGAATGTGGCGTAGAGTCCACCTGCAAGCCCCATGATCACCGATCCGGCGATGAATGCTGTCAGGCGCACGCGCGACGGAGATTTGCCCAGCGATTGGGCAGCGGTTTCGTCCTCTCGGATCGCGCGGAGCAGCCGTCCAAAGGGCGACGCGATCAGGCGTTCAAGGAACAGGTAGGTGGCAATCAGCAAGATGGCGACGAAAACCAGGAACAGCAGGTTGTAGGTGAACCCGTTGCCGAACGTGTCGCGCAAGGGGCGCTCAAACCCCCGGATGCCCTGCGCACCACCCAACCACGCCGCATTGCGGGCGAGGTTTTCAAACGCGACGGCGACGCCGAAGGTGGCAATGGCAAGATAGTCGTGCCTGAGCCTGAGTGTCAGCAAACCAACGACCCATGCAACAAGGCCCGCAATCACCATCCCACCAAACAGGGCGATCAGGTAAGGCAATTCGAAACCGCCCATCATTCCGTCTTGCGGGATGCCGCCAAGGATCAACGTGCCATATGCCCCTGCGCCAAAAAACGCGACCACACCACCATTAAAGAGGCCCGTGTTGCCCCATTGCAGGTTCAGGCCCAGCACCGCGATCGACAGGATCGACGCCACAGTGGCGAAGAAGACAAGGTAAGACAGAACCCCGATCATGCGCGTTCCTCGCCGAACAATCCATGCGGGCGGATCAGAAGCACCGCGAGGATGATCAGGAACGGTACGGCAGGGCTGTACCCTGAGGGCAGGATTACCAGTGCGAGGTTGGACGCGAGGCCGACAAGGAACCCGCCAAGGACCGCACCGTAGATACTGCCGATGCCCCCAACAATGGTGGCGGCAAAGATCGGCAGCACAAGGTCGCGCCCAAGAACCGGGTTGATCTGGTTTGTCAGGCCGTAAAATACCCCTGCCGCCGCAGCCAACCCGCCGCCGATCAGCCAGATCAGCACGATCATACGGCTTAGGTTGATGCCGGACACCTGCGCAAGACTGGGGTTTTCGGCCACGGCGCGCAGGGAATAGCCAAAGGTCGTGCGCGACAGGATCAGATGCAGGATGAACATGATCGCAAGCGCGGCAATCAGGGTGAACACTTGGTCAGGTTTGACCAACAGAAACGGATCGCGGCTGACCACGATGGCGAAGACGATGTCCTGCGAATACAGTTTTGGATCAAGGCCGAAGATCAGCCCGAGGATATTGCGCAGGATCATCGCCACGCCAAAGGACGCAAAGACCATCGACAATTCCCCACCCTTGGCGCGGACGCGTTTGAACACCAGCTTGTCTATGAGGATCGCAGACAGGCCTGTGAGCGCCATGGATATCAGCGTCGCCAGTGTCAGCGCCCATGTGAGGCTGAGCGGACCAATCGCACCCGCCAAGGCCGGGTAAATGGCCGAGAACAACCCGTCAAACACCAGCGCCGCATAGGCCCCGATAGACAGCAGTTCGGCATGCGAGAAGTTCGCAAAGCGCAGCATATGCATCGCCATCGTCAGGCCAATCGCGCCCAGCGACAGGATCGATCCCACCAACACTCCGTCCACGAGGTTCTGGATCATGCCGCTGTCACCCGTTTGCCGCCAAGGTAGATTTGCCCCACAACTGGATCATCCAGCAGGTCTTGCGCGGCACCGTCCACCTGGTTGTGGCCGTCCGCAAGAATGTAGCAGTGATCCGCCATCCGCAGCGCTTGTTTGACGTTTTGTTCCACCAAAAGGATCGTGACGCCTTTTTCCGTCAGGGATTTGGCGTATTCCAGCACCTCTTGCGCGGCCTTGGGCGACAGCCCGGCCGAGGGTTCATCCATCAAAATGACCTTTGGGTTGATCGCAAGCGCCATGGCGACCGCGAGGAACTGGCGTTGCCCACCCGACAAAGCGCCCGCCTTGTCAGACTGTTTGTCTGCCAGCGCCGGGAATTGGGCAAAGAGCGCATCGCGCCGGGAGCCTGCGTCTTTGCCCGCGTTGCGCAACACCAGATCAAGGTTCTGCCGGATTGTCAGAGATCGGAAGATATTGTCCGATTGCGGCACATAGGCGACTCCAAGCCCGCCCATCCGGTCGGGGCGCGGATTGGTGATGTCGGTGCCGTTCAACTGGACTGTGCCACTTAAGACGGGCACCAGACCGGCAATCGCCTTGATCAGCGTGGACTTGCCCGCGCCATTGGGGCCGATGATGACAGTGACCTTGGCAGTCTCAGCCGACAGCGAAACGCCCTTGAGGATCGGCAGGTCCGGCACATAGCCCGCGACGATGTCTTTTGCGACCAAGGCCTGCGTCATTCGACCTGTGCCCCCAGATACGCGTCGAGCAGAACCGTGTTGTTCTGCGCGTCCTCTGCGGTGCCTTCGAACACCTTGCGCCCCTCGGCCAACGCGATCACGGGGTTGCAGTGTTGCATCACGAAATCCATGTCGTGTTCGATGATGACAAAGGTCTTGCCCTCGCGGTTCAGTTCTTCGATCTTGGCGATCAGCGTTTTGGTCAGGGTCGGGTTCACACCCGCCGCCGGTTCATCCAGCAGGATCAGCTTTGGATCGCCCATGAGGATGCGGGCCAGTTCCAGCAACTTCATCTGCCCGCCCGAGATTTGCCCGGCCGCGTTGTCGGCCAAAGGCGCAAGGGTGACAAAATCCAGAACCTCCATCGCGCGTTTGCGGATGGCGGTTTCCTGTTCGCGCATCTTGGCCGCACCAAAAAACGGCCCCCAGAGGCGTTCGCCAGCCTGTGCCAGCGGGGCCAGCATGACGTTTTCCAACACGCTCATCTTTGTAAAGGGACGTGGAATTTGGAACGTGCGGCCAAGGCCCAAGCTGAACAGCGCATCAGGGGCAAAGCGGGTCACGTCTTGACCGTCAAGATGTACCGTGCCGCTCGTCGGGGGCAGCATGCCTGTCAGGACGTTGAACAGCGTCGTCTTGCCCGCGCCGTTAGGGCCGATCAGCCCGGTGATCGTGCCGGCGTGAATGTCCAGCGACACGTCGTTGACAGCGCGGAATTCGCCAAAATCGCGGGTGATCCCGGTCAGACGCAGAAGCGGCTCTGCCATTATCCGTGTACCGCGTCGTTGGGGTTGGCGTTGAGGTTGTACTTCATGATCCGGCCATGGCGGCTACTGCGGTCGCCTTCGAGGGAATAAACATCGCCTTTGGGCCCATCCGCCTGATCGAGCACAGCGTTCAGGGTCGCGTGATCCTCTGCATCAAGCGCAAAGGCGAAGGTCTGCAACGTCTGCGGCAGGTGCCGTGCATAGCGCGCACCGACGATCCCGGCGGCGACCTGCGGCTGGTCCAACACCCAGCGCGTGGCCACGGCCGAGAGCGACACGCCGTGCTTGTCGCCCACCGTCTTGAGCACCGTCAGAAGCGCCTGAAACCGATCCCAAGGGCCGAATTCGTCGATGACCAGACGGTACTTGATGAGGCTGCGGTTCTCAAACTCGAAACCGGGGTCAGGGACGCCCAGCCATTTTTCGGTGATGAACCCTCCTGCCAAGGTGCCGTAGCAGATCAGTTGCATGTCGTTCTCCGCCGCCCAGTCGGTCAAACCATTCTGCGGACGGCGGTCAAGGACCGAGAACTGCACCTGCGCCGACGCGATATCAAACCCGGCGTCAATAAACCGCTGCATCGGCTGACGGTCCCAATTGGTGGTGCCAAGGGTCTTGATCTTGCCCTTTTGCCTGAGCGTCTTAAGCACATCCAATGATGCCACCGCATCGCCAAGGCTTAGATCCCACCAGAAAAACTGCACCAGATCAAGCTGATCGACCTTCAGCCGCATCAGGGATCGGTCGACAATCGCCTCAACCTCATCGGCGCGCAGATCGGCAAGGCGGGTCAGATCGGGCACCAGCTTGGTATGCACACACACCCGGTCCGCCACCGACGCGCCCCGCCGCATGCGCAGGTCGGCGATGAAATCCCCGATCATCTCTTCGACGCCAGTGTAGATATCGGCACAGTCAAAGGTGAACAGACCCGCGTCGACAAACGCTTCCATGTCGCGGATCGCCTGCGCGCGGTCTACCGGGCCGTGATCCCCGGCCAATTGCCAGCCACCACGAATAACGCGGGCAATTGTGTGGCCGGGGCGCAGGTCGGTCGTTTCAACACTCATGTCTGTTTCTTCCAGTAGGGCAAACCGCGCTTGTCCGGCAGGCCCGTGGTTTCGGCATGCGAGAATATTCGCTTGCCTGTTCTGGTGATGCGGAACCGGCCACCGCAATTCGGGTCCGGGCAGGCAATCTCGGCATCGGTGGACATCCAGTCATGCTCAGATGTCGGTCTCTGCTTTGCCGGCAACAGCGGAAGAAGGGCGGCGAGCGCGTACATGGACACTTTTTGTTGGTCGTCAAAGATCAGCAATTCGCCTTCGACGCGAAAGCTCTCGCCTTCGACATGGCGGCAGATGGACGTGCGGTCACCCAACACAGTCTCGACCCGCAGGTCGTACAGCCAAAAATTATCCGCGTGTTCCGCAGCGCACATTCTTCCCCGGTGCGCTGTTCCGCGCGATTGTTCCCCGTTGGCGCAATGGTTGCGGGGTTCTTTCGGGCTTGTCAAACCGGTTCGGGGCGGCAACTCATGGATCAACAGTACAAAGGACCGCCCGTGACCCAACCTGATCACATCGCCCTGAGCCCAAACCTGACGATCCGCCGCGCGCTGGTGGGTCTGTGGCAGGTCGCCGATATTGAGAAAGACGGCGCGGTTATGGACCCGCAGATCGGTGCGGATCATCTGGCCGCCTATGCCGCGTCCGGCTTTGATACGTTCGACATGGCGGATCATTATGGCACGGCAGAAGTGATCACGGGCGCTCTGCTTGCGCGCGGGGATGCGGCAACTGTTTGCACCAAATGGTGCCCGACACCGGGGCCGATGACGGCAGAAGTGGTGCGCGCGGGCGTGCAAGAACGGCTGGATCGGTTGGGCGTCGACACCGTCGATCTTTTGCAATTCCACTGGTGGAGTTTTGAGCATCCCGCATGGCTGGATGCGCTGCATGAAATGACGCACCTGCGCGACGAAGGGCTGATCCGAGAGATCGGTCTGACCAATTTCGACGCGGCGCATCTTCATTTGGCCTTGGCCGATGGCGTGCCGATTGTCAGCAATCAGGTGCCCTGTTCGCTATTGGATCGCCGCGCGACCGGGCCGCTGTCAGATGTCTGTGCGCAGTGGGGGGTGAAACTCTTGTGCTACGGCACATTGCAAGGCGGGTTCCTGTCGGAAAAGTGGTTGGGTCAGCCCGAGCCAACCAAAATCACCGATTGGAGCAAGATGAAATACAAACGCTTCATTGATACGGCAGGCGGTTGGGACGCCTATCAATCCGTGCTGCGGGCGGCGTCTGAGGTGGCGGCGAAACATGGCGTGTCTATCGCCAATGTCGCCACGCGCTGGGTGTTGGAGAACAAGGCGGTTGCGGGGGTGATCATCGGCGCACGTCTGGGCGAGGCACGGCACAGCGCGGACAATCTGAAACTCTTTCGGTTCGCCCTCGATGCCGACGATCACGCGCACCTGAAGGCAGCGTTTGCTCTGACCACGCCCCTGCCCGGTGATTGCGGCGACGAGTATCGCAAGCCACCGTTCCTGACGGCCAGCGGTGATCTGAGCCATCACCTTGATACAATGCCCAGCGCGATGACTGTCGAAGATGTGCCAAACCGCCCCGGCGAACAGCGTGTGCTGTCGGGCAGCGAATGGGAAGACATATGTGGGTATTGTCGCGCGCACCGGGTCGGGGACCGGGTGTTTGTGTCAGGCACCACCGCGACGGCGGGTCTGGACCGGGCGGTGGCCCCCCAAGACGCAGGCGCGCAGACGACCTTTGTTCTGGACAAGATCGGCGCTGCGCTGACTGCGCTTGGCGCGTCGATGGAAGACGTTGTGCGGACCCGCGTCTACCTGAGCGATGCAGAAGACGTGCTGGCCGTGTCCAAGGCGCATGGGCGCGTCTTTGGTGAGATCAAACCAGCCAATACACTGTTTCAGATCGGACAGTTGATCGGCGACTACAAGGTCGAGATCGAGGCCGAAGCGATCCTTCGGCCCCAGATCTAGGCGTTACTTCTGCGCCGCTTCGAGCGCGTCAAGGCGGGCCTTGAGCATTTCGTTCTCTTCGCGGGCCTTCATCGCCATGGCGCGCACGGCGTCGAATTCTTCGCGCGTAACGAAATCGCGGTCTGCCAACCAACGATCCACCAACGATTTCATCGCGGTTTCCGCTTCGTCCTTGGCGCCCTGAGCAACGCCCATGGCGTTGGTCATGAGTTGCGAAATGTCTTCGAATACCTTGTTACGAGTCTGCATAAATGCCTCCGGCGTTTGCTTGTCCCTTATATGGGCTTCAGACCTGTACGGCACAAGGTTGACTTCACCGCAGAGCAATGAACATTTGCCGTCATGTCATATGGCCTGCCCTTTCCGAATGTTTCGCCAGAGCTGTTTTCGATCTCGATTTTCGGGATGGAATTTGCCCTGCGCTGGTATGCTCTGGCGTATATCGCAGGTATCTTGATTGCGTGGCGCATTGCCGTAGCGGCGGTCAAACGGGCCAGCTTGTGGGCCAATGACACACCGCCAATGCGCCCCGAGCAGGTGGAAGACTTGCTGACATGGGTGATTTTGGGGATCATCCTTGGCGGGCGATTGGGCTTCGTGCTGTTTTACCAGCCCGGCTACTACATGGCGCACCCGCTTGAAATCTTCGCGGTTTGGCAGGGCGGGATGTCGTTTCACGGCGGCCTGATCGGGGTGATTGTTGCAGCCCTTATCTTTTGTGTGCGTGCAGGTATCCCGCTGCGGCCTGCTGCCGACATGATCGCAATGGCCGCTCCGACTGGGGTGTTTCTGGGTCGGGTGGCGAATTTCATCAATGCAGAGCTTTGGGGCCGTCCCACAGAGCTGCCATGGGGCGTTCAGTTCCCCGGTCAGGCGGCACAGTCCTGCGGGCAGGCATTGGGAGAGATTTGTGCGCGGCACCCATCGCAGCTTTATGAAGCTATTCTCGAAGGATTGCTTCTGGGGGTTGCTCTGCTGTGGCTTGCATTCCGACGCGGGACGCTCAAGACCCCCGGCAAGATCGCAGGGCTGTTCATTGGCGGCTATGGTGCTGCACGGTTCTTTGTGGAGTTCTTTCGTCAGCCAGACGCGCAATTCGTGTCGCAGGGCAACCCGCTTGGCCTCGCCCTGCATATCGGCGGCTATGGCGTGACCATGGGACAGCTTCTGTCGATCCCAATGATCGTGATCGGGGTGTATTTGTGGAAAACCGCGCGCCCCGCATGACAGGACTTGGCGACATATTGCGCAAGCAGATCGCGGCAACGGGACCGATGACGCTGGCACAATACATGTCGGCTTGCCTGCTGCACCCCGAGCATGGCTACTACACCACCCAAGATGCGTTTGGAGTGGACGGGGATTTCACCACAGCGCCGGAAATCAGCCAGATGTTTGGCGAAGTGATCGGGCTTTGTCTGGCGCAGGCGTGGTTGGATCAGGGTGCGCCGGATCGGTTCGCCTTGGTCGAATTGGGACCGGGGCGCGGGACGCTGATCGCGGATGTGATGCGCGCCACGCTTCAGGTGCCCGGTTTTCACACAGCCGCAGACCTGCACCTGATCGAAGCCTCGGACCGTATGCGCCGGTTGCAAGCTGCCGCCCTGCCCGCCCACCAGCCTGTCTGGCACAACACGGCAGAAACCCTGCCCGAGGATGTACCCGTCTACGCGATTGCAAACGAATTCTTCGACGCCCTGCCGATCCGACAGTTCCAGCGCGACGCAAAGGGCTGGCGCGAGATCATGGTGGGGCTTGGTGCGGACGGCGCGTTGCACCGGGGCCTAAGCGATGCCGCCCCGATTGAGGCGCTGGATTACAGGCTGGATGACACCTCGCCCGGCGCTTTGATCGAAACATGCGCCCATGCAACGGCCGTGGTCGATGCCCTTGCCCGCCGGATTGCCGTGCAGCGCGGTATGGCTCTGATCCTTGACTATGGTGGCTGGCGGTCGGATGGCGACACGTTTCAGGCCGTGCGTGCGCACACGCCGGTTGATCCCTTTGCCGACCCCGGACGCGCCGATCTGACAGCCCATGTCGATTTCGAGGCCTTGGCCCGTGCAGCGCTGATTGCGGGATGTGCAGCCAGCCAATTGACCCATCAAGGCGTTTTCCTGGAGCGGCTTGGGATCACGCCGCGCGCACAAAGCCTTGCCAAAGGGCAGAGCGGTCCGGCACTGGATGCCCACATTGCTGCACATCGGCGGTTGACCCACCCCGACGAAATGGGTTCCTTGTTCAAAGTGCTTGGGCTGTACCCCAGCAGCGAGTCGCCTCCACCGGGACTGGATCCATGACGCTTGAAATCATCACGTCAGACAGCCTTGGTGCCCTGCGTCACGGGTTTTTCACCCGGCGTGGTGGTGCATCCTCGGGGGTTTTTGCGGGGCTGAACTGCGGCGCGGGGTCGTCGGACCAATCCGAGATTGTTGCGATCAACCGGGCCCGGGTGGCCGACGCGATGCAGGTGCCCGGTGATCATTTGCTGACCGTGCATCAGGTGCATTCCGCAGATGTGGCCACCGTTGACGGCCCGTTGGGCGCGCCTAGCCCCAAAGCCGACGCCATGGTGTCTTGCACCCCCGGTGTGGCGCTTGGGATTTTGACGGCGGATTGTCAGCCGGTGCTTTTTGCCGATGTCGATGCGGGCGTGATCGGGGCCGCACATGCGGGATGGCGCGGGGCGCTGGACGGTGTTCTCGAAGCGACAATCGACGCGATGGTTGCGCTTGGCGCAGAGCGCGAGGCGATCACAGCCGTGATTGGACCCAGCATCAGCCAACGCGCCTATGAGGTTGGGCCAGAGTTTCTGGACGCGTTTCTAGCCGAAGACGAGCAATACGCGCGATTCTTCGTCAATGGCGCGGACGACAAGTTCCATTTCGATCTGCCGGGTTTTGGGTTGCATAGGTTGCGCAACGCTGGCGTGGCCGCAGAATGGACACGGCATTGCACCTATGCCGACGCAGATCGCTTTTATTCCTATCGCAGGGCAACCCATGCCCGCGAGGCCGATTACGGCCGCCTGATTTCGGTGATCCGGCTCTGAGCAGCTTTGACCTGCATTGGCCGCTGCCCAAAATCAATCACGACAATACACCGGGATTGTCCACGTTCGGTCACAAACGCGCCCAATTGCGAGGGTTAATTAGGCTTAACGAAACAACAGATCATACATCGGAGCAGTCCTATGTCGCGCAAATCGAAATTTATCGCATCGGTCATTGCCACCTCGAAAGAGGAGCTGCCGGTTCTTCCGTTTCAGCGCGGCGCAGCACGCAAAGCGATGTTTGACAGGATCAAAGCCAAAGCAGCAAACCAGCCGGTCCGCAAACGGGCCTAACCCTTTCGCTTGAACAGCGCAGGGCTGCAATGTTCCCCGATTGTGGCAGTGTTGTTCAGAACGACACAACAATTCCCCACTCCCCCTGAAATTGGCCGCGATCTCGCGGCCAATTTTCGTTGTTTTTTGACGAATCGACCCGTGTCAGGGCAGGTTGCGAAGATTAGGTTTGCACCGTCCTTCTGGTGTTGTTGGTGGGGGCCAACGCGGATGTGACCCAACTGCTAAGGTATCACATGGCCCAGACTTCGACCGATCACCCAGTGACGACGGATTTCAATGCCTATGCAGTGTCCACTGACAAAGTTGCCACGTTCGATGGGCAGCCTCGGCGCGACTTACCTGTTACGCGCTTGATCGAGGCGACAGCGATCAATCCTGATCATTCGGTGTCGGATCAGACCTTTACTGTTCCCGCCACGCCCAGTTTTGAGGCCTGCGCTTCTGCGTTCGCGCGCGGCACGCTGATTTCAACGGTGATGGGGCCGATTGCTGTGGAAGACCTGATTCCCGGCGATCTGGTGGAAACACATCGCGGTCCACAGCAGCTTGTCTGGAAAGGCAGCACGCAGTACCTGCCCAATTTTGTCAGCGAAACAACATCACTGACGCATTTGTTGCGATTGCCGGGTGCCGGCATGGATCAAGGCGATCTGATACTAGGTCCGGCTGCGCGATTGGTGATCCGGCATGACCGCTTTGCCGATTTGCTGAACTGTGACGCGGTTCTTGCGCCCGCGTCAGATTACGTCGACGGGGATCGTATCTTGCAGATCACGCCGCCGGGGCCAGTCCAGCTTTATCATGTTGCGCTCAAGCGGCACGGGATCATCCGGGCCAATGGTCACGAATTGGAAAGCTATCACCCGGGCCGCGTCTTTGCGTCGGAGGTTGGGACATCGGTCCGGGCGGTCATGCTGTCGATGTTCACGCATCTGAACGATCTGGACGCGTTTGGGGATTTGGCCTTCCCGCGCACAACCCGAGAGGCCATCGAGACGCTGCGGGTCGCATAGATCAGACGATAGCCTAGCTGCGGCTTTCCAGACGCGCTTCGAGCACATCAAACGGCACCCCCGGTTCATCCTTGGCCCCACGAATGACCAGCGATGTTTTCACACTCCCCACGTTGGGCGAGGTCAGCAAATCACCCGTGAGAAAGCTTTGGAATGTGCTCAGATCCGGGGCGACGCATTTCAGGATGAAATCCACTTCGCCATTGAGCATGTGACATTCCCGAACCAGCGGCCATCCACGGCAGCGGTCCTCAAAAGCCCGCAAATCAGCCTCGGCCTGACTTTGCAAACCGACCATTGCAAAAACCTGCACCTCGAACCCAAGCTCGCGGGGATCGACTTCGGCGTGATAGCCGCGAATGAACCCCTGCTCTTCAAGCGTTCGCACCCGGCGCAGGCAGGGCGGGGCCGAAATGCCAACCCTGCGCGCCAGTTCGACATTGGTCATGCGACCATCGGCCTGTAGCTCTGCCAATATCTTGCGATCAATTGGATCCAACCGATGTGACGGCATTTTCAGCACCCCTGCTTTTAGACATTGTTATAGCATCACCCGACCATGCGCAATATTGTTTCAACGTTGCGCAACAATCTTAAAGCAAATTTTGATCTGATGATGTCATGGAAATCGACGGCGCATTGATTTGCGAACCGGCTAACAGGCGCATATATCGGGAGTCCAGAAATGTCACTTACTGTTGCAACGCGAGGCTGCCCCATGTCCGACACACGCCACACCAAGGTTTTGATCATCGGCTCTGGCCCGGCGGGCTATACCGCTGGTGTTTATGCCAGCCGTGCGATGCTGAACCCCATCCTAGTACAGGGCATGGAACCCGGCGGTCAGTTGACCACAACCACCGAGGTTGAAAACTGGCCCGGTGATACCGAAGTACAGGGGCCTGATCTGATGGTGCGGATGGAAGCGCATGCGCGCGCGATGGGCACCGAGATCATCGGAGACCTGATCACATCGCTGGACCTGTCAAAGCGCCCGTTCACCGCGCACTCAGACAGCGGCACGGTCTACACCGCAGATGCCGTCATCCTTGCCACCGGCGCGCGCGCGAAATGGCTTGGCCTGCCGTCTGAGGACGCGTTCAAGGGCTTTGGCGTGTCGGCCTGTGCCACCTGCGACGGGTTCTTCTATCGCGGTCAGGAAATCGTGGTTGTCGGCGGCGGCAACACTGCCGTGGAAGAGGCGCTGTTCCTGACAAACTTTGCGTCAAAGGTCACGCTGATCCACCGCCGCGACGAATTGCGGTCCGAGAAAATCCTGCAAGACCGGCTGTTCAAGAACCCGAAGATCGAAACGCTGTGGTTCCATCAGCTTGAAGAGGTCTATGGGACCGACATGCCCAAGGGCGTGGAAGGTGTGAAGGTCAAACACGTCAAGACCGGCGAGATCACGGATATTCCCTGCAAGGGCGTCTTTATCGCCATCGGCCACGCCCCCGCGACCGAACTGGTCAAGGACGTGCTGGAAACCCATATGGGCGGGTATGTCGTCACCAAGCCAGACAGCACCGAAACCTCGATCCCCGGTGTGTTTGCGGCGGGCGATTTGACCGACCACAAATATCGTCAGGCGGTCACGTCGGCGGGCATGGGCTGTATGGCGGCGTTGGAAGCGGAACGCTTTCTGTCCGAAGTCGGCGATGACGCGGACAAGGATGTCTCGGAACCGTTGGGCCACGGTGCAGAAGTTTCCGCTGCTGAATGATCTGACAGGGGCGATGGACGGGCGCATCTGCCCAACCTGACCTGGAATAAGCACGCGCCGTGCCCAAGCCATAGACGGCGCGCGTTCTACAATATTCGTCAAAACAGTATAAACTGCGCCAAAACTGGCGCAAATTCCGCACAATTTCCCGAATTTGGCCATGTAAATGCTGTGTTGCTGGACTTTGCGTCACCAGCAGGCGTAACCAACGCGCAAAATTGAAAAAACGAGCAGCAGAATGTATCCAAAGAACCTTGCCCCAATCCCAGAGCTTTACGTCTCGTACGACAGCGCCCAGAAACTCAAGCACGAGGCGACCGACCTCGTCAGTCACGATCTTACACCGCGTCAAATCTGCGATCTGGAATTGCTGATGAATGGCGGGTTCAATCCGCTCAAGGGATTTCTGAGCGAAGCGGATTACACGAGCGTCGTTGAAACCCTGCGCCTTGCCGATGGCACGTTGTGGCCCATGCCGATCACTCTGGATGTGTCCGAAGCCTTTGCCGACAGCCTAGACATTGGTCAGGACATCGCGCTGCGCGACCAAGAGGGTGTGATCCTTGGCACCATGACCGTGACCGACCGCTGGGCGCCCAACAAGGCCCGCGAGGCAGAGATGGTGTTTGGCGCGGATGACGATGCGCACCCGGCGGTGAACTATCTGCACAACACCGCAGGCAAGGTTTATCTGGGCGGGCCGGTCACCGGCATCCAACAGCCCGTACATTACGATTTCCGTGGTCGCCGCGACACGCCGAATGAACTGCGTGCCCTGTTCCGCAAGCTGGGCTGGAACAAGGTTGTCGCCTTCCAGACCCGCAACCCGTTGCACCGCGCGCATCAGGAACTCACCTTCCGTGCCGCAAAAGAGGCGCAGGCCAACCTGTTGATCCATCCCGTGGTTGGCATGACCAAACCCGGCGACGTTGATCACTTTACCCGCGTGCGCTGCTACGAGGCGGTGCTGGACAAATACCCGCAATCCACCACGACGATGTCCTTGCTCAACCTTGCCATGCGCATGGCGGGCCCCCGCGAAGCGGTGTGGCACGGGATCATCCGGCGGAACCACGGCTGCACGCATTTCATCGTGGGCCGGGATCACGCGGGCCCCGGCAAGAATTCCAAGGGCGAAGATTTCTACGGCCCCTATGACGCGCAGGATCTGTTCCGCGAACATGAGGCCGAGATCGGTCTTGAGATGGTCGATTTCAAACACATGGTCTATGTGCAGGAACGCGCGCAATATGAACCAATGGACGAGATTGCCGACAAGGATGACGTGACCATCCTCAACATCTCGGGCACGGAACTGCGCCGCCGTCTGGCCGAAGGTCTGGATATCCCGGAATGGTTCAGCTTTCCCGAAGTGGTGCAAGAGCTGCGAAAGACGCGCCCGCCTCGGTCACAGCAGGGCTTTACCGTATTCTTCACCGGCTTTTCCGGGTCCGGCAAATCCACCATTGCAAACGCGTTGATGGTCAAGCTGATGGAGATGGGCGGACGTCCGGTGACGCTACTTGATGGTGACATCGTGCGAAAAAACCTGTCTTCTGAGCTGGGCTTTTCCAAGGAACACCGCGATCTGAATATCCGTCGGATCGGCTATGTCGCGTCCGAGATCACCAAGAACGGCGGCATCGCGATATGTGCCCCCATCGCGCCCTACGCGACCACCCGCCGTGCAGTGCGCGAAGACATCGAACAATTCGGTGCGTTCATCGAGGTCCATGTTGCGACCACCATCGAAGAATGCGAACGCCGCGACCGCAAGGGTCTTTATAAGCTCGCGCGCGAAGGCAAGATCAAGGAATTCACGGGGATTTCAGACCCGTATGATGTGCCGGATCATCCCGAGCTGCGGGTCGAGACCGAAAATGTCGCGGTCGATAACTGCGCGCATCAGGTCATCCTTAAGCTGGAAAGCCTGGGATTGATCGCAGCAGGATGAACGCGACCGAGGTTTTGGTCAAACGGCCACATTCATATCCCGTTTGACGTCGCAGACCCTGAAAAACGATCCTTTTCTCATTTTTTGCAAGCATCGCGCATTCTTTGTGCGATGCTTTCACCCATTCAATTTGTTTTCATATTTGGAAAAGGTGTTTCGCCATGACTTTATTCATCCATGCCTCTTTGATCGCTGTAGCCGTCACGGGCATCACGTTGTTGTCTTCCGCACATGCGCAAGCCGATGGAATTGACTGCGACATCACTGAACAAGACGTCGCTGGTGCCGGGAATGACAGCACCGGAAACCCTACCGTTTGCGCAACTGCGGCAGATTTTGGCTGGCAAGCCGGTCAAATTCGCGGGGCTTTACAATCCCGGCACGCCTTCCGGCTTAGCGGACACGCCAGTGGACCTACTGCGCGCCTATCGACCAGCGGAAATACAAGTCGCTACTCGGGCATCACATCACTCTCGACACAACGCACAAACGGCGATTTTGAAGGCCATGCGACAGGATTGCTGCTGGGAATTGACCGCCCATTCCAATCGGGCGCATTTGTGCTTGGAGCGATGGCACAAGTTTCGCGCTCAAATGTTACTGCGCCAGCGTCGCCAAAAGTCGAACGAGAAGAGCTTTTGTTCGGGCCGTACTTCACCAGCAGCCTTAGTGAGACGCTGTTTCTGGACGGGTATCTGTTGTACGGCACTCCAGACTACACGGTTGGAGGCAGCGGGTCCGACGGTGAAGCCTGGACCGGGGGCCTGACGCTGACGATGGGCATTCCCGGCGATCGCATGAACCTGTTTCCGTTCGTGGCCATCGCCTTCAAGTCCGAGGAACCGGATTCGTCGACAGAAATCGATTCAACGATTCTGACGCTGGGCACTGATGTGCACTTCGCACAGCGTTCCTTCACTGGGGGTCAGAGCAGTGTGTTCGCCAAGTTCGAGGTCGATTTTGGACAATATGAAGACAATCTCGGCACCGAGATCGACTACGTCGCCCCGCGTCTTGGCCTGGGCACCGACATCGTGTTCGACAGGGGTGGAGCGTTGCGCTTGGGTATCAACGGTTCTCGTGCCAGTGACAGCACCAATATGGTGTCTGCGCAAGTAATGTACCGGATCAGCTTTTGACAAAGCCCAACTAGCTCCCCCTTCGTATCAGCACGAAAGGGGAGCGCGCTTTCAGTGCACCGTCACAGGTGCAAAATCATTCTGTCGCGCCAACATGAACGCCAGCTTGCGGTCTTTGACCAGCGCAAGGCGTTCGCCATCGGCACGGTGCACCGCGTAGATGGTTTCCTGATTGCCCAGTTCATCCCGCACATCTTCGGGAAGGTCAGCCACGGCAACTGGCCGGACATAGACAAGGTTGGACTGATCTGCTTCGTTGAAATCGAACGGCGTATTCATGGCTTACCCCTTTTTGATCTGGATTGTCTGAACCACGGTTTCGGGGCGGAGTAATGTCAGATCAACATGCAACAACCCGTTTTCCATGATCGCCTCTCCCACTTCGACACCGTCGGCGAGCACAAAGCTGCGCTGAAACTGGCGCGCGGCAATGCCGCGATGCAGGAACACGCGGTCGCCCAAGTCATCCTGTTGCCGCCCGCGGATCACAAGCTGCCTGTCCTCGACCGTGATGGCGAGGTCTTGTTCCCGGAAACCGGCAACGGCAAGGGTGATGCGGTAGGCCCCTTTGGATGTCTGTTCGATGTTAAAGGGCGGATATCCCTCATTGCCGGACTTGGCAGTACGTTCCAGCAAGCGCTCAAGCTGTTCAAAGCCAAGCAGATGGGGATAGGATCCCAATGTCAGTTTCGTCATCGACACGTCCTTCTTGCGCAAGCGACAGTGTTATCTCGGCCCCGTTTTGGCGACCGGTCTTATCGAAATATGGGTATACAGACCCCAAGACGCAAGGGCTTTGCGGAATCGCTTTATAAGGGTATTGTCGAGGCCTCAGCCAAATTTGAGGACCGCACAGCGACATGAATGCCCCCACTGATCTGTCAATGAAAACAGATGACGTCCTGAAGGTTGAACTCGAAGTGTTCCGGCGCGAACATCGTGATCTGGACGAGGCGATCCGCGCCATGCAGCAGACCGGCACCGCCGATCAGCTTACGTTGCAGCGACTCAAGAAGAAAAAGCTGCGCCTCAAGGACACGATTGCCGTGATCGAGGACCGCCTTCTGCCCGACATCATTGCCTGAGGCACGGGGCGAGTTGCCCCTTGTTCCGATCTGGCTATAGTGCGCGCTTCGAACATCTTGAGGGGCCCTTTCGCCATGTCGGAACCGATAAAAGTAGGCATCATCATGGGCAGTCAATCCGACTGGCCAACGATGAAAGAAGCCGCTGATATACTGGATGCCCTGCACGTGCCCTACGAGACCAAGATCGTGTCAGCGCATCGCACGCCAGACCGGCTTTGGGACTATGGCAAAACAGCGGTAGATCGCGGGTTGCAGGTCATTGTCGCCGGTGCCGGGGGTGCGGCGCATTTGCCGGGCATGATGGCGTCAAAGACCCGCGTGCCGGTGATTGGCGTGCCGGTTCAGACCCGCGCGTTATCGGGGGTCGACAGCCTTTATTCGATCCTGCAAATGCCCCGCGGCTTTCCGGTTGCGACAATGGCCATTGGCGCGGCAGGGGCTGCCAATGCCGGGCTGATGGCCGCTGGCATACTGGCCTTGCAAGACGCCGATCTGGCTGCGCGGCTGGACACGTGGCGCGCGGATCTGTCCGCGTCGATCCCTGACGCCCCTTCTGACGACGGATAACCCCATGACAGTGTCACTTCCCATCGGATCAACCATCGGCATCATCGGCGGGGGGCAACTTGGCCGGATGCTGTCTGTTGCCGCCAGCCGTCTTGGTTTTCGGTGTCACGTCTATGAGCCGGGGGCCACTCCCCCGGCGGGGCAGGTTGCCGATCAGGTGACCACGGCCGCTTATGACGACGAAGACGCCCTGCGCGCGTTTGGCGGGTCCGTCGACGTGATCACCTATGAGTTCGAGAACATCCCGACAGCCGCACTGGACATCCTACAGAATTTGGCCCCGATCCATCCGGGACGCGAGGCGCTGCGGGTCAGTCAGGACCGGTTGACCGAGAAGGCGTTTCTGCAAGAGCTGGGCCTTACCACGGCGCCCTATGCCGACATCACCGATGCGCAGAGCCTTGACGCCGCATTGGCCGAGATCGGCACCCCGTCGATCCTGAAAACCCGGCGATTTGGCTATGATGGCAAAGGTCAGGCCCGGATCATGACGCCAGATGATGCCACGCAAGCGCTGGCCGATATGCAGGGCGCGCCTGCGATCCTAGAAGGGTTCGTGGATTTTTCACACGAAGTGTCGGTGATAGCCGCCCGCAGCGTGGATGGGGCGGTGTCTGCGTTTGATCCCGGTGAAAACGTGCACAGCGATGGCATCCTGCGCACCACCACCGTTCCGGCCCGCCTGACGCCCGGCCAGCGGACGGACGCGGTTCTGATCGCTGCCCGCATCGCCAACGCGCTCAACTATGTCGGGGTGATGGGAGTCGAGCTTTTCGTGACCCCAAAAGGATTGATCGTGAACGAGATCGCCCCGCGCGTGCACAATTCCGGCCATTGGACGCAGAATGGCTGCGCCGTAGACCAGTTCGAACAGCACATCCGCGCCATCGCGGGCTGGCCTTTGGGGGACGGGCAACGCCATGCCGACGTGGTGATGGAGAACCTGATCGGTGCCGACATGGACCGCGTTCCCGAACTGGCAAAAACCCCGGATTGCGCGCTGCATCTCTATGGCAAAGCCGACACCAAACCGGGCCGCAAGATGGGCCATGTGAACCACATCAAACGCGCCTGATTTTCGTTAAACTTGGACCGGGCGCCGTTTACACCCCAAGAAACCGCGCGGCCACCGGCCCCGTCATATGCGCAACAGTGCCACCAGCGATCGTGGCCATGACGCGCCGCGTCTCAACGTCCAGCACGATCAGGTCCGCGCGTTTTCCAAGCGCCAGAGTGCCGCGATCCGACAGCCCCAGAAGCCGCGCAGGACCAGCAGACACCATCGCCCAGGCGGTGGAAAAGTCACACAGACCCAGTTCTTCCAAACGGAACGCCGCGCGCAGGGGCGACGGGTAGTGATAATCCGACGCCAACGCATCGCACAGCCCTTTAGCCACAAGATCAGACGCTGCAATATTGCCTGCGTGACTGGCACCGCGCACCACGTTTGGCGCACCCAGCACGATATGCGCGCCGTCCGCCCGCGCCGCCTGTGCCGCCTCTAGGGTTTCGGGAAATTCGCTGACCCTTGCGCCTCGCACCGCCCAGATCGCACGGTCGTCTGCATTGTGATCATCATGGCTGCCCAGCACCACGCCCCGAGCGGTCAACGATGTGGCAAGCGCATCAAGAGCGGCGGGTACCTCGGCGGTCCGGGCGTGAAGGTCTTGCATCAGCGCCAAATGGAATTCGGGGCTGCGTCCGCTTTTCAAGGCCTGCCCGGTCAGGCGTGGCGGCTTGCGCCCTTCGGACAGCCGTTTGTGGGGCAGGTGATCGTTGAAAACCACATACCCGATCCCAAAGCGGTCAATCGCCGCCTCGGCGCGTGGGAACGCATCCATCAAATGCGTTTCAAGCCGCAATTGCAGACGTAGGTCAACCGGCACAGAGCCGCGCACTGCACACACGCTTTCAAAGACATGTTCCGCGAAATCCGGTCCACGCATTCCGCCTTCCCAGCTGAAGAACTGCGCCAGAACGGCAGTGGTGATCCCGTTGACGGCCAGTTCGGACGCTGCGGCAATCACGCCATGTTCGGCCTCGCGCAACGCGCCCCGGCGCGGGGCCATGTGGCGTTCGAACCCATCGCCATGGGCATCCACAATCCCCGGTAGGACCATGTAGCCTGACAGATCTACCTTTGGACCACTCGTGTCTTGCTGAACAGTCCCGCCCCCAATGCACAGCGGTTCACTGCTCCAACCCTCGGGCGTCAGCACGTGTGCGCCGACAAGTGTACGGTCAATTGTCATCAGCGGGCTCCGGGCATATGCCAAAGATGCACTCCAGCTCTTCAGAGGTGATGGCATCGGTCCAATCCAGTTCCGGGTCAAACCGTCCGGTGCGTAGGAACAGATCAACCTGCGCAATCACCTTGGGGGCCTGCATGATAAAGGTGTGGGTCACCGGCAATGTCAGATGCGCGCGCATGCCTTTGACCTTGGTTGATTCAACCGACACCTTGCCATCATCCGGGCCAGGAATCAGGCTGGAAAAAAACGGGTTGAGCGACCGCGTTCCCGCGATCACCCCCAGATCGAAATCCACTGGTGGCAGCGATTTGGGCAGATCATTCGGCGACGTGCCCAATTGCAGCCCCGCCGGTCCGTTCAGCCATTCAAAAAGCTCCAGCCCGCCAAGTTGGTCGACCAGTTCACTTCCCTGATTTGGTGGCGCCAGCATGACCACACGGCCAAGGTTGGCGGGGCGGTTGTCCTTGAGCCAGAACCGCAACAGGATGCCGCCCATCGAATGGGTGACGAAATGCACGCGGTCTTCGCCACAATTTGCCACCGCCTCAGGCAGCGTTTCATCAACCAGCGACTGGATGCGCGCGGTGGTTGACGGGTAGCGGGGTGCCTTGACGGTATAGCCCTTGGCCTCGAACACCGTTTGCATGATCACAAACGACGTTTCCGTCCGGGCCAAGCCATGCAGCAGGATCACGCAATCCGCCCGCGCCGAAGCCGGGAAAAAAGCGGTCAAACAGGTGACAAGAGACAAGAGGAACGCGCGGATCATATCGCCCAGATACGATGTGTGTGCCGCATTAGAAAGGGCCTAGCGCCGCGACGTAACGGCCAAAAGTACACCGCCCAGCACCAGCAGCGTTGCAATGCCAAGACGCAGGCTCAGGTCTTCGGACAAGATCAACGCGCCAGCGGCCATGGCGATGATTGGCACTGTGAGCTGCGCAACCGCAGCCGTCGTTCCCCGCAAGTCGGGAAGCACCGAATACCATAGAGCGTATCCCAGTCCCGAGGTAACGGCACCGGACAGAATGGCCATCGCCACGCCAAACCCGCTGACCTCTATCGGGTTGGTGTTCGGGGCAACGAACATCATGGCGGCGGCGCACACCACCGCAGCGCAGGCGGCCAGCACGAAATTGGCCGCACTTGTCCCCAGCGCGTCTTGGGATGCACGCCCGGTCAGGGAATACAGACCCCATCCAACCCCCGCCACAGTCATCATCCCCGCATGCATCAGGCTTGGCGCGTCGGCGTGGCCCGGCCAAAGCAGCCAGATCAGCCCACCAAACGCCAGTATCGCGCCTGCCCATCGCTGAACAGCAGGACGTTCGCCGCCCATCAGCGCGCCTGCAAACATGGTGATCTGCACCATGCCAAACAGGATCAGCGCCCCCAGACCAGCATCAAGGTTTTGATAGGCCAGGGAAAATCCAAAGATGTAGATCAAAAGCGAGGTCACACCGATCAACCGCCCAGCACCCCCAAGGCGCAGTTTGCGCCCTTGAAACGCGACAAGTCCGGCCAGCATAAGCGCACCCGCCAAAAGGCGAACAACGCCGAACAGAACCGCATCAATATCCCCATCCGCCAGTGCAACCCGGTTGAGGATCGAGTTGGCCGCAAAGGCGATCATGGTGAGGCTGGTCAGAAGAATAAGGCGCATGGCGTTGCCTAGCGCGGGCGGCGCGCGGATGCCATAGGGTGGACCACTGATGTCTTGCTTGTGATCACCCCGGATCACACGCGTGTCCCAGACATGACAAAGGCGCCCGAAGGCGCCTTTGTGCGTAGATTATGGAAAGATTTCGCGCTGCGAAATCCGGCCTGATTACATCATGCCGCCCATGCCGCCCATGTCGGGCATGCCGCCACCAGCACCGCCGTCTTTCGACGGCTTGTCTGCAACCATGGCTTCGGTTGTGATCAGCAGGCCAGCGATGGAAGACGCATCTTCAAGCGCGGTGCGGACAACTTTGGCCGGGTCGATGACGCCAAACTTGAACATGTCGCCATATTCATCGGTCTGCGCATTGTAGCCGAACTTGGCATCGTCGCTTTCGCGGATTTTGCCAGCAACGACGGACCCGTCGACGCCTGCGTTCTCTGCGATCTGACGCAGCGGTGCCTCGAGAGCCTTGCGCACGATGGCGATACCGGCGTTCTGGTCGCTGTTGGCACCTTCGAGACCGGCAAGCGTCTTGCCCGCCTGAACAAGGGCAACACCACCACCGACAACGATACCTTCCTGAACAGCGGCACGTGTCGCGTTCAGAGCATCATCAACGCGGTCTTTGCGCTCTTTGACTTCGATTTCGGTCATGCCGCCAACGCGGATGACAGCAACGCCACCTGCGAGCTTTGCAACACGCTCTTGCAGCTTTTCACGGTCGTAGTCGGACGAGGTTTCTTCGATCTGGTTGCGGATCTGGGCAACGCGCGCCTCGATCTCGGCCTTCACGCCTGCGCCATCAACGATGGTGGTCTCGTCTTTGGTGATCTGGATTTTCTTGGCGGAACCAAGCATGTCCATGGTCACGTTCTCGAGCTTCATGCCGAGATCTTCAGAGATCACCTGGCCGCCTGTCAGGATAGCGATATCCTGCAGCATGGCCTTGCGACGGTCGCCAAAGCCCGGTGCTTTGACAGCAGCAATCTTCAGGCCGCCGCGCAGCTTGTTGACCACGAGGGTCGCCAGCGCTTCGCCTTCAACGTCTTCTGCAATGATCAGAAGCGGCTTCTGCGACTGGATCACCTGCTCAAGCAGCGGAACCATCGGCTGAAGCGAGGACAGCTTTTTCTCGTGCAGAAGCACGATGCAATCGTCCAGCTCGGCTGTCATCTTGTCAGCGTTGGTGACGAAATAGGGGCTGAGGTAGCCACGGTCGAACTGCATGCCTTCGACAACATCGGTCTCGGTTTCGAGGCCTTTGTTTTCTTCGACGGTGATTACACCCTCGTTGCCGACTTTCTGCATCGCATCAGCGATCTGACGGCCGATTTCCACTTCGCCGTTGGCAGAGATCGTGCCGACCTGTGCAACTTCGTCAGTGTCTTCGACCGGGCGTGCCGCTGCCTTGATGGCTGCAACTACTTTGGCCGTGGCGAGGTCGATACCGCGCTTGAGGTCCATCGGGTTCATGCCCGCTGCAACCGACTTCATGCCTTCTTTGACGATGGCTTGGGCCAGAACGGTTGCTGTTGTTGTGCCGTCGCCGGCTTCGTCATTGGTGCGGGAAGCAACTTCCTTCACCATCTGCGCGCCCATGTTCTCGAACTTGTCTTCCAGTTCGATCTCTTTGGCGACAGAAACACCGTCTTTGGTGATGCGCGGGGCGCCGAACGACTTGTCCAGAACCACGTTGCGGCCCTTGGGGCCCAGTGTCACCTTAACCGCGTCGGCAAGGATGTTGACACCCTTGAGCATGCGCGAACGGGCGTCTGTGCTGAATTTTACGTCTTTTGCAGACATCTTATAGTCTCCACTAATTAGTCAGAGGTTCTTGTTTGCGACCACAATCGGCGCTTATGCAGCTTTTGCTGCCGCGTCGTCCGTGATGATGCCGAGGATGTCCGACTCCTTCATAATGAGGAGTTCTTCGCCATTGACCGTCACCTCGGTGCCCGACCATTTGCCGAAAAGGACTTTGTCGCCTGCTGCGACAGCCATCTCGATAAGCTCGCCACTGTCTTTGCGCGCGCCTTCGCCACACGCAACAACCACGCCTTCTGCCGGCTTTTCTTTGGCGCTATCTGGAATGATCAGGCCACCAGCAGTTTTTTCGTCACTTTCAGTGCGACGGACCAGCACGCGGTCGTGAAGCGGTTTGAATGCCATCTTCGAGTCTCCTTGCTCAAAGGTTTCTACCAAAGTCCCTCGCTCTCGAAGGACTGTTATCACTCTGTGAGCTAGAGTGCTAACGAGGTGTAGCTAGGCATCTCACCCCGACGAGTCAACACAACGATGAAAAATTTTCGCACGTCGACGAGCGCCCATAGGCGATACGACGCCAAGTGCGGCCAAACGCAAATGTCTGGCCACTAGAGCGATCCGTTATCAGAAGGGAAACAGCCCCGCACGCCGTCGCGCGACAGGGCTGCGCACGGTCAGTAACTTGGCGATCGTTCCGCCCAGCCTGCAAAGGTCTTTTCCAGCGCGACCACGACGTAATAAAGCAAGATCCCCATCAACGCGAGCGCGATCAGGACCGCGAACATCAACGGATAATCCGAGTTCGTCTTACCGGAGTCGAACAACGCCCCCAGCCCGCGCCCGTGAGGCGACACGATCTCCATCAGGTTGGTGCCGATAAACGCCAGTGTGACGGCAACTTTGAGCGCGCCAAAGAACTCCGGCAGGGTTTTGGGCAACGCGATCTTCCAAAAGATCGTCGTCTTTGATGCACCCAAGGACCGCAGGATATCGCGGTACTCGGGTTCTAGCGTGCTCAGGCCAATCGACACTGAAACGGCAATCGGAAAGAACGAGATCAGAAAGGCGATCATCACCGTATTGAAATTATGCTGCCCCACGAACAGAAGCGCGACAATCGGCACAAGAGTTGCCTTGGGAATGGCATTGAACCCCACCAAAAGCGGATAAAGCGCGTCGCGCATGAGACGGGAAAACCCCATGACCATGCCCAACAACACGCCAAAAATGATCGCAAGAACCAACCCGACAACGGTCCGCCACAGGGTTTGCCAGCCCATGACGATAAACAGTTCCCAATAACGCGCATAGGCAGGCGGCAAATCTGAAGGCGACGCCATGACATAGTTGGGCCAGCCATTCGCCCAGACCAAGAATTCCCAGAACAGGCCAAAGACCACGATTGCCGCAATCGGCACCAGAATGTTGCGTGCGTTCATTGAGCGGCCTCGCTTGCGTCGGTACGGCCCTGCGCAACCTGAATCTGGTGACGCAGAATGTTCAATGCCTCGGCAGATTCCGGTGTGTAAAGATGTTCGATGTCGCGCTGCCCCGTCAAATGCACATCCATCACATATTGCGTTTTTGCAGGTCTCCCGGACAGCACAACAACCTGATCCGCAAGGAAGATGGATTCCCGCAGATCATGGGTGATAAGAACTCCGGTGAACGGTTCCTCGGCTTTTACCTTGTGCATGGTCTGCCAAAGATCTTCGCGGGTGAAGGCGTCCAACGCGCCAAACGGCTCATCAAGGATCAACACTTCGGGTTTGTGCACGATGGATCTGCACAGCGACGCGCGTTGACGCATTCCCCCTGACAATTCGCTTGGGCGTTTGTCCTCAAAGCCTTCGAGCCCGACCAGCGCCAAAAGCTTGCGTGCGCGCTCTTCCTGATCGCGCTTGGACATCTTGGTTGGCACGATTTCCAGCGGCAGCATCACGTTTTGCAGAATCGTCCGCCATTCAAGCAGGACCGGGTTCTGGAATGCCATGCCAACGGTCGATTTCGGCCCTGTGACCAGCTCGCCATGCAGCCAGACTTCGCCCTCGTCAGGCCTCATCAACCCCGCGACCAACCGCGTCAGGGTAGACTTGCCGCAGCCAGAGGGGCCAACCACGGCGGCAAACCCACCTTCGGGCACACTCAGTTCCAGACCATCAAGCACCGGCAACGGGCCAGCCTTGGTTTGGTAGGCGTGGCGCACGCCTTTGATTTCGATCAGATTTTCAGACACGCGCATCGCCTTGCTACAAAGGCCAGCCACCGTTTGCTGTGACTGGCCCTTTGGTTGATTTACTTTAGCATACGCATGCTGGCGTCGGGCAGATAGGCGTCTGTGAAATACAGGCTCGCATCGGGTGCGTTCTGAAATTCATAGGTCTGCGCGATCTGCTCAAGCGCTGTTGCCATCCGCGCGTCATCAATGCCGCCCATGCCATTCGCCAAGGCAAATTCGGTGGCAACATTGGCCTCGATGGACAGCTCAAGTCGGCGCTGTTCCAACGCGGCGTCTGCTGCCGGGTTGCGTTCGATCAGGCTTTCGATCGCCATGGCCGGATCAGCAATCGCGTCTTTCCAGCCCGCTGCAATGGCCCCAAGAAATCCTTTGATGATCTCGGGATTGGCCGCCGCGTAATCAGTGTTGACGATGATTGCGTTGCCATAAAGCGCAAGCCCGTAATCGGCCATCAGGATGGTCGAAATATCGTCTTCCGGCACGCCGAGACGCACGAGGTTCAGGTAGGACGAGAATGAAAAGCCCGTCACGGCCGCCACGTTGCCTTCGGCCAGCATCGGCTCGCGGGTCGGAAAACCAACGGGTTCAACGGTGATCGCGTCGACGTCGAGATCGTTGGCGATGGCAAAAGCCGGGAACTGCGCCCACGCGCCATCGGGGGGCGGTGCACCCAACACACGGCCTTCGAGGTCTTTGGGCACTTCGACACCCAGAGATTTGCGACCAATAATGGCGAAGGGCGGTTTGTCATAGACCATCATCACAGCCGTGACTGGCGCACCAGGGTTCTGATCAAGGAACTTGATCAACGAATTGATATCGGCAAAGCCAACCGGGAAAGCACCGGTTGCAACCTTTGGAATGGCATCCAACGATCCTTGCCCCGCAGTGATCTCGACCGACAGATCGGCGGCTTCGAAATGGCCCTTGTCGATAGCGACAAAGTAGGGCGCGGCGGGCCCTTCGAATTTCCAATCAAGCGCAAACGGCAGATCGGTCTGTGCAAAGGCTGCGCCAGCCATGCTCAGTGTTGCGGCAAAGGCCGCGAGTGTGTGTTTCAGCATAGGTGTATCCCCAAGTTTTCTCGCGCTAAATTGCGACACAGATTTGAAAAACGGAATGCACAGCAGGGAATCAGACCATAGGAATGTCGGGCCACACCCAGAAATCGCTCATAAAATAAACAAACGCACCCCAAATGAGCATATTTGCGTTTTTCCGCCAAGCAAAATCCTGTCACCAAAATCCGAGACCACTGTGCAGACAGCCTGCAACGTGCTTTTCTACGCGCATTGACTCGTGACATTTGAGGACGCCGATATGCGCTTTCCAATCGCCATTTCCATTTCCGTTGCCTTGCTTGCCAGCGTGGCCTCTGCCCAGACCCACCCCAACACCGTTCTTGTGATGGATGGCTCCGGCTCCATGTGGGGTCAGGTCGACGGGGTCGCCAAGATCACCATCGCCCAAGAGGTGGTCGGCACTCTGCTGTCTGATTTTCCAACCGAACAAGGGCTTGGCCTGACGATTTATGGCCACCGCGAACGGGGTGAATGCACCGATATCGAAACTGTTGTTGCCCCGGCCCCCGGTACGGCATCGCAAATCGCCGACGCCGTGAACAGCATCAAACCGCTTGGCAAAACACCCATGACTGATGCGGTGATCGCCGCCGCACAAGCGCTGCGCTACACAGAAGAGAAAGCGACCGTGATTCTGGTGAGCGACGGGGTCGAGACCTGCAATCCCGATCCCTGTGCGGCCGCGCGCCTGCTGGAAGAGGCCGGGATTGATTTCACCGCCCATGTGATCGGGTTCGATGTCGGATCTGACGCCGAGGCGCTGGCCCAAATGCAATGTATCGCCGACGAAACAGGCGGGCAATTCCTGACCGCCGACACCGCAGACCAGCTGACTGCCGCCCTGACACAAGTCGCGGCAGCCCCCGAACCAGAGCCGGAACCCGCGCTCGTCCCCACGACGCTGACGGCGGTGATCGAAGGCACGGACACGCTTGTCAGTGGTCCCGTGCTTTGGGAATTGACCAGCACCACCGACACCGTACTGAGCGATACCGAAGGCAACCCGCTTGACCTGCAATTGCCCGAAGGTTCCTACACCGCGATTGCTTATGCCACCGCGCTCGAAGTGGAACTGACCCGACAATTCGTAGCCATCGGCGATGCTGCGTCGGTGCAGATCGCGTTCCCCGAACCACAGGAAACCGCACGCGTTCTTGCCCCCGCAACAGCGGTTGCCGGGAGCAGCATTCAGGTCGGTTGGGACGGCCCGAACTATGAAGATGACTATATCGGCATCGGTGCAAGTGATGCCGAGGCCGCAAACCAATGGCGCAACTGGGTCTATACCGCCACGGGCAACCCGGTCACTCTTGTGGTGCCTCCGGTCGAAGGCCCGCATGTGATCCGCTATTTCAAACGCGATGGGCGCGAGGTTTTGGGTGAAACGGAAATCATGGTCACCCCCACCACAGCGACGCTGGCCAGTGTCGCCGAAGCGCCTGCCGGATCAGACATCACCGTTGAATGGACAGGCCCCGGCTACAAGGAAGACTACATCGGGATCGGCAAGGTCGGCGCGGATGGGGCCAACCGTTGGGAAAACTGGGTTTATGTCTCCTCTGGGTCGCCCGCAAAACTAAAGGTTCCCTCAGAGCCAGGCGCGTATGAGATCACCTATTTCATGCGCCAGGACCGTACACCGCTGGCCACCATCGCATTTACCGCCACCGACATCACCGCCCGTATCATCGCCCCGACCCAGGCCGCCGTTGGATCAACCATCGACGTCGGGTGGTCCGGGCCGGATTATCACGAAGATTACATCGGCATCGGCAAAGTCGATGCGAGCAGTGCAAACCAGTGGGAAAACTGGGTCTACACCCGAACGGGCAACCCGGCCAAACTGCTGATGCCGACAGCCCCCGGCGACTACCTGATCACTTATTTCGAGCGGCAGAATCGCACTCCGCTTGTGTCCGTGCCAATCACTCTCACCCCGGTCGAGGCCACGCTGAGCGCCCCGGCAGAGGCCCCGATGGGATCAACCCTTGATGTCGCTTGGACTGGGCCGAATTATTCCGAGGATTATATCGGCATCGGCAAGGTCGACGCGAACGGTGCGAACCAGTGGGAGAACTGGGTCTACACGCGAAACGGCACTCCGGCCAAGCTCTTGGTCCCGGCTGAGCCGGGTGACTATGTCATCCGTTATTTTGTGCGTCAGGACAGGGACGCCATCGCGGAAATCCCGGTCACCGTAACACCCGTCGAAGCCAGCCTGATCGCCCCGGCAACCGCCACGCCCGGCGCCACAATCGAGATCGGCTGGACCGGCCCGGACTACACCGAAGACTATATCGGGATCGGCCTGCCCGGCGCGTCGGGTGCGGCCCAGTGGGAAAACTGGGTCTACACGCGCACGGGCAATCCGGTTTCGATCGAGGTGCCCACGACACCCGGCACCTATGTTGTCCAGTATTTCGTCCGTCAGGACCGCAACAGCATCGGCCAGACCACGATAACCGTTGAATAATCCATCCCTTGGGCAATGTGCCCAAAGCCGGTCCAAGGGCTATCCAAGGCTATCGCCCCAATCGACCAACCCCTGACGCCCCTGTGGCGTCAGGTCATACACACCCGTTTCCACCTTTCGGAACCAGCCATAATGGTTGTCGCGCATCAGGGTCGTGGCGGTCTCGACTCCGGTGGCCCGCGCAACAATCGACCCTTTCTCGGCTCCCGCCTCGGCCAGATACATCGCGCAGCGCAGCGCGTCCTGACGGTAGGCCGTGACAATCCCGTGGCGCGTCGCACCGCCATCGTTCGGGTCGCCCTTCAAACGGTGGAATTCGCGCAAAAGCTTGTCACGCTTGGTTTTGGTCTGGCGCGGCGCGTAAGGGCCGGGATCACATTGCGCCTCAACCGTGCCATCCCTGCGCACCGTCAGAAACCCAAGACCCAAACGACGACACAGGATGGTGTTCTCGCGCAGCGCTTTGCGGCCTTTCGGCTTTGGCACCGCGATATAGACAAGATCGGTCATCCGCAGCCGCGTCACCGCCTGATGATACAGTGTCAGGGTTACGCGCAGCTTAAGCTCGACAATCACCGGGTCTTCGTCCCGTCGCACGGCAACAAGGTCGGCCGCGCCGATCTCTCCCTTCACGGTATAGCCTTGCGCCTGCAAGTACGCTTTCACATGCGGATAAAGATCGGCTTCGCGCTCCATGCGGTATCAATGCGCGACTGTCTTGCCGCTGGCAAGCACAGCCCCTAGCTTAACCCGCAACAGCCCAAAAAGGATGCCCTGATGTTTGTTCGCCTGGTTTCGGTTCTTTGCCTTGTCCTGTTGGCCCCCGCCGCCTTTGCCGCCTGCGCGGGCAGTGACCTGCGCGCAACGCTCAGCGATCAGGAACAGGTCCGGCTGCAAGACGTGGTGCAGGATGCACCTTTTCCCGAAGGCAATCACTGGCGCGCCACACGCGGCGACAGCACGCTGCACTTGATCGGGACAATGCACCTGTCGGACCCGCGGCTTGATGGCCCGGTTGAGCGCCTGCGCGACACGATTGAAAGCGCAGACCTTCTGTTGCTCGAAATGACAGATGAAGACAAAGCGGCGTTGCAACAAAGCCTGACCTCGGACCCAAGCCTCCTGATGATGCCCGACACCACCCTGCCCGAAATTCTGTCAGAAGAGGACTGGGCCAAAATGTCGGACGCACTGACCGCACGCGGCATGCCGCCGTTCATGGCAGCCCGGTTTCAGCCGTGGTACGTTTCAGTGATCCTTGCTGTGCCGCCTTGTGCCGCCGCACCAGACTTGGCTGCGGGCGGGATGGATGCCCGCCTGGAAGCGATTGCACGCACCGCAGATGTGCCGCGCGCCGCGTTGGAAGATGTCTCAACGATCTTTGCAGCCTTTGCCGACCAACCCCGCGACACGCAGATTGACATGATGCTGTCTGCGCTGGTCGATCCCACAACAAGCGAAGACCTGTTTGCCACACTCTTGGCCAGCTATTTCGATGAAAACCACGCCGAAGGCTGGGCGGTGTCCGCGCTTTTGGCCGAACGCTACAGCCCGATTGACCCGTCGGCAGCAGCAGCGATTTTTGCCACGATGGAGCAAGAGTTGCTGATCGACCGCAATCGCGCGTGGATTCCGGTTCTGCTTGCGGCCGCGCAAGAACATGACCTCGTGGTTGCAGCCTTTGGCGCGGCACATCTGCCCGGCACGGACGGGGTTCTGGCCCTGTTGCAAGACGAAGGCTTTGCCCTCGAACGGTTATCCTTCTGACGGCACGCGCCCGCGCACCTGACTGTCATCTTTCAACAACAGCGCCAAGGCCGCAATCGTCATGCCTACGCCCACAAGGATCAGCAGCGGCGGCAGAGGGCGGCCCAAGGCCATCTCCCACAAGATGACCCAGCTTGGTGTCAGATAGGTGTAGGCCATCACCTTGGCTGACGGAATTCGAAGGCTTGCGTATTGCAGCAGCAAAAACGTCAGCGCGCTGGCAAAGACGGATGTGTAGGCAATGGTGATCCATACGATCCCCGGCAGCGCCGCCCAATCGGTGCTCACGAGCGCCGATGCCCCGAAGATCAGCAACAACACCGCGCCTGCCGTCAATGTCCCAAACGTAAAGACCACGGGCCGTTCGCCCCGGTTCAGCTTGGGCACCAAGGGGGCGTAAAGCGCATGCGCCACGCAGCCGACGAAATAGATCATCTCACCACGCCCGACGCCGAATGCCAGAAACGCCGAAAGCTCTGCCCGGAAGATCACCCAAATTGCACCAACCGCCCCGATACACAGGGCAAGCGCCATGCGCGGCGTCAAGATCTGCCGCAGCAAAAGCCAGCCGAACCCGGCGGCAATCACCGGTGTCAGGGTAAACACCGCCGCCATCGACACCGGTGCCCCGGTCTTCAGCCCTTCGAACATCAACACGAAATACGCCACCAAAAGTGTCGCCATGGCAAAATAGCGCCATGGGGCGCGCAACGCAGACCGCTCCATCCCGCCTGTCGCCCACATCAACGCCGCCATGATGAGCGCCGCCAAAACAAACCGCACCGCATTCAGCGCTTCGGGCGCAATGTGCGGCGCGGCCATTGATCCAAGCGAAAACGATCCCGCGACCAGCGCCGAAAACGCCAGCATCGCCAGGTGGCCGCGATGCGCCTCGGTCATGTCAGCCCTGCGCCGCGTTGAAATCTTCCACCGCAGCCTTGAGATGGGTCAGCAAGGCCTGCACCTTGGCGGTGCGATGCAGGTCAACATGCGTGACCAGCCAAAGTGGGGCCGACCATTCCTCTAGCGGGGGCATCACTTCGATCAGGTTGGGATCCGCATCGCCCTGCGCCACGGGCAGAAACCCGATACCGGCCCCGCTTCGGACGGCGGCAACCATGCTGTAGGTGTCGGTGGCCCGAAACACGACCCGATCATAAGACACCTTGGACCGCAGCCAGCGCTGGAACGGGGCGCGGTCATCGGGATTGTCGTTGCCGACATAGACATGATCCCCCAATTCGCTTTCGTCCTTGGGCACGCCGTTTTTGGCGGCATAGCCTTTGGACGCGTACAGACCGATCCTCAGATGCGTCAACGCCTGCACCACGTTGTCGGGTTCGTCCGGCGCGGTGCCCGCACGGATGGCCACATGGGCCTCTCCGTATTCAAGCCTGAACACACGCGCATCGGTCAGGTAGCGCACAACAACGTCGGGATATTCCGCCTTGAACCCGGCCAGAACCGGCACAAGAAAATCCGAAAGTTCGACAATCGACGTTACCATCAATTCGCCACTCACCTCGGACCCGCGTCCCTTGATGCGGCCCACCAGTTGCTGCAACTGATCCTCGGTTGTCTGCGCCACCCGTGCAAGATCTTCACCGGATTCCGTAGGTGTGTATCCCCGCGCATGGCGTTGAAACAGCTTGACGCCCAACCGCGCTTCCAACGCATCAATGTGCCGGATCACCGTTGCATGATGCACGCCCAACACCTCGGCAGCGCCGCTGACCGTGCCCTGTCGCGCAACCTGGTAGGCGGTGCGCACTTCATCCCAATGTTCCATTCTCACCCTCTGTGCACATGTCCACACATACTGCGCGATCATCGGCCTTATGTGCGCATACATAGAGAGGTAAATGGTGTTGGACAGGTTCACAACCTTTCTCTTTCCAGTCCAAAGGACGCGTCCATGACACAGACAGTATTGCGCATCGACACCTCAATCCGCGGCGACGCATCGGTCAGCCGAGACATAACCGACAAGATCATTGCCAAGCTGGCCGCTGACACGGTCATCACCCGCGACCTGAGCAAAGGCCTGCCCCTCATCGACGCATCCTGGCTGGGTGCCAACTGGACCGCAGAGGCCGATCGCAGCCCGGAACAAAAGGATGCGTTAGCCCTGTCCGACGCGCTCATCGCCGAGATCATAGCCGCAGATACGCTGGTCATCGGCATGCCGTTCTACAACTTTGCCGTCCCCGGCGCGCTCAAGGCCTGGGTCGATCTGATCGCCCGCGCAGGGATAACGTTTGTCTATACCGAAACGGGGCCAAAAGGCCTTTTGGATGGCAAGCGCGCGATTTTCGCAGTGGCCTCAGGCGGCACGCTTGTGGGCTCGGACATCGACTTTGCGACCGGCTATATGCGGCACATCATGGGCTTTATCGGCATCACCGACGTGCAGATCGTCGCCGCGGATCGGTTGATGGTGGATGCAGACGCATCCCATGCCAAGGCAAACGCCGCGCTGGACGCGCTGGTCGTCTGATGCAAGCGGGCGCGGGTTGACTCCGCGCCCCTTCTTCCACTAAACGCACTTCAACTCCGGGAAGTACGGCTTTCCGGTCCCTTGGACCCATGTCCGGGATCGCCCCCCACCAGCGTGTTACGCCCGTGGGGGCGCACTTGTTTGTTTGCGCTCCTGTAGGGCGACGTTTGGTAAATGCGCCGTTGGCCCTTACATCAGGACCAAACCAGCGGCAAAGGAGGCGAGAGCCCATGTTTGAAAATCTGTCCGACCGCCTGTCAGGCGTCTTTGATCGGCTCACCAAACAAGGCGCCCTGTCCGAGGACGACGTCAAAACGGCCCTGCGCGAAGTACGTGTTGCCTTGCTCGAAGCGGATGTCTCTCTGCCCGTCGCGCGCGATTTCATCAAAGCCGTGCAAGGCAAAGCCACCGGGCAAGCCGTCACCAAATCGATCACCCCCGGCCAGCAGGTCGTCAAGATCGTGCATGACGAACTCAAGCACATTCTGACCGGCGACGCAGACCCGGGTGCGCTGAAGATCGACAACCCGCCTGCGCCAATCCTGATGGTCGGCCTACAGGGCGGCGGTAAAACCACCACCACCGCAAAGATCGCGAAACGCCTGAAAGAGCGTGAGGGCAAGAAGGTTCTCATGGCCTCGCTCGACGTAAACCGCCCCGCCGCTATGGAGCAGTTACAAATCCTCGGCATGCAGATCGGCGTTGACACGTTGCCGATCGTCAAAGGCGAAAACCCGGTGGCCATTGCCAAGCGCGCCAAAACACAAGCGAGCCTTGGCGGTTACGACGTCTATATGCTCGACACGGCTGGCCGCCTGTCCATCGATGAAGAGCTGATGGCACAGGTCGAAGCGGTGCGCGATGTCGCCAACCCGCGCGAAACGCTGCTGGTGGTGGACGGCCTGACAGGTCAGGATGCCGTGCAAACCGCCGAAAACTTCGACGCCCGCATCGGGATCACCGGTGTCGTCCTGACCCGGATGGACGGTGACGGGCGCGGCGGTGCCGCCCTGTCTATGCGCGCCGTAACCGGCAAGCCGATCCGCTTTGTCGGTCTGGGCGAAAAGATGGACGCGCTTGAGACGTTCGAGCCGGACCGGATCGCGGGTCGCATCCTTGGCATGGGCGACATCGTAGCACTTGTCGAAAAGGCGCAGCAGACGCTTGAGGTCGAACAGGCCGAGCGGATGATGAAGCGGTTCCAGAAGGGGATGTTCAACATGAACGACCTCAAGATGCAGCTCGAACAGATGATGAAGATGGGCGGCATGGAAGGCATGATGGCAATGATGCCCGGTGCAGCCAAGATGGCCAAACAGATGGACGGGGCCGGCATAGACGACCGCATGCTGCGCCAGCAGATTGCGCTGATCAATTCGATGACCAAAAAAGAACGCGCCAACCCCGCGCTTCTTCAGGCCAGCCGCAAAAAGCGGATCGCGGCAGGGTCGGGCATGGAAGTGTCAGACCTCAACAAGCTGCTCAAGATGCAGCGCCAGATGTCCGATATGATGAAGAAGATGGGCAAAATGGGCAAAGGCGGGATGCTCAAACAGGCCATGAAAGGCATGATGGGCAAAGGCGGCCCCTCCCCGGAAGAGATGATGGGCAGCATGGATTCCAAGTCGCTGGAACAGGCCGCCAAGCAGATGGGCATGGGCGGCATGCCCGGTATGGGCGGCGGTGGCCTGCCCCCCGGTCTCAGCGGTTTCGGCAAGAAAAAGTAAATGTTCTCTGCCCCTGTCATAACCACACCGCGCTTGCGGCTCAGACAGCATGTCGCCAGCGACCTTGAGCTGCTGTGCGACCTGTTCGAGACTGCGCGCTCGCATCACATGGGTGGCCCCATCCCGCGCAAACAGGCGTGGCGGTGGATGGCGTCCGAGATCGCGATGTGGGATCTGATGGGCCACGGCGCGTGGGGAATTGAAACCCAAACCGGCATGTTTCTTGGCCAGATCGGCATCCTCCAGCCGCCACATTTCCCCGAGCGTGAAATCGGTTGGACCTTGCTAGAGCACGCCGAAAGCAAGGGATATGCAACCGAGGCTGCAATGGCCGCACTTGCGTGGGGTTGGGAACAGGACTTCCCGACACTTGTAAGCTACATTGCGCCACAAAACACCCTCTCCATAGCTTTGGCCAAACGTCTTGGTGCGGTGCACGATCCCGACGCCGCATTGCCCGAGGGCGAAACCTCTGCCGACACAATCGTCTACCGCCACAGCCCCGACGCCGATGGCAGCTCCGAGGCCTATGCATGACCCTCACCAACGCCCCCATGCTTGAAACAAAGCGCCTTATCCTGCGCGGCCCGGAAAAGGCCGACGCGGACGCAATGATCAACTTTCTCATGGACGAGACGCGGGCAGTCGGCTTTGGCGGTTACACCAAGCGGTCGGATGCGTGGCGCTGGTTCACGTTGAACGTGGGGCACTGGCATTGGCACGGCTACGGGTATTTCACGATTCAAGACAAAGAGACCGGCAAACCCGCTGGCATCAGCGGCATTTGGAATCCCGAAGGCTGGCCGGAACCCGAAGTGGGTTGGGTGGTTTTTGACGGGTTCGAAGGCAAGGGCATCGCATTTGAGGCCGCAACCCGCGTGCGTCAATGGGCCTACGACGACCTTGGCTTTACCACGCTGACCTCGAACATCGTACCGGGCAACAGCCGTTCCATCCGCCTTGCCGAACGCATGGGCGCGACATACGAACGGACCTACGACAATCCGAACATGGGCGAAGACATGCTCTATCGCCACCCCGGACCGGAGGCCGCGTGATGGGTCACCGCGACATTCCTGTTCTGGAAACCAAGCGTCTGCAATTGCGCAGCCCCAAGCCCGAGGATTACCCCGATTTCAAGGCGACCTTCGCTTCATATCGGTCGCGGTTCATGGGGGGACCGCTCAATGCCTATGAGGCGTGGATGCTCTATGCCGCCGAGATCGGCCATTGGGAAATCCGCGGCTTTGGTATGTGGATGGTGCACCTCAAGGGGTCTGAAGAAACCGTTGGCATGGCCGGTGGGTGGTCCCCGGCGGGTTGGCCCGAGCGGGAAATTGCGTGGATCATCTGGCCCGACAAGGCAGGCAAGGGATACGCGCTAGAAGCCACACACCGCGTGCGGCGTTATTTCTATGATGACCGGGGTTGGAACACTGCCGTGAGCTACCTTGACCCTAAGAACCTCGACAGCATCCGCTTGGCCGAGCGCCTAGGAGCCAAGAAAGACCACAATGCGCCGACGGTTGATGGCAGCGATGTGGTCTACCGGCACCCAAGCCCCGAAACCATGCGGAGCAGCCAGGTGTCACACGGCATCGACATGGAAATCGCGCATTACCAAGACCCTCTGTTCAAACCGAAAGGCTGGGCCATTGACTAATTCCGGGACTGATATGACCACCGATCCAGTGGCCCGCGCGGCAGAGCTGCTCAAGGGTCACCGCAACAGCATCGACCGTCTGGACGCGATCCTCGTGTTCACGCTGGCCGAGCGGTTCAAACACACACAAGCCGTGGGAGAGCTGAAAGCTCAACACGCGCTCCCGCCCTCAGACCCCGCGCGCGAAGCCAACCAGATCGCGCGGCTCGAAGAGCTTGCGGCTCAGGCAGATATTGATCCTGAGTTCGCCAAGAAATTTCTGAATTTCATCATTCAGGAAGTCATCCAACACCACAAACAAAAGCAATCGTGACGGTTTCACCGTCCAACACGACAACCTAGGAGAAGACCAAATGGCTATCAAAATTCGTCTCGCCCGTGGCGGTTCCAAAAAACGCCCCTTCTATCGCATCGTCGCTGCCGACAGCCGCATGCCGCGAGATGGCCGCTTCATCGAAAAGCTGGGAACGTATAACCCGCTCCTGCCGAAAGACAGCGAAGAGCGCGTAAAGATGGACGTTGAGCGCATCCAGTACTGGATGAGCCAAGGCGCCCAGACCACCGACCGTGTGGCGCGCTTCCTCGAAGCCGCTGGCATCGTTGACAAGAAAGCACGCAACAACCCGAAGAAAGCCGCTCCGGGCAAAGCTGCAACCGAACGTGCCGAAGCGAAAGCCGCCAAAGCAGCAGAAGCTGCCGAAGCCGCTGCTGCCCCGGCCGCAGAAGACGCATCCGCAGAATAATCTCGGACTGCCGAACAGATGGCTGGCCCACCCGGCCGTCTGTTCTTGACCCTGCCATGCGGCAGGGCCATTCCCCTTTCTGTCTGATTAATGTCACAACGCATGTGTTGCGTTCGGTCCTTGTCCGCCGGAACAGGGCCGAACACACAGCCTAGCTTGACGCAATCACGGCTTGGCACCATGTGATGGTCCAATACGACACACGCCAAAAGGACCGTTTTATCATGACCGCGCGCCTCGCCACCCTCACCAGTTTTGTCCTTGCACTTGCCGCTCCGGCGTATGCTGCGGGCCCAGTTGACACGACAGCACAGGCCGGGGTGATTTCGCCATCCGTGACACCCGTGCCCACGCGTCCGCAATTGGTGTTCACCCTACGTGGCGGCGTTGCGGCATCGCCCGAGTATTTCGGCTCTGACGACTATGCCGTCGGCCCCGACCTTGGCTTCAGCTTCAACTATCTTGCCCTGCGCAGCGGTCGCAGCTTTGGCAACCCGGACCCGTGGGCTGACCGCATGGGCCTGTCTTTTGGTGGCTCTTTCCGGGTCATTCAGGACCGCAAAACCGACGATTTCGATGAACTGGCTGGCCTTGACGATATCGACGCCGCATTCGAACTTGGCGGCTCGGTCCGGTACGGCGCAGAACATTTTGCCGCGTTTGGCGAAGTCCGCCGCGGCTTTGGTGGTCACGAAGGCTGGGTCGGCGAGATCGGTGCAGACGCCATCGTGCGCCCCACAGAGCGCCTGCAACTGACCTTGGGTCCGCGCCTGTTCTTTGGGGACGACACCTACACAGACACCTATTTCGGCATCACCGCCGATGAAGCCAGCGCCGCGCTGCCCGCCTACGGTCCCGAAGGTGGGATGGTATCGGCTGGCATCGAATTTGGCGCACGTTACCAGATCAACGATGTCTGGGGCCTTGAAGGCGCGGTCACATGGGAGAAATTCACCGATGACGCTGCCGACAGCCCGATCGTCGAACAGGGCAGCGACGAACAATGGGGCATCCGCTTTGGCGTGACCCGTGTCTTTAGCATCGGCGGCTGATCCGCTTTCCGGCAATTGCCTCTGCACACCCATCTGGTTTATCCAGTCGTTCAAATCGACCGGGAGCATGATCGGTGACTGAAAAACTCTGTGTTGGCGCAATTGCCGGGGCCTTTGGCGTCCGGGGGGAAGTGCGGCTGAAAAGCTTCACAGCCATTCCCGAAGACATCGCCTCGTATGCGCCGCTTGAAACCGAAGACGGCGCACGCAGCTTTACTGTCAAGATCACACGCCAGATCAACAACGGCCTCGCGGCGCGCGTGTCCGGTGTGACGACGAAAGAAGCTGCTGACGCCCTGCGCGGCACACAGCTTTTTGTGCCGCGTGACCGGCTTCCCTCACTTCCCGATGATGAATTTTACCACGCCGACCTGATCGGCCTCGAAGTCACCGACACCGGCGGCACGTCTTTGGGAAAAGTCCTTGCCGTGATCAACAACGGCGCGGATGACCTGCTGGAGCTCAGCGCACCGGGACAGAAGCAAACCGTGCTTTTGCCCTTCACCAAGGCCGTGGTGCCCACTGTTGACCTTGCACAGGGTCGCATCGTGGCCGATCCGCCCGAGGGTCTGCTTTCGTGACACTCCGCATCGTCATTCATGCGGGCTTTCACAAAACCGGAACCACCAGCGTCCAATCGATGCTGCGAGAAAACGCTGCACTTCTGACCCCCCATCTGCGCGTGTTTCTCAAAGACGGCTTTGAAGACCTGACCACCAAAGCGCGTGCGTTTTCGATCGACCCCAAAGAAAAGACCCTGTTTCACGTCGCAGACGCCGCAGCCGCGTTTTTTGACGCTCTCGATCCCCAAGATGAACGCCCCATTCTCATGTCCTCCGAAGACCTGTCTGGCCATATGCCGGGACGGCACGGCCTTGAATGCTACGACAGCGCGGGTCTCGTCATGAAATGCCTTGCCGAGGCTGCTTTGGCCCGGTTTGGCGACGACACCGATCTGACCTTCTATTTCTCGACCCGTGACCGCGATCCGTGGCTGCGCAGCACATGGTGGCAGAACCTGCGCAGCACGCGGTTGACAGCTGATTTCGCGGCTTACAGCGCGCAATTCGATGAGGCGCGCAACCTTGATGATATCCTTGCCGAAGTCGCTCAGGACGTGGCTCCGGCCAAGGTCACATCCACCCGGCTTGAGACATCGTCAGACCTGTCGATGGGACCGCTTGATCCGATCCTTGCGCTGTTCACCCTGCCCGGCCTTGACCAAAGCGCCTTGCGCGCCCTGCCGCCAGAAAACGTGCAACCCGACCTTGGGATTGATGCTGTGTTTCTGGCATTGAACCAAAGCGCACTGCCCGAGAAAGATGTGCAGGACGCCAAACGCACAATTCGCAAGATGGCGCGCCGCATCGCACCCTGACCGTCGCCATTGTTTCGCCATGAACTCACCGTTTGTGCGCCACAATTGGGGCGAAGAATTGCCATTCAGCACCGTTACCGTCGCCTATCTGCTCAAATGAGCGCTTGCTGGTGGGTTATGTGAAACGTCGTTTGTTGTTGAGTTTGGCCGCCCTGTCACCGGGAGTGGTCACCATAACGCTTCAGGAATTTGCGGTGTCCCTGGCCTTTATGGCCCTGGGGCTGTTTGGTGCGATTGGCCTCGCGGTGGTGGCTGTGTCTATCTCGCCACAAGTCAAACAGGCCCAGTTTCGCACCGACGCACCCAGCCCATCCTACCCATCATTGGTCCTTACCTCAGCCTTTGCCGACCTTAGACAGAAAGCGCCAGATCCGCTTGTGATACGCGCGACCCTGTACGCGGTGATGACACCCACCATCCAGCCGCCCGGCTTTGTGACCGAGGATGAAAAGGTCGCAATGGTTTTGGCCCAGATCATGGCACGCTGGGGCGAAACCGACCCGATGTCAGTGTCAGACGACCAATCGTGCGAACTTTGGCTTGTGGAACGCCTTATGCGCGCCACCCCGGCAGAAGCAGGCGCACTTGCCGTATATTTCGCGGCACCAAATGCCATGCTCACCATGCGCGACCGGATCGCGCCTCCTGTTACGGCCTGAACTGGCAATCCGCGCCGCAACGGATTAAAGCCATCGTCGTCAGCAAAAGGCAGCCGCGATGGACACCCCGACTTCCCCTCCACAAAAATCCCATGGGCGCAAAACCATCCGCCCGACGCTCAAGCCGCGCGAGTTGATGGAACAGACGCCTGATCTCGCGCGCGTCTGGAAGGCCCAGATCATCACCCTGATGCCTGACGCCTTTCCCGGCATCCTCGGCCAGTCCCTCACGGGACGCGCGCTCAAGGACGGGTTGTGGCAGCTCGACATCATCCAGTTGCGCCAGTTTGGCGAGGGCAAACACCGCAATGTTGATGACACCCCCGCCGGGGGCGGTGCCGGTATGGTCCTGCGCCCCGATATCATGGCCGCCGCCATTGACCATGCCCGCAGACGCATCACGCCGGCCGCCCCGCTGATCTACCTAAGCCCACGCGGAAAACCCTTTACGCAGGCCATGGCGCAAAGCCTTGCCACCGGGCCGGGCGTCAGCTTGATATGTGGCCGCTTTGAAGGGCTCGACCAACGCGTGATCGACCACTACAACATCATCGAAGTCAGCCTTGGGGATTTCGTTCTGACCGGCGGAGAGATCCCGGCACAAGCCATGATCGACGCCAGCGTGCGCCTCTTGCCGGGGGTGCTCGGCAACGAAGCTTCGACAGAAGAAGAAAGCTTTTCCAACGGCTTGCTCGAACATCCCCAATACACCCGCCCCGCTGATTGGCGCGGGATGGAGATCCCGCCTGTCCTGATGTCCGGCCATCACGGCGAAATCGCAAAATGGCGCCGTGCGCAGTCTGAAACACTGACGCAGGACCGACGTCCCGATCTATGGGCCGAACATCAGGCAAAGCCCAAAGCGCGCTAGTCAGATCGAAATCTTCGGCCTCACCTTCACCGACGCGCAACAGCCCCCCGTTGCTTGGCCGACCCTGCCGAACACCCCTTGATTTACGACCTGTGTTCTGGTCTATGGCGCGTGTTCCGGGTGTCAGCTCGGTATGGTGATTCCGTGTGTGCTTCGCACAAGGCCAAACTGTACCCGTCCCGAACGCTGAAAAGACAAAGTCGACCTGATCTCTGGCGGGCGCACCGGTTTAAATCGGACGCGGACCCGAACGAAGACCAAGAGCTCTGAGGCGCGCACATCTTTGCGGACCAACCGCAAGCAGTTTAGGAGAGAAGCGATGAACCTGATCGCTCAGCTAGAGGCGGAACAGATTGCCGCCCTCGGGAAGACCATTCCCGATTTCAAAGCCGGCGACACCATCCGTGTCGGCTATAAAGTGACCGAAGGCACCCGTACCCGTGTCCAGAACTACGAAGGCGTCTGCATCAGCCGTCGTCAGGGTTCCGGCATCGCCGGGTCGTTCACGGTGCGCAAGATTTCCTTTGGCGAAGGCGTGGAACGTGTGTTCCCGCTCTATTCGACCAACATCGACAGCATCGAGGTTGTCCGTCGTGGCCGCGTCCGTCGCGCCAAGCTGTACTACCTCCGCTCGCGTCGCGGCAAATCGGCCCGTATCGCGGAAGACACCACTTACAAGCCCCTCAAGGGCGCAGACGCGTAAGGATTGCCGAGATGAAAAAAGATATCCATCCCGAATACCACGTCATCAACGTCAAAATGACCGATGGCACGATGCTCGAAATGCGCTCCTGCTGGGGCAGCGAAGGTGACACGCTGTCGCTCGACATCGACCCCACAGTGCACCCTGCCTGGACCGGCGCCAACTCGCGCCTCATGGACACAGGTGGCCGGGTGTCCAAGTTCAAAAAGAAATACGAAGGCCTGGGCTTCTAAGCCACCTTCCCACGTATTTTTCAAAAGCCGCTCCAATTGGGGCGGCTTTTTCTTTTCTACCCCCCCAGTTCTTCGCGCAACCCAGCCTGACACCTCTTCCAGCACTTGTTCCTCTTGTCTAAGCTTCGGTGCAACACGGTTTGTGTCGAAAAAAGGACCACCGCCTTGGACATATCCCCGCTCATAGCCGCAGGTCTTTTGTTTGCAGTCTCCACCGTTGTCGGCATGGCGAATGTGGTCAAGATCATCACGATTTACGAAGCAAAACACGAACTGAAGCAGGGATCAGCGGGTTGGATACGGTCGATCTCGGGCTGGACCTTGGTAGTGTTCTGGCTGCTGATCACATGGTTTCTGGCAACAATCATTGGCGATTGGCATATCAGCGGCGATCTTGAGCAAGCGATTGACCGGTCCGCGCTGCGCTTGCAGATCATGCTCGAAATCATGGCCGCGCTTGGGTCCGATTGATGGCACACGGAACAGTCGATCAAACCGACATTCAATGTCCAAGCTGCGGCGGCCAATGCGCATTTGACCCGGCACAGCACGACCTTTTGTGCAGCAGTTGCGGATCATTATGGCCACTGGCAACCGACGACGATCACGAAGCTGCAACCGAATTTCCCTACAATCCCAACGCCCCGATGCCCGAACCCCCAAGCCTGCGGGGCGATCAGGTCCACCAATGCAAAACCTGCGGCGGTGAGGTCATTTTCATAGGCGCTGCCCTGTCTGAAAACTGCCCCTATTGCGACGGTCCTGTCGTCTTGGCGACCGAGGGCACCGCGTTTGCCACAATGGCGCTTGTCCCGTTCCGCATTGACCGCGCCTACGCTGCCGGCGCAATCACCGATTGGGTGAACCGGCGGGTCGCCGCCCCAAACGATTTAACAAAGGTCTCAGCAGAAGGCCGCATTGCAAGCATCTACGCACCCTTTTGGACATTCGATAGCAAAGAAGCGATCGAGTATTGGGCCACCTATCAGGTAGGGTCCGGCAAAAACCGTCGCCGTCGTGGTCGCAAAGGGCGGATCAATATCGATTTCAACGATATGTTGGTACCAGCATCACCGCACGTTACACCATTGATCCGTGACGGTATTCTGCACGACTTCAAACCCAGCTACTTACGACCCTATCAGGCGGGCTATCTCGCAGGCTTTGCGGCTGAGCGTCATCACATGACAGTTCAGGAAGGACTTGACGCCAATGAAGCCGACAAAGACGTCCTCATCCGCAATTTGATCAAAGGCGAGATCGACAAACCTAACCCAAGGGTGGAACGCTACCGCACCGACACCACGGGCATCCAGTACCGGCGCATCTTGCTGCCCGTTTGGATCTTGCACTACACCTATCACGGCACAGCAAAAAAGGTCGTGGTGTCCGGCATTGACGGGCGGACCTTTGGCGAACGTCCGTTTTCACCTTGGAAACTGGCTGGGTTTTCGGCGCTGATCACCGCGCTGACGATGGCATTCGGTCTGGTGTGGGGGGCCACAGGCATACTATAGATATGCGCCGTCGCTGCACCGCTCTCTAACGGATTTCCGCAAACGCCGCATCTCACGTTGCAACCGCTGCCCTGATGCATATAGCTGTCCAAAAGTACGCAAGAGCAGGCGCATGGCACACATCATTGTTGTCGGAAATGAAAAGGGTGGCGCGGGGAAATCGACCGTGTCGATGCATGTGGCAACCGCATTGTCACGCATGGGCCACAAGGTGGGTGCCCTTGACCTCGATCTGCGTCAAAAGACGATGGGCCGCTACATCACCAACCGGACCAAAGCAATGGAAAGCGAAGGGCTGGATCTGCCGACCCCACGCTATCTCGAACTGCCCGAGATCGACCCCGACACGTTGCAACCGGGCGAAAACATCTATGATCACCGCCTGTCCGCCGCCGTGGCCGAGCTTGAACCGGGAAGCGATTTCATCCTGATCGACTGCCCCGGATCGCACACGCGCCTCAGTCAGGTGGCCCATTCGCTGGCAGACACGCTGATCACACCGCTGAATGACAGCTTTGTCGATTTTGATTTGCTCGCCCACACAGACTCGGCCGGAGAAAAGATCGAAGGCCCCTCCGTCTATGCCGAGATGGTGTGGAATGCGCGCCAGTTGCGCGCCCAAGCTGGCCTTCCCCCGATCGATTGGGTTGTCTTGCGCAACCGTCTTGGGGCCCAGCAGATGGTCAACAAGGCCAAGATGGAAAACGCGCTGGATCGCTTGTCCAAACGCATCGGTTTTCGGGTCGCGCCCGGTTTCAACGAACGCGTGATCTTCCGCGAACTTTTCCCGCGCGGGATGACCCTGCTTGATCTCAAGGATGTGGGCGTCAAACAGCTCAATATCTCGAACATCGCCGCGCGGCAGGAATTGCGTGACCTGATCAAGGCGCTCAACCTGCCCGGTGTGACCGTTACATTCTGACCGGCTGGCCAACAGCATGGCGCGGGCTATTTTTGCGCCAAGCAAAGGACAGCCCATGACCGGACCCACCAGAAACGAGCTTTGGTTTCGCCTGATCTTCAGCCTGTTCGGGCTGGTGCTTTTGGCAATCACCATTTGGGTGCGCGGGATCGCCAACGCGGCTGCCTTGGTCGAAGTTGTCGGAATCGCCGGTCTGTTCTTCGGAGGCACGGCGGTGTGGGCCGCGCTTCGACTTTGGTGGCAGCGCGAGTGACTTGCCAAGATCGAAAACGTGGTATCTGATCCAAAGAAAAGGATCTGCCATGCCCGCACCTCTCAATCGGTTCAAAGCCAGTCTTGCTTCAAACACCCCATCGCTCGGCTTTTGGCTTGGCTTTGGCACTGGATACGCAGCTGAAATCGCCGCCCATGCCGGATTTGACTGGCTGCTGATCGACGGAGAGCATTCCCCAAACGATCTGGGCAGCATCAACGAACAACTCTCGGCCTTGTCCGGCCATGACGTGTCACCCATCGTTCGCATCCCGCACAACGATCCTTCGCTGATCAAACAGGTGTTGGATATGGGCGCGCAAACCCTGCTTTGCCCGATGGTCAACAGCGCCGACGACGCCCGTGCCATAGTCAGCGCCATGCGCTATCCGCCTCGGGGCATTCGCGGCGTAGGCCATGTTCTGGGGCGCGCGTCCCATTTCAATGGTATTCCAGATTATATGGACACGGTCGAAGACCAGCTTTGTCTGATCGTACAGGCCGAAACCGTCGCGGCCATGAACGCGCTGGAAGAGATTTGTGCCGTCGACGGTGTGGACGCCGTGTTTGTCGGCCCCGCCGATCTATGCGCCGATATGGGGCTGCTGCCGGAATTCGGCCACCCCGATCTGCGCAAAGCCGTGACCGATGGGCTGAGCCGCATCCGCGCCGCAGGCAAGGCGGCGGGCATTATTGACGGGAACCCCGACTTCATTCAGGCCGATATCGACGCTGGTGCGAATTTTGTCGCATTGGGGGCTGACGTAGTGTTGCTCGCCGATACGATGCGAGGGTTGGTCAAAACGTGGAAGGCCCGGACCTGACGCCCGGACCTTTCCCGTCCTGATAAGCGGTGCAGGGCGGCTAAATCATTCAGCGGGAACCGCGACATGAGGTACACTGCGCCGGGTGAAATGCTGGTGGTTCAGACGCAGCACAAGCCCAATGGCGACGATCTGCGCAACAATCGCAATGCCTGTCACACCCCAATAGGCGATCCCGAACGCGTCGATTGCACCAGCAGCCACCAGCCCCTTGTTGACGAAAAAGTGGATCATCACCGACAAGGCCACCGCAGGACATACCAGCGCATAGGATCCCGGTGACGTTTTTGACCCGATCACGAAGTCGCTGAAATAGCCCTGACGCCCCATCACAACCGCACCCAGCAGCAGGAACACCACCTGGATAGACAACAGGCGTGCGAGAAAGATCATCGTCTCACCGGCCTGAACATGGGTGTCAAAGGCAACATGCAGACCGTGGCTTTGACGCAGGAACAGGATGCCCAGAACCGTCACAATCGGAACGATGATCATCAAGGTCGGGCCCGATTCGCGCGCGGTGCCATGCTGAAGCATCGACGCAAACGCGGTGGTTGCTGCAATCACCGTGTACAGGATTGCCGCAACTCCAAAGAAGGTCGACAGCATCAGGGCCACAGCCACCGTGGTCGCAGAGGTGCTCATCGCGGCAGGCGCGGCAAAGCCAACACCGACCATCGCGATGCTGAACGCAGGCAGCAATTGCGCGAACGAATTATGCGCGGTCACGTCAAACACGCCACCTGTGGACAGGACACGCCCAAGGAACGCTCCGATCATGCGGAAGGCCAGTGCGCCGATGGCGGCAAACGCAATGAGCGCCAGCGGAAACAGGTATTCGACCACGCTCCAAAGCTGCGGCACAAAGACCAGCCCGACGATGAACATCGCGTTCACGCTCATGGCGAGGGCCAAGGGCATGGCCAGCAATGTCGCCTCGGCATTCGTCGCGCGCAGGGCCGTGTAGGCATCGGTTTTCTTGAAGGCGGACAGCGCCTGAAGGTTCCAGATCAGCGATTTGATGTTGAGAACCGCAAAGGCCGCGATTCCGAACAGCGCCAGAACGATGGCGGCTTGCAAAGGCATGCCGCCGTTGCCGAACGCAGCGACAATATCCTCAAACACCGGAACCGGTTGCCCCGGATGCGGCACCCAGAACATAAGGGCCATGAAAAACGTCACCGTGATGCCCCCGGCCCCAAGCGAAGCCAGAAAGTAAAGTGGCGAATAGCTGTCAGCGGGTCTGGTTGCGGGATGATCCACGATGTTTCTCCTTACATTCTATATTTGGAATATATATACATTCCGTTTTCGGAATGTAAAGGAATATCTCGTCCCTGCCGCGCCTCCGAACCTGATGCGCACAGGCCCCTCGCAATATCTTGTGGATAATCTCCTAACGTTTACCACATACGGAACCAAACCGTTGACTCAGCGCCAACGCCCGCGACACACTGTCGATCAACTTGGGAATCAGGCAGGCTACAAAGGTGCGCTTTTCCAAACTTCGTTTGACGGGCTTCAAAAGCTTCGTTGACCCCACCGATCTGATCATCGCCGATGGTCTGACCGGCGTTGTGGGGCCAAATGGCTGTGGGAAATCCAACCTTCTCGAAGCGCTGCGCTGGGTCATGGGCGAAAACCGCCCCACCGCGATGCGTGGTGGCGGTATGGAAGACGTGATATTTGCCGGGGCCGCCACCCGTCCCGCCCGCAATTTTGCCGAAGTATCGATCCAGATCGACAATTCCGACCGACTGGCCCCCGCAGGCTTTAACGATCAGGATCAGCTCGACATCGTGCGCCGCATCACCCGCGACGTCGGCAGCGCCTATAAGGCCAATGGCAAGGACACCCGCGCCCGCGATGTTCAGATGCTGTTTGCCGATGCCTCCACCGGGGCGCATTCGCCAGCCTTGGTCCGACAAGGCCAGATCAGCGAGTTGATCAACGCCAAACCGAAGAACCGCCGCCGAATCCTTGAAGAGGCGGCCGGCATTTCCGGCCTCTACCAGCGGCGCCACGAGGCAGAACTGAAGCTCAAGAACACCGAAGCGAACCTGCTGCGCGTCGATGACGTGATCGAACAGCTTGCTGCACAGCTCGCGCAGCTCGCCCGCCAAGCCCGGCAAGCCGCCCGCTACCGCGCCATTGGCGAAGAGCTGCGCCACGCCGAGGGCTTGCTGCTCTATCGCCGTTGGAAAGACGCCGATGTCGCCCGCGCCGAGGCAGACGCCCAATTGCGCGAACGCACCACCGATGCCGCCCGCGCCGAAACCGCCGCGCGCGAGGCGACCAAGGCCCGCGAACAGGCCGATGCGGCGCTTCCTCCCTTCCGCGAAGAAGCCGCCATCGCCGCAGCAATCGTGCAACGCCTGACTCTCCAGCGCGATACCCTGTCCGAACAGGAACGCCGCGCCGAGGACGCAATCCAGACCCTCACCCGCCGCATCGAACAGATGACCAAGGACATGGACCGCGAAAGCGGACTGAACCGGGATGCGGGCGAAACCATCCAACAGCTTGAATGGGAAGCCCGCGAACTCGAGAAAGCCGCCGACGGTCATGACGACAAACTCGCCGCCGCGATTGAAGCCGCCCGCGAAGCTGGTGCTGTCTTGCAAACCCGCGAAGCCGATCTGAGCCAGAAAACCGAAGACGTCGCGCGCCTTGCCGCCCGCCACCAATCGGCGCATCGTCTGTTGTCCGACAGCCAGAAAATGCTCGACCGCAACGAGGCCGACGCCCAGCGCGCCCGCGACGCCATGCTCGCTGCGAAAAAGACCCTGACCGACGCCAAGGACACCGCAGCCCAAGCCGCAACCGAACAGAACGCGTCCCGCGATCTGGCAGATCGTGCTGATCAGGTCCTGACCGAAGCCGAAGCCGCCCGCGCCGAAACCCAATCCCGCGAAGCCGATGCCCGCGCCGAACGTTCCGAGGCCGAAGGCGAGATGAACGCTCTGAGCGCCGAGACCACAGCATTGGCCCGCCTGCTGGATCGTGACACCGCCGAAGGGGGGCAGATTCTGGATCGCTTGCAGGTGGAGCAGGGCTTTGAAAAGGCCCTTGGTGCCGCCCTTGCCGACGATCTGCGCGCACCTGAGGTGGATGGCGACGGCCCAACCGGCTGGACCGCCCTGCCCCGCTACGACACCGATCAACCGCTGCCCAGCGGGGTGACGCCGCTCACCAATCACGTCTCTGTGCCGGATGTTCTGGAACGTCGCATGGCCCAGATCGGTCTGGCCGATGCCGAAGATGCGACGCGCCTGCAACCGCTGCTCAAGCCCGGTCAACGTCTGGTCAGCCTCGAAGGTGATCTGTGGCGCTGGGACGGGTATCGCGCCTGGGCCGAAGACGCGCCATCGGCAGCAGCCCTGCGTTTGGAACAACTGAACCGCCTTGAATCGCTGAAACAGGAAACCGCTGGCGCATCCGCCCGTGTCGATGGCGCACGTGCCGCGCATGAAAGTCTGACGCACCGGCTCAATGATCTGGCACAGGCCGAAAAAGCCGCACGTCAGGCGCGCCGCGATGCGGATGCGTCGGTGACCGACGCCGCCCGCAAACTCAGCCGCGCAGAGGCGGACCGCGACATGGCCGAAGGCAAGCTGGAAAGCCTGTCGCTCTCGGTATCCCGCTACGAAGACGAAGCAACGACCGCGCGTGCACAGCTGCTCGATGCGCAACGCGCCGTGGCCGATCTCGAAGATCTCGACACCGCCCGCGCCGAAGTCGAAGACCTCAAGATGACGGTCGAAGCAGCGCGCATGACCATGATGGCACGGCGATCTGCACAAGACGAATTGCGCCGCGAAGGCGATGCGCGCAAAGCCCGATCACAGCAGGTCACCAAAGACCTGAGCGGCTGGCGTCACCGTCTGGACACTGCCGAAAAGCGCAGCACCGAGTTGGCGGAACGTCGCTCTGCTGCACAAGCCGAACTCGACGCAGCCGCCAACACACCGGCCGAGCTTGCCGCCCAGCGCGAAACCCTTGGCCACGAGATCACCCAAGCCGGGGCCCGCAAGGCCAATGCGGACGATGCGCTGTCGACAGGCGAAGCCGCCCTGCGCAGCGCCGATCAAATCGAACGGGACGCAGAACGCAAAGCCTCCGAAGCGCGCGAAGCCCGCGCCCGTTCCGAGGCCCGCGCCGAAGCTGCCCGCGAGGCTGTAAACGCTGCCGCCGAACGCATCGCCGAAGATCAGGAAACAAGCCCAACGCATCTTTTGCAGCACCTGGGCGCGGACCCCGACAATCTGCCAAAAGCCGAAGCGATCGACGCCGATGTGAACCGCCTGAAACGGCAGCGTGATGCGCTGGGTGCCGTGAACCTGCGTGCCGAAGAAGACGCCCGCGAGGTGCAGGACGAACACGACACGTTACTGGCCGAAAAGCACGACCTCGAAGAGGCGGTAAAGACGCTGCGCTCTGGCATCAACAGCCTCAACCGCGAAGGCCGTGAACGCCTGCTGACCGCGTTTGAACAGGTGAACAGCAATTTCTCTTTGCTGTTCACGCACCTCTTTGGCGGCGGCGAAGCCAGCCTTGTCATGGTCGAAAGCGACGATCCTCTTGAAGCCGGGCTTGAAATCATGTGCCAACCGCCTGGCAAGAAACTCTCGACGCTGTCGCTGCTGTCAGGTGGCGAACAGACCCTGACGGCGATGGCGCTGATCTTTGCGGTCTTCCTTGCGAACCCCGCACCGATCTGCGTGCTCGACGAAGTGGATGCCCCGCTGGACGATGCCAACGTCACCCGCTTTTGCGACCTGCTGGACGAAATGTGCCGCCGGACGGAGACGCGTTTTCTCATCATCACCCACCACGCCGTCACCATGTCGCGCATGGACCGCCTGTTCGGCGTGACCATGCAGGAACAGGGCGTCAGCCAGCTTGTCTCGGTCGATCTGAAAAAAGCCGAACGCATGGTCGCGTAAAGTTGTGTCTGCGGTGAACGGCTTTGGCGCTAGACTGGTCAAATGATCCGGTTTGCCCTTGCTCTTTGTCTGCTACCGATACCCCTTGCCGCCCAGCAATGGGCCCCTCGGGACAGCGATGTCCTGTTCGAGCAGGCTGCACTTGACGCCTTGCTGCGCGGCGCGACCATCACATTTTTCGATGACGGGCAGTCGCAGTTTTTTGAAGACGGACGGTATACATATACCTATGCGAACGACGGCGGGACGGGATACGGGTACTTCACCGTTGAAAACGACAGCACGATCTGCATCGATTTCGTCACCGGCGCGGCGCGTTGCGATCTTTATGTGCGGGACGATCAAGGGCGCTTGATCGTCATAACAGACAGCGGTGATCGCTTTCCAACGCGACCCTAAATGATACAACCCTTATCCTCTGATACATTGTTGCGCACAACCCATGCGAGTTATCCTCACCTGCATCCACAAGATGTCGGCCGATCTTCGCTTAACTTAACGATCTGATCATATCCCTTACGTGAATATTAACTCTTTATTATCCTATAAGACGGGACTCTGGGGCATCCACCCACTCCGCGGAAAGACAGGTTGCGTTGCATGTATGTGTTGATTGTTCAAAACAACGCCAAGCTTGGCCAGTTGTGGCAACGCCACCTAGAGCGGCATGGCCACGTTGTGGACATAGCGTTGGATCAGGATACCGCGACCGACAAACTGGCCTCGCAGTTCTATTCAATCCTGATCCTTGATGTCATTCTGGATCAAGGCAGCGCCATTGCCGTGGCCGATTATGCCAGCTACCGCCACCCGGATGCCCGCGTGATTTTCGTCACCAATTCCAGCTTTTTCTCCGATGGCTCCATCTTCCAGCTATGTTCGAACGCTTGCGCCTTTGTGCCCAGCGCGACCCAGCCAGACGACCTGACCGCAATGGTCGAACATTACGCCAAGGCGCATTAGGCTGCTGGCAGATGGTCCCGATCCTGCGGCGCATCGAACTCAAGGCGCGGGTTGATCGGAATGATCCGATTCGGGTTTATGGTTTCATGGCTAAAATGGTAGTGCCGGACGATGTGATCCAGATTGACCGTTTCCGCCACACCCGGCCATCGATACAGCGCGCGCGTATAGGCCCACAGGTTTGGATAGTCGACAATCCGGCGCAGGTTGCATTTGAAATGCAGGTGATACACCGCGTCAAACCGCACCAGCGTGGTGAACAGCCGCCAATCCGCCTCGGTGATCTGTGACCCCATCAGGTATCGCTGCGTCGAAAGCCGCTCTTCCAACCAGTCAAGAGAGTCGAACAACGGCACCACAGCCGCGTCATAGGCGTCTTGTGTGGTGGCAAAACCAGATTTGTAGACGCCATTGTTGACCGTGTCATAAATCCGGTCATTCACCGGCGCGATCTCTTCGCGCAGCGCTTCGGGCCAATAGTCATCCGTGTTGCCGGTGATCCCATCAAACGCCGAATTCAACATGCGGATGATCTCAGAGCTTTCGTTCGACACGATGGTCTCGTGCTTTGTGTCCCACAGGATCGGCACCGTCACCCGACCGGATATCCCCGCATCGGCCTTGATGTAAATGTCCCGCGCAAAGGGCAGGCCGTAAAGCGTATCGCCCGTGGCCCCCGGATACTCTGTGCCAAAGCTCCACCCATCGCCAAGCATATCGGGGTGCACAACCGACACCCTGATATGCGGTTTCAGGCCCTTGATCGCGCGAAAGATCAGCGTGCGATGCGCCCAAGGGCACGCAAGGCTGACATACAGATGATAGCGCCCCGACTCTGCCGGGAACCCGCCGTCACCAGACGGCCCGGCGCTGCCATCTGCGGTGATCCAGTTGCGAAACGTGGCCGTGCTGCGCTTGAACGCACCGCCAGAGCTTTTGGTGTCGTACCATTGATCTTTCCAAACGCCGTCCACCAACAATCCCATGTCTCGCTCCTTTTGTGTTCACGCCATCCAGATAGACCGCGACAGCGAGGCGCAAAACACCCACGCCCGCGCAGAAAGGTACGGGTTTGCGCACATGACCCGCAACAAGCAGCACCACGACCATTCAACACACCGCCTGCGCGCACCGTATTGTCCCCTCCCGAATGATCTGATTTGGAAAGCCCATGCTCAACGCCCTCATCCTTGCTGTTGTCGTCTTGTTCGGTGCGATCCTGATCTGGCCTCGCGTCGCAAATGCGATCCTGTGGCGGGCCACGATCACACCCCTTGCGTCGATCATCGGCAGCGGTTTTCTGGTGTTGGGGCCCATCCTGGATGTCAGCTATGGCGGTCTCGCGCCGCTTGTGATGATCGGCCTTTGCGCCATCGCCTATCTCTTCGGCGGGGCGATCCGTTTCAACATCGCCGACATCGACACACAGCCAAATCCGACTCCCTTGGTGGCCCTGCTGGAAACGGTCGCCTCGTTTGTGCTGGCCTTCGCTTTTGTCGTGTCCGTGGCCTACTATCTTAACCTGTTCGGCGCCTTCGGGGTGAGTCTGACGAACCTCGACGATCGGTTTCACGCCAACTTGCTGACCACGGCGGTGTTCGTGCTAATCCTGTTCACCGGCCTGACACGCGGTTTTTCCGCTCTCGAACGGATGGAGCAGGTGTCGGTTGGTCTGAAACTGGCGATCATCGCGGGCCTGATTTTCGGCCTCGCCGTACATTTTGGACAAGCCACCGGCGCAGGCGCCTTGCAGTTTGACGCCCCCCAGATCACCGGATGGGCGGGCATCACGCTCATGGCGGGGTTGATCGTCACGGTCCAAGGGTTCGAGACTTCGCGCTATCTGGGCGCAACATACGATGCCCAAACGCGCATCCACTCCATGCGGCTGGCACAAGGGATCTCCACGGGTATTTACTGCGTCTATATCGTGCTTTTGACCTACGCGGTCCGATCCGATCCAAATGCGCTGAATGAGACGGCCATCATAGACCTGATGCAGGTGGTGGCCCCGATCCTGCCGCTACTGCTGGTGACAGCCGCCCTAAGTGCCCAGTTCAGCGCAGCAATCGCTGACACAAGCGGTTCGGGCGGCCTGATTGCCGAGGTCACCAAAGGCCGCATCACCGAAAAACCCGCCTATGTCGGTCTGATCGGCATCGGTCTTTTCCTCACATGGTCTGCCAATATCTTTGAGATCATCAGCTACGCATCGCGGGCCTTTGCCCTGTACTACGCCATCCAATCTGCCATCGCCGCCCTGCGCGCAGCCCGTCGGAGGCTGCTTGTGCAAACCGCCCTGTTTACCCTTCTTGCCGCATTGGGAAGCGCGATTGCCCTGATCGGAACCCCCGTCGAATGAACCGAGGGCCTTGGCCGCGCGTGCCTCAGTCCCCCGGTCACCACACACACAACACCTTTTTTTGCTGCTCAACTTGGCTTCTGGCCCGGTCCAAGGTAGAGGTCGCGCGAACCAAGGACACGGGTGCGACCCCCGGCTGGCTTTTCAGCCGCCATTCCGCCGAACACCCCATCGACACAAAACACCATCAAAGACCGCGTGACCGTTCTGCGGCCTAGGGCAAAGACCTATTCATGATCTCATTCGCAAAATACCAGCACCAATGGACCCATAACATACGGGGCGATCTTCTGTCTGGCCTCGTGGTCGCCTTGGCCCTGATCCCCGAGGCCATTGCCTTTTCGATCATCGCAGGTGTCGATCCCAAGGTCGGGCTGTACGCGTCGTTCTCGATCGCCGTGATCACCGCGATCACTGGCGGGCGCCCCGGCATGATCTCAGCCGCCACGGCGGCCACCGCCGTTCTGATGGTGACGCTGGTGCGGGATCACGGGCTGGAATACCTGCTCGCGGCCACAGTGCTTGCGGGGCTGCTCCAGATCGCGGCGGGGTTCCTAAGGCTGGGCTATGTCATGCGCTTTGTCTCGAAATCTGTGATGACCGGGTTTGTGAACGCACTGGCCATCCTGATCTTTCTGGCCCAATTGCCCGAACTCGATCCGACCAAAGTCCCGCCCCTGACCTATGCGCTGGTGGCGGCGGGGCTGGCGATCATCTACCTCTTCCCGCGCGTGACCAAAGCGATCCCGTCGCCACTTGTGACGATCATTGTCCTGACGGCCCTTGTGGTTGCCATGGGCTGGGATGTACGCACCGTCGGCGATATGGGCGATCTGCCCGATACGCTCCCGATCTTTCTGATCCCGGACATCCCGCTCACCTTCGAAACGCTCCAGATCATCTTCCCCTACTCGGTCGCCGTGGCTGTTGTCGGCCTTCTCGAAAGCCTGATGACGCAGCAGATTGTCGATGACCTCACCGACACCACATCCAACCGCAATCAAGAATGTATCGGTCAGGGCCTCGCCAACACCGCCACCGGCTTTATCGGCGGCATGGCGGGCTGTGCCATGATCGGGCAATCCATCATCAACGTAAAATCCGGTGGGCGCGGACGTTTGTCCAGCTTTGTCGCCGGCGTCTTCCTGTTGATCCTTGTTGTGGTACTTGGCGATATCGTGGCGATCATCCCGATGGCGGCCCTTGTGGCAATCATGATCATGGTCTCCATCGGAACGTTCTCATGGTCCTCGATCAAGAACCTGCGCGATCATCCCCGGTCGTCCTCCATCGTGATGCTGGCAACGGTGTTCTTCGTGATCTACACGCACAACCTTGCCATCGGCGTTCTCGTGGGTGTGCTGCTCTCAGGCATCTTCTTTGCGTGGAAAATCTCGCAACTCTTCCGTGTGCGATCATCCATCACGCCAGACGGCAACCACCGCACCTACACCATCGAAGGCCAGCTGTTCTTTGCCTCGTCCGAAGATTTCATGAAGGCCTTTGACTTCCGGGAAGCCCCCGAAAAAGTCACCATTGACCTCAGCCGCGCCCATATCTGGGACATTTCATCGGTTGCAGCGCTGGACATGGCCGTGCTCAAATTCCGCCGCGAAGGGGCCGAGGTTGAATTGATCGACCTGAACGAGGCGTCCGAAACCATCGTTGACCGGCTTGCCATGCACGACAAGCCCGATGCGATGGATCAACTTCTGGGCCACTAGAGAGGCACGATCATGACAACCAACACCCTCATCGCCCTTGTGGACGCATCGTCGTATGCAACAAGCGTCTGCCAGCACGCCGCGTGGATTGCCTCGCGCAACGGCTGGACCGTCAAACTCTACCACGTCATGGGTCGCCGCGACGCCATCGAAAACCAGGACCTGTCCGGCGCAATCCGTTTGGGGGCCCGCAGCGCGCTGCTCGCGCAATTGTCCGAACTGGACGCCGCCCGTGCAAAACTGTCCCACGAACATGGCCGCGCCATTCTTGAAGACGCCAAGGCGCTTATCCAGACCAACCGCGACATCGCGGTCGAGACCCGCCTGCGTCAGGGCGATCTGGTGGAAACCGTGGCCGACAAAGAAGGCAGCGGCGACATGATCGTCATCGGCAAGCGCGGTGAGGCAGCAGGCCTAGCCATGGACCATCTTGGCTCAAACCTAGAACGCATCGTCCGCGCCAGCCACAAACCCGTGTTCATCGCCAACCGCAGTTTTACCGATATCGAAACCGTGCTGGTCGCCTTTGACGGCGGCCCGTCATCCCTCAAATCCATCGACTATATCGCCCGCAGCCCGCTTTTTGCAGGGCTCAAGGTAACACTGGTTTTCGCGGGCAAAGACAGCCCTGCAATCCAGAAATCGCTGACCGATGCCACCGCGACACTCAGGGCCGGTGGCTTTGACGCCAAAATCCGTGTTGAAAACGGTGACCCCGAAAAGGTGCTTGCCGGGATCAGCGCCGAGGGCACACATGAACTGCTGGTCATGGGCGCGTATGGCCACAGCCGCGTCCGGTCCCTGCTCATCGGCTCGACCACCACCGAAATGCTCCGCTCCTGCAAGGTGCCGGTTCTCATCATGCGCTGAGGGGCACTGACTGCCGCATTGGCACGGCTGGCAGTCCGCACATGGCTGGTGTAACGTGATTGTCCTGAGTTATGGAAAAGCATGGGATGCTGGTAATTGGTTGGCAAGAGCGGGTGGACCTGCCCTTGCTTGGACTTACGAACCTGACGGCGAAAATTGACACGGGCGCGCGGACATCCGCGCTCCACGCGACCAATATCGCAGAGTTTGACCGCAACGGCGTGCCGTGGGTGCGGTTTCACTCGAAATTCAATGATGACACGCAAGACATCGACGTCGAGTGCCCGGTCCATGACCGCCGCGACATCACCAACACAAGCGGTGTGCCCGAAACACGTATCATCATTCGAACCAAGTTTCGCATCGAATCCCGTCTCTGGACCATTGACCTGTCACTGACAGACCGCAACGAAATGAAATTCCGCATGATCGTCGGACGCTCAGCCCTCAGACGACACACGATCCTCGTAAACCCCGGCAAGCGAAACCTGACCGAGCTTCGGCCAGTCACCCCCAGGAAAATAAGGACGCGCCCATGAAAATCGCCATGCTTGCCCGGAACCCCGATCTGTATTCCCACAAGCGCCTTGTCGAAGCCGCCGAGGCGCGCGGCCACGAGATTGACGTCATCAACACCCTGCGCTGCTATATGAACATCGCGTCGCGCAGGCCCGAGATTTACTACAACGGCGAAAAGCTCACCGGCTATGACGCCGTGATCCCACGCATCGGGGCGTCGGTCACGTTCTACGGCACCGCCGTTCTGCGCCAGTTCGAAATGATGGGCGTCTACCCCCTGAACGAAAGCGTCGCCATTGGCCGGTCGCGCGACAAACTCAGGTCGATGCAACTTTTGGCCCGCGATGGTGTCGGCCTGCCGGTCACCACCTTTGCCCATGACCCCAAACAAACCGAAGAGGTTCTCAAGGTCGCAGGCAGCGCGCCGCTGGTCATCAAACTGCTCGAAGGCACCCAAGGTCTGGGCGTGGTCCTTGCCGACTCAGACCGCTCGGCCAAATCGGTTGTCGAAGCGTTTCGCGCGACGGGCACCAACATCCTGATCCAGGAATTCATCAAAGAGGCCGGAGGCACCGATATCCGTGCCATCGTCATTGGCGGCAAGGTGATCGCCGCGATGAAACGCACCGGGGCCGAAGGCGAATTTCGCTCCAACCTGCACCGGGGAGGATCGGCGCAACTGGTCAAACTCTCTCCGGAAGAACGCTCAACCGCGATCCGGGCCGCGAAATCCATGGGGCTCAACGCCTGCGGTGTCGACATGCTGCGCGCCAATCACGGTGCCGTGGTGATGGAGGTGAACTCGTCCCCCGGTCTGGAAGGGGTCGAGAAAGCAACCGGACTTGATGTGGCGGGCAAGATGATCGAATTTCTGGAAAAGAACGCCAAACCCGGCAAAACCAAAACAAAGGGCAAAGGCTGATGCCACAACGGGCCGGATTTCACATCAACGGTCAAACCATCGCAGCCGGAACCAGCCGCACCGTTGACCTTCCTGTCAGCTCCCTGTCCGACCACACCCCCGTCACCATGTCGGCGCATGTGATCCACGGCAAGGTCGATGGTCCAACCGTCTTTGTCAGCGCTGGCATCCACGGCGACGAAGTGATCGGCATTGAGATTGTACGCCGCTTGCTCAAATCCACAGGCCTGCGCCGCCTCAAGGGCACGCTGCTTGTGGTGCCAATCGTGAACTCGTTCGGCTTTATCAACAAATCCCGCTACCTGCCCGACCGTCGTGACCTGAACCGCTCCTTTCCGGGCAGCGACACAGGCTCGCTTGCCGGGCGTCTGGCCCATCTGTTCCTGACCGAGATTGTCGCCCGCGCCGATATCGGCATTGACCTGCACTCTGCCGCGATCCACCGCACCAACTATCCGCAGGTACGCGTCTCGGCTGGCGATCCCCGCATGCGCGAATTGGCTGACGCGTTTGGCGCGCCCATCATCATGCAATCCCCGATCCGCGAAGGGTCTTTGCGGTGGGCTGCCAAGGAACTTGGCACCGATGTGGTGCTGTACGAGGGCGGCGAAGGCCTGCGCTTTGATGAGGTCTCGGCCCGCGCCGGTCTTGCGGGCATCCTGCGGGTTCTGCGCTCGCTCGACATGATTACGGCGCGCGGCGTGGCTGCCCCGAAATCGCCGCCGCAATTCTGCTCATCAAGCAAATGGCTCCGCGCGCCCATGGGCGGCCTGTTCCGCAGCCTGCGCGCGGATGGCAATCTGGTGCGCAAGGATGATGTCCTGGGACTGGTCTCTGATCCATTCGGCGAAAACGACACACCTGTCGCTGCCCCGTTCGAAGGCATCATCGTCGGACGCGCCGTCATGCCCGTGGTCAACGAAGGCGACGCAGTGTTTCACTTAGCGCGGATCGACTCGTACAAAAAAGCCAATGACCTTATGGACGATCATTCCGCGCAACTGGCCGATGACCCGATGTTCGACGAAGACGAGATCATCTGACCGTCAAGCAAGCCCAATCTCAGGACCGCAGCTTCTGCACCACCCAGATCACGACCATCGCGCCCAGAACGGCGCCGATCATCCCGGCCACCGCACCCGAAGCCACAAGCAACAGCCGGATCGCCATGCCACCGATCAACGCGCCTGCAACACCTATCATCACGGTTTGCAGCGTGCCCATTTCAACGCGCATGAACCGCGTTGCCAGAAATCCAGCCGCGGCACCAATAATCAGAAGGAATAAAACTGGCATCGCTTATTTCCTCCGCCGGTCCTTGACCGAGGACCTCCAATGCGTCGGCACGATAATCAGCGCCCCCAGCGACGAGGCAATCGCATTCAGGCCCGGCGAACCAAATCCGATGCCAAACATAATCCGCACGAAATAGGCCAGAAACGCCCCACCAACGCAGATGATGATGCTTTGCAGAATCCCGTTATTGGTGAAACCCGCCTTTTCAGAGATGTAACCGACGATCCCGGCGATCACGACGGTGCCCATAAGGATCATGAACATGGGTACTCTCCTAACAGCGTCCCCAAAGGAACCGCCATACCGCGCAAAAACGTGTCACTGTCCTGCGCACCTTTGCCAGCACGCTGTGCCCGAGTGATGGTAACCGCCCCGTCGCCGCATGCAATGGTCAACCTGTCATCCAGCACAGTTCCCGCCACACCCTGCGCCTGCGCCACACAACTGCCCAGCAGTTTGATCCGCTCCGCACCGATCATCGTCCACGCGCCCGGAAACGGCGACAGGCCCCGGATCAGGCGATCCACCTCGATCGCCGGACGCGCCCAATCAACCTTGGCCTCGGCCTTGTCGATCTTTGCTGCATAGGTCACGCCGTCTTCGGGTTGGATCTCTGGCGTCAAATCATCTAGCCTGTCCAACGCCTGCACGATCAGACCTGCACCCATCTGGCTCAGCCGGTCATGCAGACCGCCGGTTGTCTCTGTCGCGCCAATCGGCGTCGCGTCGCGCAGCAACACTGGCCCGGTGTCCAGCCCCGCCTCCATCTGCATGATGCAAATACCGGTCTGGACGTCACCGGCCATGATCGCACGATGAATAGGGGCCGCGCCGCGCCACCGTGGCAACAGCGACGCGTGGATGTTCAGACAGCCCCGTTTCGGCGCATCCAGAACCGCCTGCGGCAGGATCAGCCCGTACGCGACAACCACCGCAATATCCGCCCCCAGCGCCGCAAAATCGCGCTGCGCCGCGTCGGTGCGCAGGCTGGTCGGATGCCGCACCTCAAGCCCCAGCGCCTCGGCACGCGCCTGTACCGGCGTCGGTCGGTCCTTCTTGCCCCGCCCCGCAGGACGCGGGGGCTGACAATAGACAGCGGCAATCTCGTGCCCAGCGCCCACCAGCGCATCCAGAACCGGAACCGAAAAATCGGGCGTGCCCATGAAGATAACGCGCATGTCCTAGCCCTTCAGCTTTTTCGCGCGCTTGATGAGCATGTCGCGCTTGGTCTTGCCCAGGTGATCGAAATACATCTTGCCGTTCAAATGGTCGATCTGGTGCTGCACAGATGTGGCCCACAGGCCAACAAAATCCTGTTCATGCACCGCGCCGTCCACTCCGAGGAACCGCACAGTCACAGCGCGCGGACGCTCAATCGCGGCGAACACACCGGGCAGGTTCGGGCTGGCCTCTTCGTGCCAGCGCAAATGCACCGAAGAATGCAGCATCTCGGGGTTTGCCATCCGCACCGCGCGCCCCCGTTCCTCAGACGCATCCACAACGGCCAACCGCATCAGAACACCGATCTGGTTCGCCGCAAGACCAACACCGGGCATCGCCTCCATGGTGTCGATCATATCATCCCAGATCGCACGAACCTCGTCGGTGATCGCGTCCACCGGTGCCGCCACACTGCGCAAACACTGGCTTGGCCAAGGCAAGCATCGACGCACCGTCATGCAAGAGCCGCATATTCGGCTTCGAACCGCGCGCGAGCGTCCGGGGCCAGCCGGTCAAAGATCACCACGCCATTGAGATGGTCCAACTCGTGCTGGGCGCAGATCGCGGCAAACCCGGTCAGTACCTCTTGGTGCCGGACACCGGACAGATCGCTATAGGCCAGCGTGATCTCGGTCGGGCGCGTCACCTTGGCGGACACACCGGGGATCGACAGACAGGCCTCCGCCCCCTCCGCCACGCCCTCAGCCGCATGCAAAACGTCGGGGTTGATGCACACCAAGGGCGACCGATCCCCGTCTTTCCATGTCGGATCCATGACGAACACCCGTTGCATCAGACCCACCTGCGGCCCTGCCAAACCCCGGCCGGGTGCGGCATACATCGTGTCGAACAAATCGCGCACAACACCCGCCAACGCCACCACATCTGTCACCGGCGCACAGACCTGTGACAGGCGCGGGTCCGGCCACCGGACAATCGGCAAAACGCTCATGGCCGCGCCATCTCGCGCTTGAGCTTGACCATCTTGCGGGTGATCATCTGTCGCTTGAGCGGCTTGAGATAATCAATGAACAGCTTGCCGTTCAAATGGTCGATCTCGTGCTGCACACAGGTCGCCCACAACCCGTCGAATTCTTCTTCCTGCGGATTGCCCGCCTCGTCCAGCCACGCCACCGTGACCGCCTCGGGCCGGGTCACTTCGGCGTATTGATCCGGGATCGACAGGCAGCCCTCTTCATAGACGTTCACGTCCTCGGACAACGCGACGATCTCGGGATTGAACATCACCAAGGGGCGCGGCGCGGAATTTTCGTCCTTTTGGCAATCCAGCACGATCAACCGCGACAAGACACCGACCTGCGGCGCAGCAAGCCCGATGCCCGGCGCGTCATACATGGTTTCAAGCATGTCCTTGGCCAGCGCGCGCAGATCGTCCGACAAATCGGGCACTGGCGCGCAAGCTTTCTTAAGACGCGGGTCCGGGTGGATGAGGATCGGTAATTTCATGCAGGTGATTTAGGGCCAACGCGCCCGAATCGCAACGTGCCGCGCACAGGTTCCTCCATGCGCCAATGGATCGCGGCACCAGCAGGCATTTTCCACCCCCTGCCGTCTCACCGCGCGCACAGGCCACGCACTGCCACCACGACGCGTTTCACCCTTGCACCCAGAGGCAATGTGCCCAAGGAATAGACCACAATGACGGAGACAGCATGACCTATCAATTCAACACACCAAATGATCGCCGCGGCACCCATTGTTCCAAGTGGGACGTGCTGGAAAGCAAGTTCGACGTCCCGATGGAGGACGGCTTGGCCATGTGGACCGCCGACAGCGATTATCCGACAGCGCCCTGCGTGCTCAAAGCGCTGCAAGACGCGGTGGATCATGGCGTGTTTGGCTATTGGACCGACAACACCGACTATCACAACGCGATCCAGTGGTGGATGAAAACGCGCCACGGCTGGGACATCGACACCGACTGGATTCTCACCTCGCAGGGTCTTGGCAACGCCATCGCGCTTTGCCTTGATGTCTGGACCCAGCCGGGCGACCGCGTGGTCACCTTCAACCCGGTCTATCACGAATTCGAATTCAAGATCCGCCGCGCTGGCCGCGAGCCGGTGCAGATCGAGATGCCGCGTACCGGCGATACCTACCACCTCGATCTGGACGCCGCACAGGCGCAGTTGGACGGCACCGAGAAGATGCTGATTTTCTGCTCGCCGCAGAACCCGTCAGGCCGTATCTGGAGCGCCGATGAATTGCGCGCCGTGGCCGCGTTTGCCAAGCGCAATGACCTGATTATCGTGGCCGACGAGATCCACCATGATTTCATCTTCCCCGGCCACAGCTTCACCCCGTTTGATGTCGCCGCCCCAGACGCCCGCGACCGGACAGTGGTGCTCACCGCGTCGTCCAAAACGTTCAACATCGCGGGTCAAAAGACCGGCAACATGATCATCCCCGATGACATCCTGCGCGAAGCAATGCAGGCGCGGCTACGTTCGCTTGACTATTCCCCCAACGCGCTCGGCCTCAAGATGGTCACCGCCGCCTACACCCCGGAAGGGGCAGCATGGGTCGATGCTCAGATCGCCCATCTGGTGGAAATGAAGACACTCTTTGACGACGGCATCAACACGATCCCCGGTGTGCGATCCTTGCCTCTGACCTCGACCTACCTGGCATGGGTGGACTTTTCCGGCACCGGCATGAGCTTTGACGAAATCAGCCGCCGGGTCCGCAAGGACGCCCGCATCGCCCCCAGCCCCGGTCCCGAATTCGGCCCCGGCGGTGAAACCTTCCTGCGGTTCAATCTGGCCACCCAGCGCAGCCGCGTGGAAGAGGCCGTAGCGCGGTTGCAAACCGCCTTTGCGGACCTGCAATAGGTCTTCTCTGGTTCAATATATTTCGGGGTTTGGGGCAAAGCCCCAATCCTGCTCCTATCAGGCGCGCGGCGGCCGGGACTTGTAGACCGGCAGGCTCCAACCAAACGCGATGGAGCCAGCGCGCAAACCAAAGGTGAGTGCCGCAGAGCCAAGAATGGTCAGCGTCGGGCTGATGCCCAGCAGCGGCGCAAAGGCCACAACCGCCGCACCTGCGACCGCACAGGTCACGTAAAGCTCGCCTTGCTTGAGCACCAAGGGCACCTCGTTGGCGACCACATCGCGCATCAACCCGCCCAGACAGCCCGTGACCACACCCATCACCACGATGATCGCTGCACCTTGGCCCAGCGTTTCGGCAATCTGCGCGCCAGCGGCCACCGCAAAGGCCAGCGCAGCAGCGTCCAGCCACAGGATCGCTGTGTAGCGGCTCTCGATCAGATGCGCGGTGAAAAACACCAAAAACGCCGCCGCAAGGGCGACGCCCAGATAGGTGGGATCGGTCATCCAGAACACCGGGTTCCGGTCCAGCAGCACATCGCGCAACGTACCACCACCCACGCCGGTCAGAATGGCGAGAAAGGAAAAGCCGATGACATCAAGCTGCGCGCGGCTGGCGACCAACGCCCCGGTCAACGCAAAGACCAAAACCGCCGCATGGTCCAGCAGCGCAATAAGGGTCACGCCGCGCCTTTTTTGTAAGGCTTCATGCCCTCGCGCGCCAACTCATCGGCGCGTTCGTTCTCGGGGTGGCCGGCATGACCCTTGACCCATTCCCAGGTCACATCATGCCGTGCCTGCGCCTCGTCCAACCGCTGCCACAACTCGACATTCTTGACCGGCTTCTTGTTCGCGGTCTTCCAACCATTGCGCTTCCAGCCAAAGATCCACCCGGTAACCCCGTTCTTCACATACGCACTGTCGGTCACAATGGTCAGCTTTGACGGTCGCGCCAGCGTTTCAAGCGCGTGGATCGCCGCCAGCAATTCCATCCGGTTGTTGGTGGTGTTCGCCTCTCCGCCGCACAACGTGCGTTCCTTGACGATCGCGTCACCGTCCTTGGCCTGCATCAGCACACCCCACCCTCCGGGTCCGGGGTTTCCGGAACAGGCTCCGTCAGTATAGGCGTAAAGATCAGGCATGGGCAGTTACAGATATCCAGTCAGCATCTTCGCCGCTTAGCCCTTTGTCGCGCCCGCGTCGAGTGTCCCCGGTTGTAAATCCGGCCTCGGCCAAGAACGCCGTCAGCTCAGCTTCGGTGTAATAGGTATACATTCGGTTGATGCTGTCCCGATGCGCGCCGGTGCCTTCCTTGACCGCGATATGAAACAGGCCGCCGGGCCGCAATGATGCGTGGATGGCCGCCAAATGGCGCGGCATGTCACCGCGCGCCGCGTGCAACAGGCTGAAATTGGCCCAGACCCCATCGTAAACCGCCCTGCCCGAAATATCGTCAAACGTCGCAACCCGCGCGGTCACACCGTCGATCTCTGATGCAAGCCGGATCATCTCGACCGACGCGTCCACCGCGTCGACCACACAGCCTGCATGCACCATGTGCCGCGCCGAGGTGCCGGGACCGCAGCCCAGATCAAGCACCCGCGCGCCATGGGGCAGCCCCGCGATGAAGGCCGCCAAGGTATCGCTCGGCGTGTTGGACGGCTCTAGTTTGGCATAATCCCGCGCCCGCGCATCATAAACCGCGATGGTGTCCCGATCGGTCACAGAAACACCCCCACAGACAGGCAGGCCACCACCAGTGCGGTCAACAGCATCCGCAAGGACATCCACCATTTTGGAGCAAGCCCCCATGTCCAGAACGCGTAATCCAGCACCAGAAGTCCCACAAACCCGAAGAGCAGATTGGTGCCCGCCGACACCGGTCCACCCCCGGTCATGAAAAACGCCCAAAGCGCCGGGATCACCGACAGCGCATAGCCCGTCGCCGCCTGACCGCCCTGCGCCTTGGTGGCAAAGCCCCAAAGCACGCCAGACATAAAGCTGAGAATCACCATGCCGTAGGACAGTTGCACATAGGGCCCGATGAACCTTGGCCCAAGCGTATCCAAGCCCCATTGCGACGCCGGATCAGACAGCAACGTGATCGCCCCCCAGACAAACGGGATCACCCCGGCAAGGCCAAGGATCAGGGCGGAACGGGGGATCTGGGTCATGTGCGGTCCATTGCTTGCAACGTGTCGCGCGACATAGCTCAGGCGCGCTCCAGCGCCAACCGTCCCGCCAAAGCAGCAAAGAGGGCGGCAGCACGCGAGGTCAGCAGGAATTGAGGCAACAGCATCACGACTCCTCTCTTGGGTGTGCGCCCATGACGCTATACATTTGTGTCCCAATGATCTAGACGCGCGCTTTGGCCCACTGACGGGCCCCAGACACAAAGAAGACGACACACGTGAAAAAAGCCCTGCAAGACGCCCTTGATGCCCGTGGATATGAAACGCTGACCCCTGTTCAGGAGGCAGTGCTGAATCCCGGCTATGTGGGGGCCGACCTTTTGGTCTCGGCCCAGACCGGATCGGGCAAGACACTGGGCTTTGGCCTCGCCATCGCGCCGACCATCCTTTCAGATGAAAGTTTTGGGCCCGCAGGCGCGCCGCTGGCGCTGGTGATCGCACCTACCCGCGAACTGGCCTTGCAGGTCAAACGCGAACTGGCATGGCTCTATGCGCAGGCCGGCGTTGTCATGGCCTCGACCGTAGGCGGCATGGACATGCGCGATGAACGCCGCGCGCTCGAACGCGGAACGCATATCGTGGTTGCCACACCGGGCCGTCTGCGCGACCACATCACACGCGGGTCCATCGACCTGAGCCAGTGTCGCGCCGTTGTGCTGGACGAAGCCGACGAGATGCTAGACCTCGGTTTCCGCGAAGACCTCGAATTCATCCTTGGCGAAGCGCCTGACGACCGTCAGACGCTGCTGTTCTCGGCCACCGTGCCGCCGCAGATCGCCAAGCTGGCCAAAAGCTACCAGCGCGACGCGATCCGTGTGGTCACCAAGTCCGAAACCAGCCAGCATGCCGATATTGCCTATCGTGCGATGATGGTGGCCGACCGTGACACCGACAACGCCGTCATCAACACGCTGCGCTTTTACGAGGCCCCCAACGCCATCGTTTTTGCAAACACCCGCGCGATGGTGAACCGCCTGACAACCCGCCTGTCCAATCGTGGTTTTCAGGTTGTGGCGCTCTCGGGCGAACTGTCTCAGACCGAACGCACCCACGCGCTGCAAGCCATGCGCGACGGGCGGGCGCAGGTCTGTGTGGCCACCGACGTCGCAGCGCGCGGCATTGACCTCCCGAACCTTGATCTGGTGGTCCATGCCGAACTGCCGTCGAACCACGAAACCCTGCTGCATCGCTCGGGCCGCACGGGCCGCGCCGGGCGCAAGGGTGTGTCCGCGCTGATCGTGACACCGAAGGTGCGCAAAAAGGCCGAACGCATCCTCGGCATGGCCAAGCTGAAATCGGAATGGGGGGCTGCCCCCTCTGCCGAAGAAGTGCTGGAACGTGACGAAGACCGGATGTTCGCCGATCCCGCATGGGACACCCCGGTTTCTGAATTCGAAGAAACCGTTGTGACCCGCCTCGTGTCCGAAAAAACGCCGGAACAGATCGCCGCGGCCTATCTGCGCATGTTCCGCGAACAGCACACAGCGCCCGAAGAACTGTCTGATCCGGGCACCAAACCCGCCAAGCGCGAAGAATTCGGTGCAAGCGTCTGGTTTGCCGTCTCCGGTGGCCGTGCTGCGGATGCTGAACCCCGCCGCATTCTGCCCATGGTCTGTGGTGCTGGCGATCTGAGCAAGGACGACATTGGCGCGATCCGCATCCAGCAGGATCATTCGCTGGTACAAATCAAGGAATCCTCGGTCGCACGATTCCTCAATGCCGTTGGCCCCGAGATGCAGCTGGAAAAGGGCGTGACCCTGACCCGCCTCGACAAGGCGCCGGATTTTGATCGCGGCGCACGCCCCTCGGGCAACAGCGGCCCCCGCCCCGAACGCAAACCCTACCGCGATGGCCCCAAGCCCGAGCGCAAACCCTATGGCGATGCCCCGCAAGCCGCAGCACCCGCCGAACGCTCGGAACCCTCTGAGGCCCCGGTGAAATCAAACCCGTCATCGGCCCCGATTGACTGGAACGACGCACCCGCACCACGGGTGAAAAAGCCCAGACCAGCGGATCGCAAAGACAGCAAACCCGGTGGCAAGCCCGCCGGGAAATACGCGGGCAAATCCGACGGTCCGTCACGGGATCGCAAGCCCTATCAGGGCAAATCTGACGGCCCGGCGCGTGACCGCAAACCCTATGGCGACAAGCCCGGTGGCGAACGCCCGCCGCGTCGCGCGGAAAACGAATTTCAGGCGCAGCCCTACAAAGGCAAAGGCAAGCCCAAAGGCCCGCCCCCGCCCGAAGGCCGCCCCGACAGCAAGAAAAACATCGCCCGCGCCGCAGCGCGCGACAATGCGGGCGACCCGTCGCAAAGCATGCGCAAACCCCGCACAGGTGCTGGCAAACCCGCCGGTAAATTCGGCGCAAAGCCGGGTGGAAAACCGGGCGGCAAGCCCGGTGGAAAGTTCGGCGGCAAACCGGGTGGGAAACGCTAAACCTGTAGGGTGTGTGCTTTGCACGCACCTTTTCCGTCAGCCCCCTGATGCAAGGCGCGGCCCAGTTCGGAAGAAACTGACGTCATTCGTAAAGGTCGTCTCAGGCTGTAGTCGGATCAGACGGCCATCTGGATCGTCGATGCAGGCCACTGTTTCGATGAACCATGCGTTCCAAGTGGGCTCGGGGCCTAAGTAGCGATTCAACAATCGACGGAACAGGTCCGGGTTCATCTTTTCGACGGTCGCACGCCCGCGATACCCAAGATGCCGAAGGATGCCCCCGGCGTTGTCGTATTGCACGATTTCGACAGAGACGCGCGGATCGGCAGAGACACGCTTGGTCGACGCATTGTCTTTGCTGCCCAGCATCCACAAGGCGTTGTCTTCCCAATGAAACCAGACCGGCGCGTTTCGTGGGCTACCGTCTGAGGCTAACGTGGCAAGGTTTGCCATGAGCGGAAGTTGTAGGATGTCGTCTGGCGGAAAAGGCGTTTTCATGCAGGTTCGCGCAACACCCGCGGCACTTTGAACTCCACGTTCTCTACCGCCGTTTCGACCATCTCAATCGTCACATCAAACCGGTCTCGGAACGCGTCGATCACCTCGGTGATCAGCTCTTCCGGGGCACTGGCGCCCGCAGTGATACCCATGCTGGTGATCCCCTCAAGCGCGCGCCAATCTATATCCGGCGCGCGCTGGACAAGCTGGGAATAGGAACATCCCGCCTTGCTGCCCACCTCGACCAGACGTTTGGAGTTCGACGAATTGGGCGCACCCACAACCAGCATCGCGTCGCATTTCGGGGCCATCGCCTTGACCGCCTCCTGACGGTTGGTCGTGGCGTAACAGATGTCTTCCTTGTGCGGACCAACGATCATCGGGAACCGCGCCTGCAAAGCCGCGACGATGTCGATGGTGTCGTCCACGCTGAGCGTCGTCTGAGTGACAAAAGCCAACCGCGCAGGATCCCGCACCTGAACAGTGGCCACATCCTCGACCGTTTCGACAAGCAGCACTTCCCCTTCGGGCAATTGCCCCATCGTGCCCACGGTTTCGGGATGGCCTTCGTGACCGATCATGATCATCTGCAAGCCATTCTCGTGATGCCGCGCCGCCTCGATATGGACCTTGCTCACCAGCGGGCAGGTCGCATCGACATAGATCATTTCGCGCTTGGCAGCCTCGGCGGGCACGGCCTTGGGCACGCCATGGGCGGAAAAGATCACCGGGCGGTCATCGGGACACTCATCCAGTTCCTCGACAAACACCGCGCCCTTGTCACGCAGCGAATCCACCACGTATTTGTTGTGCACGATTTCGTGGCGCACATAGACAGGAGCCCCCCATTTCTGAAGCGCCAGTTCGACGATCTTGATCGCGCGGTCCACACCGGCGCAGAAACCGCGCGGCGCGGCAAGGTATAGGGTCAGGGGCGGTTTGGTCATGTCTGTCTCCGTCTTGTCCAAGACCTAAAGCCTCAGGGCGCGCGTTTCCAGTAGAATGCTGCGGTCACTTAGCCGTGACTTGACCTTCCCGCACCGGAAGGCCGGACAGACCGAAACAGAATTCGGAGGATACTGCGTGAAGAAGATCGTTGTGGCCAGCATGACCCTCGCTGCCGCCCTTGCCGGAGCTGTGTTCATTGGTCCGGTCTGGACCCAGGGACAAACCGCCCAGACCTTGCCCTATACCGACCCGGTGCGCGTGGCCGAAGGGGCTGCCCTCTACGGAACATATTGTGCAAGTTGCCATGGTGCTGACCTCGAAGGGGAACCCGATTGGCAAAGCCGCGATGCCGATGGCTATTTGCCCGCCCCGCCCCATGACGCCACAGGCCACACATGGCACCACGACACAGCGTTGCTCACCCGGATCGTGCGCGACGGGACCGAGGCGATTGTCGGCGGCACCTACAGATCGAACATGATCGGGTTCGGCGACGTCATGACCGACAACGAGATCGTGTCTGTGCTGGCCTATATCAAAAGCACCTGGCCCGCTGAGGTTCAGGACATCCACACCGAGATCGACGCACGCGCGCTCCCGTAGCGCCGCGCTACGTCGCGTTTGAGGCTTGCCACAAAGCCAGGTTGGGGGCATGGCAAACACATGCGCCTGACTGACTTTATCCGCGCCAATGCGCCCTTTCTGACAGCAGGAGCCCTGCTGACCTTTCTGTCGTCCTTTGGTCAGACCTATTTCATCTCGCTCTTTGCAGGCGAAATCCGCCTGAGCTTTGACCTGACTCATGGGGCGTGGGGCGGCATCTACATGATCGGGACAATGGCGTCGGCGGCGGTGATGGTCTGGGCGGGCGGTCTCACCGATCTGTTCCGCGTGCGCCTTCTTGCCCCCATCGTGCTGATCGGACTGGCCATTGCCTGTCTGGCAATGGCCTTCAACCCGTGGGTCTGGGCCTTGCCGGTCATCATCTTTGCGCTGCGGCTTTTTGGGCAGGGCATGTGTTCACATATCGCTGTGGTTGCCATGGCCCGCTGGTTTGTCGCCACGCGCGGGCGGGCGCTGTCAATCGCATCATTGGGTTTTGCCTTGGGCGAAGCGCTGGTTCCAATGGCCGTGGTCGCAGCGATGAGCGTGGTTGCGTGGCAAAACATCTGGATACTGGGCGCGGTGATCTGCCTGTGTGCCCTGCCGGTTCTGGCCCGGCTGCTGGCACAGGAACGCACCCCGGCGTCCCACGCCGCAACAGACGTGTCCGTCGGCATGCAGGGCCACCACTGGCGGCGGATGCAGGCGCTGCGGCATCCGCTCTTTTGGTGCATGGTGCCCGCCGTTCTTGGGCCATCCGCCTTCAACACCGCGTTCTTCTTTCACCAGGTCCATGTGGCCGAGGTAAAGGGCCTTGAGCATCTGGTCTTTGTGAGCTTCTTTCCGCTTTACACTGCCATCGGCATCGCCGCGATGGTGCTGTCGGGATGGGCGCTGGACAAGCTGGGCACAGCACGGCTGACCCCCTATTACCAACTGCCGATGGTTGCCGCGTTCCTGATCTTTGGGCTGACCCGTAGCCCGCTTGGGCTGGTTGTCGGGTTTGTGTTTCTGGGTTTGACCTCTGGCGCGAATGCCACGCTGCCCAACGCGTTCTGGGCCGAATTCTACGGCACCGCACATATCGGATCGATCAAGTCGATGGCGACAGCGGTGATGGTGCTGGGATCAGCGATTGGGCCGGGCCTCACCGGCCTGTTGATCGACCTTGGCGTCGGGATTGAAACGCAGTTCATCGGCATCGCCGCGTTTTTCGTCGGCACGACCGTTTTCATGAACTGGGGCATATCCCGCGCCGCCCGAGACCTGCCGACAGCAACCACAGATACCGACCTTAGAAGGCCGCAGCCGTGATCATCGCCACAACGATATAGCGGATGGTTTTGGCAATGCTGATCAGCAGGAAAAACAGCCAGATATTCGTCCGCATGACCCCAGCCACAATCGTCAGCGCGTCGCCCAACGGAGCCCAGCTGAACAACAAGGTCCACACGCCCCATTTCTGGTACCACGCACGGGCGCGCTCCAACTGGGTTTCGGACACCGGAAACCAGCGACGTCCGCGATAGCGCTCCAGAACCCGACCCAAACCGTAGTTCAGGCCAGACCCCAGAATATTGCCAACGCTGGCGAACAGGATGATCCACTCGATTGCGATATCGCCCCGCAATTGCAGCGCAATAAACACGATCTCTGATTGGAAGGGCAGGATGGTTGCTGCACCAAACGCCACCACGAAGAGCCCGCTCAGCGCGAGAAGATCACTCCACATGGGCCATCAGGTGCTGGGCCACAGTTACTCCTGCTCGGCCGCGACCGGTTCGCGCTCGGGCATCGGATCACGCGGCGGACGGCCGATGACGTCACGCAGCTCGTCAAGTTCGATGAAGTTGTCGGCCTGACGGCGCAGTTCATCCGCGATCATCGGCGGTTGGCTTCGGATGGTGGACACCACCGACACGCGCACGCCCTTGCGTTGCAGACTTTCGACCAGAGGCCGGAAATCGCCATCGCCAGAGAACAGAACGATATGATCCACGTGATCGGCCAATTCCATGGCATCGACCGTCAGCTCGATATCCATGTTGCCCTTGACCTTGCGGCGGCCTTGGCTGTCGGTATATTCCTTGGCCGGTTTCGTCCGCATGTTGAAGCCGTTGTAATGCAGCCAATCCACCAAGGGGCGAATCGGCGAATACTCGTCATTTTCCAGCAGGGCGGTGTAATAAAATGCGCGCAGCAACTTGCCACGCCGCACAAACTCTTGGCGCAGCAGCTTGTAGTCAATGTCAAACCCAAGTGACTTTGCCGCCGCGTAGAGATTGGAACCATCAATAAACAGCGCCAATCGCTCGTCTTTATAGAACATGAATTGAGCCTTTCAAAAATAGGTGCGACCGGGCCGACTTGCGGGAGTGGTGGTCCGAAGTTGTATGGCAAAGCCGCGAGGGGTGATTTAATGATTCAAAGTAGCACCGCAAGGTGCGAATTCCGGTCACCATCTCATATATGACAACTTTATGAACGAGTTTTACGTCGCCTTAGGAGCTAATTTGCCAACCAGCAATCATCCGCCTAGTGTAACACTCCGGGCGGCGATTGCGGCAATTGGTCAAGAAAATATAGAGGTTGTGGCGGTCAGCCCATTTTACCAGACGCCCTGTTTTCCGCCCGGCGCAGGCCCCGATTACGTAAATGCCGCAGCCTATCTAAAGTCGCCAACCTCACCTAAAGACATGCTAAACAAACTTCACAAAATCGAAGCGTCGTTCGGCAGGGAACGCAAGCAACGCTGGGGCATGCGGACGCTTGATCTTGACCTGATCGCCTGTGGCGATTTGGTCATGCCCGACCGCGACACCTACTCCCACTGGCACCACCTTGCGCCCGAAGCCCAGCGCACGGCGGTCCCGGACGATCTGATCCTGCCCCACCCCAGACTACAGGACCGCGCATTTGTCCTTGTGCCGCTGCGCGATATTGCGGCACAGTGGCGCCATCCGGTTCTCAAACTGACCGTGACCGAGATGTGCACTGCGCTCTCGCCAGAGGATCTGGCCGAGATTCGTATGCTTGGTGCCTGATATCGACTTGTATTCGCGCAATTGCAGATATATCTGTCAGTCTCTCAAAGGCTGCCCGATGAATTGGAGTTCCCATGGCCCGCGTCACGGTTGAAGATTGCGTTGATAAAGTCCCAAATCGTTTTGAGCTGGTGATGCTTGCTGCACATCGCGCGCGCGAAGTGACCGCTGGTGCGGCCATCACCGTTGATCGTGACAACGACAAGAACCCGGTTGTTGCACTGCGCGAGATTGCAGACGAAACTCAGTCGGCAGACGAACTTCGTGAACGTCTGATTGAATCGAATCAGACCCAGATCGAAGTGGACGAACCGGAAGAAGACGCAATGGCGTTGCTCATGGGTGCAGAACCCGACAAGCCCGCCGAAGATGACCTCTCCGAAGAAAAGCTGCTGCGCGCTTTGATGGAGGCGCAAGGTCAGGGCTAACGTGGCCTGCCGTGATGTGGGCCGCATGAAAATGAGGCGCCGATGATCGCGGCTGACGACCTTGTTGCGCTTGTCCGCAACTACAACCCGAAAACCAACGAGGCGCTGATCCGCGCGGCCTATGAATATGGCCGCGCCATGCATGAGGGTCAGTTCCGACATTCGGGTGAACCGTATTTCTCGCATCCTGTCGCGGTCGCTGCAATTCTGACCGAACAGCAGCTTGATGATGCCACCATTATCACCGCGTTGCTGCACGACACTATCGAAGATACCAAATCCACTTATGCCGAAGTTTCTACCCGCTTTGGCAAAGAAGTGGCCGAATTGGTCGATGGGGTCACCAAGCTGACCAATCTTCAGCTCTCGAGCTCTGAAACCAAGCAGGCCGAGAATTTCCGCAAGCTGTTCATGGCAATGTCCAAGGACCTGCGGGTCATTCTGGTCAAACTTGCCGACCGTTTGCACAACATGCGCACCATCAAGGCGATGCGCCCGGAAAAGCAGGCACAAAAAGCCCGCGAAACCATGGATATCTTTGCGCCACTGGCCGGGCGCATGGGGATGCACTGGATGCGCGAGGAACTGGAAGACCTCGCGTTCCGCGTGCTCAACCCCGAAGGCCGCGCAAGCATCATCCGCCGCTTTATCACGCTGCAAAAGGAAACCGGCGACGTCATTCACCGGATCACCGGCGATATGCGCACCGAGTTGGAAAAAGCCGGGATCGAGGCAGAGGTGTTTGGCCGCGCCAAAAAGCCCTATTCGATCTGGCGCAAGATGCAGGAAAAAGAAATCGGGTTCTCCCGTCTTTCCGACATCTACGGTTTCCGCATCATCACCCGCTCCAAGGCCGATTGTTATGCCACCCTGGGCGTCATCCACCAACGCTGGCGGGCGATTCCCGGACGGTTCAAGGATTACATCTCTGAACCCAAACAGAACGGCTATCGATCAATCCACACCACCGTGTCGGGCCGCGATGGCAAGCGGGTCGAGGTGCAGATCCGCACCCGCCAGATGCACGATGTGGCCGAAACCGGCGTCGCCGCGCATTGGTCCTACCGTGACGGTGTGCGCAGCGAAAACCCCTTTGCCGTCGATCCCGCGAAATGGGTGGCATCCCTTACCGAACAATTCATCGGCGAAGACGATCACGAGGATTTCCTTGAGGCGGTGAAGCTCGAAATGTACCCCGACAAGGTGTTCTGCTTCACCCCCAAGGGGGATGTTGTGAAACTGCCGCGCGGGGCGACGCCGCTGGATTTTGCCTATGCGATCCACACCCGGATCGGATCGGGCTGCGTCGGCGCCAAGGTTGACGGCATTCGCGTGCCGCTCTGGACCCGGCTCAAGAACGGGCAATCCGTTGATATCGTTACCGCCGAGGGCCAGACCCCACAGGCGACGTGGCTCGACATTGCCACCACCGGCAAGGCGAAATCCGCGATCCGCCGCGAACTGCGCGAAGCCGGGCGCGAACGCTTTGCGCAACTGGGCCGCGAACTCGCGCGCTCTGCGTTTGAAAACGTTGGCAAGAAAGCCAGCGACAAAGTGCTTGAGATGGCCGCCCGCAACCTTCGGATACCCGACGCACAGGAATTGCTGGCCCGTCTGGGCAGCGCCGAAATGTCCGCCCGCGATGCAGTCGCCGCCGTTTATCCCGACCTTGCCCCGGCCGCGCAGGACTTTATCGAAATGCAAAGCGCTGTAATCGGCCTTGATCACGATCAGGCCTTTGTCCGCGCGCCCTGCTGTCAGCCGCTTCCCGGCGAACGCATTGTCGGCATCGTACAGCGGGGCAAAGGCGTGACCGTTCACTCGATCGATTGCGGCGCGCTGGCAGCGTTCGAAGACCAACCCGCCCGCTGGCTTGACCTGCATTGGGAAACCGGGAACCACCCGCCCATCTATGCCGTTTCCCTTGAACTCACCATTGGAAACGACGCGGGCGTGCTGGGACGGATTTGCACATTGATCGGCGAGAAAAAGGCCAATATCTCGGACCTGAACTTTGTGGATCGCAAACCTGATTTTTACAAACTGCTTCTGGATATCGACCTGAGGGATGCCAATCATCTGCATGCGGTCATGTCGGCGCTCGAAGCGGAAAGTGATGTTGCGTCTGTGGTGCGGCGGCGGGATCCCGCATTGACCACCCAAGCGGCTGCGGCCGAATAGGAAGATCGAAGGGACGCGAGTTGGTATTCAAACGGCGGGACAGGCGATCGATCCTGAACACCCTCCGCGAGGCGCTTTGGCCCCGCGGCGGATGGGGACGTGCCGCCCGTTATGTCCAGCACCGCCTGAACCGCCTGCCCGATCCACCCGAACGCATCGCGCGCGGCATCTTTGCCGGTGTTCTGACAACATTCACCCCGTTCTATGGCATGCATTTTGTGGCGGCGGGACTCATTGCTTTGGTCATGCGGGGCAATATCCTTGCCGCGCTGCTGTCGACATTCTTTGGCAACCCGCTGACCTATGTGCCGATCAGCGTTGCGTCACTCCAGACCGGGTATTGGTTGCTGGGCATGGGCGAAATCCGGCACGCCCATGGCAGCATTGGCTACAAATTTGCCAAGGCGGGCGAAGACCTTTGGCGCAACTTCCTTGCGATCTTCACAGAAGACACGGCCAATTGGGAAGGGCTGGGCCTCTTTTATGACGAGGTGTTCTTTCCATGGCTGGTGGGCGGTATCCTGCCGGGCATTTTCTGCGGGCTGATCTGTTACTACCTCTCCGTACCGCTGATCCGCGCCTACCAGAACCGCCGCAAGGGTGCGCTCAAGGCCAAGCTGGCATCGTTGAAGAAAAAGAAGAAACAGGCTGACGACAAGGCAGCGGCGGACTAGGTTCCGCCTCAGGTATGGAGGCGACAATGACGGAACATGCGACCGAATATGCAGGCCGCTTGCGGCTGGGCGTGAATATCGACCACGTGGCAACCCTGCGCAACGCGCGCGGCGGGGCTCTTCCCGATCCGGTGCGCGCGGCGCAATTGGCCGAAGAGGCCGGAGCCGACGGCATCACCGCGCATCTGCGCGAAGACCGCCGCCACATCATCGACAGCGACATTGATCGCCTGATGGACACCCTGCGTGTGCCATTGAATTTCGAGATGGCCGCGACAGACGAAATGCAGAAAATCGCCCTGCGGCACAAACCCCACGCGGTGTGCATCGTGCCCGAAAAGCGCGAGGAACGGACCACCGAAGGCGGGCTTGAAGTGGCGCGGGACGAAGCCAAGCTGGCACGCTACATCGCCCCGCTGCGCGAGGCCGGGTGCCGGGTGTCGATCTTTATCGCCGCTGACGAACGCCAGATTGCCGCAGCGCACCGGATCGGCGCGCACGTGATCGAGCTGCACACGGGGGCCTATTGCGATGCCCATGCCGAGGGCGATTTCCAAACCCGCGACCGCGAGCTGGAAATGATGCGGGAGATGTCGGCCTATGCCCATGCGCTTGGTCTTGAGGTGCACGCGGGCCATGGCCTTAACTACGACACCGTTGCTCCGATTGCCGCCTTTCCCGAAGTGGTTGAACTGAACATCGGCCATTTCCTGATCGGCGAATCCGTGTTTCGCGGGCTTGGCCCGGCCATCACCGAAATGCGCCAGCTGATGGACGCCGCGCGCGCATGATGCGACGGGCGGCGCATCGGTGGGACACCTGATGTCACACAAGCTGGGCACGATCCTTGCGGTTGTGATCGCCGTGATCGCATGTGTCGTGCTGGAAACCGCGCGCTGGGGTGTGATCCACACCGCCACCCATGTCGGCGACACCCCGGTCACAACGTTGGAGCGCCGCGATGCGGACGGGCCGCATGTGGTCATCGCGCACGGCTTTGCCGGATCGCGCGAGATGATGCAGGGCTACGGGCTGACCCTCGCGCAGGCGGGCTACCGGGTGCATATGTTCGACTTTGAAGGCCACGGCGCGCATCCCTTGCCGATGTCCGGCGATGTGACCCGGATCGACGGCACCACGCAACGGCTGATGACGCAAACGCTTGCGGTGATTGACGATGTGGCCGACGACGAAAGGCCCGTCGCGCTTTTGGGTCATTCAATGGCGACAGACGTGCTGGTGCGGGTGGCTGACGTGTCGGACCGCACCGGACCTTTGGTGCTGCTTTCAGCGTTTTCGCAAGCGGTGACCGCGACGTTCCCGCAGGACATGCTGCTGATCTCGGGCCAGTGGGAACCACCCTTGCGAGACTTTGGCCTGCGCGCCACCCGGATGGTCGACCCGGATGCGGTTGAGGGCGACATTGCCCAAGCCGCAGGCGTGATCCGATCGGCACAGGTGGCACCCTTTACCGAGCATGTTGCAATCCTTCAATCACGCGCAGGCCGGGCAGAGGCGTTGGCTTGGCTGAACCGCGCGTATGGGCGGGACACCACCGCCGCAGTGCCGCCCACCGGCTGGGCGTTTCTGGCGCTCATGGCTGCGATCACCGTGCTGGCCGCGCCCATTGCGCGCCTGATCACCCGGCCCACCGACCTGCCTGCAAAACCGGACCTGCCGATGCGGACATTCGCCGCTGTGCTGATCGCGCCGATGCTGCTTGCCCCCGGTGTGGCCAGCCTGTTCGAGATCAATCTTTTGCCAGTGTTGGTGGCAGAGTATCTGGCAATCCATCTGGGGCTTTACGGGCTGTGCACCTTGCTCATGCTACGCTTGATGAATAAGGCGCTGCCTGTGAGCCGCATCCAACCCCTTGCGCTGGTTGGACTGTGCGTCTGGGGCATCGGCGTGTTTGGTTTTGCGCTGGACCGCTATGGCGCGAACTTCTTTCCGGTGCCCGAGCGGTTGCCGATCATTGCCGCCCTCGCCCTTGGTGCGGTGCCGTTCATGGTGGCCGACGCGATGCTGGCATGGAAAGCGTCGATCTGGCGGCGCATCGCCTCGCGGGGCGCGCTGCTTGTATCGCTGGGCATCGCCGTTGCGCTGGATTTCGAGGGGCTGTTTTTCCTCATCATGATCGCGCCGGTGATTGTGCTTTTCTTTCTGGTGCACGGCGCGATGGGCCGCGCCTTTGGCAAACAGGCGGGGCCCTTGACGGCAGGGCTTGCCTTGGGTCTGATCCTCGCTTGGGCGCTTGGCGTCAGCTTTCCGATGTTTGCCGCCTGAGGGACATGACATGATCATCGGCATCGGCACCGATCTGGCCAATATCGACCGCATCGCAGCCACGCTGGCCCGGTTCGGCGACCGCTTTCGCAACCGCGTGTTCACCGAGACCGAACAGCGCAAGGCCGAGCGCCGCCGCGATGTGGCGGGCACCTATGCCAAACGCTGGGCCGCGAAAGAGGCGTGCTCCAAGGCGCTTGGCACCGGCCTGCGCATGGGAATTGCCTGGAAAGACATGTCCGTGCGCAATCTACATACCGGCCAGCCGGTGATGGAGGTCACAGGCTGGGCCAAAACGCGGCTTGAGGCGCTGACCCCGCCGGGGCACGAGGCCATCATTCATGTCACGCTGACCGACGATCATCCATGGGCGCAGGCCACCGTACTGATCGAGGCGCGGCCCGTGGCCGAACCGGGTGGCCAAAAACTTGCCCATGGGCAAGATCTACCATAGGTTGTTGATTCAGCACGGTTCTTGGGAATCCGTCTGCACAGCCCCGTACCAGACCCGACACGCGCGGGCGCGCTTGGCTTGACACCCGCGCCGCCCCCGCTCATGTAGCGCGGGACAGTCGAGCAAAAGGCAGGAAAATGGCGTCTGAACCCCAGAAAAGCGGCGGGATCGTCGAGACGATCAAAACCATCCTCTATGCCCTTTTGATCGCAGGCGTCTTTCGGACGCTGTTTTTTCAGCCATTCTGGATTCCGTCGGGGTCGATGAAGGACACGTTGCTGATCGGGGATTTCCTGTTCGTGAACAAGATGGCCTATGGCTATTCCTATTCGTCCTGCCCATCGCTGTACCTGCCCCAATTCGGCATCAACGTTGATTCAACAGACCTGTGCGGCTGGGCCGATGGCGACAACACCCGCCTGTTCGGATCGGAACCCGAGCGCGGGGATGTCGCGGTGTTCCGCCATCCTGTGTCGGGCCGTGATTTCATCAAGCGCGTGATTGGCCTGCCCGGCGACACAGTGCAGATGGTGCGCGGCGTGCTCCACCTCAACGGCAACCCGGTTGAGCTGGTGCAACAGCCCGACTTTGAAGAAACCGCATCCCCGCAAGGTCCGCAGGGATTGCGCCCGCGCTGTGCCAATGGGCCGGTCGGCACCGGAGGCACATGCATCAAGGAACGGTTCCTTGAAACGCTGCCCAACGGCACGACCCACTCGATCCTGAACATCGGCAATCAGGGGTCTGACAATACCCCGGTCTATACCGTACCCGAAGGCCATTATTTCATGATGGGCGACAACCGCGACAATTCCTCGGACAGCCGTGTGCCAAGCGTTGCGGGCGGTGTCGGCTTTGTGCCGTTCGAAAACCTCGTGGGCAAGGCAAACCGGGTGATGTTCTCGTCTGCGGGATCATCCATGCTGTTTTTCTGGACATGGCGCAGCGACCGCTTTTTCGAGAAAGTCGAGTAGTGAAGCTCGCGGCGGATCTGCAAGCGCTGAGCACGCGTTTGGGGCATCGGTTCAGACGCCCCGAATTGCTCGTGCGCGCGGTCACGCATTCATCGCGGTCGGGCGTCAACCGCGAAGACAACCAGCGGCTTGAGTTTCTGGGCGACCGGGTGCTTGGCCTTGTCATGTCCGAGGCGCTTTTGGCCGAAGACACCTCTGCCTCTGAAGGGCAGCTTGCGCCGCGGTTCAACGCGCTGGTGCGCAAGGAAACCTGCGCCGAAGTGGCCCGCGAGATTGATCTGGGGGACGCTCTCAAACTGGGGCGCTCCGAGATGCTGTCGGGGGGCCGCCGCAAGCAGGCGCTTTTGGGTGACGCGATGGAAGCAGTCATTGCCGCCGTCTACCTGGATGCCGGGTTCGACACCGCGCGGGATATCGTTCTGCGGCTTTGGGGCAACCGCATCGGATCGGTCAAGGAAGACGCCCGCGACGCCAAGACCGCGTTGCAGGAATGGGCGCAGGCGCGGGGTATGCCGCCGCCCGCCTATATTGAGACATCCCGCGACGGGCCGGACCATGCACCGAACTTTGTGATCCGTGCCCGGCTGGACAATGGCCAATCCGCCGAAGCGCGCGCCGGGTCCAAGCGGCAGGCCGAACAGGCCGCGGCCAAGGCGCTTTTGGCGCTTGTCGAAACGGACCAGCCTTGAGCGATAACCTTCGAGGCAGCCTGTTCATGGTTTTGGCCATGCTGGGTTTCGCCATAGAGGACGCGTTTTTCAAAGCGGCCACGGGCACGGGCGATGTGTCGGCAGGTGTTGGCACGATGCTTTTTGGGGTGTTTGGCACCGGGTTTTTCGTGCTCTACGCGCTTTGGTCCCGCGAAAAGCTGGTCAGCCACGCCTACATCGAAGGGCCCCTTTTGATCCGGTCGGCGTTTGAGATCCTCGGACGCCTGTTCTTTGCACTGAGCCTCGCCTTTGCGCCGCTGTCGACCACATCAGCGATCTTGCAGGCCGCGCCTTTGGTGGTGACGCTGGGTGCGGTGCTTGTTCTCAAGGAACAGGTCGGCTTGCGCCGGTGGGTGGCGATGGGGGTCGGGTTTTTCGGCGTTCTGCTGATCCTGCGCCCCACGCCTTCGGGCTTTGACGCGACGGCGATCTTCGCGGTGTTGGGCATGATTGGCTTTGCAGGCCGCGATCTCATGACCCGCGCCAGCCCCCCCGAGGTGTCGGCAACGCAACTGGGCATTCTGGGCTTTGTGATGGTATTTATCGCCGGTGTGGTGATCACCCTGTTCGAGGAAGCCCCGCTGGCCGCACCAAGCCTGCCCGCGCTGACCTTGTTGATGGGCACCGGATTGGCCGGGTTGGTGGGGTATAGCGCGCTGACCAAGGCGATGCGCACAGGCGAAGTGTCGGTTGTGGCCCCGTTCCGGTATTCGCGCCTTTTGATCGCGCTGGTGTTTGCCTATTTCATCTTTGGCGAACGCCCCGATGCGATGACCCTGATCGGAGCGGCCTTGATTGTCGGCAGCGGCGTCTACACTCTTGTGCGCAGCGGGCGCAAAGTCGGGGCTGGTTCTGTGCCGCGATCTCGCGTATGACGCCGGACTTCTGGATATGGATGGACCTATGACCACGCGCGCCGGTTTCGTCGCTTTGATCGGAGAGCCCAATGCGGGCAAATCCACGCTGACCAACCAAATGGTGGGCGCGAAAGTGTCCATCGTCACCCACAAGGTACAGACCACCCGCGCGCGCATTCGCGGTGTGGCCATGGAAGGCGACGCGCAGATCGTTCTGGTGGACACACCGGGCCTGTTCAAGCCGCGCCGCCGTCTGGACCGCGCCATGGTGGCCGCCGCATGGTCGGGGGCATCTGATGCCGATATCGTGGTGCTGCTCATTGAGGCGCATCGCGGGATCACCGAAGGCGTCGAGGCGATCCTTGAGAATTTGGGCGAGGTGGTAGGCAAGCGCCCTGTCGCACTGGCCATCAACAAGATTGACCGCGTCGAGGCACCACGCCTTTTGGCGCTGACGCAAGAGATGAACGAAAAGTTCCCTTTTACCGAGACATTCCTGATTTCAGCGGAAAAGGGACATGGCGTCAAAGCGTTGCGCGCATGGCTTGCCGCAGAGCTGCCCGAAAGCCCATGGCTGTATCCCGAGGACCAGATCGCGGATCTGCCCTTGCGGATGATCGCGGCGGAAATGACCCGCGAAAAACTGACCCTGCGCCTGCATCAGGAATTGCCCTACCAATTGACGGTCGAAACCGAGAGCTGGGAAGAACGCGACGACGGATCAGCGCGGATTGACCAAATCATCTATGTGATCCGCGACGGGCACAAAGGCATCGTTCTTGGCAACAAGGGCGAGACGATCAAGGCCATCAGCAAGGCCGCGCGCGAAGAGCTGGAAGAATTTCTTGGCCGTCGAATCCACCTGTTCATGCAGGTGAAGGTGCGCGAAAAATGGCTGGACGAGGCCGAGCGTTATTCCGAGATGGGTCTGAATTTCAAGGACGGCAATGGTTGAGGCCCGACTGGCCAGCGGGTTCTGGGTGCAGGCCTATCTGCGCCGTCTGTCGCTTTACAACATCCCGGCCTTTGTCACCGCCCATGGTGACGATACTGCGGGCGCTGTTCTGATCAAGCTCAATACGTTGAACGGTCAGGCCCGTGCCTTTGTGCGGCAATTCGATCTGATGACCGGCGACCGCACATGGCAGGTGTTGGCCGAAGGGCCAGAGACGGATGTGGATGCCAGCATCGCCAGGCAACGCAGTTTTGACAGCGACCTGTGGGTGATCGAGGTCGAGGACCGGGACGGGCGGCATCTTCTGGATGAAGACGGGCTGTCGGGCTAACATCGCCTTATGGATTGGCGTGACACAGGTATCCTTCTCAGCAGCCGCAGACACGGCGAAAGTTCGATGATCATTGACGTGTTCACGCCCGACCGTGGCCGTCATGCCGGTGTGGTGCGCGGTGGCGCGTCGCGCAGGGTGGCCCCGATCCTTCAGCCCGGTGCACAGCTTGATCTGGCATGGCGCGCGCGGCTTGAGGACCATCTGGGCAGCTTTACCGTGGAGCTGCAACGCTCTCGGGCGGCAATTGCGATGCAAAACCGCCTGACGCTGGCCGGATTGAACGCGGCTTTGGCGCTTTTGGCGTTCGTGCTACCAGAGCGCGAACCGCATCCTGCACTGTATCGACAGACCCAGAACTTGCTGGACCTGCTGGCCGAAACCGAGCTGTGGCCGCTGGCCTATCTGCGCTGGGAAACGGCGCTTTTGGACGATCTTGGATACGGTCTTGATCTGAGCTGTTGCGCGGTGACGGGCGCGACAGAGGGATTGGTCTATATCTCGCCCAAGTCCGGGCGGGCGGTATCCGCCCAAGGCGCGGGGGAGTGGGCGGACCGGATGCTGCCTTTGCCAGACGCGCTAAAAGGGGAAGGCACGCTGACGGATATCGAGATTGCCGCAGGTTTGGGGACCACGGGGTATTTTCTGGAAACCAAACTGGCCGCAGTGCAGATCGGCAAACCCCTGCCCCAAGCGCGGGCGCGGTATTTGGACATTCTTAGCCGCCCGCGCCCTCCGGCACCCGGTTGAACACCAAAGCCCCGTCTTGGGCGATAAACAGGGTCAGCACATCCCCCGACACCGCGCCCGAAGTCACCTGCCTCAACGCGGCCAGAAACGCCGTTTCCCGGTCCAGATCCGGGCAGGCCATCCGCGTTGCAAGGATGGGACCAAAGCCGATATCCGGCAAAGGCGCTGTCTGGGTGGTGGAAAAGCGATTACAGGGTGCTTGCCCCGTGACCGTGCCGTCCGAACCAATCTTTATCCAAGCCTGCGCATCCAACGCGACCCCGTCCAAGCTCTCTACCGCCCAGACGCCGCCTGTCACCCTGTCTGGCGCAACAGGGTCTTCGGGCATGCAGGCCGCAACAAAAAAGAGGCAAGGCAAGACGAGTGATCTCATGGTCCTGACACGGTGCCTGATCGAAGTTTGCAAAACAACCAAAACGCCGCCTTTTCAGTTTCCCTAAGCCGCGATAGGTAAAGAGCATGACGATGACGGTTCCAAATATCCTGACTGTCCTGCGCCTTCTTGCTGCGCCGGGTGTGGCGCTGATGTTTCTTTATTTCTCGCGGCCCGCTGCGGATTGGTTCGCGCTGATCCTGTTCGTGTCCGCCGCCGTGACCGATTGGTTCGACGGCTATCTGGCCCGCGCATGGAAGCAGGAAAGCAAGCTGGGCGCGATGCTGGACCCGATTGCCGACAAGGCGATGGTGGTGATCGCGCTGATGGTGATCGTGGGCTATTCGTCGATGTCGCCATGGCTGGTGCTGCCCGCGACCTTCATCCTGTTCCGCGAAGTGTTCGTGTCGGGGCTGCGCGAGTTTCTGGGGGATACGGCGGGCACGCTCAAGGTGACGCCGCTGGCCAAGTGGAAAACCACGTTACAAATGGTTGCGATTGCGGTGCTTTTTGCCCAAGGCGTGTTTGAACATTATCTTGGCATCTCGGTCATTGGCATGAACCCCGATATTTTTGCGGGCATCATGGCGGGCGAGATTGAAGACCTGCACGGGTTGTGGTGGAAAGAGGCCGGAATGGCGTGGGCTGGCAATATCGGGTTGCTTCTGTTGTGGCTAGCTGCGTTTCTGACACTGATCACCGGGTGGGATTACTTCCGCAAAGCGGTGCCGTTTTTGAAGGATTGACCAGATGGATGTGTTGTATTTCGCATGGGTCCGCGAACGGATCGGCTTGCCGAAAGAGACCGTGACAACAGAGGCCGAAACCGTGGCCGATCTGGTGACGGAATTGCGCGCCCGTGAAGACCGCTATGATCTGGCGTTTTCCGATCTGGCAGCGCTGCGCGTTGCCGTGGATCAGGAGCTTTCGGATTTTGACGCGTCAATCAAAGGCGCGCGCGAAGTTGCGTTCTTTCCGCCGATGACGGGCGGCTGATGCGGGTCGTTGTTCAGGACATGCCGTTCGATTTCGGCGCAGAGGCCGAGGCCTTCGCCAATGGCCGGCACGACATGGGCGCGATTGTCACTTTCACAGGTGTGGTGCGCGACTTTGGCGGTGGGGGTCTTGATGCGATGGAGATCGAACACTACCCCGGCATGACCCAAAAAGCGCTGGAGTCGATTGCAGCCGAGGCCGTGACCCGCTGGTCGCTGGGCGACGCGCTGGTGATCCACCGTTTTGGGCGGATGGAGCCGGGCGAGAAGATCATGATGGTCGCCACAGCCGCCCCCCATCGCAAGGACGCGTTCGAAGCGGCGGAGTACCTGATGGACTACCTCAAATCCCGCGCGCCCTTCTGGAAGAAAGAACATGCCCAAACCGGCGAGACCGGTTGGGTTGCCGCCAAGGATGCAGACGAGGACGCACTGCGACGGTGGTAGCTTGTAACACCCCCGGATCGGTCATATAATTTGACCAATCCTTAGCTGTTGCGAGCATCATGCCCTTCCAACCCGTCACGCCCGAGAAACTGTCAACGGCCGTCACACGCCAGATCGAGCAATTGATCCTGCGGGGTATCCTGCGGCCCGGCGAACGTCTGCCATCCGAGCGGGAATTGTCCGAGCGGCTTGAGGTGTCGCGCCCGTCGCTGCGCGAATCCATCGCGGACCTGTCTGAGCGCGGGTTGCTGACCAGCCGTGCCGGGGCCGGGGTATATGTGACCGAAGTTCTGGGGTCGGCGTTTTCGGACGCGTTGATCCAGCTGTTTGCCAACCACGACGAAGCGGTGTTCGACTACCTGTCCTTCCGCCGCGACATGGAAGGGCTGGCGGCGGAACGCGCGGCGCGGTTGGCGTCGGACACGGATCTCGCGGTGATCGGCGCGGTGTTCGCCCGCATGGAAGCGGCCCACGCCAAGCGCAGCCCGGCCGACGAAGCGGCGCTGGATGCGGAGTTTCACCTGTCGATCATCGAGGCCAGCCACAACGTCATCATGCTCCACATGATGCGGTCGATGTACCAATTGCTGCGCGAAGGGGTGTTCTACAACCGGCAGATCATGTTCCGCCAAAAGACCACGCGGGGCGCGCTGCTGGATCAACACCGGGCGATTGTTGAGGCCTTGCAAGCACGCGACCCCGAGGGCGCCCGGCAGGCGGTGGTGGATCATCTGTCGTATGTGGAGACCTGTCTGGCGGACAACCGCAAGGCCGAGGCGCACGAGGCAGTCGCCCGGCAGAGGCTGGAGCATGTTGGGGGGAAGGGTTAGGGGTTAATCCCCAGAACGGTGATATCGTAGGGTGCGTGCTTGCACGCACCGATTAATTTTGACGACAGAATGGTGCGTGCAAGCACGCACCCTACGCTTGCTTTATGGTTGCCAAGTCCGTCAGTCATTCGAACGATGCGCCTACACCAACCAAATCGCCAGCCCGGGGGGCGGTGTCGTCTATTGGGCTCGGACCAATGGCGCTCCAATAGACGACCGATGCGCGGCGGCTCCGCGCTGGTGCGATGAAAGACAGTTAGACTGTCACGCGCGCCTTCATCAGGCCCTCTGCCTTCAACCGCTCGTGACATTCGTCCAGCGACTGCCGGGCGCGGGTGATCAGAATGTCGATCTCGTCTTTCGTGATCACCAGCGGGGGGGAGATGATCATGCGGTCGCCGACGTGGCGCATCACGAGGTTGTTGGCGAAGCAGCGTTCGCGGCAGATGAAGCCGACGGTGCCGGTGTCTGCCTCGAACTTGGCGCGGGTGGCTTTGTCGGGGGTCAGGGCGATGCTGCCCATCATGCCGATGATCTTGGCCTCCCCCACCAGCGGGTGGTCGGTGAGCGATTCGAACTTTTCCTTGAGATAGGGCGCTGTTTCCTCGCGGACGCGGGTGACGATACCTTCCTCGTCGAGGATGCGCAGGTTTTCGAGCGCCACGGCGCAGGCGACCGGGTGGCCGGAATAGGTGTAGCCGTGGTTGAATTCGACGCTGTTGATGACCTCGGCCACCTCGTCACAGATGATCGACCCGCCGATGGGCTGGTAGCCGGAGCTGAGGCCCTTGGCGATGGTCATGATATGCGGGCGGATGTTCATGGTCTGGCTGCCGAACCAGTTGCCGGTGCGCCCAAAGCCGCAGATCACCTCGTCCGCGATCAAAAGGATGCCATACTTGTCGACGATGCGCTGAATCTCGGGCCAGTAGGTCTCGGGCGGGATGATCACGCCGCCTGCGCCCTGCACGGGTTCGGCGATAAACGCCGCGACGCGGTCCTGGCCCAGTTCGAGGATGGCGGTTTCCAGTTGGCGGGCGCGTTCAAGGCCGAAGTCCTCGGGCGTCATGTCGCCACCTTCGGACCACCAATCGGGCTGGTCGATGTGGTGGATGTTCGGGATCGGAAGGCCGCCCTGCATGTGCATGCCCTTCATCCCGCCAAGTGACCCCGACCCGACAGACGAGCCATGATAGGCGTTCCAACGCGAGATTACGATGTTGCGCTCGGGCTGACCCTTTTCCTGCCAATAGGTGCGGACCATGCGCAGGTTGGTGTCATTCGCCTCTGAGCCAGAGCCGGCATAGAACACCTGATTGAACCCATCGGGGGCGAGTTTTGCGAGTTTCTGCGAAAGTGCAATCGCGGGCACATGGGTGGTCTGGAAGAACGTATTGTAGAACGGAAGCTCCTGCATCTGGCGGGCGGCGACTTGGGCCAATTCGGTGCGGCCATAGCCGATATTCACGCACCACAGCCCTGCCATCGCATCAAGGATGCGGTTGCCATCGCTGTCATTGAGCCACACGCCATCGGCCCGTGTGATCACCCGCGCGCCCTTGTCGGCGAGCCCGGCCCCGTGGGTAAACGGGTGCATGTGATGCGCGGCGTCAAGCGCCTGCAATTCGGATGTGGGCATGTGGTTGGTGATCTGGGCCATGGCGAGACTCCTGTCGGACGGGCTGCTGCCAAAATATGATCAAATTACCGCAAGTCAATCGAATCAGGTCACACCCTGAAGGATTTGCTCCATGCCCTGCATCACATCCCCTTCCATGGCCGCTGCCGCCGCGTCAGCGTCCCGTGCCGTGAGGGCAGCCAGCACATCTTTGTGCCGGTCCGGCAGGTTGCGTGTGCCAACCTGACCGCAGACAACGCGCAAGGACGGACCAAAGCGCAGCCACAGTCGGTCGACCATTTCGGTGAGGATCGGAGCCTGTGCCAATGCGTTCAGATCACCATGAAACTGGTGGTTTTCGACCAGGTAGCGGTGCACGTCGCCCCGGCGGATGGCATCATCCAGCCGGGCGTCGATTTCGGTCAGGCGGGCGATATCGTCTGGCGCGGCCTTTTGCGCCGCACGCCGCACCAGTTCCGGTTCAAGCGCCTTGCGGGCAATGGTCAGTTCGCCAATTGCCTGCGCATCCAGCACAGGAACCGCAATGCGCCTGTTGCCCAGGAATTCAAGCGCGCCCTGCGCCATCAACCGCCGCAACGCCTCGCGGACCGGGGTCATGCCGACGCCCAGCGCGTCTGTGAGGCCTTGAATCGTCACCGGCTGGCCCGGCTCCAATTCGCCAAAGAGCACCTGATCGCGCAATTGGCGGTACACTTGTTCATGCGCCGGAAGACGAACCGGATCGAAGACGGATTTCAATACTTGTCGACCGGCCATGCCTGTCCCTTCGAAACTGCCGCAGCTTTAGGCACATTGCCCGAATAGCAGCACCTGACAAGTCATCTTGCACGTTCACAGCGGGCATGAAAACATCATAGCTATTGCCAGATCAGGCAAGTTTTGATCAAATTCAAATGCACAGAGCCGCGAGCGCTCTGGGATCAACGGGAGACTTTCATGAAAACCCATCTGCTGACATTGACCGCAGGTGCCGCGCTGATGGCGTCATTGGCCCATGCCGACGAGGTGCGCGTCTACAACTGGTCCGACTATATCGATGAAGAGCTTTTGGCCAAGTTCGAAGAAGAGACAGGCATCGACCTGATCTATGACGTGTTCGACAGCAACGAATTGCTGGAAACCAAGATGCTGGCCGGTGGGTCGGGCTATGACGTTGTGGTGCCCACAGGCACGTTCTTGCAGCGGCAGATTCAGGCGGGCGCATTCCAGAAGCTGGACGCCTCCAAGCTGCCCAACCTCGACAACATGTGGGCGACCATCGAACAGCGCACGGCGCAGTACGATCCCGGCAACGAATATTCGATCAACTACATGTGGGGCACCACGGGCCTTGGCGTGAATGTCGGCAAGGTGACCGAGATCCTTGGCGCCGACGCGCCGATCGCGTCGCTTGACCTGATCTTCAACCCCGAGAACATGGAAAAGCTGTCCGCGTGCGGCGTGCATTTTCTTGATGCTCCGACCGAGATGATCCCCGCCGCCCTGACCTATGCGGGGCTTGAGCCGGACCGCAAGGATGACGAAGCGCTGGCCGCTGCCGAGGCGGTGCTGAGCGCCGTGCGCCCTTATGTGCAGAAGTTCCACAGCTCGGAATATATCAACGCGTTGGCCAATGGCGACATCTGCGTGGCGTTTGGCTGGTCCGGGGATATCCTTCAGGCGCGTGACCGTGCGGCAGAGGCCGACAACGGCGTCGATGTGGCCTATAACGCGCCCACCGAAGGCGCACTGATGTGGTTTGACCAAATGGCCATTCCGGTCGATGCACCGAACCCTGACGCGGCCCATGTGTTCCTGAACTTCATCATGGACGCACAGAACATGGCGGCGGCGTCGAACTATGTCTACTATGCCAATGGCAACGAGGCCTCCAAAGAATTCCTCGTCGAGGACGTGATCGGCGATCCGGCGATCTATCCTGACGAAGCGACATTGGAAAACCTCTACACGGTGACCCCGTTCCCGCCGCGCGAACAGCGGTCGCTGACGCGGATGTGGACCACCGTTAAATCCGGCACCTGATCCCAGCGTGCTTTCTTGTCCGGTAGGCCTACCCTGCCGGACAAATACCCCCAGTCAGAGGTGTCCAGAGTGGCCCAGACCGTCTTTGCTCCGTGGGAAGATCCCGACGAAAAGCCGTTGATCCAGTTTCGCAACGTGACCAAGAGGTTTGGCGATTTCACCGCCATCGACGATCTGACGCAAGACATCTACACCCGTGAATTCTTTGCGCTGCTAGGCCCGTCGGGCTGTGGCAAGACCACGATGATGCGCATGCTGGCGGGGTTTGAGGCACCGACCAGCGGTCAGATTTTCATTGCCGGTCAGGACATGGCCAAGATTCCGCCGAACAAGCGCGCGGTGAACATGATGTTCCAGTCCTACGCGCTGTTCCCGCATCTGTCGGTTTGGGAAAACATCGCATTCGGGCTGAAGCGCGAGGGCACTGACAAGGGCAAAATCGCGGCGCGTGTCGACGAGATGCTGCGCCTCACCAGGCTAACCAAATTCGCCCAGCGCAAGCCGCATCAGATTTCCGGCGGTCAACGGCAGCGCGTCGCGCTGGCCCGGTCCCTTGCGAAGGCGCCAAAACTGCTACTACTGGATGAACCCTTGGGGGCGCTTGACAAGAAGCTGCGTCAGGAAACGCAGTTTGAATTGATGGACATTCAGGAAAAGACCGGCACCACCTTTGTGATCGTGACCCATGACCAGGAAGAGGCGATGACCGTTGCGTCCCGCGTTGCGGTGATGGACGAAGGCCAGATTATTCAGGTGGCGACGCCTGCGCAGATCTACGAGGCCCCGAATTCGGTGTATGTCGCGGATTTCATCGGCGACGTGAACATCCTGTCGGGCCGTGCAAAGCCACAGGGCGACAAGATTGCCATTCAATGGGCCGAAGGGCAGCCCGATATTCTTGGCACGACCACGACGACGTTTGATGCGGGTCAGGAAATCCATTTCGCCATCCGCCCCGAAAAGGTCGGCATCAGTGCCGAAGAACCGGACAATGCCGCCAACAAGGTGCAGGGCAAGGTTCTGGATATCGCCTATCTTGGCAATATCTCGACCTATCACGTCGAACTGCCCACCGGGCATGTGATCAAGGCGCAGACCGCCAACACCCGCCGCCTGTCGCGGCGTCAGATCACCTGGGAAGATCCGGTCTGGATCAGCTGGACAGACACCGCCGGTGTCCTTTTGGAGCGTTAGGGGGTGCGCCGCTTCCTCCTTATCGCAGTGCCCTATCTGTGGCTGGTGGCGCTGTTCCTGATCCCGTTTGTGATCGTGATGAAAATTGCGCTGTCGGATGTGGCGCTGGCCCGCCCGCCCTACATGCCACAGTTAGATTTTGCCGCGGGATGGGGCGGGATTCGCGCGTTTTTTGCCGCGCTCGACTTTGAGAATTTCTGGTTCCTCACCACCGACGACCTTTATTGGAAAGCCTATCTCAGCTCGCTTCAGATCGCGTTCATCTCAACCGTGCTGACACTTTGCGTGGGCTATCCGATTGCCTATGCGATGGCACGGTCGGCGCCGGAATGGCGGCCGACGCTGCTGATGCTGGTGATCCTGCCCTTCTGGACCAGCTTTCTGATCCGGGTCTATGCGTGGATGGGTATCCTGTCCAACGAAGGGCTGCTGAACCAGTTCCTGCTTTGGGCCGGCATCATCAGCGCACCGCTGACCATCCTGAACACCAACACAGCCGTCTATATCGGCATCGTCTACACCTACCTGCCCTTCATGATCCTGCCGATCTATTCGGCACTGGAGCGGATGGATGACAGCTTGCTCGAAGCCGCCGAAGATCTGGGCTGCTCGCGCCTTTCGGCCTTTTGGCTGGTGACGATACCGCTGTCGAAAAACGGCATCATCGCCGGATGCTTTCTGGTCTTCATCCCGGTGATCGGGGAATTTGTGATCCCGTCCCTTCTCGGGGGGTCCGGAACGCTGATGATCGGCAAGGTGCTGTGGGAAGAATTCTTCTCCAACCGCGATTGGCCGGTGGCCTCTGCGGTGGCGGTGATCCTCCTGCTGATCCTCGTGATCCCGATCATCCTGTTCCAGCGCAACGAACAGAAACAGCGCGAGGCCGAAGGATGATGCGTTTGGATCATGGTTTCTTTGGGCTTCAAATACCTCGGGGGTTTGGGGGCAGAGCCCCCAACACGTCGTCCGCGCCAGCAGGCGAAACCACGGGGGTGACCCGATGAGACGCTTTTCATGGTTCAACGCCACATCCCTCACGCTTGGGTTCGCATTTCTTTATGTGCCCATGATCATCCTTGTGGTCTACAGTTTCAACGAATCCAAACTGGTGACGGTCTGGGCCGGGTTCTCGACCCAGTGGTACGGCGAATTGTTTCGCAACGAAGAATTCCTCAACGCAGCATGGGTGACGATCAAGGTCGCGGTGATGAGTTCGACCATCGCCACGGTGCTGGGCACGATGGCAGCACTTGTGCTGGTGCGCGCGGGTCGGTTCAGCGGGCGGACCCTGTTTTCGGGCATGATCTATGCGCCGCTGGTGATGCCCGAAGTCATCACGGGTCTGTCGCTGCTGCTTTTGTTCATCGGCATCGGGTTGGACCGGGGCGTTCTGACCATCGTGCTTGCGCATACAACCTTTTCCATGTGCTACGTGTCGGTTGTTGTGTCCTCGCGGCTTGTCACATTTGACCAGTCACTCGAAGAGGCCGCGCTTGATCTGGGCTGTTCCCCGTTCGAGGCGTTCCGCCTTGTGACCTTGCCCATCATCGCACCTGCGGTGATCTCGGGCTGGCTCTTGGCATTCACCCTGTCGCTGGATGATCTGGTGATCGCGAGCTTCACCACGGGGCCGTCTGCCACCACGCTGCCGATCAAGATTTTCTCGGCGGTGCGTCTGGGCGTCAGTCCAGAGATCAACGCGCTGTCCACGATCATGATTGCGATTGTGACCGTTGGCGTGATCACCGCATCATTGATCACCAAACAGGCCGCTGTGCGACAAGCCCGCGATGAACGGATGGCCGAGCGCACGGCATGAGGCGCATCTACGAGGATGCCGCCTATCACACGCCCGCATCCTGTTGGTGGCGCGAAACAGCACCACCAACGGATCACCCGCAGCTGCTCGGCGACCATCGCACGGATGTGGCCATCATCGGCGGCGGTTTCACCGGGTTGAACGCGGCTTTGGCGCTGGCCCAATCGGATGTCGCAGTGACGGTGATGGACACTGAACAGCCCGGCTGGGGCGCATCGGGGCGCAATGGCGGGTTCTGTTGTCTGGGCGGGTCCAAGCTTGGCAGTGCAACCATGGGCAAACGCTTTGGCGACTCAGAGCGCGCTGCATGGCATGCGGCTGAACGCGCGGCGGTGGACCATGTAGCCGCGGTTTTGGCCGATCACGGGATCGACGCGGATCGACATTCAGACGGTGAAACGCTTTTGGCGCATACGCCCAGGGCGATGGACGATCTTCGCAACAGCGTGACCGAGACCCGCGCGACATATGGCGTCACACCCCAGATCATCGCGCCCGAGGCGCTGCGCCAGCACGGGATGGCCGGGGCCTTTCACGGTGGCATGACCATTCCCATCGGGTTCGCCCTGAACCCGGGCAAGTACCATGCCGGGCTTGCAGCAGCCGTCACCAAGAGCGGCGCGCAGATCTTTGGCCAAAGCCCGGCAACCGCGATCGCGCCAAGCGGCGGTGCGTGGCGGGTCACTACGCCCAAGGGAACGATCACCGCAGACAAGGTGATCCTTGCCACCAATGGCTATTCATCCGAAGACCTGCCCGACTGGCTGCGCGCGCGCTATCTGCCGGTGCATTCGTCGATCATTGTGACCCGTCCGATCACCCCGGTGGAACAGGCGCAGCAGGGCTGGACAAGCCTTCAGATGTGCTACGACACCCGGTTCCTGCTGCATTACTTTCGGCTGATGCCGGACGGGCGGTTCCTGTTCGGGATGCGCGGCGGATTGCGCGCGACACCCAAGGCCGAAGCCGCGCTGTCGCGCACGATCCGGGCGAATTTCCACCGCCTGTTCCCGGAATGGCGCAATGTCGAGATTACCCATGAATGGTCCGGGCTGGTATGTCTGATGCGCAGCCTGACGCCTTTTGCGGGCGCGGTCCCGGACCAACCGGGGCTGTATGCCGCCATGGGCTATCACGGCAATGGCGTGGCCATGGGCAGCTATCTTGGCGCAAGGATTGCGGACAGCGTTCTGCGCCGCGCAGCCACGGGCCCAATGCCCGCGTTTTTGTCCCATCCGCCAAAGCGGTTTCCCTTGGGGCCGTATCGTCGTGCGCTGCTTGCCCCAGCCTATGCAGCGGCGGCATTTCTGGACCGATAAGTGCCCCGTGAAAAGACACTTTGAAATCCGTTGAAACCCACCCCCGTCTCTTGTGCCGCGTTGCCCTGTTCGCTATTCAAACGGGAAGCAAAATCAGGGAGGAGCGTCATGCTCAAGCGTCCATTCGACAAGTCGAAACTGCCCAGCCGTCACGTAACAGAAGGGCCCGAGCGCGCGCCGCACCGGTCCTATTATTACGCGATGGGGATGACCGAGGAAGAAATCCACCAGCCGCTGGTTGGTGTTGCGACCTGTTGGAACGAAGCAGCCCCCTGTAACATCGCGCTGAGCCGTCAGGCACAAGCAGTGAAGATGGGTGTCAAACAAGCGATGGGCACACCGCGCGAGTTCACCACAATCACCGTCACGGACGGCATTGCGATGGGCCACGAAGGCATGCGGTCCTCGCTTGCCTCGCGCGAGGCGATTGCCGACACGGTTGAGTTGACGATGCGCGGCCATTCCTACGATGCGATTGTGGGTCTTGCGGGTTGTGACAAATCCCTGCCGGGCATGATGATGGCAATGGTGCGTTTGAACGTACCGTCGGTGTTCATCTATGGTGGGTCAATCCTTCCGGGCCGCGCGCCACAGGTTGACGAGATCCCCGAGGATTTCCGCAGCCGTGACCTGACCGTGCAGGACATGTTCGAAGCGGTAGGACGTCACCAGAACAACGAGATGTCGGACAAGGCGCTCGACATGCTTGAACGTGTGGCATGCCCGTCTGCGGGGGCGTGCGGTGGTCAGTTTACTGCCAACACCATGGCGTGCGTGTCCGAGGCGATCGGCCTTGCGCTGTTCAACTCGTCTGGCATGCCTGCGCCTTACGAATCCCGTGACCAATATGGCGAAGCATCGGGTCGGGCGGTCATGGATCTCGTGGAACAGCACATCCGCGCGCGGGATGTTGTGACCCGCAAGGCGCTGGAAAACGCGGCCCGCGTTGTGGCTTGCACAGGGGGGTCGACAAATGCCGGTCTGCACCTTCCCGCGATTGCGCACGAAGCCGGGATCGAGTTCTACCTTGAAGACGTCTGCGACATCTTCCGCGACACGCCGTATTTCGTCGACCTGAAACCGGGCGGCGCATATGTGGCCAAGGATCTTTACGATGCAGGCGGCATTCCTGTTGTGATGAAAGAGCTGCGCAAGGCGGGTCTTATCCACGAAGACTGCATCACCGCCTCGACCCGCACCATCGGCGAAGAGCTGGACCTGATCGAACGCGAAGCGGATGGCAAGGTGATCTATCCCATCGCAACCCCGATCACCAAGACCGGTGGCGTTGTCGGCCTGAAGGGCAACCTTGCCCCCGAAGGTGCGATTGTGAAAGTGGCGGGCATCCCGGCCGAAGGTCAGGTCTTTACCGGCCCGGCGCGTGTGTTCGAATGCGAAGAAGAGGCGTTCGAGGCGGTCAAGCAGCGTGCCTATGAGGAAGGCGAAGTCATCGTCATCCGCAACGAAGGCCCTGCAGGTGGGCCCGGGATGCGCGAAATGCTGTCCACCACGGCGGCGCTGTCCGGTCAGGGCATGGGCAAGAAAGTGGCGCTCATCACCGATGGTCGTTTCTCGGGCGCGACACGCGGGTTCTGTGTGGGCCATGTTGGTCCAGAAGCCGCGCAAGGCGGGCCGATTGCCCTGCTCAAGAATGGCGACATGATCACCATCGACGCAGTGAGCGGATCACTGAGCGTGGATGTTTCGGATGATGAGATGGCGCAGCGCAAGACCGAGTGGAAAGGTCCGCGCGAAACCATCTACACCTCGGGTGCCGTTTGGAAGTTCGCCAAGCTTGTGGGTCCGACCTACAAGGGCGCGGTGACCCATCCCGGTGCCGAAGGTGAAAAGCACGTGTATTCGGATCTGTGACGCCGAGCCGATATAAACTGCATGCCGCGCTGATGGGCGCGGCATGTCTGGTACTGGCGGGATGCACGCCCACTGACACGCCCGGCGCGTTGTCCTTGGCCGAAGGCGCATCCACGTCAGAGCCGACGCCTTTGTTGGCGGCCCGTCTGGTCCGTGGGCAAATCGTGGTCTCTGGACCTGAAGGCTACTGCATTGACCCCACATCACTGCGCAGCACCGCGGCAGGAGGATTTGCCGCAATCGCCAGTTGCAACATCCTGTCCAGCGGCCGGGGTGGCCCGTTTGTAGAGCCGGTTCTTGTGACTGTCACCGTCAGCCGTGCAACGAATGGCAGCCCGTCGCTGACTGATCTGGCATCCGCGCTGCAAACCGACCTGTTGCAAGAGCGCGACCTAAGCGGGCTTCGCGTTGGTCAAATGGCCAGTGGCGGTGAGGCTGCGTTTGCGGGCAGCGACCCCAAGCACTGGCGCGGCGCGTTTGTTCTGGACAGTCACCTTGTCGGTGTTGCGCTTTATGCACCTGTGGGCAGCCCGTTGATCGGCGCACAGGGCGCTGCATTCTTGAATACGGTTTCTTCACGCATTCGCGCTAGGTCTGCGCCATCCAGAGCGCGAAGTGCAGAACAGTCGCAATCACCAGTCGATCCTCTTGAAACGCGACTTGGCCGTTTATTTGAACGCGGCGATCTGTAATATAAAGATCAAACCGACACCCAAAAGGGTCGGACAAGAACATCAGCAGGAGCGAGCAGCTCATGTCAGAGATGAAACCCGGTCTGCTTGACCGCGTTATCCAGCAATCCGCGCTCAGGCGATTTCGCCGTTGGGCTGAAACCGCGCGACATGCCGACCTGCGGGAACTGCGTCGCAACCGTGCCGCCGCGCGCCGGTTGAAATACCACCTCGACGAACTGATCTACGTCGCGGACGATCGGCTTGGTCTGCCCGTTCTGGGCAACCAGGCGGTGCCCGTTCCCTATGATGCCGATTGGTCCTGGCGCCCCGAGGCGTGGTGCGGCCCGCTTTCGGTGCAGGGCATGTCTGCGGTCGCCAACAAAGCCATGCTGGGCCGCGAGGTCACGCTGTTTCACGATTGCAGCCAATCGGAACTGACCCTGCGCCAGTTACGCAATACCAGTGCCGATGATCTGGCCGCTTACGGCCTGCGACTGGATGTGTTCCGCTTTGACGGATCATACCTGTCGCTTGTGATCGACCTGCCCGCCGAGGCGACGGTGGGTCTCAAGCGCAAGCACCTGATCCGGTTTGACGCGATAGTGGATCTTGAACGCCCGCTTGAAATCTTTGCCCGGCTCAATGTGCAGCACGGGCCCAACACCGAACAGATCGTGCGGGAATTGCCGGTAACCGACCGCGAACTGGTTGTGGAATTCGATCTGGCCTACACGAAACTTAACGAAAAGCGGGTGGAAAAGGTTTGGATTGACCTGATCTTTGAGAACCCGGACATGAGTCAGGTTGTTCTGCGTGACCTGTATTTCAGCCGTCGCCCCAGAGCCGAGATGTGAGGACCCGAGAATGACCGCGTATTCCCTGTCAAAAAGCCGGTTTTTCGAGGGTGTCTGGGAAGGTGTGATCGCCGGAGAGTCCGACGACAGCCCCGCACCGAATGTGGATGTGCGGGTACATGACAAACCGGTACCCGACATCACGCTTGAAGCGCTGCCCGACCCTGCATCCTGGGTCATCAAGGTGCCGGTGCCGGCCAACATGATCGCGGACGGCGTGCACACATTCGTTATTTCCGAAGCGACGCTGGGACAGGCGCTTGGTGATTTCTCGATCATTGCGGGCGACGCGGCTGGCGAAGACATCCGCGCCGAGATGTCGCTTTTGCGGGCCGAATTGGACATGCTCAAACGGTCCTTCCGCCGACATTGCCGCGAAACCGCCTGACAAGACGGGGCCCCGCCGGACGCGTTGGATCATTGGGGTGCAGCGCTGAACCTCGAACCCGAAGGGATAGCCCCCGATGGATATCACCCTGATCCGCACCTTTCTCGAAGTCGCGGCGACCGGATCATTCGTCAACGCAAGCGAGCGGCTGTACGTCACTCAATCCGCAGTCAGCCTGCGCGTGCTGCGCCTTGAGGAATCGCTTGGCAAGCCGTTGTTCACCCGGTCCAAAGCGGGGGCAGAGCTGACCACGGCAGGGCGGGAATTTGAACGCTATGCGCTGTCCATGATCAAGGTCTGGGAAGAAGCACGGCAGCAGATCGGCATTCCCGAAGGCTTCTCCAAATCACTGTCCATCGGAGCGCAGTATTCGCTCTGGCCGCGGCTCGGGTTTCGTTGGGTTGATGCCTTGCAGACCAATCTGCCGGAACTGAGCGTACGCGCCGAGATCGGGATGCCGGACAGGATCACCCGGTTTCTGATCGAAGGGATCGTGCAGGTAGGCTTGATGTACACGCCGCAACTGCGACCGGGGCTCAGCGCGCACGCGGTGCTCGAAGAAGATCTTGTGCTCGCGTCATCCTTTGAGACCACTCTGGACGGGATCGGCGACCGGTACGTCTTTGTCGATTGGGGACCGGAATTCGTTCACGCCCATGCACAGGAACTGACGCAGCTCGGGAATTCCGGATTGACCCTGTCGCTCGGGGCGATGGCTGCGGATTACGTTGTCAACCGTCAACGAGCGGCCTATCTCCCTGCCCGGTACATAAAGCGATACCTCGATGAGGGGCGGCTGTTCCTTGTTCCGGACGCACCTGTTTTTCCATATCCGGTCTGGTCGATCTGGCGCGATGATCTTGACGACGACATCCGGATCGCTGCCGAGGCCGCACTTGTTGCGGTTTCAACACAGATTGATGCGGATCAGGACGCGGTCATGGCCGACCTCGCCGAAATGAGCACGCACGAGTCCGTAGAAGTCCTTGGCACGCCTTGATTTCCTAATGAAATGAGCATTACTTGTTTCATGGTCAATTATTTTTAATTTTCCTCATTTTATCGGGTTTCCTACATCGGTTTCAGCAGTAATGCTCCCGCCCTCTTCAGGACGGGTCACTCTTTGTTGGAAAAGGACTCACCAATGAAAGACGTCACCAAATCCCATGTGGGCGCTGTCGCTTTGATTGCAGCCCTGTCGGCGACAACGGTTTCGGCGCAATCGCTGGTTGGCGGCGCCTCTGTCGCTGCGGACCGCAACGAGGACTTGATCGAAGCCATCGAAGACGATGCCGAGCGTGAGCTTGACCGTTTCGGGAACGAAGGCCGCCCCCAGGGGTTTGACGGGTCCGTCGCAGTGCGTGCCATCGCATCAAGCGGCAATACAGACAGCCTGGATATCGGCATCGGGTCAGACCTGAACTATGTCTGGGGTCCGAACGGTATCGAGCTTCAGCTCAACTACGCCTACGGCGAAGATGACGGCAAGAAGACCGAGGAAAGCCTGTATTACGGACTGGAATACACCCGTGATTTCAATCCCGTGGTCTTTGGGTTTGCCAAGGTTCAGGGCTCGGTTGACGAATTCTCGGATTTCGAAACCGATACCTTTGTCAGCTTTGGTGCCGGTTACCGCGTGTTCAACGACGAAACCCGTCAATGGTCGCTTCAAGGCGGTCCCGGCTACCGGTTTTCCGAACTGGCAGACGTGACCCGTGGCGACATCAGCGAAGGCGCGTTCGGCATCAGCTCTGACTATGCCCATAAACTGACCGACACGGTCTTTCTCACCAATGACACGGACGTGATTTACTCGGAATCCGACACCGCCGTGTTCAACGATTTCGCACTGAACGTGTCGATGACCGACACGGTCGCCCTGCGCACAAGCGTCCTGACCGAATACCACTCGGACGTGGCAAAAGGCGCAAAACAGACGGACAATACGTTTGGAGTATCGCTCGTCTACTCGTTCAACTGATCTGTTGAACACCCTCATGTAAACTTGGGGGCAGAGCGATCTGCCCCTCTTTTTCCCAGTTCCCCCAAGAGGAGCCCAGAATGTCCAAGCGAACCATCATCGCTGAACGCGACGCCGGCTATCTCGAAGTCTTTTGTACCCAGACCACCGGAACCATTTTTGGCCATCGACTGGTCGGGACCGCACCCGGACCACAGCTTGTTGTGGCGAGTCACTGCCAGACAAGCGCACATGTTTTTGAACGGTTGCTGAACATCCCGACCCTGCCATGGATGCGCGGAAACCTTGTCCTGATCCGGCTCGACGCACTGGATGACCTGGTCATGGACATCACGTCGATCGCACATATCGGCATCGTGGATCGCACCATGATCCTGACGGAAAACACAACAGACCCGAACGTCCAGCGCCGCAATTACCACATGATCCTGCGCGCCTGCGCCCAGTTGGGAATGATCTCGGGGCGCGGCGTCGCCCCTGCATGAAGCACACAGCAATATGAAACATATTCTCATGGACACCCGGTGGCTGGCGCTTTTCCTCATCTCGGTTTTTCTGGGTCTATTCATGCTCCAGAATATGGAACGGGTCGATGTGCAGCTGTTCATCTGGTCCGTCAACAGCAGTCACGCAGTCCTTGTTCTGATCTGCGTGGGGCTTGGATTTCTGATGGGATGGCTGTTCGGCCATTCCGGCAAACGCCGCTTGGGCGGGCGTGATTGACCTTCCTGTGAGCGGCGGGCAAACTGTAGCACATAACCTGTTCCGGAGAATGTATGTCCCCGCTACGCGGCATGGTGCTGAAGCTCAGCGCCGTTTTTCTTTTTGTCATCATGGCAGCGCTGATCAAGGCCAGTGCAGACGTTGTCCCTCCGGGTCAGGCGGTGTTTTTCCGTTCCATTTTTGCGCTTCCGGTGATCCTGCTGTGGTTGGTTCTGCGGCGCGAACTGAGCACTGGATTGCGTACCCGGAACCCGTCGGGGCATTTTTGGCGCGGTCTGATTGGGGTCAGTGCGATGGCCTGTGGCTTTGCCGCGCTTGGCCTGTTGCCTTTGCCCGAAGTGACGGTGCTTGGTTATGCCGCGCCAATCCTGACGGTGCTGTTTGCCGCGATGCTTCTGGGGGAAAAGATCCGGCTGGTGCGCATGTCGGCGGTGGCGCTTGGATTGATCGGCGTGGTCATCGTGATGCTGCCGCAATTGGGCAATGATGATCTTGGCACCGCTGCGCGTTGGGGCGTGGTGCTGGTGCTGGCCTCGGCGGCGCTTCGGGCGCTGGCCCATGTGCATATCCGCAAACTGGTGCAACATGAAACGACCTCGTCGGTGGTGTTCTACTTTGCCGTCACCGCGACCTGCCTGTCGCTTTTGACAGTTCCGTTTGGCTGGGTCATGCCAGACGCGGAAACGGCAACGCAATTGATCGGCGCAGGCGTGGTGGGCGGGGTGGCACAAATCCTGCTGACCTCGTCCTACCGCCATGCCGAAGCCGCGTTTCTGGCACCGTTCGACTATGCGTCGATCCTGTTTGCGCTGGTCATCGGCTACACGATCTTTGACGAGATCCCGACGATCCACACGATCATCGGGTCGATCGTCATCATCGGTGCAGGCGTGCTGATCATCTGGCGTGAACGGCAACTGGGTGTCAAACGCGGTCCGGCCCGGTCAAATCTGACTCCGCAGGGTTGATTGCATTTCCACCGAATGGGCCTTAGATCACATCCAGCTAAGACAGGGTGACGGGAGCCGCACTGCATGAACTGGATCACCAACTACGTCCGACCCCGGATCAATTCGATCTTTTCGCGCCGCGAATTGCCCGAGAACCTTTGGGTGAAATGTGATGATTGCGGCACCATGCTGTTCCACCGCGAGGTGTCAGACAACCTGAATGTCTGTTCCAATTGCGGCCACCACATGAACATCACGCCGCGCGACCGCTTTGCCGGGCTATTCGACGGGGGGATCTACAGCGAAATTGCCGTGCCAGAGCCGCTGGCCGACCCGCTACAATTCCGCGACCAGAAAAAATACCCCGACCGACTGCGCAGCGCGCAAAGAACCACCGGCGAAAAAGAGGCGATGCTGATCGCCACGGGTGATATGGGCCGCACGCCCATCGTGGCGGTGGCACAGGATTTCAGCTTTATGGCCGGGTCGATGGGCATGTATGTCGGCAACGCCATCATCGCCGCTGCCGAAAAGGCAGTTGAACTGCGCCGCCCGCTGGTTTTGTTTTCGGCCGCAGGGGGCGCGCGCATGCAGGAAGGCATTCTGAGCCTGATGCAAATGCCCCGCACCACGGTCGCGGTGCAGATGCTCAAGGAAGCGAACCTGCCCTATATCGTTGTGCTGACCCACCCCACAACCGGAGGCGTGACGGCGTCTTACGCGATGTTGGGCGATGTTCAGATCGCGGAACCCGGCGCGCTGATCTGCTTTGCCGGGCCGCGCGTGATCGAACAGACCATCCGCGAAAAGCTGCCCGAAGGGTTCCAGCGCGCGGAATACCTGCTGGAACACGGGATGCTGGACCGGGTCACCGACCGCCGCAAGATGCGCAGCGAACTGGTGCAGATCATCCGCATGCTGATGCACATGCCGCCGCCTGTGGCGGGCGATCTGCCCGCCCCTGGCCCGGCAGACATGCCGCCGGTCGGCGCTGACCAGACCCCGTGACCGCGCCTGCTGGTTCGGATGTCATCCTTGACCGGATGATGTCGCTTCACCCCAAGATCATCGACCTGACGCTGGGCCGTGTCTGGGCACTTTTGGAAGCTTTGGACCACCCCGAACGGGCGTTGCCGCCGGTGATCCATATTGCGGGCACCAACGGCAAGGGATCGACCCAGGCGATGATCCGCGCCGGGCTTGAGGCGGCAGGCAAAACCGTCCACGCCTACACTTCGCCACATCTGGCCCGGTTTCATGAACGCATCCGCCTTGCCGGAGCTCTGATCACCGAAGCGCACCTGACCGAGGTGCTGGACGAATGCTACAACGCCAATGATGGCGCGAGCATCACCTATTTCGAAATCACCACCTGCGCCGCCCTTCTGGCCTTTGCCCGCACGCCTGCCGATTACACCTTGCTTGAGGTTGGGCTGGGGGGGCGTCTGGATGCAACCAACGTGGTGGATGCGCCAGAGCTGACCATCATCACCCCGGTATCTATGGATCACGAAGGCTTTCTGGGCGATACGATCGCCAAGATCGCCAGCGAAAAGGCGGGCATCATCAAGCGCGGCGTGCCCTGTATCGTCGGGCCGCAGCATGACGATGCGATGGCCGTGATCGAAGCCCAAGCTGCCCGTCTGGGCGCGCCCCTGCTGGCTTACGGTCAACACTGGCATGTCAGCCAAGAGCGCGGGCGGCTGGTCTATCAGGATGAAATCGGGCTGCTCGACCTCGATCTGCCCAACCTGCCCGGCGCGCATCAGATCCAGAATGCGGGGGCCGCACTTGCAGCGCTTCGGTATCTGGGCCTGCCAGACGCCGCGTTTGATGGTGCGGTGCAAAAGGCCTTTTGGCCCGCGCGGATGCAACACCTCAAAGGCACGCCGCTTAACGATCTGGCGCCGCACGCCGATCTTTGGCTGGATGGGGGACACAATCCTGCGGCGGGCGATGCGCTGGCCACCTATCTGCGCGGCTTGCCAAAGCGGCCAACCCATATGATCTGCGGCATGCTCAACACCAAAGATGTGCGTGGCTACCTGCGCCCTCTGGCGGGTGTCGCCGACCACCTGACCGCGATTTCCATTCCAGGTGAGGCCAACACGCTGAGCGCTGCTGACACCGCACGCGCCGCAAAAGATGTCGGACTGATCGCACAGGAAGCCGACAGCGTCGAAACCGCGCTGCGCCAAATCCATAGCTCAGAGCCCAACGCCCGCGTCCTGATTTGCGGGTCGCTGTACCTTGCCGGGCATGTTCTTCGTGTGATTGAGTGACCTAAAGTTTGATTGGGTCACTTTATATTGACCAAATTATCGAAATTCGCCTATATATCGTAAAAAAGAGCGGTGTCCGCGCGAGCGAGACAAATAGGTGGCTACATGGTACCAGTACGGCGCGCCGTTATTGCGGCTGCCCTTGTTTCGGGCACTTCAATTTATGCGCAATCGGCAACGATCACAGAGAACGCCAGCGCGTTCACATTTACCATGAATGGCACCGAAATGACGGTGACGCGCAGTGGCCCGTCTTGCCCGTCGTCCTGCATCCAGCCTATCGCTGTTGCCGCCGGTGTGGAAACGCTTGGCGAACTCGAAGTCATTGGTTTTTTGCAGACCGCAGTCAGCAACGGGTCGGGCCTGTTGGTCGATGTCCGCATGCCCCGCACGTTTTCATCTGGGTCGTTGCCCGGTGCCGTGAATGTACCCGTGGCCACGTTTCTGCCCAACAATCCCTATCGCTCTGACCTGTTGACCGCCTTGGGTGTCAGCAATGCCGACAACGCCCCCGTCTTTGGCACGGCCTTTACCTTGGTTGTTTTTGGCAATGGACCGGATGACGGGAACGCGCGTGACGCGATCCAGAATCTGTTGGTCGCGGGCTATCCGACAGACAAGATCAAGTATTACCGCGGCGGCGCATCAACCTGGAGCGCGCTTGGACTCAATATTTCGGTGGGCCAATGACAGATGCATACAAGACTAGCGGATTGATCCGCATGGCCTTAATGGGCACTGCCTTTCTGGCGCTGACGATCATACTGGTCGTGTTTCAACCCGGATCGCCGCGCAACGCAGAGATCCTCCCCGATCCCGCGACCCAAACCAGCGTGACGCGCACCGCCGACCCGATGCCCTCAGTCACCGCCCCCACACGCGATATCGCTGTGGTCGCGCCCGTGATCGCCCCTGTACGGAGTGTCGAGACACCGTCAGTGCAGGCCCCCCAAGACCCAACCAATATGCGCGATATGACCTTCAGTGCGATTTCAAACCTGAAATCCGTCACCACCGGCGAAGCCCCGGCCCCCGGCGAACCGGGCAGCCTTTTGCACAGCGTCGTGCAGCGCAGCATCGCCAGTGCCCCTGCGCCATCCAACGTGACCCAGATCGAACCGGTGCGCACCGATGCACGGCGCGCCCCGACGTCAGGTTCCTATTTCGTGCGCCCAGGAGACACGCTTTTGAGCATTGCGCGCGACGTTTATGGCAACACCGAAATGTCTGGCGAAATCTTTCGGAGCAATTCGGACATCATGCCCAGCCAAGACAGTCTCAAGCCCGGAATGGTCCTGAAACTGCCCACACGCTGAACCACAACATCTAGTCAAACCTGGCATTACTGGAAATGTTTGCCTTTCGGTCAGCTAAATGTTGACCGGTGCGAATCACTATGGCACAAGGCTTACAGACTTCGTGATTTTCTGAAAAAGCAATCACGAGACGGGGGTTTTTAAGGTGGTATTGAGTATCTATAGTGTCAATTTGGGGCCAATCTTGGCTTCTGAAGGGTCCGGCGCACATCACCCCGAAAACCACCAAATCCAGAACGGCCCGACCTCTGGCGCGTCCCTCGCGCCTCTATCGACGTAAGGCAAAGCAAGGACCTGAAGACAGGCGAGAATATCGAGCAGCTCAAGAGGTCCTTCGGGACCTCTTTTTTTTGCTTATTGGTCGCCCCAGCCGTCAGCCTGCATTTCCCGCAAGCGGCTTGCTGTACGTTCGAATTCGAACGTTCCGGTGCCTTCGATATAAAGCATTTCGGGCTCTGCCGCCGCCGACACGATCAACCGCACGCGAGCCTCGTACAAAGCGTCGATCAGGGTGACAAAGCGCTTGGCCTCGTTGAAGTTCTGACGGCTCAGACGCGGGATGTCTTCGATGATCAGCACCCGCACTGCATCAGCCAGCGCAAGATAATCCGCAGGGCCAAGCATCTTGCCGCAGAGATCGTAAAATTTCACCCGCGCCACCCCGTTGTGAAAACGTGGCAATTCAATCTCGCGCCCCTGCACATGCAGGGTCAGGCTGTGGTGTTCGCCTTGGGTCAGTTCGTGCCAGATGCGGTTGATCTCGGTCTTGGCGACTGAGTCATTCGGGGTGAAATAGACCTGCGCCCCTGCAAGACGATCCTGTCGGTAATCGGTGGGCGAGGCGAGTTCATGCACCACCATCTGCGCCTTGAGCTTGTCGATGAAGGGCAGAAAGATCTGTCGGTTCAAGCCGTCCTTGTAAAGGTCATCCGGCACCCGGTTCGACGTGGTCACCACCACGACGCCCGCAGCGAACAGCTTTTCGAACAACCGCCCCACGATCATCGCGTCGGTGATGTCGGTGATCTGCATCTCATCGAAGGCCAGCAGGCGGACGCTATCGGACACCGATTTTGCAACCGGCTTGATCGCGTCCTCGACCCCGTCCTGCCGTGCCTTGTGAATGGCAGCGTGGATTTCCTGCATGAAGGCATGGAAATGCACCCGGCGCGCAGGCACATTAAGGCTTTGGACAAACAGGTCCATCAGCATCGACTTGCCGCGCCCCACGCCGCCCCACAGGTACAGCCCCTTGGGTGGCTCGGGCGGTTTGCGGAAAAGCCCCCGTTTGACGGGCTGCGCAAGCGCATCGCGGATGCGTTCGAATTCCGGCAACGCGGCGTCCTGCGCGGAGTCGCGGGTCAGCGTGCCATCGGCCACACGGGCGGCGTAGATGTCGGGCAAAGTCATCATGCCCGCCGATTACCGCGTCTGATCAGGATTGTGGAGAGGTCTTATTCAACCGCGCGAATGAGCTTGCGTTCAAGCACCCGCAGGACCGTGCGCAGGTCATGCCCGCGTTTGAGCACCTGCCCGTCAATGCCGATCACCGCGTATTGCCCCTGCTTGCTGCGCAGCTTGGGCCGCTTTTCGATGCGATAGAGCGGGTTTTCCGCCGTGCGCCGAAACACCGAGAACACCGCGACCTCGCGCAATGTCGAGATGCCGTAATCGCGCCATTCCCCCGCCGCGACCATGCGCCCATAGAGAGACAGGATCACACCCAGCTCCGTGCGGTGAAAGGCGACCTGTTCGGTGGCGCCCGGATGTGTCGGGAACGGAGTAATGCTGTTCATTCTACATGATGTGTGCAGCCCTTGGGCGAAATCAAGCATTTTAGCGCAGGTCGGTGTCCGGTGTGGGAATTAGGTCCGGTTTGGCCCTTTTGTTTCGCACGCGAAACATTGGGTCCGCTTCGGTCCCTTTAACCTTTTGGAAAGGTTTTGCAGCGGGTGACCCAACGTGTCACGGTCCGCGCTTTCTTTGAAGAAAGGGACGGAATGCTTTGCAACGTTTCGTCCCCAGCTGTTTCAGGGTCACGCAAACGCACCCTGACAGAACCAGCCAGAGGATTTCGCTGCGCCATGGGCGTAGAACAGCCAGAGGCGTTGGCCGTCCTTGGTGATGACCTCCCAATAGTCGCGCTGGCCGCTGCGCCAGCCGGGATCGTCGAGCCACCATTCCGGCGCGATGCGTTCCGGGCCTCGGGTGCTGTGCACGCGGTGGATGCGGCCACGCCAGCGGAAGGTTTCGGGCAGGCGTGGCATGTCTGCCACCATCACCGGTTCCGGCACCCACATGCGCAGCGGACGCCGTTTTCCACGCTGCGGCCAATGCGTGGCCGGTTCTGACCACGCGGCGGCGACAGTGACCCATGTCTTTTCAGGGATATGGCTGTCTGCGGGCTGTACACGGGTGATCGCCTCGACCCCAAGCCGTGTGCCCAGCCGTCCAATCAACTGGTCCAGCGATCCGGGCTTTGACCCGGCCATGCGCGCGCGCCCGTCCTCGGCTGCCTCAAGATGGCCGGACGCGGTACGCAGGTGGATGGGTTCGTGCAGCACCGCCTCAAGCCGCAGCATGTCGATGCCGTAGCCCGCATCCAGGTCCTCGACCTTGAGCCGCAAGAGAGGACGGATATGGTCGGGATCATGCGACGGCTTGGCCATCGTGACGTTCATCCACTGCATGGTCCCGTCGGCGCGATACGCCTCGAAGCGCAGGGTCCGCGCACCCCGCCCCTTGTTGCGCAACCCGTCACAGAGACGGGGCAAGAGCCGGTCAATGGCGGCCATCACGTCTTCCTCAAGACCGATGGGATCGGGCAGACTGATCCTTGTGGCAAAGCGGTCGGGGGGTGGGGCCGGGCTGACCGGTTCAGGAAGAGCGCCCAACGCCTGATCCATGCGCGCCACCAGACCGCGGCCAAAGCGGCGGGCCAGCCCGGCACGGGGTTGGTCGACAAGGTCTTTCACCCGGCGCAGGCCAAGGCGGGAGAGCTGTTTCATGGAATGATCTTCCAGCCGCAGCGCCGCAATCGGCAGCGGGGCCAGTGCGGCGTAGGTTTCGCCGGGCGCGGCGATGCGGGTGCGGCCCTGTATCCCGGTCAGCGTGATCGCCGGAGCCGCGCCGCCGCGTTCCCAGTGCCGCCGCTTGCCTGCGCGGGACCGGGTCGCGCGCGCCTCTTGGTCAATTGCATCGCCAGTGCGGTGATGCGCGCCGCCCTGCCCGCCGCCAAACCGCGCCAGCGCCCATGCGCCGCCCAGCGTGTCGGCCATCCCCAGATGCACCGAGAGGCCCAGATCGGTGCAATCCTGTTCCACATGGCGCGCCAGATTGTCTTCGCCGCCGAACAAATGTGCACAACCGGTCAGATCGAGCACCAGCGCGTCTGGTTCCTCGCGCGCGACCCAAGGCGAAAACTTGCCCGCCCAGCGGTGCAACACCCCCAGAAACGCCGCCTCGGCATGGGGGTTGGACAGCCGTGTCAGCAGGTCGGCGCACATCGCATGGGCATCGCGCAGGGGCTGGCCGTCATACAGCCCGGCCGCCTCGGCCAAGGGGGACAGCGACGCCAGAACCTGCGCCTGCCCGACATCGCGCACGACGGCAAACGGCACTTCGCCCAGATTGGGGTCGCGCCTGATATGGCGTTCGGCGGCCAGCCGGGGAAACCAGATGGACAGGATACGGCGGTTGGGCATGGGACTCGCGGCAGCAAATGTTCCGCTTTCGTTCTACACCATCCCCAGCCGCATGCAAGCCGCCCGCGCCGCCTAGCCGCAGCTGATGTTTGTCACAACGCCGCTTGCACCGATGGTAAAGTTCACCCGCGTCGGATCAAAATCCGTGGTCATGGTGTCTTCAACCCCGACGATGCGCTTGGGCTGTTCCAGTGTCACGAATTCAACCACCGACCGGGGCGCACCCATGAGGTTCGACACACCCGCGGCACCGCATGTGTCGCTGCCCAGCTCTGCGGTGGGGCGTTGCAGGGGTTGCGGTTCGGGCGGAAGTGCCATGCACCCAGCCAAACCCAGTGAAAGACCCATCAAAATAAATGTCCGCATCTATCTTCTCCTTATTAAACCGTACCCAACGGTTGCAAAGACGCGCGTTTGCCGCAAGGGTCATTCGACACTCAAGACCAAGGGAGACGCCCCATGCGCACACGCGCCGCCGTTGCTGTTCAAGCTGGCAAACCGCTCGAGATTATGGATGTAAACCTGGACGGCCCCCGCGCCGGAGAGGTTTTGGTCGAGATCAAGGCCACCGGCATTTGCCACACGGACGAATTTACCCTGTCGGGGGCCGACCCCGAGGGGATGTTCCCTGCGATCCTGGGCCATGAAGGTGCGGGCGTTGTGGTCGAGGTGGGTCCGGGCGTGACCAGCCTCAAGCCGGGCGATCACGTGATCCCGCTTTACACGCCGGAATGTCGGGAATGCGATTACTGCCTGCACCCCAAGACCAACTTGTGTCAGGCGATCCGCTCGACGCAGGGCCAAGGCGTGATGCCCGATGGGACCAGCCGGTTCTCGATGCTCGATGGCACGCCGATCCTGCATTACATGGGATGTTCGACCTTTTCGAACCACACCGTTCTGCCCGAGATTGCGCTGGCCAAGATCCGCGAAGACGCACCGTTTGACAAGGTGTGCTATATCGGATGTGGCGTCACCACCGGCATCGGGGCCGTGATCAACACCGCCAAGGTCGAGATCGGCAGCCGCGCGATTGTGTTCGGTCTGGGAGGCATTGGCCTGAACGTCATTCAGGGTTTGCGGCTTGCCGGTGCGGACCAGATTGTGGGCGTAGACCTGAACCCCGACAAGGTGCCGATGGCGGAACGCTTTGGCATGACGCATTTCGTGAACCCGTCCGAGGTCGAGGGCGATCTGGTGCCTTATCTGGTGAACCTCACCAAAGGCGGCGCAGATTACACGTTCGACGCCACTGGCAACGTCAAGGTGATGCGCGACGCGCTGGAATGTGCCCACAAGGGGTGGGGCGAGTCGATCATAATCGGTGTGGCCCCTGCCGGTGCCGAAATCAGCACGCGGCCTTTTCAGCTAGTCACCGGGCGCACATGGAAAGGCACGGCCTTTGGGGGCGCGCGCGGGCGCACGGATGTGCCCAAGATCGTCGACTGGTACATGGACGGCAAGATCGAGATTGACCCGATGATCACCCACACCATGCCGCTGGATGACATCAACAAAGGCTTTGACCTGATGCACAAAGGCGAAAGCATCCGGTCGGTTGTGATTTACTGACGCCGTCTGACGGAGGGGCAACTGCCCCTCTTTTCACGCCTGATGCCCCAGTATGCAGGGCAACCCGTGCGTCTGCTTTCTGTTCGCCTGCAAGGAGAACCATAATGCGACTTTGCTCCAAACCAGCGTTGGCCGTCTCTGCTGCTCTTGCCTTTGCGGTGACCACAGCGTCGGTCGCACAAGAGGCGACGGACACTGTCGCACCCGAAGCCACAACCCAAGCCACACCTGCGTTTGGTTCTGTATCAGATGCTGCACTTGCCGCGCTTGAGGCCAAGGCGGCGGGCATTCCGGTTGAGGCACAGGACTGGATGGTCGCCGCAGCGAACCCCTTGGCGGTCGAGGCCGGGGCACGGGTGCTGCGCGAGGGCGGGACAGCCGCCGATGCGATGGTGGCCGTACAAGCGGTTCTTGGTTTGGTCGAGCCACAAAGCTCTGGCCTTGGTGGGGGCGCGTTTCTGGTTTGGTACGATGCCAATTCGGGCGAGGTGACAACACTGGACGGGCGCGAAACCGCGCCCCTGTCGGCAACACCGACCCTGTTTCAGACCGAGGATGGAGAGCCGATGGGCTTTTTCGACGCGGTTGTTGGCGGGCGGTCTGTGGGCACGCCGGGCACGCCCGCATTGATGCAGGCCGCGCATGACACATGGGGCCGGTCCGATTGGGCGGGTCTGTTCACTGAAGCGATTGATCTGGCCGAGGGCGGCTTTACCGTGTCGCCACGGTTGGCCGAACTGGTTGAAGGCGACACAGATCGCCTTGGCTGGTTCCGCGCAACGCACGCGTATTTCTTTCCCAATGGCGCACCCATTGCCGCGGGCGACACGCTGGTCAATGCGGAATATGCACACACGCTGCGCCTGATCGCGGCGGGAGGGGCGGAGGCGTTCTACACCGGCCCAATCGCCTCTGACATCGTGGCAACCGTGCGCACCGCTGCTGGCAATCCCGGCGTTTTGTCCGCTTCCGATTTGGCGCTTTATGCGGTCAAGGAACGCGCGCCTGTCTGCGTGCCTTACCGCGCACACGACGTCTGCGGCATGGGCCCACCATCGTCCGGGGCGCTGACATTGGGGCAGATCCTTGGCATGCTGGACGGCTATGACCTTGCAGCACTTGGCCCTGACAGTGCCGAGGCGTGGCGACTGATCGGTGATGCGTCGCGGCTCGCCTTTGCGGATCGCGGGGTTTACATGGCCGACACTGATTTTGTGCCGATGCCCACCAAAGGGCTTGTCGCACCTGCCTATCTGCAAGAGCGCGGGCAGCTTTTGCAGGGTGACGATGCGTTGCCCGAGGTCTCTGCCGGATCGCCGGAATGGGACCACGCGATGCTGCTGGCCCCGGACGAGAGCCTTGAGCTTCCCTCGACCTCGCATATTTCTATCGTGGACAGCTATGGCAACGCTTTGTCGATGACGACCACGATTGAGAACGGGTTCGGGTCGCGGCTGTTTGTGCGGGGGTTCCTGCTCAACAATGAACTGACGGATTTCTCGTTCCGCACCCATGCGGATGGGCGCCCCATTGCCAACCGGCTTGAGCCGGGCAAACGGCCCCGGTCATCCATGGCCCCGACCATCGTGCTCACCGACGGCGTACCGTCGCTGGTGATCGGATCGCCGGGCGGCAGCCGGATCATCGGCTATGTCACGCAGGCGATCATTGCGCATGTGGATTGGGGTATGGACGTGCAACAGGCGGTTGCGATGCCGCATCTGGTCAATCGGTTCGGCACCTATGATGTCGAAGAAGGCACGACAGCTGCTGATCTTGAACCGGCGCTGACCGCGCTTGGATATGAGGTGAGCGTGCGTGGATTGAATTCAGGTCTGCACGCCATCGCCATCGCAGACACCCTGACGGGCGGGGCCGATCCACGGCGCGAGGGGATTGCGCTTGGCGAGTGATCTGTCAGACGAGGACTGCGGGCGTCGATGCTGTGCCGCCTGCCCCCACACCAAAGCTGGGTCCGCTGCACCAGGCCCCAGACCATACTGATCAAGGGATTTCCCTCATGTCCGAAAACCCGCCTCTTCTTGCGGTTCTGATTGACGCGGATAACACGTCTCCGAAATACACGCGCGCCATCTTTGACGAGATTGCATCTTTGGGCGAGGCCAGTGTTCGGCGCTGTTACGGCGATTTCTCAAGCCAGCAGATGTCCGGCTGGTCCAAGGTTCAGGCCGAATTCGGCCTTGTGCCGCATCACCAGCCCGCCAACACCGTGGGCAAGAATGCCAGCGATATCGCGCTGGTGATCGACGCGATGGACCTGATGCACACGGGGCGCTTTGACGGATTCGTTCTGGTCAGTTCCGACAGCGATTTCACCCGATTGGCGCAGCGATTGCGCGAACAAGGCTTGGATGTGTTCGGCATGGGAATGCAAAAAACACCCGAAGCGTTCCGCCGCGCCTGCAAACGATTCATCTTTTTGGAGAACCTTGAAACTGGGGCCGATGTCGGCACCACGGAGGCGAAACCGGTCAAGGCCTCTAACCTGAACGAGGCGCGCAACCTGATCCTCAAGGCGATGGATGCGATTGATCAGGACGACGAGTGGTACCGCTTGGGCCAGTTGGGGCAACATATCGTGTCTGCCAACCCGGATTTCGACACCCGCACCTATGGCAAGCGCAAGCTGAGCGATCTGGTCGCGGACATGAAAGTGCTTGAGGTTAAGCGCGGGCCAAACAACCAACTGATGGTGCGCCGACGGGATTGATCCGGCAAACGGGCAGATTTCTGGTGCCGCAATAAAGGTGCATTGCAGCTTTGTTCTTGCCGTGGCATGTTGAATCGGGGACGAGGGGTTTCTGCGCTCAGCGCGTTGGAGGCCAAACTATGCTAACGACAGACATACCGATCTTTGTCCGTGCCATCGACGACGATGCACACGGACAAGTTCCACGGCTATCCGATGCGTCACTTCTTGTCATGGCTCAAGAAGTGATAACTCGATTGTCGCATATTTCGCGTAATTCGCGGTCAGAGATCAGTAACGCTGATCTTGATGCGTTTTCTATGGCGCTTACCAATCCAAGCGCGACTGAGGCGAATATGATCCTGCGGCGTGCGCACGAGAATGGTGCGTCGCACCAGACGTTGTGCCTGTCCTATATCGCGGCCGCCGCAAATCGTTTGGGCGAATGGTGGGAACAGGACATCATCCATTTCAGCGATATGGCAATCGCCGCAGGGCGCATGTTGCACATGCTGCGGGATTTGCGCATGGCCACGCCGCCAGTGCCGGTGCGCGGCAACCGTGAGGCGCTTTTTGCGGCAGTGCCGGGCGAACAGCACGTTCTGGGTGTCACGATGGCCACGGATATCCTGCGCGAAAAAGGGTGGGACATCGACCTGCACATTGGGCGCAGCGAAACCGAACTGTGCAAGATTGCGCATGACGGCGGGTATCCGATCATTGGCCTGTCGGCCTCTGGGGCCGAACAGGTCAGGTCACTTGCACGCACCATCGTGGAACTGCGGATTGCGGCCCCCCGATCGCTGATCTTTATCAGCGGCAACATTGTCCAGATTGAACGCGACATTGCCATCAAAACCGGGGCCGACGCCGCCGCATCGACGATGCAGCACAGTCTTGAAACGTTGGAGGCGCTGTATCAGACCTGCTTGAAAGCGGCCAAGTCTGCGCCGTAACGCGACAGGAACGTCGTCACAGCACCATCGATCACGCGGGCCTTTTCGTCTTCTGTGACGGACCGGATGATGCCGAACACCAGTTTCGGCCACAGATCAGCTTTGCAGAGTTCTGCAAACTGATCCGCCGCGAGGTCGAAATCGGTGATGTTCAGCTCTCCGCGACCGGCCGCCTGTTGCAGGTAATCAACCATCGCCGCGCGCATGATCATGGGGCCAGAATGGTAAAACTCTTGGCCCAGCTGCGGAAAGCGGTCGGCTTCTGCGACACAGATGCGAAAGATCCGCTGGCCCATCTCTGAATAGATAAATCCCAGAAATTGATGCGCGACCCGCGACAGCACCTCTTGGGGTGGGCGCGAATTGTCGATCTGTTCAATTGACGCGCGGGCTTGTTCTTTGCATTGGCGCGTGGCCACTTCCATGAACAAAAGTCGTTTGTCCGGGAAATAGCTGTAAAGCGTGGCCTTTGACACGCCCGCCTCGCGTGCAATGTCATCCACGCTTGCGCCCTCAAAGCCATCCCGCAGGAAAACTTCGCGCGCACCTTCGACCACTTGGTCAAATTTTCGGCCTTTTCGAATTTTTGCCTGCGCCGTTGCCATTCCTGCCCCATATCTCCCATTCAAAATCTAAACAGATCGGTTTAGTCTCGCAAGTGGGGATGTGCGATTGCGCGTTTGTCAGACAGGCTTCCTGTGATCGACCGGATCGTACGTCCAAACGAAGTGAAGGAATACGATTATGCGTTTTTCATTAAACCGACGCCGTTTTTCCGACCTGTCCGAACAGGAAATCCTTGGGCTGGCAATTTCCTCAGAGGAAGACGATGCGCGGATTTACAGGTCTTACGCCGAACGTCTGCGCGCGGAGTTTCCGGCAACCGCCGCCGTGTTCGACGGCATGGCCAAGGAAGAAGACACCCACCGCAAGCGGCTTGTCGACCTGCACCAGACCCGGTTCGGAGAGGTGATCCCGCTGATCCGCCGCGAACATGTGGCAGGCTATTATGCCCGCAAGCCAGTGTGGCTGGTCGAAAATCTTGGGATCGACCGCATCCGGGGCGAGGCCGAAGCGATGGAGCGTGACGCGGAACGGTTCTATCTGGCCGCAGCGAAACGCACGAGCGATGCTGCAACGCGCAAGCTTTTGGGTGATCTGGCGGCGGCAGAGGCGGGCCACCAAAGCACCGCCGAGGCGCTGGAGCGCGAACATCTGACCGAAGACAGCAAGAGCAGCGAAGAAGACAACGCACGCAGGCAGTTTATCCTGACATGGGTGCAGCCGGGGCTGGCCGGGCTGATGGACGGATCGGTTTCAACCCTTGCCCCGATCTTTGCCGTGGCCTTTGCAACGCAGGACACATGGACGACGTTTCTGGTTGGTCTGGCCGCCTCTGTAGGGGCGGGCATTTCCATGGGCTTTACCGAGGCCGCATCGGATGACGGGCAATTGTCGGGCCGGGGATCGCCTTTGAAACGCGGAATTGCATCTGGCGTCATGACCACACTTGGCGGGTTGGGCCATGCCTTGCCCTACCTGATCCCGGATTTCTGGACCGCGACGATCATCGCCTTTGTCGTGGTGTTCATCGAACTTTGGGCGATTGCGTGGATACAGAACAAATACATGGACACTCCGTTTTTCCGGGCTGCGTTCCAGGTGGTTCTGGGCGGCGCGCTTGTCTTTGCTGCGGGTGTTCTGATCGGCAGCGGCTAGGCACGCTGCACCAACAAAAAGCCCGGGCGCGAGCGCCCGGGCAGGTGGTCAAAAGGACTGATCGGAAGGGTAAATCAGCTCTTGGAAAATTCGGGATACGCTTCCATACCCAGCTCAGCCATGTCGAGACCGTTGATCTCTTCTTCCTCGCTCACACGGATGCCCATTGTGACTTTGAGGATGGTCCAGAGGATCAGTGCACCGAAGAAGGTGAAGACACCGTAGGCTGCAATACCAACCAACTGGGTCACGAGGCTCGCGTCACCGTAGAAGATAACAGCAATTGTGCCCCAGATACCGGCAAAGAGGTGAACCGGGATTGCACCAACCACGTCGTCAATCTTGAACTTGTCCAAGAGCGGGATAGCAAAGACCACGATGATACCGCCAACTGCACCGATCCAAAGCGCACCGAAAAGCGTCGGGGCAAGTGGTTCAGCTGTGATGGACACGAGGCCCGCCAGCGCACCGTTGAGAACCATGGTCAGGTCGACCTTCTTATACATCACCTGCGTCATGATCAGAGCAGTAACAGCACCGGCTGCGGCAGCCATGTTGGTGTTGGCAAAGATACGGCTGACGTCAGAGACATCGCCCACGGTGCCCATCGCAAGCTGCGATCCACCGTTGAAGCCGAACCAGCCGAGCCACAGGATAAACGTCCCGAGGGTTGCAAGCGCCAGGTTGGAGCCCGGGATCGGGTTAACCTTGCCGTCTTTGTACTTGCCCAGACGCGGACCAAGCACGATCACACCAGCCAGAGCAGCCCAGCCACCCACGGAGTGCACAACAGTCGAGCCCGCGAAATCCGAGAAGCCCATTTCAGACAGCCAGCCGCCGCCCCACTGCCAGGACCCAGAGATCGGGTACATGACGCCGGTCAGCACGATCACGAAGACCAGGAAGGGCCAGAGCTTGATACGCTCGGCCACGGCACCGGACACGATGGATGCGGTCGCGGCAACAAACACCAGCTGGAAGAAAAAGTCAGATCCGATGGACGCATAATCCAGCGCAGCATCCGCAGCGGCCACACCAACCGGGTCAAGAACGGTCTGGCTGAAGAAAGGGCCAACCCAGCCGCCGATGATCCAGCCATCGCCCGGATACATCAGGTTGAACCCGATGAGCCAGTACATGATCGCGGCAAAGGAAAAGAGCGCGATGTTCTTGGTCAGCTGCATCGCCACGTTTTTGGAACGCACAAGGCCCGCTTCGAGCATCGCAAAGCCTGCGGCCATAAAGAACACGAGGAACCCTGCCATCAGGAACAGCAGTGTGGTCATGATATAAGGACCAACCTCGTCAAAGGTCGGCGCGGCGGCCTCTTGGGCCATGCCCATCACTGGCAGCGCAACAAGCGCGGCAGCGGGCAGGAGTGTCTTGAGTAATTTCATCTGTATGTGTCCCCTAATCTCTGTCTCAGCGCTGATTCAGAGCGCGTCCCCGTTGGTTTCGCCTGTGCGCACGCGGATGGCCTGCTGCGCATCGAGCACGAAGATCTTGCCGTCGCCGATTTTGCCGGTCCGGGCTGTTTTGGTGATGGTCTCGATCACCTGGTCGGCCATGTCGGCACTGACCACGATTTCGAGTTTGATTTTCGGTACGAAGTTCACCGCGTATTCAGCACCGCGGTAAATCTCGGTATGGCCGGATTGAGAGCCGAAACCCTTGATCTCGGTTACCATCATGCCGCGGACGCCAATGTCTGTGAGCGCTTCGCGGACTTCTTCAAGCTTGAACGGCTTGATTGTCGCTATGATGAACTTCACCTTGGTCCCTTTCCCTTGCAGGTCGATCTTGTTTGCAAGCGCAGAAAACAGGCACATAGGATGGGAAGGAAAGGCGTGAGCCCGGATGAGGCAGGCTCCAGATCATCAAGTTGCACAAATTTTGCACAAATTTACTAATTTGATTATTAATTGTGCGATTAAAAAACGAAGTTACGCGTTTGTGACCGGTCTACATCGACGGCAAAAGGCACTAAATTGATAAAAAAGAGCAGTACAATGGGCGGTCGGTATGACTGATTCACGACGTGGCAAAAGCCGTCTGGTTGCAGACCGGCGATACCCGAATAAAAAAGCGGCGGCGTCCAAGCCGCGCAAACCCGCCCCCAAGCCGCGCAAAGCTGCACGGCCCCAAAAAGCGCGCGGCGGCATACTCGGATTTTTCACCCGCATCATCTCTTGGGTGCTGCGCTTTTTCCTGCGGCTTTTTCTGCGCGCGGGGGTTGTGGTTTCGCTCTTGCTTGGCGGGTTTGTCGCCTATGAATACTCGACCCTGCCCGACCTCTCGGACGCGCTTGATGGGCGCGCGCGGGGATCGGTGCAGCTTTTGGATCGGGACGGTCTGGCCTTTGCCTGGCGCGGCGATCAGTTTGGCGGTGTCGTGACCGCACAAACCGTGTCGCCCCACCTTCGGAACGCGGTGGTCGCCACCGAGGACCGGCGGTTTTATCATCACTTCGGCATTTCTCCGCGCGGCGTGGCGTCGGCGGTCCGGATCAACCTGTCCGAAGGACGCGGGCCGCTGTCCGGGCATGGTGGCTCGACCATCACGCAACAGACCGCCAAGCTGTTGTGCCTCGGCGTCGCCTACGATCCGAACGACTGGAAGAACGAAGCCGAATACGTTGCCGATTGTCGCCGGGGATCGCTTTATCGCAAGGGCAAAGAGGCCGTCTACGCTCTGGCCATGGAGATCAAGTATACCAAGGACGAAATCCTTTCGATCTACCTGAACCGCGCATACATGGGCGGCGGTGCCTATGGTGCAGCCGCCGCAGCCGAGCGGTATTTCTCAAAACCCGCATCAGCCCTCACTCCGCAGGAAGGCGCGATGATTGCCGGGCTTCTGACCGCCCCATCCAGCCTTGCGCCAACATCGAACATCGAACGCTCCCAAGCGCGCGCTGCCACCGTGTTGCGCCTGATGAATGAACAGGGCTACCTGACCGACGCAGAAACCCGCGCCACGCAGGACAACCCCGCCACATTGTCGGACAAGGCCAAAACCCAGACCGGCGGGTACTTTGCCGATTGGGTCATGCAATCCGGCCCCGATTTCTTTACACGCGACACAACTGAAGATGTCATCATCTCGACCACGCTGGATCAGCGTATTCAAAAAGCGGCCGAGGAGGCGATCAAAACCATTTTCGCCACCAAGGTCCGCGAAGGATCAAAGGCACAGGCGGCAATTGTCGTGATGTCTGCCGATGGGGCCGTGCGCGGGATGGTGGGGGGACGTCAGACCAATGTGTCCGGCGTGTTCAACCGCGCGACACAAGCCAAGCGCCAGACCGGATCGGCGTTCAAACCATTTGTTTATGCCACCGCGCTTGAACTGGGCTACAGCCCCTATGACACGGTGCTGGATGAACCGTTCTGCATGAACATTCCCGGATCAGGCCAATGGTGTCCCGACAATTATTCGAACCAGCATTACGGGTCCGTGACGCTTGTTGATGCGCTGGCACGGAGCCTCAACATCCCGGCGGTCAAAGTGTCTGAATCCGTGGGCCGCGATCTGGTGCGCAAAGTATCCGAAGATTTCGGAATCCAAAGCGCGCTGACAGACACACCCGCGCTTGCCCTTGGCGCATCCGAGGCCTCGCTTTTGGAGATGACAGGGGCCTATGCAGGCATCCTGAATGGCGGTTCTTCGGTCACGCCTTACGGGCTGCGTGAATTGCGGCTTGTGGGCGAAGACCAGCCCTTGATGGGCACCGGCGGCGGGATCGGGGAACGGGTCATCAACGAACAGGCCGCGCGACAGTTGATCTGGATGATGGAAAAGGTGGTATCTGACGGCACCGGCGGTCGTGCCGCGCTGCCAGATCGGCAGGTCGCCGGGAAAACCGGCACATCTCAGGCGGCGCGGGATGCGTGGTTCATCGGCTTTACCGCCGATTACGTGGCCGGAGTCTGGATGGGGTATGACGACAACACGCCGCTTGCAGGGGTAACCGGCAGCGGATTGCCCGCCGAGATCTGGCACGAAGCGATGATGCGCGTACACCAAGGCTTGCCCGTCACACCCCTGCCGATGATCGCACCCGAAGCCCCCCGCGAGGTGGCCCAACCCCAGCAACAGGCCCCGCAGCCGCCCACCTTGCAGCGCGAAGAGCGCAACGGCAACGTGTTGGAAAACGCACTGAACCAATTGCTGCGCGACATTCTGGGCGGCAATTGATCCGCACCGGACGCTCTGAAATCAGGTGGTCTTGCCTCTTTCCATTTGTCGCAACGCACAATAGCGTCCCGGCAACAGAATTAAGGGGAGACTCCAATGACCAATGCCATCGAAACCCGCCTTGCCGACCTTGGGCTGACCTTGCCCGATGCACCGGCCCCGGCGGCCAACTATGTGCCTTTCGTGAAGACCGGAAATCAGATCTATGTGTCTGGCCAATTGCCGACGGGTCCAGATGGACTGATCAAAGGCAAACTGGGCGCAGACCTTGATGCAGATGCAGGTGCCGAAGCCGCAAAATATTGCGCGCTGGCGCTGTTGTCCCAAGCGCGCAAAGCGGCGGATGGTGATCTGACCCGCGTGCGGGTTCTCAAGCTGGTGGGTTTTGTCAATTCGACCGCAGATTTCGGCGACCAGCCAAAGGTTGTGAACGGTGCGTCCGATCTCATGGTCGACGTGCTTGGCGAAAACGGACGCCACGCACGGTCTGCGGTGTCGGCGGCATCCCTGCCGTTTGGCGTTGCTGTCGAGATCGAAGGCATTTTCGAAATCCTATGACACGGCTGCCTTCCGCGTTTCTGACGCGCCCCATCGCGCATCGCGGCTATCACAACACGGCGGATGGGCGGATCGAAAACAGCCCGTCTGCCTTTGCTGCGGCCATTTCTGCGGGCTACGGAATCGAGCTTGACCTGCAACTGTCGCAAGACGGCGTGGCGATGGTGTTTCATGACGACACCCTTGATCGCCTGACTGGTGAAACGGGCCCGGTGCGCAGCCGTGATGCGGCAGATTTGCAGACAATCCCCCTCAGGGGCGGGTCCGATACCATCCCGACGCTGGCTTTGGTTTTGGCTCAGGTGGGGGGTGCGGTGCCATTGCTGATCGAACTCAAGGATCAGCACGGCGCGATGGGCGACACCGATGGCAGGCTCGAACGGGCCGCGATAGACGCCCTGACCGGCTATGAGGGGCCTGTCGCGCTGATGTCATTCAACCCGCATATGGTGGCAAAGATCGCTGACTTGGCCCCCGGTCTACCGCGCGGCTTGATCAGTTCGGCATGGCGCAAAAGCGATGAGCCACATGTGCCCGTCGCGCGCCGCGCAGAGCTTGCCGCAATCCCCGACTTTGACAGGGTCGGCGCGGATTTTCTCAGCCATGATCGCTCTGATCTCGACTCGCCTCGCGTCGAACAGCTCAAATCGCGCGGTGTGCCAATCCTGTGTTGGACCGTGCGCAGCGCTGAGCAGGAACATGAGGCCCGTCTTGTGGCCGACAATATCACCTTTGAAGGCTACGCCGCTTGAACGCCGCGCGCTGCGGACCAAGTACCAAGGCGTAACCAAGGAACGGCTATGTCCGACCCAACTGACGCGCCCACGATTGCCATCAACATGCACAGCTCCATCGCCCAGATCGCGGCGGAGGACTGGGATGCGTGTGCCTGCCCGGAAACTGCGGATGGGGGACGGGCCTATGACCCGTTTACCACCCATCGCTGGATCAAGGCGTTTGAGGACAGCCGCTCTGTCGGCACCGGCACCGGATGGGATCCGCGCTATCTGACAGCCGAAAAGGACGGGCAGATCATCGCCTGCGCGCCGCTTTATGCCAAAAGCCATTCCCAAGGCGAATACATCTTTGACCACAATTGGGCCCATGCCTGGGAACGCGCGGGCGGGCGCTACTATCCAAAGCTCCAGATTGCCGTGCCCTTTACCCCGGCCACCGGGCGCAGGTTCCTGACCCGACCGGGGTTCGAGGCCGAAGGCATCAGCGCGCTGGTACAAGGCGCCATTCAGGTCACAGCGGACAATGATCTGTCATCTTTACACATCACCTTTTGTACCGAAGCCGATGCGATTGCCGGCGAACAGATTGGCCTGCTGCGGCGCCGGACCCAGCAATATCACTGGGAAAACCGGGGCTATGCCAATTTTGACGCGTTTCTGGCGGATCTGAGTTCGCGCAAACGCAAGACCATCCGCAAAGAACGCGACCGCGCGCAAGCGTTTGGCGGCACGATCCACCAATTGACCGGCGACCAGATCACGCCCGACCATTGGGATGCGTTCTGGGACTTTTACCAAGATACCGGCGCGCGCAAATGGGGCACGCCGTACCTCACGCGCAAGTTTTTCGACCTCGCGCACGAGCGTCTGCGCGATGATATCCTGCTGGTGATGGCCGAACGTGATGGCGCGTGGGTTGCAGGTGCGCTGAACGTGATCGGGCGCGACACGCTGTATGGCCGCTATTGGGGCTGCACCGAAGATCACCCCTGCCTGCATTTCGAACTGTGCTACTATCAGGCCATGGATTACGCCATCGCGCAGGGCCAGACCCGTGTCGAAGCAGGCGCGCAGGGCGATCACAAGCTGTCGCGCGGATATCTGCCGGTTTACACCCATTCCCTGCATTGGATCGCCGATGCAGGCTTTGCAGACGCTGTTGCCCGCTTTCTTGAAGCCGAAGCCCGCGCCGTTGACGACGACATCGAGGTTCTGACCAGCTATGGTCCGTTCCGCAAAGGCCAGATTGAGGATCACGAATGACCGAAAAACTGTCAGACACCGCCCGCAAAACCGTACTTGGCCCCCTGCTCGAAACAGGGTGGGCTTTGGACGAAACCCGCGATGCGATTTCCAAGACGTTTCGATTCAAAGATTTCACCGAAGCCTTTGCCTGGATGACCCGCGCCGCCCTGTGGGCAGAAAAGTGGGATCATCACCCAGAATGGTCCAACGTCTACAACCGGGTTGAGGTGGTTCTGACCACCCATGATGTGAACGGGTTGTCGGCGCTGGACGCGAAACTCGCACGCAAGCTGGACAGTCTCTGAGGCGTTCAAAACACGTTTCCAATTGTTCGGCCCTGCCCTAATCTGCACGGCATGCTGCGCTATGCCCTCAAACGTCTGATCTCGCTTGCCCTCAGCCTTCTGGTGGCATCCATGGTCATATTCGTGGTGGTCGAAATCGCCCCCGGCGACCCGGCCAGCTTCATGCTTGGGATGAATGCCCAACCCGACACTGTAGCGGCTTTGCGCGCCGAACTGGGACTGGATCAGTCGAAATTCGGTCGCTACCTAAGCTGGGTTGGCGGGATGCTGACCGGGGATTTTGGCACCTCCTACACCTACCGCACGCCGGTGGCGCAGATGATTGCGGACCGGATGTGGGTGTCGGTGCCGCTCGCGCTCTATGCATTGACACTGTCCACGTTGATTGCCTTTCCCGCGGGCATCTATGCCGCCGCGCGCCGCGGCGGGCCCGGTGATCTGGCGGTGACAGGGGCCACGCAGTTGGGCGTCGCTATCCCGAATTTCTGGTTTGCGATGATGCTGGTTCTGATCTTTGCCATCAACCTGCGCTGGTTCAGCGCCGGTGGCTTTGCCGGGTGGGACAGCGGGTTCTGGTCCGGGATCAAGGCGCTGACCCTGCCCGCAATTGCGCTGGCCCTGCCCCAGGCCGCGATCCTGACGCGGGTGATGCGGTCCTCATTGCTGGACATTCTGGGCGAAGATTTCATGCGCACCGCGCGGGCCAAGGGATTGTCGGCACGCCAGGCGCTGTGGCGGCACGGGTTGCGCAACGCGATGATCCCGGTGCTGACGATCATCGGCCTGCAATTCGCGTTCCTTCTGGCGGGGGCCATCATCATCGAACAGGTGTTCTTTCTGCCCGGCCTGGGACGGCTGATCTTTCAGGCGATCACGCAACGCGATCTGATCGTGGTGGAATCCGTGGTCATGTTGCTGGTCTTTGCTGTGATCATGGTGAACTTTGTCGTCGATCTGGCCTATGCCGCAGTTGACCCACGGCTAAGGACCCGGACATGAGTCGCAACCTGATCCTTGGCGGGCTGCTGACCGGCGTGTTCGTTATTGCTGCGTTGGTTTCCTTTGTCTGGACCCCTGCAAGCGTCGAAGCCATGAACATCGCGGGCCGCCTGCAACCACCCAGCGCGGGCAACTTGCTGGGCACCGACCATTTCGGGCGCGATATCCTGTCGATGCTCATGGTCGGCGCGCGCACATCCATCGCCGTGGCACTGGTTGCCGTTGGCATTGGCATGGGACTTGGCGTTCCCTTGGGCCTTGCCGCTGCGGCCCGCCGGGGCGGGATGCTGGACGAAGGGATCATGCGCATGAACGACCTGATCTTTGCCTTCCCATCGCTGGTGATCGCCATTCTGATCACCGCCGTCTTTGGCCCCTCTGCCACCAACGCCATCATCGCAATCGGCATCTTCAACATCCCCGTGTTTGCCCGCATCACGCGCGGGGCCGCTCTTAGCCTGTGGAAGCGCGAATTCATCATGGCCGCGCAGGTTGCCGGAAAGACCCGCACCCGCATCAGTGTCGAACACATCCTGCCCAACGTGGCGAACCTGCTCATCGTGCAGGGCACCATCCAGTTCAGCCTTGGCATTCTGGCCGAAGCAGGTCTGAGTTATGTGGGCCTTGGCGCGCAGCCCCCGATCCCAAGCTGGGGGCGTATGTTGGCCGATGCACAGACCATGGTATCCCTCGCCCCGCATGTTGCGCTGATCCCCGGCCTGACCATTGTGGCGATGGTGCTTGGCCTGAACCTTTTGGGGGACGGTTTGCGCGACGCGCTGGATCCGCGCCTTAAGGTGGTGCGCGCATGAGCCTTTTGAGCATTGAAAACCTTTCCCTGGCGATCCACGGCACCCCCATCCTGCACGACATTTCGTTAAACATACGTGAAGGCGAGATCACGGCCCTGACCGGCGAAAGCGGGTCGGGCAAATCCATGACCGCCTTTGCCACGATGGGCCTTTTGCCCAAGGGCACGACAACACAGGGCACGATCACCTTTGACGGCACCGACCTGCTGACATTGCCAGAGCCACAGCTGTGCGACCTGCGGGGGCGCGAGATTGGCATGGTGTTTCAGGAGCCCATGACGGCGCTCAACCCGGTGCACACCATCGGCGCACAGGTGATGGAAACGATCCTGATCCACAAGGCCCTGCCCCCTTCGCAAGCCAAAGATCGCGCGCGCGAAGTGCTGCACCGCGTCGGTCTGCCCCCCGACCGCTTTCCCCTGACGCGGTATCCGCATGAACTTAGCGGCGGTCAGCGTCAGCGCGTGGTGATCGCCATGGCCATCGCCCTGCGCCCCCGGCTGCTCATCGCGGATGAGCCGACAACCGCGCTTGATGTGACCACGCAGGCGCAGATCCTAGACCTGCTGCGGGGTCTTGCCCGCGAAGAAAACATGGCTCTGATGATGATCACCCATGACCTTGCCGTGGTCAGCGACATGGCCGACAGCCTCAACGTGATGCGCCACGGCGAGATTGTTGAGGCTGGTCCGACGCAAGACGTGCTGCGCAGCATGCACCACCCCTATACGCGTCAATTGTTCGAGGCCTCACGCCATCAGGCGAACCTGAGCGCGCCCAAAGCCCTGGCCCCGTTGCTGTCAGTCAAAAACGTCACCCGCGACTACCCGCTGCCGCGTGCAACGCCCTTTGGTCCGCGCCCGGTGTTTCGCGCCGTAAACGGCGTGAGCTTTGACATCAAACGTGGTGAACGAGTTGGCCTCGTGGGCGAATCCGGCTGTGGCAAATCCACCCTGACCCGTGCCATTCTTGGGTTGGAGCCCGTGCAGGCGGGCCAGCTCACCCTCGATGGTGACCCGGTCTGGCAGGACGGCCACCCGAACCTGACGGTCCGGCGCAAGATGCAGGTCGTGTTCCAAGACCCTTACGGCAGCTTCAACCCCCGTCACAAGGTCGCCCGGCTGATCACCGAACCCTTCCACCTGCTGCCCGAGCCGCCCAAAGGCCCCGCGCGCGACCACGCGATCGCCGAGGCCCTCACAGCTGTGGGTCTGAGGCCAGAGGATGCGGACAAACACATCCACGCCTTTTCCGGCGGCCAGCGTCAGCGCATCGCCATCGCACGCGCGTTGATCATCAAGCCAGAGCTGATCGTGTTCGACGAAGCGGTGTCGGCCCTAGATGTGCGGGTGCGGGCACAAATTCTTGATCTGATGGCCGATCTCAGCCGTGCCTATGGGCTGACCTATCTTTTCATCAGCCACGATTTAAGCGTCGTACGCTCTATCACCGACCGGGTGATGGTGATGCAGGCAGGGCAAATTGTCGAAGACCGCCCCACCGCAGAGATTTTCGACACACCCGGCCACCCCTATACCCAAACGCTGATAAAAGCCGCGCCGCACCTGCCCGATGTCCCGGAGGCCCATGATGTTTCCTACTCTGCCGTTTGATCCCAGCCACATCCTGATTAGCGGCACATGGCGCGCCACAGCCCATACCCTGCCACTGGTCAACCCGTCAGATGGCAGCATGCTGTGCCAGATCGCCCGCAGCACGAAAGCAGATGTGGACGCCGCCGTCACCGCCGCCCAATCGGCGCAGGATGGCGCCTGGGGCAAGATGACCGCGCTTGAGCGGGGGCGGTGTCTCACCCGGCTTGGCCAGCTTGTGCTGGACCATGTCGATCTGCTCACCACTCTCGAAACATTGGATGTCGGCAAACCCGTCACCCAAGCGCGCGCCGATGCGATCGCTCTTGCGCGTTACTGCGAATTCTACGGTGGCGCGGCTGACAAGGTGCATGGCGAAACCATCCCTTATCTCGACGGCTATACCGTCTACACTCTGCGTGAACCACACGGGGTGACCGGCCATATCGTGCCTTGGAATTACCCGATGCAGATCATCGGGCGCTCTGTCGGGGCAGCGCTTGCGATGGGCAATGCCTGCGTATTGAAACCGGCCGAGGACGCCTGTCTGACCGCGCTCATGTTTGCGCATCTGGCCAAAGAGGCGGGCTTTCCTGATGGCACATTGAACGTCATCCCCGGATTGGGGTCCGAGGCGGGCGCAGCCCTTGCCCGTCATCCCGGCGTACATCACCTGAGTTTTACCGGGTCGGTAGAAACCGGCAAGACGATCCAGACGCTGGCGGCACAAAACGTCGTGCCCGTCACGCTGGAGCTGGGCGGCAAATCCCCACAGATCGTTTTTGACGACGCCGATCTGGACGACGCCCTGCCCTTTTTGGTAAACGCAGGCCTTCAGAACGCTGGTCAGACCTGCTCTGCCGCGTCCCGCATCCTGATCCAGCGCGGCGTCTACAACGAGGTCGCCCGCCGCATGACTGACGCCTATCACGCCAAAACCATCGGTCCCGCCACCAGCAATCCCGATATCGGCCCGCTGATCTCGATCAGGCAAAAGGCACGCTTTGAGACCCTGCTCGAGGCCGCGCATACCCTGCCCTGCATCGCCGAAACGCCGATGCCAACTGGCCTGCCCCCAGGCGGTGCCTATGTCCAACCACGTCTCTATGGTCCCGTGCCGCCAGACCACGAACTGGCCCAGGACGAACTTTTCGGCCCGGTGCAGGTGTTGATCCCATTCGACACCGAAGAGGACGCAATCCAGATCGCCAATGGCACGCTCTACGGTCTTGTCGCGGGGGTCTGGACCGCCAATGGCGCGCGGCAGATGCGGCTGGCCAAGGCGCTGAAAAGCGGGCAGGTTTTTATCAACAATTATGGCGCGGGGGGCGGAGTTGAACTGCCCTTCGGCGGGATCGGCAAATCCGGCCATGGCCGCGAAAAAGGGTTCGAGGCGCTTTATGGCTTCTCAACTCTGAAAACCGTCGCCGCTAAACATGGGTAAAGGACACAAACCATGAGATTAAACGGCAAAACCGCCATCGTCACCGGGGCAGCGTCTGGCTTTGGTGCAGGCATCGCCCACAAATTTGCAACCGAAGGCGCAACGGTTATGGTGGTCGATCTGAACCATGACGCCGCCCAGACCGTCGCAACCGAGATCAGCGGCATTGCCCACCAAGCCGATGTCGCAAACGGTGATCAGGTGACCGACATGATCGAGACTGCGATCACCCGGATGGGCCATGTCGATATTATGGTGAACAACGCAGGCATCACCCACCTGCCCGGTCAGATGGAAGACATCACCGAAGACGATTTCGACCGCGTCTTTGCCGTGAACTGCAAATCCGTCTACCTGACCGCACGCAGCCTTGTGCCACATTTCAAACACCGCCAGTCCGGCACCATCCTCAATATCGCCTCGACTGCTGGCGTGTCTCCGCGTCCGCGCCTGAACTGGTACAACGCGTCCAAAGGCTGGATGATCACAGCAACCCGCACCATGGCCGTCGAACTCGCCCCTGAGGGCATAAGGGTGAACGCGCTCAACCCGGTGGCGGGCGAAACACCCCTGCTCAAAAGCTTCATGGGAGAAGACACGCCAGAGATCCGCGCGAAATTCCTGTCAACCATCCCGCTGGGTCGCTTCTCGCAACCCGAAGACCTTGGCAACGCCGCCGCCTTCCTCTGCTCGGACGAGGCCAGCATGATCACCGGCGTCTGCATGGAAGTCGACGGGGGCCGCTGCATATGATCCGGGTTTCTTTGGGCTCAAAATACCTCGGGGAGTGTAAGGGGCTGGCCCCTCACTCCGACCTTGCCAGAAATGGAAGGCCCCTATGACACCCGGACCTCGTAACCTGATCACCGATGTGCCCGGTCTCAGCGTGGGCAACGCGCAGGACGATCGCCTCAAATCCGGCACCACCGTTCTTCTGTCCGAAGACGGCCCCATGACCGCCAGCTACGCGGTGATGGGCGGGGCACCGGGCACCCGCGACACCGACCTGCTGGAGCCGGACAAAACCGTACCGGGCGTGGATGCGTTGGTGCTGTCGGGCGGATCCGCCTTTGGGCTTGCGGCAGCGCAAGGTGTCATGGAGGCGCTGGCAGACCAAGGGCGCGGCTTTGCAATCCATTCCGCGCGCGTACCGATTGTGCCTGCGGCGATCATCTTTGATCTGTTGAACAATGGCGACAAGGCATGGGTCGACAACCCGTACCCCGCGTTGGGTCGTCAGGCGCTGGCCAATATCACGCATGATTTTGCCATCGGCACCGCCGGAGCGGGCACCGGCGCAACGGATGCGCAGCACAAAGGCGGGTTGGGGTCGGCCTCTTTGGTTCTGCCCGATGGCACCACCATCGGCGCGCTGGTGGTGGTCAACGCGCTGGGAAGCGCCACAACCCCGTCAGGACAGCATTTCTGGGCCGCCCCGTTCGAGATCGAAGACGAATTCGGCGGCCTTGGCCCCGAGACACAACCGAATTTGCAAGCCTTGCCACCAAGCCGCAAAGCCGCCGCAATGGCACAGCACGGCAGCAACACCACGATTGGTGTGGTGGCCACGGACGCCACTCTCGACAAAGCTGCATGCAAGCGGCTGGCAACGGCGGCGCATGACGGCTTTGCCCGCGCGCTTGTGCCCGCGCACACCCCCTACGACGGAGACCTGATCTTTGCCACCAGCACGGCACGGCGCGGATCTCCCTCTGCGGACGTGATGCCGATGCTGGGCCATTACGCGGCGGTGTGCATGGCCCGCGCCATTGCCCGCGCGATCTGGGAGGCTACAGCCAGCGACAACGATGCCCTGCCGACCTTTCGACAGGAGTTGGGCCACACCTGATCAATCAGGCTTGTGTCATCTGCCCACGGATGACACTCACCGCAGGATCGGGGGTTTGTCCGGGTTGGCACCGGGGGCCATCCGCTCTGTGCGCGCAGGCTCTTGCGGCTCAGGCAGATCAAACCGCAAGCCGACGCGGGCAAGCTGGGCTGTCACCGGATCGCTGTCGCGCAGAAACACCACATCCAGCGCAGCCGCTTCCAACCCGGAAAACACCAGCGCTTCTTGAATGGCGCGCGCCAACGCGCCTTCGGCCCCCGGTATGGCACCTGTAAAGCCGATCAAATGCCCTCGCACACCGCTGTCATAGACCACCTCGGCCAGATACCCGCGCCGCGCAAGGCCCACCGCTGTGCGCAGCTTGGCGTCAATCGCTTCAAGCAATCCATCCGGCAAAGCGCGCGGCGCGCGAAACTCTTCGGGGCGCGCCTCGGCCTCGGACGGTCCCTGCGCCACGGTTTCGGCCAGCCAATCCACCGCGTCCGCGGGCAGCAGGATCGACGATGGCGCAACATCGGGGTTCAGCGCAATACCGATGCCTTGCCCCGCCAGCATGCCCACAACCGTGCGCCCGGACAGCGCGACATAGGGCACGGCACGCCCGGCAAAACTGCTCAGACGGTCTTCGGTGTCGAACGCCAGCACAAAGCGGGCGTCGTCGACCTCGAACAGTTCCGGCTCTGCCTGATCGCCCTCGGCCTCGCGGGCGAGCATCACAAACAGCTCGGCCTCGGCCAGACGGTCATAAAACCGCAGCCGCGCGTTTGTGTCTTCGGGTGCGGCCTCCATCGCGGTATGCGCACTGTCGAGCGGGGTTTCCAAAGTCATGCCATCACCTCCTGGACCCGCGCGCGCAAGGCGGGCAGCACCTCGTCCGCAAACCACGGGTTTTTCCTGATCCACGCCGTATTGCGCCAGCTTGGATGCGGCAAGGGCAGAATGCCCGGCCAATGGTCGCGCCAGCCCTGCACCACTTCTGTCACGCCTGCCTTGGTGCCCAGATGGTATTTCTGCGCATAGCCGCCAATCACCAGCTTGAGCGGCACATCCCCCACATGCGCCAGCACCTCGGCATGCCATGTCTTGCGGCAGAGCGCAGGTGGCGGCAGGTCGGACCCCGCAGCATCATAGCCGGGAAAGCAGAATCCCATCGGCACAATCGCCACACGGGTCTGATCATAGAATGCAGCACGGTCGAGCCCCAGCCAATCACGCAACCGATCCCCTGACGGGTCATCAAACGGAATACGGCTGGTATGGGCGCGCATCCCCGGTGCCTGGCTACAGATCAACAGACGCGCACCGGGGCGGAACCAGACAACCGGACGGGGCCAGTGCCGGGTTGCAGTGACGGCAAAGCGGTCGGCACACAGGGTGCAATCGGACAGACGGGACTGAACGCTCATGCCGCTGAAGGTAATCCCCTGCGGCTCAGGTCAATGAGGCGGGCACGACGAGCCGCGTCTCATAGCGGATCAACCCAGCAATCCGGTGCAGGTGATCGGGGCGGAACCCGATACAGCCTTCGGTGGGAAACCCCGGTCTGCGCCAGCGATGCAAAAAGATCGCCGATCCCCGACCCTTGACCGCATAGGGCCAGTTCCAGTCGGTGAGCAACACAAGATCGTAAAGCGGGTCCGCCCGGCGCAGCGCCTCGTGGCTGTGCGGATAGGGCGCGCGCACCATCATGTTGTAATCCTCGTGACGCGGATCGTCGGACCACAAGTCACCGGGCCGGATGGGCACCGCCCAATCGGTGGGTTTCGCCATGCGGTCGGGCCGGTAGAGCAAGCCAACGATACGGTGCACCCCGACCGGAGTGCCACCATCGCCTTCGCGCTTGTCCATCCGCACCCCGCCACGCCCGATGGTACAGGGCCAGTAGCGCCCCATGAACCGCAGACCGCGACGGGTCAGAACCAGATCGGCAGGCGTCACAGAAGATGCCCCGATTTGCGCGCCTTGGTCGCCAGATAGCCCGCGTTATGCCGATTTTCCCCCACCTTGAGAGGCACCCGTTCGGCCACAGCAATCCCGCATTTCTCCATCATGGCGATCTTGGCGGGATTGTTCGTCATCAACCGCACTGCCGAGAAACCAAGTTTACGCAACAGTTCCGACCCGATGCGGAAATCACGTTCATCATCCTCGAACCCCAGCCGGTGATTGGCCTCGACCGTGTCGAAGCCCTGATCCTGAAGCGCATAGGCGCGCATCTTGTTGGCAAGCCCGATCCCGCGCCCTTCTTGGTTGAGATACAGCAACACGCCCGCGCCTTCCGCACCCATCGCGTCAAGCGCGCCGTTCAATTGCGGGCCGCAATCGCATTTCAGACTGCCCAGCAGATCGCCGGTGAAACAGGCCGAATGCAGTCGCGCCAAAACAGGGGCCGCGCGGTCCGGGCGACCGATCTCGATGGCGTAATGCTCGTCCGATCCATCTTCGGGGCGGAACACATGCAGCCGCGCGTTTTGGGTAGCGCGCAAAGGCACGCGTGCGGACACCACAGACTCGAACACAGCCGACGCGCCAAGCCGTGGCGCGGCAGTGTCCGCATCAAGGCAGGTCAACGCGTGGTCGACCGCAAAGCCCGCCGCGTCGTTCAGCGGCGCAGCAATCACCGCTGGCAAAAGCCGCGCCGATTTGGCAAGCGTCACAGCCATCCGGTGCAAATCCGCATCGCCGCCCCGGCGGCTGACAAGCGGCCCCTTCATGGGGTGCGCCAGATCATCCGCAGGATCGGCCAAAGCCTGCACCCAGCGCAGCGTCACATCCAGCGGCAGGGCCACCCGCGCCACGTCACCGTCATAAGCCCGTGCCTTGAGAGTTTCAGCCCGGCGTCCAGTCAACACCAGATCGGCCTCAGCCCCCAAGGCGACCACGTCCCGCAGCCGATCAGCCCCCAAGGTTTCGACCGCAAGCACCAGCACGCCGCCCCCCGCACGGGCCAGAACAATCGGCACGCCCATGCGCAAATCCGCCCGCGCACGGGCCAGAAGATCGGTGATGTCGGGTGCAAGTGTCATTGGTTTGGTCTGATCCCAGCGGCCCATTTTGCAACAAATGGCCAGAATTTGTGAAACAATTGCCCTTTGCATACACGAGGCCGTGAAACGTTTGCAGCAATTCTTGCCGCCATGCAACGCTCCGCCCATGTCTCTGACAGCACACGGAGAAGCAACACAATGGCACAGCTCAAGAATATCCTTCTGGTCGACGATGATGACGACCTGCGCGAAGCCTTGGCCGAACAATTGGTCATGACCGAAGATTTCGAGGTTTTCGAAGCCGATTGCGGAACCGCCGCGATGGGTCGGGTCAAAGAAAACCTGTATGACCTGATTATTCTGGACGTCGGCCTGCCCGACACCGATGGCCGCGAACTGTGCCGACTGATGCGCAAGCAGGATGTCAAAGCCCCCGTGCTGATGCTGACGGGCCACGATTCCGATGCAGACACCATTCTGGGTCTGGATGCAGGCGCTAATGACTACGTCACCAAGCCCTTTAAATTCCCGGTGCTTCTGGCCCGTATCCGCGCCCAGCTGCGCCAGCACGAACAGTCCGAGGACGCGATTTTCACCCTTGGGCCATACACGTTCAAACCCTCGATGAAACTTTTGATGACAGAAGATGACAAGAAAATCCGCCTGACCGAGAAAGAGACGAACATCCTCAAGTTTCTCTACCGGTCCACCGATGGAGTCGTGGCACGCGATACGCTGCTGCACGAGGTCTGGGGTTACAACGCGGGCGTCACCACGCATACTTTGGAAACCCACATCTATCGCCTTCGGCAAAAGATCGAACCCGATCCGTCAAACGCGCGATTGCTGGTGACAGAGTCCGGTGGATATCGGCTGGTCTCGTAAGACCTTAGTCTATTTTGATCCAGATCAAAGAGGCATGCCGCGCACATCTTTTATCAGGGTTTCAACAGTTCCCGTCGCATATGCGGGTCATCATATGCACCTCCCTGTTGGACTTGGCCCCGGATTTTATCCGGGGTCTTTTTTTGATAGCGCGGGCGCGCACCGCGCAACAGCGCCGCTCTCAATAAAGCGAAATGCGGCCCACGGATACATCCGCCTCAAAATCCGCTCCATAGGCTACGATTGCGACAGAGTTGACATTGGACGGGCTAAGGATTTGCGGCATCCCGTCATGAGATGCGCCAAATTCGGTGAACGGCAGGCGTATGGTTTGCCACACGTCAGAGGCGGTGAACGACGCGCGGTAGGAATACCACACCCGGCCAAGGCCCGGCGTTTTCAGAAAGACATAGTAGCGTTCGCCATTGCCGCGCACCCGCAGTTCCAGACCTTGGGCGTCTTGCGCCCATGGATCGGAAAAGCGACGACGCACCTGAAGGAACCCGCCATTATTGTCCGTGCTCACGGTTCCGGTCAGCCGCAAAACAGCATCCGCACCCGAGCCACGAATTTCAGCCCGGCCCGACGAAACGCCGCCCATCACACCATCGGCGACATAATCCCACCGCGCATTTGCATTCCCGGAAAAATCGTCGAACACCGTTTCGGCCATGGCCTGCCCCGTTGTCAGTAAAGCGATCAAGATGAGCGTTTTAAGCATGCAGCGAAGATAGCGCATTGGCACAAAGAAAAAAGGTGTCCCCATGGGGACACCTTTGTTTTTAGAGACTTGGAAAACAGCAGATTACTCTGCGTCTTCGGTCTTTTGCTCGGGTGCCAGCTCTTTACCAGTTTCCTGATCGACCATCTTCATCGCAAGGCGCACCTTGCCACGGTCGTCAAAGCCCAGAAGCTTTACATAGACTTCCTGACCTTCCTTGAGCACATCCGACGGATGGTTCAGGCGGCGATTTTCGATCTGGCTGACATGCACAAGGCCGTCGCGCTTGCCAAAGAAGTTCACGAAGGCGCCAAAATCGACGATCTTCACAACCTTGCCTTTGTAGACTTGGCCCTCTTCCGGCTCTGCCACGATCGAATAGATCATGTCATAGGCCTTTTGGATCGCTTCGCCGTTTGGGCTGGCGATCTTGATGACACCGTCGTCATTGATGTCGACCTTGGCACCTGACAATTCCACGATCTCGCGGATGACTTTACCGCCCGAGCCGATCACTTCACGGATCTTGTCGGTGGGGATCTGCATGGTCTCGATGCGCGGCGCGTGAACGCTGAATTCCGCAGCACCCGTCAGGGCTTTGTTCATCTCGCCCAGAATGTGCAGACGGCCTGCCTTGGCTTGTGCCAGGGCTTTTTGCATGATCTCGGGCGTGATGCCTGCGACCTTGATGTCCATCTGCAACGACGTGATGCCGTTTTCTGTACCCGCCACTTTGAAGTCCATGTCACCCAGATGATCTTCGTCACCCAGAATGTCAGTCAGAACCGCATACGATCCGTCCTCTTCAAGGATCAGACCCATGGCCACACCAGCCACAGCGGATTTGAGCGGCACACCTGCGTCCATCATGGACAAGGAGCCACCACAGACCGACGCCATGGAAGACGAGCCGTTGGATTCCGTGATCTCGGACACCACACGCACGGTATACGGGAAATCCGTTGCCGCAGGCAGAACTGCCTGAAGCGCGCGCCATGCCAGTTTGCCGTGACCAATCTCACGACGTCCCGGAGGGCCCACGCGACCCGCTTCACCCACCGAATAGGGTGGGAAGTTATAGTGCAGCAGGAAATTCGAGCGGTAGTTGCCGTGCAGCGCATCAATGATCTGCTCATCGTCCCCGGTGCCCAGCGTTGTCACAACGAGGCCCTGCGTTTCACCACGGGTGAACAACGCCGAACCGTGTGTGCGGGGCAGAAGGCCGGTTTCGCAGACGATATCGCGCACTTCGTCCAGCGCACGACCGTCGATCCGCTTGCCTGTCTTGACGACATCACCGCGCAGAACGCTTGCTTCGAGCTTTTTCATCGCCGAACCAAGGTTGGCATCTTCCAGCTGTTCTGCCGTCAGCGACTCTGTGATCGCAGCTTTTGCGTCGGACAGGGCCGTTGTGCGTTCCTGCTTGTCCATGATCGCATAGGCAGCACGAATTTTGTCCTCGCCTGCGGCTTTCACGGCTTCGTAAAGCTCTGAATAATCCGGCGGCTGGAAATCAAACGGCTCTTTTGCGGCCGACTCTGCCAGATCGATGATGAGATCGATCACCGGCTGGATTTGTTCATGCGCGAAGGTCACAGCGCCGAGCATTTCTTCCTCGGTCAGCTCGTAAGCTTCGGATTCCACCATCATCACGGCGTCTTTGGTGCCTGCAACAACCAGATCAAGGCGCTGATCCGGGTTGTTTCGCAACTGGTCCATATCCTCAACCTCTGGGTTCAGGATGTATTCACCATCACTAAAGCCAACGCGGCATGCAGCGATCGGGCCCATGAACGGCGCGCCGGAAATCGTCAGCGCGGCAGAAGTTGCGATCATCGCAACCATGTCTGGGTCGTTGACAAGGTCATGCGACAGCACGGTGCACATCACCAGGACTTCATGTTTGAAGCCCGGAACGAACAGCGGGCGGATCGGACGGTCGATCAGGCGCGCTGTGAGCGTTTCCTTCTCGGTCGGACGCGCCTCGCGCTTGAAGAAGCCACCGGGGACTTTACCCGCGGCATAGTATTTTTCCTGGTAGTGGACGGTCAGCGGAAAGAAATCCTGACCGGGCTTCGGTTTCTTGGCGAACGTCACGTTGGCCATGACCGAAGTTTCGCCAAGGGTCGCAATCACGCTGCCATCGGCCTGACGGGCAACCTTGCCCGTTTCCAGTGTGAGCGTTTCTTCGCCCCACTGCATGCTTTTCTTCGAAATGTTGAACATTACCGTTTCCTGTATAGGAGCGCTCCCGGCCCTCCGGGTCTCCCGTTATCAAATGGCGGCCCCATTGCCGCCGACCCTTTCATCATGCCATGCGCCAGGGTCGAAGCGTCACGTCTCAGATGGATGGGCCTTACAGGAAATACGCCACAAAGAAAACCATTCGTTTTATTAGGTCACCACGGGGTACGAGCCAAAAATCTGGTGAGATTTTTAGAAAATCCTTATCAGGATTTTTGCCGTGTGAGGCAGTCAGGCGTTCGGCGCGGCAACAAAAAAGGGCCCGCGAAGCGAGCCCTTTGAAACCAAATCTTGGCAGGCCTTAGCGGCGGATGCCCAGACGCTTGATCAAGTCCTGATAGCGTGCTTCATCCTTGGCTTTGGTGTAATCCAAAAGCTTACGACGCAACGCCACAAGCTTGAGCAGACCACGACGAGAGTGGTTGTCTTTCTTGTGGGTTTTGAAGTGCTCGGTCAGGGTCGAGATACGGCTGGTCAGAATGGCAACCTGAACTTCGGGCGAACCGGTGTCGCCTTCTTTGGTTGCGAATTCCTTGATCAGGCGGTTCTTTTCTTCAACGGTGATCGACATCGGGATCTCCTTTCGGAAGGTTTGTGTGAATGGCACAAGCCGGGATGTCGTCCAGCAGGGCCCATGGAGAATCTCCGCACGTCCTGCGGATGGGCGCGTATAGGCGATAAAACGGAGGTTGGGAAGCCCTTCGGCATTAACCGCGCCTTGCGCATCACGAGGCTCGGGCACCCCTGCCCCGTTGGGCGATCACCGCCTGAGTGGGCACCTGCACAACCACCGCACCGTTCATCAGCACATCGGTCCACGCTTGGTCGATTGCGGATAAGCGCAGGGCAATGTTCGGACGCTGCTGAATAGGCGGTTTGAGAAGGGCCAGAACCCGTTCCTGTGCAGCCTCAAACGATGCGACGCGGATGGGTGGCTTTGCCGCCGGTCCTGCCTGATTGATGCGCCCCGTGCGTTTGAACACCCCCAAAGAAGCCACGGGAATATCGGGCCAGTCGAGGGATGGCGCCGCCTGCGGCGTTGCATGGGACGGCAAGACGATGAACAGGCTTGCGATGCCAAAAAGGCCGAACAGACAAACCAAGAAATAGATCATGACGCACACCCGATTGGAAAGACAGGGTCACGCTAGACCCGACAGGTAAACGATCCGTTTTCATCCCTCGCGGCCCCCCGGACAAATCGTTCAAATTCGATCAATCACTCGGGCGGATACCGGCCTGCAATCCGCCACGCCACCGGCTGTGTGCTCAGCGAGACGTAAAGCGGATGGCGCGGGTGGCCGTGTTTGGTCAGACCCAGATGGTGCAGCGCACCACCAATTTGGCGCGCGACCGAAGCGCCTTGCCCCTGATACCCGCCATGCACGCCCCAAGCCGCCACAACCATGCCCGCGCGGTCCGTCCAATGCGCCAACACGGCGTCGTTGTGATCCCCCACCGGGGCATCGGCCTGTTTGAGATCCTGCGGATGCGTGGCGCGAAAAGCAAAGATATTGGCGATCATCACGCCCCCGAATCCCATCACGCGGGCGCGGGTTTCACAGCGGGCGACCGTTGGGTCGTTGCGATGCTCATCCGCCGTTGACGGGTTCAGCATGACGAACAGGATCGCCGGTTTTGCCGCGTCCCAAACACGCGACAAGCCGTAGCGGTATAGATCGCACCGCGAATACCAGACCTGCGATATACAGCCCGCCGCCGCGTGCGACCGATACACCAACGCATCATGAAGCGCGGGCGGCAGGTCTGTCATGCGCCGACAAACACCCGCGATGGATGCACTTCACCCGCCTTGTAGCGGCCAACGGCGATGGGTTCGCCATCGCACGACACCCAACACTCGTCGCCATATTCGACGCCCGATGCGATCACCATAGCCGGGTTGCCATTGCGCAACTTGACCGCCGCCTCGGCGGTGCAGGTGAGTTCGGGAAGATCTGCCAGCCCTTGCTCTAACGGGAGGAGATGGCTGTCCAATTCCGGCGTCCGCGCCAATGCGTCGATCTGATCGAGGCTCAGCCCGTCTTCGGCATCAAACGGACCAGACCAGACCCGACGCAAGCGCAAAACGTGGCCCAAACAGCCCAACGCCTCGCCCAGATCGCGGGCAATGGAGCGGACGTAACCTCCCTTGCCGCAGACGAGCATCAACACAGCGTGGTCGGCATCGGGGCGGTCTAACAAGGTCAGTTCGTCAACGAACAGGGGCCGCGCGGCGATGTCCATCTCTTCGCCGTCCCGTGCACGTTTATAGGCGCGTTCACCGTCAATCATGACAGCCGAGAATTGTGGAGGCACTTGCATGATGTCGCCGACAAAGGGGTGTAGCGCCTCTTTGATCTCGTCGTCAGAGGGGCGCAGATCAGAGCTGGCAATCACATCGCCTTCTGCGTCATCCGTACGGGTCGCCTGCCCGAACCGAACGGTAAACTCGTAGGCCTTGAGAGCATCGGTGATGTAAGGCACCGTCTTGGTCGCCTCGCCCAGGGCCACCGCCAGAACGCCGGTCGCGTCCGGGTCAAGCGTGCCGGCATGCCCCGCCTTTTTTGCGTCGAACGCCCAACGGACCTTGTTGACCACAGCCGTCGAGGTCAGACCAGCAGGCTTGTCGACCACCAGCCACCCGGAAATATCACGCCCTTTGCGTTTGCGTCCCATGCTGCCTCTTGTGCTCCTGAAAGAGGAGCGAGGTATCGCAGGGCCAAAGGGCTGTCAATTCAGCCAGGCCCGCTTAGTCAATCTCGCGGGCCTCGTCGATCAGCATGATCGGGATACCGTCACGGATCGGGTAGGCCAAATGCGCAGAATGGCTGAGCAATTCCTGTTTGGACGCGTCATATTCCAATCGGCCTTGGGTCTGGGGGCACACAAGTGCCTCCAGCATTTTGCGGTCAAATCCCGGCGTTTCGGTCATTGCAGGATACTTTCCGACTGTCCGCCGCGCAGCGCGTATTCGAGCAGCGTCACCAGCGTTTCACGCCGCGTGGACAAGGATGGTGCTTCAAGAAGCGCCTGTTTTTCCTCGGGTTCAAAGTCAAGCAGCATCGACAACGAATTGATCAGCAGCTCGTCATCCGCATCTTTCAGAGTGTGCCAATCCGCCGACAGATCGCGGGCCAGAAAATACCGGTCCAGAAGGTCCATGAACGCGTCGCGGTCAAAGCCGCGATCATGCTCGGGTCCGCCCTGATCGCGGTCAAAGCCATCCCAGTTCACCTCGAATTTGCGATAAGGTGAAAAGCCCACAACTTCGTCGCCAAAGCGAAAACGAGAGATGCCCGTGAGCGTGACCATGTAGCGCCCGTCTTCGGTTTCGGAAAACTGCGTAACACGTCCGGCGCATCCAATCCGGTGCAAGGCATCCTGATCGCCTTTTGGGCGGGCATTGGGCTGCGCCATTCCGATCAGGCGCGCGGGTGTTTTCATGGCATCTTCAAGCATTTGCAGGTAGCGCGGCTCGAACAGGTGCAGCGGCAGCCGCGCGCGGGGCAGCAAAAGCGCCCCGGGCAGCGGGAATACGGGGATGGATCCCGGCAATTCGGTGACTCTTATCATGATCGACGATCTAGCCTGACGAACGGATCAGGCAAATATCATTGAGCTTAATCGGCGACGCCCGTTCAGCGCCACAGGATCGTTTGGTTTAAGGGCGTCAAAAATCGTCATAAGCTGGGCTTTGGCCGCGCCATCGTTCCACTCACGGTCTCTGCGGAACAGCTCTAGAAGGTGATCCACAGCGCCTTGACCATCGCCAGAAGCATAGAGCGCCTGCGCCAGATCAAGCCGCGCCTGATGGTTGTCAGGGTCCACATCAACGGCGGCTTGCAGGTCGGCGACAGGCCCAGAATTGCTGGCCTGTTTGGCCAATTCAAGCTGCGCGCGGGCGGCTTCAAGTTCTGTGCTGGTGGCGATCTCGGCGGGTGCGCCATTCAGGATGGCTTCGGCCTGTTCGAGATCATCTGCGGCCAACGCACAGCGCACTAGGCCCGCATAGGCGCGTGGGTGTTTCGGGTCTTCTTCGAGCACGGCAGCAAAGGTCTGCATCGCATCCTCGACAGTGCCAACCTCAAGCATCTCTTCGGCGGCATCCACCGCATCATCCAGCCCGCCACCGGTTTCCCCACCTGCGGCCGTGATCACCTTGTCGATGAACACCTTGAGTTCGGAGGGCGATTTGCCCCCCTGGAACATATCAACAGGGCGGCCCTGCACAAAAGCCATGACGGTCGGAATCGACTGGATTGGCAAGCCCTGCTGCGTCAGCGCCTGCACCAGACCTTCGGCCTGATCGACGTTGATCTTGACCATCTTGACCGCGCCACGCGCAGAGCGCACCGCCGCTTCGAGATGTGGCCCCAAGGTTTTGCACGGGCCGCACCACGGCGCCCAGAAATCCACGATGATCGGGATGGTCATGCTTGCATCAACCACGTCGGTCATGAACGCGTCTTGCGAAATGTCCTTGATCAGGTCGGTCTCTGCGGGGCTTTGTCCAAGTTCGATCATCGCCGTCTCCTGTCGTCTTTGCCGCTTTATATCATGGGGTAGATGGCCTACGCCATGCCCGCTTGCAAGGGGTCACGCCATCAACATGGCGCTGATATGACAGGAAACCTGCGCCGGATGGGTGATTGGGGCCATATGGCCCGCGCCCGGTATCACGGCGCGCATCGCACTGGGAATGCGCCGCACAAGCGTCGTATGAATTGCAGGGATCACCGCGTCCGTGTTCTGGCCTTCCAGCACGCGGGTTGGGCATGTGATCTGTTCGAGTCGACCCGCAGCCAACAGACCCTTGGTGTCGTGCAAGAGCAGCGCTTCGGTTGCCTGAATAAAGGGCATCTGCGACGCAAAAAGCACCTTTTCCCGGTCGCCAAGGCGGTCCCAGCCGCGCCCATCGCCCCACACGGCGATAAAGGCCTGCGCCGCCTGCGCCCACGCGCCTTGCGTCAGGGCAGACACAAATCCTTTGGATCTGTCGAGATAGGCCTGCAACACGATTGGGTCGCTTTCTCGGGCCGCCGCAAACAGGACCGGTTCGATCAATGTCAGGCTGTGCACCTTATCGGGGTTTTCCAACGCAAGGCGCAGCGCCACAGTGGCCCCAAAGCTGTGGCCGATGACGTGACCGCCGGCGCCCAAACAGCCCCGCGCGATTGCGGTGACCTGATCGTGGATATCAGACAGGCGGTCCCATGGACCGCTGCGACCGTGCCCCGGCATATCCGGTGCGATCATCGTCAATTGGGCGGACAGTGTGTCTGCCAGCGGTGACCACACCTTTGAATGGGCAAGCGCGCAATGCAACATCACCGCGCGCTCGGCCCCGTTTCCAAATTCACGGCAGTAGACAGGCCCTCCTGTCTGCAAGCCGTCGGGCATCAGATTTTTCCAGCCAGATGAAGGTCCAGATCATCGATCCGATCCTGCCCCCAGAACCGTTCATCCGTATCCGTAACGTAGAACGGCGCGCCAAACACGCCACGCGACGCCGCCTCTTCGAGGTTTGCCGCATAGGTTTCGGCCCCGTTCAACAAACCGCTTTCTGCCAAGCCGGGATCGAACCCGGCAGCTTCGAGAACGGCGCGGATCACGTCGTCCTGGGCGATGTCTTTTTCTTCGGCCCAGACCGCGCGCAAGAACCCTTGGGCCAATGCGCCCAGATCACCACCACCCGCATTTTGCGCGGCGATAAATGCATACGAGGAGGGTGCGCCATTGGTCGGCCAGGATGCCGGTTTGAGGGTGAACGGCATCCCGAGCTTTTTCGATTGCCGGATCAGTTCCTGCGCGCGCAATTCCTGACGGCTTGGATGACGATCCTTGGGCGGAGTACCACCCGTGCGCGCGAACAAAGCCATCACGTCGAAGGGTTTATACGTGATTGTCGCACCATGCTTGGTTGCCACAGCTTCCATGCGTCTGCCCGCGAGATACGCATAAGGAGACAGTGTTGAGAAAAAGTAATCAATGTGGGCCATTCGGTCCCTCCGGGCGTGTGTTGCTTTGCGCGACCCTAGGCACATGGTAAGGCGAGCGCAACGTCACGAATCTGTCATACCTGATCCCTCCCGGAGCCTGCAGTCATGCCAAACCTTGTTGAACCCAAACTGATCTCAGGCAATGCGAATATGCCGCTGGCAAAGGGCATTGCCCGGCGCATGACCATGTATCGCGGGATGAGCGTGGGGCTTGTCGATGCCCGGGTCGAGCGGTTCAACGACCAGGAAATCTTTGTCGAGGTCTACGAGAACGTCCGTGGCGAGGATATGTTCATTATCCAGCCTACCTCAAACCCGGCCAATGACAATTTGATGGAACTGTTGATCATGGCCGATGCGTTGCGTCGGTCGTCAGCGGCCCGCATCACCGCCGTGATCCCCTATTTTGGATATGCCCGTCAGGATCGCCGGTCCAAGGCACGCACGCCCATCACCGCCAAGCTGGTGTCAAACATGATTGCCGAAGCCGGGATCGAGCGGGTTCTGACGATGGACCTGCACGCCGCGCAGATTCAGGGATTTTTCGACATCCCCGTGGACAACCTCTATGCGTCGCCGATCTTTGCGCTGGATATCCTTGAACAGTTCAAAGGCGATACATCGGATGTGATGGTCGTGTCGCCCGACGTGGGCGGCGTGGCCCGCGCGCGGGAATTGGCCAAGCGGATCAACGCGCCGTTGTCGATCGTCGACAAGCGCCGTGAAAAGCCCGGTGAGATTGCCGAGATGACCGTGATCGGGGACGTGACCGGCAAGAAATGTATCATCGTGGATGACATCTGTGACACCGCAGGAACGCTGTGCAAAGCGGCCGAAGTGCTTATGGAGCATGGCGCAACCGAGGTACATTCCTACATCACGCATGGTGTGTTGTCCGGGCCGGCGGTCGAACGGATCACCAATTCCGTGATGAAATCGCTCGTGATCACCGATTCCATTCAGCCAACCAGTGCTGTCAGCGCAGCCAAGAACATTCGTATCGTGCCAACAGCACCTATGTTCGCGCAAGCCATCCTCAATATCTGGAACGGCACATCGGTGTCTTCACTTTTCGAGACGGACACATTGGGTCCGATTTACGAAGGTATCCTTTAGGGCGTCACACTCCCATGATGCGTTTGCGCCGTTCTTTCATGCGCGCATCCGCGTCCTTGGTCCCGTCATGGAATGACCCAAAGAACCTGTCCCACGGAATCTCAAGCGAGCCGTAATTGCATTCGAAATACCGGTGATGCATCTGGTGATGGAACGTCCCCAGCTTGAGCCGGTTTTCGTCTTTGATCAAAAGACCTTCGAACCCCGTATGCGTCGTGGCCGCCGTCAGCGTATAATATTGCAAGTGATAGAGGATGTGCACCGGGTGCGCGGCAACGATCCAATGAATCAAAACCGAGCCCAGAAAAATCACATGTTCGATCGGGTGCATCGACAACCCTGACCACGGCCCAACATTGATGTTGCGATGATGCAGCGCATGCACGTGTTTGTAGAGGAACGGCACATGCAGTAAGCGGTGTATCCAGTAGAAATAGAAGCTTTCCCAGATCGGGATCAGCAGGAACAGGGCAACAAACCAGACCGGATGCGCCGCCCATGTGAGCATCGGCGCATATCCATTTGCCAGCGCCCAAAACATCAGAACCTCATAGGCGGTCCAGACGGTCACACCGCTCGCCAGCGTCCAGAACATGTTGTCACGGATTTGCCCACCTAGAGTGAACTGCCTGCCGTTCTTCATCAACGGGCGCGGGTCGTATTTGAGCCGATGCCCCTGCTTGGTGAAGGTGTAGAAATACAGGTGCAACCCACCAGCCACTGCCGTCATCAGCACCAGATTGCGGACAAACATTTCCGCAATCCAACCAAAGGCGAGCGTTTTGGTCTCTTCCAGAGGGGGTTGGAACCAATAGAACGAGACGAAGGCGATCCCGACGATGATCAGTTTTTCCGAGATCAAGAACCACGAATTCCAAACCCAGAGCGCCATCTCTTTGGGACGCAAGGGCCAGCTGAAAAATGGCGATGCCTTGAGCGGCACCTGAGGAACGTGGTTCCAGCCTTTCAACGGGGCGTCAGACATATGGCGCGACCTTGGAGCAATTCACGATATCAAAGTAGTGTGACAGACCCAAACCGAAAGAAAAGGGTTTTCAACCGCAGGTCAGAGAACGTCCCAATCGTCTTCGTCAGTCAGAGCGCCGATGGCGATCCACGAAATGCGCACCCGTGCGACACGGGTATCGAGCCATGTGCGAAACACCGCATCAAACCCTGCCGTCGTAACCTCTTCAGATGTCAGGTCTGCGCGGACATTGCGCTCGCTGTCCATATCCCAAAGCGTCAGCGTCACATGCACCACCGGCGGCACGGCGAAGGTTTCGTCAAAGGTCACCCGCTGACGGCGCACGCGCGATCCTTCGCCGGTCCACATCTCTCCGCCTTCCTCGAAATCCGAGAAAAGATCGACCGACCCTTGGGCGACCCCCAGCCGTGACGTTTTGATGATCTGCATGTTTCGCCTCCGACGTCAGGCCGTTCTAGCGCATGCGGAGGAGGGGAAAAACGAAAAAAGCCCCACATCACTGCGGGGCTTCAACGTACCGGACCCGTATACGGGTCAGAGGGACGGCTGTTTCGGGGACAAGCCGATATGGGTACCAATTGCCACCATATCCGACAACAGCTTGGCTGCGTCATCGACCGGGCCAGTGTCGTTCTTAAAGGTTTCCTTGGTCTGCTTGTAGGCGGCATGCGCCTCGTCAACCAGCGCTTCATACGAAGCTTGATCCATGTCTGCCTTGGGCACCGCGCGTTCCGCCAAAATGGACAGGCTTTCGCCAAGCTCGGCGAAACCGCCAGTCACAACAAAAACTTCAGTGCCCTTTTCGGTCTCGACCGTCAGCACACCGGGGCGCAGTGTGGTGATCAAAGGCGCATGGTTCGGCATTGCCGTCATGTCACCATCAGCACCCGGGATCTGCACAGATTTGACCTGCGCCGACATCAGGCTGCGTTCGGGGCTGACCAGATCGAATTGCATGGTCTCTGCCATGTGTCGTCTCCTTTTGGGTCTCGTCCCCGCGAACATATCCGCGAGGACTGATGAGCGCCCGGCTTATGCCGCGTCGGCTGCCATTTTTTCGGCTTTGGCTTTCACATCCTCGATGCCGCCAACCATGTAGAAGGCGCCTTCGGGAAGGTGATCGTATTCGCCAGCCACAACCGCTTTGAACGACGCGATGGTGTCTTCCAGTGGCACCTGAATGCCATCAGAACCGGTGAACACTTTCGCAACGTCGAACGGCTGCGACAGGAAGCGTTCGATCTTACGCGCGCGGGCCACGGCCAGCTTGTCGTCTTCCGAAAGTTCGTCCATGCCGAGGATCGCAATGATGTCCTGAAGCGATTTGTAGCGCTGGAGGATCTGCTGAACGTCAGTGGCAACCTTATAGTGCTCTTCACCAATGATCAGCGGGTCAAGCAGACGCGACGTGGAACCAAGCGGGTCGACAGCCGGGTAAATCCCCTTTTCCGAGATCGAGCGGTCCAGAACGGTTGTCGCATCGAGGTGCGCAAACGATGTCGCCGGTGCCGGGTCGGTCAAGTCATCCGCAGGTACGTAGACGGCCTGAACAGAGGTGATCGAGCCATTCTTCGTCGAGGAAATACGTTCCTGCATCTGACCCATATCGGTGGCCAGCGTCGGCTGATAGCCCACGGCGGACGGGATACGGCCCAGAAGGGCGGACACTTCGGAACCAGCCTGCGTGAAGCGGAAAATGTTGTCCACGAAGAACAGAACGTCCGATCCGGATTCATCGCGGAATTGTTCAGCCAGTGTCAGGCCGGACAGGGCAACGCGCATACGAGCTCCGGGAGGTTCGTTCATCTGGCCATAGACGAGGGCAATTTTGCTCTCTTCCATGTTGTCGGGAACGATAACGCCCGATTCGATCATTTCGTGATACAGGTCGTTGCCTTCACGCGTCCGTTCACCAACACCCGCGAACACAGACAGACCCGAGTGCACTTTGGCGATGTTGTTGATCAGTTCCATGATCAGAACCGTCTTGCCCACGCCCGCACCGCCGAACAGACCAATCTTACCACCCTTGGTATAGGGCGCGAGAAGATCGATCACCTTGATGCCTGTGGTCAGGATCTCGGTCTCGGTTGACTGCGCGGCAAAGCTGGGGGCTTCGGCGTGGATTGAGCGTGTTTCGTCTGAATTCACCGGACCGTTTTCGTCAACGGGATCGCCGGTGACGTTCAGGATGCGGCCCAATGTGGCCTTGCCGACTGGCACCTGAATGGGGGCACCGGTATCTTCGACATGCGCGCCGCGCACAAGACCCTCGGTGGCATCCATAGCGATGGTGCGCACAGTGTTTTCGCCAAGGTGCTGCGCCACTTCGAGAACAAGCTTCTTGCCGTTGTTTTCAGTCGTAAGCGCGTTCAGAATCGGCGGCAGTTCGTCGCCGAACTGAACGTCCACGACGGCACCGATCACCTGGGTGATTTTGCCTTTTGCGTTTGCCATGTTTCGTCTCCGGTTCTTAGAGCGCCTCGGCGCCCGAGATAATTTCGATCAGTTCGTTGGTAATCACGGCCTGACGCGAACGGTTGTATTCGATGGTGAGCTTGTCGATCATATCGCCTGCGTTGCGCGTTGCGTTGTCCATCGCACTCATCCGGGCACCTTGTTCGGACGCACCGTTTTCCAGCAACGCCGCAAAGATTTGCGTTGCCACGCCACGCGGCAGAAGATCGGCGAGAATTGCCTCTTCGTCCGGCTCGTAGTCATAGAGCATGTTGGCACCAGCATCGTCGCCTTCGGGCGCATCAAACGCCGCCGGGATGATCTGCTGCGCCGTTGGCGTCTGGCTTACGACGTTCACAAACTTGGCATAGAAGATCGTGGCAACATCGAACTCGGCCGCGTCAAAGCGGGCAAGCACGTCCCGTGCGATGCCTTGCGCATCGGCATACCCGATCCGTTTGACCTCGCTCAGGTCGATATGGCCGATGAAATGTGCACCAAAGTCACGCTTCATCGCATCACGGCCTTTTTTGCCAACGGTCAGGATCTTGACCGTCTTGCCCTTGCCGACCAGTTCGGTTGCCTTCTGCTTGGCCAGCTTCGCGATATTCGCGTTGAAGCCGCCACACAGACCACGTTCTGCCGTCAAAACGACAAGCAGGTGCACATCGTCTTTGCCGGTGCCGCTGAGCAGTTTCGGCGCACTTTCGCTGTCGCCAACGCTGGCCGCAAGCGCCCCCATCACGGCATTGAACCGTTCAGTGTAGGGACGTGCCATTTCGGCAGCATCCTGTGCCCGCCGCAGTTTCGCGGCGGCCACCATCTGCATGGCCTTGGTGATCTTGCGGGTCGATTTGACCGACGCGATCCGGTTTTTCAAATCCTTAAGATTTGGCATGGCCTCGTCTCCTTACGAGAAGTCGGCGGCGTATTCGTCGATTGCAGCCTTGAGCTTATCGGCGGCATCGCCCTTGATCTTCGGATCTTCGTTGGTGATCCAGTCGAGGATATCCGAACGCTTGTTGCGCATGTGGTTCAGCAGGCCCTTTTCGAAATCCTTGACGCGGCTCACCGGGTGCTTGTCGAGGAAGCCATTGGTCCCGGCGAAGATCATGCAGACGATTTCCGCGTTGGTCATCGGCGCGTACTGCGCTTGCTTCATCAGCTCGGTCAGGCGGGCACCGCGTGCCAGCAGCTGCTGGGTGGAGGCGTCAAGGTCAGAACCGAACTGCGCAAAAGCGGCCATTTCGCGATACTGCGCGAGGGACAGCTTCACCGGGCCTGCAACCGAGGACATCGCCTTGGTTTGCGCCGAGGAGCCCACACGAGACACCGACAGACCGGTGTTCACCGCCGGACGGATGCCCTGATAGAAAAGTTCGGTTTCGAGGAAGATCTGGCCGTCAGTGATCGAGATCACGTTGGTCGGAATAAACGCCGAAACGTCACCACCCTGGGTTTCGATAATCGGCAAAGCCGTCAGCGACCCGGAGCCATTGTCTTCGTTCAGTTTCGCAGACCGCTCAAGCAGACGCGAGTGGAGATAGAACACGTCACCCGGATACGCTTCGCGGCCCGGCGGGCGACGCAGCAGCAGGGACATCTGGCGGTAGGCCACGGCCTGCTTGGAGAGGTCGTCATAGATGATAAGCGCGTGACGGCCATTGTCGCGGAAGTGCTCGGCCATCGATGTCGCCGCATAGGGCGCAAGGAACTGCATAGGCGCGGGATCGGACGCAGTGGCCGCAACCACGATCGAGTATTCAATCGCGCCGCTTTCTTCGAGCTTCTTCACCAGCTGCGCCACAGTCGAACGCTTTTGGCCGATCGCAACGTAGATGCAATACAGCTTCTTGTACTCATCGTCGCCGGCTGCGTCGTTGTAGGATTTCTGGTTCAGGATCGCGTCCAGAGCAACGGCGGTTTTGCCGGTCTGACGGTCGCCGATGATAAGTTCACGTTGGCCACGGCCAATCGGGATCATCGAGTCGACGGCCTTGAGGCCGGTTGCCATCGGCTCGTGAACCGATTTGCGCGGAATGATGCCCGGTGCTTTCACGTCAGCGACAGACCGCTTGGACGTTTTGATCGGACCCTTGCCGTCGATCGGGTTGCCCAGACCATCAACAACGCGGCCCAGCAGTTCGTCGCCCACCGGCACGTCCACGATGGCTTTGGTGCGTTTGACAGTGTCACCTTCTTTGATGTCCCGGTCGGACCCGAAGATAACAATACCGACATTGTCAGCTTCGAGGTTGAGCGCCATGCCCCGGATACCACCGGGGAATTCGACCATCTCACCCGCTTGGATGTTATCGAGGCCATAGACACGCGCGATACCGTCACCAACGGAAAGGACGCGGCCCACCTCGGCGACTTCGGCGTCCTGCCCGAAGTTCTTGATCTGGTCCTTAAGGATCGCAGAAATCTCGGCTGCTTGGATACCCATTTATCCGACCTCTTTCATAGCATTTTGCAGGGAGTTGAGCTTGGTGCGGACCGACGAGTCGATCATCATTGAGCCCACTTTAACGACAAGACCGCCGATGAGGGATTCATCAACGGTCGCATTGATCTTGATGTCCTTGCCGATCTTGTCTTTCAACGTCTTGGCAAGGTCTTTTGTTTGCGCAGCTGTCAGCTTGATCGCGGATGCGACATCGGCCGTCACTTCGCCTTTTTCTTCGGCGATCAGGTCACGCAGCCGCGTGATCATCTGGGGCACCACAAACAGGCGGCGCTTGGATGCCATGAGCGACAACACGTTCTGCATTGTTGGCGTCAAGCCCATCTTGGCCGAGATCGCAGCGATTGCGCCCGACTGCTGGTCCCGGCTGTAAACCGGGGAGTGAATCAAATCTACCAGATCAGGACTGCCAGCAAGCGCGGCCGACAGATCGTCGAGGTTGGATTCAAGCTTGGCGAGCTCTTTACCCTCTTTGGCAAGGTCAAAGACCGCCATGGCATAGCGATCCGCGATGCCAGAGGAAATGGATGCTGGTTCAGACACGTCCACCCTTCCGCTATTCTGTCTCCGATCCCCCGAAAGCCGGTGGTCAGAGACGTGTTCAGTTTGGCAAATGCCGCAAGGCATAGAAATCAGCGCGGATGTAGCAGAGGCGTTCCAAGCCCGCAACACGCCAAGGTGATTTTCGAAACGCACCCATCCGCCTTGTTTACAAGGAGTTAAGCCAAAGTGCGACCTAATGCGCGCAAGAAAAATTCATCTTTTCCTAGTGTAACGGTCATGTTTGCCGATTCCTGTTAGCGCGAACGTCGCCTGCAGCCGTTTCAACAGGCTCATGTCGCTGCGCGCAACAATCGCGCTTTACCCCGTTTGCTGGGGTCTCAGTGCCGGATTTTCGGGCGCGACACGCGCCCGTGCCGGCTTGGGCGATGGGGATGGTACCAAATTGCCAAGCGGGTTCAGCACCCGGCTTTCCGATTTCGTGCCGCGCGGTGTTGGGTTGGTCTTGGTCACTTCGACCATCAAAACGCCCCCCGCCACCAAGGCCGATACGCTGCGCCCCATCTGCTCCCAAAACCGTCCCGTCTTCATCCAGAAGCGCCGGGTTGAGGGAGGCTGGTAGAGAACCGCTTTGTGCCGTTGCGGTGCAAAGTTATGCGCCTTGAGCTGCGCCTCGAGCTGTCCCATCGAATAGGGACGGCCATAACCGAATGGTGTCGCATCCGACCGCGCCCAAAGCCCGGAGCGGTTGGGCACGATAAAAAGCGCCTTGCCGCCCGGACCAAGAACCCGCCAACATTCCTCGAGAAGCGCTGTTGGCCGTTCCGAGGTTTCCAACCCGTGCATCAGGATCAACTTGTCAAAGCGGCCATTCTCAATGGGCCACAGCGTTTCTTCGCACAGGACCGAGACATTGGGCATTCCGGCAGGCCACGGCATGACGCCCTGCTGGGCAGGCATCAACCCGATGACCCGGCGGGCCTCTGGAAGATATGGGCGCAAAAGAGGAACGGCGAATCCAAACCCGCCGATGGACTGGCGATTGGCTTCGGGCCAGAATGACAGCACTTGATCCCGCACCACGCGTTGCGCCACACGCCCAATCGCACTTCGGTAATAGAAGCTGTGCAAGCGTTGCACGTCGAGATGCATTTGGGCCTCCGGTCTGTTTGGCCTAGATTAAGACAAGTGTAACCACCACGGGAAGAAACGCCATGCCTCTTGAACTTGTCACCCTGCCAGCGTTGTCGGACAATTATGCCTACTTGCTCCATGACACCGCCAGCGGCGACACTGCCTGCATCGACGCGCCCGAAGCCGCGCCAATTCTGGCAGAATTGGCGAAACGTGGCTGGTCGCTGACCGATATCTGGCTGACCCATCATCACCACGATCACACCGGCGGCGTTGACGATCTTCTTGACCATTACGACGCCAAGGTCACCGGGGCTGCCGCAGACCGCCACCGCCTGCCATCGCTAAACCGCGAAGTGTCCGAAGGCGATGCGTTTAAATTCGGCGGCGAGATTGTCGAAATTCTGGATGTGTCCGGTCACACCGACGGGCATATCGCCTTTGTCCTTCCTGAATCTCGATACGCCTTCACCGCTGATAGCCTGATGGCGCTGGGGTGCGGGCGGTTGTTCGAAGGCACCGCTGCACAGATGTGGGAAAGCCTGCAAAAGCTGGCGGCCCTGGACCCAGAAACTCTGATTTGTTCAGGCCATGAATACACGCACACCAATGCGCAGTTTGCGATCACCATCGATCCTGACAATCAGGACTTGAAAGACCGGATAGACCGCATAGGTTCACTTCGTGATCAAAACAAACCAACGGTTCCTAGCAAACTGTCTGACGAAGTGGCGACCAATCCGTTCCTGCGCGCCACTGATCCCGAAATCCGGGCCCATCTCAATATGATCGGCGCAGAGCCTGTTGAAGTTTTTGCCGAAATCCGCGCTCGCAAGGATCGCTTCTGAGGCAATTTCACAAGAACTTGTGTGCAATCGGACGATAGTACCGTGTCAAGATGCAGAAAAAACTTGAAGGTTGGGCGGTAACAACCAAACTTTAATATTAAGATGACAGGTGTGTCGTACCCTGCGACGCAACGCAAAAAAGAAGGAGCACTCAACCGTGCCTTCATTTTCGAATACCCTTGAGCAGGCAATTCACTCGGCTTTGGCGCTGGCCAATTCGAGGTCGCACGAATTCGCAACGCTGGAGCACCTGCTGCTGGCGCTTGTCGACGAACCTGATGCGGTTCGTGTGATGAAAGCGTGTTCAGTCGACACCGAAGAGCTTCGGACAACGCTGGTCGATTACATCGACGACGATCTGTCGAACCTTGTGACCGACATCGAAGGATCCGAAGCGGTCCCGACGGCGGCGTTCCAGCGCGTGATCCAGCGCGCCGCGATCCATGTCCAAAGCTCTGGCCGGTCCGAAGTGACCGGGGCCAATGTGCTGGTCGCCATCTTTGCCGAGCGCGAAAGCAACGCGGCTTACTTCCTCCAAGATCAGGATATGACGCGATACGACGCAGTCAACTTCATCGCGCATGGCGTGGCCAAGAACCCGGCTTACGGCGAAAGCCGTCCGGTAACCGGCGCCACCGACAACGAAGAAGAGCCGCAGGCACAGGAACCGCAGGGCGAACAAAAAGAATCGGCTCTGGCCAAGTATTGCGTCGATCTGAACGCCAAATCGCGTGAAGGCGACATTGATCCGCTGATCGGTCGCGATTCCGAGGTGGAACGCTGCATTCAGGTGCTTTGCCGCCGCCGCAAGAACAACCCGCTTTTGGTGGGCGATCCCGGCGTGGGCAAAACGGCAATTGCCGAAGGTCTGGCGCGCAAGATTGTATCGGGTGAAACACCCGAGGTGCTGTCAAAAACCACCATCTATTCGCTTGACATGGGCGCATTGCTGGCCGGCACCCGCTATCGCGGTGATTTTGAGGAACGGCTCAAGGCCGTGATGACAGAGCTTGAAGACCATGACGATGCGGTCCTGTTCATCGACGAGATCCACACCGTGATCGGTGCCGGGGCCACGTCCGGCGGGGCGATGGATGCGTCCAACCTGCTGAAGCCCGCGCTTCAGGGTGGTAAACTGCGTTGCATGGGGTCGACGACCTACAAGGAATTCCGTCAGCATTTTGAAAAGGACCGCGCGCTGTCGCGCCGGTTCCAGAAAATCGACGTGAACGAACCGTCTGTCGAAGACACGATCAAGATCCTCAAGGGCATCAAGCCCTATTTCGAGGAACATCACGGCGTCAAATACACCGCCGAAGCGATCAAATCAGCCGTGGAGCTGTCGGCCCGGTACATCAATGACCGCAAGCTGCCAGACAAGGCCATCGACGTGATCGACGAAGCTGGTGCGGCGCAACATTTGGTTGCTGAATCCAAACGACGCAAGACGTTGGGCGCGAAGGAGATCGAAGCGGTTGTCGCCAAGATTGCCCGCATCCCTCCCAAGAACGTGTCCAAGGACGATGCAGAGGTTCTCAAGGATCTCGAAGCGTCGCTCAAACGCGTTGTCTTTGGCCAGGATGCCGCCATCGACGCGCTGTCCTCGGCGATCAAACTGGCGCGTGCCGGTCTGCGCGAACCCGAAAAGCCAATCGGAAACTACCTGTTTGCAGGTCCGACCGGCGTCGGCAAAACCGAAGTGGCCAAACAGCTGGCAGATACGCTGGGTGTCGAACTGCTGCGCTTTGATATGTCCGAATACATGGAGAAACACGCGGTCAGCCGTCTGATCGGCGCGCCTCCGGGATATGTCGGGTTCGATCAGGGCGGTCAGTTGACCGATGGCGTCGACCAGCATCCGCATTGCGTGCTCTTGCTGGACGAGATCGAAAAGGCCCACCCGGATGTCTACAACATCCTGTTGCAGGTGATGGATCACGGATCGCTGACCGACCACAACGGGCGCACGGTCAGTTTCCGCAACGTGATCCTGATCATGACGTCCAACGCAGGGGCCACCGAACAGGCGAAATCGGCGATCGGCTTTGGCCGCGACCGCCGCGAGGGTGAAGACACGGCTGCCATCGAACGCACCTTCACGCCGGAATTCCGCAACCGTCTGGACGCGGTCATTTCGTTTGCGCCGCTGCCGAAATCAGTGATCCTGCAAGTGGTCGAAAAGTTCGTGCTTCAGCTTGAGGCGCAGCTGATGGATCGCAACGTGACGATCGAATTGACCCAGCCAGCCGCAGAATGGCTTGCCGACAAGGGCTATGATGACAAGATGGGCGCGCGGCCCTTGGGCCGCGTCATTCAGGAAGACATCAAGAAGCCACTCGCCGAGGAACTTCTGTTCGGCAAGCTCGCCAAGGGTGGGGTGGTCAAGGTGTCGGTCAAAGATGGCAAGCTTGTGCTGGAGACGGCTGGCCCGGACAATCCGCGCCTGTCGAGCAAAAAGCCCCCTCTTCTGACGGCCGAGTGATCCGGCGTCTTATTGCACTGCTCATCGCGTCCGCCACACCTGTTGTGGCGGACGTTTCCTTTCTGGGGATGCCGCTGGATTGCGTTTTGGGTGAAACCTGCGTGATCGAAGACTACCCGGACGTCGACCCGACCAGCGCCTCGTCGGATTACCATTGCGGCCCGAAATCCCGCGATGGGCACAGCGGTACAGATTTCGCGCTTCTGAGCTTTGACCAGATGGATCAGGGCGTGCGTGTGATGGCTGCCGCAGATGGCCGCGTTCAGGCCATTCGCAACACCCGCCCCGATCAGCCCTATATCCCCGGCACAGACTTGAACGGTCAGGAATGCGGCAACGCGGTGCGGATTGATCACGGCAACGGGTATCAGTCGGTGTATTGCCACATGAAGCTGGGATCTGTCCGCGTCACCCCCGGCCAACGCGTGCTGCAAGGGCAGGTTTTGGGCGAGGTTGGTCTGAGCGGTCTGACCAATTATCCGCACCTGCATCTGACCATCACGCGGGGCACCGACATCGTCGATCCCTTTGCGCAGGAACAGGACAACGCCTGTAGCACCCCGCTGCGTACATTGTGGAGCGATACGCCGGTTTATACCGATGCCGGGCTGTTCACGGCCGGTGTGTCCGACAGCGTGCCAGACCTGGCGGCGGTGCAATCCGGAGAAGCCCGGCGCAGCACTCTGTCACCAGAAGATGCAATGGTACTCTACACACACGCGTTTCACGGCAACATCCATGACCGGATCGAGATGACGATGATCGGACCAGACAGCGAGGTGTTTGACCACACAGCGTGGCTTGAAAAAGATCAGGATGAACTGATGCGCGCTTACGGGAAACGCGCGCCTGACGCGGGATGGCCAAAGGGCACGTATCGCGGCTATGTCAGATTGGTCCGGGGCGATGTAATTGTTGCCGTGCGCCATGCTGATGTGGTCGTCGACTAGGCGTTACTGTTCGGTCAGTTTCAATTCGATCCGCCGGTTTTGTGCCCGTGCATCAGGCGTATCGGCGGTGTTGACTGGTTGATATTCGCCAAACCCGTTGGCCGACAGGCGGCTTGGCGGGATACCAAGCTCTTCGATCATGTAGCGCACCACTGACAGCGCGCGGGCCTGCGACAATTCCCAATTGTCGGCAAATTCGCCCAGCCCGGACAGCGGCAGATTGTCCGTATGCCCGTCCACGCGGATGATCCAGTTGATGCCTTCGGGGATGTCCTGAGACACGTCCCGCAGGATGGCCGCGACATTCGCAATCTGATCAGTTCCCGCTGGGGACAGACCCGCAGCACCAGGCGGGAAAAGGACTTCGGACGAAAAGACAAAGCGGTCGCCCTCGATGCGCACACCGTCACGGTCACCCAGCACCTCGCGCAGACGGCCAAAGAATTCGGATCGGTATTGTTCCAAGTTCTGGTTTTCTGCAGCCAATCGCAGCTTTTCGGCTTCAAGCCGCGCGCGTTCCGCCTCTTCCAATTGCCGGCGGCGGCGTTCCTCGGCCGCCACGCGGGCCAGCGCTGTGTTCAATTCGCTGCCAAGACTTTCCAACTGGATTTGCGCCGCAACATCTTGCGCTTGTGCCTCATCCAAAAGCGCCTGCAACGATGACAATTGACGCCGCAATGCGCCGACCTGCTGGTTGAGCACTTCGGTCTGGCGCTGCGCCTCGGTCGCGCGTTGCGATTCCGCATCAAGACGGTCGCGCGCCTGTTCCAGCAAAAGCTGGCGTTGCTCTGCGACGGACAAGCGATCTTCAAGCGCGGTTTCAGCAGCGATCTTGGCGGCCAATGCTGCGGCCAGTTGGTCGCGGGTATCGTCCAGATTGACTTCTGTTGCCGTCTGACGTGCGACGGCCGCCGCCAATTGTTCTTCCAGGGTCTGTTCTGTTGAAGACCGCGTCGCGGCGTCTGCTTGCGCCTCGGCGAGGGCCTGACGCAACGCATCCAAGGTCGCTTGCGTGTCATCCGCAGCCTGCTCAGACGCCGTAAGATCGGCCGACAACGCTGCGTTTTGGGCACGCATATCCGCAAGCCGCGCCTCAAGGGCTTCAGCTTCGGACACGCGCAGCAAGGCCTGTGCCAATTGCGCTTCGAGCGATGACAGCGTCGTCTGATCCGCCGTTGCCGCGTCAAGATCAGATTGCAGCCCTGCGATCCGATCAGCCTGCGCATCAAGCCGTGCTTGCAAGGCGGCGGCGGTTTCCTCGCCCTCAAGCAAGGCGGCAGCCAGACGTGCGTTCAGATCGCCTTCGGCAGAGCGCGCAGCCGCCAAAAGGGTCAGCGTGTCTTCGGCCCGTGCACGCTGTTCCTCCAGCGCCAGGGTCATGGCGGTCAGTTCTGCATCCGCGTTTTCCAACCGGGCGCGCAACGCCTCTGCCGCTGCGGCCTCGGCCAGTTTTGCCGCCTCTTCCTCGGTCAAGGCGGTTTCCAACGTCTCGACCTGCGCAGACAAGGCAACGACCTGTTCGGACGCCTTGGCGTTCTCGGAGCGCAGGTCTGCGACCAATGTCTCAAGCGCGTCTCTGCGGGCGGCGGCCAATCGCGCCGCTTCGACCTGTCCATCAATCTCGCTGCGCGCGGTGGCGAGCGCGAGGTTCAACGCCTCTTGTTCGGTCAACAACGCGTCGCGCGTCGCGGTCAGGTCAACCACTTGGCCCAAGGCCGTGTCACGTTCCGACAAAAGTCCAGCAACCTGTTCTTCGAATGATGCAATTCGAACATCCGCCGCCTCAAGCGCCGCCGCTTGCCGGTCGCGCGTGGCGGACAGCGATGCGATGATCGCCTCTTGTTCTGTCAGTCGCGCCTGCGTGGTGTCCAGCGTCGCGTTCAGCGTGCCCAACTGGTTGGTCAGCGACGTTGTGCGCTGGCGTTCGACCCCCAAGGCGCGGGCCAGTTCCTCGATCTCGGAGGACAGGGTGTTCAGTTCGTTTTCCTGCCCGCTGATCGTGTCGCGCAGCACTGCCTGCACCACCATAAAGATCGTCAGCACGAACATCAGGACCAGCAACAGTCCCGTCATGGCATCAACAAAGCCCGGCCAGATCGAGGCCTGAAACCGGGATCCGGTGCGCCGCGACAAGGCCATGGCTTAACCCTCGCCCTTGTCGGTCTTGCGTCCTGTATTGCGCGCCAGCCGGTCAAGGGCGCGGGAAATGGCGTTCAAATCCGTGCGCAGTTCGGCCATGGTTTCCTGACGACCGGCTGCCACCTCTTCGAGAATGCGCAACATCTGCACGTCGATGGACCGAAGCCGCATGCGGCTTTCGGCATCCAGACCTTCATTGTTGGATTTATGGGTCAACACGTCAATGAGCCGGTCCTGACCATCAGCAATCCGGGCAAAAGCCGTGGCACTGGGGGCTGTGGCCTCCATGCGTTCGGTCATGCGTTCAAGAGTGTCGCTGAGTTGGCCCAACCGGTTTTCCACCTCAGAGCGGCCTTCTTCGGACTGGGCGAACAGCGTTTGCATCGCCTCCATCTGTTCGACCATCTGGTCGAGAATGACACCTGCGGTGCCCATATCGCCCCCGCTCTCGGCTTCTCCACTGGAGAACCCAAGTTTGGTGATAGAGCTGAGCCATTCTTCCAATTCGCGGTAAAATCGGTTTTGGCCATGACCCGCGAACAGCTCAAGCAGGCCAACAACCAATGATCCCGCCAAGCCCAGCAAGGACGACGCAAACGCCACCCCCATGCCGGACAATTGCGTGTCGAGCCCGCTCATCAAGCGCGCGAACACTTCGGTTCCCGTCTCACCATCCTCGGGGGCAAGACCCCGGATTGTGTCGACCAGCGCGGGTACGGTGGTTGCAAGCCCGTAAAACGTGCCCAACAGACCAAGGAAAATCAGAAGGTTGACGATATAGCGCGTGATCTCGCGGGCCTCGTCGATCCGGGTGGCCACGGAATCAAGAATAGACCGGGTCGAGGCCGTATTGATCTGCATCCGCTTGCCACGCGACCGCAACAGCGTGGCCATCGGCGCCAGCAACAGTGGTGGTTTCGCCTCGAACCCGCGTTCACGGTCCTGCGCGAAATGTTCGATCCAGCGTACTGATTGGATCAATTGCCAAACCTGCCAGAAACAAGCCAGCACCCCGATCACGAACACAAAGCCGATAAATCCGTTCAGATAGGGATTGGCCTGAAACACGGGCAACACCCGTGGCAGCGCCAGAAAGCCACCAAACCCTGTGAGCCCCAGAACAAGGAGCATCATCAGCACCTGTCGGACAGGCTGGGAAAAATGTGGCTCGGCCTCGATGTCCGGCTGATACATTCGGACAATTCCTGATGCGTTTCTTATTCTTCGAAGCCGACTTTAGGCGCATCTACGCCAATCGCCAAGCTGTTAAGCGATCAACATACGAACGCGCGCGCACAGCCAGTCCAATTCGGCGTCCGGGATGCCCAATTGCGCAAGATGTGCCGCCGTATTGAACAAGTATTCGCTGTTTGGGCCACGCCCACCCACGGCGGTGGCGATGATCTGGGCCTGTTCCTCAAGACCGAGCGATCCGCAATATTGGACGTGATCGGGATCAATCACGTAAGTGACCGCCATGTCTTTGCGGCCATCCGCAAATATCACTGGGACCACTTTTTCCAGATAGGCCGACGACACCAGTTCGCGGTCCCGCAGGTAGGCCATCGTCGCGTCGTATTCGGCCTCGTGCATCTGCATGGCCAGCCCGTCACAGGCGGCTTGCGGGTGTTCATCAAGCGCCAGAACAAGACCCGGATTGGCGTCAGTGCCGCGATGGTGGATCGAGCGCATGCAAAAGCTGCGCGCATAGCCATCCAGCCTTGCGCGTACAGACTGCACCGGCGCAAAGCCCGGGTTCCACAAAAGCGATCCGTATCCGAAGACCCATAGCGTCATGATGCTGGCCCTGCCTTTCTGCGCGCGGTAAACACCAAACGCACGATAGGTAAAAGGGGGTGCGCGGGTGAAACGTCTACTTGCGGCAATGATCGTGGCCACGCTGACCTATAGCGGATGGTGGATCTATGCGTCCCGCGCCATTCAGACCGATATGGCGGGTTGGTTCGAGGCCCAGCGCACTAAGGGCTGGGAGGCCAACTATACCGACATGACCGTGCGGGGCTTCCCAAATCGGACGGATTTGACGCTGACAGACCCGGTGCTGATGTCGCCAGATGGATCGGTCGGCTGGCACGCACCTTTCTTTCAGGTCCTCGCACTCAGTTACAAGCGCAATCATGTGATCGTCGCGTGGCCCGACACACAAAGCCTGACAACGCCCGAGGGCGAGATTGCCATCACCTCGGATGGTCTCCGCGCCAGCGTCGTGCGCGACGGGCAAGACATCCTGCGAACAAGCATCGAAGCGCCGGTTTTCAACCTGACCAGCCCCAATATGGCGCTGGCACTGGCCGACGCGAATATTGCGGTTGAGAAAATCGCCAACACTGTCGCCAGCTACAGGCTGGCCCTGTCTGTGGGCAATGTCGCAACATCCATGCCAAGCAGCACCGCCGGGATCGGTCCAGAGGCGTTTGCGTCAATCCGGGCCGAGATGGCGCTTGATTTTGATCAGCCACTTCGCCTTGACGCGCTCACTGGCACGCCACCGCAACCCACCAAGATCGACATTCAACGATCCGAAATCACCTTTGGCGCGGTGACGTTCCGCATCACCTTGGCCGCCACGCTGGATGCCCAAGGCCTGCCTACGGGCGAAATGTCCGTCAGTGCCGAAAACTGGCGCGATGCCACCAACGATGCAAGGATCAATGGCGACTTGCCTCCTGCGCTCACAGACGGATTGATCAACCTGTTGTCGCTGCTTTCCACGTTCAACGGCACCCGCGACAGCCTTGATGTCACACTGGGCCTTGATCGTGGCACGCTGCTTTTCGGGCCTGTGACCGTTGGCAAAATCCCCCCGATCCACTGGCGCTAAGCCTTGCCAAGGTCCCTGTCCCCCGGCAACACTTCGCGTCAAAGCGAGGTGACACATGCCTGATAGGCTCTTTCAACGGATTGATGATGCGCGCGAAGACCTGATCGCACTGACACAAGAGCTGGTCGCCATTCCGACGTTGAACCCGCCGGGTGAAAACTATGCCGCGATTTGCGATATGCTGGATGCGCGGCTGACCAAGTCCGGTTTCACCACAACCTGGGTTCGGGCCGAAGGCGCACCGGGCGACAGCGATCGGTATCCGCGTTGGAACCTGATCGCGCGGCACGAAGGCCCCCGCCCCGGCCCATGCGTGCATTTCAATTCGCACACTGATGTGGTCGAAGTGGGGCACGGCTGGACCCGCGATCCGTTCAACGCCCCCGTGGAAGGCGACAGGATTTACGGCCGGGGGGCCTGTGACATGAAAGGCGGTCTGGCTGCGTCGATCGTTGCCGCCGAAGCCTTTGTCGCAGAGCACCCCGACTACGCAGGCGTGATCGAGATCAGTGGCACCGCAGACGAGGAATCGGGCGGTTACGGCGGGGTGGCCTATCTTGCCGAACAGGGCTGGTTCGCGCCCGAGCGTGTGCAACATGTCATCATCCCGGAACCGCTCAACAAGGACCGCATCTGTCTGGGCCATCGCGGCGGCTGGTGGGCCGAGATCGAAACCAAGGGCGAGATTGCCCACGGCTCCATGCCATTTCTGGGCGATTGCGCAGTTCGCCACATGGGCGCAGTCCTGCACGCGTTCGAGGAAACGCTTTTCCCCGCGATGGCGTCTCGCTGGACCGATATGCCCGTGGTCCCCGAAGGCGCGCGGCAATCGACGATGAACATCAACTCGGTCCATGGTGGCCAGTCTGAACAGCCCACCGACTATACCGGCCTGCCCGCCCATTGCGTACCCGACAGCTGCCGCATCGTGATCGACCGGCGTTTTTTGATGGAAGAACCAATTGAAGAGGTCCGGCAAGAGGTAATCGACCTGCTTGACGACCTCAAAGCACGGCGCGCCAATTTCGACTACGAGATCCGCGAAATCAATCGCGTGATTCCGTCAATGACAGATAAGTTCGCCCCGATCGTCACCACCGTGCACGACGCCATCCGCGATGTGCTGGGCCAGGACCCGACCTATGTCGCGTCACCGGGCAGCTATGATCAGAAACACATCGACCGGATCGGCAAACTGAAAAACTGCATTGCCTATGGGCCGGGAGTGCTCGAACTGGCGCATAAACCGGATGAGTGGATCAGCATCACAGATATGCTCGACAGCGCCAAGGTCATGGGGCGCGCGCTGGAAACCCTGCTCCTGCCCTGATCTTCCTGTTGTTCCCGACCCGCCCCGACTGTGCCTGCACACAGTCAAAAGCAGAGGCTTGATCACAACGTGTTTTGGCGTGACACTTGCCACAACAACTGGAGGGACATCATGACCACACACTTCCTGCGCGGGGCCGCTCTGGCCACGCTTCTGGCAACACCCGCGCTGGCGCAGCAGACCGACTTGACCGTCGCGCTTCAACTGGAACCGCCGCATCTTGACCCGACCAGCGCCGCAGCCGGGGCAATCGATTCAGTGCTCTATTCAAACGTATTCGAAGGGCTGACGCGGTTCATGTCGGACGGATCAGTGGTCGCGGGTCTTGCGACCAGCTGGCAGATCAGCGACGACGGCACCACCTACACGTTCACCCTGCGTGACGGTGTGACCTTCCATGATGGCACCACGATGGATGCAGAGGATGTCAAATTCACCCTTGACCGCGCCCGCGCCGAAGACAACGTCAACGCTCAAAAAGCCCTTTTCGAAGGTATCGCAGAGGTCACGGTTGTCGACCCAATGACGGTCGAAGTACGGCTTTCCGCTCCGAACGGCAACCTGCTGTTCAATCTCGCCTGGGGCGATGCGGTGATCGTGGCGCCCGAAAGCATCGAAGCGATCAAACAAACCCCCATCGGCACCGGCCCCTTCACCTTTACACAATGGGTTCAAGGTGATCGGATCGAACTGGCCCGCAACCCCAATTATTGGGGCGAGGCCCCGGCGTTGGACGCTGCGACGTTCAAGTTCATCTCGGACCCGACAGCGGCTTTTGCGGCCATGATGGCGCAGGACATTGACGCTTTCGTTGGTTTCCCTGCCCCGGAAAACCTGCCGCAATTTGAGGCTGATCCGCGCTTTCAGGTCCTTGTCGGATCGACCGAAGGCGAAACCATCCTCGCCATGAACAACAAGCTGCCGCCGTTCGACAACATCAAGGTCCGTGAAGCAGTGTCTCATGCCATTGACCGCCAGTCGATCATCGACGGCGCCATGTTCGGCCTTGGCACCCCGATCGGGACACATTTTGCGCCCCACAATCCCGACTATGTCGATCTGACCGCGAAATCCAATTATGACCCGGAAAAAGCGAAGGCGTTGCTGGCCGAAGCCGGGTTTGCAGATGGGTTCACCACAACGCTCAAACTGCCGCCTCCGTCCTATGCACGGCGCGGTGGGGAGATCATCGCATCGCAACTGCGCGCCGTGGGCATCCAGACCGAGATCACCAACCTTGAATGGGCGCAATGGCTCGAAGAGGTGTTTCGCGGAAAGGATTTCGGCATGACCATTGTCAGCCATACCGAACCGTTTGATATCGGGATTTATGCCCGCCCCGATTACTATTTTCAGTACGACAATCCCGCGTTTCAGGACCTCATGACAACGCTGGGCACCACGAGCGATCCCGCCACGCGATCCGAGATGTTGGGACAGGCACAACAGATAATCGCCGATGACTACGTGAACGGGTATCTGTTCCAATTGGCCTTTCCAACAGTGGCCGATGCCCGGATCGAAGGGCTTTGGCAGAACGCGCCGACGCAGGCGACCGACCTGACCGGTGTGCGCTGGACTCAGTAAGCGGACGAAAAGCAAAGCGGCACGGGTAGACAAATCCACGTCTATGCGTGCCGCGTTAACTCAATATAGACGACTGAATGTAAGAAACTTCGTACGAAGTTTCTTGGGCCTGCCCATAAAATTCTAGGAGTGCGCAGGTCGTTTCAACACCAGAAAACCCCATAAGACCAGATTGCCAAGACCTTAAGTCCAATCTAGGCTCCTCTCATGGCAATCCCTGTTGAAACCTTTTTCCTCAAGCCAGACACCACGGGCACACTGCAATCACGGATTCAGCAGATGGTCGCCGAAGGCATCCTGTCTGGTCGGTTCAGGCGTGGTGAAAAACTGCCCTCAAGCCGCAAACTCGCGCATCATTTGGGCGTCAGCCGCATCACCGTCACGCTGGCCTATACCGAATTGTTGGCCAATGATTACCTGATGTCGAAAGGGCGGTCCGGCTACTATGTGTCCGACGATGCGCCCGAACCACCACAGTTTACCGACAGCCCGCATCGTGAAGATTCCGTCGACTGGTCCCGCGCGCTGGGACAAAAATTCACCGGTGGCGCAACCCCGGTAAAACCGCAGGATTGGGCACAGTACCGTTATCCGTTTCTCTACGGCCAGACAGATCCGCAACTTTTCGATCATGCCAATTGGCGGCTTTGCGCAATGCAGGCTCTTGGCGCGCGGGATTTCGCGGCGCTGACTCGCGATTACTACGATCAGGACGATCCGCAACTGGTCGAATTTATCCTGCGTCACACCTTGCCGCGGCGTGGGATCACCGCCACCCCGGACGAGGTGCTGATCACTATGGGCGCACAAAACGCGCTTTGGATGACGACTCAGGTCTTGCTCACGCAGCGCCGTCGCGCGGTGATCGAAAATCCCTGCTATCCGGCACTGCGCGACATCCTCACCCAATCGCGCTGCCATCTCAGCGCGGTGGATGTGGACGAAGACGGCCTGCCGCCAGAGGATATTCCAGAAAACAGCGATGTCATCTTCACCACGCCAAGTCATCAATGCCCGACCTCCTACACCATGCCCTTGGGGCGGCGGCAGGCGTTGCTGGACAGGGCACGCGCGCTGGATGCATTGATCGTTGAGGATGATTACGAATTCGAAATGGCCTATCTCAAGCCGCCGATGCCCGCGCTCAAAAGCCTCGACCGGGATGGGCGGGTGATTTATGTGGGCAGCTTTTCCAAATCGCTCTTTCCCGGTTTAAGGCTGGGATATCTTGTCGGATCGGCCCCGTTTATTCGTGAGGCGCGCGCATTGCGGGCGTCGATCCTGCGCCATCCACCGGGACTGACCCAACGCACCACCGCCTATTTTCTGAGCCTTGGGCATTACGACAGCCTGATCCGCCGCACCGGAAAGGCGCTGACGGATCGGCGGCAGATCATGGAGCATGCAATCGGCAAACACGGGCTGACCGTCGCGGGCAAAGGCAGCTATGGCGGATCAAGCTTCTGGATGCGCGCACCCGATCATGTCGATAGCGAAGACCTTGCCAAACGGCTAAGCGCGGCCAGCGTGTTGATCGAACCGGGCACGGCATTCTTTGCCGGGGATGCCCCACCCCGAAATTACTACCGCCTCGCCTACAGCTCTATCGCGCAGGCGCGCATTGATCCCGGCGTGGCCGAAATCGCCAAAGCCATCGACGCCACCCCCCTCACATAGAGGCAGCGACGCGGAAGCCTTCGGGAATGACATCCACCCCGTCCAGCACAAGATCGGCCATCACATGCGCCACCTTTGGCGCCATGCCGAAGCCAATCTTGAATCCGCCATTGGCGATGAAATGCCCGTTCCGGTTTGGCCAGGCCCCCAGCATTGGCGCACGCGACCGTGCCCGGGGCCGCACCCCGGCCCAACGGTCCACAACAGGCGCATCCGCCAGCATCGGCATCGCCGAAATCGCGCGGGAAATCAGGTCGTCGCATTGGTCGTCAAGACCGTCCGGCGCGTCGAATTCACGTTCGCTGGTTGATCCAATGGCAACCGTGCCATTCGCGTGCGGGATGATGTGCAAACCATCGACAAACACCTGTGGCACCGGACCCGCGTCATAGGCGAGCGCCGCAGATTGCCCCTTGATCCCGGCACCAACCGCCTTTCCCATCTGGTCCGACAGGTCAAGCAATCCACGCCAACCCGTCGCCCAGATCACGGCACCCCGGTCGGGCGCATCCGGCACAACTGTGATACCGCGCACAGCCAACGCCGCCACCAACGCGGCGCAGGCCTGACGCGGGTGCATCCGCCCGGTCAGAGTGTCATGGATCAGGAATCCAGACGGCGACACCGGCGCAAAGGCTCCGGCGGCATCAACCGAGACCACCTCCCAAGTCGCGCGCCCCTGCCAAAGCGCACGGGCTCCCTCGGTCCGGTCCCGCGCCAACCCGAGCGCATGACCGTCGGCAATCGGTTGCAACCGCCCTGTCCGACCATAGCCCGGATCACCACCGCCTGTTTCCTGCACCTCAGACCAAAACGCATCCGTCATCAAAAGGCTGTCGAGCTGAAACGCCTTCTTGTCATTCCAGTTCTCAGGCACATGCGGCGCAAGCGCACCGACCAATCCACCGCTAGACCCGGACGCCGGACCATAGGGATCGACCACCTGCACCCGCACGCCACGGCCGCTCAGTACCCAAGCGATGCTGAGGCCAAAGATACCGGCCCCGCGTATGGTAATCTCTGGAGCGAATTCGGGCATTGCCAATCCTCTGTGTCGTCGCCAAGGTCGCTCTGTCGCTAAGGTAAGTCACCATGGAACTCCAGACGGAACCGCTCGACTGGCGCGACGGGGATGTTCCTGTCTCCCGCCGGTTTGACGACCCCTATTTTTCGCTCGACAATGGGCTTGCTGAAACCCGCCATGTGTTTCTGACGGGTAATGATCTACCTGCGCGCTTCACCGACGGGTTTCATATTGCCGAATTGGGCTTTGGCACCGGGTTGAATCTATTGGCCACGCTTCAGATATGGCGGGCAAGCGGGCAGACCGGGACTCTGCATTTCACCAGCTTTGAGGCCTTCCCAATGCAGCCTGCCGACATGATCCGCGCGCAACAGGCGTTTCCCGAGCTGGCACTCATAGCCAACGAACTGGCGCCGTTCTGGGTCGAGAACGCGCGCAACATCACCTTGCACGACTTAACATTCACGATGATCGAAGGTGATGCGCGCGACACGCTCAAGACCATGACACACACCGCCGACGCGTGGTTTCTGGACGGGTTTTCCCCCGCCAAGAACCCCGAACTTTGGGGCCCTGACCTGCTGAACCTCGTAGCCCGGAACACCGCGCCAGACGGGACCGCCGCCACGTATACCGCTGCCGGGCATGTCCGCCGGAGCTTGGACGCCGCAGGGCTGATCACAACGCGCGTTCCGGGATTCGGGCGCAAACGACACATGACCATCGCCCAGAAAGCCGCCTGACATGACCGAAACCAACAACCGCCTTGGTATCTGGATCATGGTGGCGACGACCTTCGTCTTCGCAATGCAAGACGGGCTGTCGCAACATCTGGCCAGCGAATACAACGTTTTGATGGTAGTGATGATCCGCTACTGGTTCTTTGCCGCCTTCGTCATGTTCGTGGCCAGCCGCCGTGCAGGTGGCCTGCGCGCGGCAGCCGCAACAACCCAACCATGGCTGCAAGGCTTTCGCGGTCTGCTTCTGGCAGCCGAGATCTGCGTGATGGTGCTGGGTTTCACCTATCTGGGACTGGTGGAAAGTCATGCGATCTTTGCGTGCTATCCGCTGCTGATCGCGGCCCTGTCCGGGCCAATCCTGGGAGAGCAGGTCGGCTGGCGGCGCTGGACGGCGATTGGCGTAGGCTTCATCGGTATTCTGATTATTCTGCAACCGGGCTTCGGCGTCTTTACACCGCTTGCAATCATTCCTGCGGTATCGGCATTGATGTTTGCGCTCTATGGTCTGCTGACACGATACGCGGCCCGCAAAGACAGCGCAGCCACCAGCTTTTTCTGGACGGGTACGGTGGGCGCGGTGTTCATGACCACGATCGGCATCTGGTTCTGGGAACCGATGACAGCGCGCGACTGGGCGTTGATGGCGACCCTTTGTGTCACGGGCGCGTTCGGACATTATTTGCTGATCAAATGCTACGACATGGCCGAAGCCAGCGCGGTTCAGCCCTTTGCCTACCTGCAACTGCCTTTTGCTGCGAGCATTGGACTTCTCATCTTCGGGGAAGCCATCCGCCCCAATGTGGTTTTTGGCGCCAGCCTGATCGTTGGCGCGGGGTTATTCACCCTTTGGCGTCAGCGGCAAAAGGGTTGATCCACGCAATTCTTGCGAAAACGGCACCGGGTGCGGATCACGCCCCAGGCGCGCGCGATAGATGGGGAGGCTTTCGGTAACGCGCATCACGTAATTCCGGGTTTCGGTGAACGGGATATGTTCGATCCAGTCGATCATATCCATCCCGCCTGCCCTTGGATCACCGCGCTCTTCCATCCAGCGGATCGGACGACTTGGCCCGGCATTGTAGCCCGCTGCGATCATGACTGCGTTGCCATCAAATTGCCGCGCCAAGCTTTCCAGATACCGCGCGCCCAGCACCGCATTATAGACCGGGTCGGACAAGAGCCTGGGTTCGGAATATTCCAGATCCAGCCACCCCGCGACCTCTTGGGCGGTGGCAGGCATGACCTGCATTAATCCGCGTGCCCCTACCGGAGACACCACGCCGGGGTCAAATTCCGACTCGCGCCGGGCAATCGCCAGAACAAGCTCTGTTGGCACCGGATGGGCGACCTCGGCCAGCGGGTGCAACGCATAGTAAGGCGCATGCACCTCGTGCCCGAATTGCGCCGCGCGCTTGCCCAGCATCACCTGCACATGCGGCAATCCCAAATCGTCAAGCATTTGCCCCATCTGCCCGATCTGGGTCCGGTCAAGCGATTCCGCGAGATGGGTCAGGAACCGTTCGGACAGCACCTTCTCCTCGGCATCCAGCAAAAGGATCGCCGCCGTGAACACCGAAGACTGCGTGTAAGGCGCTTCGCGCCAGTCCGGGAACACTTCGTTGCCTGCCAAAAGCGGATCAGGTGGCAGACCTCCGGCTTCGGCTGCCAAAAGACCGTAGAACCCGGTCTGATACTGCGCGCCAAAGGCATAGGCCGCGGCCGCCTCTGCTGTGTCGCCCGCCGCAGCATGCGCACGGCCGAGCCAATACCCGGCACGACCAAGGGAAATCGGCGTCTCGACCCCTCCGCGCAAGGCCCGGAAATGGCCGATGGCCCGCTCTGGCGCGTTCAAAAACCGCAGGGACACATATCCCGAAAGCCATTCCAGATCGGCAAAAGATGACCCCTCGGTCAGATGATGACTGGAGGCCACCTCATAGGCCGTTTGATATTGCCCCGCCCGCATCAAACGACGGACAAGATCATCCCGCTGCCGGGCCCAGATGTCGGGCCGTCCCAACGTGTCGCGGGATTTCGACCGGGCCAGAAGCAACTCAACCGCGTCTTCCGTGCGCCCCTTGCGCATCCGCCAGTTGAACCGCTCGAACGCCAGTCCAGCATCCGCGCTCAGTGCTGCCGGGATCGCATCAATCAGGGTATCCACCCCGGCGGCGTCCACGCGCAGAGCCAGCCGCGCTTCGGCCAGCGCGCGCCAGCCGTCATCAACAAGGGGCAACATGGCGCGCGCATTGCTGATCCGGCCTTCCCAGAGCATCGTGTCCAACCGCCGAGTCAGCTGCGAAGCAAGCAAATCTGCATGCGCCGACAGGAACGCCGCCTGTTCTTCGGCTGTGAGGGTCAAACTTTGCCAAGCGCGCAAGATCACTGCCTCTGCCGCTGGACGGTCATCCGCCGTCAGCAAAGCCCGCGCGAGCGACAGTGCCCCTGCCCCAGTTTCAGGCACATGGTCTGCATAGAACGCCCGGATTACGTCTGCCGGGGCACCCGCCATCGCGCCTTCACTCTTTTCCCGCAGGAACGGCAGGCCCGGCCAATCTGGATTGCGGGACAGGAAATCCTGCACTTCGCGCGGAGTCCCAAGTCCCTCGCGCAGGGAATGCCACAGGATCACATCCAACGCCGCCTGCCCGTCAGCCCGCGCCTCGATCTGGGCGGCAGCCCAATTGCCTGCGCGCATCAGGTCCATCGCGCGCTCAAGCGGACGGGCAGAGTTCTGGGCCAAAACGGCCAAAGGTATGGCAAGCAAAGCCACGGTCAGGATCGCAACGCGCCGAAACATGACTTGCATTTTCCCCACTGAAACAGGATAGACGGCTCGCTATAGGATAACCCGCCGCCCGCGACCTTCAACTCACATTCGCGGGACAGGCGCAACGGCAGCTTTGCCATCAACGATAAGGAGCGTGACAATGTTCAAAGGGTCAATGCCTGCACTGGTCACACCGTTCAAAAACGGTGCAGTGGATTTTGACACGCTCAAACGTCTGGTCGACTGGCATGTCGATCAGGGCAGTCACGGTCTCGTTCCGGTGGGCACAACTGGCGAAAGCCCGACGCTGAGCCATACCGAACACGAAGAAGTTGTCACCTTCGTGGTCAAAGCCGCCGCGGGCCGTATCCCGGTCATTGCTGGTGCCGGGTCGAACAACACCGACGAAGCGATCCGCTTTTTGCAGCACGCCGAGAAAGCGGGCGCGCAGGCCGGTCTTGTGGTGACGCCCTATTACAACAAGCCGACACAGGACGGGCTGATCCGACATTTCACCATGCTGCACGATTCCTGTGATCTCCCGATCATCATCTACAACATCCCCGGTCGTTCGGTCGTGGACATGCTGCCAAAAACGATGGGCGAACTTGCAAAGCTGCCGCGCATCATCGGGGTGAAAGACGCCACTGGCGATCTGGCCCGCGTCTGTGCGCAACGGATAAGCTGCGGCAAGGATTTTGTGCAGCTGTCGGGTGAAGACGCCACCGCGCACGGGTTTAACGCCCAAGGTGGTGTTGGCTGCATCTCGGTCACGGCCAACGTCGCACCGGCGCTGTGCTCACAGATGCAAGAGGCGACATTGGCGGGGGATTATATCACTGCGCTTGAGCTTCAAGATCGTTTGATGCCACTTCATCACAGCATCTTCGTGGAACCAGGGCTGTGTGGCGCCAAATACGCGATGAGCCGTCTGGGCCTGTGTGACGAGGAAATGCGCGCGCCGCTGTTCCCGGTATCACAACCGACGCGTGACCTGATCGACAACGGTCTGCGTCATGCTGGACTGCTGAATTAAGCAGGATCAAACTCTGCAAAAAGTTTGGCGAAATCCTTTTGAGGGTTTTTCCGCTCTGAACGAAAAAGGCCGCGCAAGATCAGCGCGGCCTTTTTTTACCGTTTGGTAAAACCTTACGACTCGAGCCCTTCGGGCTGACCCACCACCACGAAACGCAGCGCCTCGGGTTTCAGAATCCGGGCCGCAACACGTTTGACGTCGTCCAGCGTGATCGCTTCGACCTTGGCATTGCGCGTCGTCACGTAGTCCGGGGTCAGATCGTCCATCTGCATCCCAACCAGAATGTTCGCAATCCGCCCATTGCCGTCAAACCGCAGCGGATATGCCCCAGTAAGATAAGTTTTGGCGCTTGCCAGTTCTTCTTCGGTAACACCCACTTCGGCCATCTTGACCCATTCGTCTCGAATGACCTCAATCGCCTCAGCGATGCGGTCATTCGCGCTCGATACGCGGCCAAGATACAGCGCCGCATGGTCCTTGGGCACGAGGTAGCTGTAGATACCATAGGTCAGGCCGCGCTTTTCGCGCACCTCTTGCATCAGCCGGGCTTCGAACCCTCCGCCGCCAAGGATCTCGTTGAGCACATAGGCGGTGAAGAAATCGGGATCATCACGCGCTATGCCTTCGTGCCCGAAGATCGCCACCGATTGCGGCACATCAAAGGGCACAACGGTCACGCCTGCGTCTGTGACAACCGCAACGTCGGGTGCCTGCGACACACCAGTTTCGGGCAAATCAGCCAACAGCTTGTCTAACAGCGCCGCCAGTTCTTCGGCCGAGATATCGCCCGCCGCGCTGACATAGACCCGGTCGCGGGCCAGCGCCCCCTTGTGTGCGGCAATCAGATCGTCCTGAACAAGCGCGGCAACACTGTCTTCGGTGCCTTCGATCGCGGACCCGTAAGGATGATCACCAAAGACCATGCGATCAAATTCGCGCCCGACGATGGTGTCAGGGTCCTGCAAATCGGACCGGATGCCCGACACGATCTGTGCCCGCACCCGGTCAATCGCATCTTGGTCGAACCGGGGTCGGGTGAGCGCGTCGCGCAAGAGCGCCAGCGCCGCGTCCTGATTTTCCGTCAGGAAACGCGCCGAAATCGACACAGCATCATCGCTTACGTCAAACTCGAAACTGGCCGCCAGCGATTCAACTTCTTCCGCATAGGCACGGGCATCAAGATCCGCCGCCCCCTCTTCCAGAAGTGCAGTCATAAGATACGTCGCGCCCCGCTTGCCCGACAGGTCCAGCGATGCGCCACCTTTGAAGCGCAGCTCAAGCGCCACAAAGGGGATCGACTGTTCTTCGACCAACCACGCGTTAATGCCCCCAGGGCTTTGCACTTCGAGGATGTCGATCTCGGCCCGCAATGGGCTTGCCAGCATCAGCAGCGCGATCAGAGGTCCGAAAAGCTTCATTGTGTAACCTCCTGGGCGGTGCGCAGAAATCCGGTCACGGCGTTTTTCCGGTCGAACACGTCTTTTGCCGCGGCGATGATGTCTTCGGGTGTGATAGATTGTACGATCTTGGGCCATGCATGCACATCATCGACCGTCAAACCCGATGTCAGCGCCGCCCCATACAGACGGGCCAGTGAATTCGAACTGTCGAGCGCATAGACCTGTGCGGCGCGCAATTGGAACTTGATCCGGTCAAGCTGTACCGGATCAACGCCCGTTTCAAGAAACTCGGCGACGATGCGATCCATATCTGCTTCGGCCTCTTCCAGCGTCACGCCATCGGCAGGCACATTCACGATGCCAAAGGTCGTGTCATCCAGCGACAACCCGCTGTAGAACGCCCCCGCATAGACCGACCGTCCTTCCTCGAACTGGAGCTTTTGCGGCAGAACCGATGTCTGCGATCCGCCCAGAACTTCTGCCAACAGGGTCAATGCTGCTGCGGTGCGCTGGTCCCCAGAATCGCGTTCAGGCGCAAGATACGTGCGCATCACGTAGGGTTGCGCAACGCGGGGGTCTTCAAAAGAGATCCGGCGTTCCGCCATCTGGGGTGGCTCTGACGGGCGGACGCGTTCAGGCAGCGCCTCGTTGCGCGGGATTGGGGCGTAATGTTCCTGCGCCAATGCCAAAACTTCGTCCGGCAGAACGTCACCGGCCACCACCAGAACGGCGTTGTTGGGCGAATAGAACTGTCGGTAATAGGCCAGCGCGTCGTCCAGATCGAGGTCGACCATCTCGTGGCGCCAGCCGATGATCGGGCGGCCATAGGCATGGTTCAGATATTGCGCTGCCATGCGTTGTTCGCGGAATAATGATCCGGGATCATTCTCAACCCGCTGGTTGCGTTCTTCTATGATCACATCGCGCTCCGTCAGAATATCGTCGCGGTCAAGCTGGATGTTCTTCATCCGGTCCGCTTCCATCTGCATCATCAAGCCAAGACGATCTGCTGCGACGCGCTGAAAATAGGCGGTGTAGTCAAAGCTCGTGAAGGCGTTGTCGGTGCCGCCATTGGCCTTGACGATCTCGCTGAATTCGCCGGGAGCAAGGGTTTCGGTGCCTTTGAAGAGTAGGTGTTCAAGGAAATGTGCCACACCCGACACGCCCGGCTGTTCATCTGCAGACCCGGCGCGATACCACAGCATATGCACAACTGCGGGCGCGCGGTGGTCTTCGATCACCACAACATCCATCCCGTTTTCAAGCTGGAAGGTGGTGACCTGATCTTGGATGGTTTGCGCATGAAGAGGCGCAGCAGCGAGAAAACACGCCCCGGCAAGGGCTATCAGGCGACGCATCGGCAAATCTCCTTGGTTTTGGAATAAGGTACGACGCCACGGGCCAAGTTCAAGCCAGTCAACGGTTTCGTGAGCAATGATCCTCAATCGTGCAAGTTTTTGGCGCAGGATCACCCCGAAAGGGTGCCCCATCCTGATCAACGCGGCGGAGCTGACGGTGTCTGCGCACCGGCGCGGCGCGCTGCATCCAATGTTGCGTAGGGATCAAGGGCCTGATTGCGGTAGATGCGGTTATACGTGTCTTCCGGCACCAGACGCCAGTTGAACAGTGACCGGCGTTCGCGGAAGGCCTGATCGGATGCAGCTAATTCCGCACGAATGTCCGGTTGACGGCCAAACCGCGAGGCCCGCGCCACAAGCGCCTGATCCCCGGCACCAATACCCGCCTGCGGATCAAGCCGCGCAGGGTTGCCACCAAGCACCGCAACAGCATCCTGCAACGGCGTTGGGTCTGTGCGGTTGATGCCGCCCGGCGTCGGCTGCGGCAGTTCGGAAAAGCTCTCCGGTGCAACAAGCGGTTTTGGCGGTACGATTGAAAACTCTTCCGGCGCACCGCTGGCATTGCGCAATTGGCGCAAATTGGTGTCCCGATCCGACGTGTCCTGACGCGATCCGCATGCGGTCAGCGCCATAAGTGCCAGTATGATCAATGTGCGCGGCATGTTTTCTGCCCGCCTCCGTAGTCGCCTCATCCCTGCTTTACCCCATCCTGTCGCGCCCGTCACGAGGCGTTTTTCCCACCAGAGAAAAGCGCAAGCCCAATGGCCCCGATGAACACGCTGATATCGGCCACGTTGAACGCATAAGGGTTGGTAAATCCGCAACAGGACATGTTCAGAAAATCCGCCACTGCGCCATAGAGCACACGGTCCACCACATTGCCCAGCGCGCCGCCGATCAACAGCCCGGCAAAGATCAGGCCAGTGCGCCCCGGCGGTTCACGCCGCATCCAGACCAGCACGAACAGAACAATCCCCAAAGCGACCGAAATCAGCACCCAGCGCGTCCAGTCCGCCTGCCCCGACAAAAGCCCAAAGTTGATCCCGGTGTTCCACGCCATGCGGAAATTCAGGTAGGGCGGAAACACATCGATGGCCCCAACTCGGGCCAATTCCATCACATGCACCACCCACCATTTGGTGATCTGGTCGATCACGAAGATCAGCGTGCCAACAAGAGCGACCAGACGCATGGGATGTCCCTTGCTCATTTCAGTGGCGGAAGTGGCGCATGCCGGTCAGCACCATCGCAAGGCCCGCGTCATCCGCCGCCTTGATGACCTCATCATCGCGCATCGACCCGCCCGGTTGAATGACGCAGGACGCGCCTGCGGCTGCCGCCTCCATCAGACCATCGGCAAAGGGGAAGAACGCGTCCGACGCCACAGCGCTGCCCTTGGTGAGCGGCTCTGGCAGGCCCAGCGCCTCGGCCATGCGTTCGGCCTTTTTGGCCGCGATCAGGGCAGAGTCGAGACGGCTCATCTGGCCCGCACCAACACCCACGGTTGCGCCGTCTTTGACATAGACGATGGCGTTGGATTTGACATGTTTCGCCACCGTCCACGCAAACAGCAGGTCGCGCATCTGGTCTTCGGTCGGCGCGATCTTGGTCACAACCTTGAGGTCGTCCATGTTGATCCGGCCATTGTCGCGGTTCTGCACAAGAATACCGCCCGATACCTGTTTCCACGCAGTGCCCGGTTCCGCCGTGTTGGCAAGACCGGGGGCGATCAGCAGGCGCAGGTTTTTCTTGGCCGCGAACACGTCCTTGGCGTCCTGATGCGCTCCGGGCGCGATGACGACTTCGGTGAAGATCTCGGCAATCGCCTCTGCGGTTTCGCCGTCCAGGGTCGCATTCAACGCCACGATCCCACCAAAGGCAGACGTGCGGTCGCAGTCGAACGCCTTTTGATAGGCTTCTTTCAGCGTCCGGCCTGTCGCCACACCGCAGGGGTTGGCGTGCTTGATGATCGCGCAGGCAAACCCGTCGCGCGGCAGGAATTCCGACACCAGCTCAAACGCCGCGTCCGTATCGTTGATGTTGTTGTAGCTCAGTTCCTTGCCCTGAAGCTGTTTCGCCACTGCGACACCCGGACGGGCAGAACCATCATGATAGAACGCCGCCGCCTGATGCGGGTTCTCGCCATAGCGCAAAGGTTGGGCAAGCGTTCCGGCAAAGACGCGCCGGCGAGGGGTGTCTTCGCCAATGGCGCCGGCCATCCATGTGCTGACAGCCGCATCATAGGCCCCTGTCCGGGCATAGGCGATCTGGGCATGGCGCTGACGGAAGGCAAGCGTCGTCTGCCCGTCATTGGCATCCAACTCAGCCAGCAGCGCATCGTAGTCCTCAACATCCACGACTGTGGTCACAAAACTATGGTTTTTGGCCGCGGCGCGGATCATTGCGGGGCCACCAATGTCGATATTTTCGATGCAGGTGTCATAGTCGGCACCTTTGGCAACATTTTCCTCAAACGGGTAGAGGTTCACCACCAGCAAGTCGATCGCCTTGATATCATGCTGAAACATCGCCGCGACGTGATCGTCATTGTCGCGCAAGGCAAGCAACCCACCATGCACCATCGGATGCAGCGTTTTGACCCGACCATCCATCATTTCGGGAAATCCGGTCACATCCGCCACATCCTTGACGGGCACACCGGCATCCCGCAGCGTCTTGGCCGATCCGCCGGTGGACAAAAGCTCTACACCCCGCGCATCGAGCGCCTTGGCAAGATCAACAAGTCCGGTTTTGTCCGACACGGACAGAAGCGCACGGCGAAGGGGGGCGAGGTTGGTCATAGCAGCAAGAGATCCCGATGTTCAGTTCAGCAGCGTCGCATCGTCCTGAGCAAGATCCCGAACCGCGATGGCGGTGTCCTGAGCCTTGGCCAACGACCAGCGAACGCGGGTCGCATACTCCATTGCGCGGGCAGTTAAAACGATCTGTTTCGTCGCGCGCGGGCGCAGACGGCCTTTTTCGAGGTAAACCGACGGCTCTAAAGCCAAATCACAGTGGCCTTCAAAACGAAAAACCCAAATCTCGCCGCTTCGCAGCGCCATGCTGACGGCCGTGCCATTCATGTCGATGGCGGTATCGACCTCGGGGTGCAGGTGAAAGCGGATGTCAAAAGGCACGCCGCTCAGGCGGCTGTCTTCAAGTTTGTGATTGAACTGTGCCTTGGCGGCTGCATCGAGCGCGACAAGTAGATCTTCGCCCACGATGCCCCGCCCGTCAAAGGTTAGCTCTAGGATGCGTGCATGGGTCAGGCCATGGGTGCGCAAATACCCGTCATGTCCGCCCTCAAACCGGACACCATCCGACGCGCGGGACATTTCAACAGGCACGCTCTTTGGTACATCGTCCAAGAGTTCACGTTCAATCGGGCCCATCCGGGACGTTGCCCCAAGCCGCGCGCTGGAAAACCCATCAAGACACAGAGTCGAATGGGACGGCGTCGCCCGCCCAGCCCTGCGCCAGTCTTCGCCAAAGGTCGATCCCGAGCCACAATTCACGATCAGCGGACGTCGTCCCGAGGTCAGTTCAAACGCCAGCGTCGAGGCATGTGCGTTGAAGCTCGCAATACCGCTGGGTGGGGCTGCGGCATCAATGATCATGGTGGTCCGACCTGCGGCAAGCCGGGCATATCCCATGACAAGCTCTTGCGCTGCCTGCGCCTTGACACCGGCTGTCGCCAGCACGGTGTCAAGCCGCCCTTCAACCCCGCGCCCACCGCCATGAAATCGCGCGAGCCCCCCGTCTGCATGGCGAAGGGCGCGCAAAGTGGGCACGATGCGGGCAATGGCCTCAAGATGAGACGGTTCGGGCACACGCCTGCTTTCATGCAAGGCATCGCGCGCCCAGATCAGCAGGGTGCACACCTCAAGCAATTCCTCAGGATTGCGCGTCGGAAGCCCGCCTGCATCGGTGATCTGGCGTACGCATTCCTGGCCCAAGGCCTTGATGGCGGGGTCGGCCTGGCTCTCCATGCCTTGCAACGACAGGCCCGCCGAAATCAGCCCGGTCAGCGCCTCGAACCGGGGCAAACCGGGCGGAGAGCTGTGCCAGCGGCGATTGAGAAAGATGGTCTGCTGAGCAATCGAGCGAAAGAACGCGCGGGACTGTTCGGGCGTTGCGCCGCCCAGAACGAAAAACGCATGATGCAGCCACCGGATGACCCGCCGTCCCGCAAGTTCGGGCGTCCAACCGGGGCCAGAACCGTTGCCATACCTGTCGATCCAGTTGAACAGCCAAGCCTGCGCGGCCTTGCGCGTCGCGGCATCCCCAACGCTGGCCATATCATCCAACCAGACAAATCCGTGAACTTCTTCAAGAAACGCATCGTCTGGTGGGGCAATGTCCCAAAGGATTGCACCGGGCGCTTCAACAAGATGACCGGCGAACAGAAGGTTGCCAGCTGTCAGTTGACGACCCCGGGCAAACGACCCGACTGTGCGCGGCTCAGGTTGTCCAACAAAGGCAGTTGCAGGTTTAACGCGCGCAGACAGACGCGCGTGAACACGGTTCAAAAGCCGGGTCTGCGCCCGTTTTGCGGCGTCCAGTCGAAACATCAGCTCTGCCTCAGCCTTGCGTTCACGCAAGCGTTCTTATGGGTGCATCATACCCACGTGGGCACACCAAGTCACGGTGCAATTCTCACGCAGGCAAGGCTTTGCCTTTGCGGCGCAGCACGGACATGTAAAACCCGTCCATCCCACCTGCGTCGGCCCAATAGTCCGGGCGCAGCCGCACCCCGCCTGACGGGCTGATCCAATCAGGCTCAAGCCCGGTGGCCACGGGCGGCAGAACCTCAATATCGTCACGCTGCGACAGCAGCCACTTGATCTGGTCCTCGCCCTCTTCGCGCAACAGGCTACAGGTGCAATAGATCAGCATGCCATCCGGCTGGAGGTGCTCAAGAGATCGGGCCAGCAAGGCACGTTGAAGCGCCACAAGATCGTCGATCCCGGTTTGTGTTTTGACATAGGGCAGGTCGGGATGCCGCCGGATCGTGCCAGTGGCCGAGCATGGCGCATCCAGCAGGATCGCATCGAACAGGCCATCCTCATAGGTCAGCGCATCGCCGATGACGGTCTTGGCCGTTAGCTTGGTGCGGGTCAGATTTTCGGTCATTCGCGCCATGCGGGGGCCAGAGATATCGAGCGCGGTCACATCTGCCCCACCGGCTGCCAATTGCATTGTCTTGCCACCCGGGGCGGCGCAAATATCAAGCACCCTCTTACTCGTCACATCCCCGAGCAATTGCACGGGCAAGGCCGCAGCCGCGTCCTGCACCCACCAGTCACCCGTGTCGAACCCCGGCAACGCCGACAGTTGGCCGCGTGCAGTCAGACGGATGGAGCCCGTGGGCAGAAGCGTGCCGCCCAGTTTGTCCGCCCAGCCAGCAGCGTCGGATTTGACGGAAAGGTCCACCGGCGGCGGCACGGCATGCGCGCGTTCAATCTGGGCCACAACAGGCTTGCTCCAGGCTTTTGCAAGCTTTGGGCGCAGCCATTTCGGCAGCATCGTGTCGGGAGCTTTGTCCCACGCCTCTGGCTCAATCGCGGTGATCTTGCGCAGAACGGCGTTGACCAGTCCCTTCATCGGTGCGGTCTTTTTGTTGCGCCCGGCGAGTTTCACAGCCTCGTTGACCACGCCATGCGCAGCCCCCCCGGTCATCAGTTCGACCGTGGCCATGCGTAACAGGTTCATCACCCGCAACGGCGGCTGGCGTTGCAGATTAGGGGCCAGCAAGTGATCGGCCCGCCCCAGATAGCGCAGCGTTTCGGTGACAAGCCGTTGTGCCGCAGCACGTTCGGGAGCTGTGAGATCTTGCCACACTGGGTCGCTGATGACATCCGACATCATGCGGCCTTCGCCGATGATCTGGCTCAGCCCATCAAGGGCGACAAGGCGGGGCGATGCGGGTGCGTGCAAGAGGCTGTCCTGTGATGGGCCGGGGTTGTCCCGGACCGGATGGCGCGTATATCAAAGGCAGGCGATATGGAAGACCGTGATGACATCTGACACTCTCAAAGACCTGCCCCCTGCTGCCCAGCGCGCCTTGGCCGAAGCCGAAGAACGTCGCCGCAACGCCCAATCCGAAGCGCCCTTGCCCAAGGAATTGGGTGGACGAGACGGGCCGGAACCTGTGCGTTACGGTGATTGGGAAAAAGGCGGCCTGGCTATCGACTTTTGAGATCAGCGCAGGCGGAAATCCGCGAATTCGCCTGCACCCTGATCGGCGGTAAACCGCATCGCTGTGCCGTCGGCGCGCACTTCTTGGCAATTGTAACCCATGTCATCCCCGCCCCAATTCAGCTCTCGGCAAAAAAAACCGTTCTGCCACGACCATGACCCGGTGATGTCCCACGTGGCCCCACGCCCCGAAATCTGACCATCCGGGTTAACCTGCAGGCGCACCAAAGGTCTGGACAAGGTTTTGCCTTGGATAAGCTGGACAAATTCCGACTTGCTTTCGATGCGCTTGAGTTCGGCTACGGCCATGCTCGGCAAAACAAAAGCCATGAAAAGGGCGGCTATAAACGCATCGCGGGTCATAAATGGGCCTCCGTACAAATCTTACCCAGTATTACGCAGGAGAGATGCGTTTGGATCAAAATGGTCCGTCACGCAGGCCGAATCTTAGTCGCCTGACAGGCCCAGAACATCCAGCATGTCGTATTCCCCCGGAGCCTTGTCCTGCCCCCATAACGCCGCCTTGAGCGCGCCACGGGCAAACACCGCGCGGTCACTGGCCACGTGGCGCAACGTAATGCGTTCGCCCTCGGCCGCGAACAGCACGTCATGTTCGCCGACAATGTCGCCACCCCGAATGGCCACAAAGCCGATATCGCCCCGCATGCGCGCGCCAGTGATACCGTCACGACCGCGGTCGGACACATCGCGCAGATCGACGCCGCGCCCTTCAGCAGCCGCCTCGCCCAGCATAAGAGCGGTGCCAGAAGGCGCATCGACCTTCTTGTTGTGATGATATTCGATCACTTCGATATCGTAGTCCGCATCCAATGCGGCCGCGACCTTGCGGGTCAGCACGGTCAGCAGGTTGACACCAAGGCTCATATTGCCCGCGCGGACAACAACAGCATGCCGCGCGGCAGCCTTGATCCTGGTTAGGTCGTCCTCTGAAAGCCCCGTGGTTCCAATCACATGCACGGCACGCGCCTGCGCCGCCAGCTCTGCAAAGGCAACCGTGGCCGCAGGCGCGGTAAAGTCGATCACCGCCTGCGCACGGGCAAAGCAGTCCAGCGGATCGTCAGAGACAATCACACCATTCGCCGCCCCACCCATCGCGGTGCCCACATCCTTTCCCACCCAGTCATGGCCCACGCGCTCAACCGCCCCAGCCAGATGCATCCGGGGGTGCTTGGCGATTTCAGTCACCAGCATTTGCCCCATCCGCCCGGACACACCCGTGACGACGACACCGATCTCTTCGCTCATGATACTCTCCGCAGGTGGATTTTCGCTTCAATAGCTGGTGACCTCTGGCTTGGCAAAGGTCGCCAGACGTCTTATGTGCCGATCATGGCAAAAAACCGATCCCAAAGCTTTGACGGACCCAGCCAGCGGCAGCTGCGTGTGGGGGAATTGATCCGACGGACGTTGGCCGAAGTGCTGGCGCGTGGGGAAATTCACGATCCCGATCTGAACCGATATTCCATCACAGTCGGCGAAGTGCGCACAACCCCCGACCTGCGCATGGCAACCGCGTTTGTAATCCCGCTTGGCGGTAAGGGGCAGGACGATATCCTTGAACTGCTCAACCGAAATCGGGGCGAATTGCGCAGGTTGGTATCGAAAAACCTCACCCTTAAGTTTTCACCCGAACTTCGGTTTCGGCTGGACGACACGTTCGACCGAATGGACGACACACGCCGCATGTTCGAACAGGATGATGTTCGCCGTGACCTCGACAGCTAGGATCACGCTGGCCGCATTGGGGCTGGTGGTTGGCTTGGGAAGCGCGGCGCAGGCAGACGTGGCATGTACGGAACGGACCTTTGACGGGCTGCGCTATACCGCTTGCGACGTGGATCCGCGCGCCCATGACCTGCGCCTCTTTCTTGATGCCCCTTCGGGCGACAAGTTCGGTCAATTCTCAACGATCGAAGCCATGTTGGCGGCAGAGGGCCGAACGCTGAGTTTCGCAATGAACGGCGGAATGTATCATGCTGATCGCGCCCCGGTTGGGCACTATATCGAAGACGGCCAAGAGATCATGCGCGTCATTCCAAACGCCGGTCCGGGCAATTTCGGTCTGTTGCCGAACGGAGTGTTCTGCATCCGTGACGGCCGCGCTGATGTGATCGAAACGCTGAGGTATGACACCGCGCGCCCCGATTGTCGCCATGCGACGCAATCCGGCCCGATGCTGGTGATCGACGGTGAGCTGCACCCGAGGTTCCTGGAGAACGGAACATCGAGGTATATCCGCAATGGCGTTGGCACATCCGAGGATGGCACGCGTGTGGTCTTCGTGATCTCGGACCAACCGGTAACGTTCCATGAATTCGGGCGTATCTTCCGCGACGACCTCAATCTGCCGCAAGCGCTGTTTTTTGATGGCAGCGTGTCACGCCTGCACGCGCCACAGCTGAACCGGTCGGATTTCGGGCGCTGGCTGGGGCCGATTGTCGGCGTGGTTGCCCCGCTGGATCGCGAGTAGGGTTGCGGTAGGTGCCTTGCCGCTCTACCTCTCTGCGGCACGAAGCACGGCACCGGAGGCCCCATGACACCCACGCTAGATGACCTGACGCAAAGCCTGTTGCAGCGCGCCAAGGACGCCGGAGCCGATGCCGCAGACGTTCTTGCCGTCACGGGCAGTTCGCTTTCTATCGACGTGCGCAACGGTGTGCTGGAACAGGCCGAACGGTCGGAATCAACCGATATTGGACTGCGCGTCTTTGTCGGGCAGCGGGTTGCGAACGTATCGTCGTCCGACGTGCGCGCCGACAGTCTTGCCATGATGGCTGAGCGTGCCGTAGCGATGGCGCGTGAGGCCCCCGAAGACCCCTATGCCGGTCTAGCGGATCCGGCGCAATTGGCGACCAATCGCGCGGCGGACTGGCTCCAGACGTATGATCCCACGCCCGAGCCGTCACCGGCCGAGCTTGAACAAGACGCCCGCGATGCCGAAGGTGCTGCGTTGGCGGTGGACGGCATCACGCAGGTGTCGGCATCGTCAGCAGGCTACGGATCGCAGGCGATTCATCTGGCGGCCACCAACGGATTTTCCGGAGGATATCAACGCACATCACGGTCTGTATCGTGTGTCGCCATTGCCGGAACAGGCACTGGGATGGAGCGGGACTACGACGGCGATCAGCGTATTTTCCAAAGCGATCTGCGGTCTGCCTCGGATATCGGAAGGACCGCAGCGGATCGGACACTTGAGCGGATGAACCCGCGCAAGCCCAAGACCGGGGCCTATCCGGTGCTGTTCGATGAACGGATTTCATCCTCACTGATTGGGCATCTGTTGATGGCCATTAACGGCACTGCGATTGCGCGGCGGTCATCTTGGGCTTTGGATTTATTAGGTAAAGAGGTTCTTCCAAAGGGTCTGAACCTGACCGAAGACCCACATCGCGTGCGGGTTGGTGGATCGCGCCCCTTTGATGCCGAAGGCTTGGCCACGCAGGCGCGGGATATCGTAAAGGACGGGGTGCTGACCGGCTGGACGCTCGATCTTGCGACGGCCCGCCAGCTTGGGCTGTCCGCCACCGGCAACGCATCGCGCGGTACCACGGGTGGACCATCCCCCAGCGTGTCGAATGTTCACATGACGCAAGGGGATACGGACCGCGCAGGACTGATCACACAGATGGGAACGGGGCTTGTCGTGACATCGATGATCGGGTCGACGATCAACCCCAACACAGGCGACTATTCGCGCGGCGCGGCCGGTTTCTGGGTCGAGAATGGCGAAATCGCCTACCCGGTCAGCGGCGTGACAATTGCCGGCAATCTCATAGAAATGCTGAAACAAATCACGCCTGCAAATGATGCGCGCCCTTGGTTGAGCCGGGTTGTGCCCTCGCTTTTGGTTGAGGGGCTGACGCTTGCCGGAGAGTGATCTTGACCTGCTGATCGACGCCGCGAGACAGGCAGGGAAAATAGCGTTGCATCACAAGGCGAAAGGTCTGGATGTCGACCATAAACCGGATGACGCAGGGCCAGTAACACAAGCAGATTATGCGGTGGATCAGGCACTACGCGAAGGCCTGACTGCTGCGCGCCCGAGCTATGGCTGGCTCAGCGAAGAGACCGAAGACACCGCAGCGCGGCTTGATCTGGAGCGGGTATTCATCGTCGATCCGATCGACGGCACCCGCAGCTTTATCAACGGGGAAACCACCTGGGCGCATTCGCTTGCGGTGGTTGAGAATGGGGTCGTGACAAAGGGGGTCGTTTACCTTCCAGAAATGGATTTGCTGTATTCCGCTGACATCACGCAGGGTGCGTTTTGCAACGGGGAACCGTTACGTGTTTCTGATATATTGGAAATTGATGATGCTCGGGTTCTGGCCACAAAGCCGAACATGGACCCGATTCATTGGCGTGACACCGTGCCGGCCTTTGCCCGGTCGCATCGTCCCTCGCTCGCCTATCGTTTGTGTCTGGTGGCACAAGGGCGTTATGATGCGATGTTGACGCTGCGTCCGAGCTGGGAATGGGACATCGCCGCCGGGGCGCTGATCTTGTCAGAGGCCGGGGCTCTTGTGACGGATCGGCATGGCGCAGCTTTGCAATTCAACAACAAGGTTCCACAGACAGCGGGTGTTTTGGGCGCGTCGCACGTGTTGCACGACAAGATTGCCGAACGGCTGGTCTATACCTGATTGATGCGTGTCTTTCGCAGGCATGTGGTCTGCAACGCCGCAACGTCGTTCCTCTTTACAGCACCTCGATAACATCCTTGTCGATGGCAAGCATGTAGCCCCGCCGGGCGATGTTCTTGATCAAAAGTTCGCTCACCAACTGGTTGCCCAACCCATCTCGCAAGCGTTTGATCCGGGTGGCCCCTGCGGCCTCGTCGCAATCCACTTCGGAGCGGCCGGAAATGATCGCTTCGATCTGGGCACCAGACAGAAGTTCGTCGTCAAGCCGCGCCTCGGCGAGAATCGAGATGGTTTCGATCATCGCATCGGTGAGCTTGAACCCCATCGTATTAAGATAAACGGTGTTTTCCTCGCGGCTGACGATCAGGGAATTGACCTGAATGCCCGAGCGTTCGATCTGGGCCATGCGCCGATTGAGCAACACAAGCATCACAAGAAACACCAAGGCTGCGACCAGCATCGCGGTGGCAAAAATCAGAAGAACAAAGATCGTGGTGCGATACCCCGCCAATGTGTCGGAAAAAGCGGTGCCGGACTGGGCAAGAATTTCAAGCAGCTTGACCTCAGCCTGCGAGGTCAGATCGTCGTTTTCCACAAAGATTTGCTCAACCCGGGCATCAAAAGCGTTGGCATCCGGCAAGGTCAGGACAAGAAAAACGCCTGCCAACAGCAGAAGGGCCACAATCACGCTGATGCCGATCACCACGATGCGGGTGCCGGATCGGCGCGCGTCAGTAGCGGAGGTAATGAGGTCCGGCACTGTCTTTCCTTTCGGCAAGCCCGTTTTCATCAAACACCGACACCACATTGAGCAGCGTCCACCCCGCTTGCGCAAGCCGGGACTGCAATTGTTGGGTGGCGGATGCAGACGTGCAGGGCCCCGAAATTTCGGCAACCCCGTAATGCAGGCGCAAGGGCGCATCCTGTTTTGCCTTATAATCAGCGTAGCACGCGGCCTGTGCGGCGGCGGGCCAGCTGAGCGCGGCGAGGATCAGAAGGGCGAAGATGTGTTTCATGGCGTGACCCTGCGTCGAAGTCGTCGGAAATTCAATAACGTGCACACCGCTATCGGATAGCGGGGGCGCGATATTGCCTGACTTTGCACAAAGGCCCGAGATGGTTTCACAGGCAGCGGCCAAAACGCCCTGCCCCAATATCCGCCCTTGCCGGGGCCAGACAGGGAAAGGAACCCCAACCATGTCACGCAGATTCATCGCCGCTGTTTTGGCCGTATCGACCACAATTGCCGCGTTTTCGGCAGCACCGGCGCGCGCTGCGTCGGAAGACGACATTGCGCGGCTTTTGGCCGGGGCCGCCACGGTGTTCATCATCGGCAAGGCCATCCAAAACGCCCGCGACACCGATCGCGATGACCGGAAATCGGTGATCATCCAGCACCGTCCGAAACCACAGGTCTATTCGCATAAACCCATCCCCAAGGTGATCCAGCGCGATATCCGCCAATCAGGGCGCAGGGGCGCGTTGCCAGCAAGCTGTGTACGTCAGATCGAAGGTGGGCACGTCAATCGTGTGGTGATCGACCGCTGCCTTGAGCGGAACAACATTCACACCCGCAGCCTGCCCAAAGCCTGCCGAATGAACGTGGAAACACGGCGCGGCACTGCGCGGGCATATGCTTTGCCCTGTTTGCGGCAGCGCGGCTACACACTGGCGCGCAACTGAACCGCGCCGGACGTGCCGGGGGGCCTTGGTCCTTGGTGCCCCGCGCCTTGCCCGCATGGTGACCCCACGCCATGCGGGCCTTTTCCATCTACGGCGCACACGTTCTGAAATGTGATGCCACGCGAGCGGAACCCGTTTGAGGCTGAGTCGTTGGGATGCTAGGGTTACGCAACGAAAATACGAGGTTTAGGGCGCATGAACCGGCTGCACCGCACCATCTTGTGCACTTTCTTCCTGACAGTCCCCCTTGCCGGGACCGCGCAAGACCTTGATCTTAATATAACCGGCGGCAGCGCAGAGTTGCGCAGCGAATTGAAAGACGCCATGTCTCTGGTTGCGTTGCTCGATGCCGAAGACGCCACGCCGCAAGCGTTGATCGCCGCAGCGCAGGCAGACTATGGGCGGATTGTTGCCGCGTTGTATGGCGGCGGACGGTTCGCGCCATCAGTGTCGATCCAGATAGACGAGCGCGAAGCCGCAGACATTTCACCGTTCGAGGCCCCTGCCCGCATCACAACAATTCTGGTCGAGGTTGATCCCGGCCCACGGTTTCAGTTTGGGCGCGCCGAGATTGCGCCACTGGCAGATGGAACTGTGATCCCCGAGACGTTCCAAAGCGGGGCACGCGCCGGGACCGGCCCAATCCGGGATGCGGTCGATGTGGGTGTTGCCGCGTGGCGCAATGTGGGGCACGCCAAGGCACGGCTGGAGGAACAGCAGATCACGGCAGATCATCCCAACCGCGCTTTGGATGTGCGGCTTGGTCTTGCGCCGGGTCCACGCTTGCGTTTCGGCGACGTCGTTGTGACGGGCAATGACCGTGTACGGCGCACCCGCATTCGGGAAATCGCCGGTTTGCCGCAAGGGGACGTGTTCGACCCGCAAGAGATCAGTGAGGCCGAAAGGCGTTTGCGCCAGACAGGCGTGTTCAGTTCCGTAGCGGTGGCCGAGGCCGAGACGCCGAATGCCGATGGCAGTCTGGACCTTGCTTTGCAGGTGGCAGAGCAGAAACCCCGGCGTTTCGGCTTTGGGGCCGAGCTGTCGACGCAAGAGGGCGGCAAGATCAGCGCGTTCTGGCTGCATCGCAACCTGTTCCAAGGGGCTGAACGGCTGCGGGTCGATGGGGAAGTGTCGGGCATTGGGACTGACACCTCCGAGATGGATTATGCGCTGACGCTGACCTATGGGCGGCCCGCGACCTTCACACCGGACACGGAATTCTATCTCACCGCCGAGATCGAGCAGTTGAACGAACCAGGATTCAGCAGCAATCAGATCGGTATTTCCTCTGGGCTGTTGCATCGGTTTTCCGACCAGTTAAGCGCGAGTTTCGGACTTGGGTATCGGTATATCGACACACAAGACGCCTTTGGCGACCGGCAGTTTCAGCTCCTGACGGCGGATCTGGAAGCGACCTATGACACGCGCAACAACAGTTTGAACCCGACGGGAGGGTATTACCTTTCCGCAACCGGTACGCCCTTTCTGGGGCTGGATGACACCGAAAGCGGGCTGCGGTTCACGACGGACGCACGCGGTTATGTCGGGTTTGGTGCCGAAGATCGGTTTGTGCTGGCAGGACGGGCGCAGATCGGCTCTGTCTGGGGGCCAAGCCTTGAGGATACGGTGCCCGATTACCTGTTCTACTCCGGTGGCGGCGGGACCGTGCGCGGGCAAGCCTATCAATCCCTTGGCGTCACCGCAGAGAATGGCGAGTTTACCGGCGGGCAAAGCTTTGCCGCCCTATCTGCCGAACTGCGCGCAAGCGTGCGCGACACTATCGGGCTGGTCGGGTTCTACGACACAGGGTTCATCACCGATGAGAGCGGCTTTGCCGGCGAAAGCGATTGGCATGCGGGGGCGGGGTTCGGGCTGCGGTACAACACCGGGATCGGCCCCATTCGGGTGGATATTGCAACACCCGTGACCGGCGACGAGGCCGGGCAGGCGTTTGAACTTTATATCGGAATTGGACAGGCCTTTTGACATGCGTTTGATTGCGATCCTCCTAGTCTGCCTGTGGTGGCCGATTGCCAGCTTTGCGCAGGACAGTGACGAAGACCCCGGCTATCTGGCGGGATTGTTGCAGGACGCGTTGTCCGGCGCGGGGCGCGATGTGCGAATCCGGGGATTTCAGGGCGCGCTGTCGAGTGCGGCGTCGATAGAGCTGCTGTCGATTTCCGATGCGCAGGGCGAATGGTTTCGGGCGGAAAACGTCGCACTGAACTGGAACCGCGCGGCGCTGTTGCGCGGCGTGGTGGATGTCAGCACGTTCGAGGCGGACCGCGTGATCGTGTCACGCGCCCCCGATGCCGGGTCGGCCGTGCCCAGCGCCGAAGCGACGCCGTTCACGATCCCGGATTTGCCTGTGTCGGTTCAGATTGGTGAGATCACGGTTGCCTCTGTTCTATTGGGCGCACCACTTTTGGGGGAAGACGCCGAGTTCTCGATAACCGGCGCGGCGACGCTTGAAAGTGGCGGTGCAGATATACAGTTTGGGCTGGCGCGGATTGACGGGCAACAGGCAGTGATCCTGTTGGCGGCACGGTATGACCCGGCGTCGCGCGATCTGGTTGTTGATCTGAGCGCCGAAGAAGAAGCTGGCGGATTGGCCGCGACGGTGCTGGGCATCCCCGGCGCGCCGTCTTTGACACTTTCGGTACAGGGCGAGGGCCAAATCGACGCGTTTACCGCCGATATCGCACTGGCGACGGATGACACACCCCGCATCACCGGCGTGGTTGAGGTCCTGGCACCCGAAGAGACCGGAGGCTGGGACGTGCAGGTTGATATCAACGGCGATCCAACGCCGCTGTTGACCCAAGAAACCCGCGCATTTTTCGGCACCGAGATCGGTTTGCAGGCGCGGGTGACGCGCGACGCATCGGGTCGGACGGAATTGCCACAATTCGATCTGACGGCGAACACCCTGTCGCTGACAGGAAGCGCGGTGATTTCGAACACCGGCTGGCTAGAGGCACTGAATGCGCAAGGCCGGATCGCCAATCCCGAGGGAGGGCCCGTCGTTCTGCCGTTCGGGGGCGGGGACACGCAGGTTGGTTCGGTGACATTTGACGCCGAGTTGAATGGCGATCTGACGTTTGATGCGCGGATTTCGGAATTTGCGAACCCGGCGGCGACTTTGGAATTGCTGCGCCTGCGCGGGCGCGGGACTATTGACCAGCAAAGCTTTTCCCAAGACGGGCAGCTTGGACTGGATCTTGACTGGTCCGCAGAGAATTTGGCGCTGACCGATCCAGCACTGGCCCAGGCAGTGGGGACAAATCTGTCGGGTGCGGCGCGGGTCGATCATCAAGGCGGACAGCCCATCCGCGTGACCGGGCTTGACGCCAGCGGCGCAGATTACGGGCTGCGCGGCAGCGCCGTCTGGACTGGTACAGACACGATGCCACTGGCGCTTGACCTTCGGGTCGTGGCGGAAAACCTCCAGCGTTTTTCAGCGGTGGCCGGGCGCGAACTGGCGGGGCGGGTCGAAGTGCAGGTGAACGGTGACGTTGCACCGATTTCCGGCATGGCGGATCTGGTCGTTGATGGCACCACGCTTGACCTGACCTTGGGGCAGGATGTGGCGGACCGGGTGCTGGCCGGGATTGGATCGGCGCGCATCGACCTGCGGCGGGACGAGACCGGAACGACGCTGCGCAATGCGCGCGTGGTCACCTCTGCCGCGCGGATCGAAGCCGCTGGCAAGATCGCGAGTGCTGACACGGCACTGCGGTTTGATGGTGTGCTAAGCAATCTGGATCAGGTGTTTCCCGGCGATGCCGATGGCGCGGCCTCACTGGACGGTGTGGTGATGTTTTCGGGGACGACGCTGCGCAGCCTTGAGATGACCGCCGATCTGTCGAACCAGACGGACGCAGTACGCCTGCCGATTGCGGGGGGCATCCTGCTTGGCAGCGGGGCGGTGGATGTGACGGCCACGGGCGGGCCAAGCGGCACATGGCGTGCAGATATCACCACGACCGATATTCGCGCGGCACAGGGATCGGCAAATACTCTGACGCTTTCAGGCACAGGCGTGTTGGCGCAAGCGGACAGCGGCGCGCTCGTGTCCCTTGGCGGGGAACTGACGGTTTCGGGCACATCGCTGCGCCTGTCGGATTCCCGCTTGTCGCAAGCGGTCGGGTCCGCGCCCACGGTCACCAGCGATTTCGACTGGGAACAGACACCCGAGCGGTTGACCCTAAAGGCGGTCCGCCTTGACACCGGGTCGATTGACGCGACCGGATCGGCGATTGTGACCGACCTGCTGCGCGCACCGGATGCGCAATTTGCGCTCTCGCTGGTGGCCGATACGCTGGCCCCGCTGTCGGGTTTGGCGGGTCAGCAGTTGCGCGGGCAAGCGGTGATCGACGTCAATGGCACCTACCGAAACGGCGGTATGTTTGACGTGACAGCCAGCGGTCAGGGATCGGGATTGAGCGTGAGCAATCCACTTATCGACGCACTGCTGGCTGGGGTGACCCGGTTCAGTGCCAGCGCCACGGGCCAGAACGGTGCCTTGGGTCGGCTCAGTGCCGATGTGCAGAACCCTGCGCTTTCTGCAAAGGTGAGCGGACCGCTGAGCGATCTTGGCATCAGCGCACGGCTGGCCAATGTCGGGCTGATCGCGCCAGATTTTCAGGGCCCTTTGCTGGTGGATGGCACGGTCCAACAACGGGCGACCGGGTACGGGATTGATGTCGATCTGACCGGCCCAGGGGGCACCACTCTGGCCGTTGACGGCACTTTGGCGAATGGCGGCACGGCGGCGCTTTCGATCAATGGCGCGGCGCCGCTTGGGCTTGCCAATGCGTTCATCGCGCCGCGCCGGTTGAATGGTCAGGCCAATCTGGACTTGCAGATGTCCGGCCCTTTGGCTCTGGCCAGCCTGTCGGGGACAATCGCACCGCAAGGGGCCGAGTTCAGCGCGCCAACGCTGGGGATCATCCTTGCGCCGATCAGCGGGCAAATCCAATTGGCCAATGGGGCTGCACAGGTGGGGTTATCCGCGCAGGGCAACAATGGCGGGTCTGTCGATGTGAACGGTCGCCTTGGTCTGAACGGGTTTGACGCGGCACTAACCGCAACGTTAACCCGGTTTGGTATCCGCGATGTCGATCTGTATGACACAAGCCTAGAGGGTGTCGTCGCCTTGACCGGACCGATTGGGCGCGACTTGTTGATCAGCGGGGAACTGCAGCTGAGCGAGACTGAAATTCAGGTGCCATCCTCAGGCGTGTCCGCGCTTGGTGCGATCCCCCCGATTGATCATTTGGGCGCAACGCGCCCCGTGATGCGCACATTGGACCGGGCCGGAATCACCAGTACGAAAGACACCGCTGTCGAAACGGTGCGCAGGCCAGCAACCACGCGCCTTGATCTGACGCTGACCGCGCCCGGACAGATCTTTGTCCGGGGACGTGGGCTTGATGCCGAATTGGCGGGGCAATTGCGGGTGACAGGGCCAACATCGGCGATCGTCCCGCAAGGTGGGTTCGAGCTGGTGCGCGGTCGGTTGGACATCCTGAGTCAGCGCTTCACGCTGAACGAGGGGCGCATCCAGCTTAGCGGCAGCTTCAACCCCGTGCTGCGCTTTGTGGCCAAGACAGAGGCCAATGGTATCATCGTACGGGTGATCCTTGATGGGCCGGCGTCATCCCCCGAGATTTCGTTCTCGTCGAGCCCCGAACTTCCCGAAGATGAAGTGCTGGCGCAATTGCTGTTCGGGCGTGACCTGTCGAACCTGTCAGCCTTGCAGGCGCTGGAATTGGCCAATGCAGTGGCCGAACTGGCCGGGCGCGGCGGCATCGGCATTCTGTCACGGCTGCGCGATGGGTTCGGGCTTGATGATCTTGACGTGACCCAGACCGATGATGGCGGCACGGCAGTGCGGGCGGGAAAGTATATTTCCGACAATGTTTATTCGGATGTGGTTGTCGAAAGCGGCGGACGGACTGAAATCAACCTCAACCTCGATGTGACGTCAGACATCACCGCACGCGGCAGCGTCGACAATACCGGCAATTCATCCTTGGGCATCTTTTTCGAACGCGATTACTAAAGACCCCTGCCACCGCAATCCGTGCGAAGCACGAATCCGCTTGCAGAGTCGGGAAGCGCTTCTTATAGGACTTCCAACAGCGGCGTGTTGGCTTAGGTTCTCACCCACCGAATTCTTCAACGGGCCGCGCGCCCGTTTTTTTGTGCCTGGAGACCAAAGCAACCATGTCTGACCTGATCGCAAGAGCCGCGATGGACCGACGTCTGGCGGAAATCGTTACCCCTCTGCTTGAGGATATGGGGTTCGAGCTGGTGCGCATCCGTCTGATGACCGGCAAGATCGCCACGCTGCAAATCATGGCCGAACGTCCCGAAGGCGGAATCGAAGTTGATGAATGCGCCGCAATCAGCACAGCGGTCAGCGCGACATTGGATGTCGAGGACCCGATCCTTGACACCTACACTCTCGAAGTGTCGTCACCGGGGATTGACCGTCCTTTGACCCGTCTCAAGGATTTTGAGACGTTTGAAGGCTATGAGGCCAAAATCGAAACATCCGAGCTGATCGACGGGCGCAAGCGCTTTAAGGGCGTGTTGGCCGGGATCGAGGGAGACGAAGTGCTGGTCAATCTGGACGAAGGCACGGTCGGGTTGAAATTCGACTGGCTGACTGACGCCAAGCTGGTTCTGACTGACGAGCTGATTAAGGAAATGCTGAAGGCGCGCAAAGCCCAAGGCTTCGACGAGAACAATTTTGACGACGTGATTGAGGCCGAAGGGCCCGAAGAGGAGTAAACCGAATGGCAATCACCTCCGCCAACCAGTTGGAACTGTTGCAGACCGCCGAAGCGGTGGCGCGCGAAAAGATGATCGACCCCGGGTTGGTCGTCGAAGCGATGGAAGAGAGCCTCGCGCGGGCTGCAAAGTCGCGCTACGGGTCCGAGATGGACATTCGCGTGGCGATTGACCGCAAGACCGGCCGCGCGACCTTTACCCGCGTGCGCACCGTGGTCGAAGACGACGACCATGAGAACTATCAGGCCGAATTCACAGCCGAGAGCGCGAAACCCTATTTCGTCGCTCCCAAGTCGACCCAGAACGCGGTCTGGCTGCGCGACGGTCAGCCGATCACCGAATTTGGTGGCGCGGCTCAGATCGGTGACACCTTTGTCGAAGAAGTGCCCCCGGTTGAAATGGGCCGCATTGCCGCGCAATCCGCCAAGCAGGTGATCCTGCAAAAGGTGCGCGAAGCCGAACGGGATCGTCAATACGAAGAATTCCGGGATCGTGCGGGCACCATCATCAACGGTGTGGTCAAGCGCGAAGAATACGGCAACGTCATCGTCGATGTGGGTCGGGGCGAAGGCATCCTGCGTCGCAACGAAAAGATCGGCCGCGAGAGCTATCGCAATGGCGACCGTATCCGCTGTTTCATCAAGGATGTGCGCCGCGAGACGCGTGGACCGCAGATTTTCCTGTCGCGGACAGCGCCGGAATTCATGGCGGAACTGTTCAAGATGGAAGTGCCGGAAATCTATGACGGCATCATCGAAATCAAGGCCGTTGCCCGTGATCCGGGCTCGCGCGCCAAGATTGCCGTGATTTCCTATGACAGCTCAATTGACCCTGTGGGTGCCTGTGTGGGTATGCGCGGTTCGCGTGTGCAGGCCGTTGTGAACGAGCTTCAAGGCGAAAAGATCGACATCATCCCGTGGAATGAGGACATCCCAACGTTCCTCGTGAACGCGTTGCAACCTGCTGAAGTGAGCAAAGTTGTTCTGGACGAAGATGCAGAGCGCATCGAAGTTGTTGTTCCCGACGAGCAACTGTCGCTGGCGATTGGTCGTCGTGGTCAGAACGTCCGCCTGGCATCACAGCTGACGGGCCTCGATATCGACATCATGACCGAAGAAGAAGAATCGGCGCGTCGTCAGAAAGAATTCGAAGAGCGTACGCAGCTGTTCATGGACACGCTGGACCTTGACGAATTCTTCGCACAATTGCTGGTGTCCGAAGGCTTTACCACATTGGAAGAAGTCGCCTATGTCGAACTAGATGAGCTTTTGGTCATTGACGGTGTCGACGAAGGCACTGCCGAAGAACTTCAGACCCGTGCCCGCGAAAACCTCGAAGCTCAGGCGAAAGCCGCGCTCGAAAACGCCCGTGCATTGGGTGCCGAGGAAAGCCTGATCGACTTTGACGGCCTCACGCCGCAGATGATCGAAGTTCTGGCAAAGGACGGCGTTAAGACGCTTGAGGACTTCGCCACCTGTGCGGATTGGGAACTGGCCGGTGGCTGGACCACGATCGACGGCGCGCGTCACAAGGACGAAGGCCTGCTTGAGCCCTTTGATATGTCGCTGGAAGAAGCACAGACATTGGTGATGACCGCGCGTGTTCTGCTGGGCTGGGTCGATCCGACCGAGCTTGAAGCCGAAGCAGAGGCGGACGAAACCGACCCGTCTGACATGGACGACGAAACGCAGGCCTAACCTGCACCTAACCAAGAGGCACAGACACACGTGACACGTGGCGGAAAAGACAAGGACCGGGAAAGCGGACCCGATCGCAAGTGCATTGCGACAGGAGAGGTGCGCCCGAAATCCGAACTGCTCCGCTTTGTCGTGGGCCCCGAAGACCAACTGGCACCCGATCTTGCAGAAAAACTGCCGGGTCGGGGCATCTGGGTGACATGCACGCGCGCCGCCCTGGAAGCTGCCATCAAGAAGAATATGTTCGTGCGGGCTGCAAAAACACAGCTGCGCATCTCTGAAACGCTTGTCAGCGATATTGAACAGCAGCTTGCGCGCCGTGTAGTCGATCTGATAAGCCTCAGCCGAAAATCCGGCGTTGCCGTTTCGGGCTATGAAAAGGTCAAAGACGCGCTTTCCAAGGAAATCGCCGAAGTGCTTTTGCAGGCGGAAGACGGATCAAGCCGCGGAAAATCGAAACTCAGCACGCCGCATTTCGGCCATTACATTGGTTGGCTTACGGCAGATGAGCTTGGAATGGCCTTCGGGCGACAAACTGTGATACATGCCGCGCTTGGCGCTGGTGGACTCACGCAACGTGTTGTAGAGGAAGCCCAAAGATTGAAGGGCTTTCGCATCGGAACGTCTGATGCAAAGACAGCGGCAGGGGCTGCTGGGAAGGAAAAAAGAGCTAAATGAGCGATAACGACGGCAAAAAGACTTTGGGTTTGCGCGGCGGCGGTCCCCGGTCAGGGAACGTAAAGCAGAGCTTCAGCCACGGGCGTACCAAGAACGTCGTGGTGGAGACCAAGCGCAAACGCGTTGTGGTGCCGAAACCCGGTCCATCCCAAACTGGTTCTGGCGCAACCGCCAGCGCAGTGGTTGCGGCCGCCGGGAGCAAACGCCCGGCTGGTATATCCGATGCAGAAATGGAACGCCGCCTAAGGGCGCTTCAGGCTGCCAAAGCGCGGGAAGGCGAAGAAGCTGCCCAGCGTGAGGCCGAGGAAAAGGCCCGTACAGAAGAACGCGACCGCATGCGTGCCGAGAAAGAGGCCAAGGAGCGCGAACAGCGCGAGGCCGAGGATCGCGCACGTCAGAAGGCCGAAGACGAAGAGCGCAAGGCACAGAAAGCCGCCGATGCCGCAAAGCAAGCGGCTGCTGGTCCGGTCGAGACGCCTGTTGCGCGTCAACCTGCGGGTGGCCCAAAGCCATCGCAAGCCGCACCGCGCAAGGTTGACCGTGAACGCGAAGATCGTGGTCGTCGGAAAACCGACGATTCTGAACGTCGTTCAGGCAAGCTGACGCTGAACCAGGCACTTGGTGGCGAAGGCGGTCGTCAGAAATCCATGGCCGCAATGAAGCGCAAGCAAGAGCGGGCGCGTCAGAAAGCCATGGGCGGCAATCAGCCGCGCGAAAAGGTTGTCCGCGAGGTCAGGCTTCCCGAAGCGATCACGGTGGCCGAACTTGCCAACCGTATGGCAGAGCGCGTGGGAGACGTTGTGAAATCGCTAATGAACAGCGGGATCATGGCAACGCAGAACCAGTCGATTGATGCGGACACTGCCGAACTCATCATCGAAGAGTTCGGCCACAAGGTCACACGCGTGTCCGACGCGGATGTGGAAGACGTTATCAACGAAATCGTCGACAATCCCGCTGACCTGAAACCGCGTCCTCCGGTCATCACGATCATGGGCCATGTTGACCACGGCAAGACATCCCTGTTGGATGCGATCCGCGATGCGAATGTGACCTCTGGCGAAGCTGGCGGCATCACGCAGCATATTGGTGCCTATCAGGTGACCACGAAGGACGGCGCAGTTCTGTCGTTCCTCGACACACCCGGCCACGCAGCGTTTACGTCGATGCGCTCTCGTGGGGCACAGGTGACGGACATCGTGGTGCTGGTGGTTGCGGCGGATGACGCTGTGATGCCGCAGACAATCGAAGCGATCAACCATGCGAAAGCGGCGAAGGTGCCGATGATCGTGGCGATCAACAAGATCGACAAACCCAGCGCGAACCCGACCAAGGTGCGCACCGACCTCCTCCAGCACGAAGTCGTGGTGGAACAGATGTCCGGTGATGTTCAGGATGTCGAAGTTTCGGCGAAATCTGGTCAGGGCTTGCCTGAACTGCTTGAGGCGATTGCGCTTCAGGCCGAGATTCTGGAGCTTAAGGCCAACCCGGATCGTGCAGCCCAGGGTGCGGTGATCGAAGCACAGCTGGACGTGGGTCGTGGCCCTGTGGCGACGGTTCTGATCCAGAACGGCACATTGCGTCAAGGCGATATCTTTGTGGTCGGTGAGCAGTACGGTAAGGTCCGTGCGCTGATCAACGACAAGGGCGAACGCGTCAAAGAAGCCGGACCGTCGGTCCCGGTTGAGGTACTTGGTCTGAACGGAACGCCCGAAGCGGGTGACGTTCTGAATGTCACCGAAACCGAAGCGCAGGCGCGCGAGATCGCGGAATACCGCGCCAACGTCGCCAAAGAAAAGCGCGCGGCGGCAGGTGCGGCAACAACACTCGAACAGCTGATGCAAAAGGCCAAAGAGGACGAAAGCGTTTCAGAGCTTCCGATTCTTGTAAAAGCCGACGTACAGGGGTCTGCCGAAGCCATCGTTCAGGCGATGGAAAAGATCGGCAACGACGAAGTGCGCGTGCGGGTTCTGCATTCGGGCGTGGGTGCGATCACCGAAACCGATATCGGCCTTGCCGAGGCGTCTGGCGCGCCCGTCATTGGTTTTAACGTGCGGGCCAATGCGTCTGCCCGGAACACGGCTAACCAGAAGGGCGTCGAGATTCGCTATTACAGCGTGATCTATGACCTTGTGGATGACGTGAAAGCCGCTGCATCGGGTCTGCTGAGCGCCGAGATCAAGGAAACCTTCATCGGGTATGCCGCGATCAAGGACGTCTTCAAAGTATCCAACGTCGGCAAGGTTGCAGGCTGTCTGGTCACCGAAGGTGTTGCCCGTCGCAGCGCCGGTGTGCGTCTGTTGCGTGACAACGTGGTGATCCACGAAGGTACGCTCAAGACGCTCAAGCGCTTCAAGGATGAAGTGTCCGAAGTGCAGTCTGGTCAGGAATGCGGCATGGCCTTCGAGAATTACGATGATGTTCGTCAGGGCGATGTCATCGAGATCTTCGAGCGTGAGGAAGTTGAACGCGCACTCGCCTGAGCTGCGGTTCACCATCAAACAGAAAAGGGCAGCGTCACCGCTGCCCTTTTTCTTTCAACTAACTGTTAAGTCAGGCCGTCTTCAACACCGGTAAGCCGGTAAAAATACGGTTTCCAACTCGCACACAAATGCGCCCGTCCGGCAAAGTGCGTTCGAGAATACCCTGCACAGACATGCAGCTTCCAATAATGATTGTCTTCAACACATCATATCTCCCCCAAGTTGTGACACAACTTTGTTAAAATGTTGCCAAATTCATTGCCAGAAGAAAAGCGCCTGTTGCACACAGAGATGTGCGCAAAAGCGCATTTTCACAGCCAATCGCGCAAAATTGGGATCAATGGAATATCAGCAGCAGGCATTGGATACTCTTTAAGCTGATTTGCCCGCACCCATTTGAGCGCTTGCCCTTCTTTTGATTCGGGGGTGCCTTTCCATTTTCGGCAGGCAAAGAGCGGCATCAAAAGGTGAAAGCTGTCATAGCTGTGCGATGCAAAGGTCAGCGGCGCAAGGCAGCTTTCCCAAGTGTCAATCCCAAGCTCTTCCTGCAACTCGCGGATGAGGGCCTGTTCAGGGGTCTCGTCGGGTTCAACTTTGCCACCGGGGAATTCCCACAGACCGGCCATGGACTTGCCTTCGGGGCGTTGCGCCAACAGGATGCGCCCATCCGGGTCGATCAGCGCAACAGCCGACACCAGGACGATCTTCACGAACGATAATCCGCGTTGATCGAAATATAGCCATGGGTCAGATCACAGGTCCACACGGTGGATGTGCCTGTGCCCATGCCCAGATCAACGGTTATTGCGATGGTCTGTTCCTTCATGATTGCCGCGCCCTCTTCTTCTCGGTAGCCAGGATCAACCCACCCGTTCGACGCGACTTTGACGTCGCCGAACGCAATACTGAGCGTGTCGCGGTCAGCGGGTGCGCCTGATTTCCCAATGGCCATAACTACACGCCCCCAGTTGGGATCTTCGCCCGCGATAGCGGTTTTCACCAACGGCGAATTGGCGATGGCCATGGCGTGGGTTTTGGCATCCCCATCGCTGAGCGCGCCGGTGACAGTGATTTCAACAAATTTTGTGGCGCCTTCCCCGTCGCGGACAACCTGATGCGCGAGGTCTTGCATCACGTGGTGCAGCCCGTCGCGGAACGCGGCGTCTTTGGCCGTGACAGACACGCCGGATGTGCCAGTGGCCGCAACCAACAGCGTATCAGAGGTGGAGGTGTCGCTGTCCACTGTGATGCAGTTGAAGGTCTTTTCATTGAGGTCCAACACAACCGCTTGCAAATCGCCCTGCGCGATCTTGGCGTCGGTAAAGATATAGACCAGCATTGTTGCCATATCCGGCGCGATCATGCCCGAGCCTTTGGCGATGCCCGCGATTTTGATCGGGCCGCGGGGGAGCTCAACAGTGACGGTCGCCCCCTTGGCAAATGTATCGGTGGTCATGATCGCCTTGGCGGCAGCAGGCAGGCCGCTATCGTCCAGCGTCTCGTGCAATTCCTGGACTTTGGCCTGAATACGGTCATGCGGAAGGCGTTCGCCGATGACGCCGGTCGAACTTGTGAAAACGCGCGAAGCCGGAAGGCCCGTCACGTGGGCAACCTCGTCACAGATGGCCTTGACCGACGCATCCCCAGCCCGCCCTGTAAAAGCGTTAGAGTTGCCAGAATTGACGATGATCGCCGCACCCGTTTCACCAGACAAGTGAATTTTCGATTGGCAATCCAACACGTTGGCAGAGCGCGTCGCCGATTTGGTGAACGCGCCCGCCACGCATGATCCGGGGTCAAGCAGGGCCAGCATCACATCGGTGCGCCCGGCATATTTGACACCCGCCGCAGCGGTGGCGAACCGGGCACCCTTGATGACGGGCAGATCCGGAAAACTGGTCGGAGCCAGTGGGGAAACCGATGTGATCTTGGCCAAGATTTACTCCTCCAAGAGGTCGAGATTGCTGAGAACCGATGTATCCACCTCTTCACCAGAGGTGCGCGAAATCTCGGCGGCCGTGGTCAATTCTTCGATTTTTCCAGTCACCGCGTTTTGGCTCAGAACGCTTTCCAGCTCGGCGCGGATCGCGTCCAGTTCGGGGGCTGCCTTGTTGCGCTTTTCATTCAGGATGATGACGTGCCAGCCAAACTGCGTCTGGACCGGAGCAGAGATCGCACCGACCTCCATCGCCTCAACGGCGCTTTGGAATTCCGGCACCATCATGCCAGCTCCGAACCATCCCAGCTGGCCACCGTTGGGGCCGGATGGGCCGGTTGATTTCTCGCGGGCGACCTCGGCAAAGTCTGCACCGCCGTTGATTTCTTCGACAACGGCTGCGGCCTCTTCTTCAGTGGTGACAAGGATATGCGAGGCGTTGAATTCTTCCGTCGGTTCGCCCTGAAGATAGGTTTCTTCGTAAAGAGCCTGGATTGCGTCATCGGTGACGGCCTCGTCCACCAAGCCCTCAATGGCCTGTGCAGCCAAAAGCGCGCGGCGTTCGTTTTCGAGCGCAAGCTGGACGCGGCGGCTTTCTTCTCCGGTTTCAAGCTGGCTTAGGACGGTTTGTTGAACGATTTGATCCATGATGCCATCCCAAAGCACATCATCCGGAAGCGACTGGTACTGGTCCGGCAGGGACGCGCGCACCATAAGCATGTGGCCCAGCGTGATCTCAGTGCCGTTGACGTTGGCCACCACCGAGTCCGCTGTCAGCGTGTCTTGTGCCAGAGCCGGCAGCGCCAGCAACAGGGCGAACGCGCCAGCAGACACTTTCGTGATGAGATTTGTCATGTTTGATCCTTTCAGAGCCCCCCGCAACGGCGTGGCGACATTGACAGTGTATTTCCCTGACCTTACATCGCCTTCAGGCGTTGTTAAGCCAGTCGTTCCCCTGTGACATATGGGCTGTGTGCGAGGCGGGCAAGCAGATGCCGCACACGAAGATGTCAAAGCTGAAAGTGAGTGCATGCTGGGATTAGGTAAAGTCGCGCGCAAGGTGTTCGGAACTCCGAACGACCGCAAAGTCAAGGCGACGCGCCCGCTGATCGAAAAGATCAACGCACTGGAAGCGGAGTTCGAAAAACTGAGCGACGCGCAGTTGATCGAGAAAACGGCCGAGTTCAAAGCGCGGTTCGCCAATAGTGAAACGCTCGATGCACTTCTGCCCGAGGCGTTTGCCAATTGCCGCGAAGCGGCAAAGCGTGCGTTGGGGCTGCGGGCCTTTGATGTGCAGCTGATGGGCGGAATTTTCCTGCATCAGGGCAATATCTCGGAAATGAAGACCGGCGAGGGCAAGACCCTTGTTGCAACCTTTCCGGCCTATCTGAACGCGCTTACGGGGCGCGGTGTGCATATCGTGACGGTGAACGATTATCTTGTGCGCCGCGATGGCGAATGGATGAGCAACGTCTTTGGCGCGCTTGGCCTGACCACCGGCGTTGTTTATCCGCGCCAGCCAGATGTGGAAAAGCAGGCGGCCTATGCCTGTGACATCACCTATGCGACGAACAACGAACTTGGCTTCGACTATTTGCGCGACAACATGAAATCCGAGCTGAGCCAGATGTATCAGCGCGACCATTTCTTTGCGATCGTGGACGAGGTGGATTCGATCCTCGTAGATGAAGCGCGCACGCCGCTGATCATCTCTGGTCCGGCGCAAGATCGCAGCGAAATGTATGTCTCCATCGACAAGATCATTCCGCTGCTGACGGAAGAACACTTCACGCTTGATGAAAAGACGCGGAATGTCACGTTCACGGATGATGGCAACGAGTTCCTTGAACAAACGTTGCACGAGTTGGGGCAGCTTCCCGAGGATCAATCGCTGTACGATCCCGAAAGCACGACCTTGATCCACCATGTGAACCAAGGCTTGCGGGCGCATAAGCTGTACCAGCGTGACAAAGATTACATCGTCCGTGATGACGAGGTTGTGCTGATCGACGAATTCACCGGACGCATGATGGCCGGGCGGCGCTTGTCAGAAGGACTTCACCAGGCCATCGAAGCCAAAGAAGGCTGTGACATCAAACCAGAGAACGTCACTCTGGCCTCTGTCACCTTCCAGAATTATTTCCGCCTTTACGAAAAGCTGTCCGGCATGACCGGCACGGCTGCCACCGAAGCTGCCGAGTTTGCCGAGATTTACGGGCTGGGTGTCGTCGAAGTGCCGACCAATCGCCAGATTGCGCGAATTGACGAAGATGACCGGGTCTATCGCACTGCGCAGGAAAAATACGACGCTGTCGTCAAGGAAATCAAAGAGGCCCACACCAAGGGTCAACCCGTTCTGGTGGGCACCACCTCGATCGAAAAGTCCGAAATGCTGAGCAAGCTTCTTAGTGATGCAGCGCTCCCGCACAACGTTTTGAACGCGCGCCAGCATGAACAGGAAGCGCAGATCGTTGGCGATGCGGGCAAACTGGGCGCGATCACCATTGCGACCAACATGGCCGGTCGCGGCACCGACATCAAACTTGGGGGCAACATGGACATGCAGGTGATGCAGGCCATCGCCGCTGACCCGGATGCCGACCCCGAAGAACTGCGCAAGACCATTCAGGCAGCGCATGATACAGACGAAGAGGCTGTCAAAGCCGCAGGTGGCCTGTTTGTTCTCGCCACCGAACGCCATGAAAGCCGCCGCATCGACAACCAGTTGCGGGGCCGATCTGGCCGTCAGGGCGATCCGGGGCGATCATCGTTCTTTTTGTCGCTGGATGACGACCTGATGCGCATTTTCGGGTCCGAGCGTCTGGACAAAGTGCTGTCCACCCTGGGCATGAAAGAAGGCGAAGCGATCATTCACCCGTGGGTCAACAAATCACTGGAACGCGCGCAAGCCAAAGTCGAAGGCCGCAACTTTGACATCCGCAAGCAATTGCTCAAGTTCGACGATGTGATGAACGACCAGCGCAAGGTGATTTTCAGCCAGCGCCGCGAGATCATGGAAGCGCAGGATCTGGCCGAAGTGGCGCGGGATATGCGCCATCAGGTGATTGACGATCTGGTGGACACCTACGTCCCGCCCAAAACCTATGCCGACCAATGGGACACGCAGGGACTTCAGGACGCGGTCAAGGAATTGGTCGGCACAGAGGCCCCCGTGGTCGAATGGGGCGATGAAGAAGGTGTCGATGCCGAGGTTATCCGCGAACGACTCGAAGAGCTGTCAGATGATGTAATGGCGAAAAAGGCAGAAGCGTTTGGCCAGGACACGATGCGCCAGATCGAAAAGCAAGTTCTGCTTCAGACAATTGACGGTAAGTGGCGTGAGCACCTGCTCACGTTGGAGCACCTGCGGTCGGTTGTTGGATTCCGCGGCTACGCCCAACGCGATCCGCTGAACGAATATAAATCCGAGGCGTTCCAGTTGTTTGAGTCAATGCTGGACAGCCTGCGCGAGGACGTGACCAAACAGCTTGGTCAGGTGCGCCCGATGAGCGAAGACGAACAAAAAGCGATGCTGCAACAACTCGCGGCACAGCAAGCGGCAATGGCGCGCACAGTCGAGGCGGCAAAACCCCAAGATGGGTCCGAAACGGCGCCGACGTTCGAAGACGCGATTGAAGGGTTCGTGGAAGCTGATCCAACAACATGGGGCAACCCCGGCCGGAACGATCCCTGCCCCTGCGGATCCGGCAAGAAGTTCAAACATTGTCACGGACGGCTCACCTAGGCCGTCCATGTCACAAAGCCGACGCAAAGTGACCAAACCTGTGCCCTAGGCGCACCAAATTTATCTGGCATCTCTCCCGGTGCAGCACATGTACCGGGAGCCTTCCATGGACCGCAAATTTACTGTCCGCGTTGCCGCCATCACGATTGTGAGCGCGATTGCAATCGGTGCTGTCATGCAATCCTGGCCGCCAGTCGACGGGGACATCGCAGAACAGCCCATGATCGTGTCTGACGTGCAGACGGTGTCATCTGCCCCACGCACTGCCATACCTATGGATGTTCCGGTTCAGGTAGCGCTCCCCGACGCTGTGGTCAGTGCAGCTTCGGCACAGATCGACATGCCCAGCATTGGTATTCCCGCAACACCGCAGGGCGGCGGGTTTGCCTGCGATGTAGACATGACGGCGACCCCGATTGCTGGTGCCATGATGAACGTGGCCTTGAACGCACCCTGCCACGGAAGCGAACGGGTCACATTTCACCATAGTGGGCTGATGTTTACCGAAACGATGCAACCCGATGGTACCCTTTCAGTAGACATGCCCGCCTTGACGGAAGATGCGCTGGTGATTGCGTCATTTCTTGATGGCACGGGGGGTGTCGCCACGACACAGGTCACCTCGGTTCCATTCTACGACCGGGTTATCCTGCAATGGCGTGGAAATGCTGGCCTGCAATTGCATGCCCGCGAATTTGACGCCGATTACTTTACCGAAGGCCACATCTGGCAAGGCGCGGCATCGGACCCAACCCGCGCCGCAACGGGCACCGGCGGGTTTCTGACAAAACTGGGTGCGGTGGATGCGCCAGAGTCACTTTTCGCAGAGGTCTACACCTTTCCAACCGGGATGACCGACCGGTCCGGCACCGTGGCCTTGACTGTCGAGACAGAGATCCTCGCTTCTAATTGCGACACCAGCGTCGAGGCGCAAACGCTTGAACTTCGCAATGGCAACGCGCTGATGTCACGCGAACTGACCGTTGACGTACCGGGATGCGACGCCGTGGGTGACTTCTTGCTGTTGAAAAATCTTGTCGAAGACCTGACAATCGCCGCAAAATAAGCGGGCGGATCAAAGGCGCTTTTCATGAACTATGTCTGTGCGGCACTTTGGGCCGCACTTTTCCTTTCGATCACCGCGGCTTCGGCAACGGCGGATGACGTGACCCTGCGGTCGCGCGACGGGGCTATCGAGTTGTCAGGCACGTTGCTGGGCTTTGATGGCGAATTCTACAGGGTCGAAACACAATACGGCGAACTCACGGTCGATGGGTCTGGTGTTCTCTGCGAAGGGCCGGGATGCCCGTCTTTGACCGATTTCGTGGCAGAGCTTTCGATCTCAGGCTCTTCAACAGTGGGTGACGTGCTGATGCCCGCGCTTGTTGAAGGGTTTGCTTTGCAAAACGGTCTCAAAGCCAAACGGGTCAACACGGACGAGACGCATTTCGAATACGTCTTGGCGCCAGCAGATGGCGCGCCGCCAGTTGCCCGGTTTCAGTTTCGCGTATCAAGCACCGACGAAGGCTTTGCCGATCTGTTGGCCGATGAGGCAGACCTTGTGATGGCGCTGCGCGAAATCCGCCCCGGTGAACTCGATCTCGCGGCTGAGGTCGGTTTGGGACAGTTGGACGACGTGAATCGCAGCCGAGTTCTAGCGCTGGATGCGATGACGGTGATCGTGTCACCGACCAACCCCGTGTCATCCCTGTCAGTGTCAGATTTGGCCCGCGTCCTGTCCGGCGAGATCGACAATTGGCGCACGTTGGGCGGCGCGGATGCCCCGATTTCGATCCATATGCGGGACGTTCAATCCGGAATCGCGCAGGCGGTAGACGACCGGGTGATGAAACAGGCAGGTGTGCCGCTGATTGAAGACGTGATCCGGCATGCGACGAATCCCGCGCTGGCGCAGGCCGTGGCAGATGATCAACTTGCCATCGGGGTGGCCAGCTATTCCGAGATCGGCAACAGCAAACCACTTGCCCTGAGTGGCCCCTGCGGGTTTCAGCTTCGTGCGAACCGATTGACCATCAAAACCGAGGATTATCCTCTGACTGCACCGATGTTTCTTTACATTCCCGCGCGGCGTCTGCCCAAACTTGCACGCGATTTCTTGGCTTATACCCGGACAGGGCCTGCGCAAATCATCACGCGGCGGGCAGGTTTTGTCGATCAGGCGCCCGAGGAAATTGCGATCAACGCACAGGGTGACCGGTTCGCCAATGCGATTCGCGTGGCCGAAGGGGATGACGGACTGGCTACGCTCAAGCAGATGGTTACCACGTTGAACCCACTACGGCGGTTGTCAACGTCGTTCCGCTTCGAAGCAGGCGCAGCGCGGTTGGACGCGCAATCGCGGTCCAACGTACAGCAACTGGCGCAAGCGATTGAGGCGGGGGTGTATGACGGGCGGCTCTTGGTGTTTGTCGGGTTTTCAGATGGCGAAGGCCCAGCGGACGGCAATCTGCGCATCGCGCAACAACGCGCACAGGCGGTTAAACAGGCGATTGAGGCAGCCGTCGAGGTATCAAACCTGTCTCAGGTGCGTCTATCGACCGACGCGTTTGGTGAGGCTATGCCAATGGCCTGCGACGACACCAGTTGGGGACGTCAGGTGAACCGCCGGGTCGAAGTTTGGGTGCGGTAGGTATCAGCTTAAAGATGGCCCTCGGATTTAAAGCTTACCTCCTTGGATTTTCCGATGATGAGATGGTCATGTACGACAATGCCAACCGCATCGCAGGCGCGAGAGATTTGTTCCGTCATGTCGATATCCGCAGTTGAGGGCGTTGGGTCACCCGAAGGGTGGTTGTGCACAAGGATCACCGCACTGGCGTTGAGGTCTAGCGCGCGTTTGATCACCTCGCGTGGGTAGACAGGAACATGATCAACCGTGCCCTTGGACTGCATTTCATCAGCAATCAGCACGTTCTTGCGGTCAAGAAAGAGGATGCGAAACTGTTCAGTTTCACGGTGAGCCATTGTCACGCGGCAATAGTCAAGCAGGGCGTTCCAGCTTGAGAGGACGGGCCGTTTAAGGACTTTGCCTTGCGACATTCGGTGGGTTGCCGCCTCTATCAGTTTGAGGTCAAGCGCGACTTCAGGGCCAATACCATCCACCTCTTTCAGGCGTTCGATGGGGGCCGATACTACACGATTAAAATCACCAAAAGTTTTGATAAGCCGGTGCGCGATAGGTTTGACATCGCCATTTTTCAGGGATCGAAACAGCACCAGTTCCAGCAGCTCATAATCAGGCAGCGGCTCTGCACCGCCGACAAGGAAGCGGTTGCGCAGGCGTTTGCGATGCCCCCCGATGTAGGACGGTTGCTTGGCACGGGATGGTGGCACGACAGGTTCTGCCAACGGCAGCGTCGGGGCAAGCGCGGCAGTTTCGAACAAAGAGGGTTGTGAAGAACGAGAGCGCACCATGCCATTACGATGGACCCGAAGCTCTTAAAGAAACACTAACAGAGTTGCATTTTCAGCATAGTAATTGATGCTGAAAAGCGGCCCCGGAACATGTCCGGGGCCAACATGCCATCAGCCTTTCATGGAATCCCAAAAGCCCTTTACAGACTTGAAAAAGCTCTTTGATTCCGGGTTGTTATCTTCACTGAGGTCTTCGAATTCGCGCAGCAGGTCTTTCTGTCTTGACGTGAGGTTGACCGGTGTTTCCACAGCCAGTTCGATAAACATATCCCCCTGTCCAGCCCCGCGCAGCGCAGGCATGCCTTTGGCACGCAGGCGCATCTGACGGCCAGATTGGCTGCCATTGGGAATGGCAACGCGGCTGCGGCCACCGTCGATCGTGGGCACTTCGATATTGCCTCCCAGCGCGGCCACGATCATCGAAACGGGCACACGGCAATGCAGATGCACACCGTCGCGTTCAAACAGTTCATGCTGCGCCACCTCGATGAAGATATAAAGATCGCCCGGAGGCCCACCGCGCAGGCCTGCTTCGCCTTCGCCGGCAAGCCGGATACGAGTCCCGGTTTCGACCCCTTTGGGAATGTTGACGGACAGCGCGCGTTCCTTGTGGACACGCCCCGCACCAGAACATTCCTTGCACGGGTTCTTGATCGTCTGGCCCAGACCCGAACAGGTTGGACAGGTGCGTTCAACGGTAAAGAATCCCTGTGTCGCGCGGACTTTGCCCATGCCGGAGCAGGTCGGGCAGGTTGTCGGCTCAGCCCCGCCTTCCGCACCCGAACCCGTGCAAGACCCACATTGAACAGAAGTCGGTACCTGAATGGTCTTCTGGATGCCGGCATAGGCGTCTTCGAGCGTCACGCGCAGGTTGTACCGCAGGTCAGCCCCACGCGAGGCACGTTGGCGTCCACCGCCACCGCGCCCGCCGCCCATCATGTCACCAAACAGGTCGTCAAACACGTCCGAGAACGCACTGGCAAAATCGCCCTGCCCGCCGCCGAACCCACTGGGACGCCCACCGCCGCCGCCCATGCCACCCTCAAACGCGGCATGGCCGTAGCGGTCATACGCGGCTTTCTTGTCCGCGTCCTTGAGAACCTCGTAGGCTTCGTTCGCTTCTTTGAATTGGTCTTCGGCCTTGGGGTTGTCTGCGTTGCGATCTGGATGCAGCTCTTTCGCTTTGGTGCGATAGGCTTTCTTGATTTCGTCAGCAGCGGCGCCTTTTTTGATGCCGAGCACATCGTAATAGTCACGTTTGGACATCATGCCCTCCTTTGCCGGAACGAAAGAGGCCGGCCCGGTGTCCGGTCCGGCCCCATTTCAGTTCCGCCCAACAAGCGTCAGGCGCGCTTGTTGTCGTCGAGATCTTCGAAATCGGCATCGACGATGCTGTCATCGTTGTCACCGCCACGGTCGGCTGCTGCGGGTTCCGCGTCGCCATCCTCAGCTTGGTTCTTGTAGATCGCTTCGCCCAGTTTCATGGCCGCTTCGGTCACGTTCTGAATGCCCGACTTGATCTTGTCGGCTGTGGATTTTTCATCCTCCAAATCGTCCTTGAGCGCCGCAATGGCCAATTCGATCACTTCAACTGTGGTCGGATCGACCTTGTCTCCGTGTTCTTCCACCGACTTTTCGGTCGAGTGAATGAGGCTTTCGGCCTGGTTGCGAGCTTCGACCATTTCGCGGCGGTCCTTGTCCGCCTCGGCGTTGGCTTCTGCGTCTTGGACCATCTTTTCGATGTCCTCATCCGACAGGCCACCCGATGCCTGGATGGTGATGTTCTGCGTCTTGCCGGTTCCTTTGTCCTTGGCCGACACGGACACGATGCCATTGGCGTCGATGTCGAACGTCACTTCGATCTGCGGCATGCCGCGCGGTGCGGGTGGGATGTCTTCGAGGTTGAACTGACCAAGCATCTTGTTGTCAGCCGCCATTTCACGTTCGCCCTGGAACACCCGGATCGTCACAGCGTTCTGGTTGTCTTCGGCTGTCGAGAAAATCTGCGACTTCTTGGTCGGGATCGTGGTGTTGCGGTCGATCAAGCGTGTGAACACACCGCCCAGCGTTTCGATACCCAGCGACAGCGGCGTCACGTCGAGCAGGACAACGTCCTTCACGTCACCTTGCAGAACACCTGCCTGAATCGCAGCACCCAGCGCCACAACTTCGTCCGGGTTCACACCCTTGTGGGGCTCTTTGCCGAAGAACTTGGTCACTTCTTCAACAACGCGGGGCATACGGGTCATACCGCCAACCAGCACGACTTCGTCAATGTCGGACGTGCTTAGACCGGCGTCTTTCAACGCGGCAGCACAGGGCTTCATTGATGCCTTGATAAGATCACCCACAAGGCTTTCCAGCTTGGCGCGAGTCAGCTTCATAACAAGGTGCAGCGGCTGTCCGGTTTTCCCGTCCATCGAGATGAACGGCTGGTTGATCTCGGTTTGGCTCGACGAGCTGAGTTCGATCTTGGCCTTTTCCGCCGCTTCCTTAAGACGCTGAAGCGCCATCTTATCTTTGGTCAGATCGACGCCATTGTCCTTTTTGAACTGGTCAGCAAGGAAGTTGACAATCCGCATGTCAAAGTCTTCGCCACCCAGGAACGTGTCACCGTTGGTGGATTTCACTTCGAACAGACCATCGTCGATTTCAAGGATGGTCACGTCAAATGTGCCACCGCCAAGGTCATAAACCGCGATGGTGCGGGCTTCTTTTTTGTCGAGGCCATAGGCCAACGCCGCGGCTGTCGGCTCGTTGATGATCCGCAGCACTTCGAGGCCGGCAATCTTGCCCGCATCCTTGGTCGCCTGGCGCTGTGCGTCGTTGAAATACGCAGGCACGGTGATGACCGCTTGCGTCACTTCTTCGCCAAGGTACGATTCGGCGGTTTCTTTCATCTTTTGCAGGATGACAGCCGAGATTTGCGAGGGCGAATATTTGTCGCCCTTTGCTTGCACCCATGCGTCGCCATTGCCGCCATCAATCACTTCAAACGGCATGTTCTTGCGGTCCTTGGCCAGATCCGGATCGTCGTTCCGACGACCGATCAGACGCTTCACGCCAAAGACAGTGTTTTCGGGGTTGGTGACAGCCTGACGCTTTGCAGGCTGGCCGACGAGGCGTTCGTCGTCGGTGAATGCCACGATGGACGGGGTTGTCCGTGCGCCTTCGGCATTTTCAATCACGCGCGGTTGCGATCCATCCATGATCGCGACGCAGCTGTTGGTTGTACCGAGGTCAATACCAATCACTTTGGCCATGTTTTCGATCCCTTCATATCTTAAGGCGATGTCACGAGACGATGACCCATTCCGGCATCCCGCCCCGCATTTCAATCCACTGACGTTACCCGTCAGCGGGTCCGGTGGGTATATAAGGAGGCATCAAGACGCCTGCAAGCGCCGCAGGTACCGTGAATTTCTGAAAATTCGGTATGTGTTTCCAGTTTGAAGCACTTATTCTTGCGACATGGCTGTTTTGCGCGTCCGCGACTTCGACATACATTTGGGATATTTCACGGGAGTCGATCAACGGCGGCTGGTCGATCTATTGCGCGCATGCCTTGTCCAGGCACCGCTTGTGCGGCCTGTCACGCCGCGCGGCACCCCCATGTCGGTGCGGATGAGCGCGGCTGGGCAGTTCGGTTGGGTCAGCGACAGGGCGGGGTACCGCTATGAACCGGTGCACCCTTCGGGACAGCCATGGCCTGCAATCCCGGATATGCTGATAAACATGTGGCACGATCTGGTGCCAGACGCCCGGTCACCGGAATGCTGCCTGATCAACTGGTATGACGCGACCGCCAAGATGGGCATGCATCAGGACAAAGACGAGGCCGATTTGTCACAACCGGTGGTGTCCGTATCCCTTGGGGATGAAGCGCTGTTTCGGATGGGCAACCAGACGCGCGGCGGCAAAACCGAGTCGGTCTGGCTTCGGTCCGGGGATGTGGTTGTGATGGCCGGCGCTGCGCGGACCACCCATCACGGGATCGACCGGGTGCGCGCGCAAAGCGCGACCCTGCTACCCAAAGGCGGACGGATCAATCTGACGCTGCGGGTTGTGACCTGATCAGCGACGCGCGAACCACGATGCGGACACATGCCTGCGGGTGTAAAATTCGCCCATAAGGCCGATCATCACCAATGTCAGCGACAGGTACATCACGTATTCCCAATTGCTGTTGCGCGGCACGTAATTGATGAACGCAAAACCACGCGCCTGATCAATCGTGTGAAACAGCGGATTCCAGTCAAACATGGCAATCATGAAGGACGGCAGGGAATTTGCGACAAACATCTTGCCCGAGGCAATCATGTTGGCCCGTTTATAAAGCGTGGACAGCGTTCCGGTCAGGCCGGGAAACCACGGCTTCATCGCCAAGAACACGAGGCCCACAGCACCGCCCGAGAACCACGACAAAAGCAGCATGCCCATGACCGGCACCGGATCAACGATTTCCTTGAGCACATTGGGATTCATGGCCACGTCATAGACAAACAGGATAAAGAACACCGCGAGCATCTGGATGTAGAGCGTCGAAAGCATGCCCGCCGCGATCGAGATAAACGTGTTCATCGGCGCGTGCTGCATCATCGGACTGGAGGGTCCCTCGCTTCCCAGGACAGCGCCAACCGCCTTGTTGTGGGTCATGAACATGAAAATCCCGGTAAGCAGGAAGATCACGAAATCACCACGTAGGGCCATGCCCTTGATGCCCATGATCGTGAACATCGCATAGAAGAAGAGCACGAACATAAGTGATTGAAACACGCTCATCGCAATGGACATGAACGCGTTGCCATGCGTCTTTCGGATCGCACGGACCGTGTTGTGATAGATGAGTTCGGCAATATTCACAGCCGAAGCCGCCCGGTTCATCGGAGCCGTTTTCTGAAACATTGTTGCTCGCCTTTGCCTCAGCCCGCGTTTTTTCGCCAGTTTGCCTGACTGTTGTTGCGGACATTTCTTAAGCAGATGATAAGAGAGGCGCGTTTTTAAATCAATCGACGTGAGGACAGATGGCCATAAACTATGATGCACTGATGCACGCCATGCGCCGTCTTGCGCTCCAAGCGGGCGATAAGATTATGGAAATCTACCATGCCGATGATTTCAACGTGCGCGCAAAATCGGATGACAGCCCGGTGACAGCGGCAGATGAAGCCGCCGATGCGCTGATCTCGGCAGGGCTGCGCGCGGCATTTCCAGAACTGGCGTTGATCACCGAAGAACAGGCCGACACGCATAAATTGACCGCACGCGATTTCCTGATTGTTGATCCGTTGGATGGCACCAAGGAATTCATTCACCGGCGCGGCGATTTCACCGTCAATATCGCGCTTGTCGAAGACGGTGTACCAACGCGCGGCGTTGTCTATGCGCCCGCCAAAGACCGTTTGTTTTACACCGATGCAACCGGCCAAAGCGTTGAAGAGACCGGCGATTTTGCCAAGGACACCATTGGCGCAACAACCCCAATTCATGTGTCGACGCCGGACACGGACGCGCTGATGGTGGTGGCATCGAAATCACACCGCGATCAGGCAACCGATGACTATATCAACCGCTATGCGGTCAAGGATAGCAAGAGCGCGGGATCGTCGCTCAAGTTCTGTCTTGTGGCCACCGGCGAGGCAGATTTTTACCCCCGGCTTGGACGCACGATGGAATGGGATACAGCCGCAGGTCACGCAGTACTGACCGGTGCAGGTGGGCAGGTTTTACGGTTGGATAATCTGCAAACGTTGACCTATGGCAAGCCGACATTTGCCAATCCGTTTTTTGTCGCAACCGCGCCGGGTATTGACCTGACCACGGTGTGACCTCGCAATGGTGCCACTTTCGATCAGTGTCGTTGTTGTAAGCCACAATAGACCGATCTGGTTAAAGCGCTGCCTGCGGGCCATTGGCCAACTGGACTACCCAAGGTTTGAAATCACTGTCGTCGCCTGCCCTGACGGTGCAGGGGTGGCGCGGAATATGGCCGTCAACCAGATCATTCCGTTTGACACTGCCAATATCTCGGCCGCGCGCAATATCGGCGTCGCCGACGCCTCGGGCGATGTTGTGGCATTTATTGATGATGACGCCGTGCCTGAACCTACATGGCTTTGGCACCTCGCGCATGGGTTTGAAGACCCGCTGGTCGCACAAGCCGGAGGCACAACGCTTGGGCGCAATGGCATTACCGTGCAGCACGGTGCGGCAAGGGTCGGATCATCGGGGCAATCGGCGCCGGTGGCACACACTGGCCATGAGCCTGTCGAGATCACCCCAGAACAAGGCCTTTACCCGCGTCTGCACGGTACGAACATGGCGATCCGACGCGCCACGATATTGGAACATGGCGGATTTGATGAACGGTATGCGTTTTACCTCGACGAGACCGATCTGAGCTTTCGCATTGCACAGCAGGCCGGGAAAACCCTCTTTGTTCCCAAGGCCGTGGTGCACCATGCCAGCGGTCCAAGCCAATATCGAGACGATGCGCGCACACCGAGAAGTGTCTTTGAAATCGCAGCGTCTGCTGCGGTATTTCATAAGACGCATTGCGCCGATGCCGATACCATGCGTGCTGCGTTCTTGACTGAGCGCCGGAATTGGATTCTTCGGCATATGGTGCGTGGAACCCTGCCACCGGATCGAGCAAATGAGTTGATCAAAGAACTGGCCAAGGGCTACGCGGCTGGGCTGCAACGCCCGCCACAAACGCACCGGCACCTGGTCACACACGACCAGCGCGAGGTGTCAGACCGCCCAACCCACACGAATGACGTATGGCTTGTCGTTGGCCCGTCCAACAGGCCGGACATTTTGGCAAAGGCCCGCGATTTGGTGCAGGACGGACACAGGGTGACCGTTTTTGACTATGACCGCAGCGCCCGGTTTCACCGGGTGGCCTATACTGACGCTGGATATTGGCACCACACCGGAGGCATCTTTGGCCGCGAGGTTCGAACAGAGCCTTTGTTCCAAAAAAGCACTCAATCAGAGCGTATCCACAAAACTCTGGTGAGACTGGATGGAATACGCGCAAAAAACTGTCCGTTAACGCGGCTTTAGACAAAATTTCGACAAATGACCGCATTAATTCCGCAGTTATGTCATACATCAAAAGCCATTAATGTGGCATAATCAATGACGCGCAGTAAGACGCGACAAAAGAAGGAGCAGCACGATGCGTAGGAAAGTTACAAAGGCCGTTTTCCCCGTTGCCGGGCTTGGAACACGCTTTCTGCCTGCAACAAAGTCTGTCCCCAAAGAAATCATGACACTCGTGGATCGTCCGCTGGTGCAATACGCGATCGACGAAGCTCGCGCTGCCGGGATCAAGGAATTCATCTTTATCACCTCGCGTGGGAAAAGCGCGCTTGAGGATTATTTTGACGAATCCCCGATCCTTGAACAAGAACTGCGCCGCAAAGGCAAAATGGATATCCTCGAAGACCTGAAATCCACCAATATGGACAGCGGGGCGATTGCCTATATGCGCCAGCACAAGGCGCTTGGCCTTGGACATGCCGTCTGGTGCGCCCGCCGTCTGATCGGGAACGAACCCTTTGCCGTGATGCTGCCGGACGATGTGATCTCGGCGGAAAAGCCCTGCTTGCAGCAGATGGTCGAAGCCTATGAAGAAACCGGCGGCAACATGGTCGCGGCAATGGAAGTGCCCCGCGCCAAAACATCAAGCTACGGCATCCTCGATGTTGACCAAGACATGGGGTCCATGGTGTCGGTCAAAGGCATGGTCGAAAAGCCCAAGGTCGAAGACGCGCCATCGAACCTTGCCGTGATCGGACGCTACATCCTCGATCCCAAGGTTCTTAAGAACCTCAACAAGCTCAAGACCGGGGCCGGTGGTGAGATCCAGCTGACCGATGCCATCGCGCAGGAAATCGACGGCACGGGCGTCTATGGCTACCGCTTCCGGGGCCAGCGGTTCGATTGCGGATCGAAAGCCGGGTTTCTTCAGGCGACCGTGGCCTTTGGACTGGCCCGCGACGATCTGAAAGATGATCTGCGCAGTTTCCTTGATTCCGTTATGCAGATCGAAAACGCGGCAGAGTAAAACATGAATATCCTTGTTACCGGCGGTGGGGGCTATATCGGCTCTCACGCTTGCAAGGCACTGGCCCGTGCCGGGTTCACGCCCATCACCTTTGACAATTTTTCAACCGGATGGCGCGATGCCGTCCGGTTTGGTCCATTTGTCGAAGGCGATCTGACCGACCGCGCTGCGATCAACCGTGCGTTTGAAGAATACCGCCCCAAAGCGATCCTGCACTTTGCCGCGCTCAGCCGGGTGGACGAAGCCATGAGCAATCCCGGGCTTTACTGGCGCAACAATGTTTTGGGGTCGCTCAACCTGATCGAAGCGGCGGTAGAGCATGGCTGTCTTGATATCGTATTCTCCTCGACCTGCGCCACCTATGGCGACCAGGACAACGTCGTTCTTGACGAAAACACGGTGCAAGACCCGCTGAACGCGTATGGCGCGTCGAAATTGGCGGTAGAGCGTATCCTGCATGATTTCGGGGTCACGCATGGCCTGCGCCATGTGATTTTCCGATACTTCAACGTCGCCGGTGCCGACCCCGACGCAGAGGTGGGCGAATTTCACCGCCCTGAAACACATCTGATCCCCATCGTGCTGGATGCTGTGGCCGGTATTCGCGACGGCGTGACAATCTATGGCAGTGACTATCCCACCAAGGACGGCACCTGTATCCGGGATTATGTGCATGTCTCTGATCTGGTGGATGCACATATCCTTGGGCTGGGTTGGTTGATGGACGGCAAAGGCAACCGCGTCTTCAACCTTGGCACCGGATCGGGCTTTTCCGTCCGCGAGGTGATCGACTCGGCCCGCCGCGTCACGAACAGAGATGTTCCGACAACCCTTGGTGAGAGGCGCGCAGGCGATGCAGTCAAGCTGGTATCGGGGTCCGTCCGAGCCGCAGACGAACTGAACTGGCGTCCCGAAAAATCGACGATGCCACAGATGATTGAAGACGCATGGCGGTGGCATCAAGTTGCAGATTATCGCAAATAGCCCGGCCTCTGCGCATCTGCTGGATGTGACCCGCACGGTCCGCCGTGCCGGTATGCGCCCAACCGGAATTGACCGGATCGAACGCGCCTATCTCAACCAGCTGATAGCGGACCCTGCCCCACTTTTTGGATTGGTCCGAACCAAGCTGGGATATCTGCTCCTCGACAAGCAGGGCTGCGCTGCGCTGCAATCCCATTGTGATCAGCCAATCTGGGATAAAGCTGACTTGCTGTCGAAGCTATCTCAGAAAAATGATCCAGACCGGAGCAAGACCGAAAGCGGGCTGCGCAAGATAGCGCGGGATTGGTCTATCCCGTCCCGTCTGACCAAGATGCTGGAAAGCCACATGCCGCGCGGCGCGGTGTATTTCAACATTGGGCAGGCCAATTTCAACGACCAGATAGTGCATGCCTTGCGCGCCTGCGCGGACCTACGCATCGTGGTGTATGTCCATGACACGATCCCTCTGGACTGGCCCAAGATGCAAACCCAGAAATCCCGCCTCGCCTTTGGTCGGTTCTTTGACCGCGTGGATCGCCATGCCAATCTGGTGTTGTGCAATTCTCACAACACAAAATCTCATGTGTTGAAACATGCCCGTCATCTGTCTGAGGATACTGTTAAGGTCATTCTGCCAGGCCTTCCAGAGATGCAGTTCGGAACGGCCCCCACCGGTCCGTGGGACGGCAAACCCTATGTCATGGCCATTGGTACGTTGGAGCCGCGCAAGAATATCGGTTTTCTGCTGGATGTCTGGGACATGTTTTCTGGGCCAGACGATCCACATCTGATCCTGTGCGGGCGTCGGGGATGGCTGAATGACGATGTGTTTGCGCGCCTCGATAAAGCGCCGCCCAACGTGCACGAGCTGTCATCGCTGGAAGACGCAGCGATGTGGGCGCTTTTGGACAACAGCTGCGGATTGCTGTTTCCAAGCATCGCCGAAGGCTTTGGGTACCCCGCATTAGAGGCTGCGCAGCTTGGAGTGCCGCTCATCTGCAACCCTTTACCCGTCTTCAAAGAGCTGTTGGGTGAATACCCTATTTACGCAGACGAATCAGATTGCTACGCTTGGAACACAATAATTGGGCAACTGACGCAAAGACGTTGGGCACAAAGCGGTGAGCAAACTAAAGCGGAGCCTTTCAAGGCCCCGACATGGCAGAAACATTTCAACAAGCTGTTTACCGAAATTTGATACCCACGCGGCACGTGCGACGGCAATAACAGGCGACTACTCTTGGGTGTGGTACAAAGATATGGGCTTCGGCTCCAGCGAAAGCGCTGGAGGATTCGCGCGTTTCGCAAACGGCGCGAATTAAAACCTGTTTCCAATCGCACAGACACCATTCGAAAGTCAGATATCCTGCTGTTCTGCACCTTGCGAAACGAAGGCATCCGTTTGCCGTATTTCCTGAAATACTATCGCGAGATGGGTGTCTCGCACTTCTTTTTCGTCGACAATGACAGCACCGATGGCACCGCCGAATTGTTGGCGCAGCAACCGGATGTTTCAGTCTGGCACAGCCGCAAAAGCTATAAGCGGTCACGCTTTGGCATGGACTGGATGAACTGGCTGCTGCGGAAATATGGCCATGATCATTGGTGCCTGACCGTCGATCCCGATGAATTCTTTGTCTATCCCTTTTGCGACTCCCGCCCCCTGCCCGCCCTGACCGATTGGCTGGATGCGTCGTCGATCCGATCGTTTAGCGCGATGCTGTTGGATATGTATCCCAAGGGACGGATTGATGCCGTGCCCTATCAGGCGGGCCAGAACCCGCTGGATATCGCTTCTTGGTTCGATTCCGGCAACTATACGCTCAAGCGCAATCATCTGTTGGGCAATCTGTGGATACAGGGCGGTCCGCGCGCACGGGTGTTCTTTGCCGATCAACCCGATGCGGCACCGGCGCTGAACAAGATACCGCTGGTGAAATGGCACAACCGCTATGCCTATGCCAGCTCGACCCACATGCTTTTGCCGCGCGGCCTGAATTACGTCTATGACGAATGGGGCGGCGAAAAAGCGTCAGGCGCTCTGTTGCACACGAAGTTCATCAGCACTTTCAACGAAAAGGCAATGGAAGAGCTTAAGCGCCGTGAACACTACGCAGGCAGCCGGGAATATGTGGCCTATTCCAACACGCTTCAGGACAATCCTGAACTGTGGTGCAAGTGGTCCGAGAAATACATCAACTGGCGCCAGCTTGAAATTCTGGGTCTCATGTCGATGGGCAATTGGGCATGAGCATCGGCATCATCATGCTGTGCCACACAGCGCTGCACCGCGCGGAACAGGTGGCCCGCCATTGGACCAAGGCGGGTTGTCCCGTGGTGATCCATGTCGACAAAATCGTGTCAAACAAGCGCTTCAAGATATTCACCGAACGGCTAAGCGATGATCCGTTGATCCGGTTCTCAAGCAGACATCGCTGTGATTGGGGCACCTGGGGGCTGGTTGCAGCCAGCCAGGACGCCAGTGAATTGATGTTGGCCGAATTCGAAGATGTCAGCCACGTCTACCTGACCTCCGGGTCTTGCTTGCCGCTGCGTCCGGTTCAGGAATTGGTGGATTACCTCAAGGCCCGCCCGCGCACCGATCACATCGAAAGCGCGACAACTGCGGATGTCCCATGGACGGTTGGCGGGCTGGATGAAGAACGCTTTACCATGCGGTTCCCGTTTTCGTGGCGGCGCAACCGCTATTTGTTTGACCGCTTTGTCGAACTGCAACGCGCGGTGGGCTATAAACGCAAGGTGCCCGAGGGTCTTACACCCCATATGGGCAGCCAGTGGTGGTGCCTGACGCGGCAGACACTGGCGTCGATCCTCGAAGACCCCAAACGCAAAACCTATGACCGCTATTTTCGACACGTCTGGATTCCGGACGAAAGCTATTTCCAATCGCTGTCTCGGCTGTATTCGACCAATATCGTCAGCCGGTCATTGACCCTGTCGAAGTTCGATTTTCAAGGCAAACCGCATATCTTTTACGAAGATCACCTGCAACTTCTGCGCCGGTCGGACTGCTTTGTCGCGCGCAAGATCTGGCACAATGCGGACCGCTTGTATGAAACGCTCCTGAACCCAAAACCGGGGGAACTTAGCCTTCAGGAACCCAACCCCGGCAAGATTGACCGCATTTTTGCCAAAGCGGTTGATCGTAGGACACGTGGGCGGCCCGGTCTTTACATGCAAAGCCGCTTTCCGAATGAAGACTGGGAAAACGGTGTGACCGCAGCCAAGTATTCCGTGTTCCAAGGCTTCACCGAGCTGTTTACTGATTTCGAACACTGGCTGGGGCAAGCCACCGGCGCGCGGGTGCATGGCCATCTCTTTGCGCCGGACCGGGCGCATTTCGCGGATGGGCAGTCCTTTATGAATGGGGCGCTGTCGGACAACGCGACCTTGCGGGACTATGACACCAAGATGTTCCTGACCAACCTGCTTTGGAACACGCGGGGTGAACGCCAGTGTTTTCAGCTTGGTCCAAACAGCAGCAAGCACGTCATTTGGGATATTGCCAAAGACCCCAACGCACAGGTGTCTGTGATCAGCGGCGCATGGGCGATCCCGCTATTTCAGTCCAACCGCAGCTTTGGCGACCTGCGGCGCGAGGCGGCACAGTTGCAAAAGATCGAAACCGAGATGCTTGACGCGCTGCGATCGCCCTATTCGAAGTGCCGCAAACGCATCTGGACCATGGCCGAGTTCATGGAAAGCCCGATGGAGTCCATTCAGGTGATCGTGGACGAGATCGGCGTGCAACCCAACCGTCGCCTGACCCAAGCACCAAGAATGGTTGATCTGACAGGCTTTGGCCAATTCCTTCAGAATCTGAAAAATCAGGGGATGCATCCCTACCTGATGGGGGATTTCCCGGCGGACCCGATTGCCCAGAGCCCGACGCGCGAGGCTGACCGCCCCCGCCCCTATCTGGTAAAGAAATAAGCCATGTCCGGCCCTTTTGATTTTTTTGTTGTTTTTGCCGAAATGCGGACCGGGTCAAACCTTCTGGAAGATTACATCAACCGGATTGAGGGCGTCACCTGCCATGGTGAGGCGTTTAACCTGAACTTCATCGGATATCCGAACCGGGACGATATACTGGGCGTCACCCACCGCCAGCGCGAAGAAAACCCCGAAAGGCTGTTGCAGGCGATCCGCACGCAAAGCACCGGGCTGGGTGGATTTCGGTATTTCCATGATCACGATCCCCGTATCCTGCCCGCCATCCTGTCTGATCCGCGCTGTGCCAAGATCGTTCTCACCCGCAACCCGCTGGACAGCTATATCAGCCTCAAGATTGCCAAGGCGACGGATCAGTGGAAGCTGACCAACGTCAAGAACCGCAAGGACGCCAAGGCGCATTTCGATCTGCATGAATTCGAACGCCATCTGGGGCAGACGCAAAACTTTCAGCTGGAGATCATGCGCGCCATGCAGGTCACGGGGCAAAGCGCATACTATATCGGCTATGACGATCTCCACGACACCGAAGTCCTGAGCGGCCTTGCCCGCTGGCTGGGCACCGACGCCGCCCCCGAAACGTTCCAGAGCGATCTGAAACCCCAAAACCCACAGCCCTTGTCCGACAAGGTTGCCAATTTCAACCAGATGGAAACGGCATTGCGTGGGCTTGACCGCTTTGACCTGACCCGCACGCCGAATTTCGAACCTCGGCGTGGCCCGGTTGTGCCGTCTTACGTCGCCTGTGCGCATCATCCGCTTTTGTTCATGCCGATGCGCTCTGGTCCAGAGGCGCTGGTCACCAACTGGATGGCGGCTTTGGATGGGGTCGGCGCCGATCTGGTGTCAGATTTCAATCAAAAGACGTTGCGCGGCTGGATGCAGGACAACCCGGGACACCAACGCTTTACCGTTTCGCGGCATCCCCTGCTGCGCGCACACGCGGCATTCTGCGACAAGATCCTAAGCAACGGCTCGGGCAGCTTTACGAAGATCCGCAATCAATTGATCCGCTTTCACGATTTCGACCTGCCAGATGGCCCCAGTGATTCAGGATATGATCTGCGCGCCCACAAAGCCGCGTTTGAGAAATTCCTGCACTTTCTGAAATCGAACCTGAACGGCCAGACAAGCATCCGTGTCGATGCCCATTGGGCAAGCCAGGTGACCTGTCTTCAGGGCATGTCCGAGTTCTGCCTGCCGGATCATGTATTTCGCGAAGACGAACTGCCGATCTCTTTGCCACAACTTGCCCGCACGTTGGGTATCGCGTCAATACCAACGCTGCCCGTCACCACCTGCGCACATTTGGATCGTCTTACGGCGATCTATGACACCAATCTGGAACAGCTCTGCCGTGACGCCTATCCGCGCGACTACATGATGTTTGGATTTGCAGATTTCGCATAAACCCGTCTGCTTGCGCAGGGGTATTTTTATGCGGCTTTATCGGCTGCGGCTTCGGTGATGATCGTGTGGAGCGTGGTTGGATCAGGGTTCGCGCGCAGTTTGGCGCAGAAGTTCTGATCCCGCAACGTACGCGACACCAACGCAAGCGCCTTGAGGTGTTCAACCCCGGCATCTTCAGGCGCAAACAGCGCAAAGATCACATCCACCGGCTGCCGATCGACCGCATCAAAATCAATCGGCTTTTCCAATAATATAAACACACCAACAACCGCATCCACGCCATCAAGACGTGCATGCGGAAGGGCGACGCCATGGCCCACACCAGTTGGGCCAAGGCTTTCACGTTCCAAAAGCGCCTCAACAGCACGAGGGGCAGAGATGCCATAGGCAGACTCGGCAAGGTCGGCGATATCATGCATCAAGCGCTTTTTGCTGGATGCACTTGTCACGGCCTTAACAGCCTTTTGGTTTAACAGATCTGCAAATTTCATGTGCTGCTCGTTTATTGGACGAACGACGCCCGTGTTCTGGATTTATGGATCAATCCAGCCGATGTTTCCATCTTCACGGCGGTATACGACGTTCACACCGTCCTTTTTGTCATTTCGGAATACCAAAACCGGCAGCCCCGCTAACTCCATCTGCATCACCGCTTCGCCCACTGTCAGGGATGGGATTTTGGTCTCCATCTCTGCGACAATGATCGGCTGCAATGATTCCGGCTCGTCGTCTTGCGTCTCAACTTCGCTGGCGAGGATATACGAGGACGCCCCAAAAAGTTCAACTGGTTCCGTTCGGTCCTTATGGTGGTCCTTCAAACGCCGTTTATAGCGGCGCAGCTGCTTGTCCATCTTTTCAGAACAGGCATCAAACGCCGCATAGATTTCAGTCGCATGCGCCTTGGCCGTTGCGTTCAAACCGGTCGACAAGTGCACAACTGTCTCACAAACAAATTCATGGGCGCTTTTTGAAAACACGACGGTCGCATCCGTCGGACGCCCGGCATACTTGCCCAGCATCGTGTCCAATTCAGTCCTCACATGAGTCTGAAGCGCTTCACCAACGTCGATCTGTTTGCCGGTTATCTGGTAACGCATAGGATATCCTTTTTTTGTTTTGGCTCCGCACGAAAACAGCACCGGTCACGCCGGTATCATGTTCGCGGGCGAAGGGAATATGGCAGTCTGACCATTGCGTTTCACCGTCCAGCCGATGAGGCGGGCAAGGCAGAATTTGACGGTCAGTATCTTCAAGCGCCATGCAATCATTTCAATCGCGCAACGGCTATATGTCAATCACTTCCGTCAAATGCTGCGGGAATTATCCAATGCGGAAACTGTCACCCAAATAGACACGGCGCACGTTTTCGTTGCGGACAACTTCGTCCGGCGATCCCGACATCAGAACCTTACCGTCATGCAGGATATAGGCCCGATCTACGATTTCGAGTGTCTCGCGCACGTTGTGGTCGGTGATCAGCACACCAATGCCCCGTTTCTTGAGATCGGCAACCAGATGTCGGATGTCGCCAACACTGATCGGATCAACACCGGCAAAGGGTTCGTCAAGCAACAGATACTTGGGATCGGCCGCCAGGCAGCGCGCGATTTCAACGCGGCGACGTTCGCCGCCAGACAACGCAAGGGCGGGTGCGCGGCGCAGATGTTCGATCGAGAACTCGCCCAAAAGGTCTTCAAGCCGCTCGCGCCGTTTGTGGCGGTCAGGTTGGCTGATATCGAGAATGGCACTGATATTGTCTTCGACACTCATCCCACGAAAGATCGACATTTCCTGTGGCAGATACCCGATGCCCATCCGCGCCCGGCGATACATCGGCAGGTAGGTGACATCCTGACCATCAATCAAAACCTGACCGCCCTCGGGGTTCACCAAACCGGCAATCGCGTAGAATGACGTGGTTTTGCCACTTCCATTCGGACCAAGCAAGGCAACCACCTCACCGCGCTGCACCTCAAGGGACACGTCGCGGATCACAACGCGCTTTTTGTAGCTCTTGCGAAGATGGCTCACTATCAGCCCGCTTTGGCCCTCGGTCACCGAAAGCTGCGGCGGGGACATCAATTGTCCCCCGACTGGAACACCGTGCGCACGCGCCCGTTCATCCGGGCAGTTCCGTTTTCCAGATCGACATCCATGCTGTCCGAAACAAGCGTGTTTGCCCCCTGCGTCAGCAGCACATTGCCCAACATACGGATGGTGCCCCGGTTGACTTCGTATTCCGCAGTGGTGGCCTCAGCCGCCTGATCGCCGTTCACAAGCGTTACCCCGCCCGTCGCCTCAAGCCGCTCCACCCCGCTTTGATCATTTGTGTAAAAGACCAGAACCCGTGGCGCAGACAGGCGCATGTCGCCCTGACCGATAACCACATTCCCGGTAAAAAGCGCTGATCCATCGCTTTGCGATACTGACAGCGCATCAGCGCTGACCTCAACAGGAAGGGACGTGTCCTGCTGAACCGTGCCAAAGGCAACTTCGGTGCCCTGCGCAAAAGTAGCGGTTGCAAGGCACAGCATCGTAACGGTCATCACTGTTCGGATCATCACTCGGCCTCGTCCTGTTGCGGCGTGTATAGCAGCTTTACCCCGTCCGTGAACAGCAACTGAATCTCTGCAGAGCCGTCTATGTCATCCACTCGGAGTTTTCCCGCCGTCAGGGTCAATCCGGGGCCATCGGCTTCGACTGTGCCCGTACTTTCGATTGCAACGCGGTCCATAGCGGCAGTCAATCCATCGGTTCTGACCGTATAACCGGAACTGCTTTGCAACGTCACACCCTCACGCAAAATCAAGGTGTCGCCATTTTCCACCTGACCGACAGTGGCATCAATCACGATACGGTTGCCGTCCTCAATGTCGATCACCGCCTGCACGTCATCCGCGATCATGCCCGAAGTGTCCGGGCCGCTGAGCCGCGCCTGCCGCGCCGAGAGGGTCAACCCCTGCCCGCTTTCGGTTGTGCCCGCGTAAAACGGACCGCCCACCTGTTCAGTCCGGGTCGGGTCTGCGCCACCGGTGAGCACCGGGATGGTAGCGATCGGATCGGGCCCGCGCGAATACAGAAAGATCGTCGACAAAAGCACAAGCGCGCCCAGCGGAAACAGAATTTTCAACCAGGCGATAAGGCGCGAATACATATGTGCCGTCCGCGCAATCAGCTATGCGCAAAAATGTCAGTGTCCGGCCAACCCGCCAGATCAAGATGTGCGCGGGTGGGCAAAAAACTAAAACAAGCCTGCGCCAGCACCGCACGGTCTTCACGTTCGAGCATGCCATTCAGCACATCGCGCAGCTTGTGCAGGTAAAGAACATCCGACGCGGCATATTCTACCTGCGCCGCGCTCAAAGTGGCCGCGCCCCAATCGCTGGATTGCTGCTGCTTCGAGATATCCACCCCCAGCAATTCCTGCAAAAGCACTTTGAGACCGTGACGGTCCGTGTAAGTGCGCACAAGTCGGCTGGCAATCTTGGTGCAGTAGACTGGGGCCGTCACAACTCCAAAGGCGTTTTGCAACGCGGCAATATCAAACCTACCAAAGTGAAACAGCTTGAGAATCTTGGGATCGGTCAACAGCCGTTCAAGATTGGGTGCAGAAGTCTGGCCCTTCTCGATTTGGACAAGATGCGCTTTGCCATCGCCGCCCGACAACTGAACCACGCAGAGCCGGTCCCGATGCGGATGCAACCCCATCGTCTCGCAATCAATGGCGACCTCCGGACCCAGATCAAGGTCATCAGGAAGATCGCGCGGATAAACTTTGTGGGACATTGGACAACCATCCTGGTTCAGAGAGACATGTGCGCAAATAGACCGCCACAGATCATGGCGCAACCTTGTCCAGCCGTGCCGCAGTTTCACCCGATTCTCGCTAATCAGACACGATTCGGACTGAATTGGGGCGCTCGGGCGAAGGTGCGTGCCCAATTTCCGCCCAATATATTTCATATTGTGACAGTTCGTGATCTGGTCAGATTTATCGTTGGCCCCCAAGAACGTCGGCAACCGCTCATGGAAAGCCAGAATTTCGAACGCTTCTATTGTTACGGTATTTCGAACAATGGAACCCTATGGCGCAGGCATTGCGCGCCATGTTGCCGTTTCCACTTTGGAAACAATAACGTCGATTTCATTTAAATTAATCAAAACTGAGTCTAAATTTTGCGCCCAATGCTGCACGTGCAGCATGAATTGTCAGGAATTTAGGTCCAATTCGAAGCAAAACGGCGCTCGGGAAAAACACCTTTTTGCAACAGATAAAAATCAATGTGTCGCAACGAATGAAAGATTGCCCACGAATTGTCAAAAGTAAATTCCGCCTCACGGCGCGAAACACCTCCTTTAGTCATGCACACGCTATGGTTGAACAGCACATGGGAACGCACGATATAGTTTCCCCGGACTCTCAAAGTTGACCTAAATGAGGCGAAAGCTCATAAACAACCTATCGATCGGCAGGTCACAATCCTGCCATTTTTTAGTTTGGCACTTGGGGGTTGGTGCTTCCACTTGGGAGTTGCGTAAGGTTCGTCTGCTGAAGTCTGCCACATAGCCTGTAAAGCCTGAGCTTCGGAACAATTCCGAAGAAAACCTGCTTGAAGCATTGCGCTCCAAGCAACCAGTTCTTGCACGCCACTGGCAACCCCGCAGTCAGCCCCAGCACAGAGGGTCAAAAGGGTGTTCCAATGACACTGCATATTCGTCAACCGCTGCCTGCCACTGATATCGAAGCAATGGTAAACGCTGCTTTTTCAAGCGGCGAACCAAAAAGCGCCTACCGTGATTTCTTTAAGCGCGGCGTCGATATCGTCTTGGTGTTGATGGCGGCGTTGCCCGTGATCCTCATACTGGCTGTATGCGCCATACTTATCGCGCGGGATGGTGGATCGCCCTTCTATCACCAGACACGCGTCGGCCGCTTTGGCAAGACGTTCAAAATGTGGAAACTGCGCACCATGGTCGCGAACGCAGATCAGGCACTTGAGGCGCATCTGCGCAACAACCCCGAGGCCCGCGCCGAATGGGACCGCAACCAGAAACTTCGCAACGACCCGCGCATCACGAAAGTCGGCCAGTTTCTGCGCAAGGCATCGCTCGACGAACTGCCCCAGCTTTGGAACGTGCTCAAGGGCGAAATGTCGCTGGTTGGCCCACGTCCGATGATGGTGGATCAGCAAGCTCTGTATCCCGGCTCTGCATATTACGCGCTGCGCCCCGGCCTTACCGGCTTCTGGCAGGTGTCTGTGCGCCACCAAAGCAGCTTTGCACAGCGCGCGCAGTACGATGCGGAATATCTGGGCAAAATCACTTTCGCCCAGGATATCTCGGTCATGCTGAAAACCGTTGGCGTAGTTACAAAAGGCACAGGCTGCTGATCAGGCAGCCCGCTTTGCCTCCGCATAGCCACGCAGGTCCTGCATCAACGCATCCAACGCCTTGGCATTAACCTCGTTGGTCAGCCGCCCGTCGTCGTCCCATTGCTGTGCCGTGGCAGCGACCATCACCTCTGGCCCGGTCAGCAGCAAAGGCCGGAACGGCGTCAGGCAAAGCCGCGCCATGTTCTGGGTCCGCTCGCCCCCGGCACGCCCAGCCGCCGCTGACATCAACGCGACGGGCTTGCCCGCCCAAGGCGCGCCCTTGGTCCGGCTGACCCAATCCAGCGCGTTTTTCAGAACACCAGAAATGCCCTTGTTGTATTCCGGCGTTGCAACGATCACCGCATCGGCCGCCCCGATCTGGTCCGCCAGAGTTTGAACCGCATCCGGGACACCAGTCGCCTCTTCCATATCCCCATCGTAAAGCGGCAGCCGCAGGTCCCCTTCGACAAAGGTCGCCGGGCCAAACCGGCGCGCGGCCTCTTGCATCAAAAGGCGATTGGTGGACGCGCTTCGAAGCGATCCGCAAAGGCCAAGTAGGGTAAGGTCTGCCATGCTGTGTCTCCTGTAAGCTTGCGCTGCAAACTGGCACATAAGCCGACCATGGCAACCCATGCAGACCGCACCACGCACAAAAAAGCCCGCACCATGACAGTGCGGGCCGGTAATGCTCCGAAAACCGGATCAGGCGTTCGGCAGGATCACGATCTCAACCCGGCGGTTCTGCGCACGGCCTTCAGGTGTCAGGTTACTTGCAATTGGCTGATCTTCGCCGCGACCAATGCTCTGGATGCGAAAGGCGGGAACCCCCTCGGAGGCAAGGATTGTGGCAACTGACTGCGCACGCTGCTGCGACAGGTTAAAGTTAAACGATGCATCGCCGGTGTTGTCGGTGTGTCCAACAACCTGCACAGTCGTATCAGGATAGGCGAGCAGGCTTTGACCAACCGTGCGCAGGTCGCGCTGGAGGTCCGGGCGCAGCGTCGCGCTGTTGGTGGCGAACAGGATGTCCTGCGGCAGCGTCACGATCAGACGGTCTCCCGTGTTGCGGATGCTGACATTGTTGTTGCCCAGCTGCGCCCGCAGATCGGCTTCCTGCCTATCAAGCTGGTTGCCGATAACCGCACCACCGGCCCCGCCGACAACGGCACCAATCAGCGCCCCGCGCCGGCGTTCTTCGGGATCGTCACCCGCAAGGATGCCTGCCAATGCGCCAACGCCAGCCCCAATGGCCGCACCCTGTTTCGCCTGACGGTTCGGATCGTTCGGGTCACTGAACCCGCCCTGCGTACAGGCGGACAGGACAAGCGCGCCGATCAGCGCGATGGGAAGGGTAAATTTCGAAAGTGTCATGCTGATGTGCCTCTTGATGATTGCGCCCATGCTTACGGGTCTCATTGCTGCTATTCGATAACATACCAAGCCTGATGGTCCGTGTCGCGGGGAAATCGGCACCTTTCCGCGCACGCCAGTCGGTCAGCTTTCGGCCTCGCGGCGCGCGGATTCCCATGCAAGGATGGTGCGCTTGACCGGCAACCCCCAGTGATAGCCCCCCAAACCGCCCGATTTGCGCAGCGCACGGTGACAGGGGATCAGGTAGCTGATTGGGTTGCGTCCGACCGCCGTGCCCACAGCGCGCACCGCCTTGGGATGGCCGATGAACTCCGCAATCTCCGAATAGGTGGTCACATGGCCGGACGGCACCTGCATCAGCGCCTCCCACACCTTGATCTGGAACGGCGCGCCAATCATGAAAAGCGGCGTTGGCTCCAATGCGCCATCCGCACCAAACGCGCTCAACACCCAAGGGCGCAACATCATTGGATCTTCGACATAATCCGCCCTTGGCCAGCGACTGATCAGGTCTTGCCACGCGTGGTCTTCTCCGGTTTCCGCAGAAAACCCTATCCCGCACAGCCCCTTGTCCGTCCCCATAACCAAGGCCGGACCAAACGGACTTTCGAACCAGCCCCAGAAAATGGTCAGCCCCGCACCCTTGCGGGCAAAGTCACCGGGGCTCATCGACTCCCAACGCAGAAACAGATCGTGCAGCCGTCCGCCCCCGGACAGGCCGGTTTCATGCGCAGTTTGCAAAGTTGTGAACCGGTTCTGCAAAAGCGCCTTGGCATGGCCCAACGTCAGGTATTGCTGATAGCGCTTCGGGCTGACGCCCACCCACCGGGAAAAGACACGTTGAAAATGCGCGGGGCTCATGTTCATCTCGGCAGCCAGCGCATCAAGCGGCACAGTCGGCCCATGTCCGTCAATGATATCCAGCGCACGGCGCATGACGTTGAAATGATAGCCTTGGCTGTTGTCCTCGTTCTGCGTCATCCGGCCATCCTTTCCGCACGTGTTGGATCAGATGTAGCCGATAGGGCAAGCCCGGCGCGACCCGAAACCTGCGCAAGCAGAAGGCTTGCCCCTCCGGCCCCCGCGCGGCATATGGGACAAATATGGCCAAGCAACTCGATTATCACACCATCCGCGAGATCTTTACCCGCTTTCAGGCCGCCGAGGCCGAACCGAAAGGCGAATTGGATCACGTCAACGCCTACACTCTTGTGGTGGCGGTGGCCCTGTCGGCGCAGGCCACAGATGCCGGCGTGAACAAAGCCACCAAAGAGCTGTTCAAGATCGCCGATACACCGGAAAAGATGCTGGCGCTTGGCGAAGAGGGCGTGACCGAGCACATCAAGACGATTGGCCTCTATCGCAACAAAGCCAAGAACGTCATCAAACTCAGCCGTATTCTGGTCGAAGACTACAACGGCGATGTGCCCAATTCCCGCGCCGCCTTGGAAAGCCTGCCGGGCGTCGGCCGCAAGACCGCGAATGTGGTGCTCAACATGTGGTGGCACCATCCATCGCAAGCCGTGGACACTCATATCTTCCGCCTTGGCAACCGCAGCGGCATCTGCCCCGGCAAAGACGTGGTCGCAGTCGAACGCGCGATTGAAGACCATATTCCCGTCGATTTTCAGCAGCACGCACACCACTGGATGATCCTGCACGGGCGCTATACCTGCGTCGCGCGCAAACCCAAATGCGGGGCCTGCCTGATCCGCGATCTCTGCCAATTCGAGGACAAGACCGAATGAAAAAGACCTACCAAGTTGTCGGCATCGGCAACGCCGTTGTCGATGTGATCGCGCGGGCCGAGGACACGTTTCTGGATCTGATGGGCATCCAAAAAGGCATCATGCAACTGGTGGAACGCGACCGCGGCGAAACACTGTATGCCGCCATGAAGGAACGCACACAGACGCCCGGCGGATCAGTGGCCAACACGTTGGCGGGCCTGGGAAATCTGGGGCTGCGCACCGGGTTCATCGGGCGGGTGCATGATGACGCGTTGGGCCGCTTCTACGCCGATGCGATGGAAAAGGACGGCACAGATTTCGTGAACGCCCCGGTGGCGGGTGGCGAATTGCCGACATCGCGGTCGATGATCTTTGTGTCCCCGGATGGCGAACGGTCGATGAACACCTATCTTGGCATTTCCGCCGAGCTAAGCGCCGAGGACGTGTCCGAGGATGTCGCTGCACAGGCCGAGATTGTGTTTCTCGAAGGCTATCTCTTCGACAAGGACAAGGGAAAAGACGCGTTTATCCGCACCGCCCGCACCTGCCGCGCAGCAGGTGGACTGGCCGGTATCGCCATTTCCGATCCGTTCTGCGTCGAACGCCATCGCACCGATTTCCTGAACCTGATCGAACACGAGATGGATTACGTCATTGGCAACGAGGCCGAGATCATATCGCTGTATCAGAACAACGATCTTGAGACCGATCTGGCAGCAGTAGCTGCAATCTGTCCGCTGGTCGTCTGCACCCGGTCCGGTGACGGCGTGTCGATCATCCACAACGGCGCACGCGTCGACATTCCTGTCAAAAAGGTGGTGCCCGTGGACGCAACCGGCGCAGGCGATCAGTTTGCCGCCGGGTTTCTTTATGGACTGGCCACGGGCCGCGATATGGAGACCTCTGGCCGCATGGGCTGCGTGGCCGCCGCCGAGGTGATCTCGCATATCGGACCGCGCCCCGAGACGGATTTGCAGGCACTGTTCAAGGCTGCCGGGCTGATCTGACCCGTCACTTGTGTTGGTACAGCAGACCTAAGCCGGGGGCTGGTCGGACAGGTTTGTTCGATCAACACCTACCAGACGGGCAAGGCGAGCCAGCTCTGCGTCAAGCTTCTGCATACGCTGTTTCGATGCGCTGACCCCTGGCTCCCACCAAAGGTTCAGCACAGTCATACTGCCCTTCGCCCGATCCGCCTTAACCTCGATCCGCCCAACAAACCTGTCCCCTTCGAGCAGCGGATACACATAATACCCCCATTGACGCTTGGCGGCGGGCACGAACATCTCGACCGTATAGTCGAAGCCGAACAGCCGTTTCAGGCGCACACGGTCGCGGATCGCGGGATCGAACGGGTTCAGGATGCGCAGCCGCGACGATGGTGGCGCAAGCGCTTTCAGCCGGGCGTCGATATCGGGTGCGGCGAACGCCTTGGTCCAACTGCCATCAGCGGCTTCCACCTCGACCGGAACGATCACAGACGCATGCAGTCGCGCCCAATCCGCAACCTCGGCCACCTCTGTTGCTTCCCAGAACTTGCGGATCTCACCCAAGCTGCCAAAGCCAATGCGGTCCAGCGCAGCGTGGCACAGCCAATCAATCTGATCCCGGTCCGCGATATCCTGATCACGCAGATGGGCCGGAAATACCCGTTCTGCGAGATCGTAAACCTTTGTAAACCCATCCCGATGGCTGGTGGCCAATTCCCCCGCATACCACAGGAAATCAAGCCCGATCTTATGCGGCGGGCGCTTCCACATCTCGCGCGCGCCAACGATTTTGGTATCAAAATCATGGGTGGACAGCGGCCCTTCCTCGGTGATGCGCCGCCGGATGACCTCAAGATGGGCCGGATCAAGGTGTTTGCCATACCACGACGACCGACTCGACTTGTCCTTCATCCGCCGAAACTGGCGCTGCCACATTGGCAGGAACTCCATCGGCAGAACAGAGGCGTCATGGGTGAAATGCTCGAACACGGCCCGGTCCTTGGCCAAAAGCCCGTTGAGCACCGGTTCCCGGTAAGTCGCGTCGCGGCTCCAAAGAATGTGATGGTGCGCCCGCGACACCACTTGGATCGTATCAAGCTGCACAAACCCAAGCGATTGGATCAGAGCGGCGGTCTCCCCCTTGCCCAGAGGCGCGTCCGCCAACCCGTTGGTCGACAGCCAAAGACGGCGCGCGTCCCGGTTGGAAATACGAAGGACGGTCAAACATGCCTCCTTGCGGGGTGGGCAAAGGCCCTTTCAAAGGCCATGAGGCGAGATTTTGAAATCTCGTCGCCCGTCAATGCGCTTCAGCCCAGTTCGCTCCTTGCCCGGCATCCGCGACCAAAGGCACAGTCAAATGCACCACCGGATCAGCCGCACCTTCCATGATCTCGCGCGCGACTTTGATCAATTCGTCTTCGGCCCCCTGATCGACCTCGAACAGCAATTCGTCATGGACCTGAAGCAGCATCTTCGCGGGCAAACCGGCAATAGCATCCGGCATACGGATCATCGCGCGGCGAATGATGTCGGCGGCAGTGCCCTGGATGGGCGCGTTGATAGCGGCGCGTTTGGCGAACCCGGCGCGGGGGCCTTTGACGTTGATCTCAGGCGTGTGGATCACACGGCCAAAGAGCGTCTCGACGCGGTTGTGTTTCTTGGCGAATTCCGTGGTTTCTTCCATATAGGTCTTGATGCCCGGAAAGCGTTCGAAATAGCGGTCGATAAACCCCTGCGCCTCGGCGCGCGGGATGCGCAGGTTGCGGGCAAGTCCAAAGCCGGAAATGCCGTAGATCACCCCGAAATTGATCGCCTTCGCCTGACGGCGCACATCGGGTGTCATCTCGTCCAGCGGCACATTGAACATTTCGGACGCGGTGGCGGCGTGAATGTCCTGCCCGTCTTTGAACGCATCCTTGAGCGCCTGAATATCGGCGATATGCGCAAGGATGCGCAACTCGATCTGGGAATAGTCCAGCGCCACCAGCGTTTTGCCATCTTCGGCCACAAACGCCTCTCGGATGCGGCGGCCTTCCTCGGATCGGATCGGGATGTTTTGCAGGTTTGGATCGGTTGACGCCAGACGCCCGGTGTTGGCCCCGGCGATCGAATAAGACGTGTGCACGCGACCCGTATCACGGTTGATGTGGTCTTGCAGCGCGTCCGTGTAGGTGGATTTGAGCTTGCTGAGTTGCCGCCAATCCAGAACCCGGCGCGGCAATTCGTGCTCCGTCGCCAAATCTTCAAGCACATCCGCCCCAGTGGCATAGGCCCCGGTCTTGCCACGCTTGCCGCCTTCAAGACTCATTTCGTCAAACAGGATTTCGCCCAACTGCTTGGGGGAACCGACATTGAACTTTCGGCCCACCAACTCGTAAATTTCGTCCTCCAGCCCGGCCATTTTCTGGCTGAACGCGTTGGACATGCGCGACAGCGTATCGCGGTCCACCTTGATCCCATGCCGCTCCATCTGCGCCAGCACCGGCACAAGTGGACGCTCCATCGTCTCGTACACACGGGTGACCTTCACTTTGTGAAGTTGCGGCTTGAACATCAGCCACAGGCGCAACGTGATATCCGCGTCTTCTGCCGCATAGGGTGTGGCCTGTTCGATGGGCACGCGGTCAAAGGTGATCTGACTTTTGCCCGAACCCAACAGCTCTTTGATCGGGATCGGCGTATGCCCCAGATACCGCTCGGATAACGTGTCCATCCCGTGGCTGTGCAGACCCGCGTTCATGGCATAGGACATGAGCATCGTGTCATCGATGGGCTGCACATCAACCCCGTAGCGCGACATGATCTTGGTGTCGTATTTCATGTTCTGGCCGATCTTGATCACCGCCGGATCTTCGAGCAGCGGCCTAAGCGCAGCCAATGCATCATCCAGCGGGATTTGACCCTCGGCCAAAGCATCCGACCCAAAGAGCCCTTCGCCGCCCTCGCCCTTATGGGTCAGCGGCACGTAACACGCCTTGCCGGGCTCCACGCAAAGCGAGATACCGACAAGGTCCACAACCATGTCATCCAGGCCCGTGGTTTCGGTGTCGAACGCCAGCCACCCCTTTTCGCGGGCGGCATCAATATAGACCTGCAACGCCGTCAGATCGCGCACACACTCATAGCTCGCCGGGTCCATGGGCGGCAGTTCCGGCGCATCCCCTTCGGGCGGATTGGCCCCCTCCGGTGTGGTGTCGGGAATGACCGGCGCCTCAACTGACAGCGCATCGGCAATCCGTTTCGTCAAAGTCCGGAACTCCATTTCCGCCAGAAATGTCATCAGCTTGTCCGGGTCAGGATCGCGCACTTCCAGATCATCCAGCGTAAAGTCCAGCGGCGTGTTCTCGTCCAGCAGAACAAGCTTCTTGCTCAGTTCAATCTGGTCCCGCTTCTCGATCAGCGTTTCGCGGCGCTTGGGCTGTTTGATCTCGCCCGCGCGGTCCAGCAAGTCTTCCAATGACCCGAATTCGTTGATCAGAAGCGCCGCTGTCTTGACCCCGATCCCCGGTGCACCGGGCACGTTGTCAACGCTGTCGCCCGCAAGCGCCTGAACATCGACAACCCGTTCCGGGTAAACACCGAATTTCTCGAACACGCCGTCGCGGTCAATTGTGCGGTTCTTCATGGCATCGAACATCTCGACGCCGTCACCCACGAGCTGCATCAGGTCTTTGTCGGACGAAATGATCGTCACCCGCCCGCCCGCCTTTCGCGCCTGAACGGCAAGAGTGGCAATAATATCGTCGGCCTCATAGCCTTCCTTTTCCTCGCAGGCGATGTTGAACGCCTCGGTCGCACGGCGGGTCAGGGGGATCTGTGGGCGCAGGTCTACGGGCATCGCTTCGCGGTTGGCCTTGTAAAGGTCGTACATATCGTTGCGGAACGTATGACTGCCCTTATCGAAAATCACCGCCAAATGGGTCACATCGGACCCGGCATTCCCTTCGACATAGCGTTGCAGCATGTTGCAAAATCCGGACACCGCGCCAATCGGCAACCCGTCGGATTTGCGCGTCAGCGGTGGCAGCGCATGATAGGCGCGAAAGATAAAGGCCGACCCGTCGATCAGGTGAAGATGGTGTCCTTTGCCGAATGCCATGTCGCGCACGCCCCTTGTTTTGAATGGATCCGGTGTGCCACGGACAGAGGCCCGGTTCCAGTGCGAACGTCGGGGTGCCCTCTTCCGAACCTGTCAGCTTTTGCCAACCTTTAGCCGTGTTCATCTTGGCAAGAATCTGCCGATTTTTTGCATCTGATTGATCCACAACATACGGTTCCTCTAGCAACGCGCAATTCGAGGACTAAACTTCTGCGCGAATGCGTCAAAGAGCTTATCATGGTCAAACACTTTGGAATTCTGTTTTTTGCAACCACAGCCTTGGCCACCGGCGCAATGGCAAACGAAACTCTGCGGTTGGATGGTTTAAGCCCAGAAACCAGCCGACAATCCACGCTGCCCGCATGCGAAAACATCCCCTTTGACAAAGCCAATTGCGTCCGCGCGCTGGCCTGCCTTGGCAGTGAAGGCGTGTATTTCGACGGTCAGGCCCATGGCTGGGACACCGGGATCGTGGTGGGCTTTCTGGACGACGACACCGCGTGCACCGGCGAATGGGTTGCCGGAGGGCCAAACACGCCGGGCCGGGCGGGGCTGATATGCGAAAACGGGGTCGAGGCGAATATACTCTATCACACGCTCGACAACGAAACCGGCACTGTCATCAGCAGCGGTCAGGACAATCGCGGACGCGAGATCACCGCCTGGTCCGGAGACTTGGTGCTGCAATTCCTGACCGGCCCTGAGGATGACACTCCGGCGCTGCCCTGCGGGCCTGCACCTATTCCGATCAGTTGACACGCACGCAGGAAATTCTGCCCGCTGTCAGGTATCTTGTCCGTCTGCGAAATCCCGATGCACATACTTGGCATCGCAATACGGACATTCAACCCAGCCATGCTCACCAGAGATTTGCAGCCAGACGCGCGGGTGCCCCAGGGCTCCTTCACCGCCATCACAGGCGATGCGGTAGCTGTCCACGATCTTGGTTTCGGGCGCTTGCGTTGCCATCTGCTGCGTTTCCTTCATTGGCGTTATCCACTAGGAGCGGTGTAAGACGACACGGCCGAGGGGGCAAGAGACAGCGATGATACAGAACGCCATTCAGATCGAAGGTCTGCGGAAAACCTATTCCGGGGGAAAAGAGGCGCTCAAGGGGATCGACCTTACTGTGCCGCGCGGATCGGTGTTTGGACTTCTGGGGCCAAACGGCGCTGGCAAATCGACGCTGATCAACATCCTGGCCGGGTTGGTGACCAAAACCGCAGGCAAAGTCACGATCTGGGGCTGGGATCAGGACGTGAACCCGCGCCAGTCCCGCGCCGCCATTGGTGTCATGCCGCAGGAATTGAACCTTGATCCGTTCTTCACCCCGCGCGGCGCGCTTGAGGTGCAGGCCGGTCTATACGGCGTGCCCAAATCCGAACGCCGGTCCGACGACATCCTCAAGATGATCGGCCTCACCGACAAGGCCGAAGCCTATGCGCGCACGCTGTCAGGCGGGATGCGGCGGCGACTCTTGCTGGGCAAGGCGCTTGTGCACCGGCCGCATGTTCTGGTGCTGGATGAACCCACCGCCGGGGTGGATATCGAACTGCGGCAGATGCTCTGGACGAATGTGCGCAAGCTCAACCGCGAAAGCGGCATGACGATTATCCTGACGACGCATTACCTCGAAGAGGCCGAAGAGATGTGCGACGAGATCGCGATCATCAACCACGGCGCAGTTGTCGCCCGCGACAGCACCAAGAATCTGTTGGGCGCGCTGGACGCCAAGACGATGGTGATCCAGCCGGAAACCGATATTGCCACCCTGCCCAATGTGGACGGTATTGGGATCACCCGGCGTGACGACGGCACAATCGCTGTCAGCTACCGCGCACGCCAAACCACCGCCGAAGACGTACTGGGCATGCTGCGCGACAGTGGTGTGCGCATCCGCGATGTGCGCACCGAACAGGCCGATCTTGAAGACGTGTTCCTGTCGCTGACGCGGTCAGCCTGACGCTGTGCGCGGGCAAGCGTTTCGTAACGCCCGCCTACCGCGCCGGTTGTAACATCCGTCCCAGACCCCGCCCGCCCAGAACGTGGATGTGCAGATGCGGCACTTCCTGCACACCAGCCTCTCCCGCGTTCGAGATGATGCGGTATCCGCCGTCTTGCACGCCTTCCATCTTGCAGACCTCCCCCACAGCACGGTTGAAATCCACGATCTCGGCGTCGCTGGCCTCGAGCGCGAAATGGTCGTAGCACACATACGGACCCTTCGGGATCACCAGAACATGCACCGGCGCTTGCGGCTGAATATCCCGAAATGCCAGCGTGTGTTCGGTTTCCAGAACCGTCGAATTGGGGATCTCGCCCCGCAGGATCTTGGCGAAGATATTCTGGTCATCATAGACGTAAGACATGCAGCGGTTCCTTAGTCTGCAAACAAATGATCGGTGCGCGCGATCTCCAGCGCCTGTTCCGGCGCGATCGACAGGAAACTTGCCAAGGCAGCGGCGTTCACGTCGATGCTGTCTTCCTCGCGGATGCGCTGGTGATTTTCGAACTCCGCGTCGCGGATACTGTCGCTTTCATGCAGGATGTCATTGCGGATCGTGGGCAACAACCGCTCAAGCGTTTCTTGCGGCGTCCGTTCCCCCGCCAGACCAACGCGCATGGCGTGGCCGGTCAGATACTCATCTGTGAAAGTGCAATTGACCTCAAGCAATCGCGTGGTCGCCCGGTCACGGCAAAAATCTTCAAGCAGGTCCAGATTGCCGGGGTCCATACAGACGACCATGCGGTCGGATTCGTAGTAATCATACAGCATCCGCATCAGCGACCGCCGATGGCGATGCCGCTTGCCCAAAGTGGATTGAATCCCACCCATATCCGGCAGATCGGTGTTTTCCTCGTTAAAGAGGTACTCGATACACGGGATATTGGTCAGCTGCCGGATTCGCGACACCAACCGCTTGGCAACATGCCATTTCTTGCACACCACGATCAGCAATTCGCGTTCCCGGCCCAACGTGCTTTCGGTTTCCCAGAACCGGGGCGCAAAGCGGCGTCCGATCCGCCCCTTGCCGGTCAGGAACTTGTAAAGCGACCGCCCTTCGTTCGAGATCTCGAAATTCACGTTCTTCGCGGAATAAAGCGTGCCCAACCGCTCCTTGAGCTGCATCGCTTCGGGGCTGATCTTGCGGGCAAACAGGAAATCCTGGCTCAGCAACAGATCGAAATGGTCATTGTAGAACGTCACCGGCATCCCGTAATCCGAGAACATGAGGAACGTCAGCGTGCGGCACTCGATCTCGCGCTCTGGCACAAGATGGCGCACGAGGGTTTGGAAAAACGTCTCGTCGGGAATCCAGGTCGTGCTGAAAAACCGCATCACGTCCGGGCGCGCTTTGACAAAACCGAGGATCGCCTCGACAGTGGGCCGGCGCAGGCACCACCATTGGCTGCCGATCTGGATCTCAAGATCTTCCGGGATTTTCCGGGTCAGGCCAAATCTCTGCTGAAGATGGTAGCTCTGGTAAAAAATCCGTTTCTGCGTGCGTTCGTTGAAGTAATGCCGGTAGATCAGCCGTTCTTCTTTCATCCCCGTCTTGATCCAGTCAGACGCAAAGAAATCAAAGCTTTCGATGAAATCTGCGTCCATGCGATCAAGGTAGTCATGGGCGTATTCGGCGGTCTTGATGGCCTGGCAATCCCCGGACAGCATATAGAAATGCGTGGCCCGCGGAAACGCGTCTACAGCGGCCTGAACCGCGTAAAGCGTGGCCTGCACCAAGGACCATTCCCCCCACCCGCATTTGATCCGCTTTTTGGCGAACGTGACGTTGGGATTGTCCGACAATGCGGTCTGGATCGCGGCATAGGCGGACGCATCTGCGCGCGCATCAAAGTGTATCGAAATGTAATCTCCGACCGCAGTCAGGCTCAGCGCCTGTCGGATGATTGCATCGGGGTCTTTGTGACACAGCAATATGAAGGCGATATTTGCCATTCAGGTCTTCATCTTGCCCATTTATAAACTCATTGTTGTAGTGATAAGCATGTTCAGAGATTGAATAAACCGACTTTCTTTGATTTTTTGTTTACGTTACGGGACAACAAGAGCCCAGAATGAGGCTGGAGGCAGCAGGATATGGGATTTCCGGGAACTTGGATGACCGAAAGCGAAAGCATGGTCTATCGCGTTGTGCCGAAATGTGCGTGCTCGACCATCGGTCAGATCATGTTTTTTTCAGATCATGGCAGCTTTTTTGACGGCGATATCCATGATGCGCAAAACGGCCTGCACAAATGGGCGCTCGATCACAGCAAAGATCCGATCACCAAGCGCATTCAGGCGCACGACACCTATTCCTTCACCTGCGTGCGCAACCCCTACACCCGTATCCTAAGCTCGTTCTTCGACAAGATTTGCGGCATTCAGCGCAATGGCAAACGCTACCGGGGCAACCTTGTCCCGCTTTTGATCCAGAAATACGGGATCGAAGTAGGTGGCGAGGACGGCAAACAGGAATTCGACCAAATCCAAAGCTTCCGCCGCTTCCTGCTTTTTGCCCGTGACACCATTCGCTGGCGGCGCCCCATGGACCCGGACATTCACTGGTCCGCCATGTCAGGCCACATCAGCACCTTCATCGTGAACGGTGGCCGCTACGACAACATCTTCTGGACCGAAAGCTTCAATGACGGCATGGCCGATGTGCTGGCCCATGTGGACACCAAGCAAAAGATCGACCTGACCACGATCCCCCGCTTCAACGAAAGCGAAGGTCACGGGCCAAAACGCGCCCATCCGATTGAGGACTATTTCGACGACCTGTCGATGCATCTGGTCTACGAGATCTACAAAAAAGATTTCGACCTGTTCAAATACGATTTCGAAAACCCAGGCAACAAAATGCCCATCGGCAAAATCGACTTGGAAGAGGTGCACGCCAAACTGGGCGACTAACGTTCACACCCTCTTGCACACGCCCTGTGATGAGCCTGTGAGCCCCCGCTTCAAAGCGGCGTTCCCATGATCAATCAGACAGGATCAATCAACCAGCTCCACCGACGGAATAATCGAAAAGAACTGCCCGCTGGACCAAACCCCGAACCAGCTTTGCCCATCAACGTCGTGATGCGCGCCGCAATCGACCAAGCGGTAGAAACTCTTGCGATCAATCAACGCCTCAAGGTTTGCGCGCACCAGCACATAGGGCGACGGCTCGCCTGTCTCGGGATCACGGTCCACCCGGATCGGATGCTCCGGTCCTGCAACAGCGGTGTCTCCGACATGGGTGGTGAAGGTCAGCACCTGCGCCGTGCCCGCACCGGTCACATCGAAATCAGTTGCTACAAATGGCGCATCATCAACGGTGATTCCCACCTTCTCAACCGGGGTCACGAGGAAATATTTCTCGCCATCCTTGCGCAGAATCGACGAAAACAGCTTGACCAAAGGGGCCCGCCCAATCGGTGTGCCAAGATAGAACCATGTCCCGTCGCGCGCGATGCGCATGTCCAAATCTCCGCAGAACGGCGGGTTCCAAAGGTGCACCGGTGGCGAACCCTTGCTCTTTGTGGCGCGAACAGAGGCAGCAATGCCTTCTGCGGACGGAATAACACGATCTTGTGCGCTCATTGCTTTTGCCATTTTCCCTTTGCGCGTTACACTTTCCTGAAACCAAGTAATGCGCAAGGGAGACACGTCATGGTCGCAGCCGAAGATTTGGTCGCTGAGATCGAAGCGCTGGAAGACAAACTGGCGCAGGCCAAGACCGCGATCACCCGCCGGTTCATCGGTCAGGAACGCGTGGTCGAGCTGACGCTGACATCGCTTTTGTGCGGCGGCCACGGCCTGTTGATCGGCCTGCCGGGATTGGGCAAGACCCGTCTGGTTGAAACCGTGTCCACGGTGATGGGCCTCAATGGCAACCGGGTGCAGTTCACGCCCGACCTGATGCCCGCAGACATTCTTGGGTCCGAAGTGCTGGAAACCGGAAGCGATGGCAGCCGCGCGTTCAAGTTCATTCAGGGCCCGATCTTCTGTCAGTTGCTCATGGCTGACGAAATCAACCGCGCCTCGCCCCGAACACAATCCGCGCTTTTGCAGGCGATGCAGGAAAAGGTGGTCACCGTTGCGGGCGAAACCCGCAAGCTCGACGCGCCGTTCCACGTTCTGGCCACGCAAAACCCGATTGAACAAGAAGGCACCTACCCGCTGCCCGAAGCCCAGCTTGACCGCTTCTTGGTTCAGATTGACGTGCAATACCCGGATCGCAAGACCGAAAAGGAAATCCTTCTGGCGACCACCGGGGCGGAAGAGGCCGACGCCTATGGCGTATTCACCGCCGACGAACTGATCGCGGCGCAAAAACTTTTGCGCCGTATGCCCGTCGGCGATGCCGTGGTGGAAATGATCCTCGATCTGGTCCGCGCCTTCCGCCCGCATGATCCATTGTCCAGCGACCGCGTCAAAGACACCGTCGCTTGGGGCCCCGGCCCGCGTGCGGCACAGGCGCTCATGCTGACGGTCCGCGCCCGCGCCTTGCTCCAGGGGCGTCTGGCCCCATCGCCCGAAGACGTGATCAACATGGCCCGGCCGGTTCTCACCCACCGCATGGCGCTGACCTTCTCGGCGCGGGCGCGCGGCGAAGATTTAGGCACCCTGATCGACGATATCGCCCACCGCATGGTGGCCACCGAGGCTGCTGCGTGACACCTGTCACCGCCCTTCGCCAACGCTCGGAAGAAGAAGCCGCCAAACTCCCGGCGCTTCTGGCGCGTGCCGAACACTTGGCCGGGACCGTCCTTTTGGGCGATCACGGACGGCGGCGCGCGGGGCTTGGCGATGACTTCTGGCAATACCGCCCGATGCAGCAGGGCGATGCCCTGCGCGACATCGACTGGCGGCGCTCGGCACGCAGCGATGCGCAATTCGTACGCGAACGCGAATGGCAAATCGCGCAAAGCGTCATTCTCTGGGTCGATCAGGCCGCGTCGATGCGCTTTGCCTCGGATGCCAACCTAACCACCAAGGCCGACCGCGCCCGCACCCTTGCTCTGGCAAGCGCGATCCTGCTGATCCGGGGCGGCGAACGGGTCGGTCTCACCGGGTTCGATCTGCCCCCACGCCGGGGTCAGGCCCAGATCACGCGACTGGCCGAAATGCTGTCGGTGGATCACGGCGACGATTATTCCAAACCCGAAGCGCGTGGCATGATCCCGCAATCCCGCGCGATCTTCTTTTCCGATTTCCTTGGCGACCCAGCCCCGGTCGAGGCTGCCCTGACAAAAGCCGCCGATCGCGGCGTGCGCGGTGCACTGGTGCAGGTCCTCGATCCCAGCGAAGAAAGCTTTCCCTTTGACGGGCGTACGATTTTCCAAAGCATCGGCGGCGGGATCGTGCACGAGACGCTCAAAGCCGGCGATTTGCGCACCCGGTATCTTGACCGGCTGGCCGAGCGCAAAGACCGTCTTGAACAGCTGTCGCGCCTGACGGGCTGGCAATATATTTGCCACCACACAAACGACAGCGCGCAAACCGCACTGCTCTGGATTTACCGCGCGATGGATGGGACCCACGGATGACGCTCTTCGGACTCGGTTTTGCGACCCCCTGGCTTCTGCTGACGCTTCTGGCGCTGCCGATCCTCTGGCTGATCCTGCGCGCCGTGCCACCCGCCCCGATCCGGCGGATGTTCCCCGGCGTGGTGCTGCTGCTGGGCCTCAAGGATGACGATCAGGTCAGCGACCGCACCCCGTGGTGGCTTTTGCTGCTGCGCATGCTGGCTGTGGCCGCGCTCATCATCGGGCTGGCCGGACCGATCCTGAACCCGCAAACCGACGATATCGCCACCGGTAACCGGCCATTGCTGGTAGTCATGGACGGCTCATGGGCCAGCGCGGCAAGCTGGCGCGCCCGAACCCAGGCATTGGACGGGCTGATGGCCCAAGCCGCGCGCGATGACCGGCGCGTGGCGCTGATCAAACTCACTGCCCCTGAACCCGCCAGTTTCCAGACCGCTGACGATCTGCGCGCCCGGATCGTCGGCCTGACACCCGATCCGTGGGAACCCGGCACAGACCAAGTCGACCGCGCCCTTGCGCTCTTGCCCGAGGGCAATTTCGACACCTACTGGATGTCGGACGGCCTTGCCCGCGAGGCCCGCGCGCCCCTGCTGATCGCGCTCGAAACCCGTGGCACCGTCACCGTGTTTCAAGCAGGTCAATCCATCCTTGGCCTTGCGCCTGCGCGCTTTGAAGATGGCAATATCATCCTGACCGCGCTGCGCGCCCAAGCTGGCAGCGAACGTGAGATCGCAATCCTTGCCCAAGGCCGCGACCCGGCGGGCAACCCCGCTGTTCTGGCCCGCGCCACAGCGACCTTTGGCGCGGACGCCACGACCGCAGAAACCGCCCTGTCCCTGCCGTCAGAACTGCGCGCGCGCATCCTGCGCTTTGAGATCGAAGGCAACCGCAGCGCCGGTGCCACCACCCTGCCCGATGACAGCCTGCGCCGCCGCGAAGTCGCGCTGATGGCAGGCCGGGAAGACCGCGAAGGGCTGCAACTCTTGTCGCCGCTGCACTACCTGCAAAAGGCGCTGGAACCCAGCGCTGACCTGCTCACCGGCGCGTTGATGGACATGATCCCGGCAAACCCGGACGTCATCGCACTCGCCGATGTGGCCACGGTGGGCGCTGCCGAAGAAGACGCGCTGCTCGAGTGGCTGGACGGCGGCGGTATCCTGCTGCGCTTTGCCGGGCCGCGCCTTGCCGCCAGCGACATCAGCCGCGACAGCGAAGATGCGCTCATGCCCGTCCGCCTGCGCGCCGGCGGCCGCAGTGTCGGCGGCGCAATGAGCTGGGGAGAACCAAAATCGCTGGCCGAGTTTGGCGAAGACAGCCCGTTCTTTGGCCTGTCCATCCCGCCGGATGTCACCATATCAGCGCAGGTCATGGCACAGCCCGACCCGGCACTGGCCGAACGCGTCATTGCCCAGCTCAGCGATGGCACCCCGCTGGTCACGCGCAAAGCCGTCGGGCAGGGGCAGATCATCCTGTTCCACGTGACCGCCAATGCCGAATGGTCCTCACTCCCCCTGTCCGGCCTGTTTGTGCAAATGCTCGAACGTCTGGCCATTGCTGCTGGCAGCGGCGCGCAGCCCAGCGCCGAAGACCTTGCTGGCACCATCTGGCAACCGACCCTTGTACTCGACGCATTTGGTGCACTGACCGATGGCAGCACCCTGCCCGGCGTGACAGGCGAAGCGCTGGTCGATGCCGCACTCAGCCCTGATCTGCGCCCCGGCCTCTACCAGAATCAGGACCGCGCCCTGGCGCGCAATGTGCTGACCACAGACACAACCCTGACCCCGGTCGACTGGCCCTCTGACATCACTGTCGAAGGCCTGACCCAGTCCGAGGAAACGCCGCTCGCGGGATGGCTTCTTGCCACGGCAATCGCGCTTCTGCTGACCGATATCGTCGCCTCATTGTTCCTGTCCGGGCGCCTGTCCGGCCCGCGCGCCAGCACCGCCGCGGGGCTGGCCTTGGCCCTCCTCGTGATCCCCGCATCGCACGCACAAGCGCAATCCACCGATGACGCCTTTGCCCTGCAAGCCACGGCCGAAGTGTCCTTTGCCCACGTCATCACCGGCGACGCAACGCTGGATCAGGTGGCCCAAGCCGGGCTGCGCGGCCTTTCTGAAACGCTGTTCTTCCGCACCTCCGTGGAACCGACAGACCCGGTTGCGGTGAACCTCGAAACCGATGAACTGGCGTTCTTCCCGTTCCTCTACTGGCCCATCACACCCGATCAACCCACCCCCTCGGCCGAGGCGTATGCAAAACTGAACACCTACCTGCGCTCGGGCGGGATGATCATGTTCGACACCCGCGATGCCGATATCGCCCGCTTCGGCGCCGGAAGTCCAAATGGCCGCAAACTGCAACAGCTCGCAGCGCCTCTCGACATCCCGCCGCTCGAACCGATCCCGCAGGACCACGTCCTGACCCGCACCTTCTACCTGCTTCAGGATTTCCCGGGCCGCCACAACAGCGCGGATGTCTGGGTCGAAGCAGCACCACCCGACGCTGAACTGGTGGACGGCATGCCGTTCCGCAACCTCAACGATAACGTCACCCCGGTGATCATTGGTGGCAATGACTGGGCCTCGGCCTGGGCCATGGATACGCGCGGCAACCCGCTCTATCCCATCGGGCGCGGCTATTCCGGCGAACGCCAGCGCGAAATCGCGTATCGCTTTGGGGTCAATCTGGTCATGCACGTGCTGACCGGCAACTACAAATCCGATCAGGTGCACGTGCCTGCACTTCTGGACAGATTGGGCAATTGATGACCGGCAGCATCGTCTTTGATCCGCTTCTCCCGTGGATCTTCATCGCCGTGCTTGCGGCACTGGCCACCATCGGCATCGCACTTGCACTGGTGCGCGGCTTGCAGGGCTGGGCGCTTCGGGCGCTGGCAGCATTGGTCGTGCTCGCCGCCCTGGCGCAACCCTCATATCAGATCGAAGACCGCGCACCACTGTCCGACATCGTCCTGATTGTCGAAGACCAAAGCGCCAGCCAATCTCTGGGCGACCGCTTGGGCGACACCACGAACGCCGCCGTTGCGCTGGCCGCGCAACTCAATGCCCGCGACAACACTGAAATCCGCCGGATCGTGGTCGGCGATGGCGACGGCGACACCGGAACGCTGCTGATGTCTGCCGTGTCCGATGCGCTGGCCGAAGAACCCCGCGGGCGCATTGCAGGCATTTTCCTGCTCAGCGACGGGCGCGTGCATGACCTTGAACGCACACCGGACCTGCCCGCGCCGTTGCACCTGCTGCTCACCGGCAAGCAAACCGATTGGGACCGCCGCCTGATCGTACAAAACGCCCCCGCCTTTGCCATTCTGGGCGAACCCGTGACACTGACCCTCCGGGTCGAGGATGAAGGCGCCGCACCACAAGAAACCTCGACCGTGATCGACATTTCCGTCGATGGTCAGGAACCCCGCCGCTTTGACATGCCCATCGGGCAGGACATCGAGCTGCCCATCACCCTGCCGCATGGCGGGCTGAACGTGATCCAATTCACCGTGCCCACCGCAGTGGACGAACTGACCGATCGCAACAACACCGCGCTGGTCCAGATCAATGGCGTCCGCGACCGTCTGCGCGTGCTTCTTGTGTCGGGTGAACCCCATGCAGGCGGGCGCACATGGCGCAACCTGCTGAAATCCGACAGCTCGGTTGATCTGGTGCATTTCACCATCCTCCGCCCGCCCGAAAAACAAGACGGGGTGCCCGTCACCGAACTGTCTCTCATCGCGTTTCCCACCCGCGAACTGTTTCTCGAAAAGATCGAAGATTTCGACCTCATCATCTTTGACCGCTACAAGCGGCGCGGCATCCTGCCCGCGATCTATCTGGACAACGTGCGCAACTATGTCGAACAGGGCGGCGCTGTGCTTGTTGCGGCGGGCCCGGATTTCGCCAGCGCGGACAGCATCTACCGCTCGCCGCTTGCCGATATCATCCCTGCTGAACCCACCGCCCGCGTAATGGAACGCGGCTATAGCCCGACCATCACCGATCTGGGCGACCGCCACCCGGTCACGTCCGGGCTTGCCGGGGAAGACACATGGGGCCGCTGGATGCGCCAAATCGAAGTTGAACCAATAAGCGGCGATGTCGTGATGACCGGAATCGACGACAAACCGCTTCTGGTGCTCGACCGTGTGGGCGAAGGCCGCGTCGCGTTGCTGGCCTCTGATCATGCGTGGCTTTGGTCACGCGGGTTCGAAGGCGGCGGCCCACAGCTCGACCTGCTGCGCCGTCTGGCACACTGGATGATGAAAGAACCCGAGCTTGAGGAAGAAGCGCTCTGGGCAGAACCCACCGGCCAGACAATGCGCATCATCCGCCGCACGCTGGATGAAACGGTCGGCACCGTGACCGTCACCCGCCCCGACGGCACAGAAGACGCGGTTACGCTCGAAGAGGTCACACCGGGCCGGTTCGAGGCGCTCTATACCGGCCCCGAGATTGGTCTGTATCGTCTGGCCGAAGGCGATCAGGACACGGTCGTCGGCCTTGGCCCGGCCGCGCCGCGTGAATTCGAACAGACAATCGCCAGCGGTGATGCCCTGGAACCCGCCGTCGACAGCACCCGTGGGGGCGTGCGCCGTCTTGAAGACGGTGTACCCAGCATCCGCGCGGTGGGCGAAGGCCGCCCCGCTGCGGGGCGCGGCTGGCTTGGCATCACCCCGCGCGAGGCGTTCGAGACACTGGATGTCACCCAAACACCCATGCTGCCGGGATGGCTTGTGCTGCTTCTGGCCTCTGGCCTGATCCTTGGTGCGTGGCTGCGCGAAGGGCGTCGAACCTGACCGCCCGCTGGATGAATAATCAAATGTTAACAACGGGTTAATAGGTCCACATCGGACCAAATGTTTCGCGCGCGAAACTATAAGTTCGGTTCGGACCTATCCCACCCGCAGACAAAAAAAGACCGGCCACCCAGCCGGTCTTTTACATGGTGTTTTGTGCGCTGCGGCTAAGGGATCAGCCGCCCAGCTTTTCGTCCAGAATTTCCCGGAACTCGCGGTAACTCATGTTGGAATAGGTCTGACCATCAATCACAAACGACGGGGTAGAGCTGATACCGTGTTCTTCCGCATTGGCCTGATACCATTCAATCAACCCACGCGCCTTGTCGTTGTCGCTCAGGCATGCCTCAAGCTGTTCGGTCTCCAGCCCGGCAATCCGCCCAATCTTGCGCAGCTCGTCGGCAATCGCAGCCTCAGACCCGGCACGGCTCCAGGTGCTTTGCTGGTCATAGATCATTTCTGTGATGCCAAAGAACCGATCCTCGCCACCGCAACGCGCAACAAGCGATCCCCACAGACCGTAGCGGTCGAAATACACTTCGCGGTAGGTGAACTTGATCTTGCCGGTGTCAATGTAATCCTTCTTGAGATCCTTGAACACACTCTGGTGGAAGGTCGCACAATGCGGGCAGGTGAAAGACGCATATTCGATCATCTCGATCGGCGCGTCCTCGGCCCCCAGAACCATTTCCTGAATGGTGACTTCAGCAGTCGCGCTTTGCTGCGCATTCGCAGCGCCCGGCAACACAATCGCTTGCCCGTTGATCGTCGGGGCGGTGCCTGTCCCTGCAATCCACCATCCGGCGCCTGCCACGAGGGCCGTTGCGAGTGCAATCGTCATCAACCGTTGTTTCATCAAGAAACCCTTTGCTCTGTTTGCCTTGGACCTAGGTCCGATCTTGCGTTTTTGAATAGACGTTCGTCGCCAAACGTTCCAGCGCGGCGCGCAACCCATCATCGCGCACATCGCCCGCCATTTGCTGCGCCTCAGGCAGGATCGCAGCGGGCGTGTCGTCTCGGGCGTGTGCAGGACGGTGATCAAAGCTCACCTGACCTTCGGAAAACCCGGTCGCCGCTGTCTGCGTGACCCGCACCTTGGAAATGGCGTTATAGCCATAAACCGCGTTCACTTTTTCGCGCAGCTTTTCCTTTTGCATCTCAAGGATCGGCGCATTGGCCCCCGTGGTCAAAAGCGTGAGCGTCGCGCCCAAACCGCCCCGACCGTATCGCACCTCAACCGGGCGGCTGATCGCGGCAATGTCGTCGCCTGCAATTTCCGGCCAATGGGTCAAAAGCCGCGACTGTGAAAAACCACGCGTCTCAGATGTCTTGCGGATCTGGGTCTGCAAGAGGCTCGATGTGCGTTTAAACCCTTTCGTGTACCCGGTGCGCGGCGGCATGTTTGACTCCCCTGTCCGAACGCTATTCTAGTGACCCGACGTCCTCGCAACCAGCCCACAAATGAGACCAGATATCAAAGGTATGTCAGACCTGCGTGATCGGCCGGAACCGGCCCTGATTCTTGAATGGTACGACAGGCATGCCCGTGCCATGCCATGGCGTGTCGGACCCAAGGCACGGGCACACGGACAGCGCCCCGACCCGTACCGCGTCTGGATGTCGGAAATCATGCTGCAACAAACCACGGTTGCCGCTGTGAAAAGCTATTTTGAGGCGTTCACAACCCGTTGGCCCAGTGTCAGCGATCTGGCACAAGCCGAAGATGCCGATGTCATGGCCGCCTGGGCGGGCCTTGGTTACTATGCCAGGGCGCGCAACCTGCTCAAATGCGCCCGCGTGGTGCATCACGATCATGGCGGCGTGTTCCCCGACACCTATGACGGCCTAATCGCGCTGCCCGGCATCGGGCCCTATACGGCAGCGGCCATCTCCTCGATTGCGTTTGACCTGCCGGAAACCGTTTTGGACGGAAATGTTGAACGGGTCATGGCCCGGCTCTATGATGATCACACGCCCCTGCCCGCTGCGAAACCTGTGCTCATGGGCTACGCCTCGGCGCTGACACCGCGTGACCGGCCGGGCTGTTACGCGCAGGCGGTGATGGATCTGGGCGCCACGATCTGCACCCCGCGCAACCCGGCCTGCGGGCTATGCCCATGGCGCACGGCCTGCGCCGCGTGGTCGGCAGGCACAGCCAAAGACCTGCCAAAGAAATCCCCAAAGAAACGCAAGCCCACACGGCTTGGCATCGCCTATCTGGCCCGTCGCGTCGATGGCGCATGGTTGCTCGAACAACGCCCCGACACCGGCCTGCTGGGCGGGATGCTGGGCTGGCCCGGCAGCGATTGGTCGGAGGCCCCGTCCGAAGATCCCCCCATCCGCGCAGAATGGCGCACCCTGCCCACCGAAGCGCGGCACACCTTCACCCATTTCCATCTCAAGCTGACGGTCAAAACCGCGCTGGTGCCGATGGACCGCGCCCCCACACGCGGCCATTTTGTTGAGCCGGACGCCTTTGACCCCAACGATCTGCCCACAGTGATGCGCAAAGCCTACGCCGTCACCAAAGGTGACTGACACAGCGCAACGTCAGGCTTGGTGAAATCCCCCAAGACCCGTACCCTCATGGTCAGACACCCAAGCCACATGGACCCCATGACTGACAGCACCCAACCCCACCTTCCATCCCGCCTGCCCCTTCGGGCCGCGCTGCCGTTCTGGCTGTCGCTGTTCATGATCCCGCTGGTTTTGTCCGCCGCCTATATTGGCGGGCTTTGGACACTGGTACCGATGCTCGCCACATGGGGCGTGTTTGCCGCTCTCGATGCAGCCCTCGGGCTGGACACGGACAACCTCGACCCACAGACCAAGGACAACGCGCTGTATTGGCACCGGATGATCACCCTCATCTGGCCACCGCTGCAATTCATGATGATCTTCGGCCTTGTGTGGTACCTGCCCCGCGCCGCACACCTTGGGCCGCTTGAAGTTTATCTTGTGACCATCGGCATGGGCGTTCTGTCGGGCAGCGTCGGCATCGTCTACGCGCATGAGCTTATGCACCAGCGCAACAAGCTGGAGCGCTGGCTGGGCGATCTGCTGATGACAATGGCGCTGTATGGGCATTTCCGGTCTGAACACCTGCTGGTGCATCACCGCTATGTCGGCACACCGCGCGATCCGGTGACGGCCCGGTTCAACGAAAGCTTCTGGCGCTTCTACCCGCGCGTCCTCAAAGGCAGCCTGGTGTCATCGTTTCGCGCCGAACGCGACATGCTGGCCCGCAAGGGTCTGCGCTGGTGGCACCCAAGCAACCCGTTCTGGCGGTATTGGAGCCTCCAGACCGCGTTTCTTGTGCTGGCCTTTGCGCTGGCGGGGTGGACGGGTGTTGTGATCTTCGTGCTGCAAGCGCTTGCCGCGATCTTTCAGCTTGAGCTGGTCAACTATGTTGAACATTACGGCCTGACCCGCAAACATCTGGGGGATGGCAAATACGAACACGTCAAACCGCGCCACAGCTGGAACGCATCGCATACCGCGTCCAACTGGTTCCTGATCAACCTGCAACGGCATTCAGACCACCATTACAAACCCGACCGGCGGTTTCCATTGCTTCAGACCTACGCCGAAGACGAGGCCCCGCAATTGCCCTATGGCTATCCGGTGATGACCTTCTTTGCGCTGTTCCCAAGACGCTGGCGCGCGATGATGAACCCACGCGTCAAAGCATGGCGCGCACGCTACTATCCCGAGATCACCGACTGGTCCGCTTACAACAAGGCCCGGCACGGAGTATGATCCGGTACCGGGCCTGAACGTTTCAAAGAAGTTGCGGCACTCCTTCGAAGGAGTGCCAACCGCTTACAGTTCTGCGAGCAGCGCTTCGCCACCGGACACGTCGCAGACGCCGGGGCTTTCTTCGACATGCAGGGTTGTAACCGTGCCGTCCTCAACGATCATCGCATAGCGCTTGGACCGACCAATGAGGCCCGCGGGCGGTGCGTCGAAATCCATACCGATAGCCTTGGTGAAGGCGCTTTCCGCATCGCCCAGCATGGTGATCCCGGCAGCGGTTGCGCCTGTCGCCTCGCCCCACGCCTTCATCACGAAGGGATCGTTGACCGACACGCAGATGATCTCGTCCACGCCTTTGGCGGCGAACTGATCCTTGGTGCGGACAAAGCTGGGCACATGCGCCGAATGGCAGGTTGGCGTGAACGCGCCCGGCACGGCGAACACCACCAGTTTCTTGCCCTTGGCGTGATCTGCCAAAACCACCGGTTCAGGGCCATCGGCCCCCATTTTCACAAGTGTTGCCTCTGGCAGAGTGTCGCCCTGTGCAATTGTCATGGTCCATCCCTCGCTGTTGAATTGCATTCCTGATGATCACGCATATAGGGTCGCGCGTGGGGAGACCAATGCATTGTGCAAAAAGGGGCAGGCATGAAGCGTGTAATTGTTGTCGGCGCCGGACAAGCGGGCGCATCCTGTGTCGCACGTTTGCGCAGCAAAGGTTTCGACGGGCAAATCACCCTGATCGGAGAAGAACCGGTCCCCCCCTATCAGCGCCCACCGCTGTCCAAAGCGTATCTGCTGGGCGAGATGGCGCGAGACCGTCTGTATCTCCGCCCCGAGAGTTTCTATGCGGAACAGAACATCACCCTGAAGCTCGGCACAGCGGTAACGGCGATTGATGCCATGGCCCAAACGCTGACCCTTGCCGATGAGGTGTTAAACTATGACGATCTGGTTCTGACCACCGGGTCCACACCCCGTCGTCTGCCTGCGGCCATTGGCGGTGATCTGGACGGTGTGATGGTGGTGCGCGGGCTGAACGATGTGGATGCGATGGCACCTCGGTTTACCAAGGGCGCGCGGGTGCTGATTGTTGGCGGCGGATATATCGGGCTCGAAGCGGCGGCAGTCGCGGCCAAGCTGGGGCTGAACGTGACGTTGGTGGAAATGGCCGACCGCATCCTGCAACGGGTCGCCGCCCCTGAAACCTCCGCGTTCTTTCGCCACCTGCACAGCGCCCATGGTGTGGACCTGCGTGAAGGTGTGGGGCTGGATCACCTCACCGGCGACGGCGGGCGCGTCACCGGCGCGGTGCTTGGCGATGGCAGCACGGTAGCCGTGGATTTCGTGCTGGTGGGCGTGGGTATCATGCCCAATACCAACCTGGCTGACGCGGCGGGTTTGCGGCTTGAGAATGGTATTGCCACCGACGCGCAGGGCCGCACATCGGACCCGCATATCTGGGCCGCCGGTGATTGCGCGTCGTTCCCGTGGAAAGGCCAGCAGCTTCGGCTTGAAAGCGTGGGCAATGCGATTGATCAGGCGGAATGTGTGGCGGACAACATTCTGGGCCATGCCCGCGCCTATGACGCGAAACCGTGGTTCTGGTCGGACCAATACGATGTGAAACTTCAGATTGCCGGGCTGAACACCGGGTATGACCACATCGTGACCCGCAGCGGCGACACCGGCGTGGTGTCGCATTGGTACTATGCCGGTGACCAGCTTTTGGCGATTGATGCGATGAACGATCCGCGCGCCTACATGGTGGGCAAGCGGTTGATCGAAATGGGTAAATCCCCCGCCCCAGAGGCGGTGCGCAACACGGACACCGACCTGAAAGAATTGCTGAAAGCGTGAGGATCATCGCAGGCATTTATCGCGGACGCGCCTTGGCGAATGTCGGCAAAGGCGATCCGGCCGCACATCTGCGCCCCACCACGGACCGGGTGCGCGAAAGCCTGTTCAACATGCTGGGCGGCGGCCGCTTTGGTGAGCCGTTCACGGGTGCGCGGGTGCTTGACCTGTTTGCGGGCACCGGCGCGCTGGGGCTAGAGGCGCTGTCGCGCGGTGCGGAGTCGGCGGTGTTTGTCGATGACGGGCGCAAGGCGCTGTCGCTGATCAAGGCGAATATCCAGACTTTGGGATGCGAGGCCACGCGGGTGATGTCACGCGACGCGACACGCTTGCCGCCCTGCGATGCAGACCCGGCCACGCTGGTGTTTCTTGATCCGCCCTATGGCAAGGCGCTGGGGCAAAAGGCCCTGAGCGCAGCTGTTGCTGGCGGATGGATCGCCGATGGGGCGCTGATCGTGTGGGAAGAGACTGCGCCACAGATCGCGCCTGAGGGCTTTACCCGGCTGGACACCCGCCGCTATGGCGACACCCATGTGACGGTTTTGCGATTTGGGGACGACCCCGAGGCGTGATAGGCTGCAGCCCATGTCAAGCTATGCGCCCAGCGTGCAAGACCTGCGCGCCGTCGCGGACACCGCCCGAAGCGACACACGCCCGCCGGTCAAAGGCGGGCCAGTGCTGATCGCCGATTGCACCACGCCGCTGGCTGGAGAGACCCTGCTGTCCCTTCTTTGGAAACGCTGGGACAGCAAGGGCTGATCCATCAGGGGCATTTTGCATCAACGCAAAACGACGCGGCACTGATGCCGCGTCGCCATTGGTTGGTGTCCGGCCCTATCCGTCGGTTCCGCTGCTGCGGGCCGCTTGGACCGTCGCGCGCGCGTCGTCTACCAGTTGGGCCGCGTTCAAACCGCGCTGCGTCATGTCCGCGATCCACTCTTCGGTGACCGCGTCGCCCAGCGCCACGATGCGTGCTGTCTCAGCCTCGCTCAGGGTTGCGATCTCGTTGCCTGCCTCTTGCATCAAAGCGCGCCCGTCCCGGTCACCCGTATCATGCGCCCGCCCGGCCATCGCCGAGGTCTCCAGACCGGAATTGGCATCAATCACCGCTTTCAGATCGTCGGGCAGGGCTGCGTAGCTGTCCTTGTTCATTGCCCAGATGAAATAGAGGTTGTAGAGGGACTTGTCGCCCGCGACATCGGTATGGCTGTCGGTCAACTCATCCAGTTTGAGCGAGGGTGACATCTCCCATGTGATCACACCGCCGTCGACTACGCCCTTGGACAGGGCTTCGGGGAATTGCGGCACTGGCAGACCGATAGGTTCTGCACCCAGCTTGTCCAGCAACAGCGTGGCCGCGCGCGATGGGCCGCGCAGTTTGAGACCGGCAAAATCGCTCAGATCCTGAATGGCACCGCCGGTTTTGTGAATGATCCCCGGCCCGTGCATATGGGCGGCGATCAGATGCACATCGGCGAAATCGTCCATCAGGTGCTTCTGCGTGAATGCCCACGCCGCACGCGAGGCGTCTTCGGCGCTTTTGGTGACCATGAAGGGCAACTCTAGCGCCTCGGCCTCGGGGAAGCGACCGGGCGTATAGCCGGGGATGACCCAACCGCCGTCGATCACGCCATCGCGGATCAGGTCATATTGCGCGGTGGCTTTGCCGCCCAGTTGCATGAACGGATAGATCTCGATCTTGATCCGACCGTTGGACTCGGCCTCGACCTTTTCGACCCAAGGGGCGAGGAAATATTTCGGGTTTGCGGAATTGGGCGACACGAAATGCTGAAAGCGAAGTGTCACCTCCTGTGCGACCCCTGTGGTTGCGATAAGGCCAAGCATGGCGGTCAAAGCGGCTGTCTTGAAAAAACGCATGTTTCCGCGCCTCCTGTCTGAAGCGTTGGTTGCGTGCTGCTGCGGTGCGGCACGATGTGTATGTAGAGACGCCCGCGTGAAGTTGCAAATGGCTCGCAACAAACTTGCCCATGGGCAAGTTTTTCAAACATCTGAATCCACATCAAAATCTGCGGTGCCGGGGAATTACCGCGTCTGTTTCCCAAACGCCCTGTGCCGCAAAATCACAATTGCGGCTGGGCTTGCGACCATGTTATTCACGAAACTGAATTTATCTCTGGGAGGAGACACCATGCTTTTGCGTCCGACCCGCCGCGCGTTCCTGAAGACAGCTGCCGCCATGCCCGCTTTTGCCCTGCCCGGCGCACAGGCCATGGCCGAACTTGGAGGGCCGGAAGGCGGCAATGCAGGGCATTTCCGCTTTACGCTGGGCGAGGCAAAGATCACGATCCTGTCTGACGGGTATCTGAGCCTGCCGACCAACGGGCTTGGCGTGAATGCCGATCCTGCCGAGGTACAGGCGTTTCTGGCCGCGCATTACCTGTCGCCCGAGACCAACACATCGCACACCAATCACCTGCTGGTCGAGATCGGAGACACCACCGTTCTGGTCGATGTCGGATCGGGCAACCGGTTCCTGAACACCGCCGGGCGTCTGATGACCAACATGGAAGCGGCCGGGATTGATCCGTCCAGCATCACCCATGTTGTCATCACCCACGCCCACCCGGATCACATCTGGGGCGTACGTGATGATTTCGACGAAGCGATTTTCCCGGATGCCGCCTATTATCTGGGTGAGACCGAACATGATTACTGGATGCAGGACGGGCTGGCGTCGCAGGTGCCCGCCGAGATGCAGCAATTCGTCGTCGGCGCACAGAATTCGATTGCCGTTGACGGGGCCGAGTGGGAGCTGATGTCAGACGGGTTCGAAGTGGTGCCCGGTGTGCGCGTGATCGACACCCCCGGCCACACGCCCGGTCATATGGCGGTTGTCGTGGAAAGCGGCGGTCAGCAATTGATCGCGCTTGGCGACGCCATGAGCCACGCCTACACCAATTTCGCACATCCCGATTGGTACAATGATTTTGACGCCGACGGGGATCAGACTGTCGCAACCCGCACGCGGCTTTTGGATATGGCGGCCACGGATCGGATGGCGGTTCTGGGTTATCACTTTCCCTTCCCCGGTGTTGGCCATGTCATGCGCGACGGTGATGCCTACAGCTTTGTGCCCGCGCTTTGGAAGTTCGACTAGCGCCCACGCGCGCGTAGATTCGCGGCGCGGTGGGACCACAGGATGTGCCCCAGCGCGCCGAACGCGGCAATGCCTGCCGCCGCCCCCAACCATGTCAGGTCACCCACGGTCTGCACCAAACCGCCGAGCGCCGACCCGGACGCCGTGCCGATATAGATCGCCGCCGCATTCAAAGCGAGCACCACGCCCGCAAGGCTCGGGGCCAGTTGCAACAGCCGCACCTGCTGCGGGGCAACGAATGACCAGCAAAAGGCGGACCATACAAAGACCAGCGCCATCAGCAGGCCCTGCGCCATAGGCAATGCGGAAAAGAGCGGCAACAGCACGATCTGGCCAAGGCACAAAACAACCAGAGATGTGACCGATCCCAGCCTGTCGGTCATGAACCCGCCGATCAGGTTGCCTGCCACAGCCCCCGCGCCGAACATAAGCAGGACAAGCGTGATTCCATCGCGGCCAAAGCCCATGGTCTCTTCGACCAGCGGGGCGAGGTAAGTGTAAAGCACGTAGATCGCACCCAGAAAGCTGGCCGTGAACAGAACCGCGCCCATGATCACACCATCCTTGAGCGCGCGTCCCAGATCCGACAGGGACACCGGCGTGAACCGCAACCCGGCGGGCACCCGCACCCAGATCAGCACCGTGGACAGCGCCGCAAGCGCCAACACGATCCAGAACGCCACGCGCCAACCAAAGGTAAAGGCGATCCAGCCGCCGATGGGCACACCCAGAACCTGCGACAGGGTCAGGCCGAAATAGAACGCTGCGATGGACTTGCCCTGTGTCGTCTTTGGCGCAAGGGCCGCGACCACGGCCGCACCCACGGGTGTCACAACGCCAGCCCCCGCCGCCGCCAAAGCGCGCGCGATGTAAAGCACCGTCACGTTCGGCGCTATGGCCGACAGCGCTGCCCCCAGCGCAAACACCACCATCCCCGCCGCAATCACCCGGCGTCTGCCGATATGGCCGGTCAGCGAGACCAACAACGGCGACAGCACCGCATAAGACAGCGCATAAACCGTCATCGCGCCACCAGCGGCGGCTGTGCTGATGTCAAGATCGGTGGCCAGCAGCGGCACCATGCCAATCACCACAAACGCGCCCATGCCGATCACGAAGTTGCACGCGGACAGCAGCGCAATAAGACCGACGGGCGGTCGGCTTTGGTCGGTCTGATCTGTCATCGGGGTTATCCTTCGCGCGGGGCGGCTGCACGGCTGAGGCGGTCATTGATGGCAATGCCCAACCCTTCGTGCGGGATGGGGGAAACTGCAATCACCCTGCCCCCTCGGGCATCGAGCTTGTGCAGAAAATCGAACAGGTTGGCGGCAGCCTCGATCAGGTCTTCCGAAGGTGACAGGTTCAGATCACAGGCCATATCGCCAAACCCAAGCCGAAGCTCGCCCGGTTCCCATTCGGTCGCGTTCAGGCGCACCAGCGCGTTGGGTGCGTAATGCGACATCAACTGCCCCGGCGCAGAGATCGCTTCTGCCTTGTGCCGGACTGTCAGGTGACGGCCAAGCGTCGCGGCAAGCGCGTCTTCGGTGATGCCTCCGGGGCGCAGGAGGACGGGTTTGTCCACCAACCCGACAATCGTGGATTCAACGCCCACCGCACAGGGGCCACCATCCAGAACCGCCTCGACCCGGCCTCCTAGGCTGGCAATCACATGATCCGCCAGTGTCGGGCTGATCTGGCCGGACCGGTTGGCCGATGGGGCCGCAACCCCCCGCCCCAACGCACGCAGGATAGCACGGGCCGACGGATGCGCAGGCACCCGAACCGCGAGCGTCTCGAGCCCCGCCGACACAAGCGGCGATATTGGGCTGTCCGGGTGTTTCTTCAACACAAGCGTGAGCGGTCCCGGCCAATACGCCTGCGCCAAAAGCTCGGCCTCGGGCGTCCAGAACACATGCTGTTTCACCTGCTCAAGATCCGCGAAATGCACGATCAGCGGATTGAAATCAGGGCGCCCTTTGGCCGCGTAAATGCCTGCTACCGCACGATCATTGCCCGCATCCCCCCCAAGTCCGTAGACCGTTTCGGTTGGAAAGGCGACCAATCCACCGGACCGCAGAACCTCTGCCGCCTTGGCGTGGCCTGCATCGGTATCGGGCAGTCTTTCTGGCAGGGGCAGGTTCATCGGTTATGACGCCGCGTTTTTGTTGATGGGGTTGGCCGCATTCGTCAGGGTCGCTTCACACGTTGATGGTTGCTTATCGGTCCTGCACGCGATTGCCAAGCCGCCACGCGAACGCCCAGACGCCAGAGGATCGTTGTCTATGCCCTATCGTGCCCCCGTTTCCGAATTTCGTTTCCTGTTCGATCACGTTGTTGGCTTTGATCAGGTGGCGGCAACGGACCGTTTTGCAGAAGCCACGCCAGAGACGGTAGAGGCCGTTCTGGGCGAAGCCGGAAAGCTGTGCGAAGAGGTGTTGGCCCCGCTGCGCCGTGCCGGAGACCTGCACCCTGCCCGGCTTGAGAACGGGGTTGTGCGAACATCTCCGGGCTTTGCCGAGGGCTACCGTGCGATTGCAGAGGGCGGCTGGATCGCGATTGCCGCCGATCCGGCCTATGGCGGCATGGGCTTGCCGATGGCGATGACCACAGCGGTGAACGACATGATGAGCGCGTCCTGCCTGTCGATCCAACTTGCGCCGCTGATGACCCAGGGCCAGATCGAGGCGCTTGAAAACCATGCCAGCGACGCGATCAAGGACCTGTACCTTCCCAAGCTGATTTCCGGCACATGGATGGGCACGATGAACCTGACCGAGCCGCAAGCGGGCAGCGATGTGGGTGCGCTGACAACACGGGCTGTGCCGAACGGCGATGGCTCTTACGCGATCACCGGACAGAAGATCTATATCTCGTGGGGGGACAATGATTTCACCGAGAATGTCTGCCACCTTGTTCTGGCCCGCCTGCCCGATGCAGGACCGGGAACCAAGGGGATCAGCCTGTTCCTTGTGCCCAAGCGCATTCCCGACGGTGCAGGCACACCCGGCAAGGCCAACAGTCTCAAGGTGGTGAGCCTTGAGCACAAGATGGGCCTGCATGCCAGCCCCACTGCCGTGATGCAGTATGACGGCGCGACCGGTTGGCTGGTGGGCGAAGAACATGACGGCATGCGCGCCATGTTCACCATGATGAACAACGCGAGGCTTGGTGTCGGCATGCAGGGCATCGGCGTCGCAGACGGGGCCACACAACATGCGCTGGCCTATGCCGAGGGGCGCAAACAAGGCCGGACCGAAAACAACAGCATCACCGATCACGCCGACGTACGCCGGATGCTGGCCACAATGAAAGCTGACACGTTTGCCGCGCGCGCCATTGCGCTGGCCAATGCCGTGGCCATTGATATGGAAACCGCCACTGGCCATGCCGACTGGGCCGCGCGTGCCGCACTTTTGACGCCAATCACCAAGGCGTTCGGCACCGATACCGGCATTGACGTTGCGACATTGGGCGTGCAGGTGCATGGCGGTATGGGATATATCGAAGAAACGGGGGCCGCGCAGTTTTCACGCGATGTGCGGGTGACCGCGATCTATGAGGGGACCAACGGCATCCAGTCGATGGACCTTGTCGGGCGCAAGCTTCTGGATGGGGGCGAGGCCGCGTACCGCCTGCTGGACGAGATGGAGGCAGACGCCGAAGCCGCCCGCACCGACCTTGCCGAATTGGCCGAACCCGTGTGGCAAGCCTGCGAAACGCTGCGCGAAACCACCGAATGGATGGTTGCCCAAGGCATGCAAGATCGGTTTGCCGGGTCTGTGCCTTATCTGCGCGGCTTTGCCCGCGTGCTGGGTGGGCATTTCCACCTGCGGGCGGCAGGGGCAGACAGGGGCGGCAAATACGAACGTCTGGCGGCGTTCTATATCCACCGGCTGTTGCCCGAACATACCGGCCTTCTGGCCCATGCGCGTCAGGGCGCGGACGACCTTTACGCGCTGAGCATGGATGACCTTGCCGCATGAAGGACCGGAGCAGCGGCGGCATCAGGTATCCTTGGGACACCCCGCCCGAAGAAGGCAGCGCGATCGAAGTGGCAGACGGGATCTTGTGGATTCGCCTGCCCCTGCCGATGAAGCTTGATCATGTGAACATCTACGCGCTGGATGATGGTGAGGGCTGGACCATCGTGGACACCGGGTTTGCGTCCAACCGGGGCAAGGCGCTTTGGTCCCGGCTGATGGACGGGCCCTTGGCTGGCAAGCCGATCACCCGCGTGATCGTCACGCACCACCATCCCGACCACATCGGCATGGCGGGTTGGCTTCAGTCCGAACACGGGGCAGACCTGACCACAACCCGCACCGCGTGGCTGATGGGGCGGATGCTCCAGCTGGACGAACAGCCAACACCCAGTGCCGAAACTATCCGCTTTTGGCAACGCTGCGGCATGGACCCGGCAATTCTTGAGAGACGCAAAACCGAGCGCCCGTTCAACTTTGCCGATTGCGTGGCGCCTCTGCCACTGGGCTATAGCCGTATTCAGCAGGGCGATACAATCAGCGCCGGGGGTCGGACATGGGACATACATATCGGCAACGGCCATGCGCCGGAACATGCAACGCTCTGGTCGCGTGATGATCCTGTGATCCTTGCAGGCGATCAGATCCTGCCGTCGATCAGTTCCAATATCGGGGTCTATGCCACCGAACCCGAGGCAGACCCCGTGGCCGATTGGCTAGAGGCCTGTGAACGTCTGTCCACCATCGCGCGCGACGATCATCTGGTTCTGGGGGGGCACAAGCTGCCCTTTACCGGCCTGCCGCTGCGCCTGCACCAGCTGATCGAAAACCACCACGGCGCGCTCCGTCGCCTGGAGGCCCATCTGGACACGCCCCACTCGGCGGGCGATTGCTTTGCGCCCCTGTTCAAGCGCAGCATCGGTGACGGTGAATACGGCTTGGCCCTTGTCGAGGCGATGGCGCATTGCCAACACCTCTGGCACGAAGGCCGCGCCACGCGCACGCTGAATGATCAGGGCGCCTGGGTGTTTCAGGCCACGGGCTGATCTTCTCGGGTTACCAAATATCCCGGGGTGAGGCGCATCTGCGCAGAGGGGCAGCGCCCCTTTTACGCCCGCCCGCCTTCGGCCGACAGCGCAAGGGGCGACACACCAAGGCTGGCCAATGCGGCTTCCCACTTGTCTGTGTTGGCAGTGTTGAACACCAGGTCGGGATGCGCGTCACAGGTGAGCCAGCCATTCGCGGCAATCTCGTTTTCGAGCTGCCCCGGCCCCCAACCCGCGTAGCCCAGAAAGATCAGGCTATTGTCCGGCCCGGCGCCTTGGGCGATGCTGTCCAGCACATCCAGCGTCGCGGTCATGGCAAAGCCATCATCGAAATTCAACGTGGTCATCTCGGATTGAAAATCCGGCGAATGCAGGACAAAGCCGCGTCCCAATTCCACGGGACCGCCGAAATACACCTTAATTCCGGTCAGGTTCGCAGTGTTCTCGATCGACAGCTGGTCGATGAGGTTTTCAAAACTCACATCCGCCGAGGGCTTGTTGACGATCAGGCCCATTGCTCCGTCTTCGGAGTGGGCACAGACGTAGATTACGCTGTATTCGAAGCGAGGATCAGGCATCCCCGGCATCGCAATCAGCATCTTTCCAGTCAAATTGGTCATGGGTTCTGTTTCAGTCACATGCCGAACATGGACAGCGCAGCATGGGGTTGCAAGGGCACAGGCGGGTCCAGCACACGCGGGATCGCCGGTTTGTGACTTTTCATCGCGGCAGAAAACCGCCATCTGCTTAGAGATGATGCATTTCCGCCCCCTTATGTCCGCGCTGGCCGTGGCTCTGACCAGCCTCGCTCCGGCAATGGCTCCTGCCAGCGATATGACCACCGGCCTGTCCAAGGTTGACCTGCGCCCCGGCTGGCGGATGGCGGATGGCACCCATATGGCCGCACTGCACATTGTGCTGGAACCCGGCTGGAAGACCTATTGGCGCGCACCAGGCGATGCGGGTATCCCGCCGCAATTCGACTGGAGCGGGTCGCAGAACATCAGCGGGATCTCTACGGAATGGCCAACGCCGCATGTGTTCTACGAACAAGGTATGCGGTCGGTCGGTTATCAGACCGAGGTGATCATTCCGCTGCATATGCGTGCCGCCGAAGCTGGCACAGACATAAAGCTGAGCGGCCATATGCAGATCGGTATTTGCAAGGATGTCTGCATCCCTGCCGAACTGACCTTTGCCGCAACGCTGCCGCCGTCGCAGACACAACCGGACCCAACCATTGCAGCGGCCCTGACCGACAGGCCCTATACGGCGCGCGAAGGTCAGGTCAGTGGCATCACCTGCGAGATCGAACCCGCACAGGATGGCGGGCTTGTTCTGCGCACCAAGATCGACTTGCCCTCGACCGGCGATCCCGAACACGTGGTTGTCGAAGCGGGCAATCCACAGGTCTGGGTGGCCGAACCTGACAGCATGCGCGACGGTGGATCGCTTTATGCCAGCACCCGGCTGGTGCATGTGAACGGGGGCAGTTTCGTTCTGGACCGATCACAGCTTCGGTTCACCGTGATCGGCACATCGCGCGCTGTGGATATTCAGGGCTGCGCGCGCTGAACCGCCGCTCAGGCGGGCCGCCGGGCGCGTGATACTCCCAGCGCGATTGCTGCAACGCAGTAGAGCAACACACAGATCACCGCAGCCCCTGCCACGAACAGGGCAAAGGCCACCCCCAGTGTTGTTTCGGAACCGGACATCGCTCCGGCAAGGACTGTCTGCAACACCTGTGGCAACGCGCCGGTCAGGGCAAAGGCGCCCATCGTTGCGCCCAACCAAGCCACGATCAGGCCCGAGGCCACAATCAAACCGGCCCGCACGCCGTTTTGACGGAACCGCAAGCCGCGCCGCGCGGTCTGGGTCAGGCGGCCGATGTCGTTCTGTATGGCGATCAGTGATGGGACGATCAGCAGCACGAGGAACATGCCAAAGCCAAGACCGTAAACCAACGTGATCACCGTTGGCTTGAGAAATTGTGCCTGACTGGATTGCTCGTACAAAAGCGGGACAAGTCCCAGAACAGTGGTGGCCGTGGTCAGGAAAACCGGCCGCAAGCGGTCTGCCGCGCCGTCAATGATCGACGGGACCAAGCCGCGATCCTGCGCCTTTTCGTCGATGGTGGTCACCAGAACAATGGAATCGTTGATGATGATCCCGGTCATGCCCAACAGGCCCACCACCGTGAACATGCTTAGCGGAACATCCCATTGTGCGTGTCCGTAGATCGTGCCCACCAATCCGAACGGGATCACCGACATGACAACCAACGGTCGGGTCCAGCTTGCGAACACCCAAGACAGCACGAGATAGATCGCCAGCAACGCCAGGATCAGCCCCGTGCGCGCATCGTTCAGGAATTCACCCTCCTGTTCGCTTAGCCCCGACAACCGGTATTCGACCTGCCGTTCGCTGGCGATTGTGGGCAGGATTTGAGTCTCCAATGCCAGCATGATCTCGTTGGCGCGGGCGGGATCGTCTTCGGAAATATCCCCCGTGACCGAGATCAGGCGAATGCCATTTTCGCGCCGGACGGTCGAAAAGCCGGTGCGGCGATCCACGCTGACGATATCAGCAAGCTGGACATAGGCACCCTCGGGGGTGCGCATCTGGGTGCGTTCAAGAAAATCCGCGGTCAGCTCTCCGGCGGGGAGTTCGACGCGGATTTCAGCGCTGCGGGGGCCGTCGGGATAGGTGGCCGCCTCAAGGCCACCAAGGCGCGCGCGCAGGACGCTGCCCAGCCCGTCGATGGTAAAGCCAAGCGCTTGCCCTTGTGGTGTCAATTCAAGGATCAGCTCTTCCTTGTCATAGGCCAGATTGTCTTCGACCGCCGATACTTCGGGATATTGCAGCAGCGCGGTCTTGAGGTCTTCGGACGCCGCCTTGAGCGTCTCGGCCGTTGCGCCATAGAACTGAACGTCAAGTGCATCGCTGGCAGGGCCGCTGCCCCAGCTGCGGAAACTGATGGTTTCGACCATCGGGTGACGCGGCACCGCATCCTGCAATTCGCTGACAAAGGCACCGCTTGAGAACGGGCGCAAATCCGCGTCGATCAATTCGATCGAGATGCCGCCCAGCTGATCGGCGTCTTTGGTGTCGGACCCTGCAATCCCGCGCCCGGCATTGCCGCCAACTTCGGCGATCACATAGTCGATGGGATTGACGCCATGCCGCTCTTCAAACGTGCGGGCCATGTCATTGACCGACGTCTGAAAGATCCGCATCATTTCGAACGTGTCTTCGCGGGTCGCCCCCGGTGCCATCGCAAAATTGCCGGTGATCGAGCTTTGTTCCGGCGAATTGAAGAACCGCCATTGCACGTCGCCGCGAATGAACAGCGCCGCCTGCGAGGCCAGCAGGACCACCGCCCCGGCCAGAACCGCATAGCGCGCCTGAATGACCCAACCCATCATCGGGCGGAATAGCGTTTCGCGCACCCACATGAAACCTTTGTTCACGACCCGCGAGGGCACATCATACCAGTGCTCTTTCGCACTATGGGCCAGTGCATGCGCCATGTGGTTGGGCAGAATGAGAAAGCATTCTATCAGCGACGCGGTCAGCACAACGATCACAGTGAACGGAATATCGGAAATCAGATCGCCAAAGCGCCCGCCAATCGCCACCAGCCCGAAAAACGCAATCACCGTGGTCAGCGTGGCGGCAAACACCGGGAGCGCCATGCGCTGCGCTGCGCGCTCTGCGGCCTCGACCGGGGGCAACCCGCTGCGTGCCAGATGATCAGCGTGTTCGCCCACAACGATGGCGTCATCCACCACGATCCCCAAGGTGATGATCAACGCAAAAAGCGAGATCATGTTGATCGTGATGCCCGCCGCATACATCAGCGCAATCGCCGCCATCATCGCCGCAGGGATACCGGCGGCCACCCAAAAGGCGGTCCGCGCATTCAGGAACAAAAACAGCAACATGACCACAAGCGCGAGCCCAGTCAGCCCATTGTCGAGCAGGATATCAAGGCGCCCCGATATCGCCTCGGCACGGGTGCGGATCAGGTCCACCGATACGCCATCGGGCAAGGACGCTGAAAATTCCGCCGCGACCTCTTCGACCTTGTGCTGGATCGCAATGGCATCGCCTTGGTCGCTGCGGTCAACGCGGATCGAAATGGCCGGATTGTCACCGACGAAATAGCTGCGTTCCCGGTCGATCCCCTGAACAAAGATCGTGCCGACATCCCCAACGGTCAGGTTCGATCCATCGGCATTCGAGCGCAGAACGATGTCTGAAATCTGCTCGGCGCTGCGTTTTTCCACACCTGTGCGCACACGGGTGTTGCCAGTGCCCACATCCCCAGCCGGGTCCGCATCGACCTCTTGCGCGATGGCGTTTGCGATCTCGCGCATGGAGATGTCAAAGGCGATCAGGTTGGCAGAGGGCACTTCGATCACGGTGCGCGGGGCAGACAACCCCCGGATCGTGGTGCGCGTGACACCTTCGGCGAACAGCCTGACACTCAGTTCATCGGCAAACCGGGCCAGTTGATCCACACCCACCGGACCGGTGATCACAACATCTGTCACCCGGTCGCGCCAACCGCCGCGTCGCACAAAGGGGTCTTCGGCTTCGGCAGGCAGGTTCGTCACCGCATCCACCGCCGCTTGCACGTCATCTGCGGCGCGCGACATATCCCAGCCGGGTTCAAATTCCAGCCGCATCGTGGCACGGCCTTCGCGCGAGGACGATTCAGAGCTTTCAACACCTTCAACCGCGAGGATCACAGGTTCCAGAACCTGCACAATCCCCCGGTCCACATCTTCGGCTCCTGCACCGTCCCAGACGACAGACACATCGACATCGTCCACCACCACATCCGGGAAGAACTGCGCCCGCATATTGGGGATCGAAAACGCCCCTGCCGCAAGCAACAGGATCAACAGCAGGTTCGCCACCGTCCGGTGACGAACGAAATAGCTAAGGATGCCGCCGGCTTTTTCAGGCAGGGCGCGGACCATGGGTTATCCTCCCATCCGGGATTCGATGCGTTCAACAACCTGCGCCGGTACAGTGCCCTGCGACAGCTGTTGCAGGATGCGTTGCCGTGCCTCTTCGGGCATGCGGGTGTTGGCCTCGACAAAGGCCGTCAGACGCGCGCGGCGTTCCTCGGTCAGCTCGACCATCTCCGGCTCTTCGGGAGCGGCTTGTCCTGCGTCACGCAGGGGACGAACCTTGATGCCTTCGCCGAGAAGCGGCGTGCGTTCGGCCACGACCTCGCGGCCCTGCAAGCCACGGGCGCGGACCAGCACATCATCGCCCTGACGCCGCAAGAGCGTGACGGCGATCGTCTCAAGCCGGTCTTCATCAGCCAGAACCAGCACTTCGTTCGCAGCATTGAGCGCCGAGGCTGGCAGGCGCGCCACCTGTTCCAGGGGCGGTTCTTCTATTTTGACGGTGACGAAATCACCCGGACGGAACCCCGGCGCGCTGTTGAGCGTGGCAAACAAAAGCCGTCCGGTTTGACCATCCCCCACAGCCGCGCCTGCACGGCTGAGCGTTCCGGTCGCTGTCAGGTTGGTGCCGAACACGTCCAGAACCACAATAACGTCCGATCTGGTCAAGTTGCCGGTATCATCCAAAAGCCGCGCGAATTGTTGCGTGGACACGCGGAACGCCACTTCGAGCGCCTCTGCGTCGATCAGGCGGGCAAGCTGTTCGTTGGACGACACAAGCCGCCCCTGCACCACCGACACATCCGCCAGCGTACCCGAGAAATCGGCCCGGATGAGCGTGTCATCCAAACGGCGCTGCGCCTCGGCCTCGGCTATGCTGGCGCGGGACAGACGGGTGGTCGACTGATCAATCCGCGCCTCGGCCTGTGCGACGGCCTGACGGCGCGACAACACCGCCTGCCGCGCCTGTGCTGCGGCCAGTTCCGCGACCTCGACCGCTGCGGCGGTGCCAACGCCGCGGTCTTGCAGATCACGCTGGCGCTGAAAGGCGCGTTCGCGCAAATCCGCCTGTTCCTGTGCCGCCTCAAGCTCGTCCTGCGCCAGCACAATCGCCCGCTCTGCCTCGCGCTGTTCGGCTTTGGAATCGACGATATCACTTTGGACACGCTGGAGCACCGATTCCGCATCGGTGGGGTCAATCCGAACCAACAACTGGCCTTCGGTCACGCGCCCGCCTTCGACGAAATCCGGCGCAATTTCAATCACGCGCCCCCCTGCCGCTGCACGCAGTTCCAGAGTGCGCACGGATTCGATCTGACCAAAGGCGGTGAGGACAGGGGTGATCGTCTGCAACTCTGCCCCGATCACGTTCACCGCGAAAACGCGTTCGCGCTGCGGAAAGCTGCGGGGTTCTTGCGACATGCGATCCTGCACGGCATCCCGCACCTGCACCCCGGCAAAGGCCAACAAGCCAAGCGTCACGGAAAGAAGAAAAAGCCCGGTCAGGCTACGGCGCAGGAACCGCATATGCGACAATCCTCAATAACAGGTCTGACCAGACAGATAGCCAGATCTGAATGTTTTCCAATATCACGTCTATGCGTTACACGCAGTTAAACGCTATTTCCGTCGCAAATGTTCGTCCAATCGCGGCAAAATCTCTACAAAGTTACACGGCCGGTGCCGGTAATCGAGCTGAAGGCTCAGAATTTCGTCCCACGCGTCCTTGCAGGCCCCCGGACTTCCGGGCAGCGCAAAAAGATACGTGCCATTGCGCACGCCGCCCGTCGCGCGGCTTTGGATGGCGCTTGTGCCGATCTTTTGGAACGACACCATGGTGAACACCGTGCCAAAGGCGTCGATCTCTTTCTCGTAGACATCGCGGTGCGCTTCGACCGTCACATCCCGCCCCGTCAGCCCGGTCCCCCCGGTCGAGATCACCACGTCGATATCCGGCGTGTCGCACCAAACGCGCAGCTGTGTCGCGATCTGATCGCGTTCGTCCTGAATGATCTTGCGGTCCGCCACGATATGCCCCGCCGCTTCGATCCGGCCAACAAGCGTATCGCCAGAGCGGTCTTCACTCAGAGAGCGCGTATCGCTGACCGTAAGAACGGCAATGCGGATCGGCATGAAATCTTTGGTGTCGTCGATACGGCTCATGGGTCAGGCTTTCTTGGTCAGATGCGCGCGCAGGTCCAAAAGGTCGGCCCAAGCCTCGCGCTTGGCTGCCGGGCTGCGCAACAGATAGGCAGGGTGGAACATCGGGATCACGGGGAGACCTTCGGCTGCGTCCCATTGGCCGCGCAGTCGGGTGATGCCGCGTTTGCCAAGCAGGGCCTGACACGAGATATTGCCCATGACCACCAAAACCTCGGGTTTGGCAAGGACGATATGCCGTTTGAGAAAGGGCATCATCATGGCCATTTCATCCGGCTTGGGATCGCGGTTTTGCGGCGGTCGCCACGGCAAAACGTTGGTGATGTAGACCGAGTGCGCGTCGGTCCGGTCGCGGCCCAGATCAATCGCGGCAAGCATCTTATCAAGCAATTGCCCCGCGCGTCCGACAAATGGCTTGCCGACCTGATCCTCTTCGCGCCCCGGCGCTTCGCCGATGATCATAACGCGGGATCCGGCCACACCATCGCTGAACACCAGATTACGCGCGCCCTTTTGCAGATCGCAATGCGGGTAGGCTTCCATCGCCGCTTTCAACGCGGCCAAATCACTTGCCCCCCGTGCGGCGGCTTCTGCCTCGGCAACGGGGTTGATTTCTACCGGCATCACCGGGGCCTGCGACACGGCGGCAAGCCCTGTTTTGGGCGGCGGTGCGACCTGCTCAAAACGGTTGATGGGCGTTTCCGAGATCGACTCGGTCACGCCAAGGTCAACCTGCCATTCCAGCGCGGCGCGAGCCGCATGCCAATCCATGTGCGAATCCATGCAGTCACCCTATCCCGGCAATGTGGCGCGCAAAAGGGATGACGCTCTTGCCGCGCGGCAGTGCAGTTTCTATAAGCGGCCAAGCACTCCGAAAAGGCCAACCGATGCGTTTCGATCAACGACACTTGCTTGGGATCGAACCCCTTCGACCGGATGAAATCACCACCCTTCTCGACCTGTCGGACCAATACGCAGACCGCAATCGCACACGCACCCCCAGCACCGATGTTCTGGCCGGGCTGACGCAGATCAACATGTTCTTTGAAAACTCGACCCGGACGCAGGCCAGTTTCGAGCTGGCAGGCAAGCGTTTGGGCGCGGATGTGATGAATATGGCGATGCAGGCGTCATCGATCAAGAAAGGTGAAACGCTGGTTGATACGGCGATGACGCTGAACGCGATGCGCCCTGATTTGCTCGTGGTGCGGCACCCTCAGGCCGGCGCGGTGGATCTGCTGTCGCAAAAAGTCGATTGCGCGGTCCTGAATGCCGGGGATGGCAAACATGAACACCCCACGCAGGCGCTTTTGGATGCGCTGACGATCCGGCGCGAAAAGGGCCGGTTGCACCGCCTGTCCATCGCCATTTGCGGCGATATCGCCCACAGTCGCGTCGCGCGGTCTAACATCCTTCTGTTGGGCAAGATGGAAAACCGCGTGCGCCTTGTCGGCCCACCCACGCTCATGCCGTCGGGGATCAGCGAATTCGGCGTTGAGGTGTTTGACGACATGCGCGAAGGGCTGCGGGACGTCGACGTGGTGATGATGTTGCGCCTCCAGAAAGAGCGCATGGACGGCGGGTTCATCCCGTCCGAACGTGAATACTATCACCGTTACGGGCTGGACGCCGATAAACTTGCCTGTGCCAAGGACGATGCCATCATCATGCATCCCGGACCAATGAACCGCGGAGTCGAGATTGACGGAACACTGGCTGATGACATCAACCGGTCGGTCATTCAGGAACAGGTGGAAATGGGGGTCGCGGTGCGCATGGCGGCGATGGATTTGCTGGCCCGGTCGCTTCGGGATCGACGCGCGGCGCAACCGGGAGGTGTCATGGTATGAGCACGTCCATCCATATCAACAGCAGCGAACGCGGCGTCATCCGTGTGTTTCACATCGACCTCCCGCGCGAAGCTGTTGAACGGTTTACCACGCAGGCAGGCACCGGCGAATGGCCACTGCAATACGCGCTTGGCGCGAAATCCCTGCGTGCGGCCTTTGTCGACACCATCGACATCCGCGATCTGGGCGACATGCCGCTGTCGCAATACCTGATCAACGCCCATGATGTGAACGGGTCAGACTTTGCCGCGATGCGGCCCCGGCTGGATGCGTTAAAGGGATTTGTTCTGGTGCTTCCGTCGCAGGCGTTCAATCACACCGAACAGGATCTGGCGATTGCAACGCCCCTGCGCTGGGTCGGCACGTTCAATGAACCCAAGGCCGCGATGAGTGCAACGCCGATCCGAACCGCCTCGGCCAAAGGCAGCATCGGCGGGGCACCGACTGGCAACGTCGCACAATCGAACACCGCCCTCTGGGTGGCGCTCGGCCTTTTTGCGGTGATCTCCGTTGGGATCATCGCTGCCAAGATCATGCTCAACTGACCAGCCCGCAGAAAGCCCACATGACCGAATTCAAACCTGACATGGCCACCTACACCCGCGCCCATGCGGTGATGTCCGCAATTGCGATGGTGGTCGGGATGGCGCTGTTATGGGTGGCGGGCAATCCCCATGTCTGGACTGGTGCAATCGGCGGTCTAGCGGCCATCGCCCTGCGCGGATGGTATATGGCCGATGAGGTGATGGACGAGATCTGGACGATGTCCGACACCCGCCTTGATGGGCCTTATGAACGCACGACGCCGCTGAACGAGATCGTCAAGCTGCGGATCATTGCAGGTGCGGTCCAGATCATTACAAAGTCCGGCAACAAGCACCTGATCAAGTACCAGCCCGACCCTGCGGCAGTGATTGCCCAGATCAATGCCGCCCGCCAGAAACAGGGGGCCTGACATGACCTTACTCATCACCAACGCGCGTCTTGTCGACCCAGAGGCGGGCACCGTCACCCCCGGCGCAGTTCTGATCCGCAACGGCGTGATTGCCGAGATTTTCGAGACCCCTGCACCGGATCTGAGCACCGACACTGTGCCGCTGGACCAGCGCCGCGATGCGGGGGGCAAGTACCTCGCGCCGGGCATAGTCGATATCGGCGTCAAGATCTGCGAACCCGGTGAACGGCACAAGGAAAGCTATGGCTCTGCCGGTCAGGCAGCGGCGGCAGGCGGTGTGACCACCATCGTCACGCGGCCCGACACCAGCCCGGCAATCGACACGCCCGAAGTTCTTGAATTCATTCGCCGCCGCGCCAACGAGGCCGCCCCGGTGCATGTTCTGCCCATGGCCGCGCTGACCAAAGGCCGCGACGGGCGCGAGATGACCGAGATCGGGTTTCTCATGGATGCCGGTGCCGTGGCCTTCACCGATTGCGACCGCGTGGTGCGCGACACCAAGGTGCTGTCCCGCGCCATGACCTATGCGCGGGCTTTGGGCGCGCTGATCGTCGGGCACCCGCAGGAACCGAACCTGTCCGCCGGGGCCGCCACGACATCGGGCAAATTCGCATCGTTGCGCGGTTTGCCGGGCGTGTCGCCGATGGCCGAGCGCATGGGGCTGGACCGGGACATTGCGCTCGTGGAAATGACCGGCGTGCGCTACCATGCCGACCAGATCACCACGACCCGCGCCCTGCCCGCGCTGGAGCGGGCCAAGCGCAACGGATTTGACGTGACCGCAGGCGTGTCGATGCATCACCTCACGCTCAATGAATTCGACGTTGCCGATTACCGCACCTTCTTTAAGGTCAAGCCGCCCCTGCGTGCCGAAGATGATCGACACACCGTTGTCGAAGCCGTCAAATCCGGCCTGATCGACGTGATCGGATCGTTCCACACGCCACAAGACGAAGAAAGCAAACGCCTGCCCTTTGAAGAAGCCGCAAGCGGGGCGGTCGGCCTGGAGACAATGCTGCCAGTTCTGATGCGCCTGTACCATTCCGGCGATCTGGATCTGCCGACGCTGTTCCGCGCGCTGTCTCTGAACCCCGCAAAGCGGCTTGGTCTGGACTGTGGCCGTCTGACCAAAGGCGCGCCTGCCGATCTGGTCTTGTTCGACCCGGACAAACCCATCGTGCTTGACCGGTTCAAGCTGCTGTCCAAGTCAAAAAACACACCGTTTGACGGCGCGCGCTTGCAGGGTAAGGTTCTTGAAACCTTCGTAAGTGGAACCTCGGTCTACCGGAGCACCTGATGCCAGCACTTGAATCAAGCATAGCTCTGGTCGTTCTATGGGCCGCAATCGGGTATCTGCTGGGATCAATCCCGTTTGGGCTGATCCTAACCAAGGCTATGGGCCTGGGCAATCTGCGCGAGATCGGGTCGGGAAATATCGGCGCAACAAACGTGCTGCGCACCGGCAACAAAGGGGCTGCGGCGGCGACCTTGCTGCTGGACGGGGCCAAGGGCGCGGTTGCCGTTCTATTGGCCCGCGCAATGGCAGGCGAAGACGCCGCACAAATCGCAGCGCTGGCGGCGTTTCTGGGACACTGTTTCCCGGTCTGGCTTTCCTTCAAAGGGGGCAAGGGCGTGGCGACGTTTCTTGGCCTGATGCTGGCGCTGGCGTGGCCCGTTGGACTGTTGGCCTGTGCGATCTGGCTGGCCACCGCCGCGATCAGCCGTATCTCAAGCCTGTCGGCACTGGTGGCGGCGGCTTGGTCTCCATTGATCTGCCTCGTCATCGGGCAAGGCCAGATTTTCCCGCTGACAATCGCCCTCGCGCTGCTGATCGTCTGGCGTCACCGCGCGAACCTTACGCGGCTCAAGGACGGGACCGAACCGCGGATTGGCGCGGCGAAAAAATAGGCCGGGCGGGATCGCCCGACCTAAGGGTTTCACATCACTCGGCCGCGTCGCGCTTGGGAAGAACCCAATCCGCACGCGGGAAATGGCAGGTATAGCCATTCGGGAACCGTTCAAGATAATCCTGATGCTCGGGCTCGGCCTCCCAGAAATCGCCCACAGGCTCTACCTCGGTCACCACCCTGCCGGGCCACACGCCAGAAGCATTCACATCGGCAATCGTGTCCAACGCACAGTCTTTCTGTGCCTCATCGACATAGTAGATCGCTGACCGGTAGCTTAGCCCACGGTCATTGCCTTGCCGGTCGAGCGTGGTCGGATCGTGGATCTGAAAGAAGAACTCCAAAAGCTGTCGATAGGAAATCACCGTTGGGTCAAAGACAATCTCGATCCCTTCGGCATGTGTGCCGTGATTGCGATAGGTCGCGTTGGCCACATCACCACCGGTGTATCCCACGCGCGTCCCGTGAACGCCGGGCAGCTTGCGGATCAGATCCTGCATTCCCCAAAAACAGCCACCAGCCAACACTGCACGTTCGGTCATGCCACGTTCTCCACTTGATCCAGATAAGCACCATAGCCTTCGGCCTCCATATCGTCACGATGGATAAACCGCAGGCTGGCGGAATTGATACAATAGCGCAGACCACCCCGGTCTTGCGGACCGTCGGGAAACACATGCCCCAGATGGCTGTCACCATGGGCTGACCGCACTTCGGTGCGGATCATCCCAAGCGTCAGGTCGCGCAGCTCGTTCACATGTGCGGGCTCGAGCGGCTTGGTAAAGCTTGGCCAGCCACAGCCCGACTCGTACTTGTCGGCGCTTGCAAAAAGCGGCTCACCGCTGACGATATCGACATAGATACCCGGCTCTTTGTTGTTGAGGTATTCCCCCGTACCGGGCCGTTCCGTGCCGCTTTCCTGCGTCACGTAGAACTGTTCTGGCGACAAGGTCGCAATAACGTCCGGGTTCTTTTCGTATTTGGCCATGGAATGCCTCCTGTCCGTGATCTCGGTCCTATAGATGGCGCTGATGGGCGAAAGTCCAACCCTTGTTACAGGGCCGTCGCCACGTCGTGAGCGGCGATCCGAGGTCGGCCTGTTGCCTCGACCACGATGCGCGCCTCGACAAACATCTCGCGCGCCTCGATCTCGGCCTGCTTGATATCGCGCGTGATATGCAGATGCACCGACTCTGCGCCTGCGTCTTCGGCATCCGCACGCGCCGCTGCTGTCAGCACTGCTTCCAGGGCATTCATTGCAGTGTGTGCATCCGGGAAAACCTGCGGCGCCTCGCCGATATAGGCACGAAAACGGCCCTCGGAGGGGCTTGTCACCATACCTTCACGCATCATTCGTATCCGCCCGGTCACAGCCCCGATGGCATTGGCCACATCACCATGATCCGGCAACAGCGTTTCCGCATTGAGCCACGCCCCCACCGCCGGATAGCTGACCCGCGCCGACGCCCCAAGCCCCACAACCGGCACGCCCAACGCTGCCGTCAGCCGCACCAATCCCGGCGTTTCACGTAAGCCGCGAAACAACAGAGGATGCCGCGCAAGGGCCGCAACTTCGTCTAACCCATCCGCCGCAAACGCCGCCTCAAGCAAAGCGGTTCCAGTGGCTTGGGTCAAGGCGTCCACGATCTGTTGCGCCATCGCCTCTGCTGTTTCGGCATGTCGGTTGCCAGACCCGCCGCGTTTGCGCGCCAGAAGCCGCATCGCCTTGTCCGACGCTTCGGCGTCCCAATGGGCAAACCGCCCCAGCACATGCAGCGCATCGGTTGGCGTAGGCCCGGCCATTTGGACCAACCCGCGCGACACCAACAGCCGCAGCGCTTGCGCCTCAAGCCGCGAGGACAACACCTCGCTCACCGGCTTTGGCGTCTCTGACACGCGCGCCAACACCGCCTGCGCCCGCTCTGGCAGCCCAACGTCATCCTGCCCCGGAACACGGCGCACAAATCGCGCGTCATATTCGCCCGGAACAGCCCGGTTAAGCTGCTCGTCCAGCACCCGGTGCACCATCTCAGGCGCGTCCCCGGCGATCAGGGCAATTGGCAAAACCCGTTTCGGCCCCAGAGTGACCGACGCTTCCAACCCCTGATCCGAGACATGCACCTCGCTGTCGCCGCCCAAACCGTGCGTGCGCATGGCGACCGCCTCGACCATCGTGCGGTGCGGACCAACCCGCGCGCCTTCAGGGTCGATCACCGGACGCCCGTCGCGCAACAGGGCTATGTCGGTTGTTGTGCCGCCGATATCCGACACCAGCGCCTGATCCGCGCCTGTCAACCAGCGCGCCCCAACGATAGACGCGGCAGGCCCGCTGAGAATGGTTTCAATCGGACGTTCGCGCGCCTGTTCCGACGACATCAGCGCACCGTCCCCGCGCACCACCATCAGCGGCGCATCAATTCCCAGTTCGCGTAGCGCGCCTTCGGCCCGCCCGATCAACCGATGCGTCAAGCCGATCAACCGCGCATTCAACACCGCTGTCAGCGCGCGCTTTGGTCCACCCAGCTTGGCCGAAAGCTCGTGCGAACAGGTCACGGGACGACCCGTTGCCGCGCGCACCGCATCGCGTGCCGCCATTTCATGCGCCGGGTTGCGGGTGCCGAACTGTGCCGCAATGGCAAAGGCGGACACATGCTGCGCGGCGGCCCAATCGGCGATCGCCACCACGTCCAAAGCGGCCGCCTCGGACCCGGCATGGGTGTGACCGCCTTGGGCAAGGAACACCGGATCATCGCCCAACGCGTCCCGCAATCCCTGCGCGGCAAGGTCTTTTTCCGCAAAGCCGATATAGATCAGCGCCACCCGCGCGCCCTGTCCTTCGACCAGCGCATTGGTGGCCAAAGTTGTGGACAGGGACGCCAGAGCGATCTCGGACGCCGCGATGCCCGAGCTGTCCAGTACCGCGCGCACCGCAGCCCCGACGCCAATTGCCAAATCCTGGCGCGTGGTCAGCGCCTTGGCTTTGGCGATCACCGCATCTTCGTCGCGCATCAACACCGCATCAGTGTATGTGCCGCCCGTGTCCACACCCAATAATATCGCCATAATCGCGCCTCCTGGACCTGACCTAGCCTAGTCGCCAGAGCCCGACCGTGTGTTTGCGACATCGGCAAGTCGCAGGACGGCCCAACGCGCGGCGTCCGCAACGGTCGGATCGGGATCATCCACCAAACTCTGCGCGACACCCCGCAACCGTGGCGCACCAGAATTGCCAATCGCATATAGAACGTTGCGCACAAACCGGTTGCGCCCGATCCGCTTGATCGGAGACCCTGAGAACCGCGCCCGGAACGCCGCATCGTCCAGCAACGCCAGCTCCGCCAAGTCCGGAGCCATCAGGTCGTCACGCGCATGATATTTTATCTCGGTTGCGCGGCTGGCAAACTTGTTCCACGGACACACGGCAAGACAATCATCACAGCCGTAAATCCGGTTGCCCATCAATCCGCGCAGGTTTTCGGCCACAGGCCCGTGATGTTCAATCGTCAGATAGGAAATGCAACGCCGCGCGTCCAACCGGTACGGCTCCGGAAACGCATCAGTCGGGCAGACATCCAGACAGGCCCGGCACGATCCGCAATGGTCGACCTCTGCCGCATCCGTGTCCAAATCCAGCGTCGTGAACACCGAGCCGATGAAAAACCATGACCCAAGCTCTCGTGACACAAGGTTCGTATGTTTGCCCTGCCAGCCCAGCCCAGCCGCTTGCCCCAATGCTTTTTCGGGCACAGGCGCGGTATCGACAAACACCTTAACCTCGCCACCTGCCTGATCAATCAGCCAGCGTGCCAACCGCTTGAGTCGCTTCTTGACCACATCATGATAATCGCGGTTCTGCGCATATACGGAAATCGCCGCACGCTCGTGGTGCGCCAACACATCCAGCGGATCATGCTCAGGGCCATAGTTCTCGGCCAGCATGATCACCGATTTCGCCTCGGGCCAAAGCACCTGCGGCGCAGCGCGCCACTGCGCTCGGTCCTCAAGCCAGCCCATCTGACCCTGATAACCAGCATCTAGAAACGCACGCAGCCGCGTGGGTACTTCGGGAACATCCCAAGGGCGACAGATGCGACAGACCGAAAAGCCTTCGGTCACAGCCTGATCCTTTATGCGTTCCGTCAGATCCATGACACAGCCAGGCTTCTTTGGGCACAAAATACCTCGGGGGGCTTGGGGGGCTGGCCCCCCAATGTCGGGTTTTTCGTCAGAAAAATCCGACTGACCTCAAAAATCGAGATCAGCATAATGTGGCGGCTGTGGAAAACCCGGCACCTGATCGGCAAGGATCGACCGGAATGCAGGCCGCGATTTTATTTTCGCGTACCAATCCTTGACCGCATCGCTGCGGTTCCAATCCACATCGCGGATATAATCCAGCGACGACAGATGCGCAGCAGCGGCAAAATCGGCAAGGCTCATCGTGTCCCCGGCAAGCCAACGGCGGTGATCGAGCAACCACGCCATGTAATCAAGATGGTACTTGATCGCCTTGGCACCGGCTTTGACGTTGCCACTATCTGGGAAGCCTTGCTTGGTCACCTTCTTGTTGACCCGCTCATACAAGAGCTTTGACGTGACCTCATTGTGGAACTTGTCGTCGAACCACCCAACCAGACGCCGCACCTCGTAGCGCGATTCAAGCGACCGGGGCATCAGCGGCGGCGCGGGGTATTTTTCTTCGAGGTATTCGCAGATCGCGGCGCTTTCGGACATCGTGCGCCCGTCGATCTTGAGAACCGGAACCTTGGCTGCCGGATTGCGACGCAGGAAATCCGGGTCTTTTTCCCAGTATCTTTCCTCGATCAATTCACACTCGATCTTCTTTTCTGCGAGGCTCAGGCGCACCTTCCGGCAGAACGGAGACAAAGGGACATGATACAACTTGGCCATGCGAAACGGATCCAGAAAATGGTGGGTCAGACAGTCTCTCATTGCCGCGAAGTGCCTCGCAATACAATGGCCCAGCGCCGGTTTAATCCCAGACGCGCGGTTTTCGTCTCACCAGCGGGGGGTCATTTCTGGAAACACGCAGCGCGCCCATCCTGATTAATCGTCTCGGCCCCGCTTCGGATAGACCGCGCGCGGCGCTCCACCGCATTGCTCGGGTTTGAGGCAGACCGGGTCTTGGGCGACGGCAGAACCGCGGCCAGACGCGCGGCCTGCGACGCGCTCAGATCGCTGGCATCGACACCAAAATAATGCACAGCGGCGGCCTGCACGCCAAACACGCCTTCGTCAAATTCCGCAACATTGAGATAAAGCTCAAGGATACGCCGTTTGGACCACATCGCCTCGGACACCGGGGTCAGAACCGCCTCCAAGCCTTTGCGCACCCACGAGCGGTGCTGCCAGAGAAACACGTTCTTGACCACCTGCTGCGAAATGGTAGAGGCCCCGCGTGCGCCCCCTGCCTCGATCGCGGCCTGGATCGCCTGCACGTCAAAGCCCCAATGCAGGCAGAAATTCGCATCTTCCGCCGCCACGGCCGAGCGCAGCATGACCGGCGCGATCTGATCAACATCGACCCAAATCTGATCCACCGGCGCACCCAACCTGCGCCCCTCGGACCACATCGTATGGGTCGTGGGTGGAGGCAGGACCCCAAACAGGCCAACCACCACAAGCATCAGTACCCCAAGCGCGAGCATCAAACGCAGGCTCCACTTCACCACCCAGCGATAGGGCGCAAGAACGCGGTCCACGAAAGTAGGGGCTTTGGTCTTGCGCGCACGCTTGGCCTTGGGCTTGTCGAGCCGTGGACCCTGCTGTGACGGTGATTTGGATTTTTCGCCTGCCATCGCGGTCATATTAGGGGCAACCGTCATCCAGGAAAACACCTTCACTGGTTCTGTGTGCCGCAGGCCATAATGCCCGAATCCGGTTCAAGCGCGGCGCGACAAAGGCAATACCGTGAAACGGTTTACTTTCGCGCCACAACTGGCAAGACCGGGCCATGCTGTTGATCATGCTCTATTGCGGATTCTACCTGACTGGCCTGGTTTTCGCGCGTTGGTTCACGCTGCCGCGCCAAGCAGTTGTCAGTGGCCTTGGCACAACGGGTGCTGCATTGGTGGCGGCGTTGACCCTGTGGTTGTTGACCCGGACGCAGCTGACCGAACCCTGGCTTGCCATCGCCATGACAGGCGCGATTGCCTTGCCCGCCCTGATGCTGGGGCTTGGCCTTTTGGCCGGCGGGTGGGTGCGGCTTGCGCATCGCCGTGCTCTTGCGTTCTTGGTGGCAGCGATACTGCCCACCGCGTTTGCAATGCTGTCCGTCCTACCCTAATCGCAGCATGCGGTTCATCTGCTCTGGCGTGCAATCGTTGGATGCAGAACATCCGGGCGCGGCCCCCAAGACACAAAAAAAGCCCGGCGCACTGGCCGGGCTTTTCAGTCATTTCATGCGCGTCACTCGGCCGGAACGGCTGTCTTTTCGATCCACAGAGGGTGCTTGATCTTGTCCAGCATCTCTTTCGGGCAGACCTGAAGGAAGTTGCCCAGTTCGAGATCCCAATGCTGCAAGATGTCTTGCGCCTTGCGGCTCATGGTTTCCTCGACATGGCGTTCGATCAGACCTTTCAGCTGGTCAACCCAATGGTCCACAGTGGCCGGACAGGTCACAAGGCTTTCCATATTCATGATCGCCTGTGCCTTGCCTTCGGGGTCATACAGATACGCCATCCCGCCGGTCATGCCCGCACCAAAGTTGGCCCCGATGCTGCCAAGGATCACCGCAACACCGCCGGTCATGTATTCACACCCGTTCGATCCACATCCCTCGACCACCACTTTGGCGCCCGAGTTCCGCACCGCAAAGCGTTCGCCCGCGCGACCGGCCGCAAAGAGGTAGCCGTCGGTCGCCCCATAAAGCACGGTGTTGCCGATGATCGTGTTCTCGGCTGCTACCAGCGGGGACATCATTGGCGGACGCACCACGATGGTGCCGCCCGACAGACCCTTGCCGACATAATCGTTTGCATCTCCCGACACTTCGAGTTTCAGCCCCGGAGCGGCAAACGCGCCCAAAGATTGGCCCGCAGAGCCGGTTAGCTTGACCGTGAGGTGGTTCGGCTGCAACGCGTTGCGCATCCCGAACTTGCGCACGATGTGCGATGATGTCCGGGTGCCCACCGTCCGGTGCGTATTCTGCACAGCGTAGGACAGCTGCATCTTTTCACCGTCTTCGAGGAACCGCGCCGCGTCGCGCACGATTTCCGCATCAAGCGTATCCGGCACCGGATTGCGCGGGCGGTTGCGGTCATAGACGATCTCGTCCGACCCATCGACCCGGATCAAAAGCGGGTTGAGGTCCAGATCATCAAGGTGATCCGATCCGCGCGACACTTGCGACAACAGATCCGCGCGCCCAATCACCTCTTCCAAAGACTTGGCCCCGATGGACGCCAGCACATCCCGCACTTCCTGCGCGTAGAAGGTGATGAGGTTCACAACCTTGTCCGCGTTGCCGGTGAACTTGGCGCGCAGGTCTTCGTCCTGCGTACACACACCGACGGGGCAAGTGTTCGACTGGCACTGACGGACCATGATACAGCCCATCGCGATCAGTGCCGCTGTGCCGATGCCGTATTCTTCGGCCCCCAGCATCGCAGCCATGACGATGTCGCGCCCGGTGCGCAAACCCCCATCGGTCCGCAAGGTCACGCGGTCCCGCAGCTTGTTCATCGACAGAACCTGATGCGCCTCGGTCAGACCCATTTCCCATGGCAAACCGGCGTATTTGATCGACGTTGCAGGCGATGCACCTGTGCCACCATTGTGGCCGGAAATCAGGATCACATCCGCCTTGGCCTTTGCCACACCAGCAGCAATCGTGCCAACGCCCGAAGACGCAACCAGCTTCACCGTCACCTTGCAGCGCGGGTTGATCTGCTTGAGGTCGTAGATCAACTGCGCAAGGTCTTCGATCGAATAGATATCGTGGTGCGGCGGCGGCGAGATCAGCGTCACGCCCTTGGTCGAATGGCGCAAACGGGCGATCAGGTCGGTGACCTTCATCCCCGGAAGCTGACCACCCTCACCGGGCTTGGCGCCCTGTGCGACCTTGATCTCAAGCTCTTCACACTGGTTCAGATATTCGGCGGTCACACCGAACCGGCCAGACGCCACCTGCTTGATCTTCGCAGATGGGTTGTCGCCATTCGGCTCTGGCACGAAATGCGCCGGATCTTCGCCACCTTCACCACTGTCGGACTTGGCCCCAATCCGGTTCATTGCCACGTTCAGCGTTTTGTGCGCCTCGGGCGACAACGCACCCAGCGACATGCCCGGTGTCACGAACCGCTTGCGGATGCTGGTGATCGATTCCACCTGCTCAAGCGGGATCGGTTCACCCAAAGGCTTGATCGCCAAAAGGTCACGCAGATGGATTGGCGGGTTCGCCTGCATCGCTTTTGAATAAGTCTTCCAAATCTCATACGACGCTTTGTTGCAGGCCATCTGCATCAGATGCATCGTCTGCGCGCCCCACGCGTGCGTCTCACCCGATTTGCGCGCCTTGTAGAACCCACCGATGGGCAACACGTCCTGACCACCGCGGAAGCCAAGCGCATGGATTTCCTCTGCCTTGCGCTGAAGCCCGTTCAGACCAATGCCCGAAATACGGCTGAGCATACCGGGGAAGTATTCGGCACACATGGCACGGCTCAGGCCCACGGCCTCAAAGTTCAGACCACCGCGATAAGACGAGATAACCGAAATCCCCATCTTCGACATGATCTTGAGCAAGCCTTGGTCCACCGCTTCACGGTACTTGGCAACCGCCTCGGTCAGCGTCAGGTCGAGCAGACCCCGGCTGATCCGGTCATTCAGCGAATCTTCGGCCAGATAGGCGTTCACCACGGTCGCACCTGCGCCGATGAGCACGGCAAAGTAATGCGGGTCGATACATTCGGCGGACCGCACGTTGATCGAACAGAAGGTCCGCAAACCCTTGCGGGTCAGGTGACTGTGCACGGCGCTGGTGGCAAGGATCATCGGCATCGCCACTTTGCCTTCGCCGCAATACTCATCTGTGAGGGTGATGTGCCCCGCACCGGACCGCACCGCGTCTTCCGCCTCAGAGCGCACCCGCTCCAGAGCAACCTGCAACGCGCCCTGCCCTGCGTCTGCCGGGAAGGTACAGTCGATCTCGCAAAGACCGGCGTTGAAATGGTTGGCCAGTTCCTTGAACTGCGTATTGCCGACAAACGGGCTGTCCAGCACCAGAATCTCGGTCTGTGCGCTCGACTCGTCCAGCACGTTCTTGAGGTTTCCAAAACGCGTCTTGAGGCTCATCACACGGAATTCGCGCAAGGAATCAATCGGCGGGTTCGTCACCTGGCTGAAGTTCTGGCGGAAATAATGCGAAAGCGGACGGTACTTCTTGGACAGAACAGCCGACGGTGTGTCATCGCCCATCGACGCCAGCGTTTCCTTGCCGTCCTCGGCCATCGGCGCGAGGATCTGTTCCAGCTCTTCAATCGTATACCCCGCCGCGATCTGGCGACGACGCAGTTCAGCACCCTCGTACAAAGGCGTCTCGGTCACGCGGCCCAGCTCTTCGTCAAGCTCGTTGATCTTGCCGACCCATTCGCCGAACGGCTGGCTGGCAGCCAATTTGTTCTTGATCTCAACGTCGTGGTACAGCTTGCCTTCCTGCATATCGACCGCCAACAACTGCCCCGGTCCAAGCGCGCCTTTTTCGCGCACGGTGCCTTCGTCAATCGGCACCATACCGGCCTCAGAGCCAGCGATCAGCAGGCCGTCACCCGTCACGACATAACGCATCGGACGCAGACCGTTACGGTCAAGCCCAGCGCAAACCCAACGACCATCGGTCATGGCCAGCGCGGCAGGGCCGTCCCACGGCTCCATCACGGAATTGCAATAAGAATACATATCGCGCCACGCCTCGGGCAGCTCGATTGCCTGCTTGGACCACGATTCCGGGATCAACATGGTTTTCGCCATTGGCGCATTGCGCCCCGCGCGGACCAACACTTCGAACACTGCGTCCAGAGCGGCGGAATCCGAAGCGCCATTGGCGATGATCGGCTTGATATCCTCGGCCATGTCGCCGAATGCGCCCGACGCCATGCGGATCTCGTGGCTCTTCATCCAATTGACATTGCCCTTGAGCGTGTTGATCTCGCCGTTATGGGCCAGCATGCGGAAGGGCTGCGCCAACCACCACTGCGGGAAGGTGTTGGTGGAATAGCGCTGGTGATAGATCGCAAACGCGCTCTCGAAGCGTTCGTCCTGAAGATCGGGATAAAACTCTGCGACCTGCTCGGCGAGCATCATGCCCTTGTAGATGATCGAGCGACACGACAGCGACGCGATATATAGCTGACCAACGCCCGCGCCAGCCGCCGCTTTTTCGATCCGACGACGGATCACGTAAAGCTCGCGCTCGAATGTTTCCTCGTCCACACCCTTGGAGTTCGAGATCAGGATCTGTTCGATCTCGGGACGGGTCGCATTGGCCTTTTCGCCCAAACATCCCACAGCCACCGGCACATGCCGCCAGCCATAGATGTAATACCCCATGCGCAGCACTTCGGTTTCCACAATGGTCCGGCAGGTTTCCTGCGCGCCGAAATCGGTGCGGGGCAGGAACACCTGACCAACGGCCATCAGCTCGTTCATACGCGGCGTGTGGCCGGTGCGCTCGATCTGGTCGTAAAAGAACGGTGCGGGGATCTGGACGTGAATGCCCGCGCCATCGCCGGTCTTGCCATCGGCATCAACAGCACCCCGGTGCCAGATCGCCTTGAGCGCATCAATGCCCGCATCAACCACCTTGCGGGACGGCTTGCCATCCAACGAGACCACAAGCCCGACACCGCAAGACGAATGTTCGTCTTCTTCGGAATAGAGACCATTCTCGGCCATCCATTTGCGCTTGGCTTCTTCGGCGGCAACCCAATCCGCATCATACTTGGTCATATCATGTCTCTCCTCAGAGGCCCGGCTGCAAAGGACAGTTTTCCTTGCGCGGGCAGTGTGGTTTTTTGCTATTCCGCCGCGACGGCGCTGGCACCGTTCAACTGCTGCAACACGGCCTCAGCACAGTCGCGTCCATCGCGGATCGCCCAGACAACCAAAGACGCGCCGCGCACGATGTCACCCACGGCATACACGCCGGGAAGCTCCGTTGCGCCCGTGGTGAAGGCCGCTTTGACAGTGCCCCAACGGGTCACAGCCAATTCCGGCACACCCCAAAGCGTCGGCAGTTCTTCTGGTTCAAAGCCAAGCGCCTTGATCACGAGATCCGCAGGCTCAGCATAATCTGACCCCTCGATCAGCTCGGGCATCTGACGGCCCGTGGCATCGGGCAGACCAAGACGCATCCGCTGAACGATCACGCCGTCCACCGGGTCACCGGTAAAGCCCTTGGGCGCAGTGAGCCATTCGAACTGCACGCCTTCTTCCTCGGCGTTCTGCACTTCGCGTTGCGACCCCGGCATGTTGGCGCGGTCACGGCGGTACAGGCATTTCACGCTCTTGGCGCCCTGGCGGATCGCAGTGCGCACGCAATCCATCGCGGTATCACCACCACCGATCACGACAATGCGCTTGCCCTCGGCGTTCAGCTCTCCGCTGTCGAACGCGGCTACATCATCGCCAAAGCTCTTGCGGTTGGACACGGTGAGGTAATCGAGCGCCTTGACGATGCCATCGGCACCAGACCCCGGTCCGCCCAGATCACGAGACCTGTAAACGCCGGTGGCGATGATGACCGCGTCATGCTGCGCGCGGATTTCTTCGAACGACATGTCTTCGCCGATATTGCAGTTTAGAACAAAGCGCACACCGCCCTTTTCCAACTGATCATTGCGGCGCATGACAACCGGCTTTTCCAGCTTGAAACCCGGTATCCCGTAGGTCAACAACCCGCCAGCGCGGTCATAGCGGTCATAAACTGTGACCTGCACACCCTGACGGCGCAGCACATCGGCCGCTGCCAGACCACCGGGACCGGCCCCGATGATGCCCACGCTTTCTTTGCGCTCCCGTGCAGGCGTGATCGGTTTGACCCAGCCATTTTCCCATGCCGTGTCGGTGATGTATTTCTCGACCGACCCGATGGTCACTGTGCCGTGACCGGATTGCTCGATGACGCAATTGCCTTCGCACAGGCGGTCCTGCGGGCAGATGCGGCCGCAAATCTCGGGGAAGGTGTTGGTCGCTTGGCTGACCTCATAGGCCTCCTGCAACCGACCTTCGGCGGTCAGGCGCAGCCAATCGGGGATGTTGTTGTGCAGCGGGCAATGTGTCTGGCAATAGGGTACCCCACATTGCGAACAGCGGCTTGCCTGCTCTTCGGCCTTGGCCTTGGCATATTCGGTATAAATCTCGTGGAAGTCTTCGCGTCGTTCATCGGCGGCACGCTTTGTGGGCATGTCGCGTTCAACTTTGACGAACTTCAACATCGGCTGCTTTGCCATGGCTCACGTCCTTCCCTTCAACTGGTTGCGATTGATTATAGAAGTGCACCACGAAAGAAAAGTCACTTATGCTGACCTATTTTTGCGATTTTCAGCCCACGGGCAACAATTTCATGCTGCGATGCAGCTATTTTAGGTCCGATCCGGACTTAAAATAAACCTTCCCCTTGGTTTTTAAGGCTTTATACCCAACTCCGACGCGTATTTGGACAGACCGCTATGCCCCTGACCCATCTTCTTATCTTGGCATTGATTCAGGGCATTACGGAATTTTTGCCGATTTCGTCCTCAGGACACCTGATTCTTCTGCCGAATCTGACAGGCATGGCCGATCAGGGGCAGGCGCTGGACGTGGCGGTGCATGTGGGCACCCTGCTTGCCGTTATCCTCTATTTCCGCTCCGACGTACAGGCCGTGACCATTGGACTTGGCCGCCTGCTCAAAGGCAAGATCGACACACAAGGCGCGTTCTGGGCGCTGTGCCTGATCGTGGCAACAATCCCGGTGGTGCTGTTTGGCCTTGCCCTCAAACTGTCCGGCTACAATGACCTGCTGCGCTCCACCGCGGTGATCGGATGGACCATGCTGATCTTTGGTCTGGTTCTTTACTGGGCAGATCAAACCGGCCCCGTCACCAAACGGGCCGTGAACTGGACACTGAAAGACGCGGTCATCATGGGGCTATGGCAAGCGCTCGCGCTGATCCCGGGCACCTCCCGGTCCGGCATCACAATCACCGCAGGTCGTCAGCTTGGCTATGACCGCGAAAGCGCCGCGCGGCTGGCGATGCTGATGTCGATCCCGACAATCCTTGCCTCGGGCGCATTACTCAGTGTCGAAGTGGCACAAGAGGCAAACGCGGCCATCATGCACGATGCAGCCATTGCCGCGCTTTTCGCATTCTTTGCTGCACTGGCCGCGCTGACCCTGATGATGCGCCTGCTCAAATCGGTCAGCTTCACACCCTATGTGATCTACCGCGTGATCCTTGGTATCGTCCTGCTGGTGATCGCCTACACCTGACTTTGGGCCTGTTTTCGTCATCGGAAACAGGCGATGCGTCAACGCATCGTTCGCCTAGACCCTATGATAAGGTGTCCCCGCCACAATCGAAGCCGCACGATAAAGCTGTTCCGCGATCATCACCCGGACCAGTTTGTGCGGCCAGACCATCTTGCCAAAGGACAACAGAAAATCCGCCTCGTCGCGCAAGGACGTATCAATCCCGTCCGCACCACCAATGACAAAGCTCACATCGGATCGACCTTGTTCCGCCCAACCTTGCATCTTTTCCGCAAAAGCCGGCGAAGACATCACGGTCCCGCGCTCATCCAGACAGACAATCAAAGATCCTGTCGGAATGGACGACCGCAAAAGCACTGCTTCTGCCGCCATCCCACCGTTCTTCTTGTCTTCAACCTCAGTCTCACCTTCAAAGCGCCAGCCAAGCCCGCGCCCGGTCTGCCCAAAGCGAGACAGATAATCGTCAACAAGTGCACGCTCCTCAGAGCGGCCCGCAAGCCGCCCTACAGCGCGAAGATGCACCCGCATTTAGTTGGTCAGCGCCGTCCCTGTCGGGAGCCACATCTTTTCCAACTGGTAAAATTCGCGCACTTCAGGCCGGAAGATGTGAACAATCACGTCCCCGGTATCAATGAGCACCCAATCGCCAGTTTCCTTGCCTTCGACTTTGGAAAAGATACCGCGTTCGGTCTTGAGCGTCTCCATCAGCATTTCCGCCAGTGCAGACACTTGCCGGGTCGACCGCCCCGAGCAGACAACCATGTAGTCCCCGATAGACGTTTTGCCGCGCAGGTCGATCTGCACGATATCTTCGGCTTTGTTGTCGTTGAGTTCCGAGAGAATCACCGCGAGCGTCGCTTCGCTGGCTGATCCGTTTCCGGGTGTGCCAGTCATTGGCAGACCCCCGTCAGCGGCATGTGCCACATCCGTTTGAAAAGACAGGACATCGTCCTCCTAGGTGTAGACGCCGTTCCGCCCCGGCGCTGGGTGAATTGAAATTAGCATTGCCGAAGAGGATTCTCAATGACCCCAGCGAAAATTGGCCGTCACGCGCCATAGGGCACCCACACGGTCTTCACTTCGGTGGCCGCATCAAGGAATACGCGGCCCTCGCCATCGGGGCCCGACCAGTCGCGCACGCGGCCGCTGTTCACCCATGTCCGCTTGAGGTTTCGCGCAGCACCGCGTTCGATTTCGGCAGACAGATCCGAGGACGAAAACGTCCAGACCGCCTCCAAATCCATATGTTGCGCAAATGTCGGGGCCAGCTCTGCGTGACGCCCCGTCAGGATGTTGACCACCCCCCCCGGCACGTCGGACGTGTCGAGCACTTGGTAGAAATCCGTCGCAGCCAGCGGGAAGGGTTCAGACGCGACAAGCACCGCGCGGTTGCCCATCGCAATCGCCGGGCCCATCACCGACACGAGCCCCAAAAGCGGATGATCATCCGGGCAAAACGCCCCGATCACCCCGCAGGGTTCGCGCATGGCCAAGGCCACACCGCGCAGCGGCACCTGTGCCACGCGCCCATCAAATTTGTCGGCCCAGGCGGCATAGGAGAAGAGACGGTTCACCGACACATCCACCTCTTTTGCGCCCGTCTTTGCCCCGGTCATCTGGTTGATCCGGGTGGCGAACTCGTCTTTCCGGGCGGCCAGATTCTCGGCGATGTAGTACAGGATCTGCGCCCGCAGATGCGCCGTTGTCCCGGCCCAGCCCGCCGCGCCGCGCGCCGCCTCAACCGCGTTGCGGACATCCTTGCGGCTGGCCAGCGGCGCTTGACCGATCAGCTTTCCCGCCTTGGTGAACACCTCGTAGGCATAGCCGCTATCGGGCCGCGTCTGCTTACCCCCGATATAGAGCTTGGCCGTCCGGTCCACCGCCTGCGGTTCCATATCCGGGCCGCTGCTGAAACCCGCGATCTGTTTCAAAACCTTGGATGTCCCCACGGGGACAGTATAAGAATCAAGACCTTCCGGCCCACCCTCGCGCCCGAACCCGCTTTCGCGCACGCCGCCAAACGGCGCGGCGGCGTCGAACATATTGGTCCCGTTGATCCAGACAACACCCGCAGCCAGCTTGGGCGCGATGTCCAACGCGACGTTGATGTTCTCGCTCCACAGCGTCGCCGCCAACCCGTAGCGCGTATTGTTCGCAACCTCGACCGCCTCGGACGGCGTGCGAAACGTGGTGCCCACCAGCACAGGTCCAAAGATCTCTTCCTGCATCAGCGGATCAGCTGTGCTTAGCCCGGTGATCAATGTCGGCGGATAGAAACAGCCCGTCTCAGGCATGGCGCAGGACGCCTGATAGGTCTCGCCTGCACTGTTCCCATCAACCAGCCGCCGGATCACTTCTAACTGTTTTTGATCGACAATCGCGCCGACATCTACCGACTTGTCCATCGGCGAACCAACCCGCAGCTTGTCCATCCGCGCGCGCAGCTTGGCATAGAACCGCTCCGCCACACCTTCCTGCACCAAGAGCCGTGACCCCGCGCAGCACACTTGCCCCTGATTGAACCAGATCGCATCGACCAGTCCTTCGACAGCACTGTCAAGATCGGCATCCTCAAACACGATGTAGGGTGACTTGCCGCCCAGCTCTAACGTCAACGCCTTGCCTGTGCCTGCCGTCGCCTCGCGGATACGTCGCCCCACGGCTGTGGATCCGGTAAAGGCCACCTTGTTCACATCCGGGTGCATGACGATCATCTCGCCCACTGCGCCGTCGCCGGTCACGATATTCACCACGCCCTTGGGCACCCCCGCCTGACGGCAGATATCGGCAAACAAAAGCGCGGTGAGCGACGTATATTCCGCAGGCTTCAACACCACAGTGTTGCCCGCCGCCAGAGCGGGCGCCACCTTCCATGCCAACATGAGCAGCGGGAAATTCCACGGGATCACCTGACCGCAGACGCCATGCGCCGCGCGCCCGGCATAGTCTGTGTCGAACAACTGCGCTTGCCCTGCGTGATAATAGAAATGCCGCTGTGCCAAAGGCACGTCGATGTCCCGGCTCTCGCGGATCGGCTTGCCGTTGTCCAAGCTCTCCAACACCGCAAACAACCGCGCATGCTTCTGCAACAACCGCGCGAGCGCGTATAAATACCGCGCCCGTCCCGGACCGCCCAGCTTGGCCCAGCCCTTCTGCGCCGTGCGCGCCGCTGCAACGGCGGCATTCACGTCCGATTGACCGGCCTGAGACAGATGGGCCAGCACCTCGCCCGTCGCCGGATTGCGGCTTTCGAACACATCCCCCGGTGCGGTCATCGCGCCATCGATGAAATGCCCGAACCGATCCCCCTGATCGACCAGCCACGCCAAGGCGTCAGCAGCGGATTCAGGCGCGGTTCCATACTCCATTGTTTCGAATATCTCTTGCACGGTCATGGCTTCTTCTTTTCAAAAATACGCAAACGCGACCTATCCAATCGCATGACGCCAAGACGCCGAATAGGCCCCCGTCACATGATGCTCCAACTGCCGCTCGATGTCTCCCAGCAGGGACGACGCGCCAAAGCGGAATAGGTCATTCTGCAACCAACGGTCACCCAGTTCTTCCTTGATCAGCGAAAGATAGACCAACGCATCCTTGGCCTTGGAAATCCCGCCAGCGGGTTTGTAACCAACGCGGTAGCCTGTCGCCTTGTGATAGTCCCGAATGGCCCGGATCATCACCAATGACACCGGAAGCGTGGCGTTCACGCTTTCCTTGCCGGTCGAGGTTTTGATGAAATCCGCTCCGGCCATCATACAGACCAAAGACGCCCGCGCGACGTTCTGCAACGTGCCCAGCTCACCTGTCGCCAGAATGGCCTTCACATGCGCATCGCCGCACGCTGCGCGAAACGCTTTCATCTCCTCGTAGAGGGCGTGCCAATTGCCGGTCAGCACATGCCGACGCGAAATCACGATGTCGATCTCGGTGGCACCTGCTTTCACGCTTTCCTCGATCTCGGCCACCCGCAGATGGAAGGGCGACAGGCCTGCCGGGAACCCGGTACTGACCGCTGCAACGGGAATGCCCGATCCGGCCAATGCCGCGACCGCAGGCTCTACCATGTCGTGATAGACACAGACCGCGCCCACGGTCAGGCCGGACATCCCCAGCGCCTCAAGCAGATCAGCCCGCACCGGTTGCCGCGCCTTGGCACACAGCCGGTTGACCCGACCCACCGTGTCATCCCCGGCAAGCGTCGTAAGGTCGATGCAGGTGATCGCCCGACACAGCCAAGCCGCCTGGTAGGCTTTCTTGACCGACCGCCGCCCCGGCAAGGTCGCTGCGCGCCGTTCAATCGCCGAGCGGTTGGCGGTCGCCCGCATCACCCAGTCCAGATCCAGCGCGATCCCCGGATTGCGGGGCTCAAGCGTTTGGGGCAAATGCACCCGTTCCGTCTGTGTTGTCTGCATGGGTCAACTCACTCCTTGAGCAGGGATGCTGACACGGCCAAACACCGCGCACAAGCTGCGACGCCGCGTAGGGTGGTCCGTCTCCATCTCAGCGGATCAAATTCGAAAACCATCGTTTGAACCCGTTCTTCTGCGGGCGCAGGATCGGAAGATGAAGGATGCGCGGTTTTGGCTGGTCGGAATACACCAACTCTGACGCCTCGAAGATGCGCTTGTTGAATTGCGGCGGAAACACATAGAACCGCAGGTCCGAGTGCCACAATACCTCGCGGAATGTCGGTTGGTCGATCTTCATGCCCGCCGCATCATAGGCCGCCTGCCAATCGTCAAAAAACGCCTCGGTCTTGGCGTTCTTGCGATAGAGCAGCACCCCGCAATTGATCTCGGGAAAGGTCTCTGGCACTTTGGTCTGCCACATCCGCTTGTGACGGGGTCGATGCCACAGCATGACATGCGCACCGCATAGATCGAACTTTTGCAACAAATCGAACAGCGACGAAAGATCGGCGCGGATCATCGTGTCATTGTCCAGATAAAGTGTCTCGTCATACGGGCTAAGCTTTAGCGCGCCGACCTTGGGCCGCGTCATGTCGGCTGGGATGACGAAGGCGTCGTCAAACCCGGTCGCGTCGTCATCCGCAGCACACCAGATCACACAAGGCAGCCCCGGATTGTGCTTTTTCACCGACGCCGCAGACCGCCGTGCCACGTCCACATGGGCCTTGCCCCACGCGACATAAACGACTCCCCGAGACCGGGACTGATCCGACATTTCATGCCTCCTATTGACGGCTAACGCCTAGCGCCCGGCGGGCTCCAAGTAAATCCACCCGTCGGTTTTTGCTTGACCCAAGACAGGGTTGCGGGGATTTCAGGCAAGCTATGGATCAGACCCCGCTTCTTACCTTGCAGGACCGCGCAAACGGGTTCCTGAACGACATTGCCGCGCAGGACAGCCTGATCCAAGGTGCTGTGCTTGTGACCGGCAGCTATAACAGCGCGGCCTATGGCGATGCTCTGTTTGAGCGGCTGGATATCCCTTTCCCGGCGCAGCTGGGGCGTGCCGTGGACACGCGCAAGGCCGATCTGCTGGCAGGGCGCGCAATGGCGCAGGCGGCGATGGCGTTGTTGCACGTCCCACCGCAACCGGTTCTGTCCGCGCCAAGCCGCGCACCGATTTGGCCCAACGGGCTGTCAGGGTCGATCAGCCATGCACGCGGGCGCTGTGTGTGTCTGCTGTCACAGGACACGACCCACAGCTACGGCGTCGATACCGAGGCCATCGCATCGGGGCGCAGTCTGACCGCGATCCTGAAAGAAACCCTGAACATTCGGGAACGAGCGATGGTGACTCAGGGCCGCTTGCCTGCCGCCGCAAATGCCACCCTCGCCTTTTCTGCCAAAGAGGCACTGTTCAAGGCGCTGTATCCCCGCGTTGGGCAATTTTTCGGATTTGACGCCGCCGAATTGACCCATGCGCCCAACGATGCGCGTCTTGCGCTGACGCTGACCACCGATCTCGCCGACGGCTTGCCGAAAGGCCGCAGCTTTGACATCCATCACCGCCTGACAGACACCCATGTGCTGACATGGCTCTGCGTCCCTGCCGCATGACAGGGCAAACCCATCAAGGAGACTGCCAATGTATCTTGCCATGAACAGGTTTGTCGTACCAACCGAGAACGCTGCCGAATTCGAGGAGATTTGGCTGAACCGCGAAAGCCGCCTTCAGGACATGGACGGGTTTGTGTCGTTCCACATGCTGAAAGGCGCCGAAGACGATGGGCGCGTGCTTTATGCGTCGCACACAGTGTGGGAGACCGAAGACCATTTCCGCGCCTGGACAACAAGTGATGCGTTTCGAGCATCCCATGCGCGCGCCGGGGACACCCGCACGCTTTATGAGGGCACACCGCGTTTCGAAGGCTTTCGCGCGATCCAGAAGATCAACGCGGTCTGACCGAACAGGCCACGCATCAACACGCTATGTGCTGCGCATCCCCTGCCAACGAATAAGGTTGAAACACCCAAAAAGGATCGCCGCCACGCACACGATGGACGGCCCTGCTGGTGTGTCAAAGATATAGGCGGCGCGCAGTCCTGCCACCGCTGACACCGCACCCAGCGCCGCTGCAATCAGCGCCATCGCTTCAGGTGTACGCGACAGGCTTCGGGCGGCCGCGGCGGGAATGATCAGCATTGCTGCGATCAGCAACACGCCCACGACCTTGATTGCCACCGCAACGGTGATTGCCAAAGACACGGTCAGAACCAGTTGTTCACGCCTTGGATCAAGGCCATTGGCGTAGGCCAGATCTTCGTTAAGCGTCGCCATCAAGAGCGCAGACCACCGCCATGCAATTAGCCCAATGACCAGCAACGCGCCGCCCCAGATCACCGCAAGATCGGTGGTCGAGACCGCCAGAATATCGCCGAACAAATAGGCCATCAGGTCGATCCGCACGCCCGACAGGAACGACACCGCGACCAGTCCAAATGCCAGCGCAGAATGGGCCAGAACCCCCAAAAGCGTATCCATCGCATAGCCGCGCCCAGCCAGAACAGTCACGGTGACGGCCATGACCAAAGCTATCGCCAAGGCTCCGGGAAAAATCGACATGTCAAGCGCCAGCGACAACGCGACGCCAAGGATCGCGGCATGTGCCGTCGCGTCGCCGAAATAGGCCATCCTGCGCCAAACGACGAAACACCCCAAAGGGGCCGCAGCAAAAGCCACACCGACGCCGGCAAGCGTGGCGCGCATCATGAAATCATCCAGCATCACTGCGCCGCCTCGTGTCCGTGATCATGATCATGTGTGTGGTCATGATCGTGATCGTGTCGATACAGCGCCAGCGCCCCTCCCGTTCCCGTGCCAAACAAGGCGCGATATTCCGGGGCCGAGGCCACGATCGCCGGTGTGCCTTCGCAACAGACATGGCCATTAAGGCAGATCACCCGGTCCGAGGCGCTCATGACGACGTGCAATTCGTGGCTGATCATCAGCACAGCACAGCCCGTGTCGCGCCGAACCGCTTCGATCTGGCGGTAGAACGCGGCTGAGCCGGGCTGGTCTAAGCCTTGCGTCGCCTCATCCAGCAGCAGCACCTCGGGCCTGTTGATCAACGCTCGGGCCAGAAGCACCCGCTGGAATTGCCCGCCAGACAGGCGCGACATCTGCCGTGTCACAAGGTCGGTCACACCTGCGGTCTGAAGCGCCGCCACGCAATCGTCATGGCTTGCTTGGGTACCAAGCCGCATAAAGCGGTCCACCGTGATCGGCAGCGTCGGGTCAATATGAAGCCGTTGGGGCACATAGCCGATCCGCAGCCCCGGCTTGCGGACAATCTCGCCCTTGGCGGGCTTGTTGGCGCCGATGATGGCGCGCAGCAGACTGGTTTTGCCCGATCCGTTGGGACCGACAATCGTGACAATTTCTCCGGGTTCAATGGTCAGATCGACATGCCGCAACACGACATTGGCCCCGTAGGCCACGCTTAGGTTTCTTACGGCAATCAGGCTCACGCGTCTGCCTTTTCCGAACAGGCCGGGCACACGCCCAGCGCTTCGACGACGGTGCGTTCAATCTGAAACCCAGTGGCGCGGGCCGCAGCGCCCAGCGTGCCTTTTGCAAGGGCGGCATGCGCTTCGGCCACAGAATTGCACAAACGGCAAATCATGAACGCGGGTGAATGGTTTTCGCCGGGATGAACACATGCGACAAAGGCATTGAGCCGCTCGATCTTGTGCACAAACCCGTGCTCGGCCAGAAAATCAAGCGCCCGATAGGCCACAGGGGGCTGTGACCCGAACCCCGCTTCGCGCAGCAGATCAAGAATCGCATATGCGCCCAGCGCCCGGTGTTCCTGCAACAACAGTTCGAGCACCTTGCGTCGCACAGGTGTCAGGCGCAGCCCTTCGGCGGTGCACCGCGCCTCAACTGATGCAAGCGCATCGGCCATGCAGGCCTTGTGATCGTGCTGTTCGAACCCAAGCGGGATCGCGTCATCGGTCATCATGTTTCGCGCCTGTCTTGTCATGTTATTTCATATCGTTTATGCACGCCATAGTGTTACAAAATCACATGGAGTTCCTGATGTCCACCAAGCTTGTCTCTCTGTCCACCATGGCTGCTCTGCTCGGCGGCGCGGCGATGGCCGATGTCCCGCGCGTTGCCGTCGATATCGCCCCGATACATTCGCTGGTCGCACAGGTGATGGACGGGCTGGGCACCCCCGATCTGATCGTACAGCCCGGTGGAACACCCCATGAATACAGCCTGCGCCCATCAGAGGCCGCCGCGCTTCAGGACGCCGACCTTGTGTTCTGGATGGGCGCAGACCTGACCCCCTGGATGGCAGACGCGATTGGCACCTTGGCCAAAGATGCCGAGGTGATATCGCTGTTGGATGCGGACGGAACGATCTTGCTGAACTTCCGCGAAGGCGCGCTGTTCGAAGCACATAGCCATGGTCACGATGGTGCACATGCGGATGAAAAAGATCACGCGCATGATCATGACGACCATGACCATGACCATGACCATGCGCACGAGGCAGAAGACGCAGGCCATGACGATCACAATCATGACGCAGACCATGCAGACCACGATGACCACTCTCATGAAGGCCATGCCCATGGTGCCCATGACCCGCACGCATGGCTGTCGGTCGACAATGCCGCGACATGGCTGAACCTGATTGCGGCAGAACTGTCTGCGGCGGACCCCGATAATGCGGGAACCTATTTCACCAATGCCGCGGCTGCCCGCACCGAAATGGATACGCTTGTGACCGAGGTCAACGCGACCCTTGATCCGGTGCGTGGCGGCAGTTTTGTTGTCTTCCACGACGCCTATCAGTATTTCGAAACCGCCTTTGATTTTCTCGCATCCGGCGCGATTTCCCTGAGCGATGCAACCGACCCAAGCCCCGCCCGCATTGCCGAGATCCAGGGACGTATTCGAGAACAGGGTATTGATTGCGTGCTGGCAGAACCGCAATTCAACCCCGGCCTCATTACGACTGTTCTTGACGGGACCGAAGCCACCACCGGCGTGATCGACCCGCTGGGTGCAGATCTTGAACCGGGTGCCACGCTCTATGGGCAGGTTATCCGCAATCTCGCTGCCACGCTGGCAGAATGTCTGTAATCCCGGCATTGTGAACGCAAAAAGGGGGCCCAAACCATTGCCCCCTCAAACAACCACCCTTCAACATTCGAATCATTTAAAAGGGAACAAAAGAAGAACATAAAGCAGTGTATGTTCGCAGAGCTGTCGATCACCTCCAATTTCACCTTTCTCACCGGGGCGTCCCACCCCGAGGAATACATGGAGCGTGCCGCCACGCTGGGCCTGTCAGCCATCGCCATTGCCGACACCAATTCCGTGGCCGGTATCGTGCGCGCCTGGTCAGAGGCCAAAAACCTGACACGCCAGCTGCGCGAGCGCGCAGGGCTTGAGGCGAAAAATGGCCCCATCGGTCCGCCGGTGCCAGACCATATCACCCACCAACGCGCCCAGATCCTCAGCCATGTACCCCACCTGATCCCGGCCGCAAAGATTGTCACCGACACCGGCTTTACCGCCACGGCGCTGGCCACCAACCGCCAAGGCTGGGCGCAGCTCTGCCGCCTGATCACGACGGGACGCCGCCGCGCGCCCAAAGGGGCGTGCCATCTGACACTGGACGATCTGTTGGGCTGTCAGGACGGCCTGCACTGGCTCCTGCACCCTGCCCAACAAGCGCCCTCATCACAGGGCAGCGCAGGTGATTGGCTGTCACAGGCGCACCGGCTGGCACGCCGCTTTGCCGGGCACAGTCACCTGCTCATCAGTCCCCGCTATGACGGGCAGGACCAAGAGTATTTCACCCAAATCGCACACCTTGCCCAAAGCCTGAACATGCCCACTCTCGCATCGGCCCTGCCGATCATGCACCACGGACGCCGCCGCAAACTGGCGGATGTGGTCACCGCGATCCGTCAGGGGTGTCGTGTGGATGCCTTGGGCACCCGCGCGCAGGCCAATGGCGAACAGCGGCTGCGCTCTGACATGGACATGCGGCATATCCTTGGGCCCCATGCCGATGCCGTGGACCGCGCCACACAACTGGCAGACACCTGCACCTTCGATCTTGGAGACCTGCGCTACGAATACCCCAGCGAAGTCACCGGGGCCGAAACCGCCCCCCAACGCCTGTCGCGCCTCGCCCATGAGGGGCTGAAATGGCGCTACCCGCACGGCGCGTCGGACAAGGTGAAAAAGTTGCTCCAGCACGAGCTCACCCTGATCGGCAAACTGCGCTATGAGCCTTACTTCCTCACCGTGCGCGACATCGTCGCCTTTGCCCGCGAACGCGGCATCCTCTGTCAGGGCCGTGGCTCTGCCGCGAATTCGGTCGTCTGCTACTGCCTCGGCGTGACCTCGGTCTCGCCCGAGATCGGCACGATGGTGTTTGAACGCTTTGTGTCCGAGGCACGGGACGAGCCGCCCGACATTGATGTGGATTTCGAACATGAACGCCGCGAAGAGGTGATCCAGCACATCTATGACCGCTACGGCCGCCACCGCGCAGGTCTTTGTGCCACCGTCATCCACTACCGCGGCAAACGCGCCATCCGCGAGGTGGGGTCTGCGATGGGCCTGAGCCAAGACACCATCGGCGCACTGTCCTCGCAACTCTGGGAGTTCTTCTCGACCAATGGGCTTGAGGAACAGCGCATGCGCGAAATTGGCCTCGATCCCACCGATCACCGCCTCAAACTCACGATGGAGCTGATCTTCGAAATCATCGGTTTCCCGCGTCACCTGTCGCAGCATGTCGGCGGTTTCATCATCACCGAAGGCCGTCTGGACGAACTCGTCCCCATCGAAAACGCCACGATGGAGGACCGCACCGTCATCTGCTGGGACAAGGACGATATCGACGCGCTGGGCATCCTCAAGGTTGATGTGCTCAGCTTGGGGATGCTGTCGTGCATCCGCAAATCCTTTGACCTGCTAAAGCTGCATCACAACCAGACCCACACGCTGGCCACGCTGCCGCCCGAAGACCCGGCCGTCTATGACATGCTTTGCAAGGCTGACAGCATCGGTGTCTTCCAGGTCGAATCCCGCGCGCAGATGAATTTTCTGCCCCGCATGAAGCCGCGCACGTTCTATGATCTGGTGATCGAGGTCGCAATCATCCGTCCCGGCCCCATTCAGGGCGATATGGTCCACCCCTATATCCGCCGCCGCAACGGCGAAGAAGAGGTGAGCTTTCCGTCAGACGAATTGGGCACGGTGCTGGGCAAAACCCTTGGTGTGCCGCTGTTTCAGGAACAGGCGATGCAGATCGCCATTGTCGGTGCAGGCTTCACCCCCGAACAGGCCGACCGCCTGCGCCGGTCATTGGCCACCTTCAAAAAGCACGGCAATGTCAGCGAATTCCGCGCCCTGTTCCTGCGCGGCATGCGCAACAAAGGCTACGACGAAGACTTCGCCAATCGCTGTTTTTCGCAGATTGAAGGTTTCGGCTCCTACGGTTTTCCCGAAAGCCACGCCGCCAGCTTTGCATTGCTGGTCTATGCAAGTGCGTGGATCAAACACCATCACCCCGGCATCTTCGCCTGCGCGCTGCTCAACTCCCAGCCGATGGGCTTTTACGCCCCCGCCCAGATCGTGCGCGACGCCCGCGAACATGGCGTGACCGTCCGCCCCGTCTGCATCAACACAAGCTTCTGGGACAACGTGATGGAACCCGATGAGACAGGTGGTCTTGCCCTGCGGTTGGGCTTTCGTCAGATCAAGGGCCTGTCCGAGGAAGACGCCCAATGGATCGCCGCCGGGCGCGGCAATGGGTACCAAAGCGTTCAGGATCTCTGGCGCCGTGCCGGTCTTGACCCGGCGACGATCACCCGTCTGGCCGAAGCCGATGTGTTCCGCAATATCAGCCTCACCCGCCGCGCCGCCCTGTGGGAGGCCAAGGCGTTGACCACCCGCAAGACCCTGCCGCTGTTCGATGGCGATATCGACGGCGAAGCGATCCATGAACCCGCAGCCCATCTGCCCGCGATGACCGAAGGCGAACAGGTTGTCGAAGATTACGTCGCCCTGCGCCTCACCTTGCGCCACCACCCTGTGGCACTGTTGCGGCACATCCTGACGCCCGGTCCCTCCCATAAGCCGAAAGCCTATGTTTCAACAACCAAACCCTACACACCTCCCATGCCGTTGCCCTTCACCCGCGCAAACCCGGATTGACACCTCCGGCCCCGACAGGGATGAGTCACAGAAAAAGGAACCACAATGATTGCTATCATCTTCGAACTCATGCCCGCCGAAGGCCAAAAAGACGCGTATCTCGACATCGCCGCGACCATGCGACCCATGGTCGAAGAGGTCGAAGGCTTCATCTCGGTCGAGCGGTTCCAAAGCCTGACCAACCCGGACAAACTCTTGTCGATCAGTTTCTTTGAGGACGAAGACGCGGTTCTGCGCTGGCGCAAACTCGCCGCCCACCGCAACGCGCAATCCAAAGGCCGGAACGGCATCTTTTCGGACTATCGGCTGCGCGTTTGCCATGTGCTGCGCGATTACGGCATGTTCGACCGCGATCAAGTGCCCGAAGACAGTGTCAAAGTACACGGCTGACGGCTTTTTCCGAATACACCGACGCACCATCGCCACCTGCCCTTGGTCCAACAGAGGCGTCACATAAACACAGGCCCGAGAACAATGCCGTAGGCGGCGGACGAGACAAACAGAATGGGCGCCAACAGGCGCCCATACACTTAAATCTCTGATGTCAGATCAAATTCCCACGTCGATCATCGCCTTGGCAAGGATCGGCACAGAATCCTTGTTCAGACCGGCGATGTTCAGGCGGGAATCTCCAACCAGATAGATCGCGTGTTCATCGCGCAGGCGGTCCACCTGCTCGGGCGTGGCCCCAAGCCGCGAGAACATGCCACGATGCTGGGCGATAAAACCGAACCGATCGGACCCGGACAGGCGTTGTAACTCGGCCGCCAATTGTTCGCGCAGCGCCAACATGCCAGTGCGCATCTCTTCCAGCTCTTTCGCCCATTCCGCGCGCAGGGTGTCATCGGTCAAAACCATCGTCACCAAGCGTGCGCCGTGATCCGGCGGGAAGGAATAGTTCTGGCGGTTCAGATAGGCCAACGTACCTTGATTGAGCTTGTGCGCCGACGGATCAGCCGCCACCGCCATCAGCAACCCTGTGCGTTCGCGGTAGATCCCAAAGTTCTTGGAACAGCTTGCTGCGATGATGGTTTCCGGCACCGACGAAGCTATCAAACGCGTTGCTGCCGCGTCTTCCTCAAGCCCGTCCCCAAAGCCCTGATAGGCAATATCGACCATCGGGGTTGCACCGGTTTTGAGCAGCAGGTCAACCAGCGCCTTCCATTCGGTGATGTTGAGGTTTGCACCGGTCGGGTTGTGACAGCAACCATGCACCAGCACGATGTCCCCCGGACCGGCTTGCGCCAGATCAGCCATCATGCCGTCAAAATCAAGGCCGCGCGTGTCTTCGTCGAAATAGCGGTAGAGCACCACTTCAAGCCCCATATGCTTGAGGATCGACAGGTGGTTTGGCCATGTCGGATCACTGACAAACACACGGGCTTTGGGATTGGCCATTTTGACCATGTCAAAGCCCTGACGTACCGCACCTGTGCCGCCGGGCGTGGCCACCGCCGCTACGTTTGCACGCGGCACTGCATCGCCCAGAACCATAGCAACCATCGCATCCGCAAAGGCCGGATCGCCGGCAAGCCCGGTATAGGCCTTGGTCGTTTCCGCCTCCCAAAGCTGCTGTTCGGCAGTTTTGATGGCGCGCATGATCGGCGTGTTTCCGGTTGCGTCCTTGTAGACACCGACCCCGAGATCAATCTTGGGATCGCGCGGATCTTCGCGGTAGGTCTGCACCAAAGCCAGGATTTTATCGGCGGGTTGTTCCTTGAGGGTCTCGAACATCAGTCGTCTCCAGTGGCCACGGGAACGGTGGGGAACATCCCCCATTCGGACCAAGAGCCGTCGTAAAGGGAAAAGTCGTCTTTGCCCATGCGGGCCATGGCCAGCGACAGGATCGCTGCCGTCACACCGGACCCGCATGTCGTGATCGCGGGCTTCGCCAAATCCACCCCTGCCGCTTCAAAGATCGCGCGGGTCTCTTCCGGCAATTTCAGCGTCTGATCCGCGTTCAGCAGGCTGGCATAATGCACGTTCTTTGAACCGGGAATATGCCCGCTGCGCATGCCGGGGCGGGGTTCGGGCTCTTGCCCCTGGAACCGGCCCGCAGACCGCGCGTCGATGATTTCATGATCATGCAGTTTAGAGGCCGCCGACACCTGCGTCACGTCCTTGACCAGATGCGCCTGACGCCGCACCGTCATATGCCGGTCGCGGATCATCGGCGGTAGGTCTTCAACGTCGCGGCCTTCGGCGACCCATTTGGGAAACCCACCGTCGAGCACCGCAATGTCGTTCTGGCCCATCAGCTTGAACAGCCACCAGACCCGCGCGGCAGAAAACAGACCCATGCCATCATAGACAACCACCTGATGGCCGTCGCCCACGCCAAGCGCACGCATGCGGGACATGAATTTCTCAATGGGCGGCGCCATGTGCGGCAGATCAGACCGGTTGTCTGACACGTCGTCGATATCAAAAAAGCGCGCTCCGGGTATATGCCCCGCCGTATATTCCGCCTTCGCGTCGCGGCCCGAGTCGGGCATATACCAAGACGCATCCAGAATGCGCAAATCCGGGTCGCGCATGTGTGACGCGAGCCAATCTGTGGAAACAAGCGTTTTTGGGTCGTCCTGTGCCATAAGCGCCCTCTGAACTGGTGTCGCACCTGCATAAGTGGGGCAGGCGCGACTCGCAAGGCCAAGGGCGCTTTGCGCTTACTTGGCCATCATGTTCGTTACGACGCCCACCAGCGCCAAAAAACACCGCCGCCGCCGCATGACATATCGCGGGGACGGAATCGTGACGTGGATCAGCCTGCGTTCTTGAGCAACCGCTGTTTTTGGCGGCCCCAGTCGCGCTTGGCTTCGGTTTCGCGCTTGTCGTGGTTTTTCTTGCCCTTGGCGATGCCCAGCTTCATTTTCACCATGCCTTTATGGTTGAAATACATCACCATCGGCACAAGCGTCATGCCCTTGCGCTGGGTCTCGTTCCACAGACGCGACAATTCTTTGCGTGACACCAACAGCTTGCGCCGCCGCCGTTCATCATGCGGGAACATTGCGCGGTTGTAGGGCGCGATATACGAATTCACGAGCCACAACTCTCCGTCTTCGACTGCGGCGTAGCATTCGGTGATGTTCGCGCTGTTCTCGCGCAGGGATTTCACTTCGGACCCCTGAAGCATGATCCCCACTTCAAGATCGTCCTCGATGGCATAGTCGAACCGCGCACGACGGTTGTCGGCGATCACCTTGTAGTTCGTGTTTTCCTTCGGCTTTGCCATCGCTGCGGCCTCCTTCGTCCGCGAGAGCGCTAGATATAAGACCTTGCCCCGAATTTGAAACCGCTTTCGCACATGCCGCAGCGAACCGGACAATCCGGTGCGTCAGTCTGCCCCTGCGCTCTGGGTGTGCAATGCTGTCGCAGCAACCAGTAAACCTACATTTGACACCTACCTATGTCTCAGACACAAACAGCTTTTGCCAAAGGTCGGCTCTCCATGGACACTCTTATCCTGTCGCGCATCCAGTTCGGAGCGAACATCTCGTTTCACATCCTGTTCCCGACGATCACGATCGCCTTGGGTTGGGTGCTGCTGTTCTTCAAGTTGCGCTTCAGCCGCACGGGCGATCAGAAATGGATCGAAGCCTATCGCTTCTGGGTCAAGGTCTTCGCGCTGAGCTTTGCGATGGGGGTTGTGTCGGGCATCACCATGTCCTTCCAGTTCGGCACCAACTGGCCGGGCTTTATGGAGTCGGTCGGTAACATTGCGGGCCCCTTGTTGGCTTACGAGGTGATGACCGCGTTTTTCCTTGAGGCGGTGTTCCTTGGGATCATGCTGTTTGGCATGTCCAAAGTGCCAAGCTGGTTGCACACGCTGTCGACCTTTCTTGTGGCCTTTGGCACCACCATGTCGGCCTTCTGGATTTTGGTGCTGAATTCATGGATGCACACGCCTGCGGGCTTTGAGATGCGCGACGGCGTCGCCTTTGCCACCGATTGGTTTGCAATCATCTTCAACCCGTCGATGCCTTACCGCCTTGTGCACATGCTGCTGGCGTCGGGCCTGACCGTGGCGTTCCTGCTGGCCGGGCTAAGCGCGTTCCGCTGGTTGATCGGGGATCGGTCGAGCGGCGTGCGCGCAACGCTCAAAACAGGCATGACCCTTGGTGCGGTGTTGATCCCGCTGCAAATCCTTGCTGGGGATTTTCATGGCCTGAACACGCTGGAACACCAGCCCCAAAAGGTCGCCGCGATGGAAGGCAACTGGGAGACCGGGCCAAACGTGCCGCTGGTTCTGTTCGCGATCCCGAACGAGGAAACCCGGTCCAACGATTTCGAGATCAGCATCCCCAATGGCGCGTCGCTCATCCTGAAGCATTCGCTCGATGGCGTGGTGCCCGGACTGAACGACTTTGTCCTCGAAGACGGCACCGTCAAACATCCGCCCGTGGCCCCGGTGTTCTTCAGCTTCCGTATCATGGTGGCCACAGGCATGGCGATGCTGCTGCTCAGCTGGGCGTCCGTGTTCTTTATGGCGCGCAAACGGCGCGGGGTTGAGGGACTGCCCAAACCGCTGCTTTGGGCGATGGTCCCGATGGCATTTTCCGGCTGGGTCGCCACGCTTGCAGGGTGGTACACCACCGAAATCGGCCGTCAGCCTTGGCTGGTCCAGGGTGTGCTGACCACCGAAGCTGCCGTGGCCGATGTACCGGCGCCGTTGGTGGCAACCACGCTGTTTGTCTACCTGTCGATCTATGTGGTGCTTCTGACCGCTTATATCGGTGTGCTTTTCTATCTGGCGCGCAAGGCCGCAATGGGCGAACCGGTCCGGCCACGCGGGCCGGTTTCAGCCGAAGCCCAAGTCACAGTCGCAGCGGAGTAACACCATGTACCTTTTCGGAGACCCTGCCGTTTGGCTTCCGCTGGCCTTCGCCGCGCTTCTGGGCGTGTCCATTCTGATCTACGTTGTGCTTGACGGGTTCGACCTTGGCGTCGGCGTGTTGTTTCCCTTTGCCGAAAAGGACGAAAAAGACCGGATGATCGCATCCATCGGGCCGTTCTGGGATGCCAACGAAACATGGCTGGTGTTGGCCATCGGCATCCTTCTGGTGGCCTTTCCCACTGCGCATGGCACGATCCTGACCGCGCTCTACCTGCCGGTCGCAGTGATGTTGGTCGGGTTGATCCTGCGCGGTGTATCGTTCGAATTCCGCGTGAAGGCCCCGGCGCGTCACAAGGCGTCCTGGGACCGGGCGTTCTATATCGGATCGATGATGACGTCGCTGAGCCAAGGCTACATGCTCGGCATGTATATCATGGGCCTTGAAGTCACCGCCTTTACCCTCGCCTTTTCGGCGGTGACGGCGGTGTTCCTGACCGTCGCCTATTCGTTCATCGGGGCGACATGGCTGATCCTGAAAACCGAAGGCGCGTTGCAGCGCAAAGCCGTGACATGGTCCAAAGGCGGCATCTGGGGCGTTGTCCTTGGCCTTGGCGCGATCTCGGTCGCGTCGCCCCTGGTCAGCCCGCGCATCTTTGACAAATGGTTTTCCATGCCGGAATTTTTCCTGCTGTTGCCATTGCCGTTGATGTCGGGCGCGTTGATCGTCCTGTTGTGGCTGGCGCTGCGGCGCTTGCCGACCAGCGATGACAGCTTTGCATGGTTCCCCTTTGCGGCGACCATCGTTCTGTTTGTGCTTGGATTTTTCGGTATGGCCTATTCGTTCTACCCGTTCATCGTGCCGGACCAGATTACGATCTACGAGGCAGCCAGCGCACCGGAAAGCCTGTTCATCATCCTGATCGGGACAATTTTCGTATTGCCGATGATCCTTGGCTATACCGCGCTGGCCTATACGGTGTTCCGCGGCAAGGCGACGGCGCTTAGCTACGATTAGGGATGCGCTGGCGGCCTTGCGCCGTCAGCCTGAACACCTCACCACTGTCGAACACGGCAACGGTCAGCGGGCGTCCATAGCCCGCGCCGGTGTCAAGGTTGATCCGGTTCGTGTATCGCTCGGGCACGTCGACAGGCGTGTGCCCGTGCACGACAACCGCACCGTGATCGCGCTTGTCGGAATGGAACTCCTGACGAATCCACAGCAGATCGTTTTCGTCCTGCCGGTCCAAGGGAACGCCGGGGCGAATACCGGCATGGGCAAAGAACAAACCGTCTTCGGCATGGGATGTCCTGAGACCACGCAAAAACGCCTGATGCGTCTCGGGCACCGCCTCAATGATCTGACTGGCAAGGTCACTTTGACGGATACGATCCGGCGGATAGACATCATAGGACGCAATGGTTTCCGTGCCGCCAATTGATGGATGAAACCAGTGATAGCCAACCAGAAGATGTGGATCGCTTCGCGGGCCATCCGGGTGAATGAACCACTCGAAGAACCGGTCGTGATTGCCCTTGAGACACACCCAGTCACGGCCGTCGGCCTGCCCTGTGGCCAGCATGTCGATCACACCCCGGCTGTCCGGGCCACGATCCACATAATCACCAAGAAAAACGATGCGGGCATCTGCACCGCCATCCGCCTCGACCAGCGCAAGCGCATCTTCAAGCATGCCAAGCTGGCCGTGAATATCGCCGAAGGCGTAAAGAGCGCGTGTCATCCGCGCTCTTTCGCATGTGTCAGGTCACGCTGCAATCACGCCACGTCAAACTGAAGTGGCTTTACCTGCTTGAACAGGCCTGTTGCATGCAACTTGGCGACAACATCGGCTGGCACCGGTTCATCGACATAGAGCAGGGCAATAGCCTCGCCCTTGGCAGCAGAGCGGCCCAAGGTGAAGTTTGCGATGTTGACGTTGTTCTGGCCCATGGTCATGCCCAACGTCCCGATGATGCCCGGCACATCTTCGTTCGTGGTGTACACCATATGCGCCCCGATCTCGGCGTCGATATTGATGCCCTTGATCTGGATAAACCGCGGCTTGCCATCGCTGAACACTGTGCCCGCAATCGACCGTTCGCGGCTGTCTGTGACCACGGTCAGCTTCACATAGCCATCAAACGCACCCGATTTCGCCTGATTGGTCGTGCTGATCTTGATCCCACGTTCCTTGGCAATCAGCGGCGCGCTGACCATGTTCACATCCGGGTTCACGCGCTTCATGATCCCGGCAATCGCCGAACAGTTCAGCGCATCGAGGTTCATCTCGGCCACGGTGCCATCATACAGCACATTGATCGCCTTGATCGGCTCGTCCGTCATCTGGCCGATAAAGCTGCCCAAATGGTCGGCCAGCTTGATCCACGGGCCCATGATCTTGGCCTCTTCAGCCGTCACGGACGGCATGTTGAGCGCGTTTTCAACGGCCCCTGTCAGCAGGTAATTCGCCATCTGCTCGGCCACTTGCAACGCCACGTTTTCCTGCGCCTCGGTCGTTGCCGCACCAAGATGCGGCGTACAAACCACGTTGGGCAGGTTAAAGAGCGGGTTGTCTGTGGCGGGTTCTTCCTTGAACACGTCAAACGCGGCACCTGCAACGTGCCCGGATTTCAAAAGTTCTGCCAAGGCTGCTTCGTCCACCAGACCGCCCCGCGCACAGTTGATGATCCGCACGCCTTTCTTGGTCTTGGCAAGATTTTCCGCTGAAAGGATATTCGCAGTCTGGTCCGTGTAGGGCACGTGCAGCGTGATGAAATCAGCGCGCGCCAGAAGATCGTCAAGCTCAACCTTCTCGACTTGCATCTTCTTGGCCTTTTCTTCGCCCAAGAAAGGGTCATAGGCGACAACCTTCATCTTGAGCCCGCGCGCGCGGTCACACACGATGCCACCAATGTTGCCAGCACCAATCACACCCAGCGTCTTGCCGGTCAGCTCAACACCCATGAATTTGGACTTTTCCCACTTGCCGGCATGAGTCGATGCAGACGCTTCGGGGATTTGACGCGCACAAGCGAACATCATCGCAATCGCGTGTTCGGCGGTGGTGATCATGTTGCCAAAGGGCGTGTTCATGACGATCACACCTTTCTTGGAGGCGGCGTCCTTGTCGATATTGTCGGTGCCAATCCCGGCGCGGCCAATCACCTTGAGGTTGGTGGCATTGTCCAGAATGGTCTGCGTCACCTTGGTCGCCGAGCGGATCGCAAGGCCGTCATACTGGCCGATGATTTCGGCCAGCTTGTCTTTGTCCTTGCCCAGCTTGGGCTGGAAATCGACATCAATGCCGCGGTCCTTGAAGATCTGGACGGCTGCGTCGGAAAGTTCGTCAGAGATGAGTACACGGGGGGCCATGTTTTTGGTCCTTTGTCAGAAATGCGCGCTCATCAGGGCGTTTGCCCTTCTTCGCAAAGAAAGCCGTCAGGCTTGATGAGCGCTGAAAATGTTTGGATCAGGCCGCTTGGGCCAAGGCGTCGATCTCGGCATGGAAGGCCCAGTCTAGCCACGGCAACATCGCTTCGATATCTGCCGTCTCGACCGTGCCACCGCACCAGATGCGCAGCCCGGCAGGGGCATCTCGATACGCGCCGACATCCAGCGCCACGCCTTCCGCCTCAAGCCGTTTGGCGACTGCCTTGGCAAAGACCGTGCCATCAGTGATACGGGGATCGGTGAATTTCAGGCAAACGGACGTGTTCGACCGCGTTGCCGGATCATCAGCCAGATTGGCGATCCAGTCGTTTGCCGCGCAGAAATCCCAGATCGCTTGCGCATTGGCATCAGCCCGCGCCATCAGGCCCCTTAGCCCGCCCACCGACCGCGCCCAATCGAGCGCCAGCAGGTAGTCTTCGACCGCAAGCATCGAGGGCGTGTTGATTGTCTCGCCAACAAAGATTCCGTCGATCAACTTACCACCCTTGGTGAGGCGGAAAATCTTGGGCATCGGCCAAGCGGGTGTGTAGCTTTCCAGACGTTCAACCGCGCGGGGCGACAAGATCAGCATCCCATGCGCGGCTTCGCCGCCCAGCACCTTCTGCCAGGAGAACGTCGTCACATCGAGCTTGTCCCACGGCAGGTCCTGCGCAAAGGCCGCCGAGGTGGCGTCGCAGATTGTCAGACCGTCGCGGTCTGCCGGGATCGCATCGCCATTGGGCATCCGCACACCCGAAGTGGTGCCGTTCCACGTGAACACAACATCGGTGTCATAATCCAAAGCCGCCATATCCACGATCTGGCCGTAATCTGCGGTCTTCACCTCGGCGTCGATCTTGAGCTGCTTGACCACGTCCGTGACCCAGCCTGCACCAAAAGATTCCCAAGCAACCATTGTCGCCTTGCGTGCGCCCAACAGCGACCACATCGCCATTTCAACCGCACCCGTATCGGACGCAGGAACAATGCCGATCTTGTAATCAGCAGGCACACCAAGCAGTTCGCGCGTCTCTTCGATCGCGGCCTTCAGCTTGGCTTTGCCGACACCAGCCCGGTGCGAGCGACCCAAGGGCGCGTCGGCGAGTTTGTTTAACTCAAAAGCGGGGGGTTTGGCACAGGGGCCAGAGGAAAAACGCGGGTTGGCCGGCCGCGCGCCGGGTTTTGCAATAGCCATTTGTGCTATCCTTCCAGATAAGCGCCCTTCGTTGGGGAAGGGTGTCCCGCCGCTGCGTCTACGGCCCCGATTGCCCCCGCGCAAGTCGGAAAATGCAGCCAAGGTGACGCATTTGCAGATCGGGTGCGGGCGCGTTGCGGATCGGAAACTTTGCTGCTTTCACGCTTGCCACAACGTGGTGATGCCTCCGACGGGCAGTATTCAGGAAAAGAAGAAGATGCAGGCGGTGCCTGTGTGCCATCTGGTCTTTTGCTTGTGGCATAGGTACATCGCCGCATGTTTTGACCAAGGACGGATGCCATGTTCACAGCCACTTTGATTGCCCGCCCCGGTGCGTTGGACCCAGCTTTGGCAGAGGCGCTGCGCAATGCGTGGGGCGGAGCGGACCTGCTGTGGTTGTCCCCGGACGAGGCCGCAGAGTTCGACATACCGACTGTGCCGGACACTGCCGGGGCAAGCTGGACCGCGCTTCAGGATCAAGGGGTTGATCTGGTCATCCAACCCGCCGAGGGGCGGCGCAAGGCCATGTTGCTGGCGGATATGGACAGCACGATGATCCAGCAGGAATGTATCGACGAACTGGCAGAGGTCGCAGGCGTTGGTGCGCAGGTGAAGGACATCACCGCACGCGCCATGAATGGCGAACTGGATTTCGAAGGCGCGTTGATCGCGCGGGTCGCATTGCTGCGGGATCTGCCTGACACAGTGATCCAAGATGTCCTGAAGTCCCGCATCACCCTTATGCCCGGCGGGCCTGTCCTTTTGGCGACGATGAAAGCCAGAGGCGCATATGCTGCGCTGGTGTCTGGCGGGTTTACCGCCTTCACCGCGCGGGTGGCCGCCGCTTTGGGCTTTGACGAAAACCGCGCCAACACGCTGCTGGTCGACGGGGGCCGACTGACTGGCGATGTGAGCCGCCCGATCCTGGGGCGGGACGCCAAGGTTGCCGCGCTTGATGACATCACCGCACGGCTCGGGCTAAGCGCCGCCGACGTGCTGGCTGTGGGCGACGGGGCCAATGATCTGGGCATGCTGCAACGCGCAGGGTCAGGCGTTGCATTGCATGCGAAACCCAGTGTGCAGGACGAAGCCAGACTGCGGATCAATCACGGCGACCTGACCGCCCTGCTATTCCTGCAAGGCTACAGCCGCTCGGAATTTGTTATGCCAGAAGGCCCGGCGCAGGTTTAATCTCTCCGGTGACCAGCCCATCCCAGTTGTGCACCAACGGGTTGAGAAACGCTTTGACTTCGGGATGCGCGGGGTCGAGCACATCAAGCCGCACCAAAAGCGCCGCAATCGCACATTCCGCCGCCCGCGTGGCCCCGTCGGCCGCTTTGACGGCTATGCCCAGACCCCGGTTCGGCAAGATGGCGATGAAATAGCCCTCTGCCCCGGTCTTGAGCGCGACAGGCTCCTTGGCCACACGCATCAAACGCGTGCAGGCACGGCCTTCGCCAGCGACCAGTTCGGGATGGGTGTGCATCGCCGCAACCAGCCGTGCGGCGGCCGAGCTCATGGTGTCTGACCGCTGGCCGGCCGTGGCAAACCACGCCATAGCCCGCGCCATCCCGTGCATGCTTGTCGCAAAGTTGGGGGCCGAACAGCCATCAATCCCAAAGCCGGGGCTTGTTTCGCCGGTCACGGTCTCGAAAGCGTCAAGGCAAGCACGCTGCACTGGGTGATCCGGGGTCACATAGTCCGGCCCCGCCCCAAGATGCTGGGCCAGCGTCAGGAACCCGGCATGTTTGCCCGAACAATTGTTATGCACCCGGCAGGGGGGGTCTTGCGCACGGATCATCTCAAGCTTGAGCTCTGTATCGCGGCTCACCTGCGGCCCGCAACACAACGCGCCGTCACCAAGACCCAGATCCGCAAGCCACCGGTTAACGCGCGTGACATGAATCGGCGCACCTTGGTGCGAAGCGCAGGCCAGCGCGAGCTGTTCCGACGTCAGGCCTCGTCCATCCGCAGCCCCCGATGCCAGCAATGGCAGCGCCTGGATCATCTTCGACGAACTGCGCGGCAATACCACCGCTGTCGCATCACCCCAAGCGTCAACAATCTGCCCGGTGCCGTCGCAGATCACTGCATGTCCGACATGATGGCTTTCTTGGAAGGGGCCACGCCAGACTTCGGCCAGAGATGCAGGCTGTGCCATTCGGGGCGCTCCTTGGAAAATGGGCAGAAATCTGCCAATTGGGCTTTGAAGACACCCGTAAATCAGGCTAATCTGACAAGGTCGAGAGCAAAGTTGCAGTGACATAATCGCGGGCTAAACCCATACTGTGACGAAGAAACGAGTTGAGGCTAAGGACGGTCTGGAGGCTGGACGCATGAAATCATGGATTGGCGGAGCGGTGATCGGCGCAATGGCGCTGGTATCGGCAAGTGCGAGTGTCGCACAGGAAACGAGCACCAACCGCGTGAATGCCATCACCGACTGGAGCGTGTTCGAAGGGCAAGAGCCCCGCGAATGCTGGGCAGTGACAACCTATAAGGAAAGCGTAAACACGCGCGGCGGCCGTGTCGTGGCCGTGACCCGAGGCGAAATCCTGCTGATGGTGTTCTACCGTCCCGGCGCCGAGGTGCAGGGACAGGTCGCCTTTACCGGGGGTTATCCGTTTGCACCGGGATCGACCGTTAACGTCAATATCAGCGGCACGGAATTCGAATTGTTCACCGAAGGCGAATGGGCTTGGCCCGCAACGCCGCAGGACGATTCCAAGATCGTCACCGCGATGAAACGCGGCGCGGATGCCGTGCTGACGGCACAATCCGCGCGCGGTACCGTGACCAAGGATACATTCTCTCTTCTGGGCTTTACCGCCGCAGTCGAAGATGCGGAAACGCGCTGCCGGTCCTGAGGATTTGCAGGAAAAAGGGCCTGACAGGTCGGGCCAGAGCGTCCGGCCATTTGCTCGTGTTCCAATGCGAAACTGAAAAATAAGCCATTTTGTAATTCCCTCCGTCAAGGACCCCATTGCGAGATAAAGGGCGGGGCCATGCCTCAGAGCGTCGGCTTGCCCTAGGTAAATCTGGCAGTGTGCCCCTTTTTGGCGCGCGCGGTGCATCAAGGGATTTGGGCTATGCTTGAAAATCGGGGCGCATTCACCCTTTGGCAAAAGCAAAAGAATCCTATATGTGCCTCATCTCTTTTCGAGAAAGGCTGACCCCATGACCGGCGCTGCACCGATTACTCAAGACGTTCTGACCCTCCCGCGCAAGATGCCCGAGGGCGGTAAGACGAATATTGTCGGTCTGACACGCACCAAGCTTCATGACGCGTTGATCGCCATGGGCACGCCGGACAAGCAGTCCAAGATGCGCGTGAACCAGATCTGGCAATGGCTCTACCAGTGGGGTGTACGCGATTTCCATGCGATGACGAACCTTGCCAAAGGCTACCGCGCGCAACTGGACGATCATTTCGAAATTGCCCTGCCCGAGGTAGTGTCCAAACAAGTCTCGGCTGATGGCACCCGTAAATACCTTGTCCGTATCGCAGGCGGGCACGAGGTCGAGGTCGTCTATATCCCCGAAACTGATCGCGGCACGCTGTGCATATCGTCTCAGGTCGGCTGCACGCTCACCTGTTCGTTCTGCCACACCGGCAGGCAGAAACTGGTCCGCAACCTGACCGCTGGGGAAATCGTCGGTCAGGTCATGCTGGCCCGTGACGATTTGGGCGAATGGCCGGAACCGGGCGTCGGCACCGGCGAAAACGGGCCGCGCCTTTTGTCCAACATCGTGTTGATGGGCATGGGTGAGCCACTTTATAATTTTGACAACGTCCGCGACGCCATGAAGATTGCGATGGACGGCGAAGGCATTGCCCTGTCGCGCCGCCGCATCACGCTGTCGACCTCTGGGGTTGTGCCGGAAATTGCCAAAACCGCCCAAGAGATCGGCTGCCTGCTGGCCGTCAGCTTCCACGCCACCACAGATGAGGTGCGCGACAATCTGGTCCCGATCAACAAGCGCTGGAATATCGAGACCCTGCTTGATGCGTTGCGCGAGTACCCCAAAAATTCGAACTCCGAACGCATCACGTTTGAATATGTGATGCTCAAGGATGTGAACGATTCCGACGCAGACGCGCGGCGTCTGGTCAAACTGATCGCGGGCATCCCCGCCAAGATCAACCTGATCCCGTTCAACGAATGGCCCGGCGCGCCCTACAAGCGTTCGGACTGGAGCCGCATCGAAGCGTTTGCAGATATCCTCTACAAGGCCGGGTACGCCTCCCCCATTCGCACCCCGCGCGGCGAAGACATTATGGCAGCCTGCGGTCAGTTGAAATCCGCCACTGAACGCGCCCGAAAATCCCGTGCACAGATCGAAGCCGAAACAGGGGCTGGGTGACTCCCCCCTCCTTAGACCGATCTGTTAGGCGAAGTGGGGGCGGAAATTGCCCCAAAATCTACTTATTTTCCAGGTTCCCTATTTCTGTAGGCATCAAACCTTGTGCTCAAAACACATTCCTGATTGTTTTAATCAGAATTATAGGCTAGCTTTTGCGCTATGACCCAAGAGCAAAGGTTTTTTCCATGCATCATGGACCGATCCTCCTCCCTGACACAGATCTACGCGCGCCCGAAAAGCGGGTGATCGCTCTTTTGCGTGCGTGGGAATCCGGCCCCGAAGCTCAGAACCGGATGTGGGATGACCTGTGTCACTCCATGGGCCAGGCGCGCGCCCGCGCCTGCTTGCAGGCATTTGAACAGATGTTGCGCTTGCTTCGACTTCATGGATGGCAAGCACTGACAATCCTCACCGAAGACACGCAAGGCGTATCACCTGACGAAGCGTCCTTGGCCCGCTTTGTCATGGCCGCCACCGAACAAAACCGCGACCGCGCGCTGGCAGAAGCCGGGATGCTTGTTTCACCGACTGCCTTGCTGCCGTTATTGTGCAGCGCCTCACGCTTTGGTCTACCGATTCTGTGCGAGGAGTGCCGCGCACGGCTTTGCACACCCAGATCCCACCTCAACTGACCCAAAGACCAATGTTGCAGGACAAATAAAACCAAACCCCCTTGACCTTCCAGTGACTGGAAGCCCTATCTGATCCTCAAGGCACAAGGATCAGTCCCATGACAACGCTTCGCTTCGCCGTCGAAAACCTAAGCTGCGCCGGCTGCGCAAACCGCGCCGAACGCGCGCTTGCCGCTGTGCCCGGGGTCGCATCGGCCTCGGTCAATATTGCAAACCGCATGGCACAGGTCACCGGGGATGCCTCGACCGACACGCTGCGCGCCGCATTGAAAACCGCGGGCTACCCAGCCAAGGAAACCACGCATCGGCTGTCGATCACCGGCATGACCTGCGCGTCCTGTACGGGCCGCGTCGAGCGCGCCTTGCAGGACCGTCCCGGCGTTATCTCGGCCGCTGTGAACCTTGCCACACAAACCGCCACCGTGCGCAGCCTTGACGGTGCAGTCACCATCGAAACCCTCGCCAAAACGGTGACAGACGCCGGGTATCGTGCCAAACCCATCACCTCTGACACCCCGACCGAGGTTCCGTCGGACATCCTGCCGCTCAAACGCGACACGCTGATCGCGGGCGCGCTGACCCTGCCTGTGTTTCTCACCGAAATGGGCGGGCACCTGTTCCCGCCGATCCACCACGCGATCATGGGCAGCATCGGCATGCAGAGCTTCTGGATTCTGCAATTCGTGTTGATCACGCTGGTTCTCGCATGGCCCGGGCGGCGCTTCTTCCGCATCGGCCTGCCGCTTCTGGCCAAAGGCGCGCCCGACATGAACAGCCTGGTCGCTTTGGGCACCTTGGCGGCCTGGGCCTATTCCACCATCGCCACCTTTGCGCCAGCACTGCTGCCCGACGGCACCCGCGCCGTCTATTTCGAAGCGGCGGGCGTGATTGTCACGCTGATCCTTGCCGGTCGTTGGATGGAGGCCCGCGCCAAGGGCCGCACCGGGGCCGCCATTCGCCACCTTGTCGGCCTGCGCCCTGACACAGTGCATGTGCTACGCGATGGCACGGAGACGGACATTCCCCTGTCAGAGGTCGTCACAGGCGACTTGATCACCGTCCGACCGGGCGGGCGCGTCGCCGTTGATGGTGTGGTCACCGACGGCACGTCTTTCGTGGACGAGGCCATGATCACCGGCGAACCCGCACCCGTGGCGAAATCTGAATGCGACCGCGTCACAGGCGGCACGATCAATGGCCAACGCCTCCTGACCTATCGTGCCACAGCCGTTGGGTCGGATACGGTGCTCGCCCGCATCATTGACATGGTCCAGACCGCACAAGGTGCGAAACTTCCCATTCAGGCACTCGCCGACACAGTTGTGCGCATCTTCGTGCCTGTGGTGCTGGCCATTGCCGCGCTCACAGTCGCGGTCTGGCTTGCCATCGGGCCATCACCTGCTGTGGGCTATGCGCTGGTGGCTGGTGTCGCGGTTCTGATCATCGCGTGCCCCTGTGCCATGGGCCTTGCCACTCCGACCTCCATCATGGTGGGCACGGGGCGTGCGGCCGAATTGGGTGTGCTGTTTCGCAAAGGCGACGCGCTGCAACGGCTGGATGCGGCCAAGGTCGTGGCCTTTGACAAGACCGGCACCCTGACCCAAGGCCGCCCGACCCTGGTCGACCAGATGACCGCACCCGGTATCGATGCTGCCCGCGCCCTGCACCTCACAGCCGCCGTCGAAAAAAGCTCGGATCATCCCGTTGCCCGCGCAATCCTCGCAGCAGCGCCCGATGACCTGCCCGATGTCACCGACGCCGAAACCATACCCGGCTACGGCCTGAAGGCACATATAGACGGCACATCCCTACTGGTGGGTTCTGAACGACACCTGATCGAACACCTGATCGACACAAGCCCTTTGCAGGGTGCGATCACACGGTTTGCAAACAAGGGTCACACGCTGGTCTGCGTCGCCATCGACGGACAGGCTGCCGCCGTCTTCGCCGTGGCCGACCAGATCAAACCCAGTGCAAAACCGGCCATCGACGCGCTGCATGCGCAGGGTCTCAAGGTGGCGATGATCTCGGGCGACAGCCCCGCCGCCGCGCAAGCCATTGCGCAGCAGCTTGGCATTGACCATGTGACAGCGGGCGTCCTGCCTGATGGCAAAGTCGCCGCGATCAAGGCCCTGCGCGCCCAGTTCGGCCCGGTTGCTTTTGTCGGCGACGGCATCAACGACGCTCCGGCACTGGCCGAAGCCGATATCGGACTGGCCATCGGCACTGGCACCGATGTCGCCATCGAAGCCGCCGATATCGTGCTGGCCTCGGGCCGTGTGTCGGGCGTGGTAAACGCGGTTGAAATCTCGCGCCGCACGATGCGCAACATCCGCCAGAACCTGTTCTGGGCCTTCGCCTACAACACCGCGCTGATCCCCGTGGCAGCGGGCGTGCTCTATCCCACCTTCGGCCTCCTGCTGTCACCAATGCTTGGGGCGGGCGCAATGGCGTTGTCCTCGGTCTTTGTAATCTCGAATGCGCTGCGCTTGCGCAACATTGCACCAGCCCAACAGGACGCCCCATCCCCCAGCTACCAAGAGGCTCCCGCATGAACATCGGAGACGTTGCCACCCGCGCTGGCCTGCCGCCCAAAACCATCCGCTACTACGAAGACATCGGCCTGATCGCGCCCTTGCGCGACAGCAACGGCTACCGCCGCTTCCGCGACAGCGACCTGCACAAGCTGGCGTTTCTGGGACGCGCCCGCGCGCTCGGCTTCACCATCGAGGATTGTCGCACGCTGCTGGCGCTTTACGACGACAAGACCCGCGCAAGCGCTGATGTCAAAGACCTCGCACAGGCGCATCTGCACACGATTGAAGACAAAATTTCCCAACTGCAATCCATGCGTGACACGCTGTCAGACCTCGTCCAAAGCTGCGCCGGAGACAACCGCCCGGACTGCCCGATCCTCAGCGATCTGGCGGCCCCTCCGGCCAAGGCCTGATCTTCTTCTTTTTCCAAATATGCACACTCCGCACACAACCTGCGCGACAAATTCCAAAGGCACCGCCGCCGCCACCAGCACCACCTTCCGTAAGCGGAAAGATACGATGCGCCCCTGCATCATTCCTGCCTCGAACAAGCGTCCCACAGATTTCACTGGCACCCCAGCCGCGCCCGGCTAATGTGACCGGATGATTGCGCCAACCGTCCTTGACAGCCGCTACGCGTGGCTCCGCCTGCTTGTCACGCTTTTGATCGCGGTGATGGGCAATGTCGGCATGTGGGCAATCATCGTGGTGATGCCCGAGGTCCAGACCGAATTCGGCGCAGGCCGGGCGGATGTGTCTTTGGCCTACACGCTCACCATGATCGGCTTTGCGCTTGGTAACTTCTATGTCGGGCGCGCGGTGGACCGCTTTGGCATCACCACAGCGCTGATCACCTGCGCCGTGATCCTGACAGTCGCCTATGCGCTGGCAGCGCTCAGCCCTTCACTTCTGATCCTGACCGCGCTGCAATTCATTATCGGCTTTGCCACCGCCTGTAGCTTTGGCCCCCTCATTGCCGACATTTCACAATGGTTCCTGAAACGCCGCGGCATCGCCGTCGCCATCGCTGCATCGGGCAACTACCTGTCGGGCGCCATCTGGCCACTGCTGCTGGGCAGCCTTGCGGGCGATGCAAGCTGGCGCTGGAGCTATACTGCCCTGGCGGTGCTGACCCTCATCGTCATTCCCCCTCTGGCCATAATGCTGCGCACCCGCGTCCCCGCCGAGGCAATCGAAACCGCCGACACACAATCCGCCAGCCGCACCCGCGCCACCGGCTTCACCCCGCGCCAACTGCAATGGATGCTTGGGCTTGCCGGCATTGGCTGCTGCGTGGCGATGTCGATGCCACAGGTCCACATCGTCGCCCTGTGCGTCGATTACGGGTTCGGGGCCGCCGTCGGAGCCGAAATGTTGTCGCTCATGTTGATCGGAGGCGTTGTCTCGCGCCTGATCTCGGGCACATTGGCCGACCGCATTGGCGGGGTGCCAACACTTCTCATCGGCTCCACGCTGCAAGCCATCGCGCTCTTTCTCTACCTGCCTGCGGGCGGGCTTGTGTCGCTCTACCTTGTCAGCCTGATCTTTGGGCTCAGCCAAGGGGGCATCGTGCCCAGCTATGCCGTCATTGTCCGCGAATACATGCCCTCGCGCGAGGCCGGTGCACGGGTCGGGTTTGTCATGATGATGACCATCATGGGCATGGCCCTTGGCGGCTGGATGTCGGGCTGGATCTACGATCTGACAGGCAGCTACCAATGGGCCTTTGTGAACGGCATCGTCTGGAACGGTCTGAACATCGCCATCATGATCTTGATCGTGATGCGCGGTCAACGCGGTGGCACATTGCGCGCCGCCCCCGCCTGAGATTTACCGAAACGCCCAGGCCCGCAGGTCAATAACCACCTTCAGCGTGGCAGCACCCAGCAACGCGGCCAGTACGGCTTTCGTTACACTCTCCATGGTGCCGTCGATCAACAGGGCATGAACCACAGTTCCAACCACAATGACCGCCGCCAGAACTGTATGGGCAAACCGCCACAGCCGCAGCCGCAACCCAATCCGGCGGCGCATCGCAGCCAACACCGCCGCGCCAATAATCGCCCACATGGCGACGACGCCCCAGATGGCAAAAGGCGTCGGCGACACGAACAAAAGCGCGTCGATCACATCAGGCGGGCTGGTGATCCACAGCCCCGCAACATGGATCAAAACCGCAAGCACCAAGGCGGCCCCCACCACGCGGTGCACCCGCCTGCCGCGCATCGCGCCCAGTCCGGGAAGGTGCCCGCCCACCAACAACGGCTGGAGCAACAGCAACGCCATGCCCACAACACCGGCAAACCCCGCGATGATGTAAACCGGGTCGCGCCATTGCAAAAGCGGGCTGGTCAGGGCAAAGGCACTCGGCACCAAAATTGCCAAAGCAACCCCTGCCCAGATCAGCACTGCACGACTGAGGGTCATATCACCCGGCCCATCTTAGCCAGATCAGGCAGGTTGCAGAACGAAATCGACACTCAGGCTGGTGTCCTTGGCGCTTGCCATCAGGGGGCGCAGAAAGACCGTTTCGAACTCACCGCTGTCATAGGCAAGATGCCCATGCGCCTGCCCAAAAGCCGGGACAATCTGCGGCATTTCAAGCCGGAATTCTCCATTGGCATCGGTCAGTGTTGCGCCATGGCTATGCGCATCACGCTCGTGGCCTTCGGTGGTATGCGCCCACATCTGGATGCGCTGCCCCGGCAAAGGCGCACCGTCCCCTGCCCGGCGCACGGTTCCGGTCATCCAGAACCCACCGCCGCCAATACGGTCCACGATGGGCGCGCCGGGGCGGTAATTGTTTGAGCCACCGCGCATGGTCTGCGTGGGTGCGACGCCATTTGCGCGGGCAGGTAAAAGCAGGCCAGAGGCACCGGTCGTCAGCACGGCAGTGCCCGCAGCCAGCAAAGTCCGGCGGGTGAAAGAACGGGTCGTCATCTTTGGCCTCCTGTCAGGTGGCGCTGGGCCGGAACCGGTCTGATCAGACACTCCCAAGCCAGCCCTTTGGGTAACAGCTGATTAATAATTTAAGTCAAAATCCGACTTCACAAAATGGCCCCCACAGCATCGTGATGCACAGCGGCCAAAACACGCCGCAGCATATGTCCGCCTGCAGGCGCGCACCGGACCACACTCAGACTGGGCAAGCCGCAAAACACTCATGTTACAGATCAAGGTCGCGCCAGCAAAAGGTGTATCGCATCACGGAAAACAACCTTAAGGCTTGGCGCGCGACGACGAATGGGATCGTCTGGTGACGTTGTTCAATACCCTTTGATGGAGAAACCTCGTGGCCAAATCTTCTATTCTCGACCTTATGACATTCTTCAGCACATGCCTGCGCACCCTTGAGGACCGAGGGATCACACTCGAAGAATCCTCTGATTTTCAAGCCTGCGAAGACCGGATGCGTGCAATCGGCAAAAATTCAATCACTCCGATGATCTCATCCGAACACAACGACCTGTCAAAAGACGCTGCCGGATGGCTGATCCTGCGCAAGGATGGCCACGATATCGGCGGGGTCGCCGCGCGATGTGATATGCTTGTTTCCGAAACGCTTTCAGGCTTTTGGGCGCGCAGCTATGGCAGGCTCTACAAGGGGCAGGGGCACCTTCGCGTTGTCTCGGACTCCCCCCGCCCCTGCGACGAGATTTGTGGCCGCGTGATCTATATGGGCGAGTTCTTTATCTCCAAACAGATGCGCGGCTCACGGCACATGCTGTCGCTCTACACACATCTGCTGTTTGTCTATTGCCAACTGCGCTGGCACCCCGATTGGCTTTATGCCTTTGTCCGGGCTGATGATGCCCGGCTGGGCTATGCCACGGAATACGGATTCACCCGGCAATATCCGGGTGCCCATGTTTGGGGCGCCTTGCCCAAAGGTCGGGCGGTCGGCGAATATCTTGTTGCCATAAAGTCACGCGAACTGACGGACATGGCGCAGTATTTCAACCTTCATCCATCCTGTCTTCTGGGCGCAGATTCGCTCAGAAGGGTTGAATAGTTCAATACGAACAGGGTTCCAGACACATCCCGGACCGGCAACATCAGACGAACGAAACTCACCTCCACGGTTTCGTTCGTTTCTGGCAACGATACGATCCGCTTGAGCGGGGTAATCATGCCAACGCCAGTATGGGCCACGGATCGGATTTGCCCGTTCAGCTCGGCCAGATCCGATGTGCTGAGACTTTCCAAAAAGGTCTCAAGTTTTGCATTCTCAGTGGACCCCAATGTCGTAGCAGACAACCCAAGCGCCCCAACGTGGTGAATACGCGGAACCGAGGTCAACGCCTCGGCAGCGCTGACCAGATCGAAATGCGGCGCAATCTGATCGCTGCGGGACAGATCACCATCGGTCTCTTTCCACCACGAAATGATCGAATCAAGCGTTGGTCGCGTCCCGATCCGGTCCAGCGACCGCTCGGCAGAGGTGAACACCGCTGACAAAAGCTGCGCTGCTTGCCGGTCAACTTCTTGGATCGGGACCGCTTCGAACTGGTGATGAAGATGGGACCGTGCGTCGCGCAACAAGACATCAACGGGAACGCCCAGCGCATTGGCAAGTTGCACCATCACGCCCATGTCCGGCAGGCGACTGTCCCCCATCATTTTGGCAACGGCACCGTCCTCTTTGAAACCGGCGCGCAGAGAAAGCTCTGCCGCGCTCAGGCTTTGCGCTTTCAGGATCTGTTTCAGGTTCGTTTTCAGATTATCGAGGACATCCAGTTCCGTTTGGCCTGAGGACATTTGGCAACCCAACTCTTGTAACAATCACCCGCACCCGCATCACAGGTAACGTCACGAATTTGGCATGTATAGAAAAAATGCCCTCCTAAGGTGAACGACCCCACGACAGACACAATCGCCAAGCGCATCTCCAATGCCGAAGTGACCATGCCAAACCTGTCGGGCAGATCAGCTTGCCAACACGTTGCGGAACAGCCACGGATCACTTTCGTCGATATCTTCGGGGAAGTGTTCCCAACGATCCTGCAACGGCGTCCAATCGGTGTAATGCGCCTCGACCGGGCCGAGATACGGGCGTTGCACCTCAAGGCACCGCGCGTGGTCCATCTCATCGGTCTCGACAATCCCGGATTGCGGGTTTTCCAAGGCCCAGACCATGCCCGCCAGCACAGCAGAGGTCACCTGCAAGCCCGTCGCGTTCTGATAAGGAGCCAGATCGCGGGTTTCCGCGTTGGACAGGCGTGACCCGTACCAAAGCGCGTTCTTCTCGTGCCCGTAAAGCAGCACACCCAGCTCATCGATCCCCTCGACAATCTCATCTTCCGTCAGGATGTGATGCACCTTCTGCTGTTTCCCGGACCCGAACATTTCGTGTAGCGACAGCACAGCATCGTCGCACGGGTGATAGGCATAGTGACAGGTCGGGCGATACTCGGGCGCACCGGCATCGCCCACGGTGTAATAGTCAGAGATCGAGATCGCCTCGTTATGCGTCACCAAAAATCCGAATTGTGGTCCGGGTGTCGGACACCACGTATGCACCCGCGTGATCGCGCCGGGCCGTTCGAGCCAGATGCCCGCCTGACAGCCCACATCGTAGGAATGCGCGTTCTCTGGGAACCATGTCTCATGGGTACCCCAACCCAATTCCGCAGGCTGGAACCCTTCGGCAATGAACCCCTCGACCGACCATGTGTTCACAAACACATCTCGGGGCCGGGGCGTCCGCCGGGCCTGCGTGTCACGTTCGGCAATATGCACACCCTTGACGCCCAACGACTGCATCAATCCGGCCCACCCCGCGCGATCCTGTGGGAATGCCACATCGCGGCCAGTGTCCTTGGCCAGCGTCAACAGAGCGTCTTTCACAAACCAGGACACCATGCCGGGATTGGCCCCGCAGCAACTCACCGCGGTCGTGCCGCCGGGATTGGCGGCCTTTTCGTCCCGCACCTTTTGGCGCAGCGCATAGTTTGTGCGGTCCGCATTGTCAGTCGTGTCAAAGTAATAGCCCGCCCACGGCTCAACCACCGTGTCGATATAAAGCACCCCCATCTCGCGGCAGAGCTTCATCAGGTCCAAAGACGAGGTATCCACCGACAGATTCACGCAAAATCCTGTGCCTTCGGCAAACAGCTCTCCCAGAACCTCGCGGTAATTCTCGGGCGTCAGGGCGACTTGCAGATGATTGATCTTGTGCTGTCGCAGGAAATTGGCCTGCCGCGCGTCCGGTTCAATCACGGTGAACTTGTCCGCGTCATACTCAAAATGTCGTTCGATCAGCGGCCATGTGCCTTTGCCAATCGACCCAAAGCCGATCATCACGATGGGGCCGTCAATGCGGCCGTACACGGGGTGGGTCTGCGTCATGATCGTTCCTTGTCGCCTAACTTTCTGCGCCCATCGAGGGCAAACCGGTCTGCTCTTGTTATCCTGCGCGTCACGCAGAGTCCAAACACCGTAGACTTGCGAGGGACAGAAATCCTATTTCAACGCGCGTTGCAAAAACGCCTGCGTCTCAGGCCGCTGCGGCGCGGTAAACACAGCCGAGGGCGGACCCTCTTCAATGATCTTCCCGTCTTTGAGAAAGCACACCTTGTCCGCCGCCTGACGCGCAAACTCCATCTCATGCGTGGCCAGCAACATGGTCATTCCTTCGGCCTTGAGCTGCAAAAGCACGTCCAACACTTCGCCCACCAATTGCGGATCAAGCGCCGAGGTGATCTCGTCGAACAGCATCACTTCGGGTTTCATCGCCAACGCCCGCACGATGGCCACTCTTTGCTGCTGTCCACCCGAAAGCTGATCAGGGTATTTGTCCATGCGGTCCGCAAGGCCAAAGCGTGTAAACAGGTCCGCGACCGCCGGGCGCACCTCATCGCGTGTTTTGCCCTTGACCCGGCGCGGGGCCAGCATCGCGTTTTCCAGCGCGGTCATATGCGGAAACAAGTTGTAGCTTTGAAACACCATGCCAATCCGCGACCGCACGCGCTGCGGATCAAGACCGGGCAACGATACATCTTCGCCGTCCAGATAGATCGCACCATCCTCAATGGGTTCCAAAAGGTTGATACACCGCAGCAGCGTTGATTTCCCACCGCCGGACGCGCCGATAAGACAGACCATCTGGCCTTGCTCGACATCCAGAGTGATGCCGTCGCAGACAGTCACATCGCCAAAGCGTTTGACGACATCGCGCAGTTCCAGCTTTGCCATCAGCGCCGTTCCCGTCTTTGACGCGCCATCAGGTGATCCGCATACCGCGTGGCCGGGATGGTCACGATCAGGAAAATGATCGCCGCCCCGACATATGGCGTGAAATTGGCCAGCAGGGATTTAAACACCCCGGCCTGCCGAAAAATCTCTACCGGGCCAATAAAGCTCAGAAGTGACACGTCTTTCTGAAGCGCGATCAGCATGTTCATCTGCGATGGCACCACGTTGCGAATGGCCTGCGGCAACACCACATCGCGTGTGACCTGCCGTTCGGTCAGCCCAAGCGACAATGCCGCTGCGCGTTGACTGTGATGCACGCTGTCGATGCCCGACCGAAACACTTCGGCCACATAGGCCGAATAGGTCAGGATCAGCGCAAGCGACCCCCAGATGAACGGCGAATTCCATGGGCGTGGCAGGCCCAGACCCGGGATGCCAAACCCGATCAGGTACACCGTCAGGATGACCGGAACCCCGCGAAACACATCCGTAAACGCCGCTCCGAAGATCCGAAGCGGGAAAAGCGCGGGGGATGTCGTATCGCGTGCCAACGCGATCAGCAGTCCCAGAATGGCGATCGCCGGGGCAGACCAAGCAAAGATCATCACATTGATCTTGAATGCCTCGACAAGCTTGGGAAAGGTCTGAACCAACGTGTCGAGGTTGAAGAAACTGCGCTGCACTTTCTCCCAACCGGGGGTCATCGGAACCAGGATCACAATGGCCGCAACCACCAACACCGTGCTGGTCGCCGCGATCATCGCAGCGCGCCTGCGCTGCGCGGCCTCATAGCGTTGGCGGCGGGTCAGCCCCGCCGCTTTTTGCTGCGTCATACGCCCTGACCGCTTATTGGATCAACGGCACGCCAGTGGTGTCCTGCAACCACTGCGCTTCGATCTCTGCCAGCGCCCCGCTGTCTGTCAACGCCATCAGCGCATCATCAACACAGGCCCTGAGCGGGTTGCCCTCTTCGAACAGCATCCCGAACTGATCCGGATTGTCGCTGAGGTCGGGGGCGAACTGACCGATCACCTTGGACCCTTCGATCATGACCGCCGACAGGAACAGCGCCGTCGGAAGGTCGAACAGGGCCGCATCAATCTGGTTCGCGCTCATCGCGGCGTTCACGTCGGCATTGTCGCCATAAAGCAATGGCGCGCTCTCGGGCTGAATCACAGCTTCCAGCTTGGGCACAGCGGTCGTCGATCCGACGGCACCCCATTTCAGCCCCCGCAACGCCTCAAGCGTTGGTGCGGTTTCCGTCGCACCGGGACTGACCAGAACCGCCATCGGCGCGGTGTAATAGGGCGCAGAGAAATCCACGACAACGTCCCGTTCGGGCGTGATCGAATATTGCTGCATGTTGAGATCAAAGTTCTTCACGCCGGGCTGGATCGCCTCATCAAACGAGGATCGCACCCAAACAACGTTCTCCGCGGCAAAACCCATTTCCGCGGCCACCGCATAGGCCACCGCCGCCTCGAACCCTTCGCCACTTTCTGGCGCATCGTTCAAAACCCACGGGTAATAGGCAGGATTGCCGGTTGCGATGGTCAGCTTGCCGTCTTCAAGCGTCTTTCCAGCGGCACATTCGCCGGCCGCCATCGCAGACGTCGAAACCAAAGCCAGCACCGCAGTGAGAGAAAGTATCTTGGACATATGAAACCCTTCCTGATGGATCATTTTGCAAGGATATGGCCGAGCGTGAAACAGAGTCCAGCACCATCGCCAAGGGCCACAGGCCCAGAACGACGGTCCGGGACAAACGCATACACCTTAGACAACCACCTCGAAACTGTCCTGATCGCCGACGCTGAACACACGCTTGTAACGGTCGATCTGATCCTGCGGTCCCATCGCCTTGTTGGGATTGTCCGACAGCTTGACCGTCGCACGCCCATTCGCCTCTACAGCCTTGCACACAAGGCTGAACGGCGCGAGCCGATCATCCGGCGTCAAACCCCGGAAATCATTGGTCAGCAGCGTTCCCCAGCCGAACGACACCCGCACACGGCCCCTGAATTGGCGCTGCAATTCAAGGATCTTGTCCGCGTCCAATCCGTCCGAGAAAATCACGAGCTTCTTGGTCGGGTCCTCGCCTCGCGCTTTCCACCAGCGGATCGCGTTTTCCGCGCCCGTCGCCGGATCACCGGAATCGATCCGTATGCCCGTCCAACCAGCCAGCCAGTCCGGCGCGTCACGCAAAAACCCATCGGTCCCATAGGTGTCCGGCAGGATCATCCGCAGATTGCCCTCGTGCTCTTCGTGCCAATCGGCAAGCACATCATAGGGCGCTTGCTTCAACGCGGCGTCGTCCTTGGCCAAAGCGGCATAGACCATCGGCAATTCATGCGCGTTGGTACCGATCGCCTCAAGGTCACGGTTCTTGGCAATCAGACAATTCGACGTGCCGACAAAACTGTCGCCCAACCCCTCGAACATCGCCTGCACACACCAATCCTGCCAAAGAAACGAATGCCGCCGCCGCGTGCCGAAATCGGCGATGCGCAGGTCCGGCACCTCGCGCAGACGGTCGATCTTTTCCCAAAGCTTGGTCATGGCGCGGGCATAGAGCACCTGCAATTCGAACCGCCCCATATCGTTCAAAACCGCCCGCCCTCGCAGCTCCATCAGCACCGACAAGGCCGGGATTTCCCACAACATCACCTCGGGCCACGCCCCCTCAAAGGTCAGCTCGTACTGATCGCCGACCCGTTCCAGATGATAGGGCGGCAGGCGCAGTCCCTCGAACCACTCCATGAAATCCGGGCGAAACATCTGGCGCTTGCCGTAAAATGTATTGCCGCGCAGCCATGTGCTTTCGTTGCGGCGCAGCGACAGCGACCGGATATGGTCCAATTGTTCACGCAGCTCGCCCTCGTCGATCAACTTGGCCAAGGGAACATCCTTGGACCGGTTGATCAGACTGAACGTCACCTGCGTGTCCCGCTTGTTGCGAAACACCGACTGGCACATCAGCAGCTTGTAGAAATCCGTATCGATGAGCGACCGCACAATCGGGTCGATCTTCCATTTGTGGTTCCAGACTCGGGTCGCAATATCAACCATGACGGTCTCCGAAGGCGCAGGCGCGTCGCTTAGACCAACCCGGCCCCGACTTGTCCAGAGTCAGTGGCCCTTGCCACGGCTGGCCAGCTCTTGATCCCGGATACGTTCACAGGTGTCTTCGTCCACCCCCAGAAGACCCGCGATTTCACCCAAAAGCATGTCTTCCTTGGCGTGGCGATTGCCGTCCGCGTACACAACGTCCCACAATGCAGCCACCGCCATTTCACGTTTTTCCTGACTGATGTTGTCGGTCAGGATCGCCGCAAGATCGGCAGTTTTGGGCAACGCATGCTCCAGACGTTCGCATTGCGCCCGCATCTTGGCGGCCTCGATTGGCTTAAGATTGTACATCTTGGCCAGAACCCGGTCGATCTCTTCCACCTCTTGGAACAAATACGCTTTGTCCGCCATCGCCGTGCGCACCATCAACGCACCCAGCGCGTATTTCGCATCGGCCGGAGGCAACGGCGTCTGCGGAACGGTTCTGTCAAACAGGGCGAGGATACGTTCAAACATGCAACAGGCCTTTTTAAGGTAGGTCTGGTGCAGCTTACGCAACTCTGCCACCCGGACAAAGAGGGAAACAACAGAGCTTTCAACGCAGACCCACAACCGTGGACGTTCAGAAACACCCCACCATTCAGGCCCGTGACACATCCCGCTTGCTGCGTTTCAGCTCTGCATCAAGCTCTGTCGGTTTGTGACGCGCCACCGCCAACGCATCGTCCAGCGATTGCCCTTCAACCGCCGCTGCCGCAACCCGCGCCAACGCATAGGTCGCCACGCGCCGCGTTCCCTTGAGCGCAGCGCGGCTAAGGCCAATCGCCGCAAGATAGGTGTGATACGGACCCAACGTCCCCGGCCCCGGCACGGCCTGCCCTTCGGACACGGACTTGCAGGCATCCACATCGGTCGACACATACGCGCGGCAGATCACAGGACGCGCATCATAGGCCCGGCACTTGCGTGTCTCGGGATCAAGCGACGGACATGCCTTTGGATGCCAGTCACGCCCATCAGGCTGCCCCGCCAAGGGTGACAAAGCTGCGTGCAGGGCACCTGCTTCGGATTCCGTGATCGTACCACCATCTGCGCCGGAGAGGATGCAACAGAACGCACAGCCTTGCGCACAGGCCAGGCCGGTGGGGGCCATGGTCGTCAGGCCAAGCCGCCCGATGCCCGTGGCCGCCGTCCCATCAGCCAATTCCGCCAGCGCCTTTTGCGCGTTGTCCTGCGCCCCCGCATAGGCCATCAGCCCGCGTTTCGCGCGGTCGGCAACCTCGGGGGTGCTGGCAACACGGGCCTTGTTCAAACGGTCCAAAAGCGACGGTGATTTGCTCATGCCAGAGCCACACCAGCCTGCGTCATGTCCCACAGCGCCGCCGCAAGCGATCCGTCCAGATCAATCGCACGGCACAGCTCAAGACGCACAGTCACATCGAAGCCCAGCTTGGCCGCATCAATCGCGGAATAGGCAACACAAAAATCCGTGGCGAGACCAACAAGCGTCAGCGATGTCAGCCCGCGCGTTGTCAGATACCCTTCAAGCCCGGTGGGCGTGCGTTGGTCGTTCTCGAAAAACGCCGAATAGCTGTCGATGGCGCGACGATAGCCTTTGCGGATCACCAGATCAGCCCGATTGATGTTCAGATCCGCGTGAAACGCCGCCCCCGCTGATCCGATCACGCAATGATCTGGCCAAAGCACCTGCGGGCCGTAAGCCATGTCAATCACGCTATAAGGGACCTTCGCGTCATGTTGCGACGCGAAACTGGAATGATCCGCAGGGTGCCAATCCTGCGTCAGGACCACTGCGTCGGCATCGGCCATCAGCGCGTTGATGCCAGGAACGATGGTGTCGCCCTCTGGCACAGCCAAGGCGCCTCCGGGACAGAAATCGTTTTGCACATCGATGACGATCAGCGCGGACATGGGGCAGCCTCCTGTTGGGTCCCCCTTGGGTAAGAAGCCCACACGGCACGGTCAAGGGTTGCGGCATTGCGGAACCTTGCGCCTGTCCCGGACCAGGCGTAATGCCGCGCGCATGTTTACGGTTTGCGCACTTTATCACTTCACCCGCTTTGACGACCCCGAGGCTTTGCGGGGTCCGCTGCTTGCACTTTGCCGGGATCACGCGATCACCGGTACGCTGCTTTTGGCGCATGAAGGGATCAATGGCACAGTGGCAGGCCGCGCGGCAGACATTAACCATTTGTTAACCCACTTGCGCGCCTTACCCGGCTGCGCAGATCTGGAATGGAAGCTGTCCACCACACAGGACCGCCCGTTTCCCCGCATAAAAGTGCGCCTGAAAAAAGAGATCGTCACGATGGGCGTGCCAGACGTCGATCCGCGCGCCAAGGTTGGGCATTATATGCACCCATCAGACTGGAACGCGCTGATCCAAAGTCCCGATGTTGCCGTGATCGACACCCGCAACGACTATGAGGTGGCCATCGGTACATTCGAAGGCGCGGTTGACCCAAAGACAGAAAGCTTTCGTGACTTCCCCGCGTGGTGGGAACAAAACAAAGCCCGGTTCCACAACAAGCGTATTGCGATGTTTTGCACAGGCGGCATTCGCTGCGAAAAATCGACGAACTACTTGCTCAGCCAAGGGGTCGAAGACGTCTATCACCTCAAGGGCGGCATCCTGAAATACCTTGAGGAGGTGCCGCAGGACCAAAGCACGTGGCAGGGGGAATGCTTTGTCTTTGACGGTCGTGTGTCGGTGGGGCACGGGCTTACCGAAGGGCCGCATGTTTTGTGCCATGCCTGCCGGTGTCCAATCCTGCCCGAAGACAGGAACCACCCAGAATATGAGCACGGCGTATCTTGTCACCTGTGCGCCACTGAGACATCGGACGACGACAAAGCGCGGTTCCGCGAACGGCAAAAGCAGATCCGACTGGCAGAGGCGCGGGGCGAACGGCATCTGCGTGCCGATGTGGTTGACGAAACGTAAATAGGTCCGAACCGGCCTCTTTGTTTCGCGCGCGAAACATTAGGTCAGAAATGTTCACCTTTTCTCAAGACCTCGGGGCCTAAGATTTTTCGTACGAAAAATCTCAGCGCGGCACGGGAACGCGTGTCTCTGACCAGCCATCAACTGAACATTTCGCACGCATGAAAAGCGCGCCTTCGGGCAGGTCCGTCACAGTCATGCTGCGCGTGAAGGGCTGTTCCTCAACATGCGGGTGCAGCAATATGCGCGTACCAACAATCGTACCGTCTTCGGCCTCGATCCGCCAGCCGTCAGCGTAATGGTCCCACCCTGTGTCAGGATGCGCCAAGGTCACGGACACGCGCGTGCCGTCTATCTCAACCGCAATGATATCAGGCGGGTCAGCCAAAACCGGCTCTGCGAAACAGGCGAGGCAAATCAGAACACGGGTCAACATGGCTTCACCTTACCAGACGATGCCCGAACCCCAAGTCACGTTTCCGCGTCCGGCGCACCATGCAACAACACATGCCGCGACTGCGAGGCGAATTCCCGCCTCAGCACCACCAGAATCGTCACCAGCGCAGCAATAACCAAAGGCCCTGCCCCCAAAAGCCAGGTTGACGACGCGATGCCGAAATAGACCGACCGCAAACCACGATTGTACCCGCGTGCGGCGGTGATGTTGAGCTCTGCCGCCTGCAACGCCATCGGCATCGCCTTGGGGTCCTCAGGATCGTTGGGCACCGCCGACATGATGACCGAGCAATATCCAAAAAGCCTGTGCGACCAGACGAATTTCAGAAACGCGTTCGCCGCGAACAGCAGCAGCGCCAGCAGCTTGACTTCGAGCAGGAAGATTGGATCGCTTTCCAGCGTCAAATCCTCGGCCACGCCGCGCAAGCGTTCCGCGTTGCCCAAAAGCGCGAACCCGCCCCCAATGGCGATCATGCTCGCCGATGCGAAAAACGCGGTGCCCTGGCGCAGGCTTGCAATGATCTGGCTGTCAAAGATGCGGGGCTGCCGCGTCACGAACTGGCGCATCCATTCGCGGCGATACCCGGCCATGATCTGTGACGTGGAGGGATGGGACTTGGGTGCGTTTTCGACAACGAGGCTGCACGCCACCCACCCTCCGCTCAAAAGGCACAGACCCACCGCGTCAAGGACCGTGAACAGGTAAAGGCGATCAAACCAATCCATGCCTCAGAACGGTTTGACGACAACAACCCAAAGGATCGCAATGGCGCCCAGAACGCTGATTTCGTTAAAGATGCGCAGATAGCGGTCTGATTCACTGAACACGCCGCGTTTCGCGCGCAGCACCAGCCGCCCGGTCCATGTGTAATGCAGCGCCAGAAGCAGAACGAGAAACAGTTTCACCCAGACCCAAGTCGGGAACTGCCAGATCGACCCAAGCCAAAGACCGGTGATCAGGGCAATCACACCAAGCCCTGCGGAAAAGCGATACAGCCGAATGGTCAGATCGCCCAAGGGACCAAATTCGCCGATGCGGGCATATTCGCGTTTCCAAAAGATCAACGCGCGCGGCACCGCGAAGATCGAGGTCATCCACCCCATCACGCAGAGAATATGAATAATCTTGATCCAGTCCATGACCGCTTGGTGACCGGGGTTTCGGTCAAAGGCAAGAGGCGCCAATGCCGCGTGCGACGAAATAATCTCTGGCTTCTTTGGTAGTATTGGTTATATCTTCTTACCAATTCGGAGGAAACGCCATGCAAATGCCCATACCCGATTCCAGCGTGCTGGCCCGCAAGGCCCAGATCGTTGCCCGCCTGCGCAGCGCGATCCCGGCGGATGCCGTGATCTCGGACGAGAGCGAGACCCGCGCCTATGAGTGCGATGCGCTCACCGCCTATAAGTGCCCGCCTTTGGCAGTGGTCCTGCCGTCCTCGACCGAGGAAGTCGCGGCGGTTCTGAAAGTTTGTTACGACATGGGCGTTCCGGTTGTCCCGCGCGGGTCCGGCACATCGCTGGCCGGGGGCGCGTTGCCCACGGCGGATTGCGTGCTGCTGGGTGTGGCGCGCATGGCGGACGTGCTTGAGACCGATTACGACAACCGCTTTATCCGCGTGCAGACCGGGCGCACAAACCTGAGCGTGACAGGCGCGGTCGAAGCAGACGGGTTCTTTTACGCACCTGATCCGTCTTCGCAATTGGCCTGCGCCATCGCGGGCAATATCGCGATGAACTCGGGCGGCGCGCATTGCCTGAAATACGGGGTGACCACCAACAACCTGATGGGCGTTACGATGGTGCAAATGGATGGCACCATCATGCAGATCGGCGGCGCGCATCTGGATGCTGGAGGCTATGACCTTTTGGGGTTGATCTGCGGATCCGAGGGACAATTGGGTGTCGTGACCGAAGCCACCCTGCGCATCCTGCCCAAACCCGAAGGTGCGCGTCCGGTTCTCATGGGGTTCGACAGCAACGAAGTTGCCGGGGCCTGCGTCGCCGATATCATCAAGGCGGGCGTGTTGCCCGTGGCGATCGAATTCATGGACCGGCCCTGTATCGAGGCGACCGAGGCCTTTGCCAAGGCGGGCTACCCGATGTGCGAGGCGCTGTTGATCGTTGAGGTCGAAGGCAGCCCGGCCGAGATCGACGAACAACTTGCCCTGATCCTGGAAATTGCACGGCGGCACAACCCGGTAGAACTGCGCGAGGCCAAGGACGCGGATGAGGCCGGGCGCATCTGGCTGGGCCGCAAATCTGCCTTTGGCGCGATGGGTCAGATCAATGATTACATGTGTCTGGACGGCACCATCCCGGTGTCCGAGCTGCCTTATGTTTTGCGCCGGATCGGCGAAATGTCCAAGGAATACGGGCTGGACGTGGCAAATGTGTTCCATGCAGGCGACGGCAACATGCACCCGCTGATCCTATTCGATGCGAACAAGGACGGTGATCTTGAGCTATGCGAGGCGCTTGGCGCCGACATCCTGCGGCTATGCGTTGAGGTGGGCGGATGCCTGACCGGCGAACATGGTGTGGGGATCGAAAAGCGCGATCTGATGTTTGACCAGTTCGCGCCTGCCGATCTTGAGGCACAGATGGCGGTTAAGGACGTGTTTGATCCGGCATGGCTGCTGAACCCGGCCAAGGTGTTCCCGCTGGCCGCATCACAAAGCCGACGCGGTATGGCGCTCGCAGCCGAGTAAGCACATTGGAGGGCTGATGCCCCAAACCGCACATCTCTTGGGGGGCCAGCCCCCCAAACCCCCCGGCATATTTGCAAAAAGAAGAAGATCATGAGACCAGAAACAGAAGCCGAATTGGCCGACATGATCGCTGCGGCCACAGGGCCGATCTGCGTGCGAGGTGGGGGAACGCGGGGCGTTGCCCTGAATGGAGACCTGCTTGAAACCGGCGGGTTATCGGGCATCACGCTCTATGAGCCGGGCTCTTTGACGCTTGTTGCGCGATCGGGAACAGCTTTGGCCGAAATCGAGACTGCATTGGCAGCCGAAGGACAACGTTTGGCGTTTGAACCGATGGACCATCGCAGTTTGATGGGCACCAAGGGCACCCCGACCATTGGCGGTGTCGTGGCCGCCAATGTCAGCGGGCCACGCCGGGTGTCTGTTGGGGCGTGCCGCGATTTCATGCTGGGGGTGCGCTATGTCGATGGGACAGGCACCACCGTCAAGAATGGCGGACGCGTGATGAAGAATGTCACGGGCTATGATCTGGTCAAGCTGATGAGCGGGTCTTGGGGAACGTTGGGTGTTCTGAGCGAAGTGAGCCTCAAGGTGTTGCCGCAACCGGAAACCGCAGCCTGCGTAATGATCGACGGGTTGAGCGATGCCGAGGCCGTGGCGGCAATGGCACGCGCGCTCGGGTCGCCGTTCGAGGTGTCGGGTGCGGCGCACCTGCCTGTCGGGACGGATGGCACGCCAGTGACGATGCTGCGGGTCGAAGGATTTGCTGGGTCAGTGGCCTATCGTGCCGATCAGATCGCGGGGCTGTTTTCCGATCTGGCGGTGCGGATTGAGCGCGACCCCGAGGCAGTTGCCACGCAATGGGCGCAAGTGCGGGATGTAGCAGCGTTTCATGGCAGCGATGGGGATGTCTGGCGCGTGTCCTGCACCCCGTCCGAGGCGGCACAGCTTGGTGCAAAGACGGGGGCTGATGCGCTGCTTTATGACTGGGGTGGCGGGTTGATCTGGGCGCGGGTAGCGACGGGCACCGATGTGCGCGCGCGATTGGGGGCCTTTGATGGCCATGCCACGCTGGTGCGCGGCACCGGCCAGCCAAAGTTCCAACCCGAGCCAGAAGTGGTTGCAGCGTTGACGCGCGGGTTGCGGCAGAAATTCGATCCGAAGGGTCTCTTGAACACAGGATTGATGGGATAATCGATGCAAACGACATTTACCGAAACGCAGTTGCGCGATCCCGAAATCAAGCGGTCGAATGAGATACTGCGGTCCTGCGTGCATTGCGGGTTCTGCACCGCGACCTGCCCGACCTATCAGGTTCTGGGGGACGAGCTGGACAGCCCGCGGGGGCGGATTTACCTGATCAAGGACATGCTCGAAAACGAGCGGAAGCCTGATGAGAAGACGGTCAAACATATCGACCGCTGCCTGTCCTGTCTTGCCTGCATGACAACCTGCCCTTCGGGGGTGCATTACATGCATCTGGTCGATCACGCGCGCGCCTATATCGAAAAGAATTATGACCGCCCGTGGCATGACAAGGCGCTGCGGTGGACGCTGTCCAAGATCCTGCCCTATCCGACGCGGTTCCGGGTGGCTCTGTTGCTTGCGAAGATCGGCAAGCCCTTTGCGCCATTGATCCCGGATGCGCGGCTGAAAGCGATGCTGGAGATGGCCCCGAAACGCATCCCCGCAGTAAGCCGCAATGACGATCCGCAGAGCTTTGCGCCTGCGCAACCGCGCAAGAAGCGGGTCGCGCTGATGACGGGATGTGCGCAAAAGGCGCTGAACACCGATATCAACGATGCCACGATCCGGCTGCTGACGCGGCTGGGATGCGAAGTGGTGGTGGCCCAAGGTGCAGGCTGTTGCGGGGCGCTGACCCATCACATGGGCAAGATCGACGAAAGCCATGGATCGGCGGCGGCCAACATCGCAGCCTGGACGCGCGAAATGGATGGCGCGGGCCTTGATGCGATTGTGATCAACACCAGCGGCTGTGGCACAACGGTCAAGGATTACGGCCATATGTTCCGAAATGATGCACTTGCGGCCGATGCGGCACGGGTTTCGGCGATTGCCAAGGATGTCAGCGAAGTGCTGGTTGAGCTGGTAGACGAAGCAGCGGTGGCTGAGGCCAAGACCGTTCATGGCGGCGCGCGCGTTGCCTATCACGCCGCATGCAGCTTGCAGCACGGGCAGCAGATCAAGACGCATCCCAAGACGCTGCTCAAGGCGGCGGGGTTTGACGTTGTAGAACCGGCGGACAGCCATTTGTGTTGTGGATCGGCAGGTACGTACAACCTGATGCAGCCCGAGATTTCCAAGCAGCTCAAGGCGCGCAAGGTGAAAACGCTCAAGGCCAAACAGCCCGAGATCATTGCCGCTGGCAATATCGGGTGCATGATGCAAATCGGGTCGGGTACGGACATTCCTATTGTTCATACAGTCGAGCTTTTGGACTGGGCGACGGGCGGTCCGAAACCTCCTGCCCTGCAAATGTCGCAAAGCTGACGCAGCGACATAGTTTCGCCCAATTTACGGCCTATCCGGACTATCAAACGGAGGTGATCTGTGCGCCATATGCTCTGGGGGGCATTGTTGTCGCTGCTGCCAGCCTTTGCTGGTGCGCAGAGTGCCGGGCTGTTCTCGATGGAGAGCCGCCAGGATGGCCGCGCATGGGAAGCGGTTGGGCGGCTTGAACTGGCCGGTAAGGCCTTCTGTACCGGATCGCTGATCACACCCAAAGTGGTTCTGACCGCTGCACATTGTTTGTACGACGACACAGGCACGCTTATTGCCCCCGAAGACATTCAGTTTCTGGCAGGCTGGCGCAATGGCCGTGCCGCAGCCTATCGGCGCGTCAGGCGCGCGGTGGCGCATCCGGATTACGACGTCAACGCGGCACCCAGCTCTGACCGGGTTTACAACGACATTGCCTTGATCGAATTGCAGCACCCGGTGCGCAACACGACGATCATTCCCTTCGTGACTGGACAGCGCCCGCCTGTCGGAGAAAGCGTCGGTGTTGTCTCTTATGCCCATAACCGCTCTGAGGCACCGTCGATGCAGGACACCTGCGACGTGATGTCGGCGCAGCAAACCGTTCTGATCATGTCCTGTTCCGTGGATTTCGGCAGCTCTGGGTCGCCTGTCTTTGCGTTTGGTCCTGATGGGCCGCGGATCGTGTCGGTGGTGTCGTCCAAGGCAAAAAGCGGCGATCAGCCAGTGTCGTTGGGCGCGCCGTTGGACACGCAGATCGACGTGATCCTGGGATTGATGGAAGACGGTGCCGGGTTTGCAGAGGGCTCTGTCTTTCGACCGTTCCGCGCTGACGCGGGCGCGCGCAAGAATACCGGCGCGAAATTCATTCGCCCGCAAGAGCCCGCCTCTGACCTCTTGAAACCCTGATCGCGCTTCCCCAGATATTCGGTGTCGGGACGCCCAGACGGGGCCTGACGTCTTTAACTGAGCCTGTCCGTTATGGAAGGCTTGTCACAACTGGTATCGCTCACTGGAGGATGACCTATGCGTAGCTATGATTTTGCACCCTTGTACCGTGCAACTGTCGGCTTTGACCAAATTGCCGACCTGATGGACCGGGTTCTGACAAACGAAGTCAGCCAACCCACTTACCCACCCTACAATATCGAGAAAACCGCCGACGACGCCTATCGCATCTCGATTGCTGTTGCCGGGTTTTCGGATGATGATCTGACTGTTGAGGTCAAGGACGGTGCCTTGCATGTATCCGCCCGCAAGGTGGACGAGGACACGGCCCGCACATTCCTGCATCGCGGCATTGCGACCCGCGCGTTCCAGCGTCGGTTCCATCTGGCCGACCATGTCCGCGTTGTCGGGGCCAGCCACGAGAACGGCATGCTGCATATTGATCTGGAGCGCGAAATCCCAGAGGCGCTCAAACCGCGCCGGATCGCAATTGCCAAGGCCGATGCGATCGAGAAAGACGTGCTTGACGCAAAAGCGGTCAATTGAGCGCGTTGAGGATTTCCGAAAATTCACGACCAACCTCTTGAGTGAGATTGGAGTGCTGACACGACGAAGGCCCGGCAATGCGCCGGGCCTTTTATGTTTGTGGGTAAGATTATGACCCGCTCGCAACCGTACCGATGGAAAAGAACATCGTCTCGCCCGAGTGATCATCGACGCCATCATTGTCGGTGGACACGAACGCCTCGCCTGAGGGGGTGATTGCCAGGCCTTCAACCTTGTCGAGCACATAGCCGCCCGTGGATTTCAGGTCAGGCAGAAGGTCGCGGACCAGTTCCTTGGACACCACAGGCAGATCGCTCCCCAATGCCGCAGGCTGCATCTCGGACAGCGGGATGCGGTAAACCTTTTTCGTCACGGCCCGGAAATCATGCTGGTTGTCGCGTTCAACGAGATACACGTGATCGCCATGCGCCGTGATCTCGGACAGGCCAACCCAGCCGGTTGTGGCTTCGGCCTTGGGATAATGCACTGCACCCCATTCCTCGGTCTCAAGGTTGTAGGCCACCAGCTTTGCATGGTTTTCCGGGTCATCGCCCCATTCACGCTGCAGCGCCATCCAGAGGGTGTCACCAACCTTGGTGATTCCCTCGAACCCAAAACGCCGTTCAACCGCCATCAGTTCGGCGGGAAGACCAATTTCGGCTTTGATCTCACCTTCGGCACTGATGTGATAGAGCGCGTGCGGGATCACCCGGTCGGTGCGGCCTTCGGAGGCGGCCCAAAACCCACCTTCGCCATCCAAAGTGATGCCTTCCAGATCAAGCTTCTGTGCAATGTCACCATTGGCCCGAATGATGCGGATTGCGTCGGTGATCTTTGCCGGGGTTGATGAGGCGTCGATACGAAAGATCGTCGGCTGGTACCCATAAAAGCTGTCATTGACGGCCCAAACGGTGTCTTCCCCGTCCGCCACCATGCCGGAAATCGCGCCCCACCCCGTGAGCGTGTCCATGCCTGCGCTGGTCAGGTGCGGATAGGCTGCGGGGGCGTCCTGGTACTGATAGATCATCACATGCGCCCGCGCGCCGCCATCTTCGATCAGATCGGATTCATTGGCCGAGACAAGCAGGTTGCGGCTGGGGATCGTCACATAGCCTTCCGGCCCGACGCCCGAGGGCAGCAATTGTTCCAACACCGGATTGGCCACATCGGTCACGTTGTAGACGCCGACGACGCTGGCACGTTCAGCGCCGACAAACAGATATGGCGTGTCGTTGAACGTGGCGAACGTCACGCTTTCTGGCTCTACGCCCTTGGCGTCGGAACGGCGGTCGGGGTAGTGGCCGATCTGGATGATCGCATGTTCGAACTGGGTGCCATTTTCATAAACGACCGTGCCGTCTTTGTGAAAGATCGTCCAACCCCGCGACCCGCCTTCGTAATCGCCTTCGTTGGCGGTGGCAAAATGCTGATCGTCGATCCATGTGACCGCGTCAGGTTCGCGCAGGCGGCCCGGCTGGCTTTCAGTAAAGACCAACGCGGCGCGTTCGTCGGTGGCATCGATCCCTTCGAGATCCACGCTACCAGCAGAGAAATGGCTGATGATGGTCCCGTCCCGCGAGACGACAACCATGTGGTTGTTTTCCTGCAAGCTGACGACGGTTTCCCCAAGGCTGTTGATATGCACGTATTCCGGTTCGGGATCAGTTGGTGCAACCTCTGCCAGCCCGGTCAGGTCAGTCACGATCATGCTGTCGCAGTTCAGGCCAGCCTCAGACGCGTCGATCATGATCAGGTTGCCCGCGGGCAATTGCGGGATGAGACCATCGTTCAGGTCTTCGTCGCGTTCGTTTTCAATCGCGATCGAGACAAACGTACCATCCGGCGATTTGGCAAGGCTGTCGGGCTGACCACCCAGATCGCACATGCCCAGTTCCGTCCCAGAGGCGACATCGATGGCTTTGATCATGCCTGACGGCGCGGTGTAGCTTTCGGAGGTGTTCACGCCGACAAAGGCGGTCTGGCCAATGACGACGACGCTGGTTGGCTCGCCGCCCAGATCAAGGTTGCCCAAGGGGCGCGGATCAGCGGGGTTCGAGATATCGATGCGGCCCAGCGCACCCAGCGGGCTGTCAGTGTAGATCAGCGTCATGCCGTCTGCGGTGGCGTCGATGATCTCGGGGCTGGATTCGCGGTTGCGATCCTCACCTTCGGCCATGTTCATCACCACCGGAAACGATGCGATGCGGTTGAAGTTCATCTCGGCCGACGCGGCAGAGGCTGTCAGAGCGATGACGGATGTCAGGCACACAGCGCGGTTTGTCATGGAAAATCCCCCTTGGATGGACAAAGGGGACGTGCCCTAGGGGCAAGACGCCCACATGACAGTTTTGATTCAGATTTGTGAACTTTGCCCGATGGCATGGGCGGGCGACCCCAGACCTGGGATCGCCTGCTGTCTTGGCGGGCTTATGCGGCGAGAGGTTTTCCGGCACGCGTCCATGCGAAGCCTTGAACCGGCTCGTCCAGCGGTGTTTCCGCAATGTGGTTGATGTAGTTGGACATGAGTTTCTGCGAGAGCCCCAGAATGACATCCAGCACGGCGCGATGGCTATATCCAGCATCAAAGAACGCCTGCATCTGCGCTTCTGTCACGTTGCCACGCCCGCGCAGTACCTGAAGAGTGAAGGCGCGCAGCGCTTCGAGCTTGGCTGTCGGAAGCGGTGTCTCGTTGCGCAGGGCAGTCGTGATATCGTCAGACACTTTCATCCGTTTGGCGATGCCGGTGTGTGCCGGAACGCAATAATGGCATTCATGCTCTACGTTGATCGTCTGCCAGACAACAGTCTGTTCCTCTGCGTCGAACGCAGTCTGGGTGAAAAGCTTGTGCAGCACCTGATACCCTTCGAGAACCTGCGGGCTTTCGGCCATCACCTTGTGGAGTCCGGGCAAACGGCCAAAGGCTTTTTGGCTGTTTTCAAGCAGCGGCTTGGAGCCGTCTGGCGCTGTTTCGAGATCGTGCGAGGGAAAGTCGGTCATGGGTCTGTCCTTTTTTGAGGTGTGGGGAGCAATTGCGCTTTCTTGAGCAATCATTCAAGTATATAATTGAGTGATTGATCAAGAAAGGGTGATCTCGTGCCACGCAAACCTGAATATGACCGGGACGCCTTGATAGACCGCGCACGCGATCTGTTCTGGAAACAAGGCTGGGCAGGCACGTCCCTTAAAGATTTGGAGCACGCGCTAAACGTAAAACCCGGCAGCTTTTACGCGGCTTTCGGATCAAAAGGCGCGCTGTTCGAGCTGACGCTCGACCGGTATGCGGAAAACGGGACCGCACGGCTTAGGGCTTTGGTCGATGCGCATGGAGCCCTTGGCGCGCTGAAGCGCTATCCGGCTTTGGTGATTGAACCATCCGGGTCCAACCCGCGCGCTTGTATGCTGGCAAAGACAGTCCTGGAATTGGGCAGTCTTGACGACCCGCTTGCCGCGCGCGCCAATTTTCATCTGTCCAACATGGAAATGCGCTTTGCCGCCCTGTTTCGCGCCGCGCAGGCAAAGGGCCAGATTTCCAAGACCTATGACGCGGATGCGCTGGCGCGCCGGTATCAGTCAGACCTTCTGGGCCTGCGCGTATCTGCCGAACGGGATGGCGTTGATGCCAACGCAATCGCTACAGAAATCGCCAGTGGCTTGGACAGGTTGTCCATCCCGGCCACCAATTGAGACAACAGCTTTGTCACAAGGTCTGGGTGCGATGAGGCCCTAAGTGGGTCTCATCAGAGTTCATGCGTCCGCGCTTTATACGCTTAGGCAAACATATTTCATCTCAAGGAAATCGTCGATCCCGTGGTGGCTGCCTTCGCGGCCAAGGCCCGATTGCTTGACGCCGCCAAACGGCGCAACCTCGGTTGAGATGATGCCGGTGTTCACGCCGACAATGCCGTATTCCAGCGCCTCGGCGACCTTGTAAACGCGGCTGAGATCCTTGGCGTAGAAATAGCTGGCAAGGCCAAAGATCGTGTCATTGGCCAGCGCAATTACATCGTCTTCGGTGTCAAACTTGAACAGCGGGGCCAATGGGCCAAAGGTTTCCTCGGTCGAAAAAGCCATGTCACGGGTCGCACCCGTGACAATTGTCGGGGCCATGAAGTTGCCGTCATTCTTGGGTGTCTCATCGCCAAGGATCACATGCGCGCCTTTGGCTTTGGCGTCAGCGATATGTTCGCGCACCTTGGTCACTGCATCGGCGTTGATGAGCGGTCCAAGGTCTGTGCCTGCCGCAAGCCCGTCACCCACTGTCATCTTGGCCACGCGATCCTTCAGCTTGGCGGCAAATTCATCGTACACGCCGGCCTGAACATAGATGCGATTGGCGCACACACAGGTCTGACCGTTGTTGCGGAATTTGCACAGGATCGCGCCTTCGACTGCCGCGTCGATATCGGCATCGTCAAACACGATGAACGGTGCGTTGCCACCCAGCTCCATCGAGCATTTCATCACCTGATCCGCCGCCTGCCGCAGCAGAATGCGCCCCACCTCGGTCGAGCCCGTAAAGGTGATCTTGCGCACGGCCGGGTTCTCGCACATTTCCTTGCCAACCTCGGACGACGACGACGAGGGCACGACATTGAACACACCCGCAGGAATGCCTGCGCGTTCGGCTAGCACCGCCATCACAATCGCCGACAACGGCGTTTCAGCAGCCGGTCGCGCGACAAAACTGCACCCGGCGGCGAGCGCAGGCGCGGCCTTGCGGGTGATCATTGCGTTCGGGAAATTCCACGGTGTGATCGACCCGACAACGCCGATGGGCTGTTTCATCACCATGATGCGCTTGTCGCGCTGATGGCCGGGGATGGTTTCGCCGTAAATGCGCTTGGCCTCTTCGGCGAAGAATTCGATGAAGGATGCGCCATAGGCGACCTCTCCCTTGGCCTCGGTCAGTGGCTTGCCCTGTTCGGCGGTCAGGATCGTGGCCAGATCATCCTGATGCGCCATCATCAAATCAAACCATTTGCGCAGCACCTGGCTGCGTTCCTTGCCGGTCCATTTGGCCCAGTCTTTCTGCGCCACTTCGGCGGCAGCAATGGCATCGGCCACCTGCGCGCGGGACAGATCTGCCACCTGAGCGATGGTGTCGCCGCGCGCAGGATTGTCGACCGGGAAAGTGCCGTCATCGCCGTCGATCCACGCACCGTTCACATAGGCGCGGGTTTCAAGCAGCGACGGATCCCTGAGCAAACTGGCAAGATTTGTGGTCTGGTCGAGCATGGAGTCCCTCCGAATAGATGCTGACAAAGGTGGAACACTTGAGGCATTCCTTGGCAAGTGCTGTTAACCTGGAGACGCGCAGTGGATTTTGACGACGCCTACGCCAATAGCAAGCATATCCCCAACGGGGACGCGTATCCGCAACAATGGCGCGCGGATGCGGATGCCTTTCGTCAGCGCATGTCGGTTCTCGGGCGGGCGCGCCTTGGTGTGATGTACGGACATGGAACGCGTGAGGTTGTTGATCTGTTCCAACCTGACCGCGTGCCAAAAGGCACGATGGTCTTTGTGCATGGCGGCTATTGGCGTCAGACGGATGGATCGCTGTGGTCGCATTTCGCCCAAGGTGCGTTGGACGCAGGCTGGGCTGTGGCCATGCCCACCTATGATCTGTGTCCCCGTGTGCGCATCGCAGATATCACACGGCAGGTGGCTGCGGCGATCTCGGTTGTGGCGCATGACAGCGTGGGGCCGATCCGGCTTGTCGGTCATTCCGCGGGTGGGCAGTTGGTCGCGCGCATGCTTGCCCCCGGAGTGCTGCCCGAAGACGTGCTTGCGCGTGTTGCGAATTGCGTGCCGATTTCGCCGCTCTCTGACCTGCGCCCCCTGATCAACACCGCGATGAATGCCGATTTCAAGTTGGACACGGACAGCGCGGTTGCAGACAGCCCGATCTTTATGGACCCGCCTGCTGTGCCGGTGACCGTCTGGGTCGGCGCACAGGAACGCCCGGTCTTTCTGGATCAGGCGCAATGGCTGGCCGACGCATGGGGCTGTGCCCATGTGGTCGATCCGGGCACCCATCATTTTGACGTAATAAATGGCATGACGCAGGCAGACAGCCCCTTGATGCGGGCAATTATGGGCGCGGCTTCTTGACACTTTGCGCAATTCGGAAAGAGCTTGCCGCCACGCGATGTCTTTTTTGGACCGTGAATTGACCAAAAGAGGCGAGGCGCGCCGTGCAAACGGGTGCAAGGATCGCCGGGAAGGAGTCTAGGACCATGCGATATTCAGGATTTCGGGTGATCAAAGAGGCGCTGACCGGCCATCGCGGTTGGGGGCCTGCCTGGCGCGATCCCGAACCGCAGCCTGCGTATGATTATGTCATCATCGGTGGCGGCGGGCATGGTCTGGCGACGGCCTATTATCTGGCCAAGGAATATAAACAGTCGCGGATTGCGGTGCTTGAAAAGGGCTGGATCGGCGGCGGCAATGTGGGGCGGAACACCACGATTGTGCGGTCGAACTATATGCTGGACGGCAATATCCCGTTCTATGAATTTTCGATGAAGCTGTGGGAAGGGCTTGAGCAGGATCTCAACTATAACGCGATGATGAGCCAGCGCGGGGTTATCAACCTGATGCATTCCGATGCCCAGCGCGACGCCTATATCCGACGCGGCAACGCGATGATCCTGCACGGGGCGGATGCGCAATTGCTGACCCAAAAGCAGGTGCTTGAGAAATACCCGTTCCTGAACGTCAAAAACGCGCGCTTTCCAGTCATGGGCGGCCTTTTGCAGGCCCGTGCTGGCACCGCGCGGCATGATGCCGTCGCCTGGGGGTATGCCCGCGCCGCAGACCAGCACGGTGTCGACATCATCCAGAACTGCGAGGTTACGGGGTTCAGGATCGACGGCGGCAAGATTCTTGGAGTTGAGACATCCCGCGGGTTTATCGGCGCGAAAAAGGTTGGGTCTTGCGTGGCAGGATCATCGTCCAAGGTGATGGCGCAGGCCGGGATGCGCCTGCCCATCGAAAGCCATGTGTTGCAAGCGTTCGTGTCCGAGGGCCTAAAGCCCGTTCTGCAGGGTGTGATCACCTTTGGCGCGGGTCATTTCTATTGCAGCCAGTCCGACAAAGGCGGGCTTGTCTTCGGTGGCAATATCGACGGCTACAATTCCTATGCGCAACGCGGCAACCTGCCCATGGTCGAAGACGTGATGGAAGAAGCGATTGCCATGTTCCCAATGATGGGCCGGGCGCGGGTTTTGCGCATGTGGGGCGGCATCATGGACATGTCGATGGACGGGTCACCCATCATCGACAAGACCCATATCGACGGGCTCTATTTCAACGGCGGCTGGTGTTATGGCGGGTTCAAGGCAACGCCTGCCTCGGGCTTTGTTTATGCGCACCTTCTGGCCACCGACACCCCGCATGAAACTGCCACCGCGTTCCGTCTGAACCGGTTTGAAACCGGGCACATGATTGACGAAAAAGGGATGGGCGCGCAGCCCAATCTGCACTGATGATTATAAATCACCCCATCCTTGGCCCCCGCGATTCAAGCGAGTTTGTCTATCTGGGCGATGCGACGCTGGTCAACCGCCCCGATTGGCAAGCTGCGGATGCATTGGCGCAATTCACGGACTACATCCACACCCGCGACAACCCTGCCGGGCTGCACCGCGAATTGTGGTATCACGAACAAGGCGACCGGTCGTGGCTGGTCGTCACCCGCGATACGGTCACGCACGAGATCACAGCGGTCGAAATGGCGTCTGATGTGGCGCGGGCCGGAGGTGCATCATGACCCAGAAGAACCGTTTGGACGGCGGGTTGATCAACCGTGCCGAAACCTACAAGTTCCGTTTCGACAACACCCATTACACGGGCCATAAAGGCGACACACTGGCATCCGCGCTGCTGGCCAACGGCGTGCGGCTCATGGGCCGGTCGTTCAAGTACCACCGCCCGCGTGGTGTGATGACCGCTGGATCGGAAGAACCTAACGCGATTGTCGAACTGCGCGAAGGCGCGCGCAAGGAACCCAACACGCGGGCCACCACGGCAGAGCTGTTCGACGGGTTGCGCGCCAATTCACAGAACCGCTGGCCGTCACTGGCCTTTGACGCGATGGAGGTGAACGACCTTCTGTCGAACTTCCTCACCGCCGGGTTCTACTACAAGACCTTCATGTGGCCCGCCGCGTTTTGGGAAAAGCTCTATGAGCCGATCATCCGCCATGCCGCTGGCCTTGGATCGCTCAGCACGCAAGACGACCCTGACGGGTACGACAAGGGTTTCCTGCATTGCGATATTCTGATCATCGGCGGGGGTCCTGCCGGTCTGGCCGCTGCGCTGACCGCTGGAGAAAGTGGCGCGCGGGTGATCTTGGCGGATGAGGACTTTGTTGTTGGCGGGCGCCTGAACCTTGAGACCTATGAGGTCGGCGGCACATCTGGTTCCGCTTGGGCCGCCGAGACCGTTGCGCGGCTGGCTGCGATGCCGAATGTGCGTGTCATGCCCCGCACCACCGTGATTGGCGCGTTTGACCACGGTATCTACGGCGCGGTCGAGCGGGTGAGTGATCACCTGAAAGCCCCTGACGCTGGCAAACCGCGGCAAATCCTGTGGCGCGTCACGTCACAGCGCGCGATTCTGTGTGCCGGTGCCACCGAACGCCCGATTGTGTTCGAAAACAACGACCGCCCCGGGATCATGCAGGCGAGTGCCATCCGCGCCTATGCAAACCGCTGGGCGGTGACGCCAGCACGACAAGTGGCGATTTTCACCAACAACGATGACGGACATCGGACCGCGTCTGATCTGGCGGCAAAGGGTGTTGAGGTTGTGTCGGTGATCGACACCCGCGCCGATGCGCCGACATCGCCTGACTATGACGTGATCGCAGGCGGTTTGATTGATCAGACCTGGGGTCGACTTGGCCTGAAACAGGTCGAGGTGAAAATGCCCAAGGGGGGCATCCGCCGGATCACATGCGGCGCGTTGGGTGTGTCGGGCGGATGGAACCCGAACGTGCATCTGACCTGCCATCAGCGCGGATGGCCGGTATGGAACGACGCAATTGCGGGATTTGTCCCCGGTGGGGTGATGCCCGCTGGCATGACCGTTGCCGGGGCGGCCAGTGGCGTATTCTCGACCCATGGCGCGCTGGTTTCTGGGGCAGAGGCGGCTGCCAAGGCACTGTCCGATCTGGGGATCAAAGCGAACGCCCCCACCCTGCCCGAGGCGGAAGACTCCCCGGTCAAGATCACCCCCTTCTGGCACGTCAAGACCGCCAAACGCGCGTGGGTCGATCAGCAAAACGATGTCACCTCCAAAGACATCAAACTGGCGCATCAGGAAAACTTTGTCTCGGTAGAACACCTCAAACGCTACACGACGCTGGGCATGGCGACGGATCAGGGGAAAACCTCTAACACCGCCGGTCTGGCGATCATGGCCGAAGTTGCGGGCAAACAAATTCCAGAGGTTGGCACCACCATGTTCCGCCCGCCCTACACGCCCACCGCGATGGGGGTGTTTGCTGGCCGTGCGTGGGGTACCGAAACCCGCCCAACGCGCCTTACACCCAGCCACAGATGGGCCAAGGAACAAGGCGCAGTGTTTACCGAGGCGGGGCTTTGGCTGCGCGCCCAATGGTTCCCGAAACCGGGCGAGACGCATTGGCGCGAAAGCTGCGACCGCGAGGTGCTGCAAACCCGCAAGTCCGTGGGCATCTGCGACGTGACTTCGCTTGGCAAGATCGACGTGCAAGGAACCGACGCCGCCACGTTTCTGAACACGGTCTACTGCAACGGCTTTGCCAAGCTGGCCATTGGCAAGGTGCGATATGGCCTTATGCTGCGCGAGGATGGGATCGTCATGGACGACGGCACCGCCGCGCGCATGGCCAAGGACCATTTCGTTGTCACAACCACTACCGCACATGCCGTTGGCGTGTACCGGCATATGGAATTCGTGCGGCAATGCCTGTGCCCTGAAATGGATGTGCAGTTGATTTCCACCACCGACGCGTGGGCGCAGTTTGCGGTTGCCGGTCCCAATTCCCGCGCGCTGTTGCGCAAGATCGTGGATGCCGCATTCGACCTGTCAAATGACGCCTTCCCCTTCATGGCATGCGGTGACGTGACTGTCTGCGGCGGTTTGCGCGCGCGGTTGTTCCGCATCTCGTTCTCGGGTGAACTGGCCTATGAGATCGCCGTGCCAACCCGCTATGGGGACGCGCTGATCCGGCGTTTGATGCAAGCGGGTGAAGATTTTGACGTGGTGCCTTACGGGCTTGAAGCGCTGAACGTCATGCGGATCGAAAAGGGTCATGCGACGGCGAATGAGCTGAACGGAACAACCACTGCGCTGAACCTTGGGATGGGGCGGATGGTGTCGAAGGCAAAGGACTCGATTGGGTCGAAACTGTCCGAGCGTCCGGGCCTGAACGAAGCCGATGCGCTCAAGCTTGTGGGCCTTAAGCCGGTCGATCCCGCACACCTGGTGCCTGCCGGTGCACATCTGATGACCAAGGGGGCAAAAGTGACAGGTGCAAACGATCAGGGCTATGTGACCTCAGCCTGTTATTCGCCAAACCTTGGACACCACATCGCGCTTGGCTTTCTGAAATCAGGCGACACGCGGCTGGGCGAAGTGATACGTCTGGTCAGCCCCCTGACCGGCGTCGATCACGATGTCGAAGTGGTCAGCGCCCATTTCCTTGATCCCGAAGGAGACCGCCTCCGTGCATGATCTTGCCCCTATCTGCGCCTTGGGCGGCGCGGACCCGCGTGTCGATACCGTGGCGGGTGTGACCCTGACCGAGAACCCGGGATTGGCCCTTGCGTCTGTATCTGCGCGCAAAGGACACGAAGATGCTTGCCGCGCGCATCTGGGCACCTTGCTTGACGGCACAGCTCCCGAACCGGGCAAGACCGTGCTGCACGATCCCGAAGCGTCGTTCTGGATAGGCCCAGACCAATGGATGGTGGGCGCGCCGATTGCCACGCATGAGGATCTCGCAGCGCGACTGAAAGCGCGCTTTGGCGACACCGCGTCGATCACCGACCAAACCGATGGATGGGTCTGTTTCGACTTGCGCGGTCGCGGGGTTGAGGCGGTCATGCAGCTTTGCGCGAATTTCGATATCGAACGGATGCAGACCGGCGATGCACAACGCACGGTCATTCACTATATGGGCGTTTACGTCCTGCGGCGCGACCCGGCGGATTGGCTGCGCATCCTTGGCCCGCGATCTTCGGCAGAATCCCTGCACCACGCCCTGGTCACAGCGATGAAAGCAGCTTTGTAAGCGGCATCAGTCAGGCGAAAACGGCTTGTAGTCAAAGGTCAGGACCATTCTGTGCCGGTCGTCTTCGTCCACATGTTGCAGATCACCGCTCAACTGGCTGGCAAAGGCCAGCATCAACCGCTTGCCGAGGCCCGTGCCGACCTGTGCCTGCACTGTTGGATCAACGCTGTTCTCAATCGTCAGCCGCATGCGTGTCGCATCGCAATCACCCAATTTCTTAAGGTGCACCCTGAGACGAAACACCCCGTCACGCCCCGGTCCGCCATATTTGAACGCGTTTGACAATGCCTCGGCGGTCATCATCGCAAGCGGGCCGGACTGGTCTGGCAACAACGTCACCGGATCAAGATCAAGGTCGATTTGCACAGGCTGCGCGCCCGCAGGTGCGCTGGCAGCATTGACCTTTGCCACGAGGTCACCCAACAAAACGTCAAAGCGGATTTTCGTCAGCGACGGCTCTTGGTACAGCGCGCGGTGCACCGATGCGAGGCTGGTCACCCGATCCTGAAACTGGCGCAGTGCCGTCACCGCCTCGGGGCTGGACACCTGCCGGACCTGCATGTTGACGATGGACGAGATAAGCTGAAGATTGTTCTTTACCCGGTGATGCACCTCTTTGAGCAACACCTCCCGTTCGTACACCGCGTTTTCAAGATCGGCTTCGTCGCGCAGCAATTGATCGGCCATCGCTTCAAACGTGGCATTGATCGTCTGTATCTCATTCGGCGCATCGTCGATCCTGCCCGCGACCTCGACTGCGCGGCGGGTTGCAAAACCGCGCATCCGACGACCCAGATCGCGGATGTGGCGCAACACCAAGCGGTTCAACGATGTCACCGCCACTGCAATACCGACCAGCCACATGAGAAACGGGAAAAGCAGTGTCGATACCGCGAACCAAGGTGACGCTGTTCCCTGCAACGCCGAGCGTCCCCAACTGCCCAACGCGTAGACCTCTCCGGGAAGGATCGGCACAACCGAAATCAGCCGCTTTTCCCCGGTCAGCGTGGTTGCCAAGAAGAACGTGTCTTCCTGATCGACAAACCCATCAAGCGCCATGCCATCGGGCAAATAGTCGTCTATCGACCCTTGCGGAGCGAAAGAGGTCAACATTTCCCCAAACTTGTTGAACGTCACCAGTGCAAAATCCCCACTTTGACCCAGACCGGAATCCGACTGCACCAAGGGCTGTGCTTGAAACGAAATCGTCACAAACCCCTTAAGGCCGCCGCCATCGGCATAGGTGGGATAGGCGACGATGATCACCGGCAATTCAATGGCCGACCCGTTGGGATTGTACGAGATATACGGCTCGGGATTCGTAAACAGCGCCGCTGCGCGGGGGTCTGTGGGAAACTGTAACGTCCGCCCGACACTGTTGCAGCGCGACACCGATCCCCGCTCCATCAACCCGGCATAGGCAAGGCGCGGGCTGGTTTCGAGAACCCTCTTCATAATCGCCATGCACTCTTCCGTGCTGAACTCTGTCGCGCCAAGCGTATCGGCAAGGGTCCGAGCGGTGCCTATCTTGGTAAACAACGCGCGGCGTTCCGGTTCGACCAAGGCACTGGTGCGCGCATGGATCGACGCCTCAAGATTGTCATTCGTGATGTGCAGCGCGCGCCACGTCTGGCCCATCGCAACAAGGCCAATCGGCAACAGCGCCAGCGACAACAGAAACGCGATGCGCACAACAAGGTTTTGCCGAAGCGGCTTAGCCTCGGTCTCTGCGTCGCCATGGTTGGTGCCACCTGACCGACCGTCCGATGATCCGGGCTTACGAGGTGCTGACATGACTGGCCTGTCTCAAAAACACAAATGCGGTCCAACACTGCAACGCGCCAAGATGCATCTTGTTCCCACACGTTTCAAAGAAACTGAACCGGGCGGAGCAACGCGCACCCCATCGTGTCCGTCGCTCTGGCCTTTTTGAAACACTCTCTCTAACATGGAAGATGCTACTTTGCCGCTGAACGGGTGATCTTTGGTCAAACTCACACAGAACCCGCACCGCAGTTCGGAAAGTCAGGAAAAGGTTCTTGAGGTCGCCATCGGACGTGCCCTGCGGTCTTTCCGCAAGCAACAGAACATGACTGTGGCCGATCTTTCGAAACAGACCGAGATTTCTGTCGGCATGTTGTCCAAGATCGAAAACGGCAACACGTCGCCTTCGCTCACCACGCTTCAGACCTTGGCAAATGCACTTTCCGTGCCTCTCACCGCGTTCTTTCGCGGGTTCGAAGAAAAACGCGAGGTCATACACACACCCGCCGGGCAGGGCGTCACCATCGAACGCGAAGGCACGCGCGCGGGGCATCAATATAACCTGTTGGGCCATATCGGCGCGAACACCAGCGGCGTGATCGTGGAACCATATCTGATCGTGCTGACGTCGGAATCGGACACATTCCAGACCTTCCAACATGACGGGATCGAAACGATCTTCATGCTCGAAGGGGCGGTTGATTATCGGCACGGATCAAACATCTATCCGCTGCGCCCCGGTGACACGCTGTTTTTTGAGGCAGATGCGCCGCATGGACCCGAGACCTTGGTAGAGCTGCCCGCCCGGTACCTGTCCATCATCAGCTACGCCCAAAGCTGAATTTTTAGGCACTTGCAATTTTCCTCTGGGGAAAATTTCATTCCCCTTGTTGTCGGCGACCACTGGCGATGCTATCCAGCGCTATCGTCTTGACCCCCAACAACGCAGAAGGAACGCGGGATGTGCGGAATCGTCGGATTATTCCTGAAAGACCCCTCGCTTGAACCCCAGCTTGGGGCGATGCTGACCGACATGCTGATTACCATGACAGATCGCGGCCCCGACAGTGCGGGCATTGCGATTTACGGACGGGACAACGCCGCGATTTCGAAACTGACGGTTCAGTCAGATACGCCAGACCCCGCTTTTGCGACGTTAGAGCACGACCTTGGCACCGCGTTGGGAACCCAAGTGCATCTGCGCCGCCAAGACACGCATTCGGTTCTCGAAATTCCACGCGGGACGTTGGGGGCGGCGCGCGCGGCCCTGACCGCGATCAACCCCGATCTCCGGGTTATGGCCTCGGGCGACACGGTGGAAATCTACAAAGAGGTCGGTTTGCCCAAAGACGTCGCGGACCGGTTTGGCCTGTGGTCCATGTCCGGCACCCACGGCATCGGTCATACCCGCATGGCGACCGAGTCCCTTGTGACGACCATGGGTGCGCACCCGTTCAACACTGGCCCCGATCAATGCCTTGTGCACAACGGGTCACTGTCGAACCACAACCGCCTGCGTCGCAAATTGCAACGCGAAGGCATCCACATCGAGACCGAAAACGACACCGAAGTCGGGGCCGCTTACCTTACATGGCGGATGCAAAACGGGGCGACTTTGGGCGAAGCGCTGGAAAGTTCGCTGAACGATCTCGACGGGTTCTTTACATTCCTCGTGGGCACCAAGGACGGCTTTGGTGTGGTCCGTGACCCCATCGCCTGCAAACCCGCCGTGATGGCGGAAACTGACCAATTTGTGGCCTTTGGCAGCGAATACCGTGCTTTGGTGAACCTGCCGGGCATAGACCACGCCCGCGTCTGGGAACCCGAACCCGCAACCGTGTATTTCTGGAGCCACCAAGACACCGTCACACCCACTAAGAAAGCCGCCTAAGATGCAGACCATCGACATGGAAACCACCCCGCTGCGAGATCTGAATGCCACGCTTCAGGCGCAGGCTGAGGCGACCAACCAAACCGCGTGGGAAATCGTGAACCCCAAGGGCAGTCACGCGATTGCGGTCGGACTGGACGCCGCGATTGAGGTCACGGTCAAAGGCTCTACCGGATATTATTGCGCCGGGATGAACAAGCAAGCAACGATCAACGTACATGGCTCTGCCGGGCCGGGGGTGGCCGAGAACATGATGTCCGGTACTGTCGTGATCGACGGCGATGCGTCGCAATATGCCGGGGCAACGGGACATGGCGGCACGCTTATCATCAAGGGCAACGCGTCGTCCCGCTGCGGGATTTCGATGAAGGGCATCGACATTATTGTGCATGGCAATGTGGGTCATATGTCGGCCTTTATGGCGCAGTCGGGCAACCTTGTTGTGTGCGGCGATGCAGGGGACGCTTTGGGCGATTCCATCTACGAAGCGCGGCTGTTCGTGCGCGGGTCGGTCAAATCGCTGGGCGCGGATTGCATTGAGAAGGACATGCGGCCCGAACATATCGCGCTGCTGGCGGACCTGCTGATGCGCGGCGGGTGCGATGCGAAACCCGAAGAGTTCAAACGCTACGGATCTGCCCGCCAGCTCTACACTTTTAACATCGACAACGCGTATTGAGGGCCGGACACATGAAAGACGACAACACCAGCGCCCCGCGCACGGTTCCGATCCAATCCGCCACGTTTTCCAACCCGGTGAACGCAGAAATCCGCCGCGCAGCAGCGACCGGGATTTACGACATCCGGGGCGGCGGCGCGAAACGCAAAGTGCCGCATTTCGACGATCTGCTGTTTCTTGGCGCGTCGATCTCGCGCTATCCGCTCGAAGGCTACCGCGAGGCGTGTGACACCTCTGTCACCCTTGGCACGCGCCACGCGAAGAATCCGATCACCTTGGACATCCCGATCACAATCGCGGGCATGTCATTTGGCGCGCTGTCTGGCGCTGCGAAAGAGGCTTTGGGGCGTGGGGCCACATTGGCGGGAACGTCTACCACCACTGGCGACGGCGGAATGACCGAAGAAGAACGCGGGCATTCCAAGACGCTGGTCTACCAATACTTGCCGTCGCGCTACGGGATGAACCCAGACGATCTGCGCCGCGCTGACGCCATTGAAATCGTGGTAGGCCAAGGGGCCAAGCCCGGCGGCGGTGGTATGCTCTTGGGTCAAAAGATCACCGACCGGGTCGCCAATATGCGCAACCTGCCCAAGGGGATCGACCAACGCTCGGCCTGTCGTCACCCTGACTGGACCGGGCCAGACGACCTTGAGATCAAAATCCTGGAACTGCGCGAAATCACCGGATGGCGCGTTCCAATCTACATCAAGATCGGCGGCGCACGGCCCTATTTCGACACCACGCTGGCGGTCAAGGCGGGCGCGGATGTCGTTGTCCTTGATGGGATGCAGGGCGGCACGGCAGCCACGCAGGATGTGTTCATCGAACATGTCGGTATGCCGACGCTGGCCTGTATCCGCGAAGCCGTGCGCGCACTGGATGATCTTGGGATGCACCGCGAGGTGCAGCTGATCGTGTCGGGCGGTATCCGCACCGGGGCTGATGTGGCGAAATGCATGGCGCTGGGGGCCGATGCCGTGTCTATCGGCACCGCCGCCCTGATCGCGCTGGGGGACAACGATCCGAAATGGGAAGACGAGTATCAGGCACTGGGCACCACCGCCGGGGCCTATGATGACTGGCACGAGGGCAACGACCCTGCGGGCATCAGCACACAGAACCCCGAGCTTGCCGCGCGGCTTGATCCCATTGAGGGCGGGCGGCGCTTACGCAACTATCTCAAGGTGATGGCGCTTGAAGCGCAAACCATTGCGCGCGCCTGCGGCAAGAACAAGCTGCACAATCTCGAACCCGAAGACCTTTGCGCCCTCACAATGGAGGCCGCTGCGATGGCCAAAGTGCCGCTTGCCGGAACCGACTGGTGGCCCGGCAAGCAAGGCACAGCATTCTAGGACACTCAAAGGCGCGGCTCCCCTGCTGCGCCTTTTTCAATTCATAACAGATAACGGGGACCGGACCGCATGACTATTGATCTCGCCACATTCGCCAAGGACAACGGCGTCAAGTATTTCATGATTTCGTTTACCGACCTCTTTGGCGGCCAACGCGCCAAGCTGGTCCCGGCGCAGGCTATCGCGGAGATGCAGGAAGATGGCGCCGGGTTTGCGGGCTTTGCCACATGGCTCGACATGACGCCTGCCCACCCCGATATGCTCGCCGTGCCTGACCCCTCCTCGGTCATCCAACTGCCTTGGAAACCCGAGGTCGCGTGGGTCGCTGCCAACTGCGTGATGGAAGGCGAAGACGTCGCCCAGGCCCCGCGCAACGTGTTGCGCCGCTTGATTGACGAGGCAGCAAGCGAAGGTCTGCACGTCAAGACGGGGGTAGAGGCCGAGTTCTTCCTGCTCACGCCCGAAGGCGACCAGATCAGCGATCCGTTCGATACGGCAGAAAAACCCTGCTACGACCAGCAAGCGGTGATGCGCCGCTATGATGTGGTGCGCGAGATTTGCGATTACATGCTTGAGATGGGCTGGGGCCCGTACCAGAACGACCACGAGGATGCGAATGGCCAGTTCGAGATGAATTGGGAGTTCGACGATGCCCTGCGCACCGCCGACAAGCATTCGTTCTTCAAGTTCATGACGAAATCCGTCGCTGAAAAACATGGCTTCCGCGCAACCTTTATGCCCAAGCCGGTTGAGGGCCTGACCGGCAATGGCTGTCACGCGCATGTGTCGGTCTGGGACGCGCCGGGATCAGACGCCAAGACCAACGTTTTTGCAGGCGACGGTGAAGGCCAGACCGGAGAGGTCGGCCTGTCCGAACGCGGCAAGCATTTCCTTGGCGGGATTATGAAACACGCCAGCGCCCTCGCCGCGATCACCAACCCGACGGTGAACAGCTACAAGCGCATCAACGCGCCGCGCACAATGTCGGGGGCAACCTGGGCGCCCAACACCGTCACATGGACCGGCAACAACCGCACCCACATGGTGCGTGTCCCCGGACCGGGGCGGTTCGAACTGCGCTTGGCCGACGGGGCGGCGAACCCGTACCTGTTGCAGGCGGTGATTATCGCGGCGGGTCTGTCTGGCATCCGGTCCAAGGCCGATCCGGGCAAGCGCTATGACATTGATATGTATGCTGAAGGTCACAAAGTCCGAGGCGCGCCGCAGCTGCCGCTGAACATGCTGGACGCCCTGCGCGCCTATGACAAGGACAAGGCGTTGAAGGCCGCGATGGGCGAAGAGTTCTCTGCCGCGTTCCTGAACCTCAAGACCCAAGAGTGGAATTCCTACGTGTCGCACTTCACCCAATGGGAAAAGGACAACACGCTGGACATCTGACTTTCAGCTTGTCGGCACCGGGAAATCGGGCATTGTGAAGGCCGACTGCATACGATTGCAAAAGAGTGTCCCATGCCCGATTTCCAGAGCGAAAAACAGCTTGTCCAAGACTATTACGCGGCTCTCTCCTCTGCCGAGGATACGGCGCAGGTTCTCGACCGCTACTGTCACCCTGACCTGATCTGGCGCGGCTATCATCCCGTGGGTCTGTTGACCGGTCCCGCGGCGGTGGCCACGCAGTTCTGGCATCCGGTCAAAACCGCGCTGACATCGCTGCAACGGCGCACGGACCTGTTCTTTGCCGGGCGCAACCACATGGCCGACGATGGCGCGGTCTGGGTGGCGTCTATGGGGCATCTGATGGGCCTGTTCGATGCGCCGCTTTGGGGCGTCCGACCAACCCGCAAGATTGGAATGTTGCGCTTTGGCACGTTCCACAAGATCGAGGGCGGCAAGATCACCGAAGAAGTGATGTATTTCGACCTGCCCCACCTGATGATGCAGGCCGGACAGAACCCGTTCGGCCCCCAGACCGGCGCGCATCTGGTGCAGCCGGGGCCGGTGACCCATGACGGTTTGCTCTACGCCGATGCGCCCGAGGCCGAGGGGGCCGCGACCCTGCACGCGATCAACGCGATGGTGGGCGATCTTGGGGACTGGAACCTTGGCCTGCCTCTGGTCGAGGAACTGCGTCGCACCTGGCACGAGGATATGATCTGGTGGGGGCCTGCGGGTATTGGCGCGACCTACACGATCCCGCGCTATGCCGAGCAGCATTCGGCGCCATTCCGCGCGAGTTTTACCAATCGGTCAAAAACCGGCCACCTGTGTCGCATGGCCGAAGGGCATTTCGGCGGGTTCTTTGGCTGGCCCAACTTCACCGCCGAATTCACCGGCGGGTTCATGGGGATGCCCGCAACGGGCAAACACGTTGAATTCCGGGTGATCGACTTTTACCGCCGCGACGGTGACAAACTAGCCGAGAATTGGATCTTCATCGACCTGCTGCACCTCTGGGCGCAGCAGGGAGTGGATTTGTTGGAAAGGACAACCGGGATTGAGGGCGGGTAGAAGGCTCTTCGAAGTGCCTACACAAGCGTTTTCGACATCGCTTCCGCCATCACTGAACCGGGAAGTAATCCTCGCAGTCGCCATCGCGGTAGACATCCGCCGTGCAGCAATGCAGCCCGCCGCCAAATGCGTAGGCGTCGCGCAGCTCGACCGGGATGACTTCCATGCCCAGCTTGTCCATCTGCTCCATCTGGTAGACCTCTGACGCCTCGACACAGACCGTCTTGGGATCAAGCACCAGTACGTTCATCGACAGCCATGTCGAGGAATAGCACAGCGGCGGCGGTGCGTTATGCGCAGGCTGGGCAGCATCGACGATTTCCCAATCGTTCTTTTGGAAATACGCGCGCTGTTCGTCGGGGAGGCGGCGGTTCGGGTTGTTCAGGATCAGACCGGGGCGCAGCGGAGTGAAGGTCGCATCAATGTGGATCGGGTATGGATCGCCGGGGAAATTGACGGCGCGCACGCGATGATCTGGATAATGACGGCGCAGCCATTCAATGCCTTTGAGGTTGGTCGTAAACCCGTGCTGCACGATCAGGTCTTTGCCAAAGCGCAACACGTCAGCCGCATCAAAAAGCGGTTCTTCCTCGGTGGTGACAAAGTGCTTGTCCGCCGTCCATTTCAGGCGCTTCTCGATGCCGATCTTCTCCGACAGGTAATCCGCGTGATAATCCGCATTTGTCAGGCGCGGCTTCGGCGCGGTTTCGTGCCGGAAGTTCTGATCTTCGTCAAAATATTGCTGCATCAGAGGACGGTAGCAGAGGTATTCGAACCAGCGGCAGCGATAGGACATCGTTGCCTCAAGGATCTCGTGACCCACTGTCAGCAACACATCACGCGGTGGCATGCAGCCGAACTGGCTGTCGGTGTGGAAGTCAGGCGTCGTGACCGGCAGGCTGAAATCAGTCGGTGTCGGACGGTCCACGCGGATGCCGCGTTTGGCCAGCATTCCTGCGAAATTGTCCAGCAGCTCGTTCGCGCGGTCGATGGTCTCTTGCGGGCGACGCCCCCACTGGCCGCGCATGTCGCTGTCTTCGGGCACCTTGGCATCCAGCGCCGGTTCCTCTGGCGGGATGTGGCAGTCGTCTGCGCGGCCCACGATCACGTGGCGCAGCCTGTCCCATTCGTTCCAGCTTTTGACTTGCGTCTTGTCCGGTGACCAGCTCATTCAGATATTCCTTACAGCTAGGGTTTACGTGCGGATCACGTATTCTTTTCGGGTGGTTTCAATGACATTCCATGAGCCCTGAAATCCGGGACGCAGGATAAAGCTGTTCCCCGCTTTCAGCACATGCTGCCTCCCATCCGCATCGGTGATGATCGAATGACCAGACAAGATGTGGCAGAATTCCCATTCATCGTAGGAAATACGCCAATGACCCGGCGTCGATTCCCAAATGCCGCAATAGAGCCCATCCCTGTCCTCAACGTTCCACGTTCGAAACCTTGGCAATCCTGAGATCACACGGTCAGGTGGCGGGGCATCTTCCTCGGGGTCGAACGAGGGCAAGGCACGCAGGAACAGATCAGACATGAAGGAGGCTCCCAAGCTTGGTTGCGCAAGGGATGCGGGAGGACACGCGTCACGGCAAGCCCAAAGACGACGAAAGGCGTCGCAGGTTCGACGCCTTTCGATTTTTTACCAATTGGTCAAATTCGATCAATTGCCGAAATTCGCCAACGCATCAAAGTCGATCCGCTCCATCGCTTGCATCAGCACCGCTTCGTCCCTGCCTTCGATGGTGATGAGGATGCGGTTGTTGACCAGTGCCATCGCCTGACCATCGCTGAGGGCAATGCGCTGCCGACCGATCCGCTCTACCTTCATGCCCATTGCAGCGGCGTTGGCGACCATACCGCCCATAGTCGCCACCATCGCGTTGTCGGCCATCATGTTGATCGAATAGGATTGCGCATTGTCCGGTGCGTTATAGCTGGCGCTGGCACCCATGCCGCCGCCCATCATGGCAAGGCCCGCCTGCATGTCGCTATCGACCACGCGGGTCCAGCCTTCGGGGGCCTCTGGCAGGAATTGCTGGAAGGCATCAGCGCGGAGCGCCATCATTTTCTGCCGCGCGAAATCCAATTCTTCGAGCGCATAGGCCACGTCGCCAGCAGAATAGGCGTCGAGCGCTGATTGCAGCGTGTCGGAAATTTCGTCAGCCGTGGCCATCACCGGTAGGGCAACGCATGCGGCAAGGACGAAGGAAGCAATTCGTTTCATATCAATATCTCCGGTTAAATTTGTTCGTATGGAGGCGGTGCACATCGCCCTGCACATCTTTAAGCGCGATCTTGGCTTTCCTTTCAACTGGGCTTTTGCGAAAGTTTCATCTGAGCCGGGTTCATATCGGACGACACGCCCCACATTTGTAAAGCGGGCAGATTGATTGGAGGATTTGAAATGGCAGATTTTGACACGCAGGTCCGGGAAAGCCAGACGCAGGTGGCCGAAGCGCAGGCAAAGATCGCAGAACTGACCACCCGGATCGAAACCGCGCGCACCAAGATGAAGACCGGCGACGACATCACCTTCGACATCGAGAACGCCTCGCTTGAAGACGTGCACGCGCATACCGATGTGATGAATGCCAATATTGCCGAGCTGATTATGGGGCTTGACGATGTGACGGCCGCCTTCTCCAAGGATTTTGACGAGATGCGGTCCAAGACCGGTTGGGAAAGCTTTGTCGGCATTTTCGCCAAGGGCAAATCCGAATCGATGCGCCAAGAGCGCATGAAGACCGCCTCGATTGATGACAAGTTGCAGGACCTGATCGCCAAGTCCGACGTGATTGTCACGTTGCTTCAGGGCCAGTTGAACTTGCTGAACGAGCAGAAAGACAAGGTCGAGGTGAACCTGTCCGAGACGTTGGATGAGCGCGAGGCAACAGTGGGTGAGCTTGAATCGGCGCGGGCCGAGATACTGGCGATGGATCCCAAAATCATCGAACTCGAAAACAAAATCAGTGTCGAACAGGACGCTGCCAAACGCACCAAGCTGGAAACCGAACTTGCAGAGTTGAACACTGGCTACAATGCGCTGGTGCAGGACGAGCAGGTCAAGCTCGCCAAGTCGCAAACGCTGGAGCGGTATATCGAAAAGGGCAAGACCTGGATCGACAGCCTCCAGAACCAGGCGGCGACGCAAATGGTGTTGATCAACAAGTTGCAGACGGACACGAAACAGCGTGTGGTTCTCTATGATGCCTTGTCCAAGTCGTTGAAGACCGCGCAACAGCAGGACGTGGCGCACCGGATCAACGAGATCGGCGTGCAGACCGACCAGGAAGCGCAATCGGCGATGGCGGGGATCGGTGCGGCGACCAACCAGAGGATGGCGGACATGCTGGAAAGCCACGAGGACCACATGGTCTTTGCCCGCGAAGTGCTGGAAGCCAAGGCCAAGGCGGACGAACGCTTTGCCCGCCGGTTCCAAGCTATTGTCGAGAAGCACGACAAGAACCTGTATGGGGCATGACAAACACCGCCAACGACCATCGCGGCATTCCTGACACGCTCGCCAGCCGCCGGTATTTCACGAAGTTCGACAAGATCCTCGGCCATCTCGGACGCGTGGCTGCTATGCTGCATGTCGAAAAGCGGCTGACCAAGTCAGAGGTCGAGGTGCTGACCCGTTACGTGATCGCGCTCAACCTGACGTTCCGGGCGTTGTCGATGAAGTACCTGCTGGTGGGGCGCGACACCGGCCAGTTTTTCGGGTCGCTCACGATGGATGTGCAGGAGAGCGGGTTTCCGACGGTGACGGAGTTGCTGGTGATGGCCAATGACGCCGCGCAGGCGGGGCAGCATTTGCGGTCAATGCCGTCGGTAGAGGCGCTCAAAGACCAGATGGTGACCGAGATTATCGGCGACCAAGCGATCCCGACGCGGCTGCAATTCACGCTAAGTCAGCGGCTCTATTACGAGGAGCTGGCGCGTGGCAAGCTCTTTTGGGCGCGCAACGATCCGCAATGCTTGTGGCTCTCGGGCGAGGAGCGGCGGCGCTATCTGCTGCACTGGGCGGTGTATGACAGTCAGGTGAACTTACCGACCGTATACCTGATGGAGGTCGAGGACAGCGGGCGCGATGCTTTGCCCAAGGACGACCGGCGGTGGCCCGAGGTTCAGGCGCATCTGATGGCGCAATCGCTGGGTGGTCTGAAGCTGCTCACAATTGCGCAAGGCTTTGACGAGACCTTTGATCATTTACACCCCAAACGCCTGCGACGGTTCCATATTGGCCCGATGTATTCTCATTCGTTCACGCAACAAAGCGGCCCGATCCGCGAGGTACTGGAACAGGCGCGCGCACCGGAGGGGCAGGACTGGGCGCTTGCGTGGACATTGGAAGATTTGGAAAGCGAACGTGTGCGGGAAGAGAAATCCGGCTGGTTTTCACGCGTTGAACGCGAGGTGTTTGCGCTTGATCCGTTCGCCGGGCGCGGGGCCGAAACGGGGACAACGGCGACCGAGCGGATGGTAATTCTGCCCGAACGGCCATTTCAAGCGCTTTCGGAGTTGAGCCCGCCGGGATTCGCACAGGTGCGCAAGTTTGTGGTGAGCGAAACGGGGCGGGTCTTGAGTTATTGATTGCTGCGCTTGCGTTTCGTGCGGGAGCCTCCGGCAGGAGTTTATTTGGCAAGATGAAGTTGAGGAGCGTGGTGAGATGAGCGTGACATCCGACCTGATGGAATTGCGCGAGGACGCAATCCGCAAGCATTATCCGGCGGCCAATACGATGCTGGAGGGGTTTGATCATACGCCCCGGGTGGCGTCTGCGGCGGAACCTGCGACGCAGACGCGATCCTCTGGCATCGGCACGCGGCGGCGGTTTCGGTCGACAACACCGGGATTGGTGACGCGGTCGACGGCGCGGCCTGAAGGGGTGCATTTGCTCGACCGGATTGCGGGGGCGGATGGGGAGGATCCGTTGACCTCGCCCGCGCAGGCGGCGGTGATGCACGGGTTGCGGCGAGCGCTTGGGATTGCTCTGGCGATGGGGAAGGCGTTTTCGGATGCCACCGGGTTGGCGGATCTTAAGCGGACGAATCTGCAAGGGTCTTTGGGCGCGGATCGGAAGGCGGAGTTTTCGGCGCTCTTGGAGGGTGAGGCGTTGGCGGTGGGGTATGTGTTTGCCAATGCGACGGCGTTTTTGCTGGCGGCGCAGGCGAGCGAAGTGACCGTCGATGTGGGTGAGGTGCAGGAGGTTCTGACCGACAATGCGCAGCTTGCCCTGCACGGCGCGCTTTGGGAGTTGGATCAGAAGCTTGCCCTGCATGCCAGCAACGAGCCGCGTTTGGTGGCGACGGTGCTGGCCTTTGCCGAACAGCTGATGGAGCGGATCGCTTTGCGCGGGCAGAACGGGGCGCGGACGGGGGCGTTCACCAGCGCCAATTGGCGGGTGGAGGCGGATGATCTGACGATCCGGGGGTTCACGCCTGCGACCAAGGCCAAAAGCACCACCCTCACCATGCAGTTCAAGAAGCCACACCAGGTGGTGGGCAACCATATCGCCAAGTACCAGGCGATGCGGCTGGCGAAGATGTTGATGGCGTATGACTTTGAACGGCGGCTGAACCCGTTTGCAGAACTGGGGGGCTTCATCTTCACCTTCATGGGCGACGGTGCGCCGGGGACGGGGAAGACGACGCTGATCCAGATGATGGCGGGGATGATCCACGAGTATTGCCAGAACGCGGGTTACACGTTTCGGTATCAGAACTTCGGCATCGACAATATTGACAGCTATCAGGGCAAGTCGGGGCAGAACGCCAAGGCGTTTGTCAACAATGTGCTCGACCCGTCGGTGATCGGGTTCGGCACGATTGACGACATCGACCAGATCGCGGGGCGGCGCGGCGACCGGCAGTCCAGCGCGGGACAGCAGGAGGTTACGGCGGTGTTCATGGAGGCCTTTGCCGGGGCCAATACGGTGGTGCGGGGAAACTGCACCTTCGGGATGTTCTCGAACTTTCCAGAGAACGTGGATGACGCGCTGCGGCAGCGGGCGGGGGCGCGGTTTCTTGTGGACGGACCGCAGACGCGGGAGGATTACATCGACATCCTCGCGCTCTTGATGGGGCGCAAGCATGATATTCCTTTGGGGGATCACGAGCTCTACGCAGCGCAGCAGATCCAGAAAGCGGTGGCGGCGTCGTTTGAATCCCACAACCGGCCCAAGGAACCGGGGTTGATGGAGGTGTTCGACCGGGTGTCGTCGCAGATCGGCGCGCTCGACACGATTGCCAAGATGGGCACGTACCTCAAGGCCATTCAGGAGGCCGACCCGCGCTTTACGGGCCGCGCGATCAAGAACATCACCGACGCGGTGAAGGTCCGCGCGATGGATTTTGAATTGCCGGATGAGTGGATGGAGCAGCCGGATCTGTTCCTGTTCAAACCCTATGATGAGAAAGCGGCGATGATCGAAGAGCTGCGGCGGCCGATCACGACTCAAATGGTGATCCAGGAGATCAACCGCTACGCGGATTCCGAGTTCCGCTATGCGGACAAGTCGGATGAGGTGGCCATCGAGGCGATGGTGCGGGATATGGGGCGTCAGGAAGAGGCGAAGAGACGGTATTTGGAGGGGAAGGGGTGATTACAGAGTTAAATCAGTGGATTTCTGAAAATCAAGCTTTGGTAATTTCCTTTGGAATTCCTGCTTTCACAGTATTCGTATCAGGATGGGCAGCATTCTTAAACCACCGTTCAAAAATTGCTGATGCAAACCTTCAGGCTAACCTTGCTGTCCACGAAATACAGAGAAAGAGCTTTGAACGAGTACAGGAGAACCTTGCGAAGACTCTTCAGGTTTTTCACTATTTTGTCGAAATCAACATCAAAGCGAAGAATAAAATGACTGAACGGGTCTACGATGGGGAGATGGTTACGGAGTTTTTTAGAGCAACCGACGAAGTAGAAATGAACATTTTATCTGAAGATAAAATCGCCGCAGACTTCAAAATGGCTGTTGACAATTTTCTCGCTGAGTTGGGGCAGGAAACAATATCATCAGCCAACCAAGAGGTATGCATACAACTTAGGAACGCTTGTCGCCAAGTATTACAAACTGAATGGCAAGCGATGAATAATCGTTTGACCAAGAAATAAATGAACCGCCTCATCCAATCCGGCCTGATGTTCGGCAACCTGATCCATGTCGCCTCGCCTGCGCTGGTCGAACGGTATAACCGGGCGCTCAAGCATTTGACGGGCAAGACCACGACCCAGACCGATTTCCACATCGACATCTCCGGCTTCTCGCCCGAGATCGGAGACGAACTCAACGACCCGCTCTACCTCAACCACAACGGGGTGAACCGGCAGTTCATTCTGCTGACGACTCAGCAGAAGACCGCGCCGCTCTTGGATGCGAAATTCTCGACCTCGCGGGATATTCTGCAGCAGTTCATCGAGGCGAATGAGAGCCAGTTGTTCGCGCTCACCGCCAAGGATGCGGTGGCGGGGGAGTTGGTGAACACAGTGTTTGACGTCAGAAGCCCCGAGCGGCTGTTCGACATTCACACCATCCGGATCGAGGCGGACACGACCAGCGGCACGGTGCGCGATGCGGAGAAGCTGGGTGCGCTGGTGGATCGGTTCAAGACGGAACCCGACGGCTGGCACGATGATGTGCTGATCGCGGAGATGATCACCTTGGCGAAACGCACGGGCGACGTGGTCCGCAATCCGGTGCGGTTGAAGCAGATGGAGTTCCGGCAGGAGAATTTCCACACCAGCCATTTCGGCGGGATGTATGTGTTTCGCGCGGTAGAGCACCCGGCGGCGATCTGTGCGGACGATCTGATCCCCGGTTTGCCGATTGCCTATAGCTTCACGCTGCACGACCGGAACAAGGTGGCGAAATTCCTTGACCTGAACGGGCTGGTGGAACCCATCGTCAAGGCGCGCGAGATCGACGCAAGCGCGATCTTGCGGCAGAAGATGGATTTCATCGTTGTCGATATCGCGCAGGAAGCCGAGATCGACCTCAAGGGTGCGACACGGCGGGATATTCGCGGGCTGGCGCGGCGGTACTCGGACCGCTTGCCGCCGGAATGGCACGCGCTGAACCAGTTGGTGCAGTGGGCGGATGGCGATGCCAAATGGCCCCGGATCGCAAGCGACCACCCGGCCTATTTCTACACGATCCGGGCCAGCGACACACCCGATGCCAGCTTCATCAACATGCTTCTGTCCGAGCTGTCGCCCAAGGATATCCGCCAGCTTTACATCTGCCACAAAGAGGCGTTCTACGCAGCCTATCGGGCGTGGTCCGACACGAAACGCGCCTATGTGGTCGATTTCCTGACCCGCGAATATGTTGCCGACAAGGCCGGTGCGCGCGAGGCGCTGTTCGGGCATGACGCGCCACTTGAAGAACCGGCCACGATCCGCGACGATGTGATCGCGCGCGTCGGACCCTGGGGCGCGGTTCGGAGGTAGGCTATGTTTGCACTTGGGCGTTTGTTGGTGATCGGGTTCCTGGCCCTGAGCGTGGTCTATATTTGCCTGTCGCTCTATTCGCGTGCGGTGCGCCGTGACAAGCTGGAACAAGAATGGGATGAGGAGATCCGCGAAGGCGACCGCGACGCCTTTGTGAAGGCGGGATTGCGCGACTATGACGGATCGCTGCGACGTAAGCTCATTCTGGGGGTGTATATCGTGCCGCTGACGCTTATTTCGGTTATCATCTACTTTACGAATTTCTACTAGGGGACGGCGACGTGGGTTATATCAAGTGGGCTTTTATCCTGACCTTCTGGGTCTTGTTCGCGTCGTTCCTGCACTACACCCTGCCGCAACACGATATTGCGCGGATCACCGACACCGAGGTGCGCCGGATCGACCCCGGTGAGAACCGATGGTTCTGGGCTTCTGCCGATGCCGGGAGTGATGGCAGTCTGGCCAGCCGTGATGTGCAGTTTATCTCGGCTGTGTTGGAAAATGGCCGCGTCATGGTCTACCGCAATGAAGACACCGGCTGGGGCTGGCCACCGTATTTCAAGTTCGACACATCGAACCTTCAAGCAGAAGCGGCCGATCTGCGGAGCTCCGCGTCTGATCCGCAATGGGCTGTGATCAAGCACTATGGCTGGCGCAACGAGTTCTTCACCATCTTCCCCAACGCCATCTCTGTCCGTCAGGTCGAAAGCCCGGATGTGCGGATCATACCGTGGATCAACATCCTTATCCTGACATCCATGGCCGCGTTGTTCTGGGCGATATATGTGCGCTGGCGGCGGTTTCGCATTGCGCGGATCGACCCGGTTCTTGAAGACGTCGAGGAGGGCTTTGACTCAGTTGGTGACGGGTTGGCCCGCCGCCGGAATGGTTTGCGCCGCTGGGTGGATAGCTGGAAGTCAAAGTAACGCGCTTGCCAAATCGGTTGGGTTGCGGGCACTCTCTTGCAAACGCATGCAGTGAGGGCATTATGACAGGCGCGCGACCAGAGCAGGCAGTCCTGACGCGGGACACGGACTTAAACAAGACCGAAGACACCCGCCGTGTGATCGAAAGCATGGTTGACGGCCTGAACGATCACCGGATCGCAGATATCGGTGAGTTTTTCGCCGAGGGCTTCCGTTGGATGGGCAACACAGGGTGCGGCACCAAGGACAGTCTGCGTGACTTTCAGGACAATTGGCAAAAGCCCTTTCAAGCCGCTTTTTCAGACAAGGTCTGTATCGATGAGGCGCGCCTTTACATGGGCGAATGGGCCGCAGCTTTCGGGCGACAAGAGGCGGTGCATTCAGGCCCTTTTATGGGGGTGGACGCCACGGGCACGCGCGTCACGATCCGTTACATGGATTTCTGGAAAGTGGTCGATGGCAAGATCGTCGACAATTACGTGATGGTCGATTTCCCGCATGTGTTGGCACAGCTTGGCATTGACGTGTTCAATGGAGAAGGCTGGGAGGCGTTCGACCGGGGGGACAGGACCCCACCCGCGCCATGACGACCCCTCGCAAAGTCACCTCTTTGGACGTGGCCAAGCGGGCCGGGGTAAGCCGCTCTGCCGTGAGCCGCGTGTTCACGCCCGGCGCATCGGTCAGTGACCGCACCGCGACGAAAGTGCGTGAAGCGGCCAATGCCCTTGGCTACCGCCCCAATGTGCTGGCCCGCGCAATGCTGACCGGCAAGAGCAAGATCATCGGCCTGGTGGTGGCCTATCTCGACAATCATTTCTATCCAACGGTACTGGAGCTGTTGTCCGAGGCGTTGGAGCGTGAGGGCTATCACGTTCTGGTCTTCATGGCGGCCCATACCGCGCATGATATCGAAGACGTGGTTGGCCAGATCCTTGACTACCAGGTGGATGGTCTCGTGCTGGCGTCGGTTGCACTTAGTTCTGATTTGGCGAACCGCTGCCGGGCGTCTGGCGTGCCCGTCGTGCTGTTCAACCGCAAGCTGGAGGCCGAGGGCGAATTGGCAGTGGTGTCAGACAACCGAAGCGGTGGACGTATGGCGGCAGATCATCTGGTGTCGCTTGGTCGTACGCGCATCGGACATATCGCAGGATGGGACGGGGCAAGCACGCAGCGCGACCGTGAAGCCGGGTTTGTCGAAGGTCTGCATGCGGCCGGGTTGGGCATGTTTGCCCGTGAGGTTGGAGATTTCCGCCTGCCCCGCGCCAAGGCCGCCGCACGACGCATGTTCGACACGTCCGACAGGCCGGATGCCGTGTTTGTTGCCAATGACTACATGGCGTTCGGAGTGATGGATGTCTTGCGCGCTGAATTGGGGCTGCGCGTCCCCGAGGACGTTGCCGTTGTCGGGTTTGACGATGTGCCAAGCGCGGCATGGCCTGCTTATGATCTGACGACGATCAGGCAGGATGCCGAAGCGATGGTGACAATAACGGTCTCTTCCTTGTTGGCTGAGATTGGTGGCAGCAACGTCACACCGCCCGATCCCTTGCCAGTCCGCTTGGTCCGCCGGGGCACGGCCTAGCGCCTAAACCTGACCTGTCGCCAAAAGGATCTGTTTCCAGATCGCCGTCTCGTCAATCAGTGTCCACTCCCGGCGCAGGCCATTGCGGCCAAATTCGGCGTGGGTGATCCCCATGATAAAGACCTCGACCCCGGTTGGCCGGCCGAACATGCCCCAACCGGAATGTGTGCCGTGCAAAGACCACCGCACCGCGGCACGCGCTGCACTAAGCGGGTCTTCCATGCCAATTTGGTGGTCGATCGAAAACCGCGCAGTCGGGAAGGCCGCGTGCAACTGCATCCAGAACCGATCCGCATCTGCATGCCCCACGCCCGTGACATGGCCGGGATAGGCCAGTTCCGCCGCACGATGATAAGCCTGCGGGATGATCGAAAACTCGGCCAGCGCAATCCGCGACAGGATATCGGCCAACGCCTGTCCCCATGCGGTGTCATTGCCCATGCCGGTATAGGGACCAGGCAAATCGGTGGCGGGGGTCATTGGTTTGACGCAGGCCTCTGGCCCGCCTTCGCGCGCGATCAGATCACGCGTCCAGGCGGTCACGTCCTGACCCATCTGGCGCACAATCGCCCCTTGATCACGGATCAACCATTCGTCGTACACACCGTTTTCGCGGCACCAGCAATCCGCAAGGATACGGTATTCCAGCCTGCGCCCGGTCGGCGCGCCGTAGACGCCCGGCCCGTCATGGGTAGCCGTGCAATAAAGCCGGTGTGACGACAGGAAACTGTCCGCCCCGGTGGAACACCAGATCACATCTTCGCCCAAAAGCGCGCGGTCGGGAAATTCGGCCAGCGTTGCCTCGGTTGCGGCGATGATCCCTGCATTGCCTTTGACCACAGAGGCCGGCGAGCGGACCACAAGCTCCGGCCCGTAATAGGCGTGCAACGTGTGGATTCCGCGATCTTCCCAGATATCCTTGGTGATCCCGAGGATGTAGTCTGGCACATCTGTCCAACGATCATCAAAGCCGGGCATAAAGGGCATGGGTCAGCGCATTCCGTAGTAGAGGCCCACGACATGCTCGGCCTCGGCAAAGAACAACCAGCGCGACACAAGCACGCCTGCAATATGGCTGATCAGGGCCAGCAGACCAAAGATGTGCGGATAGGGCAAAAGCAAAAGCAGAACCGGCAGCACCAGCATCAGCAGCAGCGCCACAGTTCGCAGCTTTTGGGCATGGCGGCGGCCCACCGTGTAGACCATTTCATTCAGCAGATAGTTGGTGCCGGTATGGGGCGCTTCAAACGCGCGCACCTCACCGATAAAGCCAAGCCCGGTGGCGGTTTTCATGTCCGTGCCACTTTGTTTGAACCGGGTATCGCCGGTTTTCCACCAAATCCCCTGAAGGGCACCGGCAACAACCAGCAGCACCAGACCGATGGTCACCCGCCCCGACAAAAGCGCGCCCCCTGCGACAGACAAGGCCACAAACAAGGCCGAGGTGAGCACCGTGTTCCACCGCGGCACAGTCTTGAGCTGCGCATAGATCATCGAGGTGGTGTAGACTGTCAGCAGACAGAACACTGCGCCGATCCAGCCCAGAACCGCGACCTGCGTGTCGAAGAACACAAGCAAGAACCCGTAGAGACCCATCGTGACAAGGGCTGCAACGGCGCACCACGCCTCGCGGCTCAGCCAGCTTGTCTGCCATTGGCTGAACGCCTTGATCGCGCGTTCGGGGCGGCCAAGGTGGAACGTGGAAGAGATCAGACCACCGACCGCAAGGATGTAACCGATGGCAAAGAACGCGAACGCCACCCAGCCGGTGGGTGCGGTTGCATCGATCCCCAGCCAAAACAACAGGCCAAGCCCAAGCCCGGAAAACGTGCTAAACGCAATAATGGACGGAGCCGGATGCATCAGAGTTTCTCCAGCGCTTTATCGAGCCATCCAAGGAAGCCTTTTGGCTCTTCCGCAATCGGCGCAAGCAAGGGCGCAAGGATGTCGATTTCTTCGTTCAGCCGGTCCTTGGGACGCGGCGGCAGGTATTTGTTCACCGGCTTGGTGCCAAGTTCGGGCATCAGGTCTATTCCGCCGCGTTCGGCCACCAATTGGCTGACGTCACTGTCGGGATCGCCCAGATCGCCGAAATGGCGCGCGTTGGATGGGCAGGTGCGCACACAAGCGGGCACGCGATCTTCTTCGGGCAGGTTTTCGTTGTAGATGCGATCCACGCACAGGGTACATTTCTTCATCACCCCTTCCGCCTGATCCAGCTCGCGGGCGCCATAAGGGCAGGCCCAGGCGCACAGGCCGCAGCCGATGCAATCTTTCTCGTTGACCAGAACGATGCCATCTTCGGTGCGCTTATAACTTGCTCCGGTCGGGCACACGGTCACGCAGGGTGCGTCATCGCAATGCAGACAGGATTTCGGAAAATGGACAAGCTGCGCCGGGCCGGAGGCTGGTTGGACCTCGTAGGAATGCACCCGGTTCAAGAAGGTGCCTGACGGATCCGCACCATAGGGGTTCTGATCAGACAAAGGCGCACCGTAGTTTTCGGTGTTCCACCCTTTGCAGGACACGACACAAGCATGGCACCCGACACAGGTATCAAGGTCGATCACCAGACCCATCTTGCGGTCGGTTTTTTCGGGAAGCTGCGTCATGTGATGCGATCCTCCGGCGCGAGGTATGCCGGTGACAGGTTGAACCCGATAGGGGGCTCTGCGTCTTTGTCCCATGTGGCGACGAACCAGATAAATGACAGCGCCATACCGATCAGGACAACAGCAATGGTGATCAAGGTGGCTTTCATAGCTCCGGTCATGTCTCTACCTTCCAGCGTAGCTCATCTGGCCCCTGTGCAACGGGCGATTTCAATTCGTCAAACACCGGATGCGATTCCTTTGGGGCAGCGACCTTTTCGATCTTCACCCGCAAGTCAAACCACGCCGCCTGTCCGGTAATCGGGTCAGAATTCGCCCAGCGCAGGCCATCCCCTTTGGGCGGCAGCAATTCGTGGATCAGGTGGTTGAGCAGGAACCCCTTGGTTGCCTCTGGCGCGTCCTTGTCCAAGGCCCACGCACCTTTGCGTTTGCCAATCGCGTTCCACGTCCAGATCGTATTTTCATTGAGCGCCGCCATATGCGCGACCGGCACCGTGATCTCACCATGCGCCGAGGAAATGCGCGCCCAATCGCCGGTTTGGAAGCTGTTCAGTTCCCAAAGCTTGGTGGGCAGGTACATCGGGTTGTGCCCATGGATCTGCCGCAACCACGCGTTCTGCGTGCCCCAGCTGTGGTACATCGCCATCGGGCGTTGTGTCAGGGCATGAACCGGGAATTCCTCTGGGTCGACATGGCCGTCCTCAAATGGCGGATACCAGATCGGAAGCGGATCAAGCGTATGCTTGATGCGTTCGCGCAGGTGATCCGGCGGCTGTCGATCCCCCTGCCCTTCAGCAGCCAGCTGAAATTTACGCATCGGTTCGACATAAAGCTGGAAAATGTAGGGCGCGGGCGCATCGTAGAGACCGATCTCTACCGCCCAATCCTGATACGCTTTGTTCCACGGCTTATAATACAACCCCTCATCAGGAACATGTGACGACCAGAACCCGCCATTGGCGATGTAGCTGTCAATCTGCGCCTCGTTCGCATCACCACGCCCGCCGGTCACGCCATGTTCACCTAGACGCCACCCTGCCAGCGGGCCAACTCCGGGACGGCGCTGGTGGTTGGTGATGTAATCAGCATAATCGGCGTATTTCTGGCTGCCATCCTCATTCACAAATCCCGGCAGATCGAGCATCGCACCCAATTCGCAGAGCACCGACTGGAACCCACGCACATCGCGATCAGGTTCCACAACAGGCCACCGGATTGCATCCGCAGCTGCGTCTGCTTCACAGATCGGACGGTCGAGCAGGGAAATACAGTCGTGCCGTTCGAGGTAGGTCGTATCGGGCAAGATCAGGTCGGCATAGGCGACCATCTCGGAGCTATACGCATCCGAATAGATGATGCGCGGAATCACGTAATCGCCGTTCTCATCGGTATCCGTCAGCATCTTCATCACGCCCGTCGTGTTCATCGACGAATTCCAAGACATATTCGCCATATACATGAACAGCGTATCAATCTTGTACGGATCACCCGCATAGGCGTTCGAAATCACCATGTGCATCAGCCCATGCGCGCTCATGGGGTTTTCCCACGTGAACGCTTTGTCGATGCGCGCGGGCGTGCCGTCATCTTTCAGGCAAAGGTCATCGGGACCATGCACAAACCCAAGATGCGGACCATCCAGTGGCTTGCCCGGTGTGACCTTGCAATGCGGTTTCGGATGCGCGGTCGCCGGTTTCGGATAAGGCGGCTTGAAGCGGAAGCCGCCGGGGGTTTCAACTGTTCCCAGCAGAATTTGCAAAACGTGCAGCGCGCGGCAGGTCTGGAACCCGTTCGAATGCGCGCTGATCCCGCGCATCGCGTGGAACGACACGGGACGACCGATCATTGTGTCATGCTTTTCGCCGCGGAAATCGGTCCACGGCTGATCAATCTCGATCGCTTCGTCAAAGGCGACGCGCGCAATCTCGGCTGCGATGCGTTTGATCTTGGTCGCTGGCACGCCGCAAGTGTCGGCCACAGCTTCGGGCGCGTATTTCGGATCAAGATACCGCTCGGCCAACAAGTGCATCACGGGCTTATGCGTGATCCCGGCGTGGCGGTAATTGGCGGATAGATCAGGTTTCACACCCGGCTGATCAAAAGGCGTCAGCTTGCCTGTCACGCGGTCCATGACCAGCGGCTTGCCGTCATTATCCTTGAGGAACAATCCATGCTCCGGCGACTTCGGGTCGCCATTCACCAGCACCGGTGCGTTGGTGTAGCGGGCAAGGTAATCGAGGTCGATCTTCCCAGCCTTGAGCAGCTCATGCACCAGCGCAAGGATAAACAACCCATCTGTGCCCGGTGTGATCCCCACCCAATCATCGGCAATCGCATTATAGCCGGTGCGGATCGGGTTGACGCCAATCACCTTGGCCCCGCGCGCCTTGATCTTGCCAAGGCCCATCTTGATAGGATTGCTATCGTGGTCTTCGGCAACGCCGAACAACATGAACAGTTTGGTGTGATCCCAATCGGGCTGACCAAATTCCCAGAAAGCACCACCCATCGTGTAGATGCCCGCAGCGGCCATGTTCACAGAACAAAACCCACCATGCGCAGCATAGTTCGGCGTGCCGAAATTCTGCGCCCAAAAGCTGGTAAAGGATTGCGACTGGTCGCGCCCGGTGAAAAACGCAAGTTTTTCCGGCGCTTCGGCGCGCAGTGGTGCCAGCCAGCCTTTGGCGATGCCCAGCGCTTCTTGCCACGAAATCTCTTCAAACTCACCCGACCCACGCGGCCCGACCCGTTTCAACGGCGCGCGCAGACGCGACGGCGCGTTGTGCTGCATGATGCCCGCGCTACCTTTCGCACACAAAACACCCTTGTTCACAGGGTGGTCGCGGTTGCCTTCAATATAGGCGACCTTGCCATCCTTCATATGCACGTCGATCCCGCAGCGGCATGCGCACATATAGCAGGTGGTTTTGCGCACCTCGTCAGACACTTTCGGTGACAGATTCAGCTCTGGCTGGACGTGACCCATCGGATTCCTCCCTCTCCTGGCCGAATGTATCCCCGGTCAGATTTTGCCGTAGTGTTCATGTTTCCGCGCCAATGGTAAAGCAGCAAAATGCAAGCGCTTACATCGGGTCGCCTCAACCGAGTTCCCCTTGACGTTGGCTGTCGACAATGCCTCCTCTGACGTCCGGAACAGGAGGTCAAGATGAGCATATTGGACAGGGCACGCAGGGTCGCGGCTTCGGCTGATGCAAAGGTGGTCTTTCCCGAACTGGACGACCCCCGCGTTGCAATGGCCGCAGACCGGTTGCGCGCAGATGGGCTGTGTACGCCTATTCCAGTCACGAAAGACACCACGGATGATCTTGTTGCGGCAATGATGGCAGTACGCGGCACGAAAGAAGCGCTGGTGCGACGACTTTTGCAAAAGCCTCTGTACCGCGCTGCTGCCATGGTGCGCGCGGGTAAGGCCGACGCAATGGTTGCAGGCGCCGACAGCCCGACCCGCCGCGTGATCGAAGCGGCAAGCATGGGGATAGGATTGGCCGACGGCGTAGACATCCCATCGTCGTATTTCCTGATGACCTTTCCGGATGGGCGGGACTTCATTTTTGCCGATTGCGCGGTGAACGTCATGCCTGACGCAATGGCTTTGGAAGCCATTGCGCGCGCTTCCGAAGCGACAGGCCGTACGCTACTGGGGGATGCACGCGTCGCATTGTTGTCATTCTCGACAGCTGCAAGCGGCGCGGGCGACAGCGTCGACATCGTGCGCGCGGTGGCCGAGGCAACCGGGTTCACCGGACCGATACAAGCGGATGCCGCCCTGAATGCCAGCATCGCTGCCAAGAAAGGCTTTGGCAATGGAAACGCGAATGTGCTTGTCTTCCCATCGCTTGACGCAGGCAACATCGCGTACAAGCTCTGCCAGGAATTGGGTGGAGCGCAGGCGGTTGGGCCGTTCCTGCAAGGCTTTCGCCACCCGGTTTGCGACCTGAGTCGCGGCGCCACGGTAGATGATATCGTCGCCGCAACATTGATTACCATCTCGCTTGCCCTCCCTTAGCCTTCGGCCAAAAGTCGGACCGCATCCATCGCAATCTCACGCTCTTCTTCGGCGGGGATGATCCAGACGGATACGGCAGATGCATCCAAGTGCAACTGAGTGGCGTTCTGCACATTCAGAGTCGGATCAAACCGCACACCCGCCCACGCCAGCCCGCCAAGGATGCGTGCACGCACATCGCGGGCGTTCTCGCCAATACCGCCTGTAAAGGCGATGGCGTCCAGACCTTCAAGCGCAGCAATCAAAGACCCGGCATGGCGCAGCGTCCAATAACAGAAATGTTCGACTGCAAAGGCACTGTTCTCGGAGGGGTCAAGCATCAGGTTACGCATGTCTGATTTGCCGCCGGACAGACCCAGCAATCCGCTTTCGTGGTTAAGAATGGCCTTTGTCCGGTCCAAACCGTTGTCTTCCACCAGCCGCAGCACGGCGTTCGCGTCGATCCCACCGGACCGCGTGCCCATTGTCAGCCCGTCCAGAGGCGAATAGCCCATCGTGGTCGCAATCGACTTCCCTGCCTTAATCGCACATAGCGACGCGCCATTGCCGAGGTGAAAGGCCAGCACCCGCTCGGGCAAGGCCACGCCGGACAGATCAGGAAGGCGGCGCACAAGCGAGGCATAGCTGAGCCCGTGGAACCCATAGCGGCGGATGCCTTTGGTCTCGACGGTTTTGGGAATGGCGTAGCGCGTTGCCACCTTGGGGTTGGTGGCGTGGAACGACGTGTCGAAGCTGGCAAATTGCGGAACATGCGGGGCGATCTGCGCCAAGGCCCGCATCGGGGCAAGGTTGTGCGGGTTGTGCAGCGGCGCAAGCGGCGTGCATTTGGCAATCTCGGCTTGCACGGCCTCTGTCACGCGCAATGGCCCGGTCAGGGTCGCCCCGCCATGCACAACGCGGTGCCCGACAGCGCGCAGCGATTGCGGATCAATACCCCTGTTCGCCAATGCGCCCAGAATAGCCTCAAGCGCTGTGCTGTGATCTACAAGCGAAACAGAGGACACCGCGTCCCCGACCCGCAAAGTGGATGCGCCGCCAATCGCGTCAGCGAGGCCAGACAGGGTTTGCTCCAGCGCCCCATCAAACAGCGCAAACTTGATCGAGGACGACCCCGCATTCAGGACCAGAACAGGCCCATCCGATGCGGGGTCCACCATATCAGGCGACCTTTTGCGGACGCATATCCGCAGGATCAATGCCAGCAACGGCCACGGGGGCTTTCATCGCATCGCGGCGGAACGGCTCGCCCAGTTCCTGATTGATCATGGCTTCGATCAACGTGGTCTTGCCATGTTCCATCTGGTCTTTGATCGCGGTGTTCAGCGCATCGCGCAGTTCATCCATCGTATGCGCAACGATGCCTTGCATGCCGCATGCCTTGGCGATGCCAGCATAGCTGACCCCGTCATCGAGTTCGGTACCGACGAAGTTATCATCATACCAAAGCGTCGAATTCCGCTTTTCCGCGCCCCACTGGTAGTTGCGGAACACGATCTGCGTGACCGCTGGCCATTCGGGACGACCAATCGCGGTGAGTTCGGTCACAGCAATGCCAAAGGCACCGTCCCCTGAAAACCCGACAACCGGCACATCCGGGCAACCGATCTTGGCACCAACAACAGATGGCAGACCATAGCCACACGGCCCAAACAGACCCGGCGCCAGATATTTCCGGCCCTCTTCGAACGACGGGTAGGCGTTGCCGATGGCGCAATTATTGCCGATGTCAGAGCTGATGATCGCGTCTTTTGGCAACGCGCTCTGAATTGCGCGCCATGCCGTGCGCGGGCTCATCCAATCGGGTTTGGCCGCACGGGCGCGTTCGTTCCAGGTTGTGCCGGGATCATCGTCTTCGTGATCCATGCTCGACAGTTGCTGCGCCCATGTGGATTTGGTTTTCGCAATTGTCGCTTTGCGCTCTTCGCGGCCCTCATCGCCAGCGGTGCCTGACAGACGAGACAGAATACCCTCAGCCACCTTTTTCGCATCACCCACGATGCCGACACTGACCTTTTTCGTCAGGCCAATCCGGTCCGGGTTGATATCCACCTGAATGATCTTGGCGTTCTTGGGCCAGTAGTCGATGCCATAACCGGGCAGCGTTGAAAACGGGTTGAGCCGGGTGCCGAGGCATAGAACCACGTCCGCCTGCGAGATCAGCTCCATCCCGGCTTTTGATCCGTTATAGCCCAAAGGCCCGGCAAACAGCGGGTGCGATCCGGGGAACGCATCATTATGCTGATAGCCAACGCAAACCGGCGCGGTCAGACGTTCGGCCAACTCCATCGACGCGGGGATCGCGCCTGCCAGAACCACGCCCGCACCATTGAGGATCACCGGATTTTTGGCCTGCGACAGCAGCTCTGCCGCCTGCTGAATCGCTGTATCTCCGCCAGAGGGACGTTCGAATTCAACCACTTCGGGCAGGTCGATGTCGATCACCTGCGTCCAGAAATCGCGCGGCATGTTGATCTGTGCCGGGGCCGAAGCGCGCTTGGCGTTCAGGATCACCCGGTTGAGCACTTCAGCCACGCGCGAGGCATCGCGCACCTCTTCCTGATAGGCGACCATGTCTTCGAACAGCTTCATCTGTTCGACCTCTTGGAACCCCCCCATCCCGATGGTCTTGTTGGCAGCCTGCGGTGTGACGAGCAACAGCGGCGTATGGTTCCAGTAGGCGGTTTTCACAGCGGTGACGAAGTTGGTGATGCCGGGGCCGTTCTGCGCAATCATCATGCTCATCTTGCCAGACGCGCGGGTATACCCGTCAGCCATCATGCCACCCGACCCTTCATGTGCGCAATCCCAGAAGGTGATGCCTGCTTTGGGAAAGATATCGGAAATCGGCATGAACGCAGACCCGATGATCCCGAATGCATGTTCAATTCCGTGCATCTGGAGGGTTTTGACAAAGGCTTCTTCGGTGGTCATTTTCATGGTGGCTCTCCCAAACAACACCGCAGGCTTGGGTGCCCGCGCGGTTGCGCAGACAGTAGCGACGAGTCGCCCCCGCCAATAGGGCCACATTCACAGGCGGCTTATAGCCAAAACCAATCACCAACCAACTTGCGACGCCCCAACACCTGAACGCGGAAACACGCATTTGCTGCAATCCCGTGCTATTTGTGCCGAAATTCAAATGCAGTATGCTTCCGAGCATCTGACCGGGAATTGACGCAATGCGCGTCGGCCCGTCTCTGAAACACGCGATCCGCGCCCGTTGGCAGGACAAAGACAGGACCCCGAATGCCAAATGCATTGGCAACGCTCACATTGGCTGTCTGGCCACTGGTCACGGTGTTTCTTTTCCTGAAACTGCCGCCGGGCAGAGCTGTGATCGCAACCCTGCTTGTTGGCTACCTGTTCCTGCCAGAACCGCCGGCCGGATTTGATTTTCCACTGATTCCACCCTTGACCAAACACACCATTCCCGCGCTCAGCGCGATGATGATGTGGGTGTGGCTCTATCCACAGAACCTCAACCTGATGCCAAGATCACCGCTGGCTGTAGGTCTGTTGCTGATTTTCGTGTTCTCGCCTGTGGGCACAACGGTGTTGAACCTCACTCCGATCTATTGGGGCGAATTCTACATTCAGGCGATGACGCTGAAGGATTCACTCGGGCTGGTGATTCAGCAGGTTTTGCTGATCCTGCCGTTTCTGTTGGCGCGCCGCTTTCTCTATCGTGCCGAAGACCAGCGCGATTTGCTGTTTGCGTTCATGATCGGCGGTTTGCTGTATTCGGTGCCGATGCTGATCGAAATCCGTTTGTCACCGCAGCTTAATATGTGGATCTACGGGTATTTTCAGCACGATTTCATCCAGACGATCCGCTTTGGCGGCTTCCGCCCGATGGTGTTCCTGTACCACGGGATCTGGGCCGCGTTCTTTCTGCTCATGGCCATCCTTTCGGCCTATGCGCTTTGGCGGACCAAGCAGATCACATCGAACTGGAAGCTGCTTTTGATCGCCTTCTATCTCACGGGCGTTCTGGTGCTGTCCAAGTCGCTTGGCGCATGGCTGTTTGCCGCGATCCTGATTCCAACCATCGTCATGTTGGGCGCGCGGTGGCAGATGCGACTGGCCGTGGTGATTGCCAGCTTTGCCATTGCCTATCCCGCGCTCAAGGGTGTGGACCTGATCCCGCAGGATGGAATTCTTGAGGCAGCGGCAAGCATCGATCCGGAACGCTCTGCTTCGCTTGCATTCCGGTTTGGCAATGAAAACGCGTTGCTGGAACGTGCCCAGGAACGGCCCCTATTCGGGTGGGGCAGCTACAACCGGAACCAGATCCTTGACACCACCTCGGGTGAGGTTGAAACCGTCACCGATGGCCGCTGGGTGATCTTGATTGGGCAGTTCGGCTGGCTGGGGTTCCTTGCTGAATTTGGTCTGCTGGTCCTGCCTGTGATCTTTCTCTGGCGCGAAACCCGCTATCGAAAACCCGAGGATTTTTCCCCGCTGATCGTGCCTTTGTCGCTGATCCTCGCAGTGAATGTGTTCGACATGTTGCCCAACGCCACACTGACGCCGCTAACTTGGCTGATGGCGGGTGCATTGACAGGTTATGCCGAATCCTTGCGTCACAATCGTAACGCGTACCAGTCACGGCATCACCTGCTGTGGCGTCCAGTTTTGTAGGTATCGAGACCAATATGACGTCAGCGAAATCAACCCGCCCCCGCGTGCTTGCCATTGCCGAAGCCGCGAACCCCGAATGGGTCAGCGTTCCGCTTGTCGGCTGGTCACTGGCGCAAGCCTTGCGCGAGGTAGCGGATGTGCATCTTGTCACTCAGATCCGAAACCGAGAGGCGATCTTGCGGGCCGGGCTGATCGAAGGACAGGATTTCACCGCCATCGATTCAGAGGCGGTGGCCCGCCCACTTTGGGCCGTCGCAGAAAAGCTTCGGATGGGCGAGGGCAAGGGCTGGACTACGCTGCAAGCGATCAACGCCCTGATCTATCCATGGTTCGAACATCTGGTCTGGAATAAATTCGGACCTGCAATCACTGCTGGTGAGTTTGATGTCGTCCACCGGATCACACCGCTGAGCCCAACCATCGCGTCGCCAATTGCCAAAAAAGTGGCCAAGGCGGGTGTGCCTTTTGTCCTTGGCCCACTGAACGGCGGTGTGCCTTGGCCGCGCCAATTCGATGCGGAACGGCGTGCCGAAAAGGAATGGCTCAGCTATCTGCGCAGCGCCTACAAACACCTGCCCGGACGCACCAGAACGTTGAAACATGCGTCCGCCATCCTTGTCGGATCGCACCACACCCAAAGCGAAATTCCGGAATGCTATCAGGACAAAACTGTCTATATCCCCGAAAACGGCATTGATCCGACGCGGTTCAATCAAATCGCACAGCCGGACAATGACGTTCTGCGGGCCTGTTTCGTCGGCCGGTTGGTACCCTACAAAGGCGCTGACATGCTGATCGCGGCGGCGGCGGATTTGGTGCGCGCAGGGCGCATGACGCTGGACATTATCGGCGATGGCCCGATGTTCAACCACCTGACAGCACAAGCTAAGTCACTGGGATGCGACACGGGGCTGACATTCCACAAATGGGTGCCGCATGCCGAAGTGCAGGCAATCCTTGCCCGATCCCACATCCTGAGCTTTCCATCGATCCGCGAATTCGGAGGCGGCGTTGTTCTCGAAGCGATGGCCTTGGGGGTCGTTCCGGTAATCGTCGACTACGCCGGGCCTGCAGAACTTGTGACGCCAGAGACCGGATACAAAGTGCCCTGCGGCCCAAGAGACGACATTATCGCAGGTTTTCGCAAAACACTGACAGAGCTCGCCAAAGAGCCGGCGTCGCTTGAGCCCATGTCGCGCGCAGCAAAAGACCGGGTTGATGCGCATTTCCTATGGGGTCGCAAGGCCGGGCAGGTGCGTCAGGTGTATGACTGGGCGATGTCGCAAAACCGATCAGAGAAACCCGACATTTTTGCGGCACCGATACGGCAATTGTCGCCCAAATCGGCATAATTTGAACGACACATTGTTTCCGCCTTTCCCGTTGCCACAATACCGCCAAAACAGCTATCAATGCGGAACGGTGGGGGCCGTGCTAGTAGAATTGTGTATACATGAAAGCCCGTCGTCCCTTCAGAATTTCGGACATTCTGGATCTGAAAGACACTGATTCTGCCCGCTCTGAAATGCGGCAGTTTCTTTTGGCGATGGCAGCGCTTGCCTTTATCTTTGCAGCCCTTGGCACAGGAAGTGTGGGGGCAGATGCATTTGCCAAGGATATCATCCTCGTGTTCTGCGGCGGCTGGTGCGCCAATAAGCTGGTTGGCGGCACGGACGTGTTCAAATCCCAGCTTGTCTCGGTCCTTCAGGCTTATTTCACTGGCCTCTTGTGCTGCTCGGTTCTGATGTTCGCCGTGGGGTGGATGGTGTTCCTGCCCCAAGAATACCAGAACTTGGGCCATTCCCTTCTTCTAGCGGCAACACTGTCGACGAACCTTGGGCTGGCGCTGTTCCCGGTTGGGTCAGGGCTTCGGTTTGACGGGTTGTTCGATCATCTTTGGCTGCCGGCACTGATTGCCCAGTGCTGCGCCGTCCTGGTTCTTCTCCAGGCAGTTCTTGGTAAAAACCCACAACGGCTCTTGACCGTATTGGGCGCGATTGCAGCGTTGTCATTGGCGCTGGCGATGTCTCCAAGCCCGGTCATTCAAATGCTGCCCTTTGGCGGGCTTTGGGCGTTCTTGTTTGGCGCAATTCCGTTCATCGCCACGCATCGGTTTGCAATACTGAAATACGCGATACTGATCGGTCTGATCAATCTCATGGCCGGCATCCTGACCATCACAACCTCTGGCGATACCTTGCTCGCCCGCGCATTGGTGGCGCTTGGATTGGCGTTTTTGTACGTGGGCAGCCGCAATAGCGCGGTGTCATCCACAATCGTTTCCCAAAGCCAACGTTGGTTTGGCATGGCGCTTCACACATTCCTTTGGGCTGTGCCCCTGACCTTGCTGCATTCCGCACTTAGCATCACCGATCAAAGCCAATCGGACTTCCTGATGCTTATCATTCCATGTCTTCTGTTTGCGATTTTCTCGTGGACGATCTGGCAGCATTTCGAAGCCCGTGTCGGGTCTGATCGATTGATCATCAGCGGGGTCTTGGCCTTTGCACTGTTCATGAACGGTCTGATCGGGCTTAGCGCACAGGGTTTTCAAATCCGCTTTCCCGATGGCGCACAAGCCTACATCCACGCGCTCGACAGCGCCGAGCCTGTGTTCGACTGCCCGTTGGTCACCGATGGCCCCTTGGCCGGTCTGAATGTCTGTCGTCTGGGGCCCGACGGACCACCAAAGGCCCTTGTTTGGGGCGATCATCAGCTTGACACCATTCGCGCTGGCTTTGCCGAAGCAGCACGGCGCGCGCAGGTACCAACACTCTTGATTGCCCAACCCAACTGCATTCCCGTTGACGGGTTACAGACCCGGTTCTCGACCGCTGAGGTTCATTCAGGCCGCGAATGTGACCAACATTCCGCGCAGGTTCTTCAAGCCATTCCACATATCCACAGCATCCGTCAGGTGACCTTGGTCGCAGATTGGACCTATTACACCGACACCAAAGGTGCAGAGCTTTTTCAGCGCCCGGCACTTCGCCTTGGCCCAATGGACGGAACCCCGATCGACGTGACGCGGCAGGCGGATTACGTTGCCGCTGCGACACAGAGCACAATTCACTGGATGACAGAGCGCGGCTTGCGCGTTTCGGTTTTGCGGCAGGTTCCAGCACAACCGCGGTTCGATGCAGAAATGGCGGCGCGTGCCAGCGTGCCCGGCGCACGCATGTATCTTGGCATGCCTGCTCTTGCTGACGCGATCACAATAGACGTCGCCACGCGCATCAATGCACCTGTTGACACAATGTTCAGACGCTTGGCAGCGACCGGACAGATGTCCTACGTAAATTCCTGGAGCGCATATTGCTCAGACACGCGCTGCACTGCCCGAGGCGGTCTGTCGAGCGACTACATCACATCAACGCGGCTTAGCCCAAGCGGCGCGCTTGCATTGGCGCCCATCCTTGAAGCCGACCTGAAACGTGCGCTGACCCATGTCCCCTTCAGGCGCGCTGCAGGAAGCTGATCAGGCAGCCTGCGGGACCATCAGCTCTTTCCACCGGTGACACGACACGTCATGCCCGGTTCCGTCCGTTTCCAGTTGCGGCTCCACCTGTTTGCAGTGGTCAATCGCAAACGCGCAGCGCGTGTGGAACTTACACCCTGACGGTTGATTGGTCGGTGACGGGATTTCTCCAGTCAGCTTTTGCGCCGATCCCCGGTCATCCGGGTCAAGCGACGGGATCGCGGAAAAGAGCGCCTTGGTATAGGGGTGACGCGGCGCCGCAAAAAGCTTGCGCGTTGGTGCGGTTTCCACCAACCGGCCAAGATACATCACCGCAACATGATCACAGGTGTGCGCCACAACCGACAAATCGTGGCTGATGAACAAAAAGGTAAGGCCCATGTCAGACTGGATCTGCTTAAGCAGGTTCAGAACGTCTGCTTGAATCGACACGTCAAGCGCCGCGACACTTTCATCGGCCACGATGAACTTGGGCGCAGAGACCAACGCACGGGCAATCGAAATACGCTGACGCTGACCGCCTGAAAAGGCGTGCGGAAAACGCCGAAGATGTTCAAGGTTCAAACGGCATTTCGCAGCAATTTCGCGCACGCGGGCATCCGTTTCAGCCCGCGTCCTGGTCAGCTTCATCACCTCAAGCGGTTCGGCAATGATGTCGCGCACTGTCATCCGAGGGCTAAGCGCGGCGTAGGGATCCTGAAAGATCAACTGCGCGCGTTTGCGGTAATCCTTGAGCTGGTCCTTGGTGATTGTTTCAAGGTCATAATCGACCTCGCCATCGCTATATTGCGCGCCACCCGCCGTGATCGGAGCCGCCTTGAGCAATGCGCGACCCAGTGTCGTTTTGCCAGACCCGCTTTCCCCCACAAGCCCAAAGAAAGATCCCTTCTCGATATCGAGTGACACGTTATCGACTGCCTTGAGAATCTGCTTGTTGAACAAACCGCCCCCGATGGGAAACCCAACTGAAAGCCCTTTTGCGCGGATCAGAACATCACTCATGCGGGCACCTCGTCGTAGATATGGCAGGCTACTTTATGGCTGGCGTCGATCATCCGATCCTTGGGATCGACGCGTTTGCAAACATCGCCGACGATCTTGCTACAACGTGTATGAAACACACATCCTGTAGGGCGCTCCAGCGGTGACGGAATGTCCCCCGGAACCGGCGTCAAGGGCGAGTCGAGATCATCCAGCTTGGGCAGCGCAGCAAGCAGGCCTTGGGTATAGGGGTGTTTCGGATTGCGGATCACCTCGCGCACCGGGCCTTCTTCGATCATCCGGCCCAGATACATCACGTTCACCTTATCGGCGGTCTGGGCCACAACACCCAAATCATGGGTGATGAACACGATGCCCATATGGAACTCGGCCACAAGGTCTTTCATCAGGTCGATCACTTGCGCCTGAATGGTCACATCAAGCGCCGTTGTCGGTTCGTCCGCAATCAACAGTTTGGGTTGGGTCGACAGCGCCATTGCGATCATCGCGCGCTGACGCATCCCGCCAGACAGCTCGAACGCGTATTGGTCAAACCGTTTTGCAGGGTCCGAAATTCCGACGCGGTCCAGCATCTCGATCGACCAGCGTTTTGCTTGATCCTTGGAATAGTCCCCGTGCAGCAAAAGCTGCTCGACCATCTGTTTGCCAATGCTGATGGCAGGCGCAAAGCTGGCCATGGGTTCCTGAAAGATCATCGACACCGCACCACCGCGCACGATGTTCAGGTCACGCGGGGTCTTGAGGGACAGAACATCGACCGGGCCACTTTCGGTGTGCAGCGTGATCTTGCTTTCGGGCGTGTAGACCGCGTTGCGCGCGTTCAGATGCATCAGCGCCTTTGCGGTCACGGATTTGCCCGATCCGGATTCACCCACCAACCCCATCACCTCGCCGGTGTTGAGCGAAAAGCTGACATTGTCGACAGCGGTGATCAGCCCTTCATCGGTGCGGAACTTCAGAGTAAGGTTTTCAACGTCGATCAGGGCGGTCATTTGGTATTGTCCGAATAGGGGTCTGCCGCGTCGCGCAAGCCGTCTCCGACAAACACAAACGCCATCACCAGTGCGATGAAAAAGATCACCGGGATGAAGTACCATTGATAGTTAAGAAGCACGTCAGCGCTGGTCACATTCTGGAGCATGACGCCAAGGCTGTTCACCGGATCCTTGAGGCCAAGACCGATGAACGACAACGCGGTTTCAGACAGCACCATGTAGGGAAACGAAATCACCAGATCGACGATGATGTAGCTGGTGAAACTCGGCAGAAGATGCCGCCGGATCGTGTGCCCCGACGAGGCCCCGCACAACTGCGCTGCGAGCACGTATTCCTGATTGCGTTCGGTCAACAAATGCGTCCGCACGCGCCGCGCCAATGTGGGCCAGCCGATCAGACCAAGGATCAGCGAGATATAGAAGAACCGTTCCTCTGCCGAAAGCTCAGGTGGCATGAAGGCCGCCACCGCCATGAACAAGGGAATAGCTGGCACTGTTCGCACCGCGTCGGTGATCATCTGCAACACAGAGTCGATCCAACCACCGTAATACCCCGACACCCCGCCAATCACGAGAGCTAGCACAAAAGCGATCAACACGCCGATTGTCCCCACCTGTAACGATGTCCAGATTGCGTGGAAGGTACGGGAAAAGATGTCTTTGCCGCTCGCATCGGTGCCAAAGACATGCACGAAGCCGTCTTGCGTGCCAAAAAGATGGGTGTCCATTGGGATGAAGCCAAAAAGCTTGTAGTCCCAACCTTCAACGAAGAAGTAGATATAGGTGCGTTCGTCTTCGTTCACGGTGGTGACCCAGCGGAAATTCGTGGCCATCGACCGTTCCCGTTCGACCGTGTGCACAAAGGGCCGCAATGAACATCCGTTCGCATCGCAGAACATCGGGATCTGCGGCGCACCGTTGGTGTATTCGTCGTTCTTGCCCGCAATCGTCGGATCGTAGGGCGAAAGGAATGGTGCAAAAATCCCGGACAGGACTAGAAACAGCAAAACGCTTGCCGCGATCATCGCCGATCGCTGACGTTTGAACCGCGCCCAGATAAGTTGCCCCTGCGAGGCGGTGAAATACGCCTCTTTCGACTTTTGTGCCGATGCTGTTGCGGACAATTCCGGTTGCGTGTGGGGATCGGGAACAGATGTCATCGCATCACCTCACAATGCTTTTGCGAACGCGCGGATCAAGCACCGCCAAAAGTACGTCCGTCAGGAAGTTGAGCGTCACGATGGACGCGGTCAGAAGGAAGATGATCGCGCCTGCTAGCTGCTGATCATTCGACCGCGCGAGCGCTTCAATCAGCAACGCGCCCGCCTCGGTCAGTGTCAGGATCAGCGCGACGATAGGCAGTTCGTTGAAGATACGGTTGAGGTCAAAGCCAAGGCTGTTCACGATCGGGCCCAGCGCATGCCGCGCCGGGTAGTTCCACAAGAGCTTGCGCCCATGCACTCCGCGCGCGGATGCAGCCGTCACATAGAGTTTGCCAATCTCGTCCGACATAAGCGCCCGCACCGTTTGCAAGGCAAACGCCGTCGCGGACCAGCCCAGAATGAAGATCGGCAACCACGCGTTGCTCAACAGGTCCAAAACCCTGTCGAAACTCCAATCCGCATCCCGGTATTCCGCCGAAAACAACCCAGTGAGCGTGTCCCCGAAATACACGGTTGAGAACAACATGATCATCAACGCCAACAAGAAGTTCGGCAGCGCGAGGCCCAGATAGCTGAACAGACGCAGCGAGTTATTGAGAACCGCATTGTCCGACGCTGCCGCGATGATGCCAACCGGCAGCGCAATCGCATAGGCCAGCATCAGCGATGCAAGGCACAAACCAAGAGAAATCCAGAACTTGTCGCCCAAAAGCTGTGCAATGTTCACCCGCAGGATGCAGCTATCGCCAAATTCGCCTTGGAACGCGTTCACGATCCATTTGCCCCACCGCTCCAAGAACGGACGGTCCAGGCCAAGCCGGATGCGTTCATTGTCGATATCGGCGGCGGAAATGCCAGAGCCCTGGGTGTTCTTGAACGCCAGATATCGTTCGGCGCAATCGCCCGGCACAAGCTCCATGAGCGAGAACACAACCAGTGACACGATAATCAGCGTGATCATCGCCAGAACTGCGCGTGTCGCCACAAAGCGCGCAAAATTAAACATGAAGCTGGCCCCTGCTGTGCGTCTGCGCCCCCGGTTGACCCGGCGTGTTCATCAGACTGCGGTCGTTTCTAAATGGTGACACGGGCGACAAGACGCGCCCGTGTCGATGCCGAATGGCCTTATTCGTCCAACCACCACTGCGTGGCACGGTACGGATAGGTCCGGTAGTATTCGTAGGACCACGTCTTGAACTCGGTGAAGTTCTTGAGGTTGTTGCTCGCATAGACTGGCTCGGGCGCTTTGACGGTCCCGATCATCACCAAATTGCTCACAAAGTTCTCAACCAGACCGGCACCAAGCGCGTCTGCCTCGGCAGAGCCCGGAGTTGCGGACTGGAAAGCGTCGATATCGGCGGCTAGCTTTTTAGCGTATTCCGGCGGCTCAATGCCCGATGCACCATTTGTGTCCAGCCATTCACCCCAAAGCATCCCAGTGCGGTGTTCAAAATAGGTGCCAAACGGTGGGCGGAAGAAGGTGTTCAAGCCCAGATGGATCGCCAAAGGCGCCCCGTACTGCCACAGGCCAACATCCAATTTGTTCGACGATTGCGCCGACCGGTATTCGTCTGGCGTGACTTCCTTGACCTGCGTCTGAACGCCAACATCGGCCCAGTTCTGGCCAACAAGTTCGACCACACGGCCAGCGATACCCTGTGTCGAGAACTGCATGTTGAGCGTCATTTCATCGCCGTTGGGCAATTCGCGGAACCCGTCACCATTGGTGTCGACCATACCGATCTCGTCCAGAAGCGCCTTGGCGGTATCAGGATCGAATTCTGCCTTGTAGGTTCCCCACTTCGGATCAACAAAGGACGGTTCCGGGTTGAACGGAGCAACCTGACCCGGTGTCCCCTGACCAAAATACGCGATCTCGTTCAGCTCATCACGGTTGATGGCAATGGACATCGCTTCACGGAAGCGCAGGTCATTGAACACCGCGCGCTTGGCTTCGTCCTCGGATGTCATGTTAAAGCTGAAGGCAGGCATGCTGACCGTCGGCGTCAACTGGATCGAGTAGTTGCCACTTTCCTGATTTTCCAAAAGCAGCGGCGCGGATTCAAGACGCACGGACTGCGATTTATAATCCACTTCGCCGTTCACCAGCTTGAGGATGCGCACTTCGTTATCGTTGATATACAGCTCGTCTTGGGTCGAGATGTAAGGAAGCTGCTGACCCGTGGGGTCGACCTGGTGGAAATAGGGGTTGGCAACCAGCGTCCGGCCTTCGGTCGTATCAGTGATGTAGATATGCGACTCGAGCGTGGGGACCGTTGCCTTGGGCAGACCGTCAACGATTTCGGACCGCGACAGCATAGGCGACGGCGTGTCCGTCCAATCCGAGTTGCCGTAATACGCAAGGATCGCATCATAGCCATTTTCAAAGCCAAGGCTCTGGGCAAAGCTGTCGGCATCCGGGTTGATGTCCGGGTGGAACTGACCCAGGAAATGCTTTGGCTGGAAACCTTGCGCATAAGACGTCGCAAAGTGAACCAACAAGCCGGGCTTGGGCGCGGGAAGGTTGAAGATCACCGTGACATCGTCGGGTGTTTCGACGGTCATCGTCTCGCCGCCGACTGTCACGTAGTCACGCACCTGTTCAAAAATGTTCGTATCAAGCATGATATTGTCATGCCAGAACGCCACGTCGGCGCTGGTAAACGGCGCACCGTCGGACCACTTGTGGCCTTCGCGCAGGGTGAATGTCAGCTGCGTGTAATCGTCATTCCAAGACCACGACTTTGCAATGTTCGGAACGATGGTTTGCAAATCGTCCGAATACCGCACGAGGTTGACGTGACGCACGGACAGAAAATCCGACGTTCCGGCTTCGGTCGCGTTGGACAGGACGTTCAGTTCGCCGCCGTATTGACCAACACTGTCATAAGGCACAACAACCAGCGGTTCTGCCGGAATACGCTCTGCCAAAGGCGGGAGGTCCGGGTTGCCCTTGATCTGCGCATTCAGCGCCTCGATTTCGGGATTGGCCGAGAATTCCATCGTGCAACCGGCAGCATCCTGAAAAGCGCTCAGCTCAAATTGCTGGGGGAATTCACCCGCAGCAACGCCCTGCATATCGGCGACCGTGATTGCGGGGCAGTTGGCAAACGCGGCCGCCGGCAGTGCAATCAGGGCAACACCTGAGAGTAAAAGTCGTTTCATTATATCTCCTGTTGGTTCCAAGTGGTGAACGGGGGCTGTTCCCCCTTATTGTCCCGGCACATGATTTGTCCGGTCATCTCGGGTGTCCTTGAGGTCGCGCAGGGCCGATGGCAGCATTGGTCGCGCGCAGGACAAAACTCTGGCGTAGCGTCTCCTTCGTAACGTCAGCCCGCGAATGAACAGCCGGGCTTTGTATCACTGGCAACCATGACAGATCCGTGACAGCAGACTGGATCACAAAGCCACCTTCACGCCGTCTTCGGTAATTAAGGTCCGTGAAAACGTGCCATCGGTGTTAACCATACGATGGCAAAGCAATTCCTGCATCAAATCAAGCATTGTCTGCGCATATGCTGAATTATTAGCCAGATTACCGGCCTCAATGCCCTTGGAAGCATCCATGAGGACAGGCGGAAGTCCCCCGGCGAACTGAACGAATCGCATCGGCCCTTTGCGCAGAACCGCCAGATTCGCGGCATCAATCGGCAGAGCATGGTCCGTTTGCCAAAGGGTGGGCGTGATCGGATCTCCGAAATCAAGCTCAGACACAGAGACCTGACGCCACTCCTCAGGCGTCGTGCCATTCAGGAAGGGTCGCAGACTTCGCCCATCCATGGAATGGGGTGCCACCAGGCCAAGGCAATCCAGGATGGTTGGCGTGACATCAATGGATTCCGTCGGCACGGTGACAACCGTTCCGCGTTCGTTGGCATTCGGATCACGAATGATCAGCGGCACATGAAAGGCGGCGTCGTGAAACGTCATCTTGCCCCAAAGCCCGTAATCCCCGAGCAGTTCGCCATGATCGGCGGTCAAAACGATCAGCGTGTTGTCGTATTGGCCACTGTCCTTGAGCCACGCCATCACCCGCCCGATATGATGATCAACTTCGGCCGCCAGCCCAAAATAGAGCTTCCGGATCATCCGCGTGTTGTCATCGGTCTTGGCAAGATCGGGAAACCCGATCACGGTCGACGCCACGTTGCTCTTGCACCGCGCAGTCGCAACATAGGGGTGCCAATCCGGGTCATCCGACTGACGCGCAGACGGCATATCCGCGTCATCATACATCGCGTTGTAGGGGGCGGGGGCGACAAACGGGGGATGCGGGCGGATATAGGTCAGCATCGCAAGCCACCCGTCCGGACGCCCGTCCAATTCTGCCAAGGTCCGATCCGTCAGAAACGCCGTATCGCTATGCTCTGCTGCATAAAGCGCAGGTGAATCCGGTGTGTCGCCAACGGGGCGGTACATCTCGGGATAGGGCGGGACGTCATAGCCATGAGACCGCAGATGCGTCTCCCATTCGCTGGAATCTCCCTCCATCCGCATGCGCACAACTTCGGTAAAACCGGGGGCAAGTTCCTCATAGGAAAACAGACGCGGATCATCTGGCGGCAGGAACCGGGGATCATGAGACGTGTCGGTGTAGCCAAACAAGATCGGGTCATACCCGCCGTCCCGTGCCACCGTGGCCAGGTTCGGCACATCCCGTCTAAGCGGCGTCCCATTACGCCGCGCCCCATGGTTCGACGCGTATTGCGCTGTCAAAAGCGATACGCGGGACGGCCCACAAGGCGATGTGACGGAATGATGGTTCCGAAAAGACACAGCATCGCCTGCAAATGCCCGAATGTTCGGAAGATCAAGATGGGCTGCAAGCGCGCCAAACACGCAGTCTGCGCGCAACTGGTCGATCACGATGAAGAGCGTATTCAGTTTGGATTTTGACACGGCATTTCCCAGGACTGAAAGGATCATGCCAAGCGCGATTTATATGTAAAGACAGGAGTTTGATATAATTCCATAGGCCAAGCCTATAGCACCTCACCTCTAGCCCACCGCGTCCAACGATTTCTGGACCGCTTTGACAAAGCCTCGGATCAACGGCACGTCCCGACGTGCAGACAATGTGACCAACGATTCCGACATGCCGATATCGACATCGCTGAACGGAATAGCCCTAAGCCGCCGGTCATGTCCGAACTCGGCCTCGCTGATAAACCCGATCCCTGCACCCGAGGCCACAACTTCGCGCATCGCCTCGCGGCCTTCGACTTCAATCGACGCAACAAGGTCGATCTTGAGCCGCGCCGCCTCTTCTTCGACCTGCCCGCGCGTGCGCGACCCCTCCTCGCGGTAAATGAGCGGATATTGCGCCAGATCCCGAAACCGCAGGGATCGTGTGTCTTTGGGCAAATACTCCTTGGCAACAAGCCCAAGGATCGGCGTACGCCCTAGATCAACGCTGTCCAGATCTGAGGCCGATATGGAATTGCCCACCACCCCGATTTCCGCCTCGTAGTTTCGTAAACGGCGCAACAGGTCTTCGGTATTGCCAGTGCGAATGGTGACGAACACATCTGGGCTGGATTCTCGAAACCTGCGCACTGCATCTGTAATATGCATTGCGGAATCCGCCATAATCCGCAGATGTCCAGAAAGGGCCAAACGGTTTTCATCGAACAACGCGCCAATCCGTTCTTCAACTTCGAACATCTCGCTGGTGAGACGGAACAGTGCCTCGCCCGCATCTGTCATCCGCACCTGCCGCGCCTCGCGGGTGAATAAAAGCACATCGTGCCGCTGTTCAAGCTGGCGCACCTGATCGGACACCGAAGGCTGCGACACGTTGAGCGCCCGCGCCGCGCGGGAAAACCCGCCATGCAGGGCAACATGGTGAAACGCACGCAATTGGCTATAGCGCATGGGACCTCCGCAGGGTGTGGCTTCGATATAGGTATATCTTATCAATCAATAGAGAACAAAGATTTTACATATGTCAGTTGCCACCGCATATCAGGTGGAACAACAGCACTGGATCTGCGCCATGTCTGAAACGCCCCTGCCAGAACCCGAACTCGGGGAACCGTATCTTCTGACCCCTGGCCCGCTGACCACGTCCTATGCGGTCAAGCAGGCCATGCTCAAAGACTGGGGCAGCTGGGACGATGATTTCCGCGCCATGACCCGCGACATGCGCAACCGTTTGTTGGCTCTGATCGGCGATGGTGCACCTGACTACGATTGCGTGCCGATCCAAGGCTCGGGCAGTTATTGTGTTGAGGCGATGCTGGGAAGTTTCGTGCCACGTGAGGGCAAGGTACTGGTGCTGGCCAACGGCGCTTATGGCCTGCGCGCGGCGCAAACGCTTGGCTATCTCGGGCGCGAATGTCATCTGCTCGACAAGGGCGATTACCTGCCTCCGCGCGGGGAAGAGGTTGCTGCAATCCTCGCCAATGATTCCACCATCACCCACGTTCTTGCGATCCATTGCGAAACCTCCAGTGGCATCCTGAACCCGATTGAGGAAATCGCAGAGGCCGTGCAAAAAGCAGGCAGAAAACTCTTGATTGACTCTATGTCGGCCTTTGGCGCTCTCCCACTCGACCCTATCAAACTCAATTGCGCCGCGTTCGTTTCGTCCGCCAACAAATGCATAGAAGGCGTACCCGGCTTCGGCTTTGTCATCGCCTGTAAAGACGAAATCGCAACGTCCAAAGGCAACTCGCATTCCCTGTCGCTCGACGTGCATGCGCAATGGGCGGCACTGGAAAAAACCGGCCAGTGGCGCTTTACGCCGCCCACCCATGTGGTTGCCGCCTTTCTCACCGCGCTGAATTTGCACGAGGCCGAAGGCGGCGTTCCTGCCCGTGGCGCGCGCTACACCAAAAACCGCGATGTCATGGTGCAAGGCATGCGCGATCTGGGGTTCGAGACTCTCTTGGCCGACCGCTGGCTCAGCCCGATCATCGTGACCTTTTTCTGCCCGGCCGATCCGAACTTTACCTTCCAAGGCTTTTATGACGCCATGAAGGCGCGCGGCTTTATCATCTACCCCGGAAAGTTGACTGTCGTGGACAGCTTTCGCATCGGGGTGATTGGCCAGATGGATGAACACGTCATGCGCCGCGTGGTGGACGCCGCGCGCGATGCCCTGACCGATATGAACGTCCAAACCGCGGCACCCCCCATCGCTGCCTTGGAAGAACGCAAGAAACTCGCCGCCTGAAGGAACCGACATGCAAATGAACACGCCCGTGATTGCCAATGATCGCACCTACCCAATACCAGAGACCTGCGCGATTGCGATCTGTCTGGACGGGTGCGAACCCGAATACCTTGAGGTTGCGATTGCCGAAGGCCTGATGCCGACCCTCAAGCGCATCCGCGAAACCGGGACAGCCCGTCTGGCCCATTCGGTGATCCCGTCCTTCACCAACCCAAACAATATGTCCATCGCCACAGGTCGCCCGCCTTCGGTGCACGGCATCTGCGGCAACTTCCTCTATGACCCGGACACGGGCGAGGAAGTCATGATGAACGACGTGCGCTTCCTGCGCGCACCGACGATATTTTCTAAGTTCTACGAGGCAGGTGCCCGCGTTGCTGTTGTGACCGCCAAGGACAAACTGCGCGCATTGCTCGGTGCAGGCCTAAAGTTCGACGAAGACCGCGCCATCGCGTTCTCGACCGAAAAGTCCGACACCACCACCAAGGCTGAACATGGGATTGAGAACGCCTGCGCCTGGATGGGCCTGCCAGTGCCAGAGGTCTATTCGTCAGAACTCAGCGAATTTGTCTTTGCCGCCGGCGTGAAACTGCTGAAAGAGTGGAAGCCAGACGTGATGTATCTGTCCACAACCGACTACATCCAGCACAAGTTTGCCCCGAACGAAAAGGGTGCGAAAGACTTCTACGCGATGTTCGACAAGTACCTGACCGAACTGGATGCTATGGGCGCGGCCATCGTCGTCACCGCCGATCACGGCATGAAACCCAAGCATGACGCAAACGGTGATCCAGCGGTGATCTACGTCCAAGACTTGCTGGACGAATGGCTGGGCGAGGCCGCCGCGCGGGTGATCCTGCCGATCACCGATCCCTACGTGGTGCACCACGGCGCGCTGGGCGCGTTTGCAACGGCCTACCTGCCCGAAGGCGCGGATCAGGCCGACATCATCACCCGCCTCTCTGCCCTGCCAGAAATGCTCGAAGTGGTGGATAAAGCCACGGCTGTGCAAAAATACGACCTGCCCGCAGACCGCATCGGTGACATCGTCATGATCTCGACCGAGAACATGACCATCGGCACCTCCGCCCATCGCCATGATCTTGCCGCGCTCAAGGAACCGCTGCGGTCGCATGGCGGCCTGACCGAACAGGAAGTCCCGTTCATCGTAAACCGCGTGATTGATTTGCCAAACGCACCGATATTGCGCAATTTCGATGCGTTCTTCTACGCCACAACAGCTGCCGCTCTGGAAGAGGTCGACGCATGACCGACATCCGTCACGAGACGATGCGCATTGGTGGCGAAATGGTCGATACCGATGCGCGCCTCGAAGTCCGCTACCCGTACACCAACGAGGTGATCGGCACCGTCCCTATGGGAACCGCCGAACACGCCCGCAAAGCGTTCGAGATTGCGGCAAATTATCAGTCCAAACTCACCCGCTACGAGCGCAGCCAGATCCTGCAAAAGGCGGGGGAGCTGATCGGCGAGCGCCGCGATTACCTTGCCAAGTGGCTGGTGCTGGAACTGGGCATCTGCCACCAGCATGCCATTTACGAGACCAAGCGCGCGCAGGACGTCTACCAATTTGCTGCCGCCGAAGCGCTCAAGGACGATGGCGAGATTTTCTCGTGTGACCTGACCCATAACGGCAAGGCACGCAAAATCTTCACCATGCGCGAACCCGTGGGTGCGATCAGCGCCATCACCCCGTTCAACCATCCGCTGAACATGGTCAGCCACAAGATCGCGCCGTCGATTGCGACCAACAACTGCATGGTGTGCAAGCCGACCGAACTGACCCCACTTACGGCTCTAACACTGGCGGATATTCTCTATGAGGCAGGCCTGCCACCTGAGATGTTCCAGGTGGTCACAGGCATGCCCGCCGATATCGGCGACGAGATGATCACCAATGAACATATCGACATCATCACCTTCACTGGCGGCGTGCCAGTGGGCAAACTCATAGCCTCAAAAGCCGGTTACAAACGCACGGCGCTCGAACTCGGCGGCAACGATCCCCTGATCATCTGCAACGATCTGACTGACGCTGACCTCGACAAAGCCGCGACCATCGCTGTGGCCGGGGCCACAGGCAATTCCGGCCAACGCTGCACCGCGATCAAGCGCATTCTTGTGCAGGAAAGTGTCGCCGACAGATTCGTGCCGCTGGTGGTCGAGAAGGCCAAGAAGATCAAATTCGGCGACCCGCAGGATCCTGAAACCGAGCTTGGCTGCGTAATCCATGCACAAGCCGCAGAGCTGTTCGAAAAGCGCGTCTACATGGCTGCCGACCAAGGCGCAAACATCCTCTACCATCCCGAACGCAAAGGCGCGCTCCTCCCGCCTATAGTGGTCGATAACGTCCCCCACGACAGCGAACTGGTGATGGAGGAAACCTTCGGCCCCATCATCCCCATCGTGCGCGTGCCCGACGACGACGCAGAGGTGATGCGCATCTCCAACAGTACCGATTTCGGTCTCAGCTCTGGCGTCTGCACCAACGATCTGAACCGCGCGATTGCCTATATCAACGGCCTCAACGTCGGCACCTGCAACATCTGGGAACAGCCCGGCTACCGGATCGAGATGTCCCCCTTCGGCGGCATCAAGGATAGCGGCAATGGCGTCAAAGAAGGCGTCATCGAAGCGATGAAGTTCTTCACCAACGTCAAAACCTACAGCCTGCCGTGGCCGGGGTGATCCGCCACACCGAAAGCGAAGCCAACACAAGCGCCGCGCGGGCCGATTGGTCCGCGCGCGAGACGCATAATGAGACGCGCGACCTGCTCGCCCGCGATGCGAACGCCTTCCTGCACCAGTCGCTGTCCTCACCCTGCCTCAGCACCATCGCCAAGGCCGAAGGCATCTGGATCGAAGACACCTCTGGCCGCCGCTTCATGGATTTCCACGGCAATTCCGTGCACCATATCGGATACGGCCACCCGCGCCTTGTGCAGGCGGTGAAAGATCAGATCGACGCGTTGCCCTTTTCGCCCCGCCGCTTCACCAATGATGTGTCCGTCACGCTGGCCGAACGCCTTGGCACACTCGCCCCCGGCAACCTGAACAAAGTCCTTTTCACCACAGGCGGATCAGACGCGGTTGAAGTGGCACTCCGACTTGCCCGTGCCGCCACCGGTCGATTTAAAACCATCAGCTTTTGGGACGCGTTTCATGGAGCAGGGTTTGGCGCGTCCAGCGTCGGCGGCGAAGCGACCTTCCGCAGTCACATTGCTGGTCCGCTTCTGCCCGGCGCAGAACACGTCGCACCCTTCCACTGCTACCACTGCGCCTACGGCCATCCGGGCCCGGAAACCTGCGCCCTCGCCTGCGCCAAGATGGTCGAATACGCCCTTGAGCGCGAAGGCGATGTCGCTGCCGTTATCGCCGAACCCATGCGCGCCGTTCCTGTCGTGCCTCCGCCGGGCTACTGGCAAGCGGTGCAAAACGCCTGCCACAAACAGGGCGCGCTGCTCATCATGGACGAGATCCCAACAGGCCTTGGCAAAACCGGCAAGATGTTCGCGTTTGATCATGACGACATCACCCCCGACATCGTGGTGCTGGGCAAAGCGCTTGGCGGCGGGATGCTGCCCATTGCGGCCATCCTTGCGCATGAACGTTTGAACGTGGCAGGCGATTTCGCCATCGGTCACTACACACACGAAAAGAACCCCATGACAGCGCGGGCCGCACTGACAACGCTGGACATCATAGAAGACGAAGGGCTGGTCGACCGCGCGGCCAGCCTCGGCACGCATGCCCAAGACCGCCTGAAAAGCGCGCTTCAAGACCACCCAAATGTCGGTGACATTCGCGGGCGTGGCCTGATGTTTGGCGTCGAGATCGTGACCGACAAAGAAAGCCGCACGCCCGATCCAGACCGGGCAGAACGCATTTACTACACCTGTCTCGACCACGGTCTCAGCTTCAAGATCAGCGCGGGCAATGTCTTGACTCTGTCGCCTCCGCTGGTCATCGACAAACAAGACCTCGACGCAGCGCTCACCGTCGTCATCGACGCCATCAAGGCCCAAGGGTGACCACTGCCGTTCTTGCCATCGTCCTTCTTGCCGCGCTGTTGCATGCGCTGTGGAACGCGTTGGTCAAGGCGTCTGGCGACCGGGCGATTACGTTGGGGTTGGTGGCCACCGGGCATTGCGTGCCAGCGTTGCTGCTGTTGCCGTTTGTCCCTGTACCAGTTGCCCAGGCGTTTCCGTTCATCATCGCGTCAACCGTGATCCACTGGGCCTATTACTATTTCCTCAATGTCTCGTATCGCTTCGGCGATCTGTCTCTGATCTATCCCATCGCCCGCGGCACAGCGCCGGTGATGGTGGCGCTGGGCGCAATGGTGTGGGCCGATGAATATCTGTCACTCTGGGCATGGATCGGGATTCTGACGGTCTCTGCCGGGATCATGATCTTGGCCGCCGTGCGCTATGCCGACAAGCGCGGGATCGGCGCTGCGCTGCTGACATCGGGCATCATCGCCGCCTATTCCATCGTGGACGGGATCGGCATTCGCCTGTCCGGCACCCCCATCGGCTATGTGGTCTGGCTCTTTGCCGCCGAGATCTGCGTGGCCGTGTTTGTCCTCGCCTCGCGCTTCGATCGGGCCCGCGCGATCAGCAGCAAAGCGCTGACCCTCGGGCTGGCAGGCGGCGTGATCTCGGGCCTAGCCTACGGATTGGCACTTTTTGCCAAGACACTGGCCCCCATCGGCATCGTGTCCGCCGTGCGCGAAACATCTGTCATCTTCGCAGCCCTGATCGGCGTGTTCTGGTTGGGCGAAGGCCCGGCACAGCGCCGCCTCTTGGCCGCAACCATCGTCGCCTGCGGGGTTGTGATCCTCTCGCTGTCCTGAAAACCTGAAACATCATGCAAATCCTGATCTTCCTTCTACATCTCTCTGGCGCGGTTCTGTTGCTGCTTTTTGCCGTGCGCATGGTACGCACCGGAATTGAACGCGCCTTTGGCCCGCGGCTGCACCGCGCAATTGGCCGGCCGCGTGGCACGATCACGATGATGGCGTCAGGGCTCCTGATGGCGATGGTGCTGCAAAGCTCGGCTGCGGTGACGCTTCTGGTTGCAGGGTTTGCAGGCACAGGAGGACTGACCTTTGCATCAGGACTTGCGTTGGTTCTGGGCGGAGATCTGGGGTCAGCACTGCTGATCATGCTGCTGTCTTTCCCACTTCAGGAATTGGTGCCTGCGCTTCTTGCGATCGGGGGGCTGCTTTTCCTGAAATCGCAGACACGGAATTGGAAGCAAGTGGGGCGCATCCTTGTTGGCGTTGCGTTGATCCTGATTGCCCTGCGCTATCTGCGCGAAGCGGTCGAGCCAGTGCGCGACAGCGCCATTCTGCCTGCCCTTGCCGGGTATTTCGAACGCGATTTTGTGACCGCATTTCTCACTGGGGCGGCGCTTGCCTTTGTCATGCACAGCTCGGTTGCCACGATCCTGATGACCGTGACGGTGGTTGGCATCGGCGCACTGCCATTGGCGGCGGGGATATCGCTGGTGCTCGGGGCAAATCTTGGGTCAGCAGTGATCCCGGTCTGGCTCACCCGTCGGGCCGTTCCAGTGGTGCGGCGCATTCCGCTGGCCAATCTGATTCTGCGCGGCATCGCGGCGCTGATCGCGGCAACCGCGATTGACAGGTTCGGACTGCCTACCGCCCTTCCTCCGATGGGGGACGATGCCATGCTCGTCGCGGTACATATCGGCTTTAACACGCTGGTCCTAACACTCATCTTGTTGGCCAAACCGCTGAACACCGCGCTATTGCGGCTTGTGCCGGACGTGCAAGCGCCACATGTGGCCGCACCATTGCACAGGTCACACCTTGATCCGGGCAGCACAGACACTCCGGTGCGTGCCTTGGCCTGCCTGCGCCGCGAGGTGATCCGCATGGCCGATGTGCTGTCCGAAATGCTGGCCCCGGTGATGGACCTTTACCAGAAATACGATCGCGATCAGGCCCGCGCACTGACCGCAGAAGATCAAGTGTTGAACACCGCATTGGACGACATCCGACTCTTTGCCACCGAACTGCCACATCATGCGATGCAGAAATCGGAAAAGCGCGAATTGCGCGCGCTGGTGGATTACGCCATCGCGCTTGAGGCGGCAGGTGATCTGCTGGTCAAACGGCTCTTGCCACTGGCGCAAGAGAAATCGGACCAGGGCATTTCTTTCTCAAAGGAAGGCTTTGCCGAACTGTCCACGATTTACGCAAGGCTGTGCCAGAACCTCGAAACCGCGTCGAGCGTGCTGATCAGCAACGATCTTGTCGGCGCGCGACAACTGCTTGAGGAAAAGACCGAAATGGCACGGCTTGAACGCAAGACCCGCAAGGAGCACCTCAAACGCCTAAGCGCGGGTGTGCCCGAAAGCTTTGCCTCCAGCGATGTGCATATCGAAACTGCGTATACGCTCAAGGAAATGCATTCCTGGATCGTGACCGTTGCTCATCCGATCCTGCTGCGCGAAGGGCAATTGTTGGACAGTCGGCTTGCAGACGATGTGCCGTCAGGTTGACTTTCGGAAGATGCGGGTAGACCGGAACATATCCTCCAACGCCTCAATCCGTTCCTGCGCAGTATCCGACACCCTTGTCTGAACCTCAGCAATTAGGGCTTCGATCACAAGGTTGATGGCCAGCGTCGAATCCCAACTTGAGGGCACTTCGATCATCGCGTTGACCACATGGTCAGCCAGACGCGCAATCGGCGACCCCCATTGGTCGGTGAACAAAATAATCGCCGCCTCGCGTTCCTTGGCCAGTTCGGCCAGCCGTTCCAAATCACGCTCATAGCGCCGGATGTCGAACAGGATCAGAACCGACGCTTGGTCCATGTCGAGAATGTATTGCGGCCAAACATTGGGTGACGCCCCCAAAAGGGTCACACCGGGGCGGATGATCTGAAGATGGTTATAGAAGTAGTCCGCATTGGACCGCGTGATCCGCCCCCCAGACAGGTAGACTGGCCGTTGACGATCGGCCAGAACCCCGGCAATTGCATCAAGCGTTCCCGGCTCCAGCCGGTCGATGGTGCGGCTTAGATTGTCAAACACAGCTTCGGCAAACGCCTTGAATGCGGCCGATCCCGGTTTTGCATCGCCCCACCCTTCGCGCTTGCGGATTGGGGTTTTGAACTGCGCCGACGCCTCATCGCGCATGGCGGCCTGCAATTCCGGAAATCCGTCAAACCCAAGCTTGCGTGCCAAGCGGATCACCGTTGGCGTGGACACACCCGCCGCCTCTGCGACACGCGTGATAGATTGCAAGCCACCCACAGGATAATCACGCATCAGAATGCTGGACAATTGCCGTTCCGCCGGGGTGAGCGCACCGGCCTGATCGTGCAGACGGTCCTTGACCGAAAGAGGTTTTGCCATGCTTTGACGCCTTTTGTAGCAATCGTTACAGCTTTACCAAAGTTAGTAAAATAATCAACGGAATTTTCTTGACAGTGCACGGGCCGACAACCCTAATGACCCTCGTGAACAAACCGACGCAACATACGATTCTGACCGGTGCCGAAGGCCCCGCTGCCGAGGTGATCAACCCAGGCGGGTTAGCGCCAGTTTGCCTTGTCTGCGAACATGCCAGCGCATTTATTCCCGCGTCTTTGGACCAACTAGGCGTCGCCCCGGACCACCGGCAAAGCCACGCCGCGTGGGATCTTGGTGGGCGTGATCTGGCCGTGGCCCTGTCGCACGCGCTTGATGCGCCGCTGGTGGCCTCACGGGTTTCCCGATTGGTCTATGACTGCAACCGCCCGCCCAGCGCGCCGGGTGCCATTCCCACCAAATCCGAAGTGATTGACGTGCCCGGCAATGCCAGCCTAACCGATGCGCAACGCGCCGCCCGCGTAACGGATGTGTATGACCCGTTCCGCACCCTCCTGCGCGACACGTTGGACGGGTTCACGACCCCCCCCGCCATTGTCACCATCCACACCTTCACGCCCCTGTGGTTTGGAGAACCGCGAAAGGTTGAACTTGGCCTGCTGCACGACACCGACGACCGGCTGGCACAAGCGATGCTGGCCCATGCGCCCGGCGATCTGGATGCGCGCCTGAACGCACCCTATTCCGTCACCGATGGTGTCACCCACACGCTACGCGAACACGCAATCCCGCGGGGGCTTCAAAACGTAATGATCGAGGTGCGCAACGATCTGGTCGCAGATCCGGCTGGGGTCACACGCTTTGCGAATGTACTACGCACCATGCTCCGCAGTGCCTTGGCGGAAAAGGTGCCGTCATGATCCGCGCGCTTCAAGCATATGTTGGCGTCATTGACCCGTTCAACCGCATGATCGGGCGTATCGTGATGTACGGCATCTTCGTGATGATGGGCATTCTGCTCTGGTCATCATTGACCAAGGTGTTTTTCCTCCCCTCGCTCTGGACGCTGGAAATGGCGCAGTTTGCGATGGTTGCCTATTACATCCTTGGTGGCCCCTATTCGATCCAGATGGGATCAAACGTGCGGATGGACCTGATCTATGGCGAGATGTCAGACCGCCGCAAAGCCGCGATCGACACGATGACAGTGATCTTCCTGCTGATCTATCTGGGCTTCCTGCTGTATGGCGGCATCGCGTCAACCGCCTATTCCTTTGGCTATTTCGGGTCTGAACCCATTGGTTTTTTCACAGGTCTGGTCACCGGAAGCGAAGAAATCGGCTTTATGGAACGCAGCCCAACCGCATGGCGCCCCTATCTTTGGCCAATCAAGACCATCATGGTGATCGGCATTTTCCTGATGATCCTGCAAGTGCTCTGCGAATTGGCCAAAGATATCCTGCGGCTCAAGGGACATGACATGGGGGCCAAGGTCTGATGCCGTATGAAATGATTGCGGCGCTCATGTTTTCGACCATGATGCTGATGCTTCTGACGGGGCAACGCGTGTTTGGCGCCATCGGCTTTGTCGCGGTGGTCGCGGCCTTCTTCCTCTGGGGGGATCGCGGAGGGTTCGATCTGGGCTTCTCGGCGGCGATGAAGCTGATGAAGTGGTATCCGCTTCTGACCCTGCCGATGTTCATCTTTATGGGGTACGTCCTGTCCGAAAGCCGCATCGCGGATGACCTCTACAAGATGTTCCACGTCTGGATGGGTGGCCTGTCGGGTGGTCTGGCCGTGGGCACCATTGGCCTGATGGTTCTGATCTCGGCCATGAACGGTCTCAGCGTGGCAGGCATGGCCATTGGCGCGACCATCGCGCTGCCCGAACTGCTAAGGCGCGGATATGACAAACGGATGGTGACGGGTGTCATACAAGCGGGGTCATCGCTTGGCATCCTTGTGCCCCCATCTGTCGTGCTTGTCCTTTATGCCATGATTGCGCGTCAACCAGTGGGCCAGCTCTGGCTTGCAGGAGTGATCCCCGGCCTGATGATGGCGACCATGTTCGTCCTCTACATCGTGATCCGCTGCAAGATGAACCCAGCGCTTGGCCCGATCCTGCCCGCCGCCGAACGCGACCTTCCCCGCGCCGAAAAAATGCGTCTGCTGCGTGCGGGCCTGCTACCCTTGGCAATCTTCTTCATCATGATGGTGCCGTTCATCAACGGCTGGACATCGCTTGTCGAAAGCTCGGCCATCGGCGCTCTGGCCGCGTTTGGGGCAGCAGTCCTCAAAGGCCGCATGACCCGCGACGTGTTCGAGAACTCGGTCAGAAAAACCCTTGGCATCTCGTGTATGTTCATGTGGATCATCCTCGCCGCCCTCGCCTTTGGCGCGGTGTTTGACGGCCTTGGCGCGGTCAAGGCGATCGACAACCTGTTCACCGAACAACTGGGCCTGTCACCTTGGGTGATCCTGATCCTGATGCAGCTGAGCTTCATCATCATGGGCACGTTTCTGGACGACACCGCGATGCTGGTCATTGTTGCGCCGCTTTACGTCCCACTCGTCGGCGCGCTGGGCTTTGATCTGATCTGGTACGGGATTCTTTACACGATCACGACGCAGATCGCCTATATGACACCGCCCTTCGGCTACAACCTGTTCCTGATGCGCGCCATGGCCCCGCCCGAAATCAGCCTCAAGGACATCTATGTCTCCATCATCCCCTTCGTATTGGTGATGATCGCAGCCCTCGCCCTTGTGATGCTCTTTCCACAGATCGCCCTTTGGCTTCCGGAATACGTATACGGCAAATAACAACAATCAAGACTCCGGGAACGGAGCATCCCCAACCCAACCGAGAGGAAATGACATGACCACCAGACGTAAGTTTCTAACAACCGCCAGCATCGGTGCCGCCGCAAGCCTTGCCGCCCCCGCTGTTGTCAAAGCTCAGTCCGGCATCACATGGCGCTTTCAGACCTATGCCGGTGCAGCACTTGGCGAACATGTGACCAAGCCGGTCATCGACTACATCAACGCCAACTCCAACGGCGAACTGACGGTTGAGCTTTTCTACGCTGACCAGATCGTCCCAACCGGCGAGCTTTTCCAGGCCCTTCAGCGCGGCACCATCGACGGCGTGCATTCGGACGACGACTCCATGGCGTCGCCGACACCGCTGCGCCAATTCGGCGGCTACTTCCCCTTTGCGACCAAGCACATCCTCGACGTACCGGTACTGTTCAACCAGTACGGCCTCAAGGAAATCTGGGAAGAGGAATACAACAAGGTCGGGGTCAAATGGCTCTCTGCCGCGGGTCAGGATCCGTGTAACTTTAACACAACCAAGGAAATCACCTCGGTGGCCGATCTTGACGGCCTGCGCCTCTATACCTTCCCGACCGCCGGTCGCTTCTTGTCGAAATTCGGCGTTATACCGGTGTCGATCCCCTACGAGGACGCCGAAGTCGCGGTCCAGACAGGCGAGATTGACGGCATGGCGTGGTCCGGCATCACCGAAGACTACACCGTCGGATGGGCGGACGTGACCGACTACTTCCTGACCAACAATATCTCGGGCGCTTGGATCGGCTCTTGGTTCGTCAACCAGCAGCGCTGGGCCGACCTGCCGGATCACCTCAAATCCGTGGTCATGGCCGCGACCGAGGCAGGCCACACCTACCGCAACCAGTGGTACTGGGGTGGCGAAGCAGCCCTGCGCGCCAATGGCGACAAGCTGGCCTTGCGTCAGGTGCCGGCCAACGAATGGGCCGAGGTCGAGAACGCTGCGAAAGAGTTCTGGACCGAGATTGCAGCCGAAGGCGAAATTCAAGAGAAGATCATCAACATCTTCCGCGAATACAACAGCGTCATCAATCAGGCTGGCGCGCCGTATACATTCGAATAAAGCAACACAGGGCATCGCTTGGTTTGATCCGAGCGGTGCCGATTCCTATCACGAAAATGGTCAAATCCCTTTGCGGATTTGGCCACCCTGACCACCCCGGAGGCCATAATGAAACTCGACGATCTGCACGCCAAAGCCGAGTCCGGCGATATCGACACCGTTCTGGTCTGCATGGTCGACATGCAGGGCCGCCTCATGGGAAAACGGTTCACCGTGTCGAACTTTCTCGAAAGCGCTTGGAAAGAAACCCATTGCTGCAACTACCTGCTGGCCACCGATCTCGAAATGGCGACGCCCGATGGTTACAAATCCACGAGTTGGGCCGCAGGCTATGGCGATTATGTGATGAAGCCCGACATGGACACGCTGCGCCCGGTGCCATGGCTCGAAGGCACCGCGATGGTTCTATGCGATGTGCTTGATCATCACACCCATGAACCGGTTCCCCATTCCCCGCGCCAGATGCTCAAAAAGCAAATCGCGCGCATGTCTGCGATGGGCTTGACGCCCATGATGGCGACCGAGCTTGAATTTTTCCTGTTCGAAAAAGGCTTTGATGAAATCCGAAAGGGCGGATTTCGCACCCTGACCCCGATCAGCGGTTACAACGAGGATTACAACATCCTTCAGACCACCCGCGAAGAACACGTGATGCGCCCGATCCGAAATCATCTGGTCGCTGCTGGCGTCCCGGTCGAGAACTCCAAGGGCGAGGCCGAGACCGGTCAGGAAGAGCTGAACATCCGCTACGCCGACGGCTTGGCCTGTGCCGACAACCACACCATCGCCAAACACGCGGTCAAGGAAATCGCCCATATGCAGGGCCACGCGGTGACCTTCATGCCCAAATGGCACGCCGACAAGGTGGGCAGCGCCGCGCATGTCCACCAGTCATTGTTCAAGGACGACACCAACGTCTTTCACGACCCGGACGCGCCCCTGAGCATGTCCGCCACAATGAAAAGCTACGTTGCGGGCCTGATCAAATACGCCCCCGACATGACCGTGTTTCTTGCGCCCTACGTCAACAGCTACAAACGGTTTCTGCCGGGCACCTTTGCCCCCACCAAGATCGCGTGGTCTGTCGACAACCGCACCGCGGGCTACCGCCTTGTGGGCGAGGGCACAAAGGGCGTCCGCATCGAATGCCGCATCCCCGGCTCCGACATCAACCCGTACCTTGCCTGCGCTGCACAGCTTGCCGCTGGTCTTAAAGGAATGGAAGACGGCCTGAAGCTGGGCGACCCCGTCACCGGCGATGTCTATCACATGACCGAGATCCCCGAGATTCCCAACACCCTGATCAAGGCTACAGAGACGCTGCGTGGCTCTGCCATGCTGCGCGAGGCGATGGGCGATGACGTGATCAACCACTACACCCGCGCCGCCGAAGTGGAACAAGAAGCGTTTGACGCCGTTGTCACCGACTGGGAAATCCAGCGCGGATTTGAAAGAGCCTGACCATGACCAAGACTGTTGACCTTATCTCGCCGATCGATGGATCGGTGTACCTCACGCGCGACGTGCTGACCCAGGATGCCGCTTTCACCGCTGCGACGCGTGCCCGCGCCGCGCAGGCCGCATGGGCCGCGCGCCCAGTATCGGAACGCATCGCACTGGTGCGTAAAGCCGCCGACATCATCGGCACGCAGCAAGACCGCATGACGCAAGAAATCGCGCACCAGATGGGCCGCCCCATCCGGTATGGCGGGGAGTTCGGCGGCTTCAACGAGCGCTTGTCCTACATGGTGGACGTCGCCGAAGAGGGACTGCAAGAGACCACAATCGAAGACAGCGACACCTTCCGCCGCGTGATCAAGCGCGTGCCATGGGGCACCGTCATGGTCATCGCACCGTGGAACTACCCCTACATGACCGCGATCAACACAGTCGCGCCCGCGCTGATCGCAGGCAACACCGTGATCCTGAAACACGCAGGTCAAACCCTTGCCGTAGGCGACCATCTGGCAGAGGCGTTTCATGCCGCTGGCGTCCCCGAGGACGTGTTCCAGAACCTCGTGCTCGACCATGAAACAACCTCTGTGCTGCTGTCGCAAAAGGCGGTTGATTTCGTCAACTTCACCGGCTCCGTCGGTGGGGGCAAAGCCATCGAACGCGCGGCAGCGGGCACGTTCATGCCCGTCTCGACCGAGCTTGGCGGAAAAGACCCCGGCTATGTCCGCGCAGATGCTGATGTGGACGCAGCCGTCGATACGCTGCTGGACGGTGCGATGTTCAACGCAGGCCAATGCTGCTGCGGGATCGAGCGTATTTATGTGCACGAAAGCCTCTTTGACCAATTCGTCGAAAAAGCCGTCGCATGGGTCAACGCTCAGAAACTCGGCAACCCGCTTGATCCGGACACAACGATGGGCCCAATGGCCAACGTCCGCTTCGCCAACGAAGTCCGCGCCCAGATCTCCGAAGCCGTCGCAGACGGGGCCAAAGCCCATATCGCCACAATGCCCGCCGACGATGGCGGCGCATACCTGACGCCGCAAATCCTGACAGACGTCACGCACAAGATGCGCGTCATGCGCGACGAGAGCTTTGGCCCGGTCGTCGGCATCATGCCCGTCAAAGACGACGCCGAAGCCATCGCCCTGATGAATGACAGCCAGTTCGGCCTCACAGCCTCTATCTGGTCCAAAGACACCGCGAAAGCCGAGGAAATCGCCGACCAGATCGAAACCGGCACCGTGTTCCTCAATCGCTGCGACTACCTCGACCCGGCGCTCTGCTGGACCGGCTGCAAGGACACCGGACGCGGGCAAGGCCTGTCGAAACTCGCATATCAGGCTCTGACACGTCCCAAATCCTACCATCTCAAGAAGGCATGACCGCAATGGCCCTCACCGCAAACTGGTCCTATCCCACCGCAATCCGCTTCGGCGCAGGCCGCATCTCGGAAATCGCCGAGGCCTGCATTGCCGCAGGCATCACCAAGCCATTGCTCGTCACCGACCGGGGGCTGGCAGGCATGGACATCACCACCACAACACTCGACCTTATCGAACAGGCCGGGCTTGGCCGCGCGATGTTCTCGGATGTCGATCCCAACCCAAACGAAAAGAACGTCGAGGACGGCCTCAAGGTCTACCGCGAAGGCGGCTTTGACGGCGTCATCGCGTTTGGGGGTGGCTCCGGCCTTGATCTGGCAAAGACGCTTGCCTTCATGGCTGGCCAGTCTCGTCCACTCTGGGATTTTGAGGATATCGGCGACTGGTGGACCCGCGCCGACCCCGCCGGCATCCACCCCATCGTCGCCGTGCCCACAACCGCCGGCACCGGATCCGAAGTGGGCCGCGCCAGTGTGATCACCAATTCGGAAAGCCACGAGAAAAAGATCATCTTCCACCCCAAGATGCTGCCCGCAGTCGTCATCTGCGACCCAGAGCTGACCGTGGGCATGCCCAAGTTCATCACCGCAGGCACCGGCCTTGATGCCTTCGCCCATTGCGTTGAGGCGTTCAACAGCCCACATTACCACCCAATGAGCCAGGGCATCGCTTTGGAAGGGATGAAACTGGTCATCGACAACCTACCCAAGGCCTACAATGACCCAACCAACATCGACGCCCGCGCCAACATGATGAGCGCTGCCGCCATGGGCGCAACCGCATTCCAAAAGGGTCTTGGCGCGATCCATGCGCTATCACACCCCATCGGCGCACATCACCACACCCACCACGGCACCACCAACGCCGTCTTCATGCCCACCGTGCTCAAGTTCAACGCAGACGCCATCCGCGACCGCTTTGACAGCGCTGCGGGGTATCTGGGGATTGAGGGCGGCTTCGACGGCTTCTGCGCCTTTGTGGATCAATTCAACAACAGCTTTGCGATCCCGAAAACCCTGTCCGATCTGGGTGTCAAAGACCCCGATCTCGACATTCTGGTCCGCGATGCCCTGAATGATCCCTCAACAGGCGGCAACCCGGTCAAGATGACCGAAGCCAACACGCGGGCATTGTTCGAATCCGTCCTTTAAGGGCGTGCAATTATTCGAAGAATTGCGGGAGACTTCTGGACAAGTCTCCCGCAGTTTACTCCACCGCCCGATACCAAGCCACAATCTGCGCGCGCGCCTCGGCATCCATTTGGATCGCATTCGGCGGCGGCATCGCATGGCTGCGCCCCGCTTGCAGGTAAATCTGCTGCGCGTGCTGCGCGACATCTGCTTCCGTCTCCAGATACACGCCCTTGGGGGCCCAGCGAATACCGTCCCAATTCGGCTCCCGCGCGTGGCACATCGAACAGTTTCCTTGCACCACGTTATAGGCATCATCGAACCCGTCAGCCGACGCGAACTGCTGCTCAAACGCGGTCAAAGGGCGCTCTGCGGCTTCGTCATAGGTTCCAAAATCCCCAAGCGATGACAGCCATGCAATAACGATAAAGATCAGCGCAGTCACCGCCCAGGTCCAGTTTGGCTGACCCAGTCCGGCATGCATCGAGTTGAAGTAATGCCGGATCGTGACCCCCATCAGGAACACCAGCGACGCGATCAACCATGCAAATTCAGTACCAAAAGCCAGCGGGTAATGGTTCGACAACATCAGAAAGATCACCGGCAAGGTCAGGTAGTTGTTGTGGGTCGACCGCAGCTTGGCGATCTTGCCGTATTTCGGGTCAGGCGTCCGCCCTGCTTTCAAATCCGCCACAACGATCCGCTGGTTCGGCATGATGATGAAGAACACATTCGCCGTCATGATCGTCGCCGTGAAAGCACCCAGATGCAGCAGCGCCGCACGGCCCGTGAACACCTGATCATAGCCCCAAGCCATCACAACAAGGATCACAAACAGCAGCACCATAAGCACTGTCGGCTGTTCCCCAAGTGGCGACTTGCACAGGTAGTCATACAACAACCAGCCAATGGTCAGCGACAGACCAGAGATCGCAATGCCCTGCCACAGGGCCAGATCGGCCTTGGTGGGATCCAGCAGGAACAACTCGCCTCCAACCCAGTAGACAATCATCAACAAAGCCGCGCCGGACACCCAAGTGATATAGCTCTGCCATTTGTGCCAGATCAGATGCTCGGGCATGTTCTCGGGTGCAACCATGTATTTCTGGATGTGATAGAACCCGCCGCCATGCACCTGCCATTCCTCGCCAGACACACCGGCGGGCGCATGTGCGGCCTTCCTTAGCCCCAGATCCAGCGCGATGAAAAAGAACGACGCGCCGATCCACGCCATCGCGGTGATCACATGCAACCAGCGTACCGCAAAGGCGATCCAGTCCCAAAGAACGGCGAAATCATACATGGTGAAAAGCTCCGGTTTGGCAGGTTTCGTGTAGACTATCGGCACAGCGATTATTCTGCTATTCCAATCAAACCCCAAGCTGTATCAAGAATCTCGGAAGAATGAGCTACCTCGACAACATCAGAACCTTCGTGCGTGTCTACGAATTGGGCAGCATGTCCGCCGCTGGTCGAGATTTGCGCATTTCGCCAGCCGTGACCTCGACCCGGATTGCCCAGCTTGAGGATCACCTGTCCGTTCGCCTGTTCCAGCGCACCACCCGCAACCTGACCCCAACCGAACAGGGGCGGCTGTTCTACACCGGGGCCTGCGAGGTGCTTGAAGCGGTCGAGGTCGCCGAAGCGCAGGTCGTCAACATCACCGAAAACCCCCGCGGGTCGATCTATGTCGCAGCCCCTTTGGGCGTTGGCCGCCGCCTGATCGCGCCGCAGGTGCCCGCCTTTATCGAGCAATACCCCGAAGTTTCGGTCCGGTTGCGCCTGACGGATCGCAAGGTTGACCTCACAACCGAAGGTCTTGATCTGGCGTTCTTTCTGGGAGAGCCGGAAGACAGCACCTTGCGCATCCGCAAGATCGCCGATGTCGATCGTGTGCTCTGTGCCGCGCCAGATTACGTCAAGAAACGCGGCATGCCGAATTCAGGCGAAGACCTGCTCGGCCAGAATCACGAATGCCTCAACCTGCGCTTTCCAGGGGCCACCGAATTTCAGTGGCGGCTGCAAACCAGCGACGGACCAAAACGGTTCAAAGTCACCGGCCGCTACGAGTCCGACGACGGCGACGTCCTGACCGACTGGGCGCTGTCCGGGCATGGCATCGCGCTCAAACCGATCTTCGAAGTCGCCGACCACCTGCGCACCGGACGTCTGATCATTGTCGCCAAGCAGACCCCGCCGGTGCCAATCCAGATGGCCTGCCTGTTTACGCACCGGCGCAGGCAAGACCCCAAAACGCGGCTGTTTATGGACTTCGTGATTGGACGGGTGGCGGCGGCGGTCAAGAATGCGTAGATAAGTCGAAAAGGTCTGCTGTGCGGGACAAGGTGGCCGAAAACTATTCTTCAGGTTTGCGCAAAAATTTCCAGAGTTGGTAAAGTTCGTAGCAAATGCAGTAAGCTAGGAAAAAGGATGCTACCAACGCAACACGTGGGTGAGAAAGTCGTTCACTTTCAAACACTAAAGTGTATGCCACTAACAGCGACAAGATAATCATTCTAGACAGAGCATTCTTCATATGCTGTTTTTCCATGATAGAATATTAAGAATATTTGCCGAATAATTGGTAGTGGTGAAAGTGCAAGAAGGGCTCACAGCCGCCGGTCACCAAAATTGCCATCGGCGCGGCCCGACTTATCTCGCTAATATGGCGGATAAACCAGACCTTCCCGAAGACCTTAAAAGCGGCGTTATCGAGATGGCGCTTTCAGATCATGTGTCCTTCGCCGATATTCAAACCGAATACGGGCTGAGCGAGAAAGACGTCAAAGAACTGATGCGAAGCTCACTCAAAAGCGGAAGCTACAAAGCCTGGCGCAAACGCGTGCGGCGCTTTGGGGATCGCCGCGAAACCTACAAGTGAACGCCTAGCTGCCCCGGTACGTCGAATACCCATAGGGCGACAGCAACAATGGCACATGGTAATGCGCCGCCGCATCCGACATGCCAAAGCGCAATGGCACCTGATCCAGAAACAGCGGATCGTCCCCGGCTTGTCCCGATGCGCGCAGGTAGTCGCCCGCATGGAACACCAGCTCATAGGTTCCCGTCGCAAACGCCTCTACCGGCAGGATCGGGCTGTCGGTGCGGCCATCATCATTCGTCAAAGTCTCTGCGATCTGGACGCGGTTTTCGCCAGACACACGGTACAGCACGATCTTGATCCCCTTTGCAGGGCATCCCTTGGCGGTATCCAGAACATGGGTGGTCAAATAGCCGGACATCGCGCTCTCCTTTGTGTGGTTGCCTCTTTATGCAGCCATCCACAAGAAATGCGCAAACAGTAAGCCGTTTGAGACAGCTTTCGGGATTTCTTGAAAAAGGAATTGGATTATTCGGATTACAAAGACAACCACTCAGGAGGACCCGCACGTGCAACGCTATCCCCGCGACATGACTGGATATGGACCCAACCCGCCTCGCGCCAACTGGCCCGGGGGTGCAAAGATCGCAGTTCAGATCGTGCTCAACTATGAAGAGGGTGGAGAGAACAACATCCTGCATGGCGATGCAGCCTCCGAGGCATTCCTGTCCGAGATCACCGGCGCGCAACCGTGGCCAGGAATGCGGCACTGGAACATGGAATCGCTTTACGAATACGGGTCGCGTGCCGGGTTCTGGCGTCTGCACCGGATGATGCAGCATCTTCCCCTCACAATTTACGGCGTTGCAACGGCGCTTGCGCGTGCACCCGAACAAGTTGCCGCGATGAAGGATGCCGGCTGGGAAATCGCGTCTCATGGCCTCAAGTGGGTCGAACACAAGGACATGCCCGAGGCCGAAGAACGCGCGCAGATTGCCGAAGCGATCCGCCTTCATACCGAGGTCACGGGTGAGCCACCCAAGGGCTGGTACACAGGCCGCTGCTCCAACAACACCGTGCGTCTGGTCGCAGAAACCGGCGGGTTCGATTATGTCGCCGACAGCTATGCTGACGACCTGCCCTATTGGATGACCTTCGGCGACACCCATCAACTGATCATGCCCTACACGATGGATTGCAACGACATGCGGTTCGGCATTCAGGCGGGGTTTACCACGGGCGATCAGTTCGAAAGCTATCTGAAAGACAGTTTCAATGTCCTTTATGCCGAAGGCGTGGATGGCGCGCCCAAGATGCTGTCCATCGGCCTGCACTGCCGCATCATGGGCCGCCCCGGTCGCACTGCCGCGTTGAAACGCGTGCTTGACTATATGGCCGGTCACGACGGCGTCTGGTTCGCCACTCGCCAGCAGATTGCACAGCATTGGGCCAAGGAACATCCCGCACGATACGCGCAACGCCCCTCCGACATGCAGCGCGACGACTTTGTCGCAGCGTTTGGGGGCATCTTTGAACATTCGCCATGGATCGCAGACCGCGCCTGCGACTATGAATCCGGTCCAACCCACGACTCCGCCCGCGGCGTGCACAACCTGCTCTGCCGGGCCTTCCGTTGTGCATCGGACGATGAACGCCTTGCTGTGCTGAACGCGCACCCCGACCTTGCTGGCAAGCTTGCCGCTGCGGGTCGCCTGACCGCCGAATCCACCGCCGAACAGGCAGGCGCGGGCCTCGACATGCTGACGGACGACGAACGCGCCACGTTCCAAAACCTCAACGCCGACTACGTCGCGCGCCACGGCTTCCCGTTCATCATCGCGGTGAAGGACAACACGAAGGCCAGCATTCTTGCCGCGTTCAAGCGCCGGATCGACAATGACCGCGACACCGAATTTGCCGAGGCTTGCCGCCAGGTCGAACGCATCGCGGAACTCCGCCTGATCGAGAAGTTGGGCCAATGACCCAACAGATCCCCATTCAGCCGATCACGGCCACAGCCTTTGCCCCTTTCGGAGATGTGCTCAACTGTGCGGGTGAGCCGGACAAGATCATCAACCAGGGCAAATGTGGCCGCTACCATGACCGCGCAACGCTTGATTTCAGCGATGGTCGCGCTGGGATCAGCCTGTTCAAAGCCGAGTTGCGCGCGCTTCCACTGATCCTTGATCTGATGGAACGCCACCCCGAGGGCAGCCAGTGTTTTGTTCCGATGAGCCATGACGCTTTTCTGGTGATCGTGGCCCAAGATGCAGGCAATGCGCCGGGAACGCCCCTCGCCTTTCGTACCGAACCGGGGCAGGCGATCAATTTTCACCGGAACACATGGCACGGTGTTCTCACGCCTCTGACAGGCACCGGCCTGTTCACCGTGATCGACCGCATCGGCGCAGGCGACAATTTGCAAGAACACTGGTTCGACACACCGTGGACGGTGATCGACCCTTAGAACAATCCGGGCTGTCTTTGAGGAGGGGCATCCCGGCAATACGAAATGGTTACGAGGGAGAGAGAACCATGTCTGACACATCCATCGGCACGCCGGAGCAACTCCGCGATCCGAATTATACCCCGCCGCTTATCAAAGCGGTGCCACTCGGCATCCAGCACGTTCTGGCGATGTTCGTCTCGAACGTCACACCCGCCATCATCGTCTGCGGTGCGGCGGGTTTCGGATTTGGCTCCAACAGCCCCGACTTCCCGCAGATGATCTACATGATCCAAATGTCGATGTTCTTTGCGGGCATCGCAACTTTGTTCCAGACCATCGGCATGGGGCCAGTGGGCGCGCGCCTGCCGATCGTACAAGGCACATCTTTCGCGTTCATCCCGATCATGATCCCACTGGTTGCAGGCAAAGGCGTTGACGCCGTTGCAGTCCTGATGGGCGGCATCCTTGTGGGCGGTATATTCCACGCGTTCCTTGGCCTCTTCATAGGCAAACTGCGCTTTGCCCTTCCGCCTTTGGTCACCGGCCTAGTCGTCACGATGATCGGTCTCGCACTGGTCAAGGTCGGCGTGCAATACGCCGCTGGTGGTGTCCCGGCGATGAGCCAGCCTGAATACGGCTCGCTGCTCAACTGGACCATGGCAGGCACGGTGATCATCGTCACCTTGGGCCTCAAGTTCTTCACCAAAGGCATGCTATCGGTCTCTGCCGTGCTTATCGGCCTGCTGGCAGGCTACGCGCTGGCCTTCATGCTGGGCGAAGTGAACCTTGGCAATGTGGGACGTGCTGCACCCTTTGCCCTACCAAATCCACTGCATTTCGGACTTGAGTTCTCGGTCGCGGCGATCATCGGCTTCTGCCTGATGTCTTTTGTGTCAGCGGTTGAAACCGTCGGCGACGTCAGCGGTATCACCAAAGGCGGCGCAGGGCGCGAAGCGACTGACAAAGAAATTCAGGGCGCGACCTATGCGGACGGGATCGGCACGGCCATTTCCGGCCTGTTCGGCGCACTGCCCAACACTTCGTTCAGCCAGAATGTCGGCCTGATCGCCATGACCGGCGTGATGAGCCGGGGCGTCGTGACCATCGGCGCGATCTTCCTGATCCTGTGTGGCCTTGTCCCCAAGATCGGTGCAGTGATCTCGTCTGTCCCAATTGAAGTCCTTGGCGGCGGCGTGATCGTGATGTTCGGCATGGTTGTTGCAGCGGGCATCTCGATGCTGTCCGACGTCAACTGGAACCGTCGCAACATGGTGATCTTTGCGATTGCCCTGTCATTGGGGCTTGGCCTGCAACTGGAACCAAACGCGCTCCAGTATCTGCCGCAGACTCTCAAGGTTCTGGCCACAAGCGGCATCCTTCCCGCCGCCCTGATCGCTATTGTTCTGAACCTCGTTCTGCCCGAAGAGCTGTCGGACGAAAGCACCGAAGAAGTCTCTGGTGGTATGGCAGGTCACGGCAGCGGATCGCTGAAAGGCGAGTGATCCGCCCGATCGAGCCATCCCAAAAGCAAAAGCCCCCGGAACATCTCCGGGGGCTTTTTCACTACCAATCAAGTGCTTAGGGGTGCGGTTTCAACCCACTCCAAGCACTCTCAAAAATCCACCTCAATCGCCACACCGCGCGCGATGGCCAATTCCACAACCTTCGACGCAACAGCCAAGTCCTGAAGCCCGACACCCGTGCCATCAAACAGCGTGATGTCGTCGTCCGAGGTTCGCCCCGGATGCGTGCCATTGATCACCGCGCCAATCTCGATCACGTCACTTTCGGCAATCAAACCAGAGCCAACTGCATGCTGCGCCTCACCAATCGAAACCGATTGTGCGACCTCGTCAGTAAACACCTTGGCGCGCCCCAACAACGCCGCTTCGACCTCTTGCTTGCCCTTGGTGTCGGTGCCCATGCAAGCCAGATGCGTGCCGGGGCTGACATGATCCGCCATCAATGACGGCGCAAAGGCCGAGGTGATCGAGATGATCACATCCGCCTCACCCATACCCGGAAGGTCCACCGCTTCAAACGGCACACCCGCCTCCGCCGCGACTTTCTCGATATTGGGCAACATTGCGGGGTGATAGTTCCAGCCAATTACCTTCTCAAACGCCCGCTGCTCCAACGCAGCACGCAACTGAAAGGTCGCCTGATGCCCTGCCCCGACCATGCCAAGCACCGTCGCATCCGGACGCGCCAGATGCTTGATCGACACCGAAGACGCCGCCGCCGTCCGCAGCGCAGTCAAAAGATTGCCACCCACCATCGCATGCACGCGGCCCGTGTCGGGATCGAACAAGAACACCGTGGACTGATGGTTGATCAAGCCGCGTTTCTCAAGGTTATGCGGCCAATACCCGCCCGCCTTAAGGCCAAGCGACCCGCCAACCCGGTCAAACCCGCCCTTGAACCCGTAAAGCGCATCTTCGTGGCCAATCGCCTCGCGCACGACCGGAAAGTTATAGGCATCCTTGGACGCCATCGCAGCGAACACCTGTTCGACCGCCTCGAACGCCGCCTCGCGCGACACAAGATCGCCAATCCGCGCTTCTGGTACAATATACATCGTCTCTCCCTCACAAAAACGGCGCGACAGTCCTCACTGCGCACCGTCTTGATCTTCTTCTTTTTCCAAATATTGCCGGGGGGTGTGGGGGGCTGGCCCCCCACGGATCGACGCGCGTCAGCGCGGCGACATCAATAGGCCCGACCGCGCGCAGAGACCGGCCAAACCACTTCGACCACACCACCCCGCACACCGACATACCAGTCGTGCACATTGCAGGTTGGGTCGCAATGACCAGGAACCAGCTTGAGCTTGTCATTCACCTTAAGCACCCCATCCGGATCAGCCACCACACCATGCTCGTCCGAACATTTCACGTAAGTTACATCGTCCCGGCCAAAGATCACTGGCAGACCGCTATCCACCGATTGCGCCTTGAGCCCCGCATCGACAATCGCCTTGTCGGCCTTTGCGTGGCTCATCACAGAGGTCAGGATGAACAGCGCGTTCTCCCATTCGCCCTGGTCAATCCGCTTGCCCTCTTTGTCGAGGATACGGCCGTAGTCCGCATCCATGAACGCATACGACCCACATTGAAGCTCGTTGTAGACGCCGGAATTTGCCTCAAAGTAATACGACCCGGTGCCACCACCGCCAACGATGTCACATTCGATGCCATCCGCCTTGAGCGTATCAACTGCGTCCTTCACCTGCGCCACTGCAACCGCGATCTTGGCCTCCCGCTCGGCATAGGAATCCATATGCTGCATCGCGCCTTGATACGCCTGAATACCCGCAAATTTGAGGCCCTCTGCCGCATCGATCGCCTTGGCAATCTCGACCACAGCAGGCGTCGTTGTCACACCGCACCGCCCAGCGCCGCAATCGATCTCGACCAGACATTCGATCTGCGTGCCATGCTTGACCGCCGCTGCCGACAGGTCAGCGACATTGGTCACATCGTCCACACAGCAAATCGTCCGCGCACCCAGCTTGGGCATCCGCGCCAGACGATCGATCTTGGCCAGATCGCGCACCTGATTGGACACCAGCACGTCCTTGATGCCGCCGCGTGCGAACACCTCAGCTTCGGACACTTTCTGACAGCACACGCCGCAGGCGCCGCCCAGTTCGACCTGCATCAGCGCGACATCGACAGACTTGTGCATCTTGCCATGCACCCGGTGGCGCATCCCGTGCGCCTTGGCGTAGTCGCCCATTTTCTTGACGTTGCGTTCAAGCGCATCGAGGTCAATCACAAGGCAGGGCGTCTGCACATCCGCCTCATGCATCCCCGGCTTGGCGGGAATGTCGAAACCCACTTCGAAATCGTCAAATACGGTCATGTCTTTCATTGTCACTCTCCCTTTGGCGTGGCGTGGGCTGATCAGCCCACCATCCACGGCAATTTGTCCAAATCCACGTTGCCACCGGTCACAATCACGCCGACACGCTTGCCGGCGAACCGCTCTTTGTTCTTGAGGATCACCGCTAGCGGTACGGCGCAGGATGGCTCCATCACGATGCGCAGATATTTCCAGGTGATCTTCATCGCGTCGATGATTTCCTGCTCGGACGCGGTCAGAATGTCCGACACATGGTTCGACACAAAATGCCATGTCAAGTCTTTGAGAGGCACCTTGAGACCATCGGCAATCGTCTCGGGCGCGTCATCTGCAATGATGTGTCCAGCCTTGAAACTGCGATACGCGTCGTCCGCCTGTTCTGGTTCCGCCGCGATGATCTGCACCTCGGGGGCCAGCGTTGACAGCGTCAGGCAGGTGCCCGAGATCATGCCGCCACCGCCAATGGGTGCCACCATCAGATCAAGCCCGTCTGTCTGCTCCATAAACTCTTTGGAACAGGTCCCTTGCCCCGCGATCACCCGCGGATCGTTATAGGGGTGCACGAACTCGCCCCCGGTTCTGGCCTGCACCTCGGCAAAGACCGCCTCGCGCGATGTGGTGGACGGCTCACACTCGGTGATCGTGCCACCATAGCGGCGCACCGCATCTTTCTTGGCTTGTGGGGCCGTGCGCGGCATCACCACATTACACGGAATGCCCCGACGCCCAGCTGCATAGGACAGACAAAGCGCGTGATTGCCCGAAGAATGGGTACACACCCCGCGCTTGGCCTCTTCATCACTCAGCCCAAACACAGCATTTGATCCACCCCGCACCTTGAAGGCACCGGGTTCCTGAAAGTTTTCGCATTTGAAGAAAAGCTGCGCCCCAGTCAGATCATTGAGGTAATCCGACTGCATCACCGGCGTGCGCCGGATATGGGGCTTGATCCGCTCATGCGCGGCAAGCATGTCCTCATAGGTTGGAATAATCAGGCCCAAATCCTTCATTGCGCCGCAACCTTCTGTTCGATCTGCACTCCATGGCGATAGACATCCTGCGCCGCCGCAACACCGGACCCAAGCGTGATATCCAGCCCAAGGTCCACCATACACATCTCGGCTGTGGCAATCCCCGAAAGCGCCATCACATCGGTCAGGCTGCCAAGGTGGCCAATGCGGAACACCTTGCCGGCGACTTCGCCCAGACCCACACCAAAGGCCACACCATACGTGCTGGCGGCATGAGTCACGATATCCGTCGCGTTGAAACCGGCGGGAGTGCGGATCGCACTGACCGTATCGGAATACACGTCTGGGCTGACTGCACACAGATCAAGCCCCCAGGCGCGCACCGCAGCGCGCACGCCGTCGGCAATCCGGGTGTGGCGGGCAAAGACATTTTCGATGCCCTCATCCATCAGCATCCGACACGCTTCGTTCAGGCCATTCATCAGACCAACCGCAGGCGTGTAGGGATAGGCGTTGTTGGCGTAGCCCTTCATCATGTCGCGCACATCAAAGAAGGTGCGATGCAACCCAGCCGTTTCCGTCGCGGCCATTGCCTTTTGGCTGAAGCCAACAATGGCAAGCCCCGCAGGCAGCATGAACCCCTTTTGCGATCCGGTGACCGCAACGTCGATCTTCCAGTCATCGAACCGAAAATCCATCGACGCGATAGACGACACACCATCCACGAACAACAGCGCTGGATGCCCGGCCGCATCCATCGCGCGACGCACGGCGGCAATGTCAGATTTCACACCCGTGGCGGTTTCGTTGTGGGTCGCCAGAACCGCTTTGATTGTGTGGCTGGTGTCCGCGGTGAGGATCTCTTCATAGCGATCCGCCGGGATACCCTGCCCCCACGGGACATCCACGATCTGTACGTCCAGACCAAAGCGCTGGCACATATCAATCCAACGATGCGAGAACATGCCATTGCGCGCAACAAGAACGCTGTCACCAGCGCTCAGCGTGTTGGTCAGCGCCGTTTCCCAGCCACCCGTGCCGGACGCTGGAAAAATGAACACTTCCGCGCTGGTGCTTTTCAGGATGGTCTGAACGGCCTTACGCGCCGGGTGCAGGATCTGACCGAACAAGGGCGACCGATGGTCGATTGTCGGCATATCGCACGCCTTGCGCAGAGATTCCGGGATGTTGGTGGGGCCCGGAATGAAAACTGGGTTTTGAAAACTCATGGCAATGCTCCTCCGCATGTGAGGACAGATTACAGGCTAATCACCAGCCTCCGCAATTTTTTCGAAATTATTTTTCATTTTTTGAAATTAAGGAATTTCTCATTAAAACAAGTGTTTATATTTTTCACGCAATGAAAGTATTTTTCAATAAATTTCGAGTGCTGTAAAACAGGACCGTAACTGCGCCTCAACGACCCAGTTTCAAAGGCATGTGCCGATTCACATCTTTATAAAGCAGATATCGGAACCGCCCCGGCCCGCCAGCGTAACACGCCTGCGGGCAAAACGCGCGCAGCCACATGTAATCGCCCGCCTCAACCTCGACCCAGTCTTGGTTCAGCCGATACGCCGCCTTGCCCTCCAACACGTAAAGCCCATGCTCCATAACATGGGTTTCAAGAAACGGGATCACCGCGCCGGGTTCAAAGGTCACAACAGTCACATGCATGTCGTGGCGCATGTCAGTCGGATCAACAAAACGCGTGGTCGCCCATTTCCCGTCAGTGCCCGGCATAGGCGTAGGCGCAACCTGCGCCTCGTTGGTCACAATCACCTCGGGGGCGTCCAGCCCGTCAACGGCCTGATACGCCTTGCGCAGCCAGTGGAAACACACCGGCGCAGAGCCCGTGTTCCGCAGGGTCCAGCCTGATTGCGGCGGCAGGTACGCATAGCCGCCCGCAGTCATCTCGTGGGTCTTACCGTCAACGGTCAGGCTCAAAGACCCTTCTACCACGAACAGCACGCCCTCGGCCTCGGGGTCTGTCTCGGTACGGTCCGATCCACCGCCGGGGCTGACCTCCATGATATAATGCGAGAATGTCTCTGCAAAGCCAGATAACGGGCGCGCGATCACCCAAAGGCGGGTCTTGTCCCAGAACGGCAGAAAGCTGGTCGTGATATCGCGCATCGTGCCTTTGGGGATCACCGCATAGGCTTCGGTGAACATCGCGCGGTCTGTCAAAAGCTGATCTTGGCCGGGATGCCCGCCTTTGGGGGCGAAATAAGACGTGGTCATGCGCGCTAGCCTTTTGTGAGGATGTCTTAGTATCGCGCCCACGCACCAAAGCGACCATACCTTTCGTCAATCAAGACTTTTCGGGTTTCTTTGAAAATCCCGCTCGATTGTCTTGCCCAACCGATCAATGTCAGACGCGGTAATAGTCGCGGTACCACGCAACAAACTTGGCCATTCCATCGCGTACATTGGTCTGCGGGGTATAACCTGTCAGCCTGTGCAACAGACTGGCATCGGCCCAGGTGGCAAACACATCGCCCTTTTGCATATCCATGTAGTTGCGCTTGGCGCGTGCGCCGGTGGCCGCTTCAATCGCCTCAATGAAATCCATCAACCGCACTTTGTCCGAATTGCCGATATTCACGATCCGGTAAGGTGCTGCGGGGCTAAGCGTGTCCCCGTCAACTGCGCTCTCTGGTCCGCCCGGCACCGCGTCGATCAGCAACCGGATCGCGCGCACAAGGTCTTCGACATAGGTAAAGTCGCGGTACATATCGCCATGATTATAAATGTCAATTGGCGTACCGTTAAGGATACCCTTGGTGAACTTGTAAGGTGCCATATCCGGGCGGCCCCATGGACCATAGACCGTGAAAAAGCGGAACATCGTTGTCGGAATTTTCCACAAATGTGCATAGGAATGGGCCATGCTTTCATTGGCCTTCTTTGTCGCCGCATAAAAGGTCAGCTGCGTGTCGGCCTTGTCAGTCTCTTTGAACGGCATCTCTTCGTTCGCGCCATAGACTGACGATGTTGACGCCATCAACAGATGCTCGACCTCCAACTGCCGCGCGGCCTCCATCACGTTGAACGTGCCGACAATGTTGCTGTTCAGATAGGCGCGCGGGTTTTCCAGCGAATAGCGCACGCCCGCCTGTCCCGCGAGATGGACAATAATGTCCGGCGCAAAATCCGCCGCCACCCGTTCAAACGTGCCATCCTCTTCCAACGTCGCATGGGTAAAGCTGTAGCCCTGCGCCTGCAAAAGCATCTGGTTGCGCCGCTCTTTCAGCGTCACGTCATAATAGTCCGTGATCGCGTCATAGCCGTGGACGACATAGCCTTCGTCCAGCAAAAGCCGCGCAAGATAAAAGCCGATAAATCCGGCAGTGCCGGTCACAAGGACACGCTTCATCAGGTCCGTTCACCCATGCCAACCACGTCAATCGCATCAGCGCCTAACATGATCGTGACGCCGCGACCACTCCGAGACGCGCAGAAAGGGCTTACTAATGTCGATTGGACACCCATATTCCCCTGTAGCGCCGACCAAAAAACTGGCACAAGCCCAACGTCCAACAAAAAGACCAAATGATGTTCTCTACTCTTTTCGGCAAGCGCACAAAACCTGAACCGAAGATGCAATTCGATCCGGTGAATCCGGCATCGCCATTTTGTGTGATCGGTGATGTGCATGGACGGATCGATCTACTGACGATGCTCGTCGACGCTTTGCCAAGAGATGCCAGCATCATTTGCGTCGGTGACCTGATCGACCGCGGCGATCACAGCAAAGAGGTGCTGGACTTTGTGAGACTGCATCCGCAAGTGACCGCACTGATGGGCAATCACGAACAGCTCATGCTCAACTTCCTGCGCGACCCGGACACCCAAGGGCGGCGGTGGATGCGCAATGGTGGCTTGCAGACCCTCGCCAGCTTTGGCATCGCCGGTGTCACCGAAGCGGCTGGGCCTGAGACATTGATCCGCGCCCGTGACGATCTGTTCGAAGCGATGGACACCGACATGGTGACCTGGCTTGCAGGCCTTGAATGCATTGCATGGTCCGGCAATGTGGCTGTTGTGCACGCCGGGGCAGACCCCAATACACCGTTGGAACATCATGACCCCGACACGTTTATCTGGGGCCATCCCGATTTCCGCACCACCCCGCGCAGCGACGGTTTCTGGATCGTGCATGGCCACACGATTGTCGATGGCCCAAAAATGCGGGACGGTCGCATCTCTATCGATACAGGTGCCTATGCGACCGGCCAGCTTACGGCTGCTTTGATCGCACCGGACGGTGTTGAATTCATTTCGACCTGATCCGCTGATTGCGGCAATGTATACCACTGTATGCTGTTTACGACTCACCTGCTTTGGCCTATGGCATGGACAAATCAGGAAAGGCGTGACCCATGGCTGACAACACCACCCCCGACATCATCTACACCAAGGTTGACGAAGCACCCGAACTTGCCTCGGCGTCGTTTCTGCCAATCATCCAGAAATTCGCAACCGCCGCTGGTGTCAGCGTCGGAACGAAGGACATTTCCCTTGCAGGACGCATCATTGCCACCTTCCCTGACGTTCTGACCGACGCACAGCGCCAGTCTGACGATCTGGCAGAATTGGGCCAGCTGGTGAAAACCCCAGAAGCGAACGTGATCAAGCTTCCCAACATCTCGGCCTCGGTGCCTCAGCTTGTCGCGGCGATCAAGGAACTGCAAAGCCAAGGCTACGCGCTCCCGGATTACCCGGAAACACCGGCAACGGACACGGAAAAAGCCGTGCGCGCCAAGTATGACACGATCAAAGGCTCTGCCGTGAACCCGGTTCTGCGCGAAGGCAACTCTGACCGTCGTGCAGCCAAAGCCGTCAAATCCTACGCCCAGAACAACCCACACCGGATGGGCGACTGGTCTGCCGACAGCAAGACCCGCGTGTCGTCAATGTCGGGTGGTGATTTCTTCTCGAACGAGAAATCTGCGACACTGCCCTCTGAAGCCACGGCCAAGATTGTGCTGGTTGGCAATGACGGGTCCGAGACAATCCTCAAAGACGGCCTCAGCTACCCCGCGGGCACAGTTGTCGATGCCACGTTCATGTCCGCCAAAGCGCTTGGCGCGTTTCTTGAGGACGAGATCGCAAAAACCAAAGCAGAAGGCACGCTGTTTTCGATCCACATGAAAGCCACGATGATGAAGGTCTCGGACCCGATCATCTTTGGCCACGCGGTCAAGACGTTCCTCAAGCCAGTGTTCGACAAATACGGCGATGAAATGACGGCTCTCGGCGTGAACCCGAACTCGGGCCTTGGCGACCTGCTGGCCCGTGTCGATGGCAATGCCGAAATCAAAGCCGCAATCGAAGCCACCATGGCAGACCAACCGCCGATGTATATGGTCGACAGCGACAAGGGCCTGACCAACCTGCATGTCCCGTCAGACGTTATCATCGATGCGTCGATGCCTGCCCTGATCCGTGCAGGCGGCAAGGGCTGGGGCCCGGATGGCGCCGAACATGACGCCAATTGCGTGATCCCCGACAATTCCTATGCGCCGGTTTACGATGAAACTATCAAGTTTTTCAAAGAGACCGGCAAGATGAACCCGGCCACCGCCGGTACAGTGCAAAACATCGGCCTGATGGCGCAAAAGGCCGAAGAATACGGATCGCATCCGACCACGTTTGAGATTCCGCATGCCGGTACGGTCAGGATGATCCTTGGCGATGGCACGGTTTTGCATGAACACGCCGTTGACGCCGGTGACATCTGGCGGTCTGCCTCGACCCGCAAAGCCCCGATCGAAGACTGGGTTCAGCTGGCAATTGACCGTCAAAAGGCCGAAGGATGCGAAGCAATCTTCTGGCTCGACGCGAACCGCGCACATGACGCCGAACTGATCGAATACGTCACGCCCCTTCTTGCAGCAAAAGGCGTGGCCGACCGGTTCAAGATCATGGCCCCACGCGAAGCAACCCGCGCGTCGTTCGAGACGATCACCGCAGGTAACACGTCCATTGCCATCACCGGCAACGTCCTGCGCGATTATCTCACCGACCTGTTCCCGATCCTCGAACTCGCAACCTCGGCCAAGATGCTGTCCATCGTCAAACTGATGAACGGCGGCGGCTTGTTTGAAACCGGTGCGGGCGGGTCTGCCCCCAAGCACGTTCAACAGCTGGTCGAACAGAACCACCTGCGTTGGGACAGCCTTGGTGAATTCTGCGCCTTGGGCGAAAGCCTTCAGTTCCTCGCGGACGCACGCGGCAACGAAAAGGCACGCGTGTTGGGCAAAGCCGTTGATGCCGCGACCCAAGGCATTCTTGACAACAACCGGTCACCCTCGCGCAAGGTAGGAGAACCGGACAACCGCGACAGCCATTACTGGTTCGCCCGCTACTGGGCCGAAGCTTTGGCTGCACAATCGGACGATGCAGATTTGGCTGCACATTTCGCACCCATCGCCAAGGGCCTGGCCGACAACGAAGCCGCGATTGTTGCGGAACTCGCCGCCGCACAGGGCAATCCGGCGGATTTGGGCGGGTACTATCACACCGATCCCGCCAAAACCGCAGAAGTGATGCGCCCTTCTGCAACGTTGAACGCGATCATTAGCTAAAGCTGGGGACGATCCAAAAGACCTGTAGGCCGGACAGCTTTGTCCGGCCTATATTTTTGCCCGTTCGAATTCCGAACGCAGCCAATCGCGTCTGAACCGCCGCGAAACCAACCCTCCCAAGTCGCCATTACCGACTCGCTTCCATAGGTCAGCGGCGCCCCCCCCAAAAAAACCTGACACACCGTTCACAGAACCACGCCTCAGCGCTCTCAGGTCGGTGTACCCGTTGAAACAATGGGCTTTTTCCAGACCGTCACA